>NZ_JAUCEU010000007.1:552500-1752500 GCF_030348765.1 Neobacillus sp. CF12 | reverse complement strand
GCCGTGCAATTAAAAACAATTTTAAAATTAGAAGGATACAAAAGTACTATTATTGAGTTGGAAAAATTCTTTCATTTAAAAACAGGTATTACCTATTTAGGTAATCAGACGATTGTTGTCGCAGGGGAGTTTATTGATCATCCGGAGTTTAATAACTATCAAAAAATAGTTGTTCCTCCTGAAGAAGAATACGCTGCAAATTGTATTCGTGTGAATGATTATGTCATCATACCTGCAGGTTATCCTGTAACAAAACAAAAAATTAATGAAGCAGGCTATCAAACGATTGAACTCGAGATGTCAGAGTTTCGTAAACAGGACGGGGGATTAAGCTGCTTGTCACTGCGATTTTAATTAAATAGAGGGGTAAAGCTATTTTAAGAGAGGTGGGAGAGGTAATGGAAACAGTTAATCAGGTGAGTCAGGAAAATCAATTAAACCGTTCCATGAAGCGCAGGCATTTATTTATGCTTTCATTAGGGGGAGTTATTGGAACGGGATTGTTTTTAAATGCTGGTTATACAATTAACCAGTCTGGAGCGGGCGGTGCACTTGTTGGGTATATATTTGGCGGAATCATTTTGTACCTCGTTATGGTCTGCCTAGGAGAGCTCGCCGTCCATATGCCTGTAACAGGTTCTTTTCAGACCTATGCAAGTAAATTCATTAGCCCTTCTGCCGGATTTTCTTTAGGATGGATGTACTTTATCGGGTCGGCCACTACGGCAGGTGTAGAGTTCACAGCAGCCGGTATCCTCATGCAAAGGTGGTTCCCTGATGTTTCCGTTTGGATATGGTGTGCAGTCTTTATCCTGCTATTATTCGGACTTAATGCCTTAACAACAAGAGGTTTCGCAGAGGCGGAATACTGGTTTGCTGGTATAAAGGTATTAGCTGTTATCTTCTTTATTATTATTGGTGCCGGAGCCATATTTGGAATTATTCCTCTTGAAGGCAGACCTGCCCCATTATTAGACAATCTAGCTCCATCTGGTCTATTTCCAGCCGGAATTGCGATTCTCTTTGTGACGATGATGAATGTTATTTTTTCTTACCAGGGATCTGAATTAATTGGGATTGCTGCCGGAGAGAGTGAAGAGCCCTCTAAGAATATCCCTCGTGCAATTCGCAATGTGTTATTTAGAATCATTGTCTTTTATTTGGCCTCTATTATTATCTTATCAGCAATTTTTCCATCCGAGGAACTCGGGTTACTTGAGAGCCCATTCGTTACTTTAATGGATTTGGCTGGAATTCCTTTCGCACCGGATATCATGAACTTTGTTATCCTGACAGCGATATTATCAGTGGGGAACTCTTGTATTTATGCATCCACCCGTCTTTTGTGGGCCATGGCTCATGAGGGAATGGCTCCAAAAGTGTTAGGAAAACTTTCAAAACGGAAGGTTCCCTTTACAGCTCTTGTTTTTACGATGATCTTCTCGCTATTATCACTACTGACAAGTTTTATTGCCGCAGATACGGTATTCGTTCTCTTGATGTCTGTTGCCGGTATTTCCGTGACCATTTCCTGGATTGGTATTGCCCTGTCGCAGTTAATGTTCCGACGTAAGTACCTTCGTGGGGGTGGAAAACTAGAGGATCTGGAATACAAAGTACCATTTTATCCATTAATCCCGATCGTATGTATCGTATTCTGCGTATCTATCCTAATATTCCTGGCATTTGACCCGACACAGCTAATAGGGCTCCTCATCGGACTAGGATTCCTAGCAATATGCTATATCTTCTACTACATCAAAAACAAACAAAACAAAGCAAATGCAGATTCGAATTTAAAAGGATAAAAACAATGGTGACAGGCACCGCTCGTGGACAGTGTCCACCTCAGGCGGACACTCCATTTGTAAGGGCATAATTGGAATTGGAATGTAAAGGGGTAATGAATTATGGAACATCTTAGGTGGGGAACACCGGATAGGCTGCGGGGGTTATTGTGTGAATTGGTAAGCTGGAGAAGTATGACGTTAACTGAGGGGGAGCGGGAGTTTCCTGGCAAGGTTCAAGCTAAACTTCAGGAATTGCAATATTTTCAGGAGAATCCCAGCCATTTGGGACTACATGAGGCTGATATGGGGCGGCGGTTCTTAACAGGTTTATATAAGGGAGATACAGAGGAAACGATTGTTTTACTAAGTCATTTTGATACAGTAAATACAGAAGAGTATGGGGACCTGGAGGAATATGCCTACCAGCCCGAAGAATTGACGAAATTACTATTAAATAGAATTGATGAGCTGCAAGTTGATGCACAAAAGGATCTCAAATCTGGTGAATATTTGTTTGGACGGGGCACTATGGACATGAAGATGGGGCTCGCCATGCATATGGGATTATTGGAAAAAGCAACGGTTGAGAAATGGCCGATTAATCTTCTTCTGCTGACAGTACCTGATGAAGAGGTGAATTCATCAGGAATGCGGGCAGCTGTTACGAAACTCCTGGAATTAAAAGACAAGCATAATATAAGCTATAAACTGTTCCTAAATGGAGAGCCGGTATTTACTCAGGAACCTGGAGACAGAAGCTTTTATGTTTATTCCGGGTCGATAGGAAAAATCATGCCTTCCGCGCTTTTCTATGGAAAAGAAACACATGTAGGCGAACCGCTAAGTGGCATTACTGCACCATATATTGCTTCATTTTTGACGCAGCGGATGGAGTGGAATATGAGCCTCCAGGAAAAAGTGAACGGTGAAACCACGCCGCTACCAGTTACCCTTCAGCAAAAAGACTTACGGCTTGAATATTCAACTCAAACGCCATATCGTTCTGCAGCATTGTACAACGTGTTTTTAATGAAAAGGAATGCTGAAGAAATCATGGAGATATTTGAAAGAGTTGCCATAGATTCAGCTGGGGCATGCAATCAGGCATATAAAGAGGTTTGTTTGAAACAGTCCGTGGAGCCGATTGGTGAAGTACGTGTTTTGCGTTATGAGGATTTACAAACTCATACGATTCGTAAGTTTGGCCACCAGTTTGTGGAGGAGATAAAGGCTCAAGTTCAGGCTAATCCTAAATGGGATGACCGAGAGAAATCATTGCGGATAGCTGACAGTCTGATGATAGAATGCCAGGAGCTGGCACCTGCCATTGTCTTAATCTATGCACCTCCCTATTATCCGGCGGTAAATTCTTCTAAAGATGACCTCGTTAAGAGTTGTGTCGAATTTATTAAGGAAAAAGGACAAGAAAAATTTCATTTACCTGTAAAACAGGTTCATTATTTCAATGGTATAAGTGACTTAAGCTATGTTAACTACCAGGATGAAGGGGAAGGGTGGACTGCCTTTAAAGGAAATACGCCAGTATGGGGAAGCAGTTATTGCATACCTTTTGATGCAATGACCCAGCTGCGTGCACCTGTCTTAAATGTCGGTCCTTTTGGAAAGGATGCCCATAAACGGACAGAGCGGCTGCACATGAAAAGCGCATTCGAAGAAGTTCCTTCTCTAGTTGAGGAAATGATTAAAATGATATCAAAGAGCACATGCCAATCCCTAAATTGTTGAAAATAGAGGCACCTTCCGACTAGGAAGGTGCTTTTTAACATATTACGGGTGTATTATCTTCGTTCATTGCCATTGTCTAACCGGCAGTTTTTATGTGATGGTCATCACAAAATCATTGGCACATTTGGCGTATGATGTAAGAAGAATTACTATGAAACAATCATGGATGTTTGGTATATAGGAGAGAAGGAGACGAGAGATTTGACAATAGAATCTTCAAACATTGTATTATGTGCTCCCTTACAACAATTAATGGACGAGCATGTGTCGCTTAGGAAAGACATGGATCATTTCTATGAAATCACTGAAGAAATTGAATTTGAATCGGGTCTTGCTGTCGTTCAATTGTTTGCGAAATTGCATGAACGGGTATCAGCTTTCGCGATTGAGCTAAATGCACATTCCAAACGTGAGGATGAAGGGTTGTTCCCAATGATGGCTCGCCGCCTTAATGAGAATGACAAAACAATCGAAGTAATGGAACAAGAACATGAGAAGGCGGAGCAGCATCTGCAAGATTTTTTAACTGAAGCTGAACAGGCAGGAAACTCCATGGATGAAAACGCTGCGCAATGGATTACAGTATACGCTGTCCAAGCTTATGCTACCTTAACACAGCACTTCGCTAAAGAAGAAAAAGTGCTATTTCCGTTGGCAGAGAAGATCCTTTCGGAGTACGAGAAAGAGGAACTTGAACGTCTGTTTCTGGTGCGATAGTGAGAACCTTACCACCAAAAAGTGCCAGGCACCCTCATTTTCCTTGAAGGTGCCTGGCAATTAATTCTTAAGTGGTTGATTCCTTTTCCAAAACTGCATACTTCTTCATTTTCTTTTTAGATATTTTCAAATTTCCTACTACAATTCCACCCAATATTAATATCACCCCGAGCCATTGTGAAGCACTAACCTGTTCGGATAAGACTAGGGACGATAATATAACCGCTATAGGAAGTTCCGAGGACGTCAAGATAGTCCCAAGACCTGGTCCAACATAAGGCATACCGATTGTAAATAAAAGTGGCGGTAAGACTACCCCTAATAATCCAAGATAAAAACCGTACGGTGCAATTTCCATTAAGACTGGTAAATGGAGCAACTGTGTTGGTGGGCTTAGAATGAAAACTGTAATCATACCCCCAGTAGTAAATAAAGCACTTTTTTGAACAACAGGTGTATCTTTTTCCACACTACTGCTAACAAAGATAAAAGTGGTATAGGTGATCGCAGAAAGCATTCCCCAAAGCGTTCCCTGCCATGACATTTCCCCACTGCCTTCTGCAATAATTCCTGAGGCGAAAATGGAACCAATAACCAAAATGCCTATGGAAATAAGTTTCCCCATCGTTGGTTTCTTTTTATAAAAAAACCATTCAAATAAGCTGCCAATCCAAACAAATTGAAAAAGAAAGATGATGGCAAGTGAAGCGTTAAGTGATTGCAATGATTGGTAATAAAATAGACTTGTTAAACCAAGTGGGATACCGGAAATAAGTAATTTACCTATTTTCGGCATTGTAAGTTTTTTCTTTTTCGAAAATAGCGCTACTAACCAGATTAATAGAGTCCCCATTAAGAATTGACTTCCTGTTACCTCAGCGCTGGTAAAACCAGCAGAATAAGCTAGTTTTACAAAAGTTGATAATGCTCCGTAACAGCATCCCCCTAATAAAACAAGTAGTGCGTAATGCCAAGTTTTCATTTTTTTCTACCCCTTTCATCATTAGAACATAAAAAAGCCACACAGCTCTAGATTTAGCTGTGTGGCGAAAATAGAGAATGATCTCTAGAAAAGTCCACGAACAAATGATTTTTTTATGATTCAATTTACTTTTGTTATATTAAACCGATTTATTAAGAAAGTCAATAAAAAGGTTTACAGGATAAAATTCGCAAAAATATATAAAATAACAATACTAACTAATATCGTAATATTTGACATAGTAGCAATGAAACGGGTACTGGTGCTGCTATATCTAAATTCAACTGCAAATGTTAAGGCTGATGCTGCAACAGGAAGTAACAATCCTATCAGAATGGTAGATCGAAGCATGATATCGTATGGAAGGATAAAGTATAAGACTAAACCAACGGTAAGACCTAAACCATACCGGAAAGTTAAAAATTTCAACATCGGCTTAATGAATTGTTTGTCAAACTTAAAATTTAAGAAGAGTCCTAATAATAACAATGATAATGGTATATTTGCTCCTGAGATTGTACTGGCAACATTAATAATCGTATCTGGTAATTGGATGTGGCTAAAATTCAAAATACTAGCAATAATGTAAGTCATTAACGGAATAGACTTGCACAGTTTTTTTAGAATTTCCAATGGATTAAGAGTAAGACCTTCTGCTGAAAAATAACTCCCTAAAATAAAAGAAATTCCAAAGACAACAAACGATGCTCCCACATCGAACATACTGAAATAGGTTAACCCCTCTATGCCCCAAATGGCATAAACTAATGGAAATGCGAATAAGCCAACATTAAATCCGGAAGAAAGCATGAGAAGAGAGCCCTTAAGCTCTCTTTCTTCATTTTTAAAAAAGAATAAGCCTAGCAATGCGGTAATGATTCCATAAACAAGGACAATTACGGGTAACAATATTAGAGATGTTTCTATTTTTACTGAATCGAAGGTTACAAGAACTAAGGCGGGAAGCGTGATTTTAAAAATAATTTTTGAAATCACTTCTCCGTCTTTTTCTTGTAATATATTTAACTTCTTTAATAGATACCCGAAGGCAATGATGATAATAATATATAGAAATTCCTGATTCATAAAAAAAGCTCCTCTTATTATGTGTATAAAGACTCATAAATATTTTAGAACCAATTATATAGTAAAAAAGGAAAATTAGCCTCCATACTGACCTAGAAAAAAATTTTATCAGGCATCACTACAGTACCTCAGGTGGTGCTAACATGTCGTTATTTTTTTACATTCTTTTAAAAGATGTACGATTTAAACAAAATGAGTTGACCACATCTCAAAATAGAGGTAATATATAAACATAAGTTTTAATTTTAAACAAAAGTTTATATCACGACATCATAAGGGGGAACTTATTTTGAAGAAACGTAATGTTGGAATGGGACTGGCACTTGTTCTTGCAGCAGGTACACTATTAGGAGCTTGTGGGAAAAGTGATGAGAGTACAGCCAAAGGTGCAGATAGTAAAAATAATTTCTCTGTAGCAATGGTAACTGATATCGGTGGTGTTGATGACAAATCATTTAACCAGTCTTCATGGGAAGGTCTTGAGAATTTCGGCAATGAAAATGGCTTGCAAAAAGGTAAAGATGGCTATGACTACCTTCAATCCAATTCGGATGCCGATTATACAACAAACTTAAATAGGCTCGTAAGGGAAGGATTTGACTTAGTATACGCGATTGGATTCTTAATGCCTGCAGCCGTTGAGGAGATTGCCAATCAACAAAAAGATGCTAAATTTGCTATCGTTGATGCTGAAGTAAAACTGCCAAACGTTGCAAGTATTCTCTTCAAAGAACAGGAAGCAGGATTCCTTGCTGGTATAGCAGCGGCGAAAACAACAAAGTCTAACCATATTGGTTTTATTGGCGGTATGGAAATTCCGGTTGTTGAACGGTTCGAACTTGGTTTCATAGCTGGTGTGAAAGCGGCTAAACCAGAGGTGAAAGTGGATGTTCAATATGCAGGGGCATTTGACAAGGCTGAAGTTGGACAAGCAATCGCTTCGAAAATGTATTCTTCAGGAGCAGACGTCCTCTTCCACGCATCAGGTGCAACGGGTGTCGGTATATTCAAGGAAGCCAATGATAGAAAGACGAACGATCCTGACAAAGATTTTTGGGTGATTGGTGTAGACCGTGACCAAGCTGACATGGGGCCAGATGTTGTTCTTACTTCAGCATTAAAACGAGTGGATGTAGCGGTAAAGAATCTTGCGACTAAAACAAAAGAGGGTAATTTCCCTGGTGGTGAAGTGGCATTATTCGGTTTAGCAGAAGACGGTGTTGGCTTAGCAGCTATTAATGCAAATGCCGCAAACAAAGCAGAGATTGATGCATCCGTTAATGAATGGGTTGAAAAGATTAAATCAGGTACGGTAAAAGTTCCTGAAACAAGGGAAGAATTGAACACCTTTAATCCACAATAAGTAGTGAAAATCAGTGTAATGGGTGCGTGATTTTATGCCTGAAAAAATGAATGAAAAAGAACAAATAATTTTGGATTTAATACGTAAGAATCCTTACGTTTCTCAACAAGAGCTCGCGGAAATATTAGGATTATCTCGTCCTTCTATCGCAAATTTGATTTCCGGTTTAATTAAAAAGGGAAATATATTAGGCAGGGCTTATATTTTAAGTGAAACTCAACCTGTTATTTGTATCGGCGGGGCAAATATAGACCGTAAATTTCATGTTAAAGAGAAAGCTCAGTTAGGAACTTCTAATCCCATATACACCACTCAAAATGCAGGCGGGGTGGCGCGAAATATTGCCGAAAACCTTGGGAGGCTTGGGATGGAAGTGTCACTAATATCCACAAGCGGGCTTGATAGCGATTGGTCATTCATTGCAGAATCATCCTCTCTTTACATGAACTTGGATACGGTGACCCAATTTCCTGAAAAATCAACAGGTTCCTATACGGCTGTATTAGATGTTAACGGAGAATTAATTATCGCGTTAGCGGATATGGAAGTGTATGAGGCAATCACACCTGACTTACTTTTAAAAAATGATTCACTTTTAAGCCGATCAAAATGTATTATCGTCGATTTAAACTGTCCAAAAGAAACCATCCAATTCTTGTGTCAATTCGCTAAAAATCATCATTTACCGATTGTTCTCATACCCGTTTCATCACCAAAGATGAGTCGATTACCCGATGATTTAGATGGTGTTACCTGGCTCATCACCAACCGAGATGAATCTGAAACTTACTTTAATATAGCAATCGGAAATGAAGAGGAATGGAAAAATGCGATTGATAAATGGCTTTCATTAGGGATTTCTAATGTGGTGATAACCAATGGAAAAAAAGGCTCAATGGTTGGGAATAAGGAAGAGGGAATCTTTCATGTTCCTTCTATTGAAGTTAAAGAAGTTGTGGATGTAACGGGAGCGGGAGATGCGTTTTCCTCCGCCGTTATTTACTCATGGTTAGAGGGTAAGACACTAAACGAAATTGCCAAGGCTGGAAGTATGAATGCTTCAAAAACATTGCAATCTCCTTATACAGTCCGGCAAGAATTATCCGCAGTTCAATTACAAAAAGACATGGAGGAATTATTATGAATCAATATATTGAATTATCAGAAGAAGTACGTATTGCAAAAGAACAAGGACAGCCAATTGTTGCCTTAGAATCTACGATTATTTCTCACGGTATGCCTTATCCACAAAACGTTCAAACAGCACGCGAAGTGGAACAAATTATCCGCGATAATGGAGCAGTTCCAGCGACAATTGCCATCGTGGATGGAAAAATTAAAATCGGACTATCCGAAGAAGAATTAGAAATGTTCGGTAAAAGTTCAGATGTAGCAAAAGCCTCTAGACGTGATTTAGCTTATTTAATTGCGACAAAGAAATTGGGTGCAACTACGGTTGCTGCAACGATGATTTGTGCAGAAGCAGCTGGAATTCATATCTTTGTAACCGGTGGAATTGGCGGTGCACACAGAGGAGCAGAGAACACGATGGATATCTCAGCGGACCTTGAAGAATTAGGACAAACCAACGTAGCTGTCATTTGTGCCGGAGCGAAATCAATCTTAGACTTAGGTTTAACGATGGAATATCTTGAAACAAAAGGCGTACCAGTCATTGGCTATCAAACCGATGTCCTTCCTGCCTTCTATACGCGTAAAAGTGAATTCGAAGTAAACGTCCGTGCAGACGATGTAGAAACAATCGCTTCTACTTTAAAAGTTAAATGGGATCTAAACCTAAAAGGTGGAGCCGTTATTGCCAACCCAATTCCTGAAGAATTTGCGATGGATGAGAAAGTTATTACGAATGTCATTGAATCTGCATTAAAAGAGGCAGAAGAAAAACATATCTCTGGTAAGAATGTAACACCATTTTTACTAGGAAAAGTAAAAGAGTTAACAGAAGGAAAAAGCTTGGATGCAAACATTGCTTTAGTAAAAAATAACGCAGTGGTTGGGGCAAAAATAGCTGTAAGCTTTAATAAATAAGAATATTAAACAACCTTTTTAGCTTGTAGACAAAATTCTAAGTCTACAAGCTTTTTTATATGGAGATTTCCCTTTTCGTGAACAAAATGAACAAAATGGTTAATACGTTTTTAATGCTGTTTAAATGTATAATCTATAAAATAGTCAAAAATTTTGTAAAATTAAGAAAACGTTTACAAGGGGGAATAAAAATGTTTTCTATTAAAAAAGTTTCAGCAGTATTATGTGCAGGAGCATTGGCATTAAGCCTTGGTGCTTGTAGCAGCAGTAAAGAAACAGCAAGCCCAGGTAAGAAGGAAGAAAGTACTGGCTATCCTACGAAAGCAATTACAGTCGTGGCACCATCAGGGGCAGGGGGTGGCTGGGATTTAACCGCACGCGCGTTTACAAAAGTGCTAAGTGAAATGAAAGTGGTCGAACAGCCTTTAACAGTAGAGAATAAGCCAGGTGGCGGCGGTGCTGTCTTTATGGCTGAATACGCTACTCAACAAGTTGAAAATAATAACATGCTCTTTGTCAATTCACCACCGATTGTTATTAACAATCTGAAAAAAGAAGGAAACAGTCCATATGGCTTTAAAAATACAACGCCATTGGCGCAACTGACAAAAGATTTCGGGGCAATTGTTGTAAAAGCGGATTCCAAATTCACAGACTTAAAATCAGTTTTGGAAGAGGTAAAGAAAGATCCTAGTAAACTAACATTTGCAGGTGGTTCTGCTCCAGGATCCATGGACCATTTAATTTCCATTCTCCCGGCTTATAAATATGGGGTGGATCCAACAAAAGTTAAATACGTTTCCTATGATGGGGGTGGTGAAGCGATTACGGCACTGCTTGGCGGGAACGCAGATGTAATCGGTACCGATGCATCAAGTGTTAAAGAATTTTTAAAGGCGGGTAAGGTACGCGTGTTGGCGATTACCTCAGACGAGCGTTTAGCGGGTGATTTTAAAGATGTTCCAACTGCAAAAGAACAGGGTGTCGATGCAGAGTTTACGATTTGGCGCGGGGTTTTTGGACCGGAAAAAATGTCAAAAGAAGCCAAAACATATTGGGAACAAGCCATTGATAAGCTCGTTAATTCTCCTGAGTGGAAAAAAGAAGTAGAGACGCAAGGCTGGGAATTGGAGTATAGAAATAGTTCTGATTTCAAAAAGTTTTTAGAAGAGCAAGAAAGCCAAGTTCAGCAATTATTAACAGCATTAGGAATGCAAAAGTAAAAAATACGGGAAGGAGTTAACTCTCTCCTTCCTCAAATTTTTTTTAGAAGGGGGATTACGAATGGCATTAAAATTCGATCACATTGCATCTGTATTGTTTCTTGCTGTAGGTGTTCTTTTTATCATTGGGAGTAAGAGTCTTGGAAGTTCTTCCTATGGAAGTGCAGTTGGTCCTGACATATTTCCATTGATTCTTGGCAGTGCACTTGTTTTATTAAGTATCCGATTATTTTATGAAACATTCATCACGAAGAATCAACAGGGATCGAATGAAAAATTGCAGTACAAGCCTTTCATAATCATTTTTTCGGGTACCTTGGTTTATATTTTAACGTTGGAAACGATAGGGTATGTCATCTCTACATTTCTATTTTTATTTGTTTGTTTTCAAACGATGGAACGTTCAAAAGTGATTTTATCCCTTATCATCTCTGCTTGTTTTTCAGGACTTGTTTATTTTTTATATGTAGAGGTTTTAAAAGGTACTCTGCCAGACTGGCCAATTTGGTTTTTATAGTCAACTAGGGAGCTTTTAGAAAGGAGATTGATGCATGAGTACACTCGATTATTTATTTCAGGGATTGGGAACAGCACTTATTTGGTATAATATCATTTTTGCTTTTGTTGGGGTCCTAATAGGGACCGCTGTTGGTGTACTTCCTGGAATTGGACCGATGAGTGGGGTAGCCCTTCTCATTCCAGTAACGGCTTCTATTACAGGCGGCCTCCCGCCAGAACAGGCAGCAACGAGCGCGCTCATTTTGCTTGCTGGAGTCTATTATGGAGCGATGTATGGCGGCTCTACCACTTCCATTCTATTAAATACTCCAGGAGAATCCTCCTCTGTCGTTACGACATTGGACGGTTACCAGATGGCCATAAAAGGAAGAGCAGGAAGTGCCTTATCCATTGCGGCAATCGGTTCTTTTGTGGCGGGCATTTTTACCCTTGTGGCATTGATTGCATTAGCAAAACCATTATCAGCAGTAGCGCTGAAATTTGGGCCGGCAGAATATTTTTCCTTAATGCTATTAGGGCTGGGGGCTGTCAGTGGTTTAGCTGGAAAATCGGTAACAAAAGCATTAATTATGACTGTTTTCGGTTTATTACTTGGTACGATTGGAATCGACAACGTATCTGGTATTGCCAGATTTACCTTTAATGTTCCATGGTTGTATCAGGGAATTGAGTTTTTAACGATTGCTGTTGGGTTGTTTGCAGTTGGTGAGGTTTTTAAGACCATTTTGGAAAAAGAAGAGGAAGATAACGAGATTGCAAAGATAAATAATTTACTTCCATCAAAAGCTGAACTAAAAGAATCTGCAGGACCAATTGCCCGAGGTTCGATCTTAGGTTTCTTTATAGGAATTTTACCGGGCGCGGGAGCGACTCTTGCTTCTTTCTTTTCCTATATTCTTGAAAAAAAGATTTCAAAAACGCCTTCAAAGTTTGGAACAGGAACGATTGCAGGGGTTGCGGCACCAGAATCAGCGAATAACGCGGCATCAGGGGGAGCGATGATCCCATTATTAACATTAGGTATTCCTGGTTCAGGGACTACGGCTATTTTAATGGGAGCCCTGATGATGTATAACGTCCAGCCGGGGCCGTTATTATTTGAAGATCATCCTCAAGTAGCTTGGGGACTGATTGCCAGTATGTTTATCGGGAACATCATGCTTTTAATTTTAAATCTCCCGCTAGTTAAAGTGTTTGCGAAAATTATTCAAACACCAAAACAATTCTTGATACCTATGATTATAGCCATCTCGATTTTTGGTGTGTATGCGGTCCAAGTATCAACGAACGATCTTTTACTTTTATTGGTATGTGGACTCCTTGGCTATTTCTTAAGCAAAAACGATTATCCAATCGCACCGCTAGTTCTTGGGTTGGTATTAGGCCCCATGGTTGAGAATAATTTACGAAGAGCTTTAACAATATCTAATGGAGATTTTAGTGTATTTTTTACCCGACCAATTTCACTTGTCTTTCTTATCATTACTTTCCTTTGGCTGCTAATTCCGTTCTTAATGAAAAAAAGAGGGAAAGAAGTAATTATTAATATTGAAGGATAATTTTTTTAATAATGCGAAAACTCCTTTATTTAAGGAGTTTTTTTACTATAATAAGAATGGAGGTGATTGTGTGCGTTTACATTCGAAATTAATGCTAGTTATTCTTCTTCTTATTATCTCAATCGGAGGTATTTTTGAGGTTACTTTTAAAAATATGATGGAAACCAATCTTAAACATGAAATAGGTTCTAAAGCCTTATCTGTAGCCCAATCGATTGCAAATATGCCAGATATCAAGGAGGCATTTCAAGCGGAAAATCCTGCGGCTGCTATCCAGCCGATCGCAGAAAGAATTCGTAAACAGATTGGGGCAGAATTTATTGTTATCGGGAATACGAATGAAATCCGATATTCGCATCCCAATCCGAAACGATTAGGACAAAAAATGGTGGGGGGAGATAATGATCTTGTTTTTAAAGGAGAATCTGTCATTTCAGAATCTACCGGAACTCTAGGTCCGTCTCTACGGGGAAAAGCGCCTATCTTTAGCCAGGGAGAAGTTATTGGGGTTGTTTCTGTCGGTTATCTCCAAACGGATATTGAAAAGGAAGTTTCAAAAATACAGAAAAAAATCTTTTTTACTACACTGCTTATTTTAATAGGGGGATTACTAGCGGCATTACTAATCTCTTTAAATATTAAAAAAGCGATGTTTGGACTAGAACCAAAAGAAATTGCCTGGATGTACCAAGAGAAACATGCCATTTTAGAGTCTATTCATGAAGGGATTGTTGCAATCGATACCGATGGACGGATCACCGTAGTGAATGAAACAGCTCATAAAATTTTAGGGGTACCAAATGAGACACTGCTCCGTGGAAAAAGAATTGAAGAGGTCATAGAAAATACCAATCTTCTTGAAGTAGTTCGAAATGGACAGGCAGAATATGATAAGGAAATTTTGATATTTGGGGACGTTTTTTTGGCAAATCGTATTCCGATTTTTAATAAGAAAGGTTATGTGATTGGGGCTGTCGCGAGTTTGCGTAATAAGTCAGAGCTTGCCCAGTTATTACAGGAATTATCCCATGTTAAAGCATATGCAGAAGGATTACGTGCTCAAACCCACGAATATTCCAATCGTCTTTATACCCTTCTAGGCTTGATTCAACTGGGGTCTTATAAAGAAGCCATTGATTTTATCTCAAAAGAAGTGGATGTCACTCAAGGATTCATTCAATTTTTAATGAAGGAAATACCCGATCCTATAATTGCAGGATTTATATTAGGAAAGGTAAGTCTAGCAAGCGAATTAAAAGTTAATTTTATAATAGATAGAGAGAGCAGCTTTAAAGATATCCCATATGAAATCAGCAGAGATTTATTAGTAACCGTTATTGGCAACCTTGTTAATAATGCTTTTGAAGCTGTAATAGAAAATAATACTGGGGAAAAAAGAGTATCTCTATTTTTGACCGACCTTGGTAAAGAGTTAATTATTGAAGTAGAAGATAATGGAAAAGGAATAGATAGTAATTATAACGGCCAGATATTTAAAGAAGGCTTTACCACAAAGGACAAGAACAGTAATGCCGGAATTGGACTGAGTCTAGTTCAAAATGCAATTAATAGTTTAGGTGGATATGTCACATTTTCATCTAATGTGGGAGAAGGTACGATTTTCACTGTGGCGATTCCAAAAAGCATAGGGGATGTGAACGATGGGGAAAAGGGATATCGAATTGTTAATTATTGAGGATGACTTGAGGATAGCAGAGATTCAAAAACGTTATATTGAACAGATTGAAGGATTTCAAACAGTAGGAATTGCTGCAAGTTATCTTGAGGCTAGAACCTTAATTGAGATCTTGAAGCCGGATTTACTTTTGCTGGATGTATATTTTCCAGACATGAATGGGCTCGACTTACTAAAGGAAACAAAACAGCAAACCAAACAAATGGATGTTATTATGATTACAGCAACAAAAGAAATCAAACAAGTCCAAGAGGCTATTAGTATTGGTGTATTCGATTATATTATCAAACCGGTTGTTTTTGACCGCTTTAAACAATCGTTACTGAGATATAAGGATTATCACACAAAGGTATTACAACTAGGTAAAGAAAACATCCATGTTACACAACAGCAGGTTGACAAGCTGTTACGGAAAGAAGTAGATGGAGCTGGAAACGAAAAGTCTTACCTCCCAAAAGGAATCGACCCACTAACGCTTGAAAAAGTGATGGAGGTTCTCGGGAAGGTTAAATATGGACTAACAGCAGAGAGTGTCGCGAAAGAAATAGGTGTAAGCAGAACCACCGCAAGACGGTACCTTGAACATTTAGTATCTAATGAAAGTATTGAAGCTGATTTATCATACGGTACAGTCGGTCGGCCAGAACGAGTTTATATCGTTTCGAGCAAAGCAACTAAGAATTAAGAATTAATAGGAGGTTTTCTGCCTGAGGACAATCAAAGTTTCCCTACAATCAAAAATATTCGGGCTGGTTCTCTCACTAGGTTTATTGTTAATCATACTAATGACAGGATTCTATAGTTATATGGAAAGTAAACAAATTGAGGAAAATAAGGGAAGGTTGGCATTGGAATTATCGAAAACCATTTCTTTTATCCCCACTATCATTGATGCTTTTCAAACGAGCGACCCTGCTAAAACGATACAGCCTATAGCAGAGAAAATACGAAATGAAACAGGTGCCGAATTTGTAGTCATAGGAAATAGAGATGGCATACGATATTCGCATCCTTTGAACACAAAAATTGGGCAGAAAATGACAGGGGGAGATAATGAAAGAGCCCTGATCAAAGGAGAGTATTATATCTCGAAGGCAGAAGGTACACTCGGACCATCTATTAGAGGAAAGTCCCCTATATATAATCATCAAGGGGAGATTATCGGAATCGTTTCTGTAGGATATCTCCTTGAAGATGTCAATCAGCAAATCCTAAATAATCTCAGAAGAGTGCTCATTGTTTCTTTCTTTGCCTTTTTGATTTCCCTTCTAGGAAGTATGTTACTAGGACGCAATATCCGCAGGGATACAATGGGACTTGAGCCTTATGAAATTGCATCTCTTTATAAAGAGAAAAACGCTGTCCTGCATGCGGTAAAAGAAGGCATCTTAGCAATAGATAAAGAAGGCTACATTACAATGATGAATCAGCAGGCGAAGCGTCTTCTACAGCTTCAGGGAACAGTCAGAAATATGAAAGTGGATGGGCTATTTCCATCTAATTATTTGTATGAGGTATTAAGAACGGGAAACTCTCAATCCGATAAAGAAATGGTCTGGAATCAAAAAACCATCATCGTTAATAGTACTCCCATCGTTGATGAAAATGGTATTAAGGGGGTTGTTGCTTCTTTTCGTGACAAAACAGAAATAGAGCAAATGCTAAATACTATATCCGAAGTAAAAAGATATTCGGAAGATCTTCGTGCCCAAACGCATGAATTTACCAATAAATTATACGTTTTAATGGGTCTGCTTCAACTTGGTGAATATAACGAGGCAATACATATGATCCAAAGCGAAACACAAACACTGCAATTTCAGAATTCAGTCGTTTTTAACCAGATCAAAGATACAAAAGTGCAGGCGATCCTTTTAGGGAAATTAGGAAAAGCATCAGAAAAGAAAATAAATTTTGAGATTATTTCAGACAGCTATTTGGAAATAATACCATCCCGTGTTAAGCTCACCAACTTGATCGTGATCCTTGGAAACTTAATTGATAATGCCTTTGATGCTGTCTATAAATGTGAAAATCCAACAGTTAGGTTTTTCGCGACAGATATCGGGAGTGATATCATTTTTGAGATTTCAGACAATGGTAAGGGAATAAGTGATGTAGAATTTCCGCTTCTTTTTGAAAGAGGTTATACCTCAAAAAATGGCAATGAGCCGAGGGGATTTGGCTTATCAAATGCTGAAGAGGCTGTATTGGAATTGAATGGGATTATCGAGGTGCAAAGCAGCCTTGAAAGTGGAACTGTTTTTACAGTTTATCTACCGAAGAATCTGCAAGGGGATGAGAATTTTGGATAAGATAAAAGTGGCTATAGCAGAAGATGATTTTCGAATAGCGGATATACATGAGAAATTTTTAGATAAGTTTAAGGAAATAGATGTGATTGGAAAATCATTGAATGGTGAGCAGACTTTGCAATTATTAGAGCAGAAAACCCCCGACTTACTGCTTCTAGATGTATATATGCCGGATATGCTAGGTTCTGAATTACTCCCCATGATCCGGGAGAATTTCCCAAAAGTCAGTATTATTATGATAACAGCAGCTACTGATAAAGTTTTCCTTGAAAAAGCTTTAAGCTATGGTGTTGAGAATTACTTAATCAAACCAGTAAGCAGGGAAAGATTTGATGAAGTCATTCAGGATTTTATAAAAAAACACTCGCTTCTTTCAGCCACTCAAGAAGTAAATCAGAATTATGTAGACTTGCTATTCCGTAAAGGGAAAAATGAAGTGCCGTCAAAGAGCTCGGGATTGCCAAAAGGAATTGACGAAATTACCTTAGGAAAAGTTAAGGCTGTTTTCCACGTAAGAAGAGAGGGAATTTCTGCAGAAGATGTTGGTAAGGAAATTGGTGCTTCTCGGATAACTGCACGAAGGTATTTGGAATATCTTTCCTCCAAGCAGGAAGTAAGAGCAGAAGTAGTTTATGGTATTGTGGGAAGACCGGAAAGGAAATATTATCCAGTATCCTAAGGAGGGCAAACTGCCCTCCTTTTGTTATTTAATCTTTATTTTCCCTTATTTGTATACCTCCTAAATACTTTTAAAAATAACCCTCTTATGAACAAAATGTACAAAATCAATTTAATTTACGTTAATAACTTTATTTTGGAAACGTTTTCACATCTGAATATTTTGATTATATTTAATTTACAAACAAAAGAGGTGAAGACGATGCTTGCAGTATTAGGATTTTTAATGATTATCACATTTATGGTTTTAATTATGACGAAACGACTTCCAGCTATGATTGCCCTTATAGTGATTCCTGTCATTTTTGCATTGATAGGCGGATTCGGTAAAGAAATGGGACCAATGGCGCTTGAAGGGATAAAAAGTGTTGCCCCAACGGGAATTATGATTCTGTTTGCTATTCTCTTTTTCGGCATCATGATTGATGCGGGAGTATTTGATCCGATTATCTCTACCATCTTAAAAGTAGTAAAGGGAGATCCAGTAAAGATAGCTATTGGAACTGCAATCCTTGCACTTTTGATATCCCTTGATGGGGATGGAACAACTACATATATTATTACTATTTCTGCCATGCTGCCTTTGTATAAACGTATTGGCATGAAACCATTGATTCTTGCTGGAATCGCTATATCAGCCTCAGGTGTTATGAACCTTCTCCCATGGGGCGGACCTACTGCCAGAGCCATGACAGCATTAAATCTTGAAATGTCTGATGTTTTTACTCCGGTTATACCCAGTATGGCGGGCGGAGTATTGTTCGTATTGTTCATGGCCTACTGTCTTGGGAAAAAAGAACGCAAACGAATTGGAATACTGCAGGTCGATTACAGCGCAATGTCCATGGTAGCAGCTGCATCAGAAGATGCCTTTCTAAAACGACCAAAGTTAATTCTTGTAAACTATTTTCTAACAATCATTCTTTTAGTTGCGTTAATTAAAGAAGTCCTTCCAACAACCGTATTGTTTATGCTAGGATTTGCGTTGGCAATTACGATAAATTATCCAAAAATAAGTGACCAAAAAGAACGAATTGCCAATTATGCTGATAATGCGTTATCAGTAGTTTCAATGGTATTTGCTGCAGGGATTTTTACGGGGATTCTTTCAGGCACGAAAATGGTCGATGCCATGGCAAACACCATGATTTCATATATTCCAGATGTACTTGGTTCTCATTTTGCACTTATTACCGCGATTATTAGCGCACCTTTAACGTTTTTTATGTCAAATGATGCCTTTTACTATGGTGTTTTACCTTTGCTTGCCAAAGCAGCAGGTGTCTATGGAATTGACCCTGAGTTTATTGGACGAGCGTCACTATTGGGGCAGCCTGTCCATTTATTAAGCCCTCTTGTACCCTCCACGTATTTGTTAGTCGGGTTGGTTGGAGAAGATTTTGGGGAATTACAACGCACATTCCTCAAGTGGGCCTGTGGTTCGACTTTGGTAATGATTGTTGTTGCAATTGGTTTATCAATTATTCCTTTTTAAAATAGAGTGGAGATGAATTTTATGTGGATACTCACTGTTTATTCAACGGGAAACACTATTTCAATGTTTGAATTTAATTCTGAAACAGAAGCCAAGGAAGCTTTGAAAGGTGTTTCAGGTTGTAAGATTCTATCAGAGGTTATTTATTTTAACGATCAGGTAGTATAAGAAATAGGAAAATGCAATTTATTAATAAATAAACTGCATTTTTCCTTTTTTTCATTAGATAGAGAGAAGGTAAGTTATATGAATATTTTATTTCATATATTGTTGGATATCATTTTTCCTATATTTGTGTTAATTGTGGCAGGCGCTGTCTTGCAGCGTTTTATAAGGCTGGATTTATCTACACTGTCAACATTGACGGTGTATTTCTTATTGCCAGCGGTTTGTTTTGTAAATATTTATGAGAGCAACATGTCAAGTAAATTAATTGGCCAAACATTAGTATTTTTACTACTTTTTAATATTCTGCTTATTATTACCAGTATGTTTATTGCAAAAGCGAACAGGTTTGACCGTAAGTTGACAGCAACCTTTAAAAACAGTATGGTTTTGAGTAATTCTGGTAATTACGGTCTCCCTGTAAGCGAACTAGTTTTTGCCGCTAATCCTGCCGGTATGTCGATACAAATTATTATTTCTATTTTTCAAAATCTCCTTACTTTCACGTATGGTTTTTTCAACAGTGTCTCCGCAGATAGCAGTGGTAGAGAAATCTTACAAAAAATTATGCGACTTCCGGTTATTTACGCTTTATTATTGGCCATATTGTTGAAATGGCTTCATATTGAAATTCCTCCATTTTTGTGGAAGCCAATTGAAAATTCATCGAATGCGTTTTTGGCAGTTGCGCTGGTCACACTTGGAGCACAAGTAGCATTTTTAAAAATCACAAGAATTTCTAGACCGATTGTTTGGATTGTAATCGGGCGGCTGATTATATCTCCGCTTGTAGGGTTATTAGTTATATATATTCTAGGATTAACAGATATTACTGCTCAGGCGCTATTTATCGCCAGCTCATTTCCCTCTTCAAGAAATAGTGCATTGCTGGCACTTGAATATGATAATTACCCAGAATATGCTTCCCAAGCGGTCCTTTTGACTACCATCATAAGCAGTATTACGGTTGCGGTTGTCGTTTATCTGTCAAAATTACTCTTTTAAATAAATATTAATGTAATTTAGAATAAGGTGTGAATTTTAAAATGTTCGTATGTTATATTATGAAATAGTAGTTTTTAAAAGTAAGCTTTTTATGGAGGGGATGGAATTGGTTGGTTCACATACTTTCCAATCTTCAATAGATTCAAAGTTAGTAACGATTTCAGTAATGAACAACAAGAGTAACCTGGAACATGCCCATAGAGAAATTGAATTGATATATATGATAAATGGTAATTTACAGGTCAAAGTAAATAATAAGATTTTTAACTTGAAAAGTTCTGATTTTTTATTGGTGAATTCGAATGAATTTCATTCTTTCCAGTCTGAAAAAGACAATTTATTTGTTATCTTTCATTTAAATTACTTTGAGTTGAGTTCTCTGCTCACACAAAAAAATATAGTTTTCTCTTGTAATTCAATAGAACAGGATAGTCCAGCAGATCAGGACTTAAGAACGGTTATTGAAGAATTGTTAACCATTTATATCAAGCAAAAAAAATTCTCTCAAGTTGAATTCTTAGAAAAAACTTATAAATTTATTTCAGCTCTCCGATTGAATTATTTACAGAATACGAATCAATTGGAGTTAAACTCGTATAACAAAGGTCAAAATGATCGATTAACTGAGATTATTGATTATATTCAAAATAATTATCGAGAGCCTTTATCTTTAGAGGAAGTCGCAAGCATCCATTATCTCTCGATTCCGTATTTATCTAAGTTTTTTAAGAAACAAACTGGAAAAACGTTTTCTCAATACCTAAATGAAATCCGATTGGCACATGCTGTTAACGAATTAGTCAACTCTAGCAAACCAATTACACGGATTGCATTAGATAATGGCTTTCCGAATCTAGCTGCATTTAACAGAGTCTTTAATGAAAACTATCAATTAAAGCCAATCGAGTACAGAAAACAAATGTCAGGTACACCAGATAAAGTGGTAGAACCTTCTAATGAAATAAGTAATCTAGAAGATAATGAAGCACTTACTGAGTTGCTTCATTATCTTGGGAGTAACGAGGATAAAAGTATTCAAGCACTCCCTAAGTCAACGAAAACTACCGAAACAGAAATTGTTACGATTGGGAAAACAGATGCTTTTATTAAGTATTGGAATAAGTTACTCAATATTGGATATGCAAAGGATTTATTGAATTCTGATATGCAAGAACAAATCATCCTTCTGCAGTCTGAAATCGGTTTTACCTACGCTAGATTTTGGGGATTGTTTGGAGATGATATGCTGGTAGAAGACCGCTCGGAGGAAACGATCACTTACAATTTTTCAAATACGAATAAGTTATTGGATTTTTTAATTAAAAATAGATTGAAACCCTTTATTGAAATTGGTCCTAAACCTAAGATCATTCAAAAAGCCATTGGCGAGACTCTTGTAATTCAAACGATAAGCGAAAGGTCTCCTGATGAATGGAGAAATCTAGTAAGAGCGTTTTTGTTACAATGCATTGAACGTTATGGGATTGAAGAAGTCGAGACCTGGTACTTTGAAATGTGGAAACCACATACTAATGTATTTAACATAGGAGTACAGGAAGAAAGAGACTTTTTAGATAGTATTAAAAACAACCCCAATCAGGGTCCCAGTCAATTTAATGAATATTTTAGTATGTTTAGTGGATTTACAAAAATCACTAAAGAACTTGTACCAGGTGCAAAGGTTGGCGGATGTGGGTTAAGCATGGATCTAGAAGGTGATAAACTAGATTTACTACTTCAACAATGGAAAAAAGAAGCAATCCAGCCAGACTTCCTATCTATTTATCTTTATCCAATTGAAATAGACCGGAATAAATACCGGGGGCCGATAAAAAATCTACATTCAACTAATCCTCATTATGTACTATACAAGTTGAATGAAGTAAGAAAAACGTTGAAAAAGGCAGGATTTGAAAGTATTGAACTAAACGTTACAGAATGGAATATCTCCATTTCTAATCGTAACTTTCTTAATGATAGCAGCTTTAAAGCTTCATACATGGTAAAAAATATTGTTGAAAACTTAAATCAAAATCAAGTGAATATGATGGGCTATTGGTTGTCTTCAGATATTTTTAGTGATTTTAGGGATTCTAAGAACCTTCTGCATGGCGGTGCAGGTTTGTTGACGAAAAATAGCATTAAAAAACCGAGTTACCTTGCTTTTGTCCTGTTAAAACAATTAGGGGAAATTTTAGTGGCAAAGGGTGACAATTATATTGTTACAAAAAGGTCCGGTGATCGCTATCAAATATTATGTTTTAACTATAAACATTTCAATTACTCTTATTACCTGCATCCTGAGGGAAGTGCAGGCATCCACGAGCAATACGATATTTTTGAAAACAATGATCCTTTAGACCTCTCTTTGGAAATTCAAGGTATTGCTAATGGAAAATATCGTGTGAAAGAACTAAAACTGAACCGTGACCATGGCAGTGTACTAGACGAATGGATAAAATTTGGAGCTGTCGATGACATGAAACCAGATGAAGTCGATTACTTAAAGCAGATTTGTGTCCCTTATATGAAAGTGGAGCATAAATTTGTTGATAATCATTCCATCGTCTTAAATGGAGCACTTCAACCACATGAAGTGAGGTTATTTGAACTTAATTTGTTATTTGGGGATAAATAATTCTTTTTAATAAAGAGGTTAAAAATCTTAAGCAGATTTTTAACCTCTTTTTGTCTTTATCAATAGATAAAGACAAATTGAATGAAAATCTAACATGAATGTGGTTAACAGGTGAGAAGAAAAAATGAATTAATATCCGTAAAATATAAACTGTAAGCGTCACTCAAATATCTGGAAGTTATATAGATAAGCAGGCTCAACCAATTTATTAGGAGAAGAGGTCTTTGACAGGATGAAACTTGGAATTATCGCCACACCGACAAAGGAAAGTTTTCAAAGAGCAAAGCAAAAGGGGCTAGATTTTATAGAAGTATGTGTGAATGAAGGGCAGGATGTAGAGGGCTTTTATCGGAATAAAGAATATTTACTAAAGTGGAAAAATGAATATGGTGTATCCGTTGAATCGATAGGCAGATGGAAGTCTTTACGCATTGATGAAAAGGGAAGAGTCATAGAAGAAGAAATAGAGAGATGCTTCCGATTAATTGATGTTGCACATGAATTAGGTTGTACCAATTTCGTCAGTGGATGTAATTATGTTGAAGAATTATCTTTTTATGAAAATTGTACAGCAGCGATAAACTTTTTCTCACTTCTAATTGACTACGCTAAACCAAAAGGGGTAAAAGTCTCTACTTACAACTGCCGAAAAGTAAACTATGTCAATACTCCTGAGGTTTGGAAAATCATTCATGGACATTTAAAAGACTTAGGAATTAAATTTGACCCATCTCACAGTCGGTATTTTGGTGGAGATTATCTACAGGAAACCTTGGATTGGGGAGAGCGTTTTAACCATGTGCATTTAAAGGGATCCATGATCATCAATGGTCAAAGAGTGGATGATCCACCTGCAGGTTTGGATCAAACGGATTGGAAAACGTTTATTTCTCTATTAAGAGTAAAAGGATATTCCGGCGGTTTAAGCATTGAACCTCATTCACCAGTTTGGACGGGAGAACTAGGCGAAAAAGGAATCGATTATACAATCAATTACATGAAGAAACTTGTATTTTGAAGAATTAAGGAGAGGATAAAATGAATAACCAGAAATTAAGATATGGGTTAATTGGAGCTGGGAGTAACGCTGAGAGAAAACATTTAAATAATTATATCAATCTCCCAAATGTTGAATTGGTTTCCATCTGTGATGTGAATATAGAGAATGCGGAGAGATTAGCAAAAAAATATAACATCATTAAAGTTTATAGTAATTATGAAGATATGCTGAATCAAGAAAATTTGGATCTTGTTAGTGTCTGTACACCGAACTATTTGCACGCAGAAATATCAATTTACGCTCTTTTAAAAGGTGTAAATGTTCATTGTGAGAAACCATTAGCAGTGAATGCTAGCGAAGCAGAAAAAATCGTTGAAGCTAAAAATAAATCTGGTAAAAGGGTAATGGTAGGGCTCAATAACCGGTTTACGAATGAAGCTGTTTACTTGAAAAAATACATTGATGCGGGATACTTAGGAGATATTTATCAGGCAAAAGCAGGATGGATACGACGGAGTGGAATACCTGGAAGAGGGACATGGTTTACGAATAAAGATTGTGCCGGCGGCGGAGTTATGATTGATTTGGGTGTTCACTATTTAGATTTAGCCTTGTACCTAATGGGTATGCCAGAACCGTCATATGTTACAGGAGCGACTTACAATAATTTTGATCATACAACCACAAGGAATCGAAATGGATATAAGGGAATAGCTAATGGTATCTTTAATGTCGAAGATTCTGCTATGGGTTTTATTGGTCTAAAAAATGGAGCAACGGTAAATTTTGAGTTTAGCTGGGCCTCCAATATTGAAAAAGACAAACAGTATGTAGAAATACTAGGAACAAAGGGTGGAGCTACTCTTATAAATGGTGAGTTAAAGATTCATTCTGAATTATTGGATACCTGTGTCGATATTTCTCCGATACTGAATCCAAATATTAAATTACTGAATGAGTTTGAACATTTTACAAATAGTATTCTATCAAATAAGGCATTAATGGCACCAGCAGAGCATGGTGTTTACATGATGGAAATTATTGATCATTTTTATCAAGCTGCAAGTAAAAATGAACCTGTTTTTTTCGAAAAAGATAAAAATAAATTTCTACTACTTTCATCATCGTTTTGAGGAAAAAGTGCCCTAAAGATAGATTTAATATAATTCTATCTATAGGGTACTTTATGTGTTTTTTTTTATAAAAATGAGAGGGATGGTAATGTAATGATGAAAATGGCTATTCAGAATAAAATGATAGTGGAAAATCACGAAAGTAAGATAAATGAATTAATCGGCAAAATGACAATAGAAGAGAAGGTTGGTCAACTAACACAAATTGTTCCATCCCTTTATGGTGCATTTGAAGAAATTATTACCAAATTGGTGGAAGGTGAGATTTCCTATCAGGAATTTCAGGCAATGGAGAAGAATTATCACAAGGATGAGATTAGAGAAGGTATCCTTGGTTCAATGGGTGGAGTCACAGGAGCGGAAATCTCTAATGAATTACAAAAAATAGCCATAGAGAAGTCTAGATTGGGAATTCCAATGCTTTTTGGCTTGGATGTAATCCATGGCTATAAAACAATATTTCCAATCCCACTTGCAGAAGCGTGTAGTTGGGATATGGAATTGATAGAGAAAACAGCTGAGATTGCGGCCAAAGAGGCATCGGCTGCTGGAATTCATTGGACTTATGCACCGATGGTAGATATCACCAGAGACCCGCGTTGGGGACGAATTGCAGAAGGTGCAGGAGAAGATACTTATTTGGGGAGTATGATTGGAGCTGCCCGAGTGAAAGGATTTCAAGGAGAAGACTTATCCAAACCTCAAAGGATACTTGCCTGTGCCAAGCATTTTGCTGCTTATGGAGGAGCAGTGGGAGGTCGCGATTATAATACAGTGGACATGTCGCTTCAAACTCTTCATGAGGTCTACCTCCCTCCTTTTGAGGCAGCAGCCAAAGCGGGTGTTGGAACATTTATGAGTGCCTTTAATGATCTAAATGGTATTCCCTGTACGGTAAACAACTATCTTTTAACGGATGTTTTAAGAGAACAGTTAGGATTTAAAGGCTTTGTTGTCAGTGATGCTAATTCTATTGCAGAAGTGGTGGTTCATGGGGAAGCTGTTGATCGGAAGGAAGCTAGTAAGAATGCCTTATTGGCAGGGCTAGAGATGGATATGAGTCACGGTACGTACCAACAGGATTTACCTGAACAAATCAAAAAAGGTGAAATTCCTGTAGCTGTATTGGATGAAGCAGTACGACGTGTTTTACGCGTGAAATTTCATTTAGGACTATTTGATAACCCATATAGAACGAATAAAGAAATGGAAGAAAAAACTCTGCTTGCTCCTGAACATGTAAAAGTGGCTAGAGAAATGGCACAACGATCCATTGTATTGTTGAAGAACGACGACAACATCCTACCATTAAAGAAAAATCTTAAGAAAATTGCTGTTGTTGGTCCACTGGCAGATAATCAAAAGGAAATGTTGGGAACATGGGCTATAACGGGGGACCCAGAAGAAGTAGTTACTGTTTTATCAGGAATCCAATCTACGGTCGATAAGGATACAGAAATCGTATACGCAAAAGGTTGTGAAGTAATCGGGAATGAAAATATGGACTTTGATGGGGCCATACAAGTAGCAAACGAATCTGATGTGGTCATTGCTGTCGTGGGTGAGAATACCGACATGAGCGGAGAAGCTTCGAGCCGTATGGATCTAAACTTACCTGGTAGACAGGAAGATTTATTAAAGGCATTGCATCAAACAGGAAAACCGGTAGTAGTTATCCTCATTAACGGAAGACCATTAACTATTCCTTGGGCAGCTGAGAACGTACCTGCCATTGTAGAAGCATGGCAATTGGGCATTCAGAGCGGTAATGCGATAGCCGATGTTTTGTTTGGAGACTATAATCCAAGTGGTAAACTAGTAGCTACTTTTCCATATTCAGTTGGACAAGTGCCAATTTACTATAATCATCCAAAGACAGGTAGACCTGCAGGGAAAATAAAATTCACATCAAAATATATAGATGGACCTGCTGAACCTTTGTATCCTTTTGGATTTGGATTAAGCTATACAACATTTAAATATGAAAATCTAGTAATATCATCTTCTGAGTTTACTAAAGATAGTAAAGTTACCATTAATGTAGATGTAATCAATACAGGGGAAAGATCTGGAGAGGAAATCGTCCAGCTCTATATTTCAGATGTTGTCGCTAGTAGAGTAAGACCAGTTAAAGAGTTAAAAGGATTTAGTAAGGTATTTCTTCAGTCAGGTGAACGTAAAACAGTAAGTTTAGAGCTTGAGATTAAACATCTTGGTTTTTATAATGAAGCAATGGAATACATTATTGAACCTGGTTTGTTCAAAGTATGCGTTGGCCCTAACTCGAAAGAAGGACTTAAGGGAGAATTTACTGTAATAGAATAGGAATTATTTTAAGCAACCATTAAACACATGTTATATGGTTGCTTTTTTCATTCACCTAAGCTAGTTAATTATGTGATAAAATAGCTAGAAATGCGATTTTAAACTGATAATGGATAATAATTTCTGAATTTTGAAATAGAAGATTAAAAATAACAGCCAAATTATTATCTTTTTATAAATGAAAGCCCTTTAAATTTTCAAGAGGTTAAAATATAAGAGTTATATGTTTAATAATATGAAGGCGTTTGCATATTGGGTCAGATAATATAATGGTAACAGTAGCTACTGTAATGAATAGATACACATGTTGGGGTCAATACGTAAAATAGGAGGAAAAGTATGGCAAATGCAGTGGTTCAGCAAACAAATGATATAGTTGTTCCTCAGAATAATGAAAAGCTTAGTTTTATGACAAAGTTAAGTTATGGTTTTGGAGAGTTTTCTGCTAGTGTTGTATGGAGTTTAGCGTCATCCTATTTATTATTCTTTTATACAGATGTTTTCGGTATTGCCGGTGGTGTAGCTGCTATCATTTTACTAGTGGCAAGGGTTTGGGATTGTTTCGTAGATCCAATACTTGGACTAGTCATGGAACGCACGAAAAGCAAACACGGACGTTTTAGACCATATATTCTTTACGGTGCATTAGCTCTTTGTGCCCTGAATATCTTGACTTTTTACACTCCAGATCTTTCAACTGCAGGCAAGGTGATTTACGCTACCATAACCTATTTATTATTAGGTACAGTTCACTCAGTGGTTAACGTTCCATATGGTGCACTAGCAACAGTAATGACAAGGGATACAAACGAAAGAACGAATTTAAACGTTTATAGAGGAGTTTTTGGACAATTAGCAGGTATTCTAACAGGAGCTGCGGTAATGCCTTTAATTACTTTTTTAGGTAAGGGAAATCAACAAAACGGATTTTTCTATGCAGCAATTGTTTTATCACTGGTATCTGCTCCACTTCTAATCTTAACGTTTAAAAACTGTAAGGAAGTTGTTACTCCAGCAAAAGAAGAAAGACCAACGATTAAAGAATCATTAAAATCTGTTTGGTCCAATAAACCAGTATTGTTAATATTATCTAGTCTTTTCATTGTTTTACTAGGTGTATTTGGTAGAATAGGAACGATTGTGTATTACGCTATTTATGTATTAAATCGACCAGATTTAATCGCTGTTTTATTTACAATATTATCGGTTTGTGGAGCAATTGGAGCATTTGGAGTTTCTTTTATTGCAAAATACTTTGAAAAAAGGACCCTTTTGATTGTTGGATCTATCATAATGGGACTTGGTTGGTGTGGATTGTATTTAACTCCTGTTTCAAACTTTACGATGATCTATATTTTGTCAGCGATTTCATGTATTCCACTCGGATTTAGTGGTCTTATGGTGTTCAGTATGGTTGGGGATGCTATCGATGAGAGTCAATTGAAGACAGGCGTACGTGCAGACGGTGCGATTTATTCCTTTACAAGTTTAGTAACCAAAATTGCAAGCGCTTCAGTAGGAGCTTTGAGTGCAGCAATTTTAGGGGCAATTGGCTATGTTGCGAATACACAACAAACTCCGGAAGTAGTGAACGGAATTAACATCTTAGTAAATTTAGGACCTGGTATACTATTAATTATCGGAACCATTCCTTTGTTCTTCTATCATATTACAAAGGCAAGAGCGATGAAAAATACAGAAGAACTTCTAAAAAGACAAGGATTAACAATGTAAAATTAAACTGTAGCTTATAAGTTACACAACTATGTGTAGCTTATAAGCTATTTTAATAGGAGGATACATCATGGAAAAAACCAAAAAGGACTTAATCAATCATAAAAATGAAAATTACATTCTTCCTTTTCTTTGGATGAAAGGGGAAGCTGAACACATAATTAGAGAAGAAATATCAAAAATCTATGAATGTGGAATACGAGGCATCTGTGTTGAAGCAAGGCCGCATCCCGATTTCGCTGGTCCAGGTTGGTGGCATGACCTTGACATTGTGATGGAAGAAGCGAAGCAGCGAAGTATGCGAGTTTGGGTATTAGATGATGCACATTTTCCAACCGGATATGCGAATGGTTTAATTGAGAAAAAATATCCAAACCGTAAGAAAACCTATATTAACTACAATACTCTCGATATCTTAGGTGCCCAAAATGAGGTAGCGGTACATATTACCCCTATGCTAAAACCAAAGTCTTCCTGGTTGGATATTGGTAAACCAATCGACAAAGAAGAGCAAAAAAATAATAAATTAATTAGTGTCGTTGCAGCAAAGTTAATAAAGGAAGCTATTATTCATGAAGAGTTAGTTGATTTAACAGACAGTGTTGAGGGTGATTTCTTAACATGTACCTTGCCGGAAGGACCATGGAGACTTTATGTTGTGTATGAAACCAAGACAGATGGCGGAAATCCGAAATATATTAATATGATTGATGAAGAGTCTGTCAGCACACAGCTTGAAGCAGTTTACGAACCCCATTATGCACGTTATAAGACCGATTTTGGAAAGACGTTTGCTGGTTTCTTTTCGGATGAGCCTGCATTCGGTAATGTAAATGGATTTGACTTTAATGAATCGATTGGAAGAAAAGATATGCCTCTACCTTGGAGTGAAGAGGCAAAAAATATTCTTTCAGACGTTCTTGGTGACAATTGGAGAATGTACCTGCCTTATTTATGGAATAGTTCAGAAGAAATGAATCAATGTGTCCATACACGATTTACCTATATGGATACCGTTACTCGTTTATATGAAAAGAATTTCAGTAAACAATTAGGAAAATGGTGTGAAGAACACAATGTTGAATACATTGGACACGTGATTGAGGATAATGATCAGCATAGCCGATTAGGCAGTGGTGCCGGGCATTTCTTTAGAGCGTTGTCTGGCCAGCATATGTCGGGAATTGATGTAATTGGCGGTCAAATAATTTTTGGCGGTGCCGGTTTAGAGAGAAGGGGAGTCTTTAAAGGAGATGGAGAATTCTACCATTATACATTAGGGAAGTTAGGTTCTTCTTATGGACATCTCGATCCGAAGAAAAAAGGAAGGACGATGTGTGAACTTTTTGGAGCTTATGGTTGGAAACTTGGAGTCAGGGATATGAAGTATATTCTGGACCATTTGTTCATTCGAGGTATCAATTATCTTGTACCTCACGCCTTTTCAATGAGAGAATACCCTGACTTTGATTGCCCGCCGCATTTTTATGCAAGAGGACATAATCCGCAGTTCAAGCATTTTGCTTATCTCATGCATTATGCTAACCGCCTTTGTCATATTTTTAATGGCGGTACCCATGTTGCTCCTGTTGCCGTTTTATATCATGGCGAGAGTGAATGGACCGGTGAATATATGAAAATGCAAAAGCCTGCCAGAGTACTGACTGAAAATCAAATCGATTTTGATTTTGTTCCGATTGATATCTTAAGTGACTTAGGTTCTTATAATGGAAAAATAGAGAATAACGTTTTACACATTAATGATGAAGAATTTAAATGTTTAGTGATTCCTTACAGTCAATATATTACGAAAGAACTAGCTGCTTTTATCAAAAATTCAGGTGACCTAGAGATTATTTTTGTAGATGGCAGACCAGAAGGAATTTCTAATGAAGTAGATGGACAGGAAGTTTCAGAACTATTAAAAGTAGTTGAAAAGTGTAAGGTTGTAGCTTTAAGTGAGTTGGATTCGGTGCTTAAGGCAGATGGGATATTTGATATTCGATTAAAGGTAGCTTTTAAGGACTTAACTTATTATCATTATAGAAAAGAAAATGACATTTACATGTTCCAGAATGAATCTGCACATGAGACCTTCAGTGGAGAAATTGAATTACCAGAAGGTGAATCTGCTATGATTTATAACGGGCAAGAAAATACATTTGAAAATCTGCTAGTAAGAAAAGAGAATGGAAACGCGATTATTTATTTAGAGTTAAAACCTTATGAATCTTGTGTTGTGTTTGTTAGTGATGATGAACAAATTGGTGAATATAGAGATTATCAACCACATTCTTTGAAACTCTCTGAATGTGAAGAAACAATCGATTTATCAACCGATTGGAACTATTCATTCGTAAAGAATATCGAATATCCAAATTTCGCTGAAGTGAAACAAATGAAAGAATTAGTACCGATTTCCAAAGAACATCCCACTTTCACTGGAATCATTAAGTACGAAAAGACGTTTGAACTAGAAGAAGTAACAAAACAAGGGATATTATCTTTCGAGAATATTTATGAAGCAGTAGAAATATGGATCAATGATGAATATGTGGGGATGAAAGTGTGTCCACCTTATGTTTTTGAGGTGGCAAACTATTTAAAGAAAGGTACCAATACTATTCGAGTAGAAGTAGCTACAACATTAGATCGTGATCGTTTCAATCACCCTGAACCACCATTTATTGTTTGGCACGATCCTATCGATCCCACCGGTATGTTTGGAAAAATATCTCTATCTTTATAATGAAGTCCTGAGGTGCGATACACAGTTTATCGCATCTCTTTTATTTTTAATCAAATTCTCCAATAGATTAAAAATAACTATATTATTTTTAATCTATTTAATTTTCTTAAAAAAGGAGCTTAGAAAAAGACGAAAATCTATACCTGATGAGGATAATTAAAGAAAGGGAACAAGTGTAAAAAGAGGTTAAGATATATATGTAAGCGGAATCAATAGATAAAACCTAATAGAAACATAGGAGGAGGATTAGACAGCAATGAAACTTGGATTTAACAGCGCAATTTTGAGTGAATGCAACTTTGAAGAAGTAATTGACTATGCAGCTGACAACGGTTTTTCATGTGTGGAGATATGTGCATGGCCGAAAGGGAAAGCAGCCCGGAAATATGCTGGCGTAACCCACATTGATGTTGATAACTTAGATGTGGAATATATCAAAAATTATAGCAAAGCCAAAGGAATTAAAATTTCCGCTATAGCTTATTATCCCAATGCTTTAGATGAGAATTCCGAAAAAAGTGATTACTATGTAACCCACATAAAAAAATGTATTGAGGCAGCTAACAAACTTGATATAAACATGGTTACTACGTTTATTGGAAGAGATCAAAAGAAAACAATAGAAGAAAATTTGACTACCATGACTACTGTTTGGAAGCCTATCGTTGAATATGCTGAAGAGCTTGGAGTGAAGATAGCGATTGAAAACTGCCCGATGCTATTTACTGCAGATGAATGGCCAGGCGGACAAAACCTAATGACAACACCCGCTATCTTCCGTCGCGTGTTTGAATTAATTCCTAATCAAAATTTCGGATTGAATTTCGATCCTTCTCATTTTGTTTGGCAGCAAATGGACTATATCAAGCCAATCTATGAGTTCCAAGATCGCATTTTCCACATCCACTTTAAAGACATTAAGATATACAAGGATCGGTTAAATGATGTCGGAATCATGGCAACACCACTTGAATACATTTCGCCTAAATTACCAGGTCTAGGTGATGTCAATTGGGGACAATATGTTTCTGCCTTAACTGATATTGGATACCGCGGATATGCCGTCATTGAAGTAGAGGACAAAGCATTCGAAGATTCACTTAAATCTAGAAAAGATTCTATTAAAATTAGTAAAAACTATTTGAGTCAGTTTTTTGCTTAAATAGATTCTCAATATATAAATCAAATCAAAACAATCATTTATTAAATGAAGAAAAAGGAGAATGAAAATTATGGGTAAATTAAAAATTGGTATTATTGGCTGCGGTGGTATTGCAAATCAGAAGCATTTTCCTGCATTATCACAATTTAAAGATATAAGTGAAATCGTTGCGTTTTGTGATATCGTCATTGAACGTGCTGAAAAAGCAGCGAAAGAATTTGGAACACCAGATGCTAAAGTTTACGCAGACTATCGTGAGCTATTGAAGGATGAATCAATTGATCTTGTACACGTTTTAACTCCGAACGTAAGCCATAGCCCCATTACGGTTGCAGCCTTTGAAGCAGGCAAGCATGTTATGTGTGAAAAACCAATGGCTCACACTACAGAAGCTGCTCAAAAAATGATCGATGCTTGGAAAGTATCTGGAAAGAAATTTACAATTGGTTATCAAAACCGCTTCCGTCCGGAAGTACAATCTCTTCATAAATCTTGTGAAAAAGACGAGCTTGGAGATATTTATTTTGCAAAAGCACATGCGCTTCGACGCCGTGCCGTACCAACTTGGGGAGTATTTCCTGATAAATCCCAACAAGGTGGAGGTCCTTTAATCGATATTGGTACACATGCTCTCGATATTACTTTATGGATGATGGATAATTACAAACCAGTTTCTGTAACAGGTTCTGTTTTCAATAAATTAGGCAATCTACCAGAAGCCGTTGAAGGCAATATGTTTGGACCATGGGATCCTGAAACGTATGAAGTAGAAGACTCTGCGTTTGGTTATATCAAAATGGAAAATGGAGCTACGATTTTCCTTGAATCCTCTTGGGCTCTTAACGTTTTAGAATCCAGAGAGGCGGCAACTACCCTTTGCGGAACAAAGGCTGGTGCACAAATCAATTCCGGGATGAGCTTCCGTACCAATGAGTTGGTTTATAATTCAGCACGCAATGGCATGTTAACAGAAGAGAAAAACTCCGCAGGGGGTGCAATTGCTTTCTTTGAAGGCGGATCGAATAAGCCAGAAGTACTAGAAGCAAAGCAATGGTTAGAGGCTGTTTTATATGATAAAGAACCACTTGTAAAACCTGAACAGGCATTTGTCGTAACGAAAATTTTAGATGCAGTTTATAAATCTGCTGAAACAGGTAAGGAAATTGTTTTCGAAGATGAGACTGTTTTAAGCAAATAGGAGGTGTAAACATGGCATTTAGTATGAAACTGCCCTTCGTCGATGTTGTTTGTGATGATAGTCTAGTAAACACATATGTGAATGGGAAAAAGCTAGGATATGAGTTCCAAATCCGTTTAAGTAACTATCGTGGACATTTCTTATCCTGTATTGAGGAGTGTGCTGTTACCGTTGATGGTAAAGAAGTAAATTCAGATGATATCACTTTTTGTCTTAATGGAAAAGAGTTTACGTTAAGTCAATTACCAAGTCTTATTTCAGAGTTTTGGAATTTAATAGAGCCAGCGACAATCAATGTTTACCAACCGGGGGGATTATCAAAAGGGGAACATCAAATTGATGTTAGATTAATGTTACGTATCCCTTACATGGCGGTTCCAGGAAGAAAGATAGAACGTGAATACGCCGTACTAGATTCTTGTGGCAGCAAAACATTAACTGTTAGAGATTAGGAGAGAGGAGGTTAAGGCCAATGAGTAATATAAAATTAGGAGTTTCTTTATATAGCTTTACAGATGAATATATTAAAGGCAAATTTACATTAGAAGATTGTATTCGTACGGCTGCGGAATATGGGGCAGAAGGATTTGAATTGGTAGGGACCCAAATGCTGCCTTCTTATCCATATGTAAGCGACAAAGTGTTAAATGAATTTAAAGCAATGACGAATCACTATGGGATTGACTTTGTGTCCTACGGAGCCAATGCGGACCGCGGATTAAGATCCGATCGCGATTTGACAGAAGACGAATTGCTGCAATCCGCCATAATCGATTTAAAAACGGCTAACAAATTGGGATGTAAGATTATGCGTGCCCAGTACCTTTTACCGCCATCAGCATTCGCAAAATTAGCGCCTTATGCAGAAGCTTATGGCATTAAGGTAGGGGTTGAAATCCATAATCCTGAAACGCCAACATCACCTAATATCCAAAAATATGTGGAAGTAATTGAGAAGACAGGATCTAAATATCTTGGATTTGTAACAGACTTTGGAACTTTTGCGACTCGACCAAATAAACCTCATTGGGATGAGGCTCTAGCAAACGGAGCACCTCTCGAATTGCTAGAAATGGCTGCTCAATTACGTTATGATGGTGTGCCAAGAGAGGAAGCCAGACAGCGGCTGATTGAAGCCGGCGCTAATGGTCCTGTAATGGGTGCTCTCCAAGGAATGTATGGATTTGTCACATTCTATAACGAGCCTGATTTAGAAGGATTAAAGAAAATCATGCCATACAATATCCACTTCCATGGGAAATTCCATTATATTGATGAGAACCTTGAGGAAGCAAGTATTCCATATCAAGATATATTACCGATTATCCAAAACTCTGATTTTGATGGGTATATTGTTTCTGAATATGAGGATCATTTATCGGGTAGAGGCGTAGAAATGACGAAACGTCATTTAGAAATGCAAAGAAAAATACTAGGAATATAATTTATGAGAATACAGGTGAATTTCACCTGTATTCTTTACTAAGGCGGGAAAAAGATGAAAAAGCTAATTGGGATTGATTTAGGCGGCACAACGGTAAAGTTTGCGATTTTGACAGATGAGGGAGAACTCCTGCAAAAGTGGAGTATTGTTACAGATATTCAAGAAGCTGGGAAGAATATTGTTCCAAACATTATCGAATCCATTAATCACCGACTGGAATTATATGGGCTGGCAGCTAATGAATTCTTGGGAATTGGAATGGGTTCCCCTGGAACCGTTGATCGCGAGAGTGGGACTGTTATCGGAGCCTATAATTTAAATTGGAGTACTTTGCAGCCAGTGAAAGCATTGATAGAAGCTGGGACAGGCATTCCATTTAATATTGATAATGATGCAAATGTAGCAGCATTAGGCGAGCGCTGGAAGGGTGCCGGTGAAAATGGTGCGGATGTGGTCTTCGTTACACTTGGAACAGGTGTTGGCGGCGGGATTATTGCAGCTGGCAATCTGATTCATGGGAAAGTTGGAGCAGGAGGAGAAATTGGCCATATTATTGTAGATTCAGAGGGCTATAAGTGTACGTGTGGAAATCAAGGATGTTTGGAGACAGTTGCTAGTGCAACAGGTGTTGTCCGATTGGCTAGGGATTTTTCTGAAAAATTTTCTGGGGAATCAGAATTGAAGTGGTTAATTGACGATGGACAGGAAGTAATGGCAAAGACCGTGTTTGATCATGCCAAACGTGGAGATAAATTAGCCTTAATCGTTGCAGATAAATTTTATTATTACTTGGGCCTTGCTTGCGGCAATATTGGGAACATATTAAACCCAGAAACCATTGTGATTGGCGGAGGTGTTTCAGCAGCAGGAGATATCCTGTTAACAGGAGTGGAAGAATACTTCCGTAAGTTTGCCTTCCCAACAGTAAGAACCAGTACAAAATTGAAACTTGCACAGTTAGGAAATGATGCTGGTGTGATTGGGGCAGCATCTCTAGTTAAACAATCGAACAAGAGTTAAATATTTAATGGAAGCGCAATTAATATTTTTGCTAGAAAAGGAGAGTAGGTACGGATGAGTAAACAGATTATGGGGAAACCAAAGCGAGGAGTTTCACTTTACAGTTACGCGGGTGAATATGGTGTAACAATGAGTTTGGAAGATATGTTTGCAGAAATGCATGATATGGGGGCAAAGGGATTAGAAATCTTAGCAAACTCGCATATTGAAGGCTATCCAAATCCAAGTGAAGAATGGCTGGTGAATTGGGACAGGTTGATTAAAAAATATGATATTGTACCGGTTGAATATGGACATTGGGTGGATTCCCGCCTTTATCAAGGAAGGCACCTTACAGCAGAAGAATCATATGAAATGTTGGTTCGTGATTTTAAATTGGCAAACAGACTCGGATTTACTATTCTACGTACAAAATTAGGTGTTATAGATAATGACCTTACTCCAGTAGAAAACTGGCGGGAATTTATTAAAATGGCCCTCCCGATGGCAGAAAAATACAATGTGCGCATGTGTCCGGAGATTCATGCACCTACGCTTCTGAAATCCAAAATGGTGGAAGATTATGTAGAGTTTATTGAAGAGACAGGAACGAAACATTTTGGACTAAACATAGACTTCGGTGTTTTTACGACAAAGACTTTGGCGGCCAGTGAATGGGAGGAAAATGAGTTTATCATGCCTGAGAGTGACCACAGCGGAGTAGAGGATATTATCCCATTGCTACCATATGTTTACTGCTGTCATGCTAAATTCGTGAAGATGTCAGATGATTTCGAAGAGATGACGATTCCATACGAAAAGGTAATTAACACACTGATAGAGCACAACTGGGATGGTTATATGGTAAGTGAGTATGAAGGACCGAAGAAAGATGTGCCCGGGTTTGCGGTTGAACAGGTGCGGAAACACCATGTCATGATGAAAAGAATTTTGGGAGAATAGGAGAGATTCGATATGTTAGAAAAAGCTTGTATTCAATCGAGAGGATTTAGAAATGTAAAAAGTCATGGAAAAATCATAGGCTTTCAGATTAACATCAGATCCCTTTATTATAGAGGTCTCTGGCTTTCTCAGTTACGCCCGGCCACGGTTACAGTCAATGGGGAAACATTTTCGGGCGATCAAATTACTTGGACGATTAATGGTGTTACTTATACGCAAGCTGAAATGGCTGAACTCGGAGATGTTCACTGGGGTCTCCTAGAACCAGCCACTCTTACTGTTGCAAAAGAAGGCGGCTTGGAATCAGGTAGCCATGAAATAGAAGTAAACTATACCTATAGCTGTTCTTATTTTCCTCCAGTGGTGGATACTGTTCTTGGCGGTACACATAAGAGGACTTTGATTTTGGTTTAATTATTAATAAGCACTCTTGGTGCCCGAAAAAGTGAATGGAACCGGTGCCGCGGTCACCAATAGGGGCTTTTAATGCCCGAAAAGGTGAATGGAACCGGTGCCGCGGTCACCAATAAGTGCTTTTAGTGCCCGATTAGCTGAACGGAACCGGTACCAAGGTCACCCAAAAGGGCTCAACCCATATATAAAAATCGAAGAAGTAGTTAAATAAATACCAAATGAATATCTGGAGATAAGAGGCGATTTTTCTGTGAATAAACAGTTAATAAATCCGATTTTACCAGGATTTTATCCCGACCCTTCCATTTGTAGGGTAGATGATGATTTTTATATGATTACCTCAAGTTTTTCTCTATTCCCGGGAGTTCCCATTTTTCATAGCACAGACCTTGCCAATTGGGAACAAATTGGGCATATTCTCGACAGAAATTCTCAATTGCATACGACGGCAGATCATATGACAGCCGGAATCATGGCCCCAACACTCCGGTATCATGACGGTATCTTCTACATGATTACGACGAATGTCAGCGATAAGTGGAATTTTATTGTGACCGCTACGGATCCCCGTGGACCTTGGTCAGACCCATATTGGCTAGAGGATTGTCCTGGCATTGATTCTTCTTTATTTTTCGATGACGATGGAAAGGCTTATATAACCGGTACCAGAGAAGATATCAGTCAAGATCGTACACAAAGAAGTCAGGTAATCTGGATCAGTGAAATTGATTTGGTCAATATGCGACTTGTCGGAGAGAAACGGACAATATGGGGGGGAGCTTTAGTAAATTGTGCTTCACCTGAAGCTCCTCATCTTTATAAGAAGGATGGTTATTATTACTTGATGATTGCAGAGGGAGGTACGGAACACTTCCATGCAGTTACAATCTCACGCAGTAAAAATATTTTTGATTACTATGAGGGATATGCAGGAAATCCGATTTTGACTCATCGCCACTTAGGAAAACACTATCCAATTTGTAATGTTGGTCACGCAGATTTCGTTGAACTGAAAAACGGGGAATGGTATGCTGTATTGCTTGCCTCCCGTCTGATTGACGGCTATCATAAAAACCTTGGCAGGGAAACCTATATCGCACCAGTCGTTTGGGAGGAAGGGTGGCCTGTCATAAGCCCTGGTACGGGGAAAGTAGAATGGAGCTATCCTGCACCTGAGCTTCCTGCTTTTACACCAAACCTAATTCCAAATAGGGACGATTTTGATGGTGAAAAGCTAAGAATGGATTGGGTTCTCTTCGGGACACCTTACGATGATTTCCATACGCTCTCAGACAGCAAGCTGTCATTGAGATTGCTGCCGCGGTCCATTAGCCCTGAGTTGCGCAAAATTGACTTGTCTGCAACCGTTACCAATAAGGATGTTCCGAGTTTAAGCTTTATCGGCCGCAGACAACAACATGCCAATTTTCGTGTATCGGCCAGGATGCGTTTTGATACATTATTTGAGAATGAGACAGCTGGACTTGTTGTAATGCAGGCTTCTAATCACCAATTCCGGTTCGAGCGGTCGATTGAGAATGGGAAGCAAATCCTGAAGCTGATCCAGTGTACCAGCGAGCTAACTGGATACCCGCACCAACCACACTTTAAAGGTGTAACCACTGAAACAGAGTTGGCAAAAATCGTAGTTGATGGTGGAGACATCATTCTTAGCATAGTCGCACAAGGACAAGCTTATAGCTTTTATTATGGCAACGAGAATGATAGCCTTAACTTACTTTACGAGAACGCCGATGCGGGAAAAATAAATCCTGAGATTGTGGGTGGCATGGTGGGGACAATGCTTGGCATGTTTGCCAGTTCAAATGGCCACGAGAGCAAAAACTATGCTGAGTTTGATTGGTTTGAATACAAAGGAAACGAACAAAACGATGCTGTCACACCAGAACTTCATCCGTTAAAAGCCTTTCAATCAGAGTTATCTTACTAGAATTATATATTGGATGCCAAGTTATTCTAAATTGCTTGGCATCCTTTTTTTGTTTTTCAGAAAATAGTTTCTTAGAATTCCTCATTAAGATAAAAATTACTATTCAATTCTTAACCTTTTGTAATGGATTAAAGTTAGAAACAAAAAAGTAGACGAAAATCTACATATTCCAAGTTAATAAATGAAAGGGAATGTGAAGGAAGAAAAGTTAAGATAAGTTTGTAAGCGAAACCAATATATAAACTTTTGTTAGGAGGACCATTATATGAGTTCTATTAAAAACGCAGTTTCTTTATATAGTTTTCAAGATGAATATGCAAGAGGAAAAATGACATTAGAAGATTGTTTAAAAGAATTATCTGAACAAGGTGTTGAAGGTGTTGAAATTATAAGCGATCAGATGCTCCATAATGCACCATTTGTATTAAATGAAGACGTTGAAAAATGGCGGCATTTACTACAAAAGCACGATATAGTTCCTGTATGTAACGATATTTTTATTAATACAAAACTGTATCGGAATCGACTTTTAACAAAGAAAGAGAATTTGGAACTATTAAAAAATGAACTTAAATTAGCAAACAGACTTGGGATCAAATTAGTACGGCTTGTATCCTTAACACCGACAGATATTATTGAAGACGCTCTGCCACTAGCAGAAGAGCTCGATGTAGTCATGGCATTAGAAGTACACGGAGGAATGGCATTAGACCATCCAGAAACGAAAAAATTCACTGATATTATGTTTCGAGTTAATTCTCCTTATTTAGGTCTTGTGGTTGACACAGGGATATTTTGTCGTAAACATCCTCGAGTCTCAACACAATTCTTTTTAGACCAGGGTTTAAATAAAGAATTAGCCGATTATATTGACCGTGAATTTGCTGAAGGTCGTGATGTGTTCCATATCAGTCATCCTGGTCATGCTCCAGCCGAAGTGCAAGCATTAATTAAAAGTAAAATCGATCAGGAGTATTTAATCTTTGCGGGTGGTTATGAAAACAAACCGCTTAGTGAACTTGATAAATATATGCCTTACATTAAGCATTTCCATGGGAAGTTCTGGGAAATTACAGAAGAGGGCATTGAATATTCAATTCCATATGATGAGTTTATTAGCTATTTGAAGGAAAAAAACTTTGATGGATATATTGCCAGTGAATATGAAGGTGGACGGTTTGCCCTGCCTGGTACAGAAATTAATGCTGTCAGCCAAGTAAGAGCACATCAAAAAATGCTGAAATCATTAATAAAAGGAGTGGAGTTAAATGTTTGATAATTATGTACTATCAGATGGCGGATTCAAAAATGTAGAAAAAGATGAAAAGATTATCGGCTATGAATTACGTACCCGGATCACTTATTATCGTGGTATCCCTCTGTCAATGATCGAAGATATTCAATTAAAGGTAGATGGAGTCGAGGTACCAAGAGAAAAAATAAGGTTTTCTCCTGATGGTGAAACATTCTTTACTCTAGATGAGATGTGGACAGTAACAAGCTATAAATGGGAATATGGCCAAGAAGGAGTCATCTTTGTCGTACATGATGGAGGACTTCCAGAAGGGAAGCATGAAATTACCTTAACACAAGGTGTACGAGTTTCGTATATTCCTGTACCGTTTTTCGGAACGAATACAAAGGTACTAGAGATTATCTAAAATTTTATAGAGATTAAAAATCATAGGTAGATTTTTAATCTCTTTATTTTCTTGAAAAATGACAAGAATGGTAGGTTAAGGATTGCATCGCTAATTGGTTAAAATAATGAAATTAAATAGTTTATTCTCCGATGTAAGATTAAACTAGATTTTAATCTTTAGAATAGGAGAAAGTGAATGCGAAGATTTAATTTTTTAAAAGTAAAAAGGAATATGCCCTTACTTATTCTTATGGTAAACACATTTATAGCTTTAGTTGGGGTTGGTTTGGCAATTCCGGTTCTTCCCAAATTTATTTCAGAAATCGGTGCCAGCGGTAAAGATATGGGATATCTCGTAGCAGCAACAGGACTAACTCAGTTTCTTTTTTCACCACTAGGCGGGAAGCTTTCAGACCAATATGGTCGGAAGATAATTACGGTTATTGGTTTAGCAATCATAATGGTATCTCAATTTATGTTCAGTGTAGGCACAGATCTCTGGGTCCTTTATCTTTCGCGCTTCATTGGGGGAATCGGTGTTGGATTGCTTATACCTGCTACTATGGCTTATGTGGCAGATGTTACAACCATAGAAAATCGTGGGAAAGGGATGGGTTTACTTGGTGCTTCCATTTCGCTAGGTTTTGTTATTGGTCCAGGAATTGGTGGATTTCTTGCAGAGTTCGGTATACGTGTACCGTTCTATGCTTCAGCACTCGCCGCAGCTATCGCCATGCTCGTTTCGGTTTTCTTTTTACCTGAGTCATTGTCGAAAGGACAACAACATGCGTTTAGAAATTCATCATCGGAACAAAATGGAATGGTTCATGACATCAAAAGGTCTTTTAAAGTGTCTTACTTTGTACTCTTACTGCTCGTCTTCACTATGACGTTTGGTCTCGCAAACTTCGAAACAATCTTTGGATTATATGTTAGTGAAAAGTATGATTATACCCCTAAAGATATTTCCATCATCATGACGATAGCAGCATTGATTGGTGTTATCATTCAAGCGCTATTGGTAGATAAACTTCTAAAACGTTTCAATGAAATTAGAGTTATTAATGTTTGTTTCTTCTTATCTGCGCTAACGATGGTTGTCATTTTATTATCCGGGAATTTTTTATTTATGCTGATAATGAATATTTTGTTTATCTTATTTACATCTATTCTCCGCCCAGCAATTAATACGTTGCTTTCAAAAATGGCTGGAAGTGAGCAAGGCTTTGCTGCTGGAATGAACAATGCTTATAGCAGTTTAGGTAATATTATCGGACCCTCATTAGCGGGAATTTTATTTGATATATCATTTAATGTTCCATTTATCATTGGTGCTGTTATTTTGTTAGGCAGTATTGTCATGTGTGTGGCATGGAATCAGAAATCAAAACAGAGCTATGATTTTGTTTCTATTTTAAGTGAGCAAAAATAATTTCAAAGGGAGAAAAAAAGATGACAATGGAAATTGGATTAAATTTATTCTCAGTATTTAAGGAATTAAACGAAGACTACTTTGGTACATTGGAAAAGGTAGCAGAAATGGGATATAAGAATCTTGAGTTGATTACGGTGAATTTTTCTACTTGTGAGCGTTATACAGATACTTTTTCCCTTCCAGTCATAATGAAGAAGTTTGAGGACTTAGGGCTGAAAGCATTTTCAGCGCATGAAGGTGTTGCACCAGGAAGCGTAATAATAGATGCCGATTGGGACAGGATTATTGAAGAAAATGCAGAACTTGGATGTCAGTCCATTGTCTTTCCAATGGCATTTATATCAGGTCGTGAAGACACACTCCAAACAGCTGAACATCTAAATTTAATTGGAAAAAAGTGCAAGGAAGCCGGGTTAAGCTTTTACTATCATAACCATGCACATGAGTTTAGGAGAATAGGAGAAACATCATTATTTGACCTGCTCGCAGAAAATACGGATCCATCTCTCGTGAAATTTGAGTTGGACCTTGTATGGGTTATGAGAGGTGGATATGACCCGTTGACATTACTTGAAAAATTGGGTGAACGCTGTGATATGGTTCATCAAAAGGATTTAGGAATGCATGTAAATCCGGTTAATCTTTTTACCGCTACACCGCAAGGAACCAATCTAGATACGATGAAAATTTACACAGAGTTTGTGAAACCAAATGATTTTGTTAATCTTGGGACCGGTATTGTAAATTTTCAAGAGACCTATCAAAAGCTCCGACAATTGGGATACATTCGATATGCCATTGTGGAAAATGAAGGACAGCTTGGAATCAAATTCACAAGTATTGAGAGTGATTTAAAAGTTATGGAGAAATATGTACAAGGATTATAAAAGAAGCAGGTTAACCGCAAAGTTATAGCTAAACTTATGCGGTTTTTTTTCAATTTTTTTATTGATAGCTGGGAGGACTCATGAAATATCCATACGAGAGTGTAGTGATTAATGAAGAAATACCTATGTTTATATTGATGAATAGTGTTAAATATGTGGCAATGCATTGGCATGACCGGATTGAATTTTTATTTGTTCTGAAAGGGCGAATTCATGTTTATGTCGGTCGGGAAGAGTATTATTTGCAAGAAAATGACTTGCTGCTTATTAATAGTAATGAGGTTCACGGTGTTGAATCAAGTGAGGATAACAAACTACTAGTTCTTCAAATCCCAATTTCATTTATAAAAAAATGGTATAAAGACATTGAAAAAGAAACGTTCCACTGCCAATCCTTTCTAGCTGTGGAACAAGCAAATTATAATTTCATGAGATCGATAATTGCCCAATTGATGCTTATCTTAAGAACCAAAGGAGAAGCCTACGAAATAAAAATTCATTCCTTGTTGTTAGATATCGTTTACAACCTTATGTGCAAATTTAGAGTGAAAAATAATGAGCAATTAAACAGAAACAGTAAAAAGGATATACAACGCCTTACTAGGATCACGAGTTATATTCAACAAAACTTTATGCATCCTCTTACATTAAATGAAATAGCAGAGAATGAACAACTTTCAGCACCCTACCTATCCAGGTATTTTCAGCAGCATATGGGACAGCCCTTTATAAAATATTTAAACGGAATTCGATTAGAACATGCAGTTCGAACTATGCTGGAAACCGATTTGCCACTTATTCAGATTGCAATCGAGTCTGGCTTTTCAAATTTAAATTCCTTTCACAAACTGTTCAAAGAAACCTTCCATACAACACCCTATCAATATCGAAAAAAACACTCTTATGAATCGATCAACATTAGTCACATAAAAAATGGTATTGAAGATTATCAGTATAATGAAGAAGATGACCTCAGTTTATTGTATGATTATTTAATATTTTCTGAAAATGATAAAAATTGATAGTATTTTTAGCAAAAAACTGAACGTTTTCAACATCATTCCTCCCTATAATAATCATTAAGTAAACCGCTTTCAAAGAGTTGAGTTTATAAAGTACATTATTTGGGGGATGAGAAAGTAATACAAATTTATGTTATTAGTTTTTAGAATAATCAAAAAATAGAAAAGGGGAAATTTAATGAGAAAACCAATTAGTATTCTTCTTGTTTGTTTTTTACTATTACTTTCAGCATGCACGCCAAAAAAAGAGAGTTCAACGAATGAGAGCTCTAAATCAGGAGACGAAGTTTCAGAGGTTAATATGGTATTGTTTTCTAGTGCCATCCCAAAAGATTTAAAAATAGTAGAAGATGAAATTAACAAAATTGCCAAGGAAAAGATTAATGTAAAAATTAAACTAACACCAATTAACATTGGTAACTACGTGCAACAAACAAATTTGATGTTGTCCAGTAATGAAAAAGTAGATTTGATGCTCGTTGCTTCCTTTTTTGGCTACACTTCCCAAGCGGCAAAAGGACAACTATTGCCTCTGGATGATTTGGTAGACCAATATGGCCCAGATATCAAAAAGGTATTGGATGAGGATTATTTGAATGCATCAAAGGTATCAGGGAAATTGTATGCGGTTCCGACTATACGAGATATGGCTTCATCCCCTGGGATTATGATGCGCAAAGACTTGGTAGAAAAATATAATATTGATGTTAGCAAAGTAAAAACTTTAGATGATGTAGAGTCAGTGCTGAAAACCTTAAAGGAAAACGAGAAAGATTTAACGCCACTTGTGCCTTCTAATCCTGGACAGCAGCCTACAATGATATATAACTGGTTTGATCGCTTAGGTGACGGTTTGGGTGTTCTTCCAAAATATGATAATAATCTGAAAGTAGTAAACTTGTTTGAAACAGATGAATATGCCCAGTATGTAAAGAAAATGAGAAAATGGCAGAACGAAGGACTTCTCATGAAAAATCCAGGTACAAATACTGATACGGGCGCAAATTTAGTGAAGTCAAATGTAGGGTTTAGTTATTTAAGTCCGATAAAACCAGGGATAGACTCACAAGAATCTAAAAATACTCAAATGCCTATGGTTTCAGCTTCACTTGGCGAGCCAGTATCGACAACATTTGGTGTAACAACGATGATGTGGGGAATTCCACAAAGTTCCAAAATCCCAGAAGCTGCAATGAAGTTTCTAAATTTAATGTATCATGACAAAGAAATCGTTAATTTGCTGAGTTGGGGTATTGAAGGAAAACATTATGAAAAAGTATCAGATACCCAGGTTAAGTATCCGGAAGGCGTAGATGCAACAACAAATGGTTACAATCTAAATATGAATTTCGCTATGGGTAATTCCTTCCTCTCTTATATATTTGAGGGTAATGACCCAACTCTTTGGAATCAAATGGATGAGTTTAACAAAAAGGCGATTAAATCTAAGGCACTAGGTTTTAATTTTGATAATTCTCCAGTTAAAACTGAAATTACATCTGTTACCAATGTCGTAAATAAATATACAATCGGATTGGAGAACGGAGTGTTAGATCCCGAAACAGAATTACCTAAATTTATTAATGAATTAAAGGCTGCAGGTATGGATAAAATCATTGCGGAAAAACAAAAACAATTGGATGAATGGGCAAAAACACAAAAATGATATTTCCAGCAAGCCAAGAGATTAAAAATCCTAGTTTGATTTTTAATCTCTTTTTTATCATTCATGTAAACGAAGACAAAGAGACAAGGGGGAATAGTGATGTCAGAGGTTACGGTAAAGAAATTGCAAACAGATGTCCAATCGATTTCTGTAAAAAAGGTTAATACTAGGCTGATGAAATTGAAAAGGGCTCTACCATTATTTATCATGATGCTGCCGGGTTTGATTTACTTGCTGATCAATAATTATATACCGATGTTTGGCCTTATCATTGCATTTAAGGATATTAATTTTGCAAAAGGGATTCTGGGAAGTGATTGGATTGGGTTAAAGAACTTCGAATACTTGTTTAGTACAAGAGATGCTTTTGTGATAACGCGTAATACCATTCTCTATAATGGAGGATTCATTATTATAAATACGGTATTGGCCATCGCGGTAGCGATTATGTTGAACGAAATTAAAAATAAACTGGCGAAAAGTTTTTATCAAAGTGTCATCCTTATGCCATTTTTGATTTCTATGGTTATTGTCAGTTATTTGGGATTCGCCTTCCTGAGTGAAGATGTAGGTTATCTGAACAATACCATTTTACCATTGCTTGGGCTTGATGGATTCGCCTGGTATTCGGAGGCAAAATATTGGCCTTATATTTTAACCTTCATTAATATGTGGAAGGGTATCGGTTTCTTGTGTGTCATTTACCTGGCTGCCATAATCGGAATCGACCAAGAATTCTATGAAGCTGCCACATTGGATGGAGCGAATAAATGGCAGCAAATCATACATATAACCATTCCCTCCATTATGCCAGTCATTATCATGATGACATTATTGGCAATCGGCCGCATATTCTACTCCGATTTCGGTTTGTTCTATCAAGTACCTATGAATTCGGGTTCCATCTATGACACCACAAATGTTATTGATACCTATGTTTACCGTGGGTTAATGCAACTAGGGGATATCGGGATGTCCGCTGCAGCAGGATTATATCAATCCATTGTAGGATTTGTCCTTGTGTTAGTATCGAATTATCTCGTACGTAGAAAGAACAAAGAAAATGCATTATTTTAAGCCAGAGGGGGAGCAGAATGTATAGATCAGATCGAATTACACAATGGGTTTCTCATCTATTTTTACTGGTACTTGCTGCAGGGAGCATTATTCCATTGTTCCTTCTATTATCGTCTTCCTTTACAAATGAAGCATCTATCCTGAAGGAAGGATATTCCTTTTTTCCAAAGGAGATTAGCTTTGCTGCCTATGAGTACTTATTAACTAACTCTGCAAGTATTTTACGGGCATACGGAATTACCATTTTCGTTACGGTATTTGGAACCTTTGTCAGTTTGGCGATGACTGCGTTTTTGGCATATGCCCTTTCTCGTCGCGATTTACCTTACAGAAACTTCTTTGCTTTCTTAGTTTTCTTTACACTATTGTTTAATGGTGGACTTGTTCCGACCTATCTCGTATTTACACAAGTATTTGATATTAAAAATACGATTTGGGCATTAATCGTTCCAGGATTGCTAATGAACGGATTTAACGTATTATTAATGAGGACATTCTTTATGACTTCCATTCCAGAGCCTGTGATTGAATCAGCACGAATGGATGGTGCAGGTGAGTTTAGAACCTTCTTTTCCATCATCCTGCCACTTTCATTGCCAATCCTGGCAACAATTGGGTTGCTTCAAACGATCTTTTATTGGAATGACTGGTTTAATGGACTCATTTATATTACAGAACCATCCTTATTCAGTGTCCAAAACATGTTAAACAGGATGCTTTCGGATATTCAATTTTTGGCAAGCAGCAATTTAGGTACAAACACAAGTACAGCAGCTTCTCAAATTCCTACCACAGGTGTACGGATGGCGATTGCTGTAATTGGATCCTGCCGATACTTATTGCTTATCCATTCTTTCAAAAGTACCTGGTAAAAGGGATTGCTTTGGGATCGGTTAAAGGCTGACATAGAATAGGGAGGGCAAGCTGCCTTCCCTATTTTATTTGAAAAATCTATTTGGAGTTGGTTAGATGTCTGGCTGGGTGAAATTGATGGTTGCTCTGAATACAGAGCAGCTCTATCCACGTAACTTAAATTGTCTTGTGGTCATTCCCGTTAATTTTTTGAATAAATTGCAGAAATAATGAGAATCGTTATAGCCAACTTTTTGGGCAATTTCATAAGTTTTTTCATTTGTTGATTTGAGCAGTCTTTTTGCATGCTCCATCCTTATGTTGGTGATATACTCAACTAATGTCTGCCCGGTTTCCTGACTAAACATATGGCTGAAGTAAGAAGGGCTGACATTGACACGGTTTGCGATACTCTGTAGGGATAATTGTGTATCATGAAAGTGACTTTGAATATAATCCATTGCTTTATGAATAACTGGACTATAAGAACCACCTGACTGAATTGCTGATTTGAAAACTGTTTGCAACATCTCCGTTATGTATCGATTAACCTCTGAATATTCCCTTATCCAGCCTGCTCGCATCTCTATGGTATTAATTTCTTGCATTAGTACCGAGTCTTCCATCCCAGTTTCTTTAATATATTGCTTAACGGTAATTGTAAAATCTAGTAAAGAATAATAGATAAAGAAGGGTGCCGTATTATTTCCTCCTTGTAAAAATAAAGTATATCTATTTGAAAAGTCAGTAATTGAACCAAAGTCCCCGTTTTTTAGAAATTCTACTAATTCATTACGATTTGAGAGGAATACTTCATGATTGGCTGAAACGTCCTGATCATTGTCAATCTGTTTGTGCTTATGAATAATTTTATGGTAGTTCTTTTCTTCTTCTGCTTCTAAAAACGAAACAGCAATTCCTTGAATACGAGATTGTACTTTTCCAAATCCAAAAATTAAAGGGCTTTCAATATTCTGTTCTCGAATGGCAAGAATCTTTTCCCTTAATAATCTTGCTTCATGTTCGAGTCTGGCTTTGGATTCACCTTTCATAATGAAAATAATTTCCTTTGGGTTCTCTTTAAATTGGAGACAGGAATATTGCTCTATTATCCAATTAATAGAATCGATTTCAAATGCATCTTTTGCTTCCATAATAAGAATATAATAATAACTTGAAACCAGGTCGATTCCTAGATGAGTGGCTTTGTTAATCGCTTCAGAAGGTGAGTAAATACCTTGGCATAAATCGTTTAAATAGGTTTCTTTCGTTATGGACTTGCTTTGAGAGGCAAGATTTTGTAGTTCGGTGAGGTGGTTCTTCGCCAGCCGCTCCTGGTCAATTTGATGTGATACTTTATGTAAGATTTTTAGTAATTCATTAGCGCTAATTGGTTTTAAGCAATATTCTGTAATTTGAACTCTCATAGCTTCACGAGCATATTCAAATTCATCATGACCACTTAAAATAATTATTTTGACGGCTGGCATTTTTTCACGAAGAATTCTACTAAATTCTAGTCCGTCCATAAAAGGCATTTTGATATCTGTGATGACGATCTCTGGTTGATATTTTTCGACTAAAGGGAGGGCGATTTCTCCATCTGAAGCATCACCGCAGTAGATAAACCCTTCTTTTTTCCAATCGATACTATTCTTAATTCCTTCACGGACCTGTACTTCATCATCCAATAGAAAGATTTTTTTCATCCGTATCTACCTCCGCTGGAATGGTTAAACAAATAATGGTACCTTCTTGATAATGACTATTGATTGTTAAACCAAACGGCCTGCCGTAATAAAGTTCAATTCTTTGTTGAACATTGTACATTCCAAAGCCACCGCTCTCACTTTTTAGAGGGACTCCTTGAGATAACTGATGCCTAATCTCTCTCAAACGTTCTTCTTTAATGCCAATTCCATTATCAATAATCTGAATACAGATATTTCCGTTCCAGTCAAAATCTCCTTTTATGATAATTAATCCTTTGCCTCGTTTGTTTTTAATTCCATGGTAGATGGCATTTTCAACAAGCGGCTGTAACGAAAATTTTAAGACTTTGTAGTGAAAGATTTCCTCATTAATATGAAAAGACACGTCTAAAATATCTCGATACCTAATTTTTTGGATAATTAGATAGTTTCGAATATGCTCTATTTCCTCACGGATTGTAATCCAATCTTTACCTCCGCTTAGTGTAATACGGAAAAAGTATGAGAGGGCGTTTGTCATCTCAATTACCTCTGTACTTTTTTTCGATTCAGCCATCCAAATGATATTGTCCAAGGTGTTGTAGAGAAAATGGGGGTTGATCTGGCTCTGCAGTGCACGAAATTCAGCTTTTGTCAGTTGCTTTTGTTCTTCAACACTTTTTTCAAGCAATGATTTGATTTTCGCAATCATGCTATTAAAACTATTTCCAAGGTCAGCAATTTCGTCTGCACTTTCATTTACTACCTTTACGTCCAAATTTCCGAGGGATGCCAAACTCATTTTCTGTTTTAAAAGACGTATAGGTCTAATGAGTTTATTAGAGATGAAAAAATAAAGGGTAATGGTAAAAATAATGCTACATGCCACAGTAAAAATAATTAATCTCCTAATTTCATTGGCATCTCTCATTATCTCGTTAGTGGGAGCCTGACCAATAACTTTCCAGCCAGTTGTTTCTACCGTATCAAAAACGGTTACCACCGTCCCGGAGGAATTTGTAACGACTCCTGAATCTTTTTTTCTTATCGAATTCCAGTCTGAAATAAAATACCGTCCCTCATCGCCCTTAGATGAGAAAAAAACAGATTCCCCAAACCCCGTTTCAATATGGAAGGAACCAGTATCACCTAATGAATCCTCTTTAAGGATATCCTTTATAGCTGAGGCATCTACAATGATATTAATAAAACCAATCACTTCATCGGTGATTTCCGAAACAACGGAACTTGTAATCGAGATTACCGGCAGTCCATTATGTACGGTCGGCTGGATGATATTTTCTTCCTTTTGATTGATTAACATCTTAAAATCTGGATTTCTACTAGGGGGAGTTTCTAATTGGTGCACTCCATACCTTTCACTAATAACCTTACCGTCAAGGTTGAAAATATTAATGGAACGCATGTATTTACTGGATTGATAAATTTCCCTATAAAAAGAAAACATATTTAAGATGGTTTTGGCTTCTTCTTGGGTGTTATCTTGATTAATTAAAAACTGAATCGTGCTTTCCTGTTTACCAATTTCAGTGAATCGTTTGACGTCCTGGAAAATGACGTCTATTTCCTGGCTTACCTCGTTGGCTTGTACTTTGGCAAAGGAATTAGCATTCTCTGAAATAATATGTATCGACTTAACATAAGAAATAACTCCTACTAAGATAAGTGGAATAACGGTTAAAAGGACAAACATGATAAGTAGTTTGGTTCGCAAGCTAGAAACAATCCATTTTGTAAGTTTCATAGAATAGTCCTTTAAATAGAAATTTTTTATGATTATACCATTAATGTAAACGGTTACCAGTGTGCAGAGGCCTAGGGATTTTTACCTAAATTTTAGACCAATAGGTTCAAACCCTTACTCATTCTACCAGAATAGGACTTATGAGCCAATCAGCCAGCTTGGAATTAACAAAAAAAATACACTTTTCTGAAAATATTCTACTTTCCTGTTTCAAAAAGAGATAAAAAGCGAAATTATTTCTATTTTTTTCGTAAACTATTCTATTCATCCTTCTGTGGAAGCGTTTTATAATCAAGTCAAGCTAATGATGGATTAACGAATAATCTGGTTGCTAGCAATTTAAGTATTGGAAAGAAGGGGAATTTACAAATGAAAAAACTATTAAAATCAAAAATCATGATGTTGGTCATGATCTCACTTGTCCTGTTTTTAGCTGCATGTTCGTCGGGGAGTACTGGTGGTGACGCAGGTAGTAATGGGAATAAGGAAGGTGAAAAGTCCAGTGAGAAGTTGGTGATTGGGTTTTCTCAAGTAGGAGCTGAAAGCGAATGGAGAACAGCAAATACTGAATCAGTCAAGAAAGCGATTACGGATGCAGGTCATGAATTAAAGTTCTCTGATGCTCAGCAAAAACAAGAAAACCAGATTAAAGCAATTCGTTCGTTTATTGCACAAAAGGTTGACGCTATCGTTTTTTCACCAGTGGTTGAAACCGGCTTTGAAACTGTTTTAAAAGAAGCAAAATCAGCAGGAATTCCTGTTTTCTTAGCGGACCGTGCTGTAGATATCAAAGATGACTCTTTATGGGTAACGTTCTTAGGATCTGACTTTGTGGAAGAAGGCAGAAAGGCGGCTAATTGGTTAGTAGAAGAAATGGCCGACGAGGATGGAGAAGTTAACATTGTTGAACTTCAAGGTACGGTTGGTTCCGCACCGGCCATTGACCGAAAAGAAGGCTTTGAAGAGGTAATGGCTGATCACCAAAACTTTAAGATTATTAAATCTCAATCAGGTGACTTTACCCGTGCAAAAGGGAAAGAAGTTATGGAAGCTTTCTTAAAATCTGATGGTGATAACATTGACGTTCTATACTCCCATAATGATGACATGGCAATCGGTGCCATTCAAGCAATTGAGGAATACGGCTTAAAACCAGGTGAAGACATCAAAATTATTGGAGTAGATGCTGTAAAAGGTGCATTCGAAGCAATGGCAGCAGGTAAAATGAATGTTACAGTTGAGTGTAATCCATTATTTGGACCTCAATTGGTAGATTTAATTGAAGCGCATATTTCAGGAGAAAAGTTAGAAAAGCGTATCTCTGTTGAAGAAAGCATTTATACAATGGATCAAGCTGAGGAACTTCTTCCAACTCGTAAATATTAATTTGAACAATCGGAGCCACTAAAAATCCATTTCAACGATAGGCGGTTAGTGGCTTCATAAAGAATTCAAGAAATTGAGTTGGGAGGTAAAAAGCTTGAGTATACAAAAGGTGAGACTTGAAATGAAAGGAATTACGAAAACTTTCCCGGGAGTAAAGGCTTTATCAAATGTAGGTTTGCGGTTATTCCCTGGCGAAGTTCATGCTTTGATGGGTGAAAATGGGGCAGGTAAATCCACGCTTATCAAGGTCCTAACAGGTGTTTATATAGCTGATGAGGGAACTATCATGTTAGATGGTATTCCTATTAAAGTTACAACACCGCTTGAGGCTCAAGAATTAGGAATAAGCACGGTTTATCAAGAAGTAAACTTATGCCCAAACCTATCTGTTGTCGAAAATATTTTTATTGGCCGTGAAATCATGAAAAGAGGCCGAATTGATTGGAAGGAAATGAATCGAAGGGCAGAAGAACTAGTAAGTAATCTTAATTTAAAAATTGATGTCACAAAGACACTCTCATCCTACTCTGTCGCGATTCAACAAATGGTAGCAATTGTACGTGCCCTAAATGTTTCAGCTAAAGTTCTCATTCTAGATGAGCCAACTTCAAGTCTGGATATGAATGAAGTGAAGCAGCTGTTTTCCGTTATTAGACAACTAAAACAGCAAGGACTATCGATCGTTTTTATCAGCCATTTCCTTGACCAAATATATGAAATTACCGATCGTCTTACCGTCCTTCGGAATGGTGAATGGATTGGCGAGTATAGAACGCAAGACCTCTCAAGGTTTGAATTGGTCTCAAAAATGATTGGCAAAGAATTATCGGATATCAGTTCATTATCAGAAGCATCGAGGAACAAGGTAGATTTAGAAGGGGAGCCCCTTTTAGAAGCCGTTCAGTTATCCAAAAAAGGTCATATAGAACCGTTTGATTTACAGTTGAGAAAAGGTGAAATGATGGGTCTGGCAGGCTTACTCGGTTCAGGGAGATCGGAATTGGCGAGACTGCTATTTGGTGCGGATAGAGCAGATACTGGGGAAGTAAAAATCAATGGGAAAACAGTACATCTAAATTCCCCAAAGCAAGCGATTTCCAATAAAATTGCATTTTCCTCTGAAAATAGAAAAACCGAAGGGATTATTGCTGATTTATCCATTCGCGAGAATATGATTCTAGCTATTCAAGGAATAAAGGGATGGTTTAACTATATTCCCAGAAAGAAACAGGAAGCAATCGTTGATGAGTATATTAAATTGTTAAATATTAATCCTCCAAACCCCGAGCAATTAATTAAGAACTTAAGTGGAGGAAACCAACAGAAAGTGCTTCTAGCTAGATGGCTGATAACCAATCCAGACTTACTCATTCTTGACGAACCAACACGTGGCATTGACATCGGAGCAAAAGCTGAGATTCAAAAATTAATGGTTTCTTTAAGTGAACAGGGAATGTCAATTTTATTTATTTCATCTGAATTGGAAGAAATACTGCGGACGTGCAGAAGGATTTCTGTTTTAAGAGACCATAAGATGGTTTCAGAGATTGATAATCAAAACCAGATTTCACAACAAGATATTATGAAAGAAATCGCCGGGGGAGTGAGATGATATGATCAAATCAAGATTATTTTGGCCAGTACTTATTCTTCTCATTATTCTAGCGATTAATCTACTATTTGACCCTGGTTTTTTTCAAATAGAAGTAAAAAATGGTCATCTAACGGGAAGTCTCATAGATATCCTAAATCGTGGGGCACCGCTTATTCTTATTTCACTTGGGATGACTCTGGTCATTGCAACAAAAGGAATTGACCTTGGAGTAGGGTCTGTTATTGCCATGTCAGGTGCAATTGCGGCTATGACGGTGGGACCAAGTGCCTCGAATGATAGTTTGGTTCCTTTGTTCACAGCGATTGCTTTTGCCATTGGTTTATCTGTGGCTGCAGGTCTTTGGAACGGTTTATTAGTGTCCCGTTTTGGTATTCAGCCGATTGTTGCAACATTGGTGTTAATGGTAGCAGGGCGCGGTATTGCTCAATTAATAACAAGTGGGCAAATCACTACGATTTATTATGAACCTTATTCTTTTATCGGCGGAGGCTATTTGTTCGCTATCCCGTTCTCGGTGTTTATCGTGGCAGCTGTGTTTTGCTTTACCCTGTTCATGACGAAAAGGACTGCAATCGGATTATTTATTCAATCTGTCGGGACGAATCCCGAGGCCAGCCGTCTAGCAGGGATCAATTCAAAAAATATAATCCTATTGGTCTATCTATTTTCTGGTTTTTGTGCAGGTGTGGGCGGTTTAATATTAAGTTCCAACGTCGAAAGTGCTGATGGAAATAATGCTGGATTATGGTATGAGTTGGACGCAATCCTCGCAGTTGTAATTGGAGGAACATCTTTGATTGGCGGCAGATTTTATTTAATGGGGACAGTGATTGGCGCTTTGATTATTCAAAGTTTAACTACCACCATTTATTCTATTGGGATTCCGCCAGAAACAAACCTTTTAGTAAAAGCGATTGTTGTTCTCATCGTATGCTTGTTGCAGTCTCCATCTTTTAGGGAAAAGGTATTGGGGAAAACGAAGCGAAAGCCTTATAACAACATATCACAGGATAGTAAAAATGAACAAGGAGTGAACCTATCATGATCCGGCTAAAAATGAATAAAAAGTTTTACCCACTGATGGTCACTCTGAGCTTATTTCTATTGATGTATTTGTATGGTTCTTTCACTTATACTGGTTTCGCTTCCCCTCAAGTGTTTCTCAACTTGTTTATTGATAATGCATTTTTGATTATTGTTGCAGTGGGAATGACCTTTGTCATCCTTTCGGGGGGAATTGATCTATCTGTGGGTTCGGTTATTGCCTTAACGAGTATGGTGACAGCAGGCTTACTTCAATCTAGTAGTCTATCAGCTTGGATTGTCATCCCGATTGCGTTATTAATTGGACCAATCCTTGGTTTTTTCATGGGCTGTCTCATCCATTTTTACAACTTGCAGCCATTTATCGTGACCTTAGCTGGAATGTTTTTAGCAAGGGGATTAAGTTTTGTAATTAGTGTAGAGACGATTTCTATTGATGATACGTTTTTTCAATTCGCAGCTAATACGAAGATTTTTATTGGAGAATATTTTGTTTCCATAAGTGTCTTAATTGCTCTACTAGTTGTTGGATTCGCAATCTTTATCGCCCATTATACAAAGTTTGGCCGTAATGTTTATGCGATTGGCGGGAATGAGCAGTCTGCGATGTTAATGGGACTCCCTGTCGGGAAAACAAAAATCTTAATTTATACTCTTAGTGGATTTTGTTCGTCTCTTGCAGGGGTAGTATTTACTTTTTATATGCTTTCTGGTTATGGCCTGCATGCTAATGGATTAGAACTCGATGCAATCGCAGCAGTTGTAATAGGCGGAACCCTCTTAACAGGTGGTGCAGGGTACGTAGCGGGAAGTGTGATAGGTGTCTTAATATTAGGGGTCATTCAGACATTAATCGTTTTCGAGGGTACACTTAGCTCTTGGTGGACGAAGATCGCGATCGGTGTTTTACTCCTAGCCTTTATTTTGTTCCAACGTATAAGTGTGCTTAGAGGAGTAGGAAAAAAGCAGACGATTTCTCAAACATAACAATAAAATTATATTTTTACCAGGGAGACTAAAATGAAAAAGATGAAAAAATTATCTATCTTTTTAATTGTGTTGATGGTGTTTAATACCTTTTCAAGTGTGCTTCCTCAAAAAACCTTTGCGGAGGAACCAACCTCTTTATCGGATGATTTGATTCTTCATTATGATATGAAGACAACGAAAGAAGATGGGGAACAAATCATTGTTGAAAATGTTTCTGGTGAAGGATTTGATGGGATATTTAAAAACCCAAACAATGGTAAACTCGTAAAAAATTCCGAGGTTGGATTCGTTACTTTTAATGGCGGCGGTTCTACTTCTAAGAGCGGATATATAGAAATACCTAAAGCTTCTGACGGTTCCGATTTATTAAGCGGATTAGAAGATGTAACGGTATCTACCCTTATAAATTGGGAAAATGATGGATCAAACCGCTGGGCATTTGGATTGGGAACAGTTTCAGATGACGCACAATTTGGAAACAAGTATTTTTTTGTAACTCCTAGACATGGTTCCGGTAATGTGGCTGCAACAGGGATTTCAAAGGCAGGCTGGAGCAGTGAATCCTTGCATAAAGGACCGGCAGCTATGAGCGCTAGAACATGGGAGGTTGCTACTGTCGTTTTCTCCGCAGCTACTGATACCATCACCCTATACGTAAATGGTAAAAAGGTAGTTTCAGGATCAGCAAAGGGTATAAAACTATCTGAGATCATTGATCCAGCTGCAGAATACTCAGGATTTATTGGAAAATCCATCTTTAAAAATGATCCTTTCTTCAAGGGAAGTGTTGGAGATTTTCGTGTTTATGGAAAGGCACTGACAGACCAAGAAGTTGGAAATGTATATAACGAAACTGCGCAAAAAATCCAACAAATTAATCGTTTATTAATCATTGATGCACAGGATTCTCTTAATATATCAGACTATTTAGGTGAAAAAAATACTAGTGTCGATACTATAACAGAGAATTTATCACTTCCAACTGCAGGAAAAAACGGGGTATCCATTACATGGAAATCAAGTAACCCGGAAGTAATTGCAAATGACGGCACTGTAACCCGTCCGGCAGTTGATTCTAAGGATGCAATTGTGGAACTTACTGCAAATCTATCATATGAAGGAATAACCTCTAGTAAACCATTTAAGGTGACAGTATTAAAGGAATATACAGATCAGCAGAAAGTAGATTTAGATGCAGCTAGTGTATCGATCTATAATCAAGATAAGGTGAAGGGGAATATCGATCTCCCTGTTGCAGGTGAAGAAGGTTCAAGTATTAGCTGGGAAAGCTCACACCCAGAAATTATTAAGGGATCAGTTGAAGCAGGTGACGTTGTCTCAAAGCTTGGCCAGGTTACCCGTCCGAATCTAGATACAAATGTTACTTTAACAGCAACGGTTTCACTTGGTGATGCTTCGAAGACAGTTACTTTCGACTTAACGGTTATTAAAAGGCCTGAAAAGAAAGAATATGACGCATACTTCTTCTCCTATTTTACTGGTGAGTATGAAGGCGGGGAAGAAATCTCATTTGCGACTGCTGAAGATCCATTAAAGTGGAGAGCGTTAAATAATGGTGAATCAGTTATCCAGTCTACAATGGGAGAAAAGGGATTACGCGACCCATTCATTATTCGCTCACCAGAAGGCGATAAATTCTATATGCTGGCAACTGACTTAAAAATGGGAGAAAGCACCAACTTTGATCAAGCCCAAATTACAGGAAGTCACAGCATTATGATTTGGGAATCAGATGACCTTGTTAATTGGAGCGAACAAAGAATGGTAGAGGTGGCTCCAAAAACAGGAGGAAATACCTGGGCACCGGAAGCATTTTATAATGAAAAAACAGGAGAATACGTCGTATTCTGGGCTTCATCGATGAAGGATGCAGAAACATACGGCAGTTATCCAAACGGCAGGCCATCCGGTCAATATAACGTCATGTATTATGCAACCACAAGAGACTTCTATACATTCTCTGAACCTAAAGTGTTTCTTGATGAAAGTTTCCCAACCATCGATACAAGTTTTGTGGAGAATGAAGGAACACTTTACCGTTTAACGAAATCAGAAGTAAACTATAAAGTCTATTACGAAAAAGCAAATGATATTTTCTATGATAAAGATGGAATTGTTGAAAATGGGTACCAGTACGACCTCATTCCAGGTACAAAAGATGGAAATCGAGGACTAATTGGTTTGAACGGAAATAACGAAGGGCAGTTAGTTTTCAAAGATATCCATGAAGATAAATGGTGGATGTTCTTAGATTCCTGGCCATATCATGTTCGGTGGTCAACGGATTTAGAAGATGGAAGTCAGTTTATCAATAATGTCCTTCCTTCATCTGAATATGCTTTACCTCCTGGACCACGTCACGGAACGGTTATTCCGATTACACGTGCAGAATATAATGCGCTGCAAGAAAAATATGGCAAACCTGGTCCTGAAAAATCGGTTGAGCCTGTCGTTCACTATACATTTGACCCAGGAGATATTGAGGGAACGACAATCAAAGATGTATCCAGCAATGGATTTGATGCAAAATTAGTTGGCGGGGCTGTAGTAGATACAAAAGATGCTATTGGAAAATCTACGGGTTCCGTTTCTCTTGATGGATCAACAGGTTACATTGAATTACCGAAAAATCTAATTAAAGATTTAAACCTAGAAAGTTTGACGATGTCAACATGGGTAAATGTAAAAGGCAATCAAGCAAATCAGCGTATTTTTGATTTTTCTTCTGACACAGGAAGAATTGTAAATCGAAATACGATGTATTTAAGTACCCAAGGTGATTCAGGAAACTTAGAATTTGCGATTGTTACACCTTTTACTGAAAAGTTTGGCAATCAAAATTCTCTTTTAGGCAGCAACTACAAATATGCGTTAAGAGCTCCAATGATTGCGGATAATTCATGGCAGCATGTTGCGGTTACGATTGAAGGATATGATGCTGTTGTTTATGTAAACAGTAAAGAGGTTGCCAGAAGTTCAACCTATAATGTTGAGCCAAGGATGCTTTTAGAAACCACCATGAACTACCTGGGAAAATCTAGCAACGATGCACATAGTTTATTTAATGGTAAGTTTGATGAGTTTAAAATTTATAACCATGCACTGTCAACAGAAGAAATTGCAGCTCTTGCAGATGAAGAAGTTCCAACTCCTCCAGAAGAAGAGCCAAAAGCAGCTGATTTAATTCTCGATTACGATATGAAGAATATCGAGGGAACAACTGTAAAAGACAATACGGGGAAATTTAATGGAACGCTTGTAAATCCACAAAATGCTCAAGTATTAAAGGGAGAAAATGTAGGTTCCGTCAGCTTCCAAGGCGGATCAGTCAGCTCTTATATCGAAATGCCTAAAGGTGTACTAGACGGCTTGGATAGTGTAACCGTTTCTTCATTAGTAAATTGGGACGGCAACCGTGAGGCAGAATGGTTATTTGCTTTAGGGCAAGATAGCAATAAATATCTCTTTGCTACTCCAAGCCGCAATTCCGGAGACCGCTCCGCACGTGTTGGACTAGGAATAACTAGCTGGCAGAACGAAGCAGGAGCAAATGCTACAACAGGTAAATTAGAAGCAGATAAATGGAAATTAGTAACTGCAGTTATGTCCGGAGAAGAGAAAAAAGTAACATTGTATGTTGACGGAGTAGAGGTAGGCTCTGGTCCAACTAATGGCTATACATTAGCTCAAATTAACAATGCGAATGGCAGAAGCGGATATATTGCTAGATCTTTCTATACCGGGGATCCTTATTTTGGTGGAATGGTTGCTGATTTTGAGGTTTATAACGGTGCATTATCACCAGAAGAGATTTTAGCATTAAAAGAAAAAGCGGCAGAAAAATTAGATGCCATGGATGGGTTAATTCTTGAGAATGCCGCCGGGCAATTAGATTATGGTGATTTCCTCAATAAAAACCAAAACAAAGAGGAAATTACGACTGATTTAAAGTTCCCTGAAGTGGGTACTAATGGAACCACCATTACATGGGCATTCCAAAATAACGAGGTCATTACCAATAATGGTATGGTAAAGAGACCGACATTCGAAGAAGGAAACAAACAGGTTGTAATTATTGCAACGATTTCAGATGGAAAAAATACTGTTACGAAAGAATTTACCGTAACGGTACTAAGTAAGTTGAAAGATTCAGTTGCAGTCAGAAAAGATGCGGAAGCATTAAAGGTTTATAATATTAACGAAGTTCGCGGTAATTTAACCTTATTGAAACATGGGGAAAACGGGTCTGTCATTACCTGGAAATCAGCTAATTCTTCAATCATTACACCAAGTGGAGAGGTGACTCGTCCAAAACATGGAAACGGTGATGTGACGGTTAAGTTAACAGCAACGATCCGACTCAATAATGAAGTCATTACAAAGGCATTTTTGGCAAATGTTAAAGAAATGCCTCAAAAAGAAGACTATGAAGGTTATGTTTTCAGCTATTTTACGGGTGAAGGTCAGTCAAACGGCGAACAAATTTACTTTGCTCTAAGCGAAGGAAATGACCCGCTGCACTGGAAAGAATTAAACAATGCACAGCCATCGATTACATCTGAAATGGGTGAAAAGGGACTTCGTGATCCGTTCATTATTCGCTCACCAGAAGGAGATAAGTTTTACCTTATTGCCACTGATTTAAAAATCTATGGAAATGGCAACTGGGACAGAGCGCAAAGAGCAGGAAGTAAATCAATTATGGTTTGGGAATCAACGGATTTAGTAAATTGGTCTGAACAAAGGATGGTAGAAGTTTCTCCAGAATCTGCTGGAAATACGTGGGCTCCTGAGGTAATGTATGATGATACAACTGGAGAGTATATTGTGTTCTGGGCTTCTAAACTGTATGACAACGAAGAACATAGTGGTTCAAGCCATCAACGAATGATGTACGCGAAAACCAGAGATTTCCATACGTTCACGGAACCACAAGTATATATTGATTATGGGTATTCCATCATAGATACAACAATGATTGAACATGATGGAAAAATCTATCGTTTTACGAAGGATGAAAGAGGTAATTCTGCCTCTACTCCAAATGGTAAGTTTATTTTCCAAGAGGTTGGTGATTCTGTTTTAGATCCAAACTTCACTCTTATTGAAGAAGGAATTGGAAAAGGAGTCATTGGCCAAGGCGAAGGGGCTACTGTATTTAAATCAAATACGGAAGAAAAATGGTATATGTTTATTGATGAATTCGGCGGCAGAGGGTATGTACCGTTTGAAACCACTGATTTACAATCGGGTGAATGGAAGCTTTCTGAAAACTATGATTTACCTGGACGTCCTCGTCACGGTACAGTCTTACCGGTGACAAAAGCAGAATATGAAGCATTACTTGCCAATGCACCTGCAGTCAAACTACCAGATACGGAACAAAAAGTTTCAGGGATAAATATTGATAAAGAAAAATTCAATTTAGTAGAAGGAACTTCTGAACAAATCAAAGCAACCGTTACACCTGATCAAGCAAATAATAAAGGTGTAGTTTGGTCTAGCAGTAATGAAGTCGTTGCGGTTGTGGATGAGAATGGTGTGGTCACAGCTAAAAAAGAAGGAACAGCACTGATAACAGCCGCAACAGTGGAAGGTGGATTTATCGCTGTTAGTGAGGTAACCGTGGTGGATGATTCCACTCCGCCAGTGATTACAATTACTGGGAATGTGGAAACATATTCTGTCGATTCCATGGTGGCAATTACTTGCAGCGTGATAGATGAGTTATCAGGAATTGCTTCCATTAATTGTCCAAATGTGGAAGGGCCAGCCTACAATTATAAAATAGGTGTTAATACCTTTAATGCGTCAGCTGTAGATAAAGCTGGGAATACGGTGGAAGTACAGTTCCAATTTACTGTAACAGTAGATTTTGATAGTTTAAGTACATTGACAAAATCTTTTGTTACGAATGTAGGAATTGCCAATGGACTAACGAGCAAGCTTCGAGCAGCAAAAGAATCTTCTGCAAAAGACAATGAAGAAGCTATGGCAGGTCAACTAAACGCCTATCAAAATCAACTAAAAGCACAAAAAGGTAAGTCCATAACAGAACAAAATGCTGATATCTTAACTTCTTTAGTTCAACATTTGAGATAATAAAGTACATTCCAAAAGCAGCCTTAGCCCTAAATTCTTTAGGGTTAAGGTTATTTGTTTTGCAAAAGGAAAAAAGTACTAATTATATTAATGACAACTAAGACGTGTTAACTTATTGTTTATGAACTTACTTTTAATTGATGGTTTAACGATATTTCGAAATAATCCGACAATATGGTATAATTTAAACGTCTATGAATGTAAGCGTTCCCTTTTGTATCGTGTAAAAGATTACGAGGTTTGAAGAGGTGGTAATAGAAGATGGCAGAATTAAACCAAGTTGTAATCGATTATTTTCAAAAAGTTTGCAACTCAATTGGGAATTATGAAACTGGAATATCAAAAATCATCCTTCTAAGCAATCTGTATACATACCAATGCCATTACAATGTTCAGGAAAGGGAAATAGAATGTAATGGAGATTCCTTTAACTGGATGAAACCGGTAAAGTGGAAAGAATATTTCAATTCCAATTCTTTTTCGTGCGGAGATACCCAATCGGAATGGATTTATATTCGGCCGATTTCACATAATGGCGAGGATAAATACTTTTTGACCATTATTTACCCAGAAAGTAATAATAAGAAAATACTTCAAATTCTAGATCTCCTTGCGAAACAGATAAGCTATCAACTAGTGACCCAGCCAAATCTTAAATCCCTATTTTTGCAAAGTAGATATCAAAAGCAGATAACGAACACCATCGATGAAGGCTATTTGACTGTTGATAAAAATGGAATCATTACCTTTATTAACCAAACAGGGACAAACATGCTAGGTATTGATATAAATGATCTAACAGGCCATCCTCTCGGTGATGTTTTGCCTAACTTTAAGCCATCACCACTTGAAACTTTACATACAAAGGAAAATTGGGTCAATCGCGAGGTGTTTTTTGACTTACCAAAGGGTAAGACTCATATAATTTTTTCTGTTATTCCTATGTTTGAAAATGGGTTACCTGTTGGAATTGTCATTACCTTTAAAGAAATGAAAATCATATTGAAAAAATTGGAGAGTTTAGTCAGCATTAAACCCATTTTTCAATTCGAAGATCTAATATATAGAAGTCGTGCCATGCAGGAATTGGTAAAAACGGCAAAAGTCGCGGCCAAAACAGAGTCCAATATTTTAATAGAAGGTGAGAGCGGTACAGGAAAAGAATTAATCGCCCAGGCGATACATAATCATAGCCAGCGGAATGGTAAACCGTTTATTGTTATTGACTGTTCTTCAATACCAAGAGATTTAGTAGAAAGTGAGTTGTTCGGCTATGTTGATGGGGCTTTTACAGGTGCCCGTAAAGGCGGAAGGCTCGGAAAGTTTGAAGTAGCCAATGGGGGCACGGTGTTTCTCGATGAAATTGGGGAAATGCCCTTAGAAATTCAAGTGAAATTGTTGCGTGTTCTTCAAAACCGTACGATCACAAGGGTTGGCGGGCACGACCCCATCCCATGTAACGTCAGAATTATCGCCGCAACAAACAGAAATCTCGAGGCAGAAGTTGAAAGCGAAAATTTTCGTTTAGACCTTTATTACCGATTAAATGTCCTACAGCTCACTGTCCCGCCATTAAAAGAAAGAGAGGGAGACATTCCCTTATTGACCAAAACATTGGTTGAAGTTGCGGCCAATCGAACAAACCGTTATTCACCAACGATCCCTATGGAAACGATGAACATACTTGAACGGTATTCATGGCCGGGAAATATAAGAGAATTAGAGAATATCATCGAAAGAGCAATCCTAATCGCTCATGATGTGATTGAGCCTGAACATTTACCAAAATATATTCTTAATGCTGCTCTATTAAGTGTAAAGAGAAAGTCAGAACAGCCGTTATCGATAAATCCTTCCGCTAATAATGTGAATTCTTTTAGAGCGATGGAAAAGGAGTTAATTATTAATACCCTCAAAAATGTGAATGGGAATAAAAGTTTAGCTGCGCGAAAATTAGGGATATCCCGTTCGAACTTGTACGAAAAAATAGCTAAATATCATATCGAAACTATAAATGTATATGAATAGGGGTGTTTTCGCGCATGAATATTCAGACTGGTCTTGTGGTGGACGAGGTCAAAAAGGTTTTTAAGCAAGTTAAAACTGATAATGAAATAGAATCAGAGTTTCAAATTATTGGATTGGATAAATCTTATATTTGTCATTATGACCCTTTTCTAGGTGAGGTAGTTGTGGATATTGGGAGAGCAATAAACCTACCCCATGATTTGACCTTACTCCACAAAACGACATGCTATGATGACCGAGACATCGGAATACCTAAGGACGGCAAATTCGAATATCTATACTCCTCACCGATTAATCTAGAATTAGAAACAAAATACGTTCTTATTTGCACCTCACATGAAAGCCATGACTCATTTACGCTTCTTATCTTAGAAATGTTGGCAAATTTTATTAGCGCACGGATCGAAACACATGTAAAACTGCAGGAAATATTTTTAATGAACGAGCATATGAAACAGATAACAGAAACGGTAAGTGCAGGCAGTTTATCACTTGATAAATTCGGAACCATTTTATTACTCAATGAAGTTGGAGCAGAAATGCTTGGTTTAACAACAGATGAAGTTTTAGGAAAGTCTATTTCTGAGGTGTTGGATAATCAGTCATTTTCTTTAGATGTCTTAAAAACGAGGAAGCCAATTCTAGATAAAGAAATAAAAATAAAAATTAATAAGGGTCAATATTATTTCTTATTTTCTTCTGTTCCCCTTTATGATAACTTGAATGAACCGATTGGAGTCCTCTTTCATTTTAAGGATATTAGAAAAGAAGTAGAAATGATTGTAAACAGTAAGAGCTTTTTTCACTTTGACGATATTATTTATCAATGTGAAGAAATGGAGGACTTAATCCAATTAGCTAAAAAAGCTGCATTGCAGGACTCGAGTATCTTAATTGAAGGCGAAAGTGGAACAGGGAAAGAACTGATTGCCCAATCCATACATAATTACAGCAGTCGGTCAAAAAAGCCATTTATTGTGATTGATTGTTCCGCCATACCTAGGAATCTAGTGGAAAGTGAGTTGTTTGGCTATGAAGAAGGTTCCTTTACCGGTTCACACAAAGGGGGAAGAATGGGAAAATTCGAACGTGCCAACGGTGGGACTGTTTTTCTCGATGAAATTGGAGAAATGCCATTAGAGATTCAATCCAAACTTCTCCGTGTTATTCAAAGCAGGTCCATTACGAGAGTGGGCGGACACGAACCGATTCCGATTAATATCAGGATCATTGCGGCTACAAATCGTAATTTGGCGCATGAAGTATCGGAAGGCAGTTTTCGACATGATTTGTACTATCGATTAAATGTTATAAACTTGTTTGTTCCTGCTTTACGTGACCGTAAAGGGGATCTTCCATTACTTGTTCATAAATTGATGGAAAAGACGGCCAAACGTGAAAAAAGGGATGTTCCCAATCTTTCGGACCGAATCATGAGAGTTCTTGAAACCTATGCTTGGCCGGGGAATATTAGGGAACTGGAGAATACCATGGAACGTGCAGTTATCCTTGCAAATGGAGAAATTGACTATCAGCAGCTGCCAAAACGATTGCTGGAGACAGAAAATAGGAACGAGTCTTCCACACCTGTTAAAACCGAACCTTTTATTAGCCATACAGGCCAAAAGCTAAAGACTGTCATGGAAAAGCAATTAATTATCAATGCCCTTAAAGAGTTAAAAGGAAACAAAAGCAAAGTGGCAAAAAAACTTGGAATCGCCAGATCGACCTTATATGAAAAAATGTATCATTATGAATTACTCTAGAGTTCCATATAAAAACATGTAAAAGTAGTGCATAAGAAATCGAATTGCTTTTTTTATTAATATATCAAGGTTTCTTCACTTTTTTAGAGAATAATTAACATGTATAATAACCATAATGTTAACTCTAACCAAAATTTTAATTATGGTACTTGATAAATAGAGTACGATTTTGTATGCAAAAGTAGTTTTTGTGAATGAGCAATCATTAATGATTCAAAGAGTATTTTAATTTTTGTATGAGGTAGAGGTGGAGAGAAATTGACACCTACCCAAAGATTTCAATTAACAAAATAGGTCTTTGAATTGAAAGACATTTTTTCAAATGCAATAAAAAAACAGCGACATGTGAACATTGTTGCTGTTTTATCCTCATAATAAGTTTTAAATAAGAATACTTGCCGCTGAATATATCAACAACAAACTCATAATAAATCGAAATGACTTGTCATATTTAAAAAAGAATTTCTTAAAAATCGAGCCAAACCCTGACCACAAAAGTAGCGCTATCCACCCTAGAAAAATCGCTAAAGTTAAGTAAGAACCAATTGATTTATAAGAATTATAAAACGGCAATATAAAAGCACTCATTACTGTTAAAAAAAACAAAATGCTTTTGACATTTATGAGCTGAAAGATAAATCCAGATAAGAAAGAAGATTTCACGTTACTAGTATCTTTCCCTGAACTTTTGTGCAAGCCCACCTTCCATGCCAAGTAGAGCAAATATGTAGCACCAGCTATTTTAAAATATGGCTCTACTAAAGGTATCCATTTGTATAAACTTGTTGTAAATACTCCGCTCAAAATTCCTAGTACCGCAAACCCTGCCAAGATTCCGCTATTGAATTTCCACGACGCTAAAAAACCAAATCTCCTTCCTTCATTCATCATTAAGATGTTACTTGGACCTGGTGTAATTGATGTAATAATTACATACGAAAGAAACGCTACTATATTCATAGACCCACCTTCATTTACTAATTTACTATTGAACAGCCTCTATTGTATGATGATATTAACTATAAATAAAATTGAAATTAAAAAATTCATTATCATTATTTTCGATAATGCCTTCAACAAAAGGAGAAACGATATGGAAATTAGACATCTATTAACATTTATGACTATTGTAGAAATAGGAAGTTATACAGGGGCTGCTTCGAAGTTAGGTTATACTCAATCTACGATTACTTCTCATATACAGGCGCTTGAACATGAAATTGGCGGAGAGTTGTTTACTTATGTAAAAAGGAAGTTACAGCTTACTCATATAGGTAGAGAACTAATACCTCTAGCCGAAGATTTACTAACTACTCATGAACAGATAAAGAACATGCGATGCACCCAAGAGATTAAGGGAGTATTAAAAGTGGCTGCACCAGAGTCACTGACTATTTCAAGATTAGGTCCAATAATCAGAGAGTGTTCGTTAAAGTATCCTCATGTCAAACTAATACTAAGTAACGGTACATGCGGGCAAAACCAAATTGACCTAATAACTGGACGGGTAGATGTTGCTTTTATGGTCTATCCAGAAATAAAACCGGAAAAATGCTTACATTATTCACTTTTTGAGGAGGAAATCGTCCTTGTGGGTAGTAATGATGGTCTGGCGCATTTTGACGATTATAAAAGAAATCAAACTAACCAATTTTTTATTACTAATGAAGAAGGTTGTAGTTATAGGGCAATGTTTGAAAAATATCTCTTAAAGCATGATATATACAACTTTCAAACAATGGAGTTATGGAGTATAGAAGCTATTAAAAAGATTGTTATGAGTGGAATTGGATTTTCTGTATTACCTTACATTACGGTTAAAGAAGAAGTGGAAAGTGGAAAACTAAAAATCATCAGTCACAATGAAAAGTTCGAGTCGATTTATTCACATATGCTGATAAAAAAGAAAAAGTGGTTATCCCCAGCAGTAGAAGCATTTATTGAACTTGTTTTAAATTCGACTACTGAAATTAATAAAGAAATGTCTATTCAAATAATGTAATAGAATTAATCTATTAAAACTTAATAATTGGGGCAGATAATTCTCTCAAAAATAGCTAAAAGCAGTGCGATTTCAGTTGTGAAATCCACTGCTCTTACATATGTTTTTATATTTGCCTTTTTCAATGCGGCTACTCCAAAAGAGAACGGCTTAATTTACAAGGGAGACTTTTTTACTCCATTAACTTACATGAACTTTAATGGATGCATCTTCGGCAACGTTTTTATTTTGATAAGCATTTTTTAACGGCACCATCGAGAGAGCAGCGGCTGCAATTAAGCCAGGAATCGCAAAGGCGATAAAGTTTAAGTGAATAGGTAAAGAAACGGATAATAGGAATCCTCCTAAAAGGGGACCAAGCATACCGCCGATCCTGCCGACTCCAGAAGCCATCCCTAATGCTGTAGATCTAATAGATGGCGGATAGTACTGAGAAACATACGCCTGAACAATATTTTGAGCACCAATGGTTGCAGCTCCGGCAATGGCTACTAACAGATAAATTACTAACGTATTTCCTCCAAATCCAAGGAGTGTCAGAGCCACGGCGCCTGAGGCGTACATCGGAACAAGCATTTTTTTTGAACCGTATTTATCACAAAGTCGTCCGATTATCAGTGTCCCGATAATGGCTCCGCCTTGGAGGGCAATGAGAAAGCCTAAACTTGAACTTAATCCATATCCTGCTTCCATCATCAATTTAGGAAGCCAAGTATTCAAACCATAAACCATCAATAAACAACTGAAAAATGCTGTCCAAAACATAACCGTACTGAAGGCTCGTTTCTCCTTAAATAATCCTATGATAGGAACCTTTGATTCTTGTATTTTTAAGTCGATAATCTCATCATTTAGACTAAAATGCGATTCTGGACTTACTTTAGAAAGGGTTGCAATCAATTTTTCTTTTTTACCTGTACGGATCAGATAACTGGCTGTTTCAGGCAGTTGTTTATACATAATAGGCAATATTAATAGTGGAAAACCCGCAAACCAGAAGATTGATTCCCATCCGAAAGTTGGCATTAAGAATATCCCTATTAAGGGAGCAAGAATCCCCCCAACAGAATAACCACATAAAACGATACTTACAATCATACTTCTCATCGTCTTAGGAGCGTAATCTGTTAATAGTGCAATAACATTTGGCATGATTCCTCCCAAACCTAATCCAGCTAAGAAACGAAAGGTTGAGAACGAAGTAGGGGTTTTGGCAAAGCCGCAAAGGAATGTAAATAAACTAAACAGTACTAAGGTTATCGCAATCACGTTCTTCCTGCCAATACGGTCAGCTAAAGTACCGAAAAAGATTGCCCCAAACATCATCCCAAATAACCCATAGGTTCCGATTGCTCCGGCTTCTACCGATGAAAGATTCCATTCCTCTATCAAGCTAGGTACAACTGTTCCATAGACGACCAAATCATAACCATCAAATAAGATAATGATAAAACTCCATAATAGTAACCCTAAATGAAAGCGGTTAAATTTGCTGTTAGCGATAACTTCGGTAGAATTAATTGTTTTCATATTTTTTCCCCTTTTAAAAAAAATAAATTAAATGATAACGCTTACGAAAGTATGAGTGAATTAGTAAGAGTTGCAGGTTAACACTAACTTCTTATTGCTATTAGTGGTATTCGTTCTCTATTTAGAGATTATATACACTTGTGGTTATATTTTCAATAAAAGATTTATACTTTTCGGAATATTAGTACTAAATTGAGTCTATGGAACTATTACGCTTAGTTGTTGTTGTACTAATTTCGGACAATTCACACACATATGTAGTGTTTTCGGACAAAAATCACGGAGAACTGTCGGCTTATTATTTTGAAAATTATGAATGATAGCGTTTTCTACTTTGGCACACTTCTTGCATTATTACTTGGCATAGGATTTAGATACCTTTTCACCGTCTTCACAGTGCGAAGGTTATTTTGAAGACTCAGTAATAGTTAAATCCTAAAGCTAAATAAAAGGAGGGGTTTTCATGTCAAACGTAAAAAAGGTTCTTATTGTTGGTGGGGGTATCGGCGGGCTGGCGACAGCTATTGCTTTGCAAAAGGCTGGTATTGAAACCGAGATTGTTGAAAAGCAAAAGGAATGGAACGTTTATGGAGTTGGCATCATTCTTCAATCTAATGCTCTGAGGGCCATAGATGCACTTGGGATTTCGGAAGAATTTTTAGCGGTGGGAACGACACACTCTGCCTTACATATCCGGGACTCACAGGGAAATATGATCTTTGATGCACCTATTCATCCATCCGGACAGTTCAATATGACGGGAGGTATTCCGAGAAGGGACTTTCACGAAATATTGCTGCAAGCTGCTATTAATAATGGAACGAAGATTCGAATGGGCACCACTGTTGAAGCAATTGAAAATGCGGGCAGCTTTGTCTATACAAAATTCACCGATGGTACCTCAGGGACCTATGATCTTGTAGTTGGATCCGATGGAGTTAGATCAAAGGTTCGTAACTTGGTGTTTGGCGAAATTGAACCAAGCTTTGTCGGACAGGCTGTCTGGCGTTATACCCTGAAACGTCCATCTGATCTCGATAACATTACGATGTTTTATGGACGGAAAGCTAAAGCTGGTATTGTTCCCATGACCAAGGATAGTTGTTATGTTTTTGTTGTTACAGCAGAACCAGGAAACCCATGGAAGCAAGAGGATCAACTGGATGTTCTTATGCGTGAGGCATTTCAAGAATTTGGAGGCTTAATCGCAGAATTAAGTGAACAAATTACCGATCCAAAAGAAGTGGTTTATCGACCGCTCGAAACCCTAATTGTCGAGAAGCCTTGGCATCGGGAACGCGTACTTCTAATTGGAGACGCTGCCCATGCAACCGTTCCCCATTTAGCACAGGGGGCAGCGATGGCGATTGAGGATGCCCTTGTTTTAGCAGAATTGCTACAAAGTGATAATCCAGTATCAGACATTTTAGACGAATTCATGGACAGGCGATTTGAACGTTGTAAATTTGTGGTCGATAATTCAAACACTTTGGTTAACTGGGAACTATTGCAATTAGAAGGCAGGTTGCCAAAAGAGAATAACCCGAATGCCATTGTTGCACAAAGTCTCGTTAAAATGACAGAGACCATCTAGTAAAGCCATTGGAAAAATTTAAAGAATTTGGAGTGTAGTAGATATGTGGCATTATTTCCCTGAACATTATATGTGGTCTTACCAAATTGTAAGGATGTTTAGCCAAGCCCATTTTGGCGGCGGTGAAGTGAATGAAATCTTAGAAGCAGCGGGCAATATTACTCTTGGGAATACGGAGAGTTTTCATCATGCATGGATGGGCGCTGGTAACCGTACACTTGCTGTTGCCAATGAAGCCCAGGACCAAGAGCAGATTGAAACAGCGAGAGCAGCTTATTTGCGGGCATCCAATTATATCAGAACCGCTGAGTTTTTCCTTCAGCCGGATGATCCTAGAAAAATACCAACCTATTTAAAAGGTGTAGAATCCTTTAGAAAAGGCGCGGAAATGCTGGATAACCCTCCAATGGCAGTCCAAATCCCCTATGAAAACTCGTTTCTGCCTGGATACTTTTTCGCTGTCCCAGGTAAAAAAGATTCTCCATTAGTGGTTATGTTCGGCGGCCTCGATTCGACAGCTGAGGAACTTTATTTTGGTCCTGCCCAGCTGTTAAATGAACGGGGAATTGCTCTCCTTGCTATTGATGGCCCCGGTCAAGGTGGAGCATTAAGGTTAAATCATATTTCATCTCGTTACGATTACAATGTTGCTGGTACTGCCGCATATGAATGGGCTGCTCAAAACCTTGATATTGATCCAAATCGAGTTGGAATCATGGCAGTTTCAATGGGCGGTTATATGGCAGCAAGGTCAGCAGCCTTTGAACCGCGCTTTAAGGCATGCGCCGTTTGGGGTGCTGTTTATGACTATCAATCTGTTTGGGCAAAACGTCCAGATAACCACCCATTAGCAAAAATTCTTCAGCATGTTGTTGGTACTGAATCGATGGATGAAGCACGGAAAAAGTTGGATCTCTTTAACCTTAAAGGGGTTGCTGAAAAAATTTCCATGCCAACCTATATTATTCATGGTGAGGATGATCGTCAGGTCTCTGTCGAGAATGCTTACAATTTATATAATGATTTAACATGCCCAAGATGGTTGAAAATTGTTCCGAAAAGCAGTCCTGGTTCCGCTCATTGTCAGGTGGATAACGTAACCGAGACCTATGAAATGTATGATTGGCTCAAACTTCAGTTGAACGCTTAATATTTTTATTTTTTAGGAGGAAAAAATCATGCCAAAAAGAAATCATTTTATCTCTCAATTAGCCCATGTGGAACTTTTAAGCCCAAAGCCAGAAGAGTCTGTGAAATTTTTCAAGGAAATATTGGGAATGGAGGAATCCGGAAGAATCGGTCAATCTGTTTACATGCGTGCATGGGGAGAGTTTTTTCACCACAGTTTAAAGATAACCGAAGCAAAAACAAATGGAGTTGGCCATATTGGCTGGCGTGCGGAAAGTGACGAAGATTTACTGGATGCCGTTCAATACATTGAGAACATGGGCTGCGGAAAAGGATGGATTGATGGAGACCTAGGACATGGGAGAGCCTATCAATACTACTCTCCTGATGGACATTTAGAAGAAATTTTCTGGGAGGTCGAACTAGCCGAAATCCCTGCTCATCTGAAAAGTAAATGGAGATCCCGTCCGCAAAAAAATCCAAGCCGCGGTGCGTCGGTAAGACGATTAGATCATGTGACGCTATGGACTAGTGATGTAACCCGTCACACAAATTTCTATAAAGAGTTAGGCTTTAAACACAATGAAGGAATTGTCATTCCTAATGGTACAGAGGTTGGGTCGTTACTAGCCGTTTCAAGCTTATCACATGAAATTGCCTTATTTGCTGATTTTAAGAAGGAGCATGGGCAGTTGAACCATTTATGTTTTGCAGTGGAAAATAGGGATCAAGTGCTGGAGACTGCAGATTACGTGGTAGATAACGGTTATAGGTTAGAGATGAAACCATTTAAGCATGCGGTGGGTGAGGCGTTTACAACTTATGCGATTGAACCGGGCGGTAACCGTATTGAAATATATGGAGGATCACCATTGTACTTTGCGCCAGATTATGGTCCTAAGATGTGGAAGGTTGAGGAAAATCCGAACGATGCCTGGGATGAAGTGAACATTTTTGAATCTGCACAGTTTGATAGTATCAGAGAAAAGGCTTAATTTTTCAGAGGTTCATTGAAAGAAATAAAGGACGTCTAGATGATGTCCTTTATTCGTTTAAGAGAATGGGGGTATAAAGACAATGAAATTTGTTACTTTTCGCAATCCGAACGGTGAAAAACGTGGTGGGTGGCTTAGCGGCGATGGAGTTGTAGATATGCAGCTTGTCGGACAAGGGAAATTACCAGTTAGCATTCGCGAATTGTTGGAAAACCAAGAAGCCTATTTGCCAGGGGTCCAGTCAATAGAAAAAGATGTCCAGCCAACCTATTCAATGGAAGAAATTGAATTGCTTGCCCCGTTGCCAAATCCTTGTACGTTCCGGGATTTTGTCGCATTTGAAACACATGTGAAAAATGCAGCGGCAACACATGGAAACACTGTCGCACCAGAATGGTATGAAGTGCCAATCTTCTATTTTTCAAATCCGAATGCCATGAGGGGACCAGATGAAGAAGTGGCACGCCCCAAAAAGTGTGTGAAATTGGATTATGAATTAGAACTAGCCTGTATCATTGGGAAAGAAGGAAAAAACATTAAAGCAAGTGAAGCAGAAGAATATATTTTCGGATATACGATTTTAAATGATTGGTCTGCCCGTGACTTGCAGGCGCAGGAAATGAAGGTATTACTCGGCCCGGCAAAGGGAAAAGATTTTGCTACATCAATTGGCCCTTGGATTGTAACAAAAGATGAAATGGAAAAATACAAAATCGGTAATGTGTTCGATTTGGAGATGACTGCTAAAGTAAACGGAGAAAAGTGGTCCCATGGAAATTTTAAAGATATTTACTATTCATTCGGACAAATGATCGAGCGGGCTTCCGAGGATGTTACGCTGTACCCTGGTGACATCATCGGCTCTGGTACGGTTGGGTTCGGGTGCATCTTAGAATTGGGAACCGACAAGTACCGCTGGCTGGAGCCTGGAGATGAACTAGAATTGGAGATTACTGGACTGGGAGTTTTAAGGAATAGGATTGTTTAGGGGGTGACACAATGCCCAAAAGATTTGCAGGAAAGGATTGCTTAGTCAGTGGTGCAGGTTCAGGCATCGGACAGGTAACTGCTATTTCTTTTGCCAGGGAAGGTGCAAAAGTTATTGTTGCTGACATCTACGAAGAGGGTGGGAAGCAAACCTTATCTTCAATCGAATCAAGAGGCGGGGAAGGAATTTTTATTAAATCTGATATCTCAAAAAGTGCCGATACAGAGGCAATGGTTCAGGTAGCGGTAGAGCATTTTGGCAGGCTGGATCACGCTGTTAATTGCGCTGGAATAACGGGAGGCATGAGTTTACCAACACATGAATACCCAGAGGATAGGTGGCATCAAGTGCTAGCGGTGAATCTCACCGGCATTTGGTATTCGGTTAAAGCCCAATTAAATCAAATGCTGAAACAAGGTGGAGGAACCATTGTCAATGTGGCCTCTGCTGCCGGTCTAAAAGGACATCCTAATAATGTCCCCTATTCAGCAACCAAACATGGCGTAATCGGGCTAACGAAAACAGCTGCCCTTGAATATGCAACGAAAAATATTCGTGTGAATGCCGTTTGTCCTACCGCAATTGAGACACCGATGATAATGGATGGGCGTTTAAATTTAAGAAATAAACCAGGAATTACGAGAAATATTTACAAATGAGCAAGCGATGATGAGGATGGGCCAGCCCAAAGAAGTTGCCGATGTCATTTTGTGGTTGAGTTCTGATGAATCGTCTTTTATTACAGGGCATGCCACGCCAGTCGATGGCGGTGCATTCGCAAAATAAAACATTATGCCGATGAAGGACAAAACGAGGAAACTGCCAGGAAGATTTGTCCTTCATAAAGCAATTAACGAAAATGCCAAGACGATTGTTGGGATAAAATTCATATAATGGAGGGCTTTATGTCTAGAATAATAGATTTAAGTGTTTCGCTCGAAAAAGAGTTAAAAGATCCGCTGCCATTTTCAATCCGCTATGAAACGCATGAAGAGGGTGCTGAATTTGGCGCGAAGTTGGTTGGTGTAACACCGGATGATTTTCCAGAGAGAAAAGGACTTGCTGGAGAGTTTCTGACTTTAACTAGTCATGCCGGCACACATGTTGATGCACCATGGCATTATTGGCCAACCTCAGAAGGGAAAGCTGCCAGAACCATTGATGAAATGCCGCTCGAATGGTTCTTTAACGATGGGGTTGTCCTTGACTTTACCGACAAGCCTGCAGGTTATAAAATCAGCATTTCTGACCTCCAGGAAAAATTACAAAAAATAGAATACCAATTAAAGCCTTTAGATATCGTGATGATTCGCTGTGATGCGGATAAAAAAAGATATGAGCCCAATTATAGTGAAATACATGTAGGCGTTTCTGCCGAAGCCACTCTTTGGCTGATTGACCAAGGCATAAAAGTGATGGGGACTGACGGATGGGGCTGGGATACTCCATTGTCCATTCAAGCCGCGGATTATAAGGGAAATCCACGCCCAGGTGTCCTATGGGCAGCCCATTATGCTGGTAGAGAAAAAGAATATTGCCAAATTGAAAAACTAGCAAACTTGGATCAATTACCGCCATATGGTTTTAAGGTTTCTGTTTTCCCTGTGAAAATTAAAGGTGCAAGTGGTGGCTGGACCCGGGCAGTAGCGATGATAGATTAAAGCCATTATCCGATAAATTATCTGAAAATATATTAAAACCATATTACTGTAAACGAAATTGTATATTTCTCTATTAATTTATACTGCCCTATACTTTGTATAAGTAAAGCGCTTACTTGAAGAGGAGATATCCAAGACAATTCTATATTATAAAGGGGTGTAATGATGACGAATAAGAAACTATCATTTTTTAGGTATGAAAATAACCTGCTGATCCTCTTATTTTTGGTCTTTGGTCTTGTTTTTATGGACAGGTTAAGTATTATTTTTCTTTTTCCATTTGTAGCCGAGGAGTTAAACTTGAATAACACCCAAATGGGAATGCTTGTCGGGGCAACGAGTATTGCCTGGGGGATATCAACTTTGCTTTTTGCGAGTGTTTCAGATTTTATTGGCAAAAAGAAGCTAACATTAATCATTTTTATTCTTGGTTTTTCGATTGCCACCTTTACCTCAGGTTTAGTGGGCGGGCTTGGTTCGCTTATTTTAGTACGTTTATTGATGGGGATTACGGAGGGACCAGTCATTCCGTTGATCCAGTCTACGATGATGGCTGAATCAACTCCAAAAAGAAGGGGCACAAATCTGGGGTTAATCCAGGGTTCAGCCTCAATAATGGGGAATGCCATTGCACCTGTCTTAGTCGTAGCTATTGCAGTAGCAACAAATTGGCGTTATTCATTTTTTGCCTTGGCCATACCGGGGATCATCTTAGCGGTGATTTTAATGTTTTATATGAAAGAACCAAATTTCAATAAGGGTCTTGGTACGAACGACATAAAAGTAAAACCAACGTTTCAAGAATATAAAAGTGTATTTAAAACACGTAATGTTTGGGTCAGTATGTTAATGGCTATTTTTTACATGACCTACCTATTAGTTTTTACTAGTTTCATGCCGCTATTTTTATCGGGTGTTTCCAACTATAGTACTGGACAATATGGAGCGATATTAGGAATCATGGGGGTAGGGATGTTCTTTTGGCAATTTCTCTTACCATCTTTATCAGATAAACTCGGCAGAAAGACAATCATTGTTCCTGCTACATTTATTGCGATTTTACTCCCACTAGCAGTCGCAGTTTTCCATGCGAACTTTGTGGTGCTTGCTATTGCTGTCTTTATTCTTACCATTGGATTTGGGGCACAGCCGCTCTATCTTGCCATCATACCATCAGAGTCCGTTCCCAGAGTTTTTGCAGCAACAGCAATCGCTTGTGTTGTTCTTACCGGAGAAATCATTGGTGGAACCGCAGGCCCTGTCATTGCTGGAATTCTTGCTGATAAGTTTAGCCTATACGCACCGTTATGGCTAGCGAGCGGTACGGCAGTTGTTTTCTTCTTCCTTTCCTTTTTACTCAGGGAAACAGCACCAGTAAAAGTGTCTCGTAATATTTCAGAAGATTCCGTAATTACCACCACTATATAAAAAGAGAAGTCTATATGAAACGACTAAAGGCACCAGAATATAACAATTCAAGTGCCTTTAGCCATTTATTTCTTTATTACCTTAACCTAATAAAGAATATATACCCTCTTGAAATTTTACTTCAGGAGGCCAAACAGAAAGGTCAAAAGGATAATCCGATCCAGGAACAACCCTGTCAGTTCCAACTGCTTTAACGAGGAATTCCAAACTTTCTTCATTCCACAATACGGTATCATACCAAAAGCGTTTCAAGTATTCAGATGGCGGTGCCTTTAGGTTGGAGGAAACAAGTTTCCATTGCTCGTAACCTTTGTCCAGCCGACCAATTTGATAAGGTAAGAAACCACCGCCGTGGGCAAACAGGATTTTTACATTTGGATATGTGTCAATTAATCCACTTAATAAAAGGTCGGTTGCACAAACGGTAGTTTCCCACGGGACTCCTATCAAATTCGGCATCATTCTTCTTTTTAACCGAGGGTCTTCACACAACAGTGGATGGATAAAGACAATGGCTTTTTGACGATTCGCTTCTTCAAAAAAAGGTGTGAAAAATCCATCAGATAACATTTGACCTGGCAGACCTGGGCCAATAATGACTCCTTTTAGTCCAAGATTCATGGCATTTTGTAAGACTTGAGCTGCTTTGTCTGGGTTAGTGAGGGGAACGGTTCCTAATGCTGAGATTTTTTGGGGTGCAGATTTTGACCACTCAGCCAATGAACGGTTGTATACGTTGGAAATTTCCGTTGTAATTTCATCAGGAAAATCATATAGAAAAAGTTGCGGGATGGGTGAAACAACTGAATGGCTTACACCGGCGGCTGCTTGTTCTTGTAAATAGCGTTCACTGTCGATGAAAGCCTGCTTAAGCTCAAAACCCCATTTTTCATTCACTACTAAAAATTCATTCTTGTTTTCGTCCGTTTTTGTCCATTTGGCATTTATTAATTCCTTGTTATCCTTTAGCCATGTTATAACATCTGACGGGATAAAATGAGTATGAAAATCATGCATTTGAAAAGCTCCTTTTCCAAAATATTTTAAGGTTAGCCTCTGTATCCCATTCGTTCTGAGACTTCCATGGCGGCAGTAATAATTTTCTTGGCAAAAGCTTGAATCTTATGGGACTGAATTCTTTGTTTAGGCCCAACGACAGACAAGGCGGCAATTACTTTACCTCTGTAATCATATATAGGGGCAGCTAGAGAATTTACACCTTCATTTAATTCTTCAAAACTAGTAGAATATCCATTTTTTCGAATTTCTTTTAAATGAGTACGGAATTTATCTCGATCTGTAATGGTATGTTTGGTGTATTTTTCTAACTCTCTTTCGAGAACTCTATCAACTAATTCCTCATCTGCATAGGCAAGCAGCACTTTACCCGAGCTGGTACAGTGGGGAGGATTTCGTCTCCCAACATGGGTCAAGAACCTTACGGGATGATTACATTCTACTTTTTGCAAATAAATAACTTCTAATTTATCGATAACAGAAATGTGAGCGGTTTCGCCAAGATTATCTACAAGCCTGCTTAAGACAGGGTAAGACTCACGGTAAACATCTGTATTACTATTGACGATGCTGCTTAACGAAAGAAGGGAGAGACCAAGACAATATTTTTTCGTATCAGGGTCTTTATAAACAAATCCTTCACTTGCCAGAGTTGCCATCGTCCGGCTAACCGTGCTTTTGTTTAGTCCAAGTGAAGCGGAAATATCACTAACCTTTTTTTCAGGCTCATCCATGGAAAAGCTTTTTAATATTCTAAGAGCATTCTTTACGGATGATAGATAAACATCCTCTTGATTTTTATGTTCCAGGTGACTCACTCCTTTGTTTCAATATAGAAAACGCTGTTGTTCTATAGTACGCAATATAGCAGAAAGTTTTTTAAAAGGAAAGGGAAAATTAAGATAATTTAGATTATTAAAATTTATTTCTAAATTCTTTAATTGTGTTGCGTATAGAGCAACAAGGGCGTTGTATGTGAAACTCGAAAGCGTTACCATCAAATTGTGAAAATATTTAAATATTTCCAATTAGGAGGAATACGAACATGCAGGTAGAAACAAAAGTAAAAGCGATTAACTGCTTACACTTTATTAATGGGCAATTCGTTGAGTCTCAAAATAAAAAGACCTTTGAAAATATTAATCCAGCTACAGAAGAAGTATTAGGAACGGTTGCAGAAGGCGGGAGAGATGAAGTCGATTACGCAGTGGCTGCTGCACGCAGAGCATTAAATGGAAAGTGGAAAAATATCACAACAGGAGAACGTTCAAAAATTCTTCGTCGAATCGGTGATTTGATTTTGGAAAGACAAGAGGAATTAGCCCGTTTAGAATCATTGGATACCGGTAAACCATTTTGGCTTGCGAATAGCATCGATATCCCGCGGGCAGCGTATAACTTTCACTTTTTTGCCGATTATATGATTTCTGTTAATACGGATGCAAATCAGCAGGATGATCAAGCCCTCCATTATTCGTACCGCCGGCCTGTTGGGGTTGTTGGTATTATTAAACCTTGGAATCTCCCATTATTATTACTAACTTGGAAATTAGCACCTTGTCTAGCGATGGGGAACACTGCTGTGATTAAACCTGCTGAATGGACTCCAATGACGGCTACAGTGTTAATGGAGATTTGTAAAGAGGCTGGTGTACCAGAGGGTGTGGTCAATCTAGTACATGGTTTCGGTCCAAATTCCGCCGGCGGTGCCATTTCAGAACATCCCGATATTGATGCGATTTCTTTTATTGGTGAACCAGGAACCGGTTCTGCGATTATGAAAGCAGCATCCAGTTCGTTAAAGAAACTATCCTTTGAACTTGGCGGTAAAAATCCAAATATTATTTTTGCCGACTCGGACCTTGACGAAGTCGTTGAAACGACAATTAAATCGAGTTTCATTAATCAAGGAGAAGTTTGCTTGTGCGGCTCACGAATTTACGTAGAACGCCCAGCCTATGAAGAATTCTTGAAGAAATTTGTTGAAAAAGTAAAAACATTAAAAGTTGGTCAACCGGAAAACGAGGATACAAAGGTAGGAGCACTGATCAGTAAGGAACATTATGACCGTGTGAATAGCTATATTGAAATTGCTCGAAATGATGGTGCGAACATTCTTACAGGCGGCAAACGCCCAGATGGATTCGAAAAAGGTTATTATTTAGAGCCAACCATAATTACTGGTTTGGACCGGAATTCCCGTTGTGTCCGTGAAGAAATATTTGGACCTGTCGTGACGGTTATGCCATTTGATATGGAAGAAGAAGTGATTGTGCAAGCGAATGATTCTCATTATGGTTTAAGTGCTACCATCTGGACCAATGATTTAAGACGTGCTCACCGAGTTGCCCATCAAATTGAAGCGGGAATTATCTGGGTCAATACTTGGTTCTTACGCGATCTTCGTACCCCATTTGGCGGAATGAAAAACAGCGGCATCGGCAGGACAGGCGGAATGCACAGCATTGATTTCTACTCAGAATTATCCAATATTACGATTAAACTGTAGAAAGGGTGTAAGAAAGTTGAACAGTAAAATAGAAGAGTATGCAAGAGTCTTGGCAGAAGCAGAATCCACTCGAGTCGGAATTTTACCACTTACATCAATCGATTCGGAGTTAACCGTGAAGGAAGCCTATTATGTACAGTTGGAAAATATAAAGAAAAAAGTTGAACAGGGACAGAAAATCGTAGGGAAGAAGATTGGTTTAACTTCCCTGGCCATGCAAACTCTTTTAGGTGTTGATGAGCCAGATTATGGACACCTATTAGATACTATGGTGGTTGAAAACGGAGGATCTATTTCAATTGATCAAGTACTGCAGCCAAAGGTGGAGGCTGAAATTGCTTTTATTTTAAAAAAGGAATTACGAGGGCCGAATCTTACCGTTCTAGATGTTCTTCAGGCAACGGAATATGTCGTTCCTGCTCTTGAAATCGTCGATAGCAGAGTAAAAGACTGGAAGATTAAGCTGGCCGATACGGTTGCAGATAATGCTTCATCAGGGTTTTATGTACTGGGCGGCAAGCCAGTCAAGGTTGAAGACATCGATCTTGAACTACTCGGAATGGCCTTTTATAAAAATGGTGAATTAGTCAATACAGGGGTTGGTGCAGCAGTTTTAGGCAATCCAGCCAATTGTGTAGCCTGGTTAGCGAATAAATTGTCTGAATTTGATATACCACTTCGCGCAGGAGAGGTCATTCTATCAGGTGCTTTATCAGCAGCAGTAGAGGCGCGTGCTGGAGATACATTCACAGCTAGATTCGCTCACATTGGGCAGGTTAGTGTTCATTTTTAACATAAAGAAAGGGGAGTACTATGTCTAAAGTAAAAGTAGCAATCCTTGGTTCCGGTAACATTGGTACAGACCTTATGCTAAAACTGCTCAGGTCGAAAATACTTGAATTAACCACGGTCATTGGCATTGACCCTGATTCAGATGGATTAAAAAAAGCACGGGAACTTGGGCTTAAAACGATTGATACAGGAATTAACGGGTTTTTAGAAAATCCAGATGTAGCGGATATCATTTTTGATGCCACGAGTGCAAAAGCACATATCAGACACGCGAAGTTATTGAAAGAAGCTGGAAAGCAAGTGCTTGATTTAACTCCAGCAGCAGTTGGACCCCTTGTCGTTCCTTCAGTCAATATTGGAGAGCATGTAGAAGCGAATAATATTAACTTGATTACCTGCGGAGGGCAGGCAACGATCCCAATGGTTCATGCGATTAACACCGTGCAGAGTGTTGAGTATGCAGAGATAGTGGCAACCATCTCAAGCAAGAGTGCAGGTCCAGGAACTAGAGCGAATATTGATGAATTTACGCAAACAACCGCACGGGGAATTGAAAAAATTGGCGGGGCAAAAAAAGGAAAAGCGATTATCATTTTAAATCCAGCTGAGCCGCCTATTATTATGAGGGATACCATTCATGTTATGGTTGAAGGTGATGTGGTTAAAGAAAAAGAAATTACAGCTTCGGTACTTGAAATGGAAAAGCAGGTTCAATCGTATGTCCCGGGTTACAGGTTAAGGCAGGAACCAATCTTTGATGGAAATCGTGTAACTGTATTTATTGAAGTCGAAGGGGCTGGAGATTATTTACCTAAGTATTCAGGTAACTTAGATATCATGACTGCTGCTTCCGTTAAAGTGGCCGAAGAATGGGCGAAATTTAAAATTGCGAAGGTAACGGTCTAAGGAAAGGAGAGATGAAAGAAGTGGTTTTAGAAAGAGACATTTTAATAACTGAAGTAGCATTACGCGATGGAAGTCATGCCATTAGACATCAATTTACGGTTGAACAAGTAACCAATGTTGCAAGAGCTTTGGATAGAGCAAATGTACCATATATTGAAATCTCTCACGGTGATGGGCTGGGAGGATCTTCCTTACAATACGGATTGTCTTTAACCAACGAAATGGAGTTAATCGAAGCAGCAGCATCTGTTGTAAAAAATGCCAAAATTGCCGTTCTCCTTTTACCTGGGATTGGAACAATGCCAGAGTTAAAGCAGGCTGCACAACTGGGAGCGAAAATGGCGCGAATTGCCACCCATGTAACAGAGGCAGATGTTGCGCCGCAGCATATCGCTTTAGCAAAGGACCTGGGACTTGAAACTGTCGGATTTTTAATGATGTCCCATATGGTGCCGACAGCCAAGTTAGTACAGCAGGCAAAATTAATGGAAAGCTATGGAGCAGATACCGTTTATATGGTTGATTCTGCTGGAGCGTTGCTTCCACACCAAGTTAGCGAAAGAATTCGTGCCCTTAAAGATCAATTAACGGTTAATGTCGGATTCCATGCTCACAACAATCTTTCTTTAGCCATGGCGAATACGCTTGCAGCGATTGAAGAGGGGGCAACTAGAATTGATGGCAGTATTCGCTGCTTAGGTGCCGGTGCAGGAAATACACAAACAGAAGTTTTAGTTTCTGTCCTTGATAAAATGGGAATAAAAACCGGCATCGATGTTTTTAAAATGATGGATATAGCGGAGGAATTAGTTGCTCCTATTTTAGAAAAACCTCAGGAAATTACGAGAGACAGCCTAGTTCTTGGCTATGCTGGCGTTTATTCTAGCTTCCTGCTGTTTGCCCAACGAGCAGCAAAAAAATTCAACGTTGATTCGCGCGAGATATTAATTGAACTTGGAAAAAGACATGTAGTTGGCGGTCAGGAAGATATGATTATGGATGTAGCTGCTGAACTGGCCAAGCAAAAGCTAGATGCTTTCGTTTAAGGAGGAATTGAAATGAGTCAATACAATGAGATTGCTAAATACTTAGTTTCAGCCGAAGTCGATAGACGTGAGGTTGCGAAGGTAACATCGAATCTAAAGCCAGATTTAACAGTAGAAGAAGCCTATCTAGTTCAACAAGAGATAGTTACGATTAAATTAAATGAAGGAAAAAGAATGATTGGTCCTAAGATGGGTTTGACAAGCCTCGCAAAAATGAAGCAAATGGGTGTTGAAGAGCCTATTTATGGATATGTGTTTGATTATATGTTGATTGAAAACGGAGGAAAGGCCCGTTTATCTGATCAAATCCATCCAAAAGTAGAGGCTGAAATTGCCTTTGTGATGGGAGAAGACCTTGAAGGTCCCGGAGTAACAGGAGCTCAAGTTCTTGCAAAAACGGAATATGTGCTTCCAGCATTAGAAATTATTGATAGCCGCTATGAAAACTTTAACTTTACCCTACCGGATGTCATTGCGGATAATGCATCGACTTCACGGGTTGTTTTCGGTACATCCCTAAAAAAACCAGATCAATTTGAACTTGACCTGGTTGGAGCAACCCTTTCTATTAATGGTGAAATTAAAGAATTAGGAGCAGGTGCTGCCGTTCTTGGGCACCCGGCACATTCTGTCGCCATGCTAGCCAACATGCTTGCTCGAAAAGGAGAAAAAGTTCGTAAAGGTGATGTAATCCTAACAGGTGGAATTACCGGTGCTATTAGGTTGAATTATGGGGATATCGTTAGTGGTAAGTTTGATGGTTTAGGGGAAGTAACCTTTACAGTGACGGATTAATTTTTAAGAGAGAGAAGGGGTTTCATGCCAATCATAACTGTGCAAATACTAGAAGGAAGACCGAAAGAAAAAGTTGCTGAATTGATTCATAATGTAACCATGACAGTTTCCGAAACCTTGGATGCTCCGAAAGAGAATATAAGAGTACTCGTGACCGAGATTCCAAAAACGCATTGGGGAAAAGCTGGGGAGCCAATTGAAAAATAACCAAATCATTTATATTGAAAATCTCAAGGTGGGGGTTTTACTATGACGATTGAATTTAGTATGTTGGTTCCTCATGTCCCAAGTATGTGTCATGAGGATCTAGTCCCTGAATTCCAAAAGGATATGGCATCTGCAATGAAGGAAATTGGGAAACAACTGAAGGAGATAAAACCGGATGTCATTGTTTTAGTTTCATGTCATTGGCCATCTACTTTCTTCCATTATGTAGACTGCACTCCTATACATAAAGGAATACTAACCGCTTTTGAAGCACCAGATTTAATTAAGGATGTTGCATACCATTACCCTGGTGATGAAGACCTGGCCAATCAATTAGTAAAAGCAGGAGAAGAAGCGGGAATGCAGGTTCAAGGAGTGAATGATCCTTATTATTTATGGGATTATGGCAGTGTTGTTCCATTGCGGTACTTGGTTCCGAATGAAGATATTCCGGTTATTAATTTATCTGTCACCTTGGCGGCAAGTTTAGAGGAAACGTATAAGTGGGGGCAAGTGATTGCTAAGGTATTACGGGAAAGTGAGAAAAAGGTTGTGTTTGTTTCCAGCGGTGCATTGTCCCATAATTTAGTCCGCGGCAGACATAATAAGCCGACGGTTACCGAACATGCGATGGATAAACAATTTATCGAATTTGTTATGAATAAAAATTATCAAGCAGCCTATGAAATGCTGCCTGACTATACAAGGTTTGCCAGGGTAGAGTCAGGGGGACGTCACCTTGCTATGTTGTTCAGCATGATTGAGGAATCCTCTGAACCTGCTTATCTAGCAGATGGCCAATCGTCAGGCAGTTGGAACGCACTTATTACATTTGGAAATAGAAAAGCTGTAAGTACAAACAACCAAGCTGAGTCTGAATATGTAAAGTAAACATATATCGCAGAATGAAACCATAATCGTTTTCATTCTGCTTTATTTTAGTCTATTATTCTGTTAACAAAGGAGAGAGTTCATGCGAACGCAAGTTGGGATTATTGGAGCCGGTCCAGCGGGATTATTACTATCCCATTTATTACATTTACAAGGAATAGAATCTATTATTCTCGAATCTCGGTCAAGAGAGGATATTGAAGGGACTATTCGTGCCGGGGTTTTAGAACAAGGTACAGTTGATTTGTTGAATTCGACGGGCGTCGGAGAGAGGATGATGAGAGAAGGTCATGTTCACGATGGAATTGAATTACAGTTTAACGGAAAGAGGCATCGAATCGATTTCCACGAACTTACAGGCGGGAAAAGGATTATGGTCTATGCACAGCATGAAGTCATTAAAGATTTAGTGGCTGCACGTCTTCATGCAGCTGGTCAGGTCTATTTTAATGTAAGCGATGTCAACCTGCGCCAAATCGAATCTACCACACCAAAAATTCAATTTCGACTTGAACCTGAAGGTGAACTTCAGGAGATAGAATGCGATTTTATTGCAGGGTGTGATGGTTTTCATGGACCTAGTCGTCAAGCTATCCCAGCAAATGTAAGAATTGAAAAACAAAAAATCTATCCATTCGGCTGGCTAGGAATTTTGGCCAAGACCCCTCCCGTTAATCCAGAATTGATTTATGCAAATCATGAAAGAGGCTTTGCTTTACTTAGTACAAGGTCCCCTGAAATTCAACGTCATTATATTCAGGTAGATCCAAAGGATGATATTAAAAATTGGTCAGATGATCGAATCTGGACAGAACTTCACGCAAGAGTTGATTTGGATGACTGGATTTTAAAGGATGGACCAATTATTCAAAAAAACATTGTATCCATGCGTAGTTTTGTATGTGAAACGATGCGTTATGGTAACCTATTCCTCGCGGGCGATGCAGCCCATATTGTTCCTCCAACAGGTGCGAAAGGTTTAAATCTAGCTGCAGCGGACGTGCAAGTATTGGCAAGGGGCTTGAGTGAATATTATCGTTCCAGTGAGGAAGATTTGCTTAATCGTTATTCGGAAATTTGTCTCCGCCGTATTTGGAAGGCACAAAGGTTCTCTTATTGGATGACCACTATGCTGCATCGGAACCTTGAACATAGCTCTTTTGAATATAACATTCAATTGGCGGAGTTAGATTATGTGACTTCTTCACAGGCAGCAGCAATCAGTCTTGCCGAAAATTACGTAGGATTACCAATGGAAATACAGACTAATTATTCAATAAAAATTTAAGATTACTTAGGTCTGCTTTGGTAGCCGAATACAACTTTTTCTAAAAGTGCTTGCAGGAAAACTTAATAGAAACCAAAGCTTAAAAACCAGGGAATATTTTGTCCTTGGTTTTTTATTATTTACCTTTTTATTCTCACAAAAGGGATATCTTTTTTCATGAACGGTAATTTTAATAAAGGAATAAAAGGGTTTAACCTAAATTTCTAGATAAGGAATTAACTTTAACGGAGGAAAAACATTGAAAAAAAAAGTAACTATTTTAGGCGGGGCTGGGACAATTGGAACGATTTTATACAACGGGCTCCATGACAAATATGATATAGTCATCCTAGATAAGAATGTTTCTGAACAGTCAGCGGAGTTTGTAAGGGTGGATGCAACGAATTTTGACACGCTGTTGCACAGCATTCCAAAAGATTCGGGTGCCCTTATTAATTTACTCACCATAAAAACTGAAAATGAGTTAAAGGATGTCCAGAACTTTCATAACATGACTAATATCCATTTCGTATCTTCCTTCTATGTGTTGCACGCAGCAATTACACTAGGAATTCCCAAAGTAGTCTATGCAAGCAGCAATCATACAACAGATTACTATGAGAATAACGGGTTTTCATCTTTAGGGAGAGAAATCAATACTAGTGATTATCCTAACTCATGTGGACTCTACGGGGTATTAAAATTTGCCTCTGAAAATATTGGTCAAGTATTGGCTCGACAGACAGACAATCTTTCAATCATTAATTTGCGGATTGGAAGTGTTCATCCTGATGAACAAAAGGCAGTAACAGAAGATGATCGTCTCCTTAGAACTATATTATCCCATGAAGATACAGTCCAGCTTTTTGATTTGGCACTTCAATCAACTGTTAAGTATGGAACATATTATGGTGTTTCTGATAATCCTGGTAAACCATGGTCAACGGAAAGTGCCTTTAGAGAGCTGGGCTATATCTCACAAGTAAATTCAGTGGAAATATTAAAAAGAGGTAACCATTTTATATAGGCAGTCAGCGTATAAAAGGAGAATGACGACATATCATTGTTAACGTTAACAATTTATATTTACAATGTTTTTCGTATTTGTTAGACTGAAAATACAGGATTTTGTTAACGTTAACATTTTATAATAGGATGGTGCAAAATGAAAAAGTTTATGGATGAAAATTTTTTGCTGAAGAATAAAACCGCTATCTCCTTATTCCACGATTACGCAAAAGACATGCCAATTATTGATTACCATTGCCATTTAAGCCCGAAAGAAATCTATGAAAATAAGAAATTTAAAAATATTACCGAAGCCTGGTTGTATGGTGATCATTATAAATGGAGAGCCATGAGAGCAAACGGAATCTCAGAAGAATATATAACCGGCAATGCAAGTGACTATGAGAAGTTCCTTGCATGGGCTAGAACCGTACCAATGACAATAGGGAATCCCTTATACAATTGGACCCATTTAGAATTACAGCGTTTCTTCGGAATTTATGATATTTTGAATGAGCAAAGTGCCCCAGATATTTGGGAAAAAGTAAATGCAAAGTTGAACGAGGAAGGGTTTCGTGTCAGGGATTTTATTGAAAATTCAAAGGTAAAAGTTGTTTGTACAACAGATGACCCGATCGATAGCCTTGAATACCATCTAAAATTAAAAGAAGAAAATGACTTTCCGGTTAGTGTTGTACCAGGTTTCAGACCTGATAATGGATTAGAAATAAATCGAGAAGGATTCATAGATTGGGTGGCTAAGCTTTCGGAAGCAGCCGAAATTGATATTGCCAATTATGAAGATTACCTTGCTGCACTAGAATCACGCGTCCATTTTTTTCATTCAGCTGGAGGAAGGGTATCAGACCATGCTTTAGATTCTATGGTATATGAAGAAACTAGCTTTGAAGAAGTGGCTGGAATTTTTGCTAAAAGAATATCCGGCAGCGTTATTTCTCTTGATGCAGAGAAGAAGTTCAAAACGTTTACGTTAATCTTTCTTGGCAAGCTTTATGCAGAGCTGGACTGGGCAATGCAGTTCCATATCAATGCACACCGTAACAATAATAAAAGGATGTTTAAGATTCTTGGTCCTGATACCGGGTATGATTCCATTAACGACGACCAGATTGCAAAGCCGTTAGTAAAAATACTTGACTCGTTAGAGCAGGAAAAAAAGCTTCCAAAAACCATTATTTATTCCTTGAATCCAGGCGATAATGTGGTAATCGCAAGTATCATTAATAGCTTCCAAGACGGAAGGACTCCAGGTAAAATTCAATTCGGTACAGCATGGTGGTTCAACGATACAAAGGAGGGCATGCTCGAGCAGATGAAGGCATTGTCTTCTGTCGGACTTTTCAGCCGATTCATCGGAATGCTGACGGACTCAAGGAGTTTTCTTTCTTATACAAGGCATGAATATTTCCGGAGATTGGTTTGTAATTTAATTGGAGAATGGGTTGAAAACGGTGAAGTTCCAGATGATTTGGAGTTACTCGGAAATATTGTTCAGGGAATATCTTATAACAATGCCAAAAATTATTTTGATTTTCAGGAAGCAGCCATAGTTGAACATATCTCTAATAATTAATTGATGAAAGCTGGCGGGGCAAGGCCGATAAGGTATGATGAACGAAAATAGAGAATGCAAAAGGAAGGTCAGACAATGGTTACCATAAAAGATATTGCTAAATTGGCCAATGTATCCCATACAACTGTTTCTAGGGCACTGAATAACAGCCCGCTTATCAAAGAGCCAACAAGGAGAAAAATCCTTGAAATTGCCTCCCAGCTAAATTATACCCCTAATTACAATGCTAAAAGCCTAGTCATGCAAAAGTCGCATACAATTGGTTTATTTTTAACAAGCATTAGCAATGGGACTTCCGCAAGCTTTCTTGCAGATACAATAAAAGGTGTAAATAGTGTCATTAGCCAGGAATATAACTTGTTTATCCGTGGTATCGATGATTACCAGGATTATTCGAGTATTAATTCACAAAGGTTTGACGGGATCATTTTAATGAGCCAGAGTGTACGGGATCATTCTTTTATCTATCATGTCCTGCAAAAGGAAATTCCTCTTGTTGTGCTGAACAGAGAAATTGAAGAAGATGATATCATCAATATTCTTTCTAATGATACAGAGGGTTCAAGAAAAGCTGTGCAGTATTTGATCGATTGCGGACACACAGACATCGCAGTCATTGAAGGGATTTCAACCTTTAAATCTACGCAAATGCGTAAGGAAGGTTATCTAACTGCGCTGATTGATAATGGCATTCCGATTCAACCGGAGTATTCTGTGAGCGGAAATTATGATATGGAAAGCGGTTATCAGGGAATGGAAAAATTACTATCCTTGAAAAAGCCTCCGACTGCCGTTTTTTGTTCCAATGACGATATGGCCATTGGTGCAATGAATGCCGTGTTTGCTAAAGGTTTGAATGTCCCGAATGACATTTCAATTATTGGATTTGATGACATTGGTTTTGCCCAATATACAACCCCAAAGCTGACAACGGTAAAACGACCGGTAGAAAAAATTAGTGTACTAGGTGCGGAAAAAATCCTTTCACTCGTAACAGGCGGGGAACAAAAAGCGGCCAAAGTTTTTGCCAATACAGAATTAATCATAAGGGATTCTGTTAAGAAGAAAGGTTAGTTTTTACCTTTCTTTTTGAATAAAAATGTTAACGTGTGCATAGTAGAAAGGGGAAAAAGTTGGTGCAAAGACTAAATAATAAAATTTATCAGGACTACCCCTCGTATCCCGAGAAGGTGCTTCAGTTTGGGGAAGGGAATTTTCTAAGAGGGTTTATTGACTGGCAATTCCAAGTTCTTAACGAAAAGACGGATTTCAATGGAAGTGTAGTGGTTGTCCAGCCAAGAGGCAATAACAAGATTGAAAGGCTAAATAATCAGGATGGACTGTTTACCCTTTACTTACAGGGGATAAAAGAAGGCGAATTGGTAAATCAGCATCTGGTAATTGAGTCAATTAGCAGGGGTATAAATCTATTTACCGATTATCCGGAATATATTAAGCTCGCAGGGACAGAGGATCTCCGATTTATTGTTTCGAATACGACGGAAGCTGGAATTATGTTTGACCCAACAGACCAGTTGGAGGATCGGCCGCAAAAGAGTTTTCCAGGGAAGCTGACTGCGTTTCTCTATTACCGTTTCAAGGCGTTTGCCGGTGATGAAAAGCGCGGCTGCATAATCATTCCTTGTGAACTAATTGAAAGAAACGGGGGAAAACTGAGAGAAATCGTTTTGCAATATGCAAGCTTATGGAACCTTGAGGATGAATTTATTGAATGGGTAAAGAACGCTAATACTTTCTGTTCAAGCCTTGTAGATCGAATAGTACCGGGATTTCCAACCGATTCCTATAAAGAAAAAACCGAACAACTTGGATATGAGGATGAATTGATGGTGGTAGGTGAGCAGTATCACCTTTGGGTCATTGAGGGACCGGAATGGATCAAAAATGAGCTGAAAGTGGAAGGAACAGGGCTTAACACGTTGATTGTCGATGATTTAACTCCTTACAGGATACGGAAAGTCAGGATATTAAACGGCGCCCATACAGCGATAACTCCGGTTGCTTATCTATACGGTTTAAGCACGGTGGAAGAAAGTGTAAATCATGAAGAAATAGGCATGTTTATTAAAGAAATGATCGCAGAGGAAATAATCCCAACCTTAGAGGGGAGTAAAACAGAGCTTGCAGACTATGCAGATGATGTGATGAACCGTTTTGCTAATCCTTATATCAAGCATTATTTAATGAGTATCGCACTAAACTCCATTTCTAAATTTCAGACAAGAAACCTGCCCGCTTTATTGGATTATGTTGAGAAATATAACAGCCTGCCAAAACGAATGGTTTTTTCATTAAGCAGCCTGCTTTATTTTTATCGAGGAAAAAGAGGAAATGATGTAATCGAACTTCAGGATGATCCAGTAAATGTGCAATTCTTTAAAACTAACTGGGAAAAATTTGAGCAGCATGAGCTTACTATAAAGGAACTTGTGAACAAGGTTCTTGCGGAGGAAAGGTTATGGGGGATGGATTTGACCTCTATTCCAAATCTAGAAAGTACCGTCAGTACAAACCTATTTACAATCTATCAAATGGGAGTTAAGGAAGCTCTTAAAGAATTGTTTGAAACATCTATTTAGTAGGAGGCCGCTCAAATGAAGGATTTTCTTCAAATCACTGTAAACGATAATATTATTCTAGCACTAAGGAACTTTAAGAAAAATGAAACCATTTATCTTAATGGAAAGAATATACAAATAAAAGAAGACATCAGCCGCGGCCATAAAATAGCTGTTAAAGATATTTATGAAAATGAGGATATTATTAAATACGGCTATCCGATTGGGCATGCACTGGGTTTGATTGCACCTGGTGAACATGTTCATACTCATAACACAAAAACGAATCTTTCAGGAACTCAGGAATACCAATACGTGTTTAAGGAATCTCAGAATCTATATAATAATGAAAATCGAACCTTCCAGGGATACCGTCGGGGAGATGGTAATGTTGGAATTCGAAATGAATTATGGATTGTGCCTACAGTAGGCTGTGTGAACGGAATTGCTGAGAAAATTATCAAGCGGTTTGAGCGTCATGTTGGAGACATTCGCCCATTTGACAATGTCCTTGTCTTGAAGCATAACTATGGATGTTCACAGCTAGGTGATGACCATGAAAACACAAAACAAATACTGATTAATGCAGTAAAGCATCCCAATGCAGGCGGTGTTCTTGTTTTAGGTCTTGGCTGTGAGAATAATGAGCTGCCAGAGTTTAAAAGGGCGTTGGGAGAAGTAAATGAGGAGAGAGTGAAATTTCTAATCTCCCAAAATGTTACCGATGAAATCGAGGAAGGCTTTAAATTGGTAATGGAAATCTATGAAAATGCCAAAAATGACAAAAGAGAACCCGTTCCTCTTTCAGAATTGAAAATTGGTTTAAAATGTGGCGGCTCAGATGGTTTTTCTGGTATAACTGCCAATCCGCTTCTAGGTAAGTTCTCAGATTATTTAATCGCACAAGGAGGATCAACCGTCCTCACTGAAGTTCCGGAAATGTTTGGAGCAGAAACAATATTAATGGAACGTGCAGCAAATGAAAAGGTATTTGAAAAGATTGTCGATCTAATTAACGACTTCAAGGAATATTTTTTGCGTCATAATCAACCTGTTTATGAAAATCCTTCCCCAGGGAACAAATCTGGAGGTATTACAACGCTAGAGGACAAATCTCTTGGGTGCACACAGAAAGCGGGAACAAGCACCATAGTCGATGTCTTAAAATATGGCGAAACACTTAAAACAAAAGGATTAAACCTCTTAAGTGCGCCAGGAAATGATCTTATCGCATCCACAGCTCTTGCGGCAGCCGGCTGCCAGATGGTTTTGTTTACAACAGGCAGGGGAACACCGTTCGGAACCTTTGTTCCAACGATGAAAATTTCAACTAACACCCAAATCTTTGAAACAAAACCACACTGGATCGACTTTAATGCTGGAACTTTGTTGGATGATGGAGTAATGTCAGAACAAGTGTTGAATGATTTTGTGGATTATATTGTTCAAGTTGCAAGCGGAGAATTTGTCAACAATGAGAAAAATGACTTTAGAGAGATTTCGATTTTTAAGAGCGGAGTTACGTTATAATTACATCTTAAAAATCCCTTTTGAATAGACAGAGATACAGTCTATCAAAAGGGATTTTTTTGGTTCATTAAGCGTAGCATTTGTAAATTTCTGCATTAGTCGTAAAGGCATATGTACACGTTAACATTTTTATGATAAAACAAAAATAGCGTCAAAATTTTTTAAGTGTTGGCTTCTTTAATGAGATTAGGATAAAATTCGCGTAAAAGTGTTAACGTTAACATATAAGGATTAATAGTCCTAATGAATATAAAATGCTAGGTTTGATAGTCTTGTAAATATAGAAATTGTAGTTTATTATTACGTAAGCGTTATCAAATTTTTGAAAATTTAATTTTTTGAGATATAGTGGAAAACAGGTAACGAAGGAGTGAAATGATTGAGAAAAGCAAGAGTGTTTTACAAACTGTTTATCCCGTTTTTCTTAGTGGGTATAGTGCTTGTCATTGGATTTAGCATATTTATCTACAATTCCACTTATTATTCCGTTGAGGAAAGTTTCTTAAAGGATAAGAAAAATTATACAAAACAAATTCTTCACAATGTTGAACAAAAAGTAAGAACAATTGAGTATGGATATACTGCTTACAGTGCAACTTCCAATTTTGAAGAGATCTTTAAGAATCCTTTGTCAGGTAAAGATTTTGATATATACCGCGATATCAAAAAAGAGATGAGTTACATAGAAATGATGGGGATAGAAGGCAGTAATAATAGCTTAGTAAGCTTGGAAGGGAACTGGGGGATCATTAACGGTTCTTTGAAGACGCTAACAGCGGAGGAAGTTACCGAATACAAAAATACATATATTAACAACAATAGTAACAACAGCCTTTTTTGGAAACCAATAAAATCGGGAATCGAAATGGTTATGACTTTACCAATGTATAAGAGGGAAAAGTTCGCTTTAGGAATATCATATATTCCTAGAAGAAGTATTGAACAGATTATAGGTGACCAAAACAATAAAGTAGAAATTTATAATAAAAAAAATCAATTGCTTTACTCAAGCATGATGAAAGATAGTGAAGTGAATACAGGAAGTTTTCAAGATTTTAATGGACTCTCTAACGAAAGCGGGCAAACAGCCAATGTTTTAGAAACAGACGATGGAAAGAAATATGTATATATGCAATCTGATTATAATCGTTGGCTTTATGTAATGGAAATAGATGAAAATGAGATTGGCAGTATTATCCAAAATACGAGAGTGGGCCTTTTTATTGTATCAGCCCTTTTGATTCTTTTGGTGGGAATTATTTCATATGTGCTGGCGGTATCATACACACGTCCGATAAAGAAAATACAGGAAAAACTGGACATTCAGGGAGTACATAAAAAACAAAATGAACTTTCCTTTTTGGCGGATTCTATCGATAAAATTGTTGGACAAAATGAGCTGTTAACAGCTAGTCTGTCTATTCAGAAACCTCAATTGGAGACATTATTTGTGTTAAGTTTATTTAGAAAGCGAATCTCTGAAAACGATGTGATGAATCGTTTAGAGCAATTTGGCTACTATTTTAAAGAGGATAAGGTGTTTTATACAGGTTTGATTCAGATTGACAACTTTGATGAACAACAAGTTGGTGATAAAAATCTTTTATTATTGGCTATTAATAATATAGTAGGAGAAATTGTCCATGAGGATGAACGCTTAAATCCAATTGTTTTAAATGATGAAATGCAAGCAACAATCTTTATCTTAGATAAGAGCAATCAAGAAACTGAGCGTAATATCATAAAGTACTATGAAAAAATTCAGGCAACAGTGAAAAAATCGTTGAATATCATCATTAGTGTTGGTATTAGCCCGATATATGAATCGTTAATCGATAGCAAAAAAGCAGTAGATTTAGCAAAAGAATCTCTTCATTACCGAGTAAATGTTGGACCAGAGTCGATTATTTTCTATAATGATATCTCTTCGATGTTAAATGACGCGTCGATTTCCAAATTCCCTGTCGAATTACTTAATGAGTTATTGAATGCTATTCGTTCTGGTCATGAGGAAGACGTCATGAACATGGTGGATTTGCTAGTAGAAGAAATCTTTCGTTTAAATAAAAATCCTATTAGCTTAGGAGTTACCCTAATCCGGGTAATCAATGAGCTCGTACAATTAGGACAACTATTAGGTGCAGAATCAAAAATCTTTGAAAATATAAAGAAATTATACCAAGCAGCCATGAATGCCTATTATCCAGAAAAAATTAAGGAAATGTTAATTAACGATTTAATCAAACCCGTCATTATAAGTACACACGATAAGACAGAAAGAGGATTTAAATCCTTGTCAGAAAAAATCGTATATATAGTACAAACGGAATATGATCAAGAAATTTCCCTGGATATTATTGCAAATCGATTGCATTACAATCCAAACTATTTAAGCAATGTATTTAAAAAAGAATATGGAGAGAATTTTGTAGACTATCTAATGAATTATCGTCTACAAATGGCCCAATCCTTGTTAAAGGATACCGATTTAGCCATTAAAGAAATTGCTGAACGCTTGCAATATCGGAATTCTCAAAACTTTATTCGTTTCTTCAAGAAGAAATTGGGAATGACCCCTGGAGATTATCGTAAAGAGTATATGCATTAAGATTGGAGAACCAAAAAAGCCTCTGCAGCTGCAGAAGCTTTTTTTGATGGATATCTATTTTATCCTTTTACAGACCCGACTAATGCACCTTTGACAAAGTACTTTTGAACAAATGGGTAAGCAATTAACATTGGAACAGTGGCGATTACGATAACAGCCATCTTAATCGTTTGTGCAGGCGGTACAACATCTACTGAGGACCCCTCTGCCTGCATACCACTAGATACAATAACAATCTGACGTAATAATACTTGTATCGGCCACTTGATAGAATCATTAATGTAAAGAATAGCTGTCATATACGTATTCCAATAGGTGACCGCATAGAACAAAGAAATAGTAGCTATTGATGGTAATGCCAGTGGCAGCATGATTTTAACGAAGACACCAAAATCTGTGCAGCCATCCATTTTTGCCGATTCTTCTAAACTATCAGGTAAGGCTTGGAAAAAGTTTCTCATGATAATTAAGTTGAAAGCGTTAATAGCAACTGGCAATATTAATGACCAATAAGAATCAATTAAACCAACTGATTTAACAACTAAGAATGTAGGAATCATTCCACCACTGAAAAGCATGGAGAACACAACGATAAAATTAATGGAATTTCTACCTATTAGATATTTTCGAGATAAGCCGTATGCCATTAAAGCTGTGAGAACCATACTAACTAAAGTACCTATACCAGTTACTCCAATGGAAACAGCTAATGACTTAAAGAGGGTAGGCGTTGATAAAATATAGCGATAGGCATCCAGAGAAAATGTACGTGGAAAAAGGATAAACTTTCTTGCCACCACTTCCTGAGTGGATGCGAATGAACTTGCGATCACATTGACAAATGGAAGAAAACAAATAAGGGCAATCAGAATTAGAATGGTTCCATTTATAATGGGAAAGACTAGACCTCCTTTGGTTTTTTTATTCTTTTTCGTTTTCTTCATATAAATCCTCCTCGCTTCCAAATTAGTAATCTATTTATCTTTTTGTAAGATAAACCAACCTTATCATCACATCCAAATTCCGTATATAATCAATATCCCACTATTGAATCAACAACAAAGAGAACGCTTTCATGATGTGAAATTTACACTATAAACGGATAATCACAACAAGTTAAAAACTATCATTATAGTGGATACGATGTTTAAAAACACTGATACCAAAGGGTTTTGTAAGCGTAATCATAAAATGATTATGTACGTAATTTTTCATTTTCAGTATGCTTAGAGCAAGAAAGGAAAGCCAAATGATAAGAGGAGGAAAGAAATGGAAGGTGCTGTGAATCAAAATAACCAACCTTTGCCAATCTTGACCGCAAAGCAGCTAAAGATTAAAAAAAGACAAAAAGTTTTAGCGGGATTAAAAACGAATAAAATCTTATACCTAATGATTTTTCCTGGAGTACTTTATTTCCTTATATTTAAGTACTTGCCGATGGCAGGTCTCATTATTGCGTTTCAAGACTATCAGCCATTCTTAGGGATCTTAGGAAGTCCATGGGTGGGTCTCAAACATTTTATTCGTTTATTTTCCGAACCTACCTTCTTTATGTTATTAAAGAATACATTAATTTTGTTTGCCTTAAATCTTGTGATCTTTTTTCCATTACCGATCATAGTGGCTCTCATGCTGAATGAAGTGAAAAATAAATATTTTAAAGCAGGAATTCAAACGCTAATTTATATCCCTCACTTTATGTCTTGGGTAATTATTGTTTCCATCTCTTTTATCTTTCTGAATGTGGATGGCGGTATTATTAATGAATTTTTAGTATTAATAGGTTTGGAGAAAATCAGCTTCTTAACTGCACCTGATTGGACAAGGACAGTTTATATTGCACAAATCATTTGGAAAGAATTAGGCTGGTCAACGATCATTTATTTAGCTGCTATTACTGCAGTGGATACTCAATTATATGAAGCAGCTGAAATGGATGGTGCCGGTCGTCTTCGAAAAACTTGGCATGTTACATTGCCTGCTATTCGTCCTATTATTATCACACTACTAATCTTGAAAATTGGAAGCACTCTTGATCTAGGTTTTGAGCATATGTATCTTTTACTTAATTCATTAAACCGTAGTGTTGCAGAAATTTTCGATACCTATATTTATACAGCTGGTTTAAAGAATGGTCAGTTAAGTTTCAGTACTGCTGTTGGTTTATTTAAAGGTCTTGTTGGATTAGTATTAGTCATTCTTGCAAATAAATTAGCGAAGAAATTTGGAGAAGATGGCGTGTATTAAAGAAAGTTGGAGGGGATATCTTGCTGCAATCAGTGGAAAGATTAAATCACATTTTAACGATCATCCTTAACTTGGTATACGTGAATTTTTTATGGATACTCTTTACCATTTTGGGATTAGGTATATTCGGTATTGGCCCCTCCACTTATGCCTTGGTTAGTATTTGCAGGCAATGGGTTCGTGGTCAAAGCCTGCCAGTTTTCAAAACCTATTGGAAGTATTACAAAGAGAGTTTCAGAGAGTCTGTCATCATAAGTTGGATATATCTAATAGGTGGAATTGTTTTAATCGTTGATTTAATGCATGTAGCCAATTGGTATGTTAGGGTAGCATTATTTGTGATTAGTTTTATCTATTTATTATCACTAGTTTATATCTTTCCGATTATGGCTCATTATAATTGGAAGGGAATTCGCATTAAAATCAAGATGTCTCTAATTTTTGGTTTTTCCTGTCTACAATATTCACTGGTATTATTTTTGGTTAATGGTGGAATTTATTGGGCAGCAACCAACTTTTTCCCAGGGGTTTTAACCTTTTTAGGTATTAGTTTCTTATTCTATTTAATTACTTGGACAGCTAATCAAGTGTTTACAAGAATGGAAACGATGGATGCCAAAGAGCTAAAAGATAAATATATTCACCAAAATGCAAAGGAGAATTGGGATGAAAAAACAAATGGTATCAAAGTTAGCCAGTGTTAGTTTAGCAAGTGCGCTTCTATTAGCAGGGTGTAACAGTACAGCTTCTAACAACAATTCATCAAAGGAAGAAGACAAAAACAGTACAATAGAAATTTCTTGGTTAAACATTCTGCATACAGCTTCACCACCGACAGATACGGTGTTAGACCAAATCGAGAAAAAAACTAATACAGAAATTAAATTCTCTTGGATTCCAGATGCATCAAAAGAGGAACGTCTCAATACAGCATTAGCTTCAGATTCTTTAGCAGATATTGTTACTTTAACCATTTTGGAAAATTCTTCTGTCCGTAATGCCTTGAAATCAGGGATGTTCTGGAATGTAGAAGATTATTTAGATGAGTTTCCTAACTTAAAAGCAATTTCAAAAGACATTCGTACTTCAGCTTCTATCGAAGGTAAGCTTTACGGCATACCGTTCCAAAAAGATTTAGCACGAAATGGTGTCGTTCTTCGTAAAGATTGGTTAGATAAAGTAGGTTTGGCTGTTCCTAAAACAACAGAAGATTTAATGGAAGTAGCGAAAGCGTTTACAGAAAAAGATCCTGATGGTAATGGGAAAAATGATACAACTGGATTTATGGATCGTAGTGATTTAATCTATGGTGCTTTCAAAACATTAGGATCATACCATGGTACACCAAATAATTGGCAGGTGGACAGCAAGGGAAACTTTACAGCTGAATTTGAAACTGATGGCTATGTTGATACGATGGACTACATGAAAGAGTTATATGAAAACGGTTGGATTAACAAGGACTTTGCTGTAACAGCGAAGACAGATCAACAGCAAAACTTTGCTCAAGGCAAGGCAGGTATTTATGTGGGAGCTCTATTTGACGCTAAAAACCTACAAACAATGGCTGCAGGCATACAAGATAATATGGAAATTGCCTTAGTCAATGATATGACTTCTGATTCTAATTCTGAACGAGCCATTTGGTCTGCAGGTAATGGTATTGGAGGATTAATAGCATTCCCACGTTCAGAAGTAAAGGATGAAGCAGAATTAAAACGTCTTTTGAAATTCGTTAATGATTTATTAGATTCAGATACCTATACGTTGATGACTTACGGAATTGAAGGTACACATTATAAGATTAATGATGAAGGCGCTTATGAAATTATTAACCAGGATTTATGGCAGCAAGAAGTCCAGCCATTTGCCGCTTCACGTCCGAAAGAGGCTGGTTATGGTTTAAAAGATCCTAACCCAATTAAATCATTAGCAGATGATATGATTGCTGAAAACGCAAAATATGCTGTCTTTAACCCTGCCGTTCCTTTAGAATCACCAACTTACACCACACAAGGTTCGGAATTACAAAAGATTATTACGGATGCTACTTATCAATACATCTTAGGTGAAATCTCACTTGATGATTTTAAGCAAGCAGTGAAGAATTGGAATGACCAAGGCGGAAAAACAATAAAAGAGGAATATAAAGCAGCGCATAAAGCGGCAAAATAATCACCAATGGAGGTCTTTTTATTGAATTTTGTTCAATAGAAAGTACCTCCATTCTATATCCTGCATGTGAATATAATAGGAATGAGAATAGGAGAATGATAGTGATGAATTGGTCCGTTAGAACAGCAAGCTCAATAATGGAAAGACTCCCTCGCTTATATGAAGACAAAGGATATATAGGAAAGTGGTCCTATGATTATGGAGTGATATTTAAAGGGTTTGAAAGGGTCTGGAAGCAAACAGGAGAACAGAAATATTTCACTTATATAAAGGAAAACATGGATTATTTTATCCAAGAAGATGGATCAATAAAAGGGTATCGGCTGGATGAATATAATATCGATCATATTAATAATGGAAAAATGTTGTTTGTCCTTTACAAAGAAACCGGAGAGGAAAAGTATCGAAAGGCAGCAGAATTATTGCGCAGACAGCTCGAAACACACCCTAGAACATCTGAAGGTGCATTTTGGCATAAACAAATCTATCCTTATCAAATTTGGCTGGATGGTTTATACATGGGTTCACCTTTTTATGCAGAGTATCAAACAACCTTTGCTAATGGGGAAGGTTTAGAGGATATAATCCGTCAGTTTAAACTTAGTTATCAGCATTTAATAGATGAAAAGACAGGGCTTTTATATCACGCTTGGGATGAGAAAAAAGTGCAGCCATGGGCCCATAAAGAAACGGGTTTGTCAGAGAACTTCTGGGGCCGTTCTATGGGCTGGTATGTATTAGCTTTAGTAGATACATTAGAAATCCTTCCTAAAGATACACCCGATCGAGACTTTCTTGTACAGATACTAGAGAAAACATTAAAGGCACTAGTAAACTACCAGGATGAAGCAAGTGGTGTCTGGTATCAAGTAACAGATAAGGGACATGAAAAAGGGAATTACTTAGAAGCATCGAGCAGTAGTATGTTTGTATGTGCAATGGCAAAAGGAATTCGACTTGGAGTTCTAAATCAACAAGTATGGGAAGCACAGTTAAAGAAATCACATCAAGGATTATTGAATGAATTTGTCTTGTTAACGAAAGAAGGCTGGGTGAATTTAAATAAGAACTGCCAGGTTGCTGGACTGGGCGGCGATGATCAACGGGATGGTACTTATACGTATTACATTAGTGAACCGATTATTTGTAATGACCAAAAAGGGGTAGGCGCATTTTTACAAGCTTTAGCTGAATTTGAAGAAGTCATGAATGAGGAGTAAAGATATGACCACTTACTATATTACCGATTTTGGTGCATTAGCCGATGGGAGTTTATGCACCAAATTTATCCAGAAGGCTATTGATGAAGCCTATATAAACGGTGGCGGCCAAATCGTGGTTCCGTCAGGTGTATTTTTATCTGGTGCTTTATTTTTAAAAGATAATATTGAATTGCATTTGTCAGCAGGGGCTACTTTAAAATTTTCGGATCAACAGGAGGACTATCCAGTGGTAGTTTCTCGTTGGGAAGGTGTTGTACGAGAGGTATATGCGTCTTGCTTATTTGCAGAAGACGCAAAAAATATTTCTATTACCGGTTTTGGCACAATTGATGGTAATGGGGAGAAGTGGTGGCAGATTTTTCGAAATGAGCAAGAAAAGCTGGCTTATCCACGACCAAAATTGATTAGTTTTGATGGATGTGAGCAGATCACAATCCGAGATGTGACATTAATCAACTCACCAAGCTGGACCGTGAATCCGATCCGTTGTCACGATGTAACCATAGACAATGTTTCTATTATCAATCCAGCGGACTCACCTAATACAGACGGAATTGATCCAGAGTCTTGTAAGAACGTAAGAATCAGCAATTGTCACATTGATGTTGGAGATGACTGTATTGCGATTAAAGCTGGTACGGAAGATACTGCTGAAAGGGTTTCTTGTGAGAACATTACCATTACGAACTGTACAATGGTTCATGGACATGGGGCGGTGGTATTTGGAAGTGAAATGAGTGGTGACATCCGGAATGTGACGATTAGTAACTGTACCTTCCAGGAAACGGATAGGGGAATTCGATTTAAATCACGACGTGGACGCGGAGGAATCGTTGCGGATATCCGAATCGACAATATTGTCATGGATCGTGTAATGTGTCCATTTATTTTAAACCTGTACTACTTCTGTGGACCTAAAGGAAAAGATAAATATGTCTGGGATAAAAATCCATACCCAATAACAAAAGAAACACCATCCTTTAGAAGAATACACTTTTCTAATATTACGGCCCGAAATGTCCATGCCTCAGCTGGGTTTATCTATGGTTTAGCGGAGCAATATGTGTCCGAAATTACATTTAATAACATTGATATTTCTATGGCAGAAAATGCGATTCCCGGGAAACCAGCGATGATGGCAGGAATAGAAGATATGAATAATCGAGGTTTTTATGTAGGTTTTGCGAAAGACATCCTATTTAACCGAGTAACCATTGAGAATCATGAAGGTCCAGCATTCCATGTCGAATATTGTGAGGATGTAGAGATTACCAACTGCAAGTCTAAAAATACAAAAGCGGAAGAAGTACTTCTTAAGGAAGTAGGGGTAGTGTGATTGAGATAAGGCGAAAACATCTAATCGATTTATTAGGAGAACGTTCAAAGTCGGAAAAGATATCTGCGGAATTAATAAATGTAGACAAAAGGCCGGGTTTTGTTTTAGAAAGTTTAATGCTGCATTTAAATGACATCGAAACCGTCCCTGCTTATTTTGCTAAACCATTAAATACAGTTGAACCTTTGCCAACCGTTATCTTTAATCATTCTCATGGTGGCAATTTTGATCAAGGGAAGGAAGAACTCTTAACCAGTTCCTCCTATTTACAATCCCCTTCTTTCGTTGAAGCGATAGTCGAACTTGGGTTTGCTGTTTGTTGTATTGATATGTGGGGCTTTAATCAACGAAAAGGGAAACAGGAAAGTGAATTGGTAAAGGAAATGCTGTTAGATGGTCAAACGCTGTGGGGGATGCGGATATTCGATAACATGGCCTTGTTAGATTATCTAGAAACCCGATCAGATGTAGATCCTGCCAGATTTGCAACAATCGGAATGTCTATGGGTGGTTTAATGAGTTGGTGGTTAGCTGCATTAGATGAGCGGATAAAAGTCACAGTGGACATCGCAGCCCAAGTAGATATCGAGACACTAAAACAGAAACGTGGTTTAGATCATCATGGTTTTTATTACTATGTTCCTGGTTTTCTAAAACATTTTTCTACATTAGCACTTCAAGAAATGATTGCCCCAAGACCACGCCTCAGTATGATCGGTAAGGATGATCGAATGTGTCCGATTGAAGGAGCCGAATTTTTAAACGAGCAATTGAAAAGAACGTATGAAAAACAAGGTGTTTCGGAGAATTGGGAAGGGTGCATACTTACAGGTGGACACCTGGAAACAAAGGAAATGAGATCATTATGGAAAACTTTCTTAAAGAAACATCTATGAATTTTGTTGAGAGTCTAGTTGTTGGAAGAAATGAAATATGTGATTTTTCTAGTATCCAAGAGGCTTTGGATAGTTGCGGAAATGTCAATGGACCGGTAAAAATAACGGTCTTAAGTGGAGAGTACTATGAAAATATTACCTTATATCAATCTAACATTTCATTGATAGGTATAGGCTCTGTTAAGGTGATTGGAAATCGGTTTGCTTTACAAAAAGATGAACATCTACGAGAAATTGGTACTTTTCAGACGGCAACCCTTTTTATCAATGGTGAAAATATTCGTTTAGAAAATCTTGAGATTATTAATAATGCAGGACCAGGAGAAAAGGTAGGTCAGGCGATTGCCTTATATAGTGAAGGAAATAACGTAATATTTAAAAACTGCTCCTTCAAAGGGTATCAGGACACCATTTGTCTGGGACCCCTGCCAGAAGTGCAAAAAAATGGCCAGCCTTTTTCTACGCCTGAAATAAGAACCACATATGAAGGAAACAAGAGTCATTTTATTAGTTGCTATATAGAAGGAACGGTCGATTTTATTTTTGGAGGTGGAGAAGCGGTGTTCCAGGGCTGTGAAATTAAGTCTTTGAGAAGATCGCTAAACAAAGAAGGATACATTACAGCAGCTTCCACTTCAAAACATAAAAAAGGTTTTTATTTCTATCAGTGCTGCTTAACAGCAGAGGCAGATGTTAGCAATGTCTTTTTAGGAAGGCCGTGGCGCAACTATGCAAAAACTACATTTGCTAACTGTATGGTAGGTTCACATATTCATCCGAGTAGATGGGATGATTGGGGAAACAAAGCAAATAGAAAAACCGTAACTTATAAAGAAATTAACAATCGATATACCTTTCAAAGTGAAATGAAACCCTTAGATTGGATCGATTTCTTATAAGTAGATTAATAGAAAGGAACATGGAGAATGAAGCGAAAATGGGAAGTGATGATTGGAATAGCAGGTGTCATACTTTGTGTAATTTTCTTAGGCGGTTTTTCATTGACGATAACTTCCATGGAGGAAAGTACTTACGAGACAACCGTTTTTCCTATCCTGCAGGAGGGTGTTTCTGAAGAATACGTTTCAGAGAGCTTTGAAGCTGTGAAAGCGTTAGCTATATGGTTTGGTGTTGCCCTGCTAATTGTATTTATTCTAGTTGCTCTGGCTACTCTATCAATTTGGCGAAATAAATATCCTAAAAGGGGAGCTGTGTTCTTTATGTTTGCCGGCTTAGCAACTTTAATGGGTACCCAATTTATTGCCTTTCCCTTGGCTTTTCTCTTTTTTATTGCTGGAGCCTTATGCCTATTTAGAAAAATAAAGGAAAAAGAAGGTGTAGGAAATGAATCGAACAAAAATAGTCAATCCGATTTTGCCAGGATTTAATCCAGATCCGTATATTTTGAAGGTGGATGATACTTATTATATAGCTGTTTCTTCCTTTGAATGGCTGCCAGGTGTTCGCATTTATAAATCAAAGGATTTAGTAAATTGGGAACATGAAACCGATATATTAACGAATCAAGTAGATTTACGAGGCAATCCCCAAAACGGAAGCATTTGGGCACCTCAAATTAGTTATGCAGACGGTTTATATTTTCTGGTCTACACCGATGTAAAAAGTACAAAACGACCATTCAAAGATAGCCATAATTATTTAATTTCAGCACCAAGTATCAATGGGCCATGGTCAACACCCGTGTACTTAAATAGCAGCGGCTTTGATCCATCTTTATTCCATGATCGTGACGGAAGAAAGTGGCTGCTAAATGAAATTTGGGATTATCGTATCGAAACAGGCAATAAATCAGTCGGAGTTGTCCTTCAAGAATATGATGTAGAAAAACAAAGTTTAGTAGGACATATCTATAAAATTTTTGATGGTACAGAATTGGCAAAAACAGAAGCCCCACATATATACCGTCATAATGATTATTACTATTTAATTACCGCTGAAGGTGGAACTGGTTCGGGTCATTCCGTTACGGTTTGTCGTGCAAAAGAACTTACCGGACCATATGAATTGGATCCACACTATCCCATTTTGACAGCTAGTGATAAACCCGAATCACCATTACAATGTACAGGACACGGTAGTATTGTTCAAACCCCGATGGGCAACTGGTATATGGTCTATTTATGCACTCGTCCATTAATGGGAAAAGCAGCGATTTTAGGTCGTGAAACGGCTATTCAAGAGGTTTATTGGACAGAAGATGGCTGGCTGCGATTAGTAGATGGTGGCAATGGACCTTTGTTAGAAACAGAAATCATTACCCTAGGGCAAGTTGTACAAAGAAAAAACACAAACTTTCGAGATGATTTTACTGGTGTTCTCGCCAAAGAGTGGAATAGCCTGCGTATTTTGGCGGATGATTCTTGGTGCGATTTATCAAGTCGAGAAGGGTATTTACGTGTAATCTCTGGTGACTCCATCCAATCCTTATTTGAACATCATATTCTGGCTATACGCCAAAAAGATTTCCGATTTGATGCCTATACGAAAATAGACTATAACCCAAAAACCTATAATCAAATGGCTGGATTATTGTTGTATTTAAATGATGGTAATTATCTTTATGCCTACCTAACTTGTGATGAGGTAAGAGGTCGTGTTATTCGATTGATGGCATGTAGAGATGGGGAATATACCCTATTACCAGACATTATTCCAACAGAAGAAGGCGAAGTAGAGTTAAAGATCGAAGTCGATGGTCCAGTTGGAAGATTTTATTATCGGATGTGTGAGAGTACTTTTTGGCAAGGAATTGGAGAGTCTCAGGATTTATTATTCTTGGCTGGAGGATTTACCGGTAACTTTGTTGGAATTGCTGTTCATGATATGGATCGGAAAAATGGATCGTATGCTGATTTTGATTTCTTTGAATATCAAGGAAAAGATTCACTGTAACAAATAGAAAGAGCTCCAAAATTATTGTCATGAGGAGATGGTAACCCTTGAAAAAAAGGTTATTAATAGGAAAGAAAATACATGCTGCCATTTTAACTTCAGCCTTAGCTATTTCAAGTTTGTTAGTAGCACCAGATAATAATGTGAATGCGATAACTGCAGTTGAAACTATTGATAATGTACTTGCATTTCCCGGTGCAGAAGGTGGAGGACGGTATACTTCCGGTGGAAGATTTGGTGATGTCTATATCGTTAATTCACTTGAAGACTATGGAACTGGAGAAAAGTCAATCCAAGGATCTTTGCGTGATGCCTTAAGTAAGGACAATCGGTTCATCATCTTTAACATCTCTGGAGCAATCAATCTAAAAGAACCATTATCTCTAAGAAAACGAAAGAATATAACGATTGCCGGACAAACCGCACCAGGGGATGGAATTACTCTAACTGGATACGAAACGAATATCAGTGATTCTGAGAATGTTATTATTCGCTACCTTCGCTTCCGTCCAGGGGCTGAAAATGTACATAGCGGTGATTCCATGGACGCCATTTGGGGTAGAAGTATGAAGAATGTCATGATAGATCATATATCAACAAGCTGGTCTACTGATGAAACAATGTCCTTATATCGTGCGGAAAATATGACTGTGCAGTGGTCAATTGTTGCGGAAAGTTTAGCGATGAGTGGCCATACGAAAGGTCGTCATGGGTACGGTGGTATTTGGGGTGGAGTCAACACAACCTTTCATCACAATCTAGTAGCTAATCATACTTCTCGTAACCCTAGATTAGGCGGGGGTACTGCCGAGGCAGATGACAATAACCATATTGGCTTATTTGATATAAGAAATAATGTAATATATAACTGGGGTTTTAACACTGCATACGGTGGAGGCAGAGCCTATGCTAATTATATGAATAATTATATGAAGCCAGGATTAGGCACTCGTGCCAGCGTAGAATCACGGGTGATTGACGCTGGGGAGAAAGACAAACCAGGTAAATTTTACATTAATGGAAATGAACTAGAAGGAAATGCTGAAGTATCCAACGATAATTCAAAAGGTATTTATGTCTCTGAAAGTGCTTCCCCATCAACGGAAATTGTAAACGAAGAGTTTAAGATGGATGGTACATCCGTGGAGGCACTAAGAACTACTTCTGCTGAGGAAGCATATAATGAGGTTTTAGCTAAAGCGGGAGCAACCTACCCAAAACGAGATGCCTTGGATGCTAGAATAATAAATGAAGTGAAGTATAATCAAGGTAGATTCGTTAATCGCCATGAAGAAGTAGGGGGACTCCCATACACAGCTGTCATTACTCGGTCAGAAGATTTTGATAAAGACGAAGATGGTATAGCAGATGAATGGGAATTGAATAATGGATTAGATCCAAACAATGCTGACGATAGCACAACATTAGCGGTGGACCAAAGTGGATATACTTATCTTGAACATTACGTTAATTCATTGGTTGATATGGAATTTAAACCAGAAAATCCAGAAGTATTAATGAAAACACCAACAACGAATCAAATCTTTCAAACTGGTGAAACCATTACGATAGAAGCAAATGTAACAGATGGGACCGACATTGAAAAAGTAGAGTTTTATAATGGAGACAAGATTATTGGAAAGGTAACAAGAGAGCCTTTTGTAATGAGTACCCAGTTACCTGATGGTACGTATTATATATCTGCAAAGGCGATTTCGAAATCTGGTCTTCAGACACAGGCAACGGCATCCATTATCCACGTTAATACTAAAACGAATCTAAAAATGTGGAAATCAATTGATATTGGAACACCCAATATTCCAGGTCATACTTCTTTAACTGATGAAATTATGACTGTAAAAGGATCTGGAAAGCTAATTGCAGATGAGGATAAATTCCACTTTGCTTATCGTAATATGGCAGGAGACGGAGAATTAATTGCAAAGATAGAGACTATGACACCTGTGGATCATCATGCTTTTGCTGGATTAATGGTCCGAGAAAGTCTCGAACAGGATGCAAAAACGGTAGCTTTTGGTCTTTCTTATACCAAATCTTACTCTTGGAAGGAAAACGGAACAACTTACTATAGAAATCCATGGTCCGCCTATGTAGCCGCACGTTATGAACAAGGTGGAAATATGGACGATTTAGGTGAAAACCTTGATTCTCCTAGTAATGCGACAGAATCTGGAGTTGCATTAATTAATGATATACCATTTAAAGATAAGGAAAAATCTCTGGGTTATTATCTTAAACTCAAACGAACAGGTAATGTTTTTAGTGCAGAAGGGTCTGCCGATGGAATTAACTGGATTCCAATAGGAGAACGTACGATAGAAATGAATAAAAAGGTTTACATTGGAATGGCTGTTGATGGTAACAAAGTAGATAATCAATTAAACAATCTAAATACAGCTACCTTTACTCATATACAATTGAACTTTGCCAAAAAACAATAGTGCGGCTTGTTAGATATCTACACACTTTTTAAAGCTATCTAAAACCATGAGTCCGTAATGCCAAGTTTCATTTCTCTTACCCCTTACTTCCATAAAAAAACACCAACTAAGTAAAGCTCCCTTAGTTGGTGGATTTTAATTCATTACTCAATCTCTTTCTCGTGCCCGCTGTGTATCTCTAATATTTTTTTGAACCGTTATCGCAGCAAATAAACTAAGAACAAAGGACATCCCATAAAATCCCTTTTCACTTAAATCAATACTTCCTGCATTGTATAAACCGATACCCATTAATGAAATAGCGATTATAAGTGCCAACCAACTAATCCCATAATAAATATTCGTCACTGGTATTCCCTCATCTTTATCTCTTACCGCTTTTTGTAAAGATACCGCAGCATAGAGCCCGAATATTAAAACCGAAAAGTAATATCCTTTTTCGTTCAGCTGCATCGAAGCGTTAAATAAGCCAATCAGATAAGCCGCAACTCCTACCAATAACGCCGCCCAAGAAGCCCCGATAAAGGCTGGAGTCGGTTCTCCTTCTTTTCTTTCCACTTTCAACTTTGAATCCTTATGTTTTCCTTTATCAAATAAAACCTCATTTTCATTAGACATTGAATAGTTCCCCTTCCTCTTTTTATCTAATAAATTGGAGCACCAGATTACCTGAATTGCTCCTTCATAAATCCATTATATAGAATTTTCTTACAAATAATAGATAATTTTTTTATCTAGAGATAAATCTATTTTTAAAAATATATAGATAATCAAAACGTATGTACCAAAAAAAAACATACCAAATCCAAAAAAACAGCGCTTTCAATAATTTTTAGATTAAACTAAACTAATGAAAAAGATCTATTGGCCTGCCAGCGAGTTTGTAGCCAATATTGTCCAAACATACTAAATGGAAGAATCAGGAGTTGGTATTATGAGCATTCAAAAGCTACAAAATCATGTAATTGTACGAAATGAGCGATTTATTGAACTAGCGGAAAATTTAAAGCCTCATCTTAATGAAACGATTGTGGAACCAACAGCAATTGTAGAAATAAAAAGCAATAAAGAAGTAATTCATGGCTGGAAGTCAGAACGTATTGCTCCTGCCTCCACTCTAGCCGAAAATCAATATGGCAAAGGTGATTCAGTAAATCTTGATTTTGGCGATCACCAGGTTGGGTATCTTTCCATAAAAATTCGACCAGAGGGCAGTCCACCAGATGCACCTCTCAAATTAAAGTTGACAATAGGTGAAATGCCGGTTGAAGTCGTGGAACCGTTTGAAAACTATAATGGTTGGCTTAGCAGTTCATGGCTACAGGAAGAAACAATTTATGTGGATGTACTGCCAACAGAAATTACCTTGCCGCGAAGATACAGTTTCAGGTATGTCAAACTAGAGGTACTCGATACATCACCTAAATACCGTGTTGTCTTTGAAAAGGTAGAATGCTGTGCTGTGACATCTGCTAATATAAATGACATCCAAACGATTTCCCACCAAGATAAAGAACTTCAAAGAATGGATGAAATTAGTATTAAAACACTAGCAGATTGTATGCAGGATGTCTTTGAAGATGGACCGAAACGAGACCGCAGACTCTGGTTAGGCGATTTGCGACTTCAAGCATTAGCAAACTATGAAACCTTCAAAAACAATGATCTTGTCAAACGTTGTTTATTTCTTTTTGCAGGTGTTCCTGATGACAAAGGAAAAGTTCCTGCTAATGTTTTTGTTGCGCCAAAACTCATGGCAGACGATACTTATCTATTCGATTATTCCTTGTTCTTTGCTTCCACATTACATGATTACTATTTTGCTACAAATGATTTAAAGACTTTACAAGAACTTTGGCCGACAGCTTATAAGCAGGTAGAACATGCACTGGAACGACTAGATGAAAATCATATTTTAAAGGATTCTGCCGACTGGTGGTCATTCATCGATTGGCAGGATGGATTAAATAAACAAACTCCTTCTCAAGCAATATTAATTTACACAACGAAACAGGTCATTCGTCTTGCCCAAGAATTAAATGCACCTGAAAGTGATCTTTTGAAAGTCAGTATAGAAAAAATGGAGAATGCTGCCAAAACCCATTTGTGGGATGAACAGCAGCAATTCTTTATTAGTGGTTCAGACCGCCAAGTTTCGTGGGCAAGTCAAATTTGGATGGTGCTTGCAGGTGTTTTCACTAAGGAAGACAACCAGAAACTTATGAATCATTTGTTAAAAGTAAAGCCTGAAGTTGGAATTGCGACCCCAAACATGTACCATCATCTCGTAGAAGCACTTCTCGTTTCGGGAGAGAAAGAGCAGGCAGTAACAGAATTAAAAACGTACTGGGGCGGAATGATTCAAGATGGTGCCGATACATTTTGGGAATTGTATGATCCAAATAACAAAGATTTTTCACCATATGGAAGCCATTTAATCAATAGCTATTGTCATGCCTGGAGCTGCACGCCAACCTATTTAATAAGAAAATATGATTTGTAGAATGATAGATTATACGGACAACCCAGGCAAATTTTTGCAGGGTTGTTCTTTTTTGGATTATCCTGTTTTCGATTGTCCTAAAAAATACATACATAATCAAAAAAATAGCCCACTATCTGTCCTGCCAAGGGATAGGCTATGATGTTTATATAGGAGACCGGTCCCTATCGAAAAAGTTCAGAATTTTGAAAACGCTTTATATTTGGGGGAGGAAGTGAAAAGATGAAGAAATCCCACCTCTTTGCGCTGGGAAAAAGAACACTATCCGTCATGCTTGTTACTACGCTTACAGCAGGGTTGGTTAACTTCCATGCTCCGGCAAAACAAGCTGAGGAGAGCATCGTCTTTAAAAAACAAGTTGGCGGTGTATTTGATGGCATGCCGTTATTTGACGGTGAGCCTGAGCATTTGGATGAGTTTGTTGACACCTACTTTGAATACACAGGCTTAGAAGGACCAGCAGTTTATGCAACCGGTTCAAGGAATCATTACACTTTACAGCGCGGGCCAAATGCTGGAAAAGTTATACCAGGTGCTCTTTCAGCAGCTGATAACGTTCAAGGAATTTCTACAGACTTTCCTGCATTAGTAGGGATGGGTCAAACTTGGAACAAAGATCTTCTATCTGATATCGGAAAAGTAATGGGAAGCGAAAAAATCAGTACTCTCAAAGTAAAACAAGGAGAATCGAACATTCATGGCGGTGCCAATGCTTCGGCAACCGTTGCCTTCACGGTTGTAAGTGATATGCGGATTAATCCATTGAGCGGAAGATTTGACGAGGGATTCTCGGAAGATGCTCATATGGCTGCTGAGATGATTGACGGGATGGCAGCTGGCCTTAGTGGAACGGATCAAGAAAAGAGTGACGATGGGTTCTGGATGCGTGCAGCTGTAGGAACAAAACACTTCTCCGTATATAACGCACAGTGGTTCCGCCAAAGTGCGAATAATAGTGCAGGTGCACGTTCGATTTTTGAATATCAAACACGCAGTCCTTTGAAAGCGCTTAGCACCGGTTCGGTTGCGGGAGTAATGACATCATTTGGCCGTACGAACGGTATACCTAACATCTTTTCTCCGTATCAAATTCATGCTAATAATTTCTCGAAATATGGAGTTTACAGTTCTCCGGACTTTAATGGAGACCAACTCGTCTTTCAAGCAAATATGCAAGGGAATGGCTATGACACCCAATATGCAACAGATAGGACTAATGCTACAATCTTAATGATTTTGGCTAAGGCAAACGCTGGTCGCCCAGGACCTAGTATTCCGAATGCCTTGGCAGATGTTGCGGCTGTAGTGGGTGCAGTTGAACAGGGAAGATATGGTATTACCAAGGAAGATCTGATTGAGGCAGCTCGTCCGCATATGAACCAATTGGTTCGTGTGGGTGTCTTTAATGAAGTAGATGAAAATGGAATTCCAAAGAATTATCCTTTTGCACAAGAAGCGAAGGATGTAAGAGCTGTACCTGCCACTTTCAATGCGCCTGAACATCAGGAAGTAGCCTTGCGTGCAGCCCAGGAAAGTATTGTGCTGCTCAAGAATGATGGCACGCTGCCACTTGAGAAAAACAAAAAGGCTGCGGTTTCTGGTGTGTATGCAGATTCAAGATTCAAAACTACCTACTCGGTAGGAACAACGCCACAAATTGAAAACTCTGGAATCTCTCCATTGTCGGCGATTATTAAAGCAAATGGGGCCAACAATGTTTCGTACGACCCTGCAGTTAAAGTGATTGCATTAAAATCAAAACTGAACGGCCAAACCGTCACTGCTGATGTTAATGCTCCTAACGTTACGAATGGTTCTCAACTAGTAACGACTTCCGAATCTTTAGATGTAAATAACCCTGCGCATTTATTCGAAGTATATAATTGGGGACAGGAAGGGTACAGCTTACGTTCAGTAAAGAACGGGCGTTGGTTAACATCCCCTAATGCAGCTAATTCGGCTATCGAAAATACTAATAATACTGCATTAAATTTGACCAATAATGACTGGGATCTTGCACAGATGGTTGGACAAACCAGTGCAATTCCGCCAACCATTCGTGTAGAGAAAAATGAAGATCAATCACTGTCACTGATTGCCAGCGGATTCCGGACAGGATTTGGCGGTGATTTCACCAATTGGTATTATTCAAATGGGCGCTTTATTACAACGGGTTCTGATGGGAAATTGAAAACATCTGCGGCTCCACTTGGTAATAAAGTAAACGCCGCTAACCGCAATGATGTTGTGAAATATGAACAAACAGTTGTTAAAGAAGTTGGCGCGCAAGCAGTCAAGCAGGCAGAAACAGACGATTATGCAGTTGTTTTCGTCGGAGCCATCCCACGCCACAGTGCAGGGGAAGGTAACGACCGCTCTGACTTGAATATGAGTACTGCAGACTACGAGCTAGTTGAGAAAGTCTCTGCTGCCTTTGCGGCAAAAGGGAAAAAGACGGTTGTCGTGGTAAAAACCAGCTTCCCTGTTGGCATGGAAAGGATCCAAAACAATCCGAACGTATCTGCTATAGTCTACCAGCCATATGGCGGACAGTATGATAGCATAGCACTAACTCAAGTTCTATATGGTGACTATGCACCAACAGGCCGATTATCTTCCACATGGTATGCAGATATGTCTGCATTCCCAGCAATTAGTAAATACTCAATACCTGAGGGGAATACAACCATTGGTCTTGCAGATATTGACCCGCGTTTTGAAGTGGATATGACGAATGCAGACCCTATTGAACAAAAGTTGACTTACATGTACACAAATGCGAAGGTTACTTATCCGTTTGGATATGGTCTTTCTTACAGCAACTTCACATACAGTGATTTTGCTGCACCGGTAAGTACTAACGGACAGGAATCATTCGTTGTTACGGTAAAAGTTAAAAATACCGGGAAAGTAAACACATCCGAAGTTGTTCAGCTATATGCAAAAAATAAAAAATCAGTTTATGGCACTTATGCTCCACAAAAGCAGCTGGTTGCATTTGAAAAAGTTTCCCTCGCTGCAGGTGAAACAAAAACAGTGACACTTTCTGTGGATCCTAAAGATTTAGCCATCTGGGATGTCAATAAAGGTGATTTCATTGTTGAGGAAGGTAGCTATAAGCTTATGGTAGGTGCTTCATCAAATGATATCAAAGCGGAGAAGGAAATTGCGATTACTGGTGACTCACTGTCTGCACTTCCTGCAAATAAACCATTTAACGTGTTCGACCATTCATTCGCTTCTAATGAAGTAGTGTATCACGAGGTCTCTAAGCAACGAACAGCAGAAAGTTTAAAGGCGGAAAAGGTTGTAGGCGGATATCACGCTGTCCGTTCGAAAGGAAATGGATCTTGGGTAGCATTGCCAAAAGTAGTTCTGACAGGTTCCAAAAAGGTAACAGCGTCGGTTGCAAGTGATATGGCTGGCGGCAAAATTACCTTACATGCAGATTCTGTAAATAGTGCACCTATTGCAGAAATCAATGTTCCTACTACGGGAAAGAACACGTATACCATTCAAAATGCCGGGGTAACCGTAAACGAGTTAGGGTACACGGAGGTTACGGTCGACTTGGGTAAAAATGCACCAAAAGGACAGCATACGATCTATGTGAAATTCCACGCACCTGACCTTAGAATTGATAGCCTTGCTTTTAAGGTAAAGTAAAGTTTTACCTGTTAAATGGAATAGAAATACAGCCCTTGCCAATCGCAGGGGCTGTGCTCTATTATTCTATGAGCCTTAAAAGTAAAAAATCATATAGTAAAACTTTAAATTTCAGTTTATGATGACACTATAATGATAATATTGAGTGCCCATATCTCCTACATATTCTTAAAAAGGGTGGACAATCATGAGAGAAATATTCAGAAGAGTCAGAAACCATTTTCACAGTGATAAGATTAGATATAAGTATTTTTTTATCATGATTTGTTTATCTATATTTCCACTTATTTTGCTAGGAGTTATTTCATTCAATATTGCCAAAAATACACTTGTTCAAAATCAGTTGGAAACGACCGGAAATAATCTTCAATCATATAGTGAGGTGACTGATCTATTATTTCGAAACATAATCAATATGGAACGTGTTATTTCTTGGAGCACTAGTGTACGCCAGGAATTGGTGGACAGCGCTGCTTTTTCAGAGATAGGGAAGAATGTCTTAGACGAGAATACAACAAAACGTATGCAAGATTTAATTTCCAGTTATTTTATTGATACAGAAGATATTGATTCCGTTTGTTTATTTGATGTTCAGTTTCGTCCTGTTTGTTACGGCAATCATAATAGTATTGGAAACTATGATACAAGTCATATATACAAGGATATTTCAAATTCGGATTGGTATAAAAAGAGTGTTCATGCACAAGGCAGACCGATATTCTTCAGTTATAATGTACTTGCGAAGACAGAGGATGATACTACGTTTTCATCGATAAAATTGTTACGTGACCCACAAAATGTCTTCGATCCAAAGCAGATTGGCATACTAGTTGTTAATATTAAAAAATCAATGTTTGCTAGAGTCATAAATGATGATAGTGAAAGTGTTATTGCGGTAATCGATTCTTCAAAGAATGAAGTAAATACAGTTTTTAGTAATCCTTCTACGTTGGATTACGATTTGAGTAAAGAGAAAAACATTCAGACAACCTTTCAAAAATTACAACAGCAAGGTTATCTAATTAGCAGCTATACCAACCAAACCACTGGTTGGACTTTTGCGAATATAACAAAAGAGAAGGACCTGCTAAAGCAGTCTAATAAAATTGGAATTATCACTGCTAGTATTTCTTCCATTATTGCTTTTTTGGCGCTATTAATCTCTTTCATTCTATCTGGAAAAGTTGCAAAACCATGGGTGCAGTTAAAGAGAATGACGATAGACTGGGCCAAAGGTCTGTGGGGGTCAGGAGACGATCATGAGACTGATACCATAGGAGCAATCGGGGAAACATTCCAAAGAATAACGGTTGAAAATAAAGAGTTAAATCAGCGACTTATTCATTCACAGTTAAAGGAGAGAGAGGCAGAACTTCGTGCCTTGCAAGCTCAAATAAAACCACATTTTTTATACAATACGTTGGACTCTATTTATTGGATGGCAATCTTGCAAAACAACCGTGAAATCGCTGAAATTGCGGTGGCCTTATCGGAAAGCTTTAAATTAAGTCTAAATAATGGAGAAGATAAGATTCCTATCGCAAAGGAATTGGAACATATCCACCACTATTTGACGATCCAAAATCTCCGATACAAGGACCGTTTTCGGTATATCGAAGATGTAGATCCAGAATTGCTAACTAAACCGATTCTTAAACTTCTGCTCCAGCCATTTGTAGAAAACGCAATCTATCATGGTCTAGAGCCAAAATTTGGGGAAGGTTGTATTGAGTTAAAAGGGAGAATATCTGATGAATGGATTCTTTTCACAATCTGTGATGATGGTGTCGGAATAGAAGATCTGAGTGTTACTGAAAATGGTTATGGGCTGAAAAACGTTCGTGAAAGACTCATGTTATTTTATGGAGAAGATAGTTCGCTAACTGTAACTAGCAAGGTAAATGAGGGAACATGTATAGAAATTAAATTTCGCGATGTTCGGGGGGAGTAGATATGTTAAAAGCAGTGATTTTTGATGATGAATACATTGTACTTCAAGGTTTACAAAGGATGATTGACTGGTCAAAATACGGAATAGAATTAGTAGGAACGGCTAATAATGGCTATGCTGCTATTGATCTTGTTGAAACCCACTCACCGGACATTGTTTTTACAGATATTCGAATGCCTGGAATGGACGGCTTACAGGTGGTGGAGAAGATTCTAGCCGCTGCACCTGAAATTATTTGTATCGTTTTTAGCGGTTTTAATGAATTTGAATATGTAAAAAAAGCGATAAAACTCGGTGTTTCAGATTATCTAGATAAGCCGATTACCATACCCATGATGGAGGAAACTCTTAAAAAGATCCAAGAAAAAGTTCAAAAACAGAAAACGGTTTTATCTCTTGAAGAAAAATGGGAGGATAGCCGTAACGATCTAATAGAAAAAGCCACTTTAGATTTACTCCTTCAAGGTGTGGATGCATTTCCTAAGTGGAGGAATAGTTTTGGTGAAGGAGAAAAGGATATTGTAGGAATTACTGTCCTTGCGCTATCAGAGAAAATTAAAGATTTGCCAAATGACGCCTCTTATCTCCCGGTATATGTTCGAAATGGAGAAGAACATTTACTAGTTATCTTTCATTATGATGGGGATACCACATCCCTTTTGAAGCAATTATTGTATTGGCCAGGTGAAAATGGGATCTCGATAGGTTCGGGGCGTACCTATCAGAACCTTATTGATGCACCCAAAAGCTATAAAGAATCACTGCAGGCATTAAGGTATGGACACTTTTTAGAACAGGGAGGATGGACACGATTTGAGGAAATTGGAGAGAATCCAAATCTACCTGGTGATCTATCTGAACTGGAAGAATCTATCATATTCTATTTGCGTACAGGTGATAAAGTTGGGCTATTTAAGCAGCTAAATGAATTTATTAGTAAAATCCAATCCCAGCGCTTGAATCCAGACTTGATTGAGAGTGAAATTTTAAAATTAATTTATCTTGGAATGGAAGTAGCGAAAGAAACAGGGGAAGATATTTCAAAAATCAGTCAGGGAAATTACTTGCCTCATATCGAAATTAGGATGCTGAATACAAAGGAGAAAATGTTCAATTGGCTCAAGAGTCAAATGGAAATGATTATGGATTGGTTCATCCAGATTAGACGTGATAAGAAGCATGAAGCAGTAGAGAAAGCTTGTGTATATATAGAAAGAAACTTTTCTAAGGATTTGACTTTACAGGATGTTGCGGAGTATGTAGGGATGAATCCTACCTATTTTAGCCTACTCTTTAAGGAAGAAATGAAGATTTCTTATATCAAATATTTAACTAAGTTTCGGATGGAACGTGCGAAGGAGTTTTTACAGGAAGGGTATAAAGTAGCCGATGTAAGTGAAAAAGTAGGATACCATACGTACCGACATTTCTCGGAATTATTTAAGAAACAGGTTGGAGTAAATCCTGGTCAATATCGAGATTCCTTTTAATACTCATTAATAAATAAACAACTACTAATGAAGAAAGAAGCGAGAATGAGTATGTTAATTGCTAAAAAATTTTTAGTTGCAATATCACTACTAACGCTATTTTTTGGCGTTTTGACAGGCTGCAGCAGTAACGAAGGAAGTATTTTAAACACAACCAACCCAAAAGAGAGTACCATTAGTATATTAATTGACAATCAAATTGAACAGGATGGAATTAGAGCGGTTGCGGCCAATATTGAAGAAAAATATCAAATTAAAACAGAAATAGAAACACGTCCGAGCGGAGTTGAAGGTCATCAAGTAATGAAAACCCGATTAGCGACAGGTGATATGGCTGATTTGGTTTTTTATAATTCCGGTTCGCTCTTACAGGCGCTTAACCCAGAACAATACTTTGTTGATTTAACGAATGAACCTTTTATGAATAATGTATATGACTCTTTTAAAAAATCAGTAATGGTTAACAACAAAGTATTTGGCCTTCCATTTGGGAATGCATTAGCTGGCGGATGGCTTTATAACAAAAAGGTATATAGTGATCTCGGTCTTGCTGTTCCAAAAACGTGGGATGAATTGATAGCAAATAGTGAAAAAATTAAGGCTGCTGGTAAAACGGCAGTGATAGGTACATACAAGGATGATTGGACCTCTCAGCTTATCGTTCTTGCGGATAACCATAATGTCATTTCTCATAACCCGACATTTGCTGAGGATTTAACTGCCAATAAAGCTAAATTTGCGACTACACCTGCAGCATTAAGAAGCTTTGAAAAATTATCAGAAGTATACCAAAAAGGTTTTTTAAATAGTAACTTCCTAACAACTTCCTATAAAGATGGGGTAAAAATGTTGGTAGATGGGACTGGTGTTCAGTATCCTGCAGTCTCAGGAATTCTGTCAGTAATTAACCGGGATTATCCTGGTGAAATTAATGATATTGGATTTTTTCCTCAGCCGGGAGACAGCCCTGACACATATGGAATGACAGTATTTACGCCAGCTGCCATTTATGTTAACAATAATACTCAGAATATAGGGGCTGCAAAAAAGTGGTTAGCCTATTTTGCATCACCAGAGGGAGTAAAAACCTTTCTTTCTAAGAAGATTATTGTCGGTCCACTGGCTATTAAAGGGATGGAGGTTCAACCAAATATCATACCTGCAGTGAAGGATATGCTTCCTTATTTTGAATCTGGAAACACCACTCCGGCACTCGAAAACTTGATCCCGTTAAAGGGACCAAATTTACCGCAAATAACCACACAAGTAGGAAGCGGGCAAATATCAGCTAAAACCGGTGCAGAATTATATGACCAAGACGTAGAAAAACAAGCAAAGGAACTCGGTTTAACGGGATGGTAGATAAACCATTATATGAGTCTTCTTTCTATTAAACAGAAAGAGGGCTTTTTTTGTTCCTTATCCAAAAAAATCAGACGTATATCCAAAAAAAGCATCACTTAAAATCTACTATGAAAGCGCTTAAAATGAAAGTATCACCAAGTAATCGCCAAGTAATTTTAGATTAGACACATTATAAGGGGGAAAAAAGATGTTCAAAGCAAAAAGAAAAAAATTAGTACCATTATTACTTAGCAGCGCACTAATGGCAGGAGTATTAGCAGGGTGTACCAGCAAAGAAGAAACTAGTTCAGGTGATGGGAAAAGTTCAGAAACAGAAACGGTTACATTTTTAATTGATAACCAAACACAACTAGACGGGATCGAGGCAATTATTGATGAGTTTGAAAAGAAAAATAATATAAAAGTAGAAATAGAGACTCGTCCTGGCGGGTCTGAGGGCGACAATATTATCAAAACACGACTTGCAACAGGAGATATGACAGATTTGGTTTGGAATAACTCAGGATCCCAATTGCAGGCACTAAATCCTGAGCAAAATTTTGTTGACCTGAGTAAAGAACCATTCATGGAAACTATCATGGACGATTACAAAGATGCCGTTTCTGCAAATGGCAAAGTGTTTGGAATTCCGGGTACTCCTACAAATGCGGGCGGCTGGTTATATAACAAAAAGGTTTATGCCGACCTTGGCCTCTCGGTTCCTAAAACATGGGACGAATTGATGGCGAATAACGAAAAAATTAAACAAGCTGGTAAAACAGCCGTTATTGGCACATTCAAGGATACTTGGACATCTCAAGTAATTGTTCTTGCGGATAACTATAATGTCCTCCAAGAAAATCCGACTTTTGCCGAAGATTTTACTGCAAACAAGGCAAAAATCGCTGCTACTCCAGCTGCACTTCGCAGTTTTGAGAAATTAGAAGAAGTATTTAAAAAAGGTTACATGAATAAAGAATTCCTAGCTACTGGCTATGATGCAGGATTAAAAATGTTAGCGGACGGTGAGGGAGCCCACTATCCAATGATTACCTTCGCATTAGCAAATCTGGCAACAACTTTTCCAGACAAAATGCAAGATATCGGAGTTTTCGCTCAGCCAAGTGATAGTGCAGAAAAAAATGGTTTAACGGTGTGGATGCCAGCAGGTATCTTTATTAACAAAAATAGTGAGCATATTGATGCTGCAAAGAAATTTTTAGAGTTTTACGTTTCCCAAGAAGGTGTGACAATCTATTCATCTAAAATTCCTCCAACTGGACCGTTTGCCATTGAAGGTGTAGAACTTCCTGACGATGTGTACCCAGCAGTGACAGACATGATTCAGTACTTTGATTCTGGTAATAATGCTCCTGCTCTTGAATTCTTGAGCCCTGTTAAAGGTCCAAGCTTGGAGCAAATTACAACGCAGGTTGGAAGTGGAATTAGTTCAGCCAAAGAGGGCGCTGAATTATATGACAAAGATGTTGAAAAACAAGCAAAACAATTAGGTCTTGAAGGTTGGTAAGGAATTTTCATCAATAATTTATTGGCCCTGACTAGTCTCTAGCAGGGCTGCTATTTTCTAAAGGGTTTGAAGGGAGGAGCAGCAGGTGAATAAGTTAGCAAATAAAACCTATACGTATTACTTCTTATTACCAGCAGGAATTATTTATTTTGTTTTTTTCTTGTTGCCAACGATTATGTCCCTGTTTTTCAGTATGACATGGTGGACGTTAACAGATTGGGAATTTATTGGTTTTGAGAACTTTAAAACTTTTTTATCAGAACCATCTTTAAATATTGGTTTTAAAAACACATTGATCTATGCAGTGGTAACAAGTGGTTTGAAAGTCATTTTAGGTCTATTGCTTGGCGTATACCTTAGTTCTAAGTTGAAAACAGTAGGATTTATTCGTTCGATGATTTTTTTTCCGACACTATTAAGTACCATCGCAGTTGGTATTGCCTTTACGATGATGATGCATCCTTCACAAGGAATTATTAATATTGTACTTCAAGGCTTAGGAATTGTCGGACCTGACTGGTTAGGGGATACAAATATTGCCCTTTTATCAGTTGCATTGGTGGATGTGTGGAAAGGAGTCGGAATGGCGACCGTCATCTTCATTGCAGGCATTATGTCGATTCCACAGGATTATTATGAGGCACTAAAAATTGATGGCGGAAACGCTTGGCATAATTTTAAAAGTATCATCTTACCGCTTAGCCGTCCTGCAATGAACACAGTTATTATTCTTTCTTTTATTGGCGGGTTACGTTCTTTTGATTTAATCTGGACGATGACAAAAGGTGGACCAGGCTTCAGTACAGACTTGATTGCTTCTATCATTTATAAACAGTATCAGGCTGGATTTTTCGGCCTTTCAACCGCTGGAAACGTGATTTTATTCATACTGGTTTCTGCCTTAGCATTCCCTCTATATTCGTATCTCAATAAAAAAGAGGTGGATTTGTAATGAGTAAAGTTGTACTGGGGGATTTTGAAACAAACCCCATAATAAATAAAAAAAGGAAGACAATAACAGGCAAGAAGTTATGGAAGATTTTTGTGGAATGTTTCGGGGTCCTGGCAACATTAGCAATCTTTGGAATTCCTTTTTATTTTGTCATTATTAATGCTTTTAAAAATACACAGGAATCTTCTTTATTAAATATGAATTGGCCAAGTTCCTTTCATTTGATGGAGAATATCCAAGAGGTAATAACCGCAAGAGATGGAATGATCATTCGAGCATTTTTTAATAGTGTGATGATTACTGGATTGTCTATTATTCTTTTAATCATCCTTGGTGCTGCTGCCGGATATGTATTGCAGCGAAAAGTAACGAAAGCTACTCCTTTCTTTAACTTTCTAATACTAGCAGGGCTGATTATTCCCCCAGCGGTAGTTCCGACAATATGGGTACTACAAGAAATCGGATTGTTTAAAACACTGCCAGGAATAGTCCTGATAGAAGTGGCACTAAATTTGCCATTTACGATTATTTTGTATCGAGGATTCATGGTTACGATTCCAAAGTCTCTGGATGAGGCGGCACTAATTGATGGCTGTGGAAGATTTCGCTTATTCTTTAACATCATATTACCGTTATTAAAGCCAGTTTCTGCTACTGTCATTGTATTGACTGCTGTTAGCGTCTACAATGACTTCGTTAATCCATTATACTTTTTTCCCGGTGCAGATAACGCCACATTACAACTAACACTTTATAATTTCATGAGTATGTACATGACAAAGTGGAATTTGCTGTTCACGAATGTCTTATTAATTTCAATTCCACCGCTCATCTTGTTCATCATCTTTAACAAGAAGATTGTTGCAGGAATGACAGCCGGATCTGTCAAGTAATGGGACTATCCTACTGGCATTCACTATATATATAAATAAATAGAGTGAGACCCAGATTTGCAGTTCTTCTGTATGAATCGGGTCTTTTCCAATAGGAGGAGCAAAAATGGAATGGAAGTCAAAATGGATTTGGGATCAGAGCGGTGAATATCCTAGAAATCAATGGTCTTGTTTTCGAAGAAAAATTACCTTACCTTCCGCTTATGAAGTTGCAACATTATCGTTATCCGCAGACACGAAGTATACCGTTTATATTAATGGGGAACTTATCGGTTCGGGTCCTGTTCGCGGCTGGACAAACGAATGGTATTATGACCAGTACGAATTAAGCGGTTTAAAAGAAGGTGAAAATGTCATTGCAGTATTGGTAAACCATTATGGGATTGGAACCATGCATTATATAGAAGGACGCGGTGGATTAATCGCCCAAATTGACTTCTATCAAAATAATCAGGTCATTAATCAGATCCTAACGGATGAAAACTGGAAGACTGCCAATCATGATGGCTTTATTAAAGAAACCGTGAAAATGTCTAATTGTTTATCATGGGCTGAAATTTATAATGCAGAGTTTTTTGATTGTAAGTGGGAACAGCTTAATTTTGATGATTCATCTTGGTCTAATGTTGAAATAATTGGTGCTTATGGGATGGCCCCGTGGAACACCCTCGTCCCTAGAGATATACCACATTTAACCAATGAACCAATCTATCCAAAAAGTGTATTGGCACGCAAAGAAGTAAAACCGATTTCACAGCACTTTTCTATTGATTTAAAACCATCCTTTTTTCCGGGTCAATTCGATAATAACTCCGGAAAAAGGATACAAGGTTATGTAGTGACTGAAATATATGTAAAAAGTGATGTTGAGGGAATTATGACCCTGATATTTGATGCTCATGCAGAAGCCAAATGGGAGTTTAAACTGAACGGGGTTGAATATAAAACCAAAAATGGAAAATATGAAACTGTTACTCTAAGAAAGGGTGCAAACTTATTACTAATAGATGTAGGAGGGTCTTTTCACGAACCGACCATGCATTTAGCTTTTGATTTTCCTGATAAAGCAGAGTTCAAGGCTCCTTTTTCGTCAAGTGATGCTAGATTTTCGGTAATAGGACCTTTTTATACCGAAACCATACTGCAAATAGGGAAACACTTTCAAAATTTGCTCCCAGAAAAAGAGGAATATTTACAAGTAAAGACAGTGTCATCGCTTAGTGAATTAGCATTAGTTAAAAAATGGATTATGGATATTCCAAATAACCAGGTTTGTTCTGATAATGTAAGCCTTCTTTCCATATTTAAAAAAGACATTAAAACACATTCTCTCAACTTACAGCATCAAAATATGATAGTAGCGAATCATAGTTTTACAACTATTCAACCCATGGAGCATGGGGATAGTGAATACCTAATCGATTTTGGTAAGGAATATCTTGGATATATAGAATTTGAAATAGAAGCTGTAAAAGGAACGATCTTTGATTTTTTCTTATTTGAGAGTATCCATCAGGATGGAAGAATTGAACATACGTTTTCATTGAATAATTCATTGCGTTATATTTCTAGAGACGGCAGGCAAAGTTATCGGTCTTATGTCCCTAGGGGTTTCCGGTATATGCTGCTTACGATTCGAAATCTTAAAAGTCCTTGTAAGATCTTTACGATTAAAGTCGATGTAACGACATTCCCAACTGGAAATGCAGGGTCCTTTAACAGTTCTGATTATCAATTAAATCAAATATGGGAAATATCAAAGCATACCATTCGTATGTGTGCTCAGGATACCATTATTGACTGCCCAGCCTATGAACAGGCTCTATGGACGGGTGATTCGTATAACATTTCTCTGATGAATTACTATGCTTTTGGAAACTATGATCTAATTAGGCGATGTTTAAGGTTAATTTCTCGATCAGTTTATCGTTCTCCGCTGCCAGAATCCCATGTACCAAGCGGGTGGCAGAATGTATTAACGGCATGGTCGATTTTATGGATGATGGCATGCAGAGAATATTATCGCTATTCCGGCGACTTAGAATTTATTAAAGAAGTTTATCCTGAACTCAAACTGACACTTCAACGTTTTCAAGAATTTTTGAATGAGGATGGATTAGTAGAAATCTATGCCTGGAACATGTTAGATTGGGCCCCAATGGATACGGAACATAAGATTGTAACCCATCAAAATGCTCTCCTTGTCGAAGCAACAAGACAAACCGCTTATCTAGCCTCAACCATCGGAGAACATGAAGATGCAGCCAACTTTATAACGCTAGCCAATAACCTAAAAAAGGCAATAAACGAACACTTATGGGATGAAGAGGGAAAAGTCTTTATCGATAGTATTCATGAGGATGGAGAAAAATCTAAAACTCGCAGTATCCAAACAAATTTAATTGTTTATCTATCAAATTGCTCAGAAGGGCAACGCAGGCAAATCATAGAGGAATATTTAACAAATCCGCCAAAGGATTTTGTCCAAATAAAAAGTCCTTTTGTTTTATTTTTCTATTACCAGGCTTTAATGAGTTTAGGTAAAAACGAGATGATCCTAGATAATATCCGGGAAATCTATGGTTTTATGCTCGAACATGACGCCACAACATGTTGGGAAGGCTGGGAATTAATTGAAGGTGACTTTAGCCGCAGTCATTGCCACGCTTGGTCTGCAGCCCCAACCTATGTTTTTGGTGTATTGTTTTTAGGCGTGAAACCATTAGAACCAGGATTTACGAAAGTAGAAATTTCACCTAATTTAAATGGATTAAAGTGGATAAAGGGATCTGTGCCGATTCCACAAGGTAAGATTGATATCTACTGTAAAGATTTAGGAGAGTATATTGACCTGCAAATAACACTGCCAGCTGAAGTAGAAGCCGAAATTATTACTACTAAAAGATCCAGAGTTCAGGTGAATGGTAAACAGTACTTAAAGGTATGATAGGTTTGAAGGGGTGTAAATCAAGAGTAGACACCCCTTTTTTCATACAATATTTCTATTCTTCTTTGAACTAGAGGTGGTTACATGATGAAAAGTCAGTAGAAATTTTTGAGAGAATCTTTAATCCTGACTTTGATAAAACAGAAATAGAGAGAGGGCCAGAATTTGTCGTAGATACGACAAAAGCGGGTTACGTATGGCTGCCTTTTCGGTTTGATGGAAAAATGGCGTATCTCGATTGGAAGGATGAATGGCGTAGTGAAGATTATGAATAAATACTATGAACTTATTAAACCGCACAGTGATTACCACTTGTGCGGTTTTTTGAAAAGGGAATTAATATTTTATTTTTTTAATATATTGTCACCTGATTATTATCATGATACTATAAGTTAAAATTAAATCCCTTTAATCTGGTCCAGAGAGGCCAAAAAGGCGAAAGTAAACTTCATACATATATTTATTATGTCTATGAATGCCCTTTTGTCCTTTGGATGGAAGGGCATTTTATTTTCGCTATCTTTTAATCTAAGTCCTGTGAGGCTTGAAAGGAGAATGAATGAATTGGATTATCGTAAAAAAACAGTAGTCGCTTCAGTTGCAGGTTTAACATTAGAGGGCATGGATATCATGTTTATATCCTTTGCGATGTCGATGATTATTTCGGAGTTTCATATCGATATGGCGGCTGGTGGTCTTATATCTTCCATTACTAATTTAGGAATGCTTGCTGGGGGAGTTATTTTTGGTATTTTAGCGGATAAATTCGGGAGAGTAAGAATTTTCACCTATACGATTCTACTATTTGCTATCGGTACGGCGTTAACTGGGCTGGCACAAAATATTGAACAAGTATATTTATATAGGTTTATTGCAGGCTTAGGAGCAGGCGGAGAATACGGAATTGGTATGGCACTTGTCGCTGAGGCATGGCCAAAAAATAAACAAGGGCGCGCTTCTTCATACGTTAGTGTCGGTGCTCAATACGGTGTTATCCTTGCAGCTCTTCTTAGCGCGATGATTCTTCCTTCTTGGGGATGGAGAGGATTGTTCTTCGTCGGATTGGTCCCAGTTATATTCGCCTTTATCGTACGTAAGAAACTAGACGAATCACCTGTATGGCTAGCTTCACAAAAGAAAAAACAACCGGTTCAGAGGCAAGGAAAACTAAAGCAATTGTTTGCTACTCCTAGAATTACTGTAACAACAATTGCTTTAGCAACAATGGCAACAGTTCAAATTGCAGGTTACAATGGTTTGATGATTTGGCTGCCATCTATGCTCCAACAATCCCAAGGGTTATCTGTTTCAAGTTCGGCGCTTTGGACGATTAGTACCGCAGCGGGAATGATTGCAGGTATGTTAACATTTGGACAATTTATGGATCGTTTTGGAATGAAACGCTCATATGGAATCTTCTTATCTGCTTCCGCCGTTGCTGTCTTCCTATATTCCTTTGCTTCAGGCAGCACAGGTCTTCTAATTGGCGGTGCGATTGTAGGATTCTTTTCTAATGGAATGTTTGCAGGTTATGGAGCATTAATTAGCAAGTATTATTCAGTAGAAATTCGCAGTACAGCGACTAACACGATTTTTAACTTTGGTAGGGCCTTAGGAGGGTTATCTCCTATATTAGTAGGATATATCCTGCAAAACGCAAATGTAACGGTAGCAATGGGATATCTTGCAGCACTATATTGTATCTCGTTTATAGCGATGATAAGTCTGAGAAAAGGACAAGTCAAACAAGATCAAACCAATATATTAACTAAAGTAGTGTAATGTTATTAAAAAGCCATTTCTCTTAAACATTAATGCAAGAGGGAATGGCTTTTTCTATTAAGAAATAGTATACTTTAAAAAAACAATTTTTAGAAAATAGATTGACTCTTTCGAATGAAAAGTGATATAAACACAGTAAGAATCATTTTAGCGCTTTAAAGCATACGAGAGACAATGATAAAAATAAATATACAGGAGGATTTACTTCATGGATCATCGTAGCAAAATAATAGACTGCACCATCAGAGATGGAGGCTTAGTTAACAATTGGGATTTCAGCGTTGAATTTGTTCAAGACTTGTACAATGGCTTAAGCGCGGCGGGTGTTGAATACATGGAGATTGGCTACAAAAATTCCCCTAAGCTTCTAAAAGCAACTGAGCCCAATCCATGGAGATTTCTTGATGATAACTTCCTGAAGGAAATTTTCCCTGTGAAAAAACATACAAAGTTTTCAGCTCTTGTTGATATTGGCCGTGTAGATCCCAATGACATTCTACCACGCGAGCAAAGTGTTTTAGATATGATTCGAGTGGCGTGCTATATCCGCGAAGTAGATAAAGGGTTAGAACTTGTACAAATGTTTCATGATTTGGGCTATGAGACTTCACTTAACATTATGGCTCTATCAAGTGTACCGGAACAACAACTTACGAAAGCGTTTGAAATGGTAAAGGAAAGTCCAGTAGATGTTGTCTATATCGTTGATTCCTTTGGAAGCCTGGATCCTAAAGATATTGAGCATCAAGTGAAAAAGTTCCAAGCGTTAATTCCTGACAAACAACTTGGAATCCACACACATAACAACATGCAGCTAGCATTTGCCAATACATTAACTGCGTTGCAAAATGGGGTTACATTTTTGGACTCATCTGTATATGGCATGGGTCGTGCTGCCGGTAATTGTAACACAGAACTTCTTGTTAGCTACATACAAAAACCAAGTTATGAACTAAAGCCAGTGCTTGAAGTGATTGAAAAGCACATGTTAGAAATGCGCCAAAAGTGGGAATGGGGTTATATCATTCCTTATATGATTTCTGGTGTACTGAATGAACATCCACGTGTCGCTATGGCATACCGTGATAGTGCGGATCGGGATAAATACGTTGATTTTTATGACAAGGTAACATCACCTGAATCATCGATTGCTTCTGCAACAAAATAGGTTGACCTACTAAAAGTATCTCTATTGATTAGAGATACTTTTTTTCTTTCCATAGAGATTGTTCAACAACTTAACTGAGGAGATTAAACGTTATGTTGTGCAAAATATTTTGGCATAGAGCAAAAAAAATTTGCAGTAATTCCTTGTAAAAGAATAGTTAAATGTATATTTCTTAGGGGAATCAGGTTGGCACACTTATTGCAATAAAGAATAATAAGGTATAAAACGAATTAATAGTGCTAATGGTGCTAAGAAGCAAATTAAATGAAAAGTAATCGAAGGAAAGGAGACTATTTGAAAACCTGAAGAAACTGGTTTGATCTATCTGAAATATTCAGAAGGTTCAGTCTTGCCTTTAAAAAACGATAAGTGAGGGATGTTTTATGTGGATCATAACGGTGCACTCAGAAAAGAATATTCAAATGTTTGAGTTTGATAATCAAGAGGAAGCAAGGGCCACTTACACGAGTATTAAAGGGTGTAAAATTCTCAGTGAAGTAATATACTATAATGATTTTGATATAGTTAAATCAAGATTATAGAACAATTTTGCCAAGTATTTAAGTGAGAATGTGTTAAGTGGGAACTTTGGGCTATTTTTATATTTTTGTAAAAAAGTATTTTACTTTTTTTAAAATAGTAACTATTATAATAATAAAAATAGTTTCAAATTTCTAAATCGCTGAAACCGTTTAGGTACGGGGGAACCATTTCAATCCAAGGGGTGAATCCTTTTTTAAGGTAGGGCTACTCAAGAGGCCCGAATCCGACAGCTAACCTCGTAAGCGTTTATGAGAAGGAAGGTGGAACTTGTGACACGATATAAGAAGTGTCTACAAGTCTATTTACGATGACTTGTAGACACTTCTTTTGTTCTTATCTGTAATATGTAACCGTTTTCTATTAAAATATGAAAGGACTGAAGTAAATGTTACCAGAACGTGAACTTGAAAAATTCCAGCAATCTGTAGAACGACAAAATGAACAGACATTAAAACGGGAATTAAAATCCCGTCATTTAACAATGATTTCAATCGGAGGTGCGATTGGTACTGGACTGTTCCTTAGCAGCGGGGCAGCTATCAGTACTGCCGGGCCAGGTGGAGCACTGCTTGCATATGCTATAGTGGGCGCAATGGTCTTTTTTATCATGACTAGTTTAGGGGAAATGGCTGCTTTTATGCCCGTAAGCGGTTCGTTTAGTACATATGGAACAAAATTTGTGGATCCTGCATTTGGTTTTGCGATTGGATGGACCTACTGGTTTAGCTGGGCGATGACCATTGCTGCTGAATTAGCCGCCTCAACCATGATCATGAAATTTTGGTTTCCGGATAGTCCTTCTTGGGTATGGAGTGCAACATTTTTGGCGCTAATATTTCTATTAAACTATTTATCGGTTAAAGGTTATGGGGAAGGGGAATATTGGCTCTCCTTAATAAAAGTATCAGCGATTGTACTATTTATTATTGTTGGCTTACTGATGATTTTCGGCATTATGGGAGGAGAAGCAGTAGGGTTTAAAAACTTTACAGTAGATAAAGCTCCTTTTTCAGGAGGTATATTAAGTGTTTTTATTGTTTTTATTGCAGCAGGTTTTTCATTCCAAGGTACGGAAATCGTGGGGGTTACGGCAGGTGAAAGTGAGAATCCTGCAAAAAATGTACCAAAGGCAATTAAAAATGTTTTCTGGAGAATCCTAATTTTTTACATCTTGGCGATTGGTGTAATTGGCCTTCTTATTCCTTATAACAATCCGAATTTACAAAATGATAGTGTGATGGTAAGTCCATTTACCCTCATTTTTGAAAAGGCTGGGATTGCCTTTGCTGCTTCACTCATGAATGCTGTTATTTTAACTGCTTTATTATCAGCTGGTAATTCTAGTTTGTATGCTTCAACACGTATGTTGTATTCGATGGCGAAGTCGGGACAAGCACCGCGGATTTTTGGAAAACTTAACAACCGTGGAGTTCCAGTTGCAGGTATTATTCTAACCTGTGCCATTGGTGCTCTTGCCTTTTTGGCTTCCTTTTTCGGTGATGGTATGGTCTATATTTGGTTAATGAACGCGATCAGTATAACTGGATTTATCTTTTGGCTGGGTATTTCCATCAGTCATTATCGGTTCCGAAAAGCCCTTGTCTCTCAAGGGCATTCATTGGACAAATTACCCTATAAAGCAAAATGGTTTCCTATCGGGCCAATCTTCGCGATTGCTTGTGGAATTATCGTCATAGTAGCTCAAAATTTCCAAGCCTTTCTTGGCGACCAGATTGATTGGGGCGGTGTTGTAGCAGCATACTTAGGCATTCCGTTTTTCCTTAGTTTATATTTTGGATATAAACTGATTAAGAAAACGAAAGTGGTTAAACTTGAAGAAGTTGAGTTTGACTTTGACAAAAAATATAATTAATAGCTGGTCACTCACGTAGGTTATGAGTGCTCGAAATCTTGTTGGATTTAGAAAAGTTGTTACTCATGAAGGCTATGAGTGCTCGAAATCTTGTTGAATTTAGAAAAGTGGTCACTCATGAAGGCTATGAGTGACCGGAATCTTGTTAGAAATAAAAAAGTGTCATTCGAGAAGGCTATGAGTGCCCTTATAAGGTTTGAATGAATGAAATAAAGTGTTCAGGGATAATTTCCTGAACACTTTTTTATGTCGATGAACAAGATTAAAGGATTGATAAATACCAGAAAAGAAGTAAACACTATCACATCAGCATAATCTTAGGGAGGAAAAATAATGCGATGGAAAGGTAGACGGCAAAGTTCAAACGTTGAAGATCGCAGAAGTATGGGCATGGGTGGAAAAACGGTGATTGGAGGAGGGATAGGAAGTATTGTGGTCATTCTACTCTTTGCACTGCTTGGAGGTAACCCAGGAGATCTAATGAACAATACCCCTACGTCGAATGGTTCGAATCAAAACACTCCAATGAATGTATCTACAAAAGAGGAGGAACTAGCGGATTTTGTTTCTGTAGTTCTTGCTGATACAGAAGATGTTTGGTCAACTGAATTCGAGAAACGAGGAATGGTATATGAAAATCCAAAGCTCGTTTTGTTTAGGGATAGTGTTCAGTCGGCTTGTGGAGCAGCCAATTCAGCTGTGGGACCCTTCTATTGTCCGGGTGACCATAAACTTTATATTGATTTAGGTTTCTATCAGGAACTAAAGCAAAGATTCCAGGCACCTGGTGATTTTGCGATGGCTTACGTTATCGCCCATGAGGTAGGGCATCACGTCCAGACCCTTTTACATAGCGAAGACGAAGGTTCACCAGCCGAGAAACGGACCAATGAGTATTCAGTTCGATTTGAATTGCAGGCAGATTACTTAGCAGGTGTTTGGGCCCACTACGCGGAAGGAAAGGGTTACCTAGAAAAAGGAGACCTTGAAGAGGCACTTAATGCGGCAAATGCGGTCGGAGATGATAACATCCAGAAAAAAGCACAAGGCTATGTTGTACCTGAAAGCTTTACACATGGCACCTCTGAACAGAGGGAACGATGGTTTAATAAAGGATTCAAAAACGGTACCTTAGAGGGTGGGGATACCTTCCAGGCGGCAGATCTTTAACGAAATAAACTTAGATTTTTAGCTCTGAAGAACTAAATTTCTAAATCGGTTCAATCCATACTTTACTTATTGGATTAATTGGAGTAAAATTTAGAAAATTCATAAATAAAAGGAATTTGCCGATTGGTCGACCAAAGGCTCCTATACGCAATATGCGTAAAGGGGTCTTTTTTATTGAATAAAACTAGAAAGGGGTTCGGGAAAATGAACATTGATCATCTTGAAGCATTTATGTATGTAGTACATTTGGAAAGTGTTCATAAAGCAGCTGACGCTCTATATTTATCACAGCCAACCGTTACTGCGAGAATAAAAACGTTAGAACGAGATCTTGGGATTGAATTATTTTTGCGTAACGGAAGAAGTTTGACAATATCTGATGAAGGAAAAGCATTTATCCCATATGCCGAGCAAATTATTCGTACCTATGATCAGGGGAAGAAACTATTGAAGAAGGATGATAATCCTGAAGAAATTGTCATTGGAGCTAATATTATTACTTCACAATACTTTATTCCTTTTGCTCTTCCTTTCTTGAAGAAAGCAAATCCCCAATTACGATATAAATTTTATTCAGCGACAAACGATGTGTTGCTCGATAAGCTTCTTCACAAGCAAGTGGATATCGCCTTTATGAAGGATGTTACTCATCGTGGAATACAAAAACATGCGCTTCTATATAATTCTGTCCGATTGGTCGTTTATCCTGGACATTCCTTTCAAATACAACAAAATTTATCTGTTCAGCAACTAGCCAGCGAACCCATGGTGTTTTTTGAATGCGGCGCTTTTGACTGGAATCGGATTCATAAGTTATTTGAAATGGAAAATGTAAGTCCTCGTATAGAATTTTTAGTCGACCATCTTGAAGTCGCAAAATCTATTATTCTAAGTAGAAATGGCATAGGATTTTTACCATACCTATGCATTAAGGAAGAGCTTGAAAGTGGCATGCTGATTGATGTAGATGTTTCTCATATTCTTCAAATAAACCAGCAAATATTTGCGGCTCATTTAAGTAATGGTTTAGTGTACCCCGAGCTATGGAATGATATTCTTCTTGCCGTTAAAGAATTTGAGAAGGAAAAAGATCCTGTCTTTTGATAAAATTTTCTAATGTAAAGATTACATTTTTCTATCAGCAATCGTATTGCTATTACAATCTTCTCGGTATAGGATTAAACACAATAAAATAACAAGCAATGATTCCTTAGTGTAAGAGGGAAAAGCACAGCCTTAATCCCTACTATTCAAGTGTGTATTATTGGATATAAAGAGAGAGGATGATAAGAATGATAAGGCAAAATAGTAATGATGTGAGGCTATTTGTAGAAACAAAAAAGGAAGATTTCTTCGGAACAAGTAAATATCTAAATTTGCCAGATTTACAGTTTTATAATTGGTGCAATCAACAGTATCGGGTAAACAGAGGTGTTTATAATACGATTGACCAATGGTTTTACGAGTATGGAATTATCAATGTTCATTCCCGTAGAATTCAGATTTTGGCGTTTTTGGATTTTGTCAAAGAAGAGATGTTAGAAGAACAACCTAAATATGTCCGATTTGGTCATGGAGGTCTTTCAAAGAGGCTAAATGAATTTACGAATGATAATGGGCTAAGAAATGTAATACCTCTAAAGAAATCAAGATAAATTTGAAACCCAGGGTATTGATAGAATTTTTTTATTAGAAACCAATATTTTACTATCAAGGAAAGTATTGTCAGATTAATGTTTTCAGTGGTAGGATGAGAATCATTATAAAATGCATTTTTCATATCAAATAAGTCGGATTAAAATGGAGGAGAAAAAACATGAGCTTTAAGTTAAGTATTTTAGATCAAAGTCCCATTTTTCCAGGGAGCACTGCTTATAATGCATTACAGAATACAGTTCTATTGGCCCAAAAAGCAGAAGAATGGGGCTACTCACGTTTTTGGGTATCAGAGCATCACCATACAGATCAATTGGCAGGTTCCTCACCTGAGGTGTTAATTTCATATATATTAGCGCAAACGAATAAGATTCAAGTAGGTTCAGGTGGAGTAATGCTTCAGCATTATAGCCCTTACAAGGTGGCTGAAAACTTCAATGTCTTATCCAATCTTGCACCGGGAAGAGTTGATCTTGGGATTGGTAAGGCACCTGGTGGTCTTCCATTATCAACAAAGGCGCTGCAGTATGGAACTGTTAATAATGGAAAGGACTTTTCTGAACGGCTCACTTTTTTAAATGAATTAATTGAGAATTCCGTTGATGAAAAACACCATCTTACAGGTATTCAAGCAACACCGATTCCTCAGAAAAAACCTGAAATTTTTTTACTCGGTGCAAGTGTTAAGAGTGCTCAGCTAGCGACTAATCTAGGGATCTCATTTGTATTTGCAAAATTTATTAATAGCGATGATGAAGTACTAGAACAAGCGGCAAAGGTGTACCACGAAGGATATCCAAATGGAAGATTCATCATCTCATTGGCGGTTATTGCTGCTCCAACTCAATCAGAAGCAGAACAACTGGCAGGAGACCGAAAAATCGTTAAAGTCCATTTACAGAGCGGACGATCGGTGACATTACAATCTGTTGAGCAAGCGGAAGTGTTTGGTAAGCAGGCCGGCGAACCATTTGAAATCACAGAACAAAAAGCAGACATTGTTGCCGGGACCCCTTTTTATGTAAACGAAATATTAAATAAACTTCATCGGACGTATCAGGTGGATGAATTTATTATACATACACCGATAGAAAAAGAAGAAGAAAGATTTCAATCATTTCAATTGATGAGCCCTCGTAACACGAATCGAAATTTGGGATTAGAGAGTAAAGAAGATTATCCTTATATTGCAAGTAAGATCTTTTTAAAACAGTGAACAAAGTTTACTAAAGGGTATATATACATTTAATTCCGAGTTTTCAGGTGTGGATAATGAGAATTTAAGGTGCAAACTAGGATGTATGTGTTCCATTCTTAAAAATGTCTGTGAAAAATTGATAGGGGGCGTTTGATGTGAAACTAGTAAATTGGACTAAGGTAATCTCCATCTCAATGGCAGTATTGCTACTGTTATCTGGATGCGCAAATAGTACTAGTACGAAAAGTAATTCGGATGAAACAAACGAAAAGGTCAACTCACAACCTAAGCATGGTGGGGAATTAACATATGCTCTCGCAACATCTCCAGATTCACTTGATCCGCATCGAAGCGGTTTAGCCGTTGCTGTTCGTGCCTTCAGAACGATTTTTGATAGCTTAGTAGTTCAGGAACCAGATAACTCAATCAAGCCATGGCTTGCTACAGAGTGGACAGTATCAGAGGATGGAAAAAGCTATACGTTTAAACTGCGCCAAGACGTAACGTTTCACGATGGAACACCATTTAATGCTGATGCTGTGAAATATAGCTTTGACAGAATTATTAACCCAAAAACACAAGCAAGAAATTCGGTAGCACTTCTTAGACCGTATGAATCATCAGAAGTCCTGGATGAGTATACAATCAAAATTAATCTCTCAACACCATCTGCCGCATTTTTAAGTAATTTAAGCCAGGCAATGCTTGGGATTGTCTCTCCGTCAGCTGCAGAAAAATATGGAGATCAGTTTGGTAAAAATCCTGTAGGTACAGGACCATATAAATTTGTTAGCTGGACGGAAAATGCTGATATTGTCGTTGAAAAAAATAATGATTATCAGTGGGGGCCATCCATTGTAGAAAATAAAGCAGCACCATACCTTGATAAGATTACATTTAAAATCATTCCAGAAGAAGCAACGCGTATTGGCAGTGTACAGAGCGGGCAGGTCCTTGCCGCAGAAACTGTGCCACCGCAAAACATTGTTTCTTTAAAAGGTGACCCGAAAAATCAATTATTACAAGTAAACACAATTGGATTGCCGTATACATTGTTTTTTAATCAAAGAAAAGAACCATGGAATGATGTAAGAGCCCGTAAAGCTGTACAGCTTGCTGTTGATGTGGATGCGATTGTAAAAACCCTTTACTTAAACACCTATTCTCGAGCATGGTCACCTCTTACACCAGGTATCTTAGGTTATGATAAATCCCTTGAAAATAGTAACTCGGTAGATTTAGAGAAGGCCAATAAACTCCTTGATGAACTTGGCTATGTAAAAGGTGAGGATGGGATCCGAGCAAAAGATGGAAAGAAACTAACATTAAATTATGTGGATGGAACTCCTAACAGAGAGAAGAGAAATGATATTGCTGTTATTATTCAGCAACAATTAAAAAAGATCGGTATTAAAGTGGAAATAAATATTACAAAAGATATCGCTTCAGTTGTTCAAAAGAATGCTGATTATGATTTATACGGAAACAGCCAAGTTAATTCCGATCCCAATTCATTACGAGCCTTTTATCATACAACTACCCCACAAGAAGAGGCAATAATAAAAAGACTTGGGGGTGGCTCTGATCCAGAATTAGATCAATTATTGGAGGAAGGGACAGTAGAATCGGATCCGGCAAAACGAGCGGATATCTACCAAAAAGTGCAACAAAAAATTATCGATGAAGCCTGGATCATTCCAATTTATGTATTCCCTTATACAGTAGCAGCGACCAAATCCGTTAATGGGATAAAGTTTGATCCATTAGGCTACCCTTTGTTCAATGATGTCACTATAAAATAAAGTAGGAATGGGGATGATAAATGTGGCAGTTACCAACAAGATCCTTTTGAAAATCTCGACTGCATTGGTATCCATTTTAGGCTCACTCATCCTTGTTTTTTTCATTATCTATTTGCTTCCGGGGGATCCAGTGCTGTCCATGCTGGATCCCGCTACTGCAACACCTGAAATGGTTGAAAACTTACGCAAGGAATTGGGACTCAATCAACCGCTTTATGTACAATTCACAGAGTATTTTACAAATGTACTTCATGGTGATTTTGGTCAATCTTTAGTTAACAGCGAACCAGTCCTGCCGAAGATCTTAGAACACTTTCCGGCAACGCTGGCTTTAACGATTGCAAGCGCAGTATTATCTGTGGGGATTGGGGTAACATTTGGAGTGTTATCGGCAATCTATAGGAATAAATGGATAGATTTTATTGCTAGATTAATTGGTTTGTTTGGAATTTCAATGCCAACGTTTTGGTCAGGGATTTTACTGATCCTTATTTTTTCCATCTATTTAAACTGGTTTCCAGCTATGGGCTCCGATGGCTGGGTAACACTAGTGCTGCCATCACTATCTCTTGGATTTGTAGGTGCAGGTTTAATCATACGAATGGTGCGAAATAGCATGCTGGAAGTGATTAATGAGCAATTTATTATCACTCTTCGTGCGAAAGGACTCTCAGAAAGGGTTGTTATGTATCGACATGCTCTTCGCAACGCACTTATTCCTGCTATTACCATTATCGGTTTAAATATCGGTGAACTCATGGCAGGTACGGTTGTGATTGAAACTGTGTTTTCAAGGCAGGGGATTGGCAGAATTGTTGCAGATGCGATTATGGCTAAAGATTTACCTGTGATTCAAGGCGTTGTTTTTTTCAGTGCCATAGTTTATGTGATTGTCAATTTTTTAGTTGACATATCCTATTCGATTATTGATCCACGGGTACGTAAATCTAACTAGTTGTTAATCAATAAGGGAGGAGAGAAATCAAATGAAAGAAATGGTTAATGCTGAAAAAGTGCTGCGGGTTCCCAAATGGACTTTAACAAAACAGAAGCACCCCTTTTCTGCCTCAAAACTATTTTTATACGTTGCGGTTGTTATTGTTTTATTTATCATCGGATGTGCTTTATTTCCCAAATTGATTGCGCCCTATTCTCCCACCTATATGAATACAGAACTGATTTTAAGTAAACCAAGTGCAGCACATATTTTTGGAACAGATTACTTTGGGAGAGACGTGTTTAGCTTAGTTATTTATGGAAGTCGTGATTCTCTCATTATTGGTGTTGCGTCCGTTCTTATCGGCAGTATCATTGGCGGGACGATAGGGGGATTCGCTGGTTATATGGGAGGTATTGTTGACATTATTTTTATGAGGATAATTGAAATTTTGATGACCATCCCTGGTATTCTTCTGGCTTTAGCCATTGCAGCAGCCTTAGGTCCAAGTTTATTAAATATTGTTTTAGCTGTTGCCGTTTCATCTATACCTGCTTTTGCACGTGTGATGAGAGGACAAATGATGAGTATTAAGAAACGACAGTATATAGATGCATCTCGATCAATTGGTACGCCGAACTGGAAAATTTTTCTCTGGCATATCCTTCCAAACTCTTTTTCCCCACTTTTAGTAATGGGGACGATAGGACTTGGAACCTCTATTTTAATTGGATCAGGGTTGAGTTTCTTAGGTCTTGGGATTATTAAAGAAATTCCTGATTGGGGTGCGCTACTCTCACAGGGACGAGGTTATTTAACAGTAGGCTGGTGGATTTCATCATTTCCAGGTTTAGCGATTACTCTTTTTGTTCTAGCCATCAATATTATTGGAGATAAACTCCGTGATTCCTTTGATCCTAAAACAAGCAACTCGAGATAAAAGGAGGAGAAAAAATGGAGAAACTACTTAATATTCAGCAATTAAAAGTTGATTTCACGAAAAAAGTTGGCGATGTAACAGCAATCAAGGATGTAACGCTGTACATTCAGGCGGGTGAGACTGTTTGTATAGTTGGAGAATCTGGAAGTGGCAAGAGTGTTACCTCCAAATCGATTATGAGGCTTATAGATTATGAAAATGGAAAAATATCGGACGGAAGCATAGTGCTGGATGGAATAGACCTAACACATCTTACGAATAAAAAACTTCGATCTATTCGTGGGAAAAAAATAGCAATGATTTTTCAAGAACCAATGGCTGCTTTTGATCCTGTATTTACAATTGGAAGCCAAATCATTGAAACAATTCTTGAACATAAGCAATCTAGTAAATCAGAAGCGAAAGAAAGAGCTCTTTATTTATTAAAACGGGTGGGTATATCGGCTGCTGAGATACGCTATAACCAATATCCAAATGAGTTGTCTGGAGGTATGCTGCAACGGGCTATGATTGCGATGGCTCTTGCTTGTGGTCCAGACCTCCTTATTGCGGATGAGCCGACAACAGCCCTAGATGTTACCATTCAAGCGCAAATATTACATTTGCTTCAGGAATTGAAAGAAGAAATGGGGATGTCCATTCTTTTAATTACTCATGATATGGGTGTTGCTGCAGAAATGGCTGACCGAATTATAGTGATGTATGCGGGAAGAATTGTAGAGCATGCAAACGTCAAGGAATTGTTTGAAATGCCTCATCATCCCTATACATATGGGTTATTGAAATCAATAACAACATTGGATAGTGATAGGAGTAAAGCACTCTATTCGATTAAAGGGTCTATTCCAGCTTTAAACAATTTACCTACTGGATGTGAGTTTCATCCACGCTGTCCATATGCGTCAGAACGCTGTTTTATCGAGGCACCTCCATTAGTAGAGGTGAATAACCGTCAGACCGCATGCTGGAATGCAGAGGAGATAGTAGATAAACATAGTAGAGAACAAAGTGTAGTGGAAACAAAAATAAATGTGCCAATTCAAAATGATTTTGTTCCAACGGATTCTAAACATTCCCGTGAAACCTTGCTTGAAATTCAAGGATTAAGTAAATCTTATCCAATTGGAAAGAATGTATTTTCTCGTACTCAATCATTTATTAGAGCTGTGGATAATGTTTCATTTTCAATTAATAAAGGCGAGACATTTGGTCTAGTCGGTGAGTCAGGTAGTGGAAAGTCAACATTAGGAAGAGTTCTTTTGCAGCTAGAAAAACTAACAAGCGGAAAAGTAATTTTTCAGGGGCAAGATCTGTCAAAACTGAGTTCAAAAGCATTAAGGGAAAAACGGAAAGATATGCAACTAATTTATCAAGACCCATATGGTTCTGTTAATCCACGCTGGAGGGTTGGAGACATTATTGGTGAGCCCCTTCAAGTTCATGCAAATTCCACAAAGAAAGAAAAACAGGATAGGGTTCAGGAGTTACTAGAGGTGGTTGGGTTAAATAAAAGTGACTCTGACCGTTATCCACATGAATTTTCAGGAGGACAGCGTCAGCGTATCGCAATTGCTAGAGCTATTGCCCTAAATCCTCAGTTTGTCTTAGCGGATGAAGCTGTTTCTGCATTAGATGTTTCTATTCAGGCACAAATTGTAAATTTATTGCAGGATTTACAGAGAAATCGGGAATTAACCTACCTATTTATTGGCCATGGCTTGAATATTGTAAGGCATATATCTGATCGTATAGGTGTCATGTACTTAGGTCAATTGGTTGAAATGGCATCTAGTGAAGAATTATTCCTACATCCTGCCCATCATTATACAAAAGGGTTAATTGAATCGATCCCAATTCCCAAGCCAACTCGCACTAGAGAACGGATAACCATTCAGGGGGAAATTCCATCTCCGGCTAATCCGCCAACAGGGTGCAGATTTCATACCCGATGCCCAGCAGCTACTGCACGTTGCCGAGTGGAACAGCCTATCTTTAGGGAGATTCATATAGGGCACTGGGTTGCCTGTCATGATCCTGTTTAATTTAAATGAATTGCTCGTAATGATTTAGTAAATGGAGGTGTTTACAATGAAATTTGTCTTGTTTGATTTAATGGGTAACCACCCAAACAGTTTGACAGGCGAGGTAGTAACTGCACAGCAAAGAATACAACATGTAATCGACCAGGCTGTTTTTGCTGAATCTCTTGGTTTTGATGGTTTTGGAGTGGGTGAGCGGCATGGTGCACCGTTTTTGTCTTCTTCACCGGCCGTGATGTTAACGGCTATAGCTGCCAAAACATCAAAAATTCGATTGCTGCCAACGGTATCGGTTTTAAGTGTTCTTGATCCAGTGCGTGTAGCAGAGGATTATGCTACTCTTGATCATCTTTCCGGTGGAAGATTAGAGTTAATGATTGGTAAAGGAAATGACCCGCGTCACTACCCATTATTTGGAATTGATGAGGAGGAGCAGTGGGAGTCTTTAGCTGAGCGGTATGGACTTCTAAAACGTTTGTGGAATGAGGAAAATGTCTCATGGGAGGGGAAGTATCGTCCATTATTAACGAATGTAACGACTCAACCAAGACCATATCAAAAACAGATTCCAATTTGGCATGGCAGTGCATCAAGTCCACTATCCACTGAGCTTGCTGCGAAGAATGGCGAACCGATATTCTCATCTAATACGTTTCATCCAATGGCTAAGTATAAAGAATTAATTGATCATTACCGTGAACGATTCGAATATTATGGCCATGATCCAAAGAAAGCAGTTGTTGGTGCAGGTGCAAGAGGATTATATTTGGCAAAAACAACAGAAGAAGCCATTAAACGTTATCGTCCATATTATGATATGTTTATGGGCACAGAAGCCTCAAAGTTCAATCAATCGCCATTTAAGAATCTTGAAGATCACATTCAAAATGGTTCAGCTTTAATAGGAAGTGCGGATCACGTGATAGAGAAGATACTAAAATATCATCAAGCATTTGGACACCAAGTACAAAGTATCAGTGTTGAAGGATTAAGTAAAGAAGAACAACTTGAGCAACTTGATAGATTTGCTGAGGAGGTTATACCAGTCCTTCGACGAGAAATTCCTAGTACGGTTTGGGAAAACGAACAACCGACATTGGTATAGGAAGAAATACTTTAATAAGACGGATAATAAAAAATAGATTGGATGGCGGGAAGGAGATTTCAATGAATAATCAAGGGCACACCATGCATCTGAATTTATTTTTATATAATCAGGGACATCACGAGGCTTCTTGGCGTCATCCAGATTCACTCCCTGAAAAAATGATGGACTTCGCATACTATAAAAAATTGGCTCAAAAAGCAGAAAAGGCTAAATTGGATTCGATTTTTCTCGCTGATCGTATTTCAACTTCCCTTAAAGCGATTGAAAATGGATCACTTGTTTCTTTTGAACCAACCACATTATTATCAGCTTTAGCGTCTGTTACGGACCATATTGGGTTAATTGGGACAGTATCAACTAGTTTTAATGAACCCTATAATGTGGCTCGGAGGTTTTCGTCCCTTGATTTTTTGAGCAATGGGCGCGCTGGTTGGAATATCATTACTTCTGGAACCGATGGTGAGGCTCAAAATTTTAATCTTAGTTCCATTCCTGAACACGCTTTTCGTTATAAAAAGGCAAAAGAGTTTTTAGAAGTAACCTTGAAGCTGTGGGATAGTTGGGAAGATGAGGCTGTGATAATAGATAGAGAGAATGGAATTTTTGCAGACAGCCAAAAAGTACATGAAATTCATCATGATGGGGTGTTCTTTAAAGTTCGTGGACCGTTAAACATTCCAAGGTCCCCACAGAAAAGACCTGTTCTCATTCAAGCAGGGACTTCAGAGGATGGAAGGGAATTCTCCTCTCAATATGCTGATGCAATATTTACCTCTCAACAAACGTTTGAAGATGCACGTGTGTTTTATAAGGATGTAAAAGAAAGAATAGCTAGGAACGGTAGGAATCCTAATGAAGTCAAAATATTGCCGGGGTTTAGTTTTATTATCGGTAATACCGAAGAAGAAGCCAAGGAAAGGGAAGAGGAGTTAGCACAATTCATGAATTTTAACCATAGTTTACTTCAGCTTTCTAATAGGGTTGGAGTGGATTTAACATCTGTTTCATTAGATGAACCGTTGCCCAAGCTTCCTGATATCGGAGAAATCCAAGGTCACCAAAGTCGTACTCAATTAATCGTCCAATTGGCTCAAAGAGAAAATCTTACCGTTAAACAATTGCTGATTCGCCTAGGAGGAGGAAGGGGTCATTATACAATAAGTGGGACACCAAAGAATATTGCAGATGAACTTGAGTATTGGTTTCTTAATGGAGCAGCAGATGGATTTAACCTGATGCCACAAGTAATGAATCGTGATTTCGATCGATTTGTCCATTTTGTTATACCAGAATTGCAGCGTAGACAGTTATTCAGGATGGAATATTCAGGAAATACATTGAGAGATCACTATGATTTGCCAGTTCCAATGAATCAATTTATATCTAGTAACTAATCCATAAATAAACAAAAGGTCTTCATTACTCATTTATGAAGTACATTTTTATCCAAATAATTCCTAGTTTAGTACTAGGTTTAGTTGGAGTTTGCTGAGGCATTTTAAAAGGAGGATTGGCCATGAAGTCACTGTTAGTTATTGGAGGAGATCGTATCGGTACTATTCTTAAAAACTTAGAGGGGGAGGGCTTCGGGGAAGTAATCCATTTAAATGGACGGAAAAAAAAGATGGTTCGCACTGATATACCAAGAAAAGTAGATTTAATCTTAGTGTTAACAGACTTTATCAACCACAATCTCACAGGAACCATAAAACGAAAGGCACAAGAATCTGGGATTCCGATTTGCTTTTCGAAGAGGTCTTGGTGTTTTATACGTGAGGAGATAAAAAGAAGTCAAATAAATGCAACTAAATAGCATCCTGTTGTAGTGATTGCTAGTATTACGGTCAAAATAATCAATTATATTTCTGATAGATTTTCTAAATCAATACAATATATTTTTCTATCAGGTAAAGTATGGAATCCCTATTCTTTACGTGGTAGGATAAATCACAAGAATAATTAAAGTATTCTCATCGATTAACTCGGAATTAAAAAGGAGGATTTTCAATGTCTATTCAAAAAAAATTAAAATTAGGTGCTATTATTCACGGGGTTGGAGGAAATATTGCTGGATGGAGGCATCCTGATATACAAGCTGATGCAAGCGTGAGTTTGGAGTTCTATACCAATCAGGCACAAAAGGCTGAAGAAGGAAAATTTGACTTAGTTTTTATTGCCGATGGCTTGCATATTAACGAGAAATCAATTCCTCATTTTTTAAATCGTTTTGAACCACTAACTATTTTATCTGCTCTTGCAACTGTCACATCAAAAATAGGTCTTGTGGGTACACTGTCTACTTCATATAGTGAACCATTCAATGTTGCAAGGCAATTTGCATCGCTTGACCATATCAGTCATGGCCGGGCTGGCTGGAATGTTGTTACCTCTCCCTTAGAGAAGACTGCTTTAAACTTTAGCAAAACAATTGAGGAACATCCTGATCACTCGAAAAGGTACCGAATTGCAGCTGAATACTTGCAAGTAGCTAAAGGACTTTGGGATTCTTGGGAAGATGATGCATTTGTTCGAAATAAGGAGACTGGGGTATTTTTTGATTCAGATAAATTACACCAATTAAATCACAGAGGGGAATTTTTCTCCGTACAGGGACCATTAAACATTGGTAGATCTAAGCAAGGAAGACCATTAATATTCCAAGCTGGTTCCTCTGAGGCAGGCAAAGACCTTGCCGCAAAAGAAGCGGATGCTATTTTTACAGGTCATCCAACATTATCAGCGGCACGAGAGTTTTATCAGGATGTCAAAAACAGAGCATTAGCTTTGGGACGTAATCCAGATGAACTCGCAATTCTACCAGGGATCGCACCAATTATTGGTACAACGGAGGAAGAAGCTGAAAGAAAATATCAAGAAATCGCAAATTTAGTATCAATCGATAAAGCTCTAGATTATCTAGGTCGATATTTCGAGCATCATGATTTCTCACAATATCCTTTGGATGAACCATTCCCTGAACTAGGAGATTTAGGTAAAAATAGTTTCCAAAGTCATACGGATCGAATTAAACAACAAGCAAAGGCACAAAACTTAACCCTTCGACAAGTTGCATTACAAGAGACAACACCAAAGCCGACATTTATTGGAACTCCTGAAAAAGTAGCTGATCTCATTCAGGAATGGTTTGAAGGTAATGGAGCGGATGGATTTATAATTGGTTCAGCTGTTCCAAATGGATTGAACGATTTTGTGGACTTTGTCGTGCCGATTCTTCAAAAACGAGGATTATTTAGAACGGAATACGAAGATGAAACATTACGTGGTAACCTAGGAATTCCTTTTCCAGAAAACCGTTATGCAAAAAAGGTGACAACCCATTGATAAAACAAAAGCTTAGTAATAGCTACAAGTATTTCTGCCGACTAGTCAACTAGAGGCTCTCTTTTTAAGATGATAAATCTTTTAATGGAGAGCCTTTATTTATTAAAAATAAAATGAAGATGATAGGGAGGAAAGTAAGATGGGAAAAGAATTATCCGTTGTGGTTTGGGCTAAAGAAGGTTGTCACTATTGTGGTGAGGTAAAACAATATTTAGAAGATAAAGGGTATAAATACGAAACGATCGATGTTACCCATCATGATGAGCGCAGAGATATTTTAGAAGTTAAATATGGTGTCAGACATGTACCTGTAATTGAAATTGGTCAGGGTGAGTTGTATGAAGGGGTAACAAAGGTGGGAATTGACCATCTTGAAAAAGTTCTTGAGAAATTTAATAATAGTAAAATTTCGAGGTAATTCCGACTAAAAACATATTTTTAAATGGTTAATAACATTTGAGTAAAAAAGGATGGATGGAAAATGAAGAAAAAATTCATGGTACTTATAATGGTGTTGCTTGCTTTAGCCCTTGGTGCATGCTCTTCCCAAGAAACGAAATCAACTTCAAAGGAAAGTTCTGGAGGGGCTAAAGAAGGGACAAAAGTACAAAAAATAATAGTCGGTACAGGGACACAGTTTCCTAATGTTTGCTTTATTGATGAGGATGGAAAGTTAACTGGATATGATGTTGAATTAGTTCGGAAAATTGATGAAAAGCTGCCTGAATACGAATTTGAATTCAAAACAATGGAATTTTCTAATCTGTTATTAAGCTTAGAAACTAATAAAATCGATTTTGTGGCACACCAAATGGAAGTTAATGAGGAACGCCAAGAGAAATTTCTCTTCAATGAGGAACCTTATAATATCTTTCCGCTTCATGTAACGGTTCATAAAGATAATAATGACATTCAATCAATAAAAGATTTAAAAGGGAAAAAGGCTATTGTAAGTGCCACCAGTAATTCAGCTGTTTTTCTAGAAAAATATAACAAAGACAATAATGCAGGAATTGAAATTGTTTATGCGGGGAATGGACCTGATTCTACGATTAATCAAATAAAAACGGGTCGCGCAGACGCAACAATCACGACACCATTTTCTGTTGATTTCAGTAATGATGCTGTAGATGCACAGCAAAAAGTAGTAGGAGAGCCGCTACTAAATTCAAAGGTATATTTCCTACTTAGAAAAGATGAAACACCTTTACAAAAAAGAATTGACGAAGCACTGGTTGAATTGAAAAAAGAAGGAGTAGTTAGTGAGTTGAGTAAAAAATGGTTAGGAGCTGACTATACGGTTAATTTTTAAGGAGCTTGGAGGCGAACCCAAATGGGGAAAGCATTTGATATTATGTTAATTTTTGAGTTTATTCCGACACTTATTCATTACCTTGGAGTAACTCTGCAGATATTAGCCGCATCTATTATTCTAGGATTTGCCCTCGGTATTGCAGCAGCAATACCGAGGCTATTTAAAATACCATTATTGAATCAACTGGTGATATTATACGTTTCATTTATTAGGGGAACTCCGATACTAATACAATTATTCCTGGTTTTTTATGGCCTGCCAGCGGTTCTCATGCTATTGTTTACTATCGATATTACAAGGCTTGATGCCATTTATTTTGTAATTATTACTTACGCCATTAGTAATGGTGCAGGATTTGCTGAAATTTTTCGAGCAGCGATTCGAGCAGTTGATTACGGTCAAACCGAAGCAGCCTATTCCGTGGGGATGACAAGCAGACAAAACTTTTTTCGAATTGTTCTTCCACAGGCTGTAAGGATTGCATTTCCGAACATGGCCAATTCAGTGATCGGTTCATTAAAGGATACTTCTCTTGCTTTTACCATCGGAGTGATGGACATGATGGGAAGAGGAGATACCCTTATTGCTGCAACTGCACATGCCATTGAAGTTTATCTCTCTCTTTCTATTATTTACTATATTGTCGTCGTATTGTTTGAAAAAATATTTAGCAAACTAGAAAAATATTTCAATCGTTATCTAAGGGCTGATGTAACTGCCGTTGCTTAGGAAGGAGGATCGCGTACATGACAATTGATATTCCATTCATTTGGGTAGCTTTTAAAGAAATTATTAAGGCGCTTCCTATTACACTCATCCTAACAATTGTACCATTGCTGGCTGGATTTTTAATCGGCATTGCGGTGGCTGTAGTTAGAATTTATAAAGTGAAATATCTCTATCACATCGCAAATGGTTATGTCTCCTTTTTTAGAGGAACACCCATAATCATGCATATTATGGTCATTTATTTTGGCTTCCCATTATTACTCGATCAAATTTCACTCAGGTTTGATTTAGGTATACAAACAAATAAAATCCCGATTATTTTGTTTGTATTAATTGCCTTAACATTGGCGGCGGGATCGTACTTATCTGAAATTATTCGATCTGGTATTATCAGCGTTTCAAATGGACAAATGGAGGCTGCTTATTCGGTTGGAATGACAAAGTTTCAAGCGATGATCAGAATTATTCTACCTCAGGCCCTGGCTCAATCTATTCCGAATTTCACGAATATTTTTGTTGGCTTTTTACACACTTCATCGATTGCTTTTCTTGTTTCTCAGAAAGAAGTGACGGGGGCAGCTAATATTGTCGCTTCTGTAAACCTGAAATTTTTAGAAGCATTTATTGCTGCAGGTATTATCTATTGGGGCATTACGATTCTAGTAGAAGGAATATCTTTTTTACTTGAAAAAAAGGTGACTGCTTATAATCGAGGAGGCGTGTCATGATTTATTTACAAGGTATCAAAAAATCATTTAATAAGTCACCAGTGTTAAAAGGCATTAATTTGAAAATAGAAAAAGGGGAGGTCGTTACCATCCTTGGTCCAAGTGGATCGGGCAAAACGACGCTGTTAAGATGCTTGAACTTTTTAGAAAAACCAAATGCAGGAATGGTTCAAATAGGAAATATAATCATTGATGCAGAAAAAGCGACAAAAAAAGAAATGCTCGCGATTAGAAAACAATCGGCGATGGTTTTCCAGCATTATAATTTATTTGCCCATAAAACAGTGGTGGAAAATGTGATGGAAGGATTAATTGTAGCAAAGAAGGTAAAGAAAAAGGACGCGAGACAACAAAGTGAAAGAGTGCTGGAGAAAGTGGGTTTAAGTGATAAACTGCATCACTATCCTTCTCAGCTTTCAGGCGGGCAGCAACAAAGAGTTGGGATTGCTAGAGCCTTAGCGTTAAATCCAGAGGTCATTCTTTTTGATGAGCCTACATCCGCTCTTGATCCTGAGTTAGTTGGAGATGTTCTTTCTGTTATTAAATCAATTGCACAAGAAGGAATAACGATGGTGGTTGTCACACATGAAATGAGTTTTGCAAGAGAAGTATCGAATCGGGTGTTGTTCATGGATGAGGGAGTAATCGTGGAGGAAGGTACACCATTGGAAATTTTTCATGCAGCAAAGGAGGAACGTACCCGTCGTTTCTTACAACGAATTTCTGGTGAAACATTTTTTACACCACTTAAAGAACAGGTGAATTAACAATCAATCATTGGGAGGAAGGTGAATGTTTTGGTAACAAACCAAATCATCATTGATGAGATAAGAGAAGATGAAAAGGAACAGGTAAGGAATTTATTAGTAGAGAGTTATCAACAGTATGAACATTCCTATAAAAATCCTGAAATTTGGAAATTGTATTTGGAAAATATTCAATCCTCCGTTGATAATCCAGATGTCGATAAGATTTTAGTGGCAAAAAGCAATCAGGACATTCTTGGCAGTTTGCAGCTTTTTCAATCCTCTGAAAAGGCATATGCAAAGCCAGAACTTGAAATTTTCTCGCCAATTATTCGATTGTTAGGTGTTCATCCTGAAGCAAGAGGCCGAGGTGTAGCACAAGCGTTATTAAAGGCAAGTGTTGCGTACGCAAAGGAGCTTGGAGCAACAAGCTTGTATTTGCATTCAAGTGATAAAATGCATAAAGCCATTCGGCTATACGAATGGTATGGCTTCAAACGAGATCAAACCAAGGAGTTTCAAAATCAAGAGATATTAGTAAAATGCTTTCGATTTGATTTATAGAAGGAAGTGAGGATATGAATCGAACTGAATTAGAATCAAACCTCATTTCGATAAGGCGTCATTTACATCAATACCCTGAATTATCAAACGAAGAATTTGAAACAACAAAGTCCATTAAAAAATGGCTGCAGGATGAAGAAATTGATATTCGCACGACTGGACTGTCGACGGGTGTTGTTGCAGAAATTAAAGGTGGGAATCCTGGACCAATCGTTGCCATTCGTGCAGATATTGATGCTCTTCCGATTGTGGAACAAACAAGTTTACCATATTCTTCCAAAATTAAAGGGAAAATGCACGCATGCGGTCATGATTTTCATACCGCAGCAGCCATTGGTGCAGCGTATCTTTTGAAAGAATCTCAAGCTGAGTTAAATGGAACAGTCCGAATTATTTTTCAGCCAGCAGAGGAATCGGGCGGCGGCGCACTAAAAGTGATTAAGGATGGTCATCTCGAGGGAGTAGAAGCCATCATTGGACTTCATAATAAACCAGATCTGCCTGTGGGAACAATTGGCTTAAAAGATGGGCCTTTAATGGCAGCAGTTGATCGATTTCATATTGTTCTCTATGGTAAAGGGAGCCATGCTGGGATACCGCAAAGTGGAAAAGATCCTATTGTAGCAGCGGGGCACCTTATTACTGCTCTTCAGTCTGTTGTTAGTCGGAATGTGTCTCCTCTTCAAAGTGCTGTTTTGAGTGTGACGAAAATCGTTGGCGGCAGCACATGGAACGTTATTCCTGACAATATCATCCTTGAGGGTACCGTTCGAACTTTTGACAATAAGATCCGTGCAGACGTAAAAGCAAAGTTTTATACCATTGTTGAATCCATTGCCACCGCTTTTTCGCACCAAGTTGAAATTGGCTGGTTTCCAGGTCCACCACCACTAGACAATCATAAGTCGGTGACGGAGATTGCGAGGTATGCTGCTAAAAAGCAATCCATAAAAGTAATTGATCCAGAACCATCAATGGCCGGTGAGGATTTCTCCTACTATCTTTATAACGTCCCAGGGACTTTTGCATTTTTCGGTACAAATGGAAACGAGGAGTGGCACCATCCCGAATTTACCCTAGATGAATCGGCTATTATCAGCGCCGCATATTTTTTATATGAAAGTTCAAGAGCATTATTAAATCGACATTTTACTAATTAACGAATCTTAAGATTATTATCCATACGAAACCGTTGTATTTATTAAACTATAAATAGGAGTGATTCGGATGGGAGAAATTCTTCGGAATGCTGTTGAAAATAAGCGCAAAAAATTAATAAGAAAACTGATTGCTTATAATGTGTATAAAAAAGAAGATAAACACCTTTTTGAGCTATCACTAACGGACCTGGAAAATGAATATAGAAAATTTAAATCCCTTAGTCATCCACACAGTGATATTGGGTCGATCCAATTAACTGGAAATAAATCAAACAAAAAGTAAAACCATTGAACGAATCATTTTGATGAAAAAATCCATTATGAAAGGGAGTTTCAATAATGAGTAAGGTGACAATTATTTCTGGGAGTCCTTCTGAGCATACGAGATTAAATGGGGTATTACATGGTGTTATCAATCATTTAACTGGTGTTGGAATTACTCCTGAAATTATTAATATACGTAATCTTCCACCAGAAGATTTAATTCAAGCGAAGTTTGATAGTGAAGAAATTATCAAGCAAAATAAGAAAGTTGAGCATTCAAATTTAGTCGTGATTATGACTCCGGTTTATAAAGCTTCCTTTTCAGGGGTTTTAAAAACTTACTTGGATCTCCTGCCACAAAATGGTCTGGAGGGTAAAACGATACTACCGATTGCCGTTGGTGGAACTTTTGGGCACTTATTAATGATCGATTATTCCCTAAAACCAGTACTAGCGGCTTTGGGAGCAACCCATATTTTAAAAGGAGTGTTTATACTAGATAGTCAAATTGGAAAATTAGGAAATAATCGTTATGAATTAGATACAGAAGCGAAAAACAGATTAGTTTCTTCAATTAATATAGCAAGGTCATTATTACCTGGAAAAAGTGTTTCAGGTTCCGTTCTTTAATTTACTAAAATAGCAAAAGAGAGAGATTTTTAATAAAAGTTTCTCTCTTTTTTTTGTGGTGAAGTTCAAGATTTATAGTTCTAAAATCTCACATAAACTAAATTCAAAAAGAGATATATGTTATAATACTATCAAATTAATGTTTAACGCTAGATTTTTAAGAATCTGGCAGGTTATCAGCGGATTAACATATTATAGCAAGGAGTGAATAGAATGATTATTCGAAGTAAAGCCGATGTTGAGCAGTTTTGCGAGAGGTTTGGTGAGTTAGCCAACTGGGATGGATCGAAGCACTACATAGCATTAGAAGATGAAGAAAACAAAGGGATCCTTACATTTATGCAATATCCCGATGGCAAACTGACTGCACATAGGAAATATCAAACGTATTGGGACATAAATGAGCTTCCGGTTGAAAGTAAAGATATATGGCGGTATCGAAAAGTGTTAAACAGTTTTTTAAAAAATATCAATAATTAACGAAGGCGACTCCTATTATTTCGGGGTCGTTTTCTTTGTTTTTAGCTTTGTTAAAATTCATTGTTGATTATTAATACAACTGTATAAAAGGTTGATGAAAGTCAAATCAGGAGTGTTCCAAGTGAGATTTGTCCTTCATAAGCATGATGAAAGACAAATAAGGAAAGTTCCCAGTGAGATTTGTCCTTCATAAGCATGATGAAAGACAAATTAGAAGAGTTCCAAGTAAGATTTGTCCTTCATAAGCATGATGAAAGACAAATCAGGAGAGTTCCCAATAAGATTTGTCCTCCATAAGCATGATGAAAGACAAATCAGAAGATTCCTCATTGAGTTTAGTCTTTCATAAGGATTTCTGTTAGAAAAATCAACATCTTTCTTTATCAGAGCCTTGTTTTTAAGAGATTTTCAAAGTTATGTGATGCATTAAACATTTGTTTTTAGAAAAGCTAAGGAGAATATAAATAACCTTAATAGTCATACTGTAAAAGCAGTTTAAAGAGGTGAGACTTGTGATTGATACACATCCAACAGAGTATGAAGTATATCTTTTTCACGAAGGAAATTTGTTTGAGAGTTATAAAGTATTTGGCGCTCATACTGAAAGTCAAAAAGGAGAAAAAGGTACTCGCTTTACTGTTTGGGCTCCGCGTGCTGCCCAAGTATATGTTGTCGGGGATTTCAATAAATGGAATGGTAGTAAACATGAAATGACGAAACTTAATAAACAGGGAATATGGTCCCTTTTTATCCCGGGGCTGCTAGAAAATGATATATATAAGTATCAAATTAAAACAGCAAAGGGAGACACCATCCTTAAATCAGATCCGTATGCATTTTATTCAGAAATCAGGCCAAATACAGCATCTATTATCTATGAATTGGAAGGTTACAATTGGCAGGATCAGGAATGGTTTCAACATAAAGAAAAGAAAACTGTGTATGAAGAACCGCTTGCCATTTATGAAGTACATTTAGGCTCTTGGAAGAAAAAGGGTGAAGAAGAGTTTTTTACATATAGGGAACTAGCCGATGAACTGATTCCTTACGTAATTGAACATCATTTTACACACATTGAACTTTTGCCTTTAGTTGAACACCCTTATGACCGTTCTTGGGGATATCAAGGAACGGGATACTATTCTGCTACAAGTCGATATGGTACTCCGCACGATTTAATGTATTTTATTGACCAATGTCACCAAAGTGGAATAGGGGTTATTCTTGATTGGGTTCCGGGACATTTTTGTAAAGATGCCCATGGTTTGTATATGTTCGATGGACAGACTACTTATGAATATGAGGATGTTTACGTAAAAGAAAATCCGATATGGGGCACAGCGAATTTTGATTTGGGAAAAGGTGAGGTGCAAAGTTTTTTAATTTCTAACGCTTTATTCTGGATCAAATACTATCATATTGATGGATTTCGTGTTGACGCGGTTGCCAATATGCTTTTTTGGCAAGCAGGAGGGGAATCTCAAAAGAATGAATATGCTGTTAGCTTCTTAAGAAAGCTGAATGAGGTCGTGTTTGACGCAGAACCTAATCTGCTAATGATTGCTGAGGATTCGACCGATTGGCCGCTTGTGACAAGACCCACCTCTGAAGGCGGTTTAGGCTTTAACTATAAATGGAACATGGGTTGGATGAACGATATTTTAAAATATATGGAAGCAGAACCGCAGAACAGGAAGTATTTGCATGACAAAGTAACCTTTTCCATACTGTATGCTTATACAGAAAACTTCGTCCTACCTTTATCACATGATGAGGTTGTCCATGGAAAAAAATCACTATTAAATAAAATGCCAGGTGATTATTGGCGGAAGTTTGCACAACTGCGGCTTTTATTAGGGTATTTAATGACACACCCAGGTAAAAAACTGCTGTTTATGGGTGGAGAGTTCGGTCAATTCGATGAATGGAAGGATTTAGAGGATTTAGATTGGGAATTACACGATTTTGAGATGCACCGTATTTTGAATGATTACTTCAAAAAATTAATGCAGCTGTATAAAGATTCAAAGGCATTATGGGAACTGGATCATTCCTACGAAGGCTTTGAATGGATTGATGCCGATAATAAAGATCAAAGTATTTTCTCGTTCATAAGAAAAGGAAAAAAGGAAAACGCTCTTATTATCGTGTGTAATTTTACAGAGGTCGTTTATGAACATTACAAAGTTGGGGTACCATCTTACGCTTTTTACAATGAAATACTTAATAGTGATAGTATTCAATTTGGTGGTTCTGGTCAGGTCAATAATAAGAAAATCAAACCGATTGAAAAGCCGTTTCACAACCAGCCATGTCATCTCGAAATGACCATACCTCCATTTGGTATATCCATTTTACGACCAGTTAAATCCAGAAAGGGGACAAATAGCAATGGTACAAAAAAAGTGCGTAGCAATGTTGCTAGCAGGAGGACAAGGTAGCCGCCTTGGGGCTCTTACTAGATATATTGCAAAGCCAGCTGTTTCATTTGGCGGCAAATATCGAATTATTGATTTTCCATTAAGTAACTGTACAAACTCAGGAATTGATACAGTAGGTGTATTAACACAGTATCAGCCTCTGGTTTTACACTCTTATATCGGGATTGGTGCGGCTTGGGATTTAGATAGAAGTAATGGCGGGGTAACAGTATTGCCTCCTTATGCGGAAACCTCTGGCGTTAAGTGGTATAAAGGAACAGCCAGCGCTATTTACGAAAATATTAATTACATAAAGCAATACAATCCAGAATATGTCCTGATCCTTTCTGGTGACCATATTTATAAAATGGATTATTCTAAAATGCTGGATTATCATATTGAAAAGGATGCAGATGTTAGCATTTCTGTTATTGAGGTGCCTTGGGATGAAGCAAGCCGTTTTGGAATCATGAATACGAACATCAACTTAGACATTATTGAATTTGAGGAAAAACCAAAAAATCCAAAAAGTAATTTGGCTTCTATGGGGATTTACATCTTTAATTGGTCTGTTTTAAAAACGTTTTTAGAGATAGACGATAATAATCCGGATTCCTCCAATGATTTTGGCAAGGATATTATTCCCCTTTTATTGGAAGAAAACAAAAAAGTGGTCGCGTATCCATTCAAGGGGTACTGGAAGGACGTTGGGACAGTTAAAAGTCTATGGGAAGCAAATATGGACTTATTAAAAGAAGAAACAGAATTAGACCTTTATGATCGAAGTTGGAGAATATACTCGGTTAATCCTAACCAGCCGCCGCAATATATTTCTCCAACTGCTCATGTAGAAGAGTCATTGATTAATGAAGGTTGTATCGTAGAAGGTACTATTAAGCATTCTGTTCTATTCCAAGGTGTAACAGTCGAAGAAGGAAGCGTGATTCAGGACTCCGTAATAATGCCCAATGCTGTGATTGGAAAAAATGTAGTAATTGAGAAGGCCATTATCGCTGAAGACATGGTCGTTGAGGATAATACCATTATTCGTCCGGAAAAGAACAGGGACGATGTCATACTGGTTGCTAAGGATGTTTAGAAAAAATAGATAGGAAAGGAATAAGATACTATGCCACAATCAATGTTAGGAATCATTAATGCAACCCATGAGTTGGACACGTTTCAAAATTTAACAGCTCATCGATCCATAGCATCCCTTCCGTTTGCAGGACGATACCGATTAATTGATTTTTTGTTATCGAATATGGTGAATTCAGGGATCACGAGTGTTGCTATTTTCACTGGTCATGGGGTTAGGTCCCTTATGGACCATTTAGGATGTGGCAAGCAATGGGACTTGGATAGAAAGCGTGATGGACTGTTTGTTTTCACGCCAGATAGCAATTTTAAGAATGAAGATTTTGGATCCTTTGCACATCTTGCAAAGAACATTAGCTTTTTCTTACGCAGCAGGCAAAAATATGTGGTGATTACCAACTGCAATATTATTGGGACCATAAATTTTAGTACCATTTTGGATCATCATATTGAAACAGAAGCAGATATTACCGAGGTCGTTCATAATGGAGAATCGCTGCAAACGTTCATTTTAGAAAAAGATTTATTGCTCGGTCTATTTGAACAGTATAAGGATCAGGGCTATCACAGTATTGTAGATGTCGTAAATGAGCGGCTAGATAAATTTAAAGTTGAAAAGTATGAGTATAAGGAATATATTGCAATTATAGACTCTCTAGAAAGTTACTATAAACATAGCATGGATATGCTTGAGTCAGCAGCATATAAACAAGTATTTACGAGAGATGAGCCAATCTTTACAAAGGTAAAGGATGAGCCTCCAACACGCTATAAAATGGGCGCAAAGGTTGCGAACTCTCTGATTGCCAATGGATGCAAGATTGAAGGCGAAGTGGAGAACTGCATAATCTCCCGTTCTGTCAAAATCGGAAAAGGCTCTGTCATTCGTAACTCCATTATTATGCAGAAAACTCAGATAGAAGAAAATTGTGTACTTGATGGAGTCATCATTGATAAGGATGTCAGAATTGAAAGTGGTGTCAAACTAACTGGAAATGCAGGGACACCTTATGTAGTCGAAAAAGGGACAGTACAAAAGGGGAGCTGAGAAGTGAAAGTTTTATTTGCCGTATCTGAGTGTGTTCCGTTTGTGAAGACAGGTGGTCTTGCGGACGTAGCAGGTGCACTTCCTAAAGAGTTAAAAAAATTAGGTACTGAGGTACATGTTATTTTACCAAATTATAGTTTAATTCCTGAAAAGTTTAAACAATCTTTTCAATTTAAAAATTCCATTAATGTTCCCTTAGGTCCACTAAGTCAATACTGCGGCATTTTTACCACAGAGCATGATGGAATTACCTATCATTTCATTGATAACGAATATTATTTTAATCGCAGCTCATTATACGGGCATGATGATGATGGAGAACGATTCTCTTTTTTCTCAAAGGCAGTACTCGAGTGTATCCCATATCTGGATTTTATTCCGGATGTGATTCATTCTCATGACTGGCATACCGCTATGGTGAATTTTTTATTAAACGCCCAATATCGTCATGATCCAATGTACTCGAAAATAAAAACCGTTTTTACGATTCACAATTTGCAATTCCAGGGAATATTCCCATTTGAGTTAATGAGTGAGCTGTTACGATTAGATCCGCATTTTTTTAATATGGAGCAGCTTGAATTTTATGGAAATGTTAACTTTATGAAGGGTGGTATTGTTTCTTCTGACGTTGTAACAACGGTCAGTCCCACCTATAAAGAGGAAATTCAATTCCCCTACTATGGAGAAAAGCTTGATGGACTATTACGAAAGCACAGCAATAAGCTCATTGGAATTGTAAATGGTATAGATGATTCCGTTTATAATCCAAGCCTAGATCCTGATATTGCTGTTTCTTATGATCTTGATACGATAGAGGGGAAATCTGAAAATAAGAAAGTTCTACAACAATATTTTGGTTTACCCGAAAAAGAAGACACACCCATTATTGCAATGGTTACACGGTTAACAGCACAAAAAGGTTTAGATTTAGTGCTCCATGTATTTCATGAGATAATGGAGGATGATGTACAATTCATCGTACTTGGATCTGGAGATTATTATTATGAAAACTTCTTGAATCAAATGGCCTTTGAATACCCAGATAAGGTGAAGATATATATTGGTTTTAGTGAGGCATTAGCCCATAAAATTTATGCAGGGGCAGATTTGTTTTTAATGCCTTCGCAGTTTGAGCCATGTGGACTAGGACAACTTATCGCCTTGCAGTACGGAACCATTCCCATCGTAAGAGAAACAGGCGGATTAAATGATACCGTTCAATCTTATGATGAGTCAACAGGTTTGGGTAATGGGTTCTCATTTAAGAATTTAAATGCCCATGATATGCTTCATACTGTTAAAAGAGCCTTACAATACTATCATCAAGATGAATCCTGGAATCACTTAATACAAAATGCAATGACGCAAGATTATAGTTGGTCACAGTCTGCTAAGAAATATAATGAAATATATGAGGGGCTAATTGAAGGCTCAGCGGAGTAAAGGAAAACTTGTTGTTATTAAAAAAGGGGAAGATGTAAGGGAAATTGCAGCTTACATCTTCTTCCTTTTATAGACAATTACAATTTTAATTACCTTTTAGTTTTTAACAGTTTGTTTTTGCCGTTGGCGAAGTTTTCGTGCAGCTGTCACCATATTTTTTAATGAGAAAATAGTTTCATCTTCATGCCGTGTTTTTAAACCACAATCGGGATTCACCCAGAACTGTTCTATTGAAATAATCTCAAGGCTATCTTTTAATATCACATCGATTTCTTCTACACTGGGGACACGCGGGCTATGTATATCATACACACCTAAACCAATACCAAGTTCATATGGATTTTGTTTTAGTGATTGAATTAGTTCCCCATGACTTCTAGACGTTTCGATAGAAATGACATCTGCATCAAGAGCACGAATCGGCTCTATAAAGTTATTAAACTCGCAATAACACATATGTGTATGGATTTGTGTTTCATTTCTGACACTCGAAGTCGCGAGCTTAAATGCATTTACTGCCCATGATAAATATTCATTCCAATCTTCTTTCCTTAATGGCAAGCCTTCACGTAAAGCGGGTTCATCCACCTGTATAATAGCAATGCCAGCATTTTCTAATGCTTGAATCTCTTCTCTTAGTGCTAAGGCGATTTGGTTGGCTACATGTTCACGAGAAAGATCATCACGCACAAAAGACCAATTTAAGATGGTGACAGGTCCTGTTAACATCCCTTTAACATACTTAGATGTTAATTTCTGTGCTTCTACTATTTCCTTCACTGTCATTGGTAATGTCCACTCGACGTCACCATAAATAATCGGCGGTTTCACACAACGTGACCCATATGATACAACCCATGCTTTTTCTGTAAAGGCAAAACCTTTAAGCTTTTCCCCAAAGTACTCAACCATATCTGTCCTCTCAAATTCACCATGCACGAAAACATCAAGGCCAATTTCTTCCTGAATTTGAATCCAACGAGCCGTTTCATTTTTCACAAACTCTGCATATTCAGTATCCGTAATTTCTTTTTTACGCCATGCTGTACGTGTTCGTTTTACTTGATCAGATTGAGGGAAACTGCCAATCGTGGTTGTTGGAAAATCAGGTAAATGTAACGCTGCTTGTTGTAAAGGTTGACGTTCTTTATAAGGCATTGAACGTGCAAAATTCTCTGGTTTCACATGCGATAGGAGATCTTCCACGCGTGGATTTTTCCTCGCCTCATGCTGCTTTAATGCTTGAATTGCCAGCATACTTTGTGACACGCTTTTACTTCCTGACCAACCCTCATCTGAAACAAAGGCCGTGATATGTTGTAACTCAACAATTTTCTCATCTGCAAAGGACAATGCATTTAGAAGAGTGGCATCCAGCTGCTTTTCGGATTTCGCCGTAACAGGTACATGCTGTAAACTACAAGAAGATTGAACCCAGGCTTCATTTACACCGCTTAATGATAAAATAGCTTTTGTCATCAGTGCTTTTTCAGCCAAATTTGCCCGCCAAATATCACGCCCATTTACGATTCCAATTCCTAATACTTTATCTTGTGGGAAACCGTGTTTACGGATTGATTCCATATTCTCATCTGTACCATGAATAAAGTCAAGGCCGACTCCGGCAACAGGTAATTGAATCAGCTCTTCATACGCTGATAATCCTTCAAAGTAGGTTTGCAACATCAGTTTCGCTTCAGGTACTTCTAGTGCTAATTGTTTATAAATTTGTTGAACTAGTTTGATATCTTCAGGTGCTAATGAAAGGACTAATGCTGGTTCTTCTACTTGAATCCACTTTGCTCCTGCATCTACAAGTTGTTGGAGTACTTGAGCATAAAGCGGTAAGAGTCTTAAAATAAAAGATGCTTTTGATATGGAATAGTATCCTTTAGATAGTTGAACAAAAGTATATGGACCTATAATGGTCGGTTTTGTTATTAAACCAAGTTCGAACTTCGCTTCTAAAAAGTAATCTAAAATGTAGTTTTGAGTTAATTTTAGTGGCTGGTCTTCATACTCAGGTACAATGTAGTGGTAGTTGGTATTAAACCACTTTGTCATTTCAGATGCCACAACATCTTTCGCTCCACGTGCCATTGCGTAATATGTCGTAAGATCTACCCTCTCTCCAGTCCACTTATAGCGAGCCGGAATTAAACCGAACATGGTGGCGAGGTCGAGCATACGGTCATAAAATGTAAAATCTCCAACTGTAAGAATGTCTAAACCTAATGATTGCTGGTGCTTCAACTGATTTAACCGAATGGTTTTCATTTCAAAGATAAACTCTTCCTCTGATTTCTCACTTTTCCAAAACGATTCAAGACAACGTTTCCATTCTCGATTACCACCTATATATGGGTAACCAATGGCTGTACTAGCTAAATTCATTTACGATTCCTCCTTTTTTTACATAATTCCAAATACAAAAAAGCCATCTCCGTGAACCGGAAATGGCTTTACAATCAAGCTAAAGGTATGTTTAATATCAGGCATAAACAATACTACTCATAACTCGTTTGTCGTACAAATGAATGTCACCGCCTATTTCCACGTAGGTATCTGGTGTGTACTACAAATTGGCAGGTCTCCTGGCTTTTCATCAATGATCCTCACACCTTCCCGTCAAAAGACAGTGGTATAGCGTGATTTACTCCGAATTACAGTTGCGGGACAGCGACGGACTTGCACCGTTCTTCCCTATTAAGCCAAGCCTCAGCTTGGCACCAATTCTTACACGATATGTAATTGCCAATTAATATAACATATAAAAAATCATTCGTACATAATTTTCAGAGAATTAATTTTTGTTATTGTCAAAATGGAATTAGTATATTATAGTTGGGAACATACAATATTTAGTGGTGATTAATATCTTAAACACTAAATATAGATAATGACCAATATAAATGGTGTCTGTATAGACTTAAAAGGGAATCTGGATGAGAAACCAGAACTGTACCCGCAACTGTAAGTGCTGACGAAATAATCATATCCACTGTCTCTACGACGGGAAGGGATTAGAGTAGGGCGATGCACAAGTCAGGAGACCTGCCATTTCTATTACGTATTATCTTCTTCGGGAGCTGGGAAGATATAACGAGGGTATCCTGCTATTACAGGGATCGAGCCTGTATGATAGATTATTCCACGTTATCAAACCCATCTTCATTGATGGGTTTTTTGTCGTTTCTCTCACGAAGTCAAACGAAAGGAAATGAGGAATTGGTATGGTAGTAAACAGTATTTATTCAGAGAGAGATTCAGTTTTAGCAGCAGTGAAAAGAGTTTCTGAAAAATATAATCTGGACACAACTGAATTAGTTGATAAGATCGCTGGTCTTGAAGACTCATCCATATTTGAACAATCACTTTTTTATGCATTAAATCAAATTTCAATGACCGACCCAAACTGGACCTTTCTAGCGGCAAATCTATATTTACAGGAACTTTATCGGAATGCATCAAGCAGCAGGGGGTACAAGCTAGAAAACAAATATGGAGACCTATATTCTTTGATTACTAAATTAACTAGAATCGGAATCTACTCTGAGGAACTATTGCAAGATTATTCAAAAGAAGAAATTCAGCAATTAGGGGCAGAAATAACGTCTGAACGGGATCATTTGTTTAATTATATTGGGTTATTTTTACTAGCAGATCGTTACTTAGCAAAGGATTACGAAGGTAATCTCTATGAGTTACCTCAAGAACGGTTTATGATCATTGCGATGACATTAATGAGAAAAGAAAAAAAGGAAAACAGGTTAAACCTTGTAAAAGAAACATACTGGGCACTTAGCAACTTGTATATGACCGTTGCTACACCAACTCTATCAAATGCCGGAAAAAGTTTTGGGCAGCTCTCTTCCTGTTTTATTGATACAGTAGACGATTCGTTAGATGGAATTTATTTGAACAATTGGGATATTGCTAGATTAAGTAAAGACGGCGGCGGGCTAGGTGTATATCTAGGAAAGGTACGTGCTTTAGGTTCTGATATCAAAAAGTTCAAAGGCAATTCCTCTGGGGTGGTACCATGGATTCGTCTTATTAATGATACCGCTGTGAGTGTGGATCAATTGGGCCAAAGACAAGGAGCAATCGCCGTTTATTTAGATGTATTTCATAAAGATATTATGAATGGCTTTTTAGACTTAAAAACAAATAATGGTGACGAAAGACGAAAGGCACATGATATTTTTACAGGCGTTTCGATACCAGACTTATTTATGAAAAAATTAGAAGAGGTAGACGAAAACGGTAGAAGTGTTGGAGTATGGCATACCTTTTGTCCACACCAAGTAAAACAAATTATGGGGTGGAAGGACCAAGACGGTAATCCCCTAGGTTTAGAGGATTTTTATGATGAGTGTGATGTAAAATTTTTTACTGAAAAGTATGAGGAAGCAGTAAAACATCCATTCCTTCCTCGAAAAACCTATCGAGCAATGGATATTATGGCAAGGATTATGATCTCTCAATTAGAAACCGGTACTCCCTATATGTTTTATCGGGATGAGGTAAATCGTCAAAATCCAAACAAACATGTAAGAGGAAATGGCCTTGCATCGATTTATTGCAGCAATTTGTGTACAGAGATTACGCAAAATATGTCAGCGACAACCATTGTAAAAGAATATAAGGATGAAGATGGAAATATTGTTATTGCTCGAAAACCAGGAGACTTTGTTGTCTGCAATCTATCATCTATTAATCTGCCGAGAGCTGTAAAAGGGAATGTACTAGAAAGAGTAATTCCTATTCAAATGAGAATGCTAGACAATGTGATTGATCTTAATACCATTTCAGTTGGACAAGCCGAAGTGACAAATAAGCGATATCGCCCTGTGGGATTAGGTACGTTTGGCTGGCATCACCTTCTTGCGTTAGAAGGCATTTATTGGGAATCGGAAGAAGCAGTTGAATATGCAGATCGACTATATGAGAATATAGCTTACCTTACGATTCGTTCGTCGATGGCATTGGCTAAGGAAAAAGGCAGCTATCCAAAATTTAAAGGTTCAGAATGGCAATCAGGAAAGTATTTTGAACGAAAAGGGTATAAATCTGATCGCTGGAACCAATTGATGGAGGAGATTTCAAGGAATGGGGTTCGAAATGGGTGGATGATGGCGATTGCTCCAAACTCTTCCACTGCAAAGATTGGTGGATCAACAGATGGGATAGATCCTTTATATGCTGTCGAATACGCAGAGGAGAAAAAAAATTTCAAGTTTAAAGTAACTGCACCTGACTTGGATCATAGCAGTTACAACTTTTATCGAAGAACTAGGCATGTCTTAGATCAGACATGGAGTATAAGGCAAAACGCCGCCAGGCAGCGCCATATTGACCAATCGATTAGTTTCAACCTCTACGTTCGTCATGACATTAAAGCGGTAGAGTTATTAAATCTTCATAGAGAAGCATGGAAGCTGGGATTAAAAACGACTTATTACATAAGAAGTACTTCTCAATCTGAAATCGAGGAATGTGAAGCATGTCAAAGTTAGTAGAGAAGAATGGAGGAGGTTTATTTAATGATTGATACACCATTAACCAAAATTAAATTATTAAATCCTGACTTTCCAAACAAATCCACTGGAATCATAAATGGAAAGTCGTCTGGAATTCTAAATTGGAATGATATTGCCTATCCAAAAATGTACGATATATATCAAACTTTATTATCAAACTTTTGGAAACCGCAGGAAATTAATATGCAGGATGATATTAAACAATGGGATCTCCTTAGTAATCAGGAAAAAGATGTGTTTCTGCGTATTAATACGCAGCTTGCATCACTTGATAGCTTGCAGACCCCTACCATGAGTCAAGTAATGGATTATGTAAGTGACTCTAGTTTTAAAGCGATCTTTGCGGTTATTTCACAACAAGAAGCCGTTCATAATGAATCATATTCTTATATACTAAGCTCGCTAATTCCCATTGGCGAACAAAATGAACGATTTAATCAAGCAAAAAGTGATCACATTGTCCGAAAACGAAATCAATTAATTTTAGACGCCTATGAGGAATTTAGACAAAATCCAACGTCACAATCGTTATTTGATTTATGTGTAAACTCCATCAATCTAGAGGGTATTTACTTTTACGCCGGCTTTGCTTTTTTCTATCATTTAGCACGTCAGCAAAAAATGCTGAAAACTAGTACAATGATTAGTTATATTCAACGGGATGAAATGCAGCATGCCTACTTTATTGCTCAATTTATTCGAATCCTTTTAACAGAAAATCCGGGGCTTCATACAGATGAGAATACTAAATATATCTACCAAACCATTAACGAGGCGGTTGAGTTGGAAAAAGAGTGGGCTCATTATATTTTATCGGAAATCAAAGGAATCGATTTAGAGGAATTTGAAGGCTATGTAGAATATTTAGCAAATAAAAGGTTGAGACAACTTGGCTTGAAAAATTTATATAAAGAGAGAAACAATCCGATGCCTTGGATTCAAATATTTGGAGATGAAATGATGAATGAGACAAAGTCGGATTTCTTTGAACAAAAGTCCAGAACCTATTCAAAGGTCTCACAGTCCAATGGATTTGACGAACTGTAATTTGTCCGTTGCCATTGTTTACGCGTCACTGTCAGGAAACACGAAAGAATTGGCAGAGGAACTTTATCAAATCTTGTTAAGGAAGTCAGTGCAGGTATCTATTTATCGTATAGAGGAGTTTTCTGTGCCTGACTTATGTCACTATCATGCAGTTGCTATCGGTACCTACACATGGGGAAATGGTGAAATCCCAAAGGAAATGAGGCAACTCTATAAAGCGTTTGAATCAATTTGTAGAAAAGATATGACAACTGGTGTATTTGGAACAGGTGATAGCTGTTATCCAATGTTTTGTGGTGCCGTTGATCAATTTCGTGACATGTTGTACGTTCACACAAACTTAGCTGCTACTTTAAAGGTTGAACTTCGGCCGCAGGAACAGGATTTACAACGTTGGGAAAGGTTTGTTGATGCGCTGTTATTGCGTGCGAGTATGTATGGTTATCCGCAAGTAAATTCGTAAATTCGCAAGTAAATCCGGTTATGCGCCAGTAAATTAAGTTATGCGCCAGTAAATCCGGTTATGCGCCAGTAAATCCGGTTATCCGCTAGTAAATTCGGTTAGACGTAAGTAAACGTAATTATCAGCTAGATCCGTTGTTCTTTAGACATGCCCTAGGAGAATAAATATCAAATTAGTGTGGTATTTTTTCCTAGGAGGAATGGTCATGAATGAAGTTGTTGAAAGGTCAACCAGGTTTGAACACCGTTTTTGGCTTCAAATATTAGGTGATCATTCTAGGTTTATTTTCGAATCACTTGCACCCATTCAAAAAGATGAGATTGAGCAGGCGAGCAATTTTATTAACATATTTGATACACTTTTAGAACGCTCAAAATCCTCACCGCTGACACAACTAACAGTTCAAGTGGAACCAGAGGTACTAAAATTACGAGATTTCAAATTTAAGAAAACACCTTATTGGAAAAATCAAAATTCACCTTTCACCTACATTCATAAATCATATGGTAAATGAATTGGAGGAATATGTAAGGATTTTACAACATTTAAAAGAGGGAGAAATGCCTCCCGTTTACCATGAACTTCATCATCACCTTCTGTGGTTAATAGACGCTGCAGGTCATTCAGACGCTATATATTCGAATTTAGATGGTGTTGAAAAGCAATTAAGAAAGAAAAGTAAGGCTTTTAAGAAGGATTTCGAAGGTTTTTATCTAAAAGCAGTAGAGCTGGCAGGATATTTAAGAACCAATTTGACGACTTTTCCAGCTTTGACAAAAATGACGAATGACGCTCAATTAGAAATTAAATTATTTCAAAATTTTTTAACGGAACTAGAAGAATTAGAACTAAGTAACCAAGCATTGGGAACATTTGCACCGTTAATGGCTGATCATATGTACCGGGAAGAATGTTATTACCTAATGAAATTAGCAGAATCGGCAAACATTGAACCGCCAAATTGTGATCCTGCCAAACCAAGACTTAAGGAATGAAAAAAGATAGTGCTGCTAAAAGTGTGTTCAGGGGGATAATCTCCTGAGCACTTTTTTATTGCAATTGTCTAAACTTCTAAAGGAAGGACTTCTGTTATAAGCAAAGATTCCTCTGAAAAAATACAATACAGATCTGTGATCATATTATGTAACATCGCCTGACGTATTAACAAGCCTGCGTATCCCTGTTTTATAAGGCTCTTACGATATTCTGTATTGGCTTCTTCTTTGTTTAAAAGGATAGCACCATCTTTCCATGTAACGTTTCTTTTTTTGGCGCCTAAATAATCACAATATACGTCTCGTTCATTCATAAACATATCAAATGATTCCTCTGTATTCGATTCGTAAATTTTTAAATTTGGGTCATCTATATATACTTTATAGATAAAGCCGCTAACGGGTCTTTCATATTGGATTACCTTTGGTTCTCCATTCTCCCAAAACTCGCTCTTTGATTCTTCGATAACTGTCTCATAACCAAATGCAAAAGGTCTGGCTGTATTGTGGTCTGAAGTAAACCAAAATCCAATAGTATTGATATCGTGACTTAAGTTTTGAACGACAGTATCTTCATTGAAATTTTGAAAATATCTTATAGAGCCATGGTAAAGAATCATTTTCATAACCTCCATTATTAAGTTACCCAATTCGGTATATTTCTTTTACCCGCTATAGATAATAAAACTGACTTACCAAAGGAGATGACAGAATGAAAACGAAAGATAATTTTAAAACAGGTGCAAAGGTAACAGCGGATAATCAAATTTATGGTACACCTAATAGCAACAGCAAAAATGGTACCGGTGATTCACCAAATGATAATGTTGGTAAGAATAAAAAGGGACTTGATCGTTAAGGCAGTAGCAGCCAATTCTATTGGCTGTTTTTTTGTACCTTAATGGCCACCTAATGATGAGCACAATAAAAGGGGAGGGCTAAGCTTGGATAAAATGAATTTTAGCGAACAAGAGTGGGTATATAATTATCTACAGAATCGTGATAAACCCTTACCCCTAGTTTTAGGTACGAAAGGGACATGGGGGATTAATGGAAAAGGGGCTATTATTTTAGTGGCATTTACCCTGCCAGATATTGCAGTTTTTAGAGATATGCATAATGTTACAAAAAATCCTATACGAGAAATGAAATATAAGGATATCGTATATTATGCGGTAAATATCGTAGCCAAAAATCAAGTTGAGTACGTGATTGATTATTGGAAAGAATAACAAAAGAAAAACTAGTACCAGGAGATGGATGCTATGTTGTTCGGAATTATGGCCAGAGGAACCAACCCCAGAGGCCTATAAAGATTGTCGTGAATGCGGTCTATATAAACATGGATCGCGTATGGTGTGGGGTGAAGGAAATCCAGATGCACCAATTATGGTTATATTAGATAACCCGGGAGCCAGAGAAGACCGTGAAGGAAATCCAATTGTCTGCGGCACTCGACAAACCCTACAACAAGCTGCAAGTGAAGTAGGAATGAAAATGGACGACTTCTACGTAACTTTCATTCTAAAAAGAAGACCAGTCCGAGCCTATGAAAAGGAACAGACACGCCATATATGTATGATTCATTTAAAAGAACAAATCGAACATAAAAAGCCCAAGCTTATTCTATGTTTAGGAAATGTGGCTGTCCAATCCTTTTTTCACGACCCAGCAGCTGAAGTTAAGAATATGCGAGGTACTTGGCACAATGTTGATGGCTATCAGACTGCTGTTGCTTACCATCCACTAGCAGTAAGGCGTCGACCTAACTTATGGGAAATGTTTTTAGGTGATATGGCATTTGTAGCAGAGCGTTTAAGGTAAATTTATAATTATTCAAATATAACCCTTGCAAGCCCATTTTATTGACAAAATAAAAATAAAATAATATATTATCTAATAGTATTAGATAATTTCACGGAGGAGTTTGATAATGGACTACAAAGCGTTGGCGGAAGAGCTATTTCATATTATGACTAGAACAGCAAAACTGCCGTTTCAGAAAAAAGTTGACGATCTTTCTCATGGAGAAAGGAGAATTTTGGGGTATCTTACTTTTGGAAAAAACGGGGTTCCATCAGGTGATCTTAGTGAAAAACTCGATCTCACCACTCCTCGTGTTGCTTCTGCTCTAAACAGTTTAGCAAAAAAGGGATATATTGAACGGAACAGGGATGAGAATGATAAACGAATGGTTATTGTTTCCATAACGGAATCAGGTAAAAGCTTTATGATGGAAGAATATAATAAGCTGATTTCGATGATGCAGAAAACACTTCAGAAACTTGGGGAAAATGATTCATTAGAATTGATTCGAATTATAAAACGGATAAAAGAAATTACCAATGAAATGAATGAACAAGAATGCAGGCAGGATTAATGGGTCTGCTTAATTTTTTGGAAAGTATCTAACACTATTAGGTTTATTACAAAGGATTCAGAGGAGGGGTAAACCATGCTGCAAATTTTTAAATATTTACAGAAAAAAGAATACCTGTTAATACTGTTTAGTTTGGTATTCATTGTGACACAGGTGTATCTTGATTTAAAACTTCCGGATTATATGCATGAAATCACCATGCTGGTACAGACAGAAGGAAGTAAAATGAGCGATGTTCTCCTGCAAGGCGGGTATATGCTTTTGTGTGCAATTGGCAGTATGATCGCGTCTATCATTGTGGGTTTCTTCGCAGCTAAAGTCGCTGCTGGTTTCTCTGTTCGTCTTCGAGCAATGGTGTTCGAGAAGACGATGTCTTTTTCTATCGAAGAAATCAATGGCTTTTCAACAGCAAGTTTGATTACCCGATCAACGAATGATATCACTCAGATTCAATTACTTATTGCCATGGGACTTCAAGTAATTGTAAAGGCCCCGATTTTAGCTGTTTGGGCAGTTTTTAAGATTATGGGGAAAAGTTGGCAATGGACGGCTGCTACTGGATTTGCCGTGTTATTCCTAGTTTTCATGCTGTGTATTCTTATTTTTGTTGCCATGCCAAAATTCAAAATTATTCAGAGTTTAACAGATAACTTGAATCGTGTAACAAGGGAGAACTTGTCAGGTATTCGCGTTGTTCATGCCTATAACGCTAGTAAATATCAGGAAAAGAAATTTGAAGAAGCCAACAGTGAGCTTACAAATACTAATCTTTTCACCAGCCGGGCGATGGCGATTATGATGCCGACAATGGGAATCATTATGTCAGGAATGGGTCTAGCAATCTATTGGATTGGTGCATTCTTAATTAATGCTGCTGCACTTCCAGATCGATTATCCTTGTTCTCGGATATGATTGTATTTTCGTCTTACGCCATGCAGGTTATTATGGCATTTATGATGCTTTCATTTGTGTTTATCATGCTTCCACGTGCTTCTGTTTCTGCAAAACGTATTAAGGAAGTGCTAGATACCGAAGCAACCATCATTGATGGAAACGTGACAGAAGGGAAAAATGGTCTTTCTGGAGAAATTGAATTCCGAAATGTAAGTTTTAAATATCCTGATGCAGCCGAATATATCCTTCGCAATGTTAGTTTCACGGCAAGTAAAGGAGAAACGGTGGCATTTATCGGCTCTACTGGCAGTGGGAAGAGTACACTGCTCAACCTTATTCCTCGCTATTTTGATGCAACTGAAGGAGAAGTCTTGGTGGATGGTGTGAATGTTAAACAATATACCCAAGAATCGTTACGCAAAAAAATCGGGTATGTATCGCAAAAAGCAGTATTGTTCAGCGGTACCGTTACTTCCAATGTTGCTTATGGGGACAATGGAAAAACTTCAGAAAATGAAACAATTGTTAAAAATGCCATTGCTATTGCACAGGGAACCGAATTTGTGGAAAAAATGGAAGACCAGTATCATGCGGCTATTGCTCAGGGCGGTACCAATATTTCAGGCGGCCAGAAACAAAGATTGTCGATCGCTCGAGCAGTTTATAGAGGACCAGAAATATATATATTCGATGATTCATTCTCAGCGCTTGATTATAAGACCGATCAAGTTCTGCGATCAAAACTCAAAAAGGAAACAAATGACGCTACTACATTAATAGTGGGACAGCGTATCGGTACGATTAAGGATGCTGACCGAATCGTAGTCCTGGACGAAGGGGAAGTAGTCGGCATTGGTACACATGAAGAAATAATGCAAAATTGCAGCGTTTATCAGGAAATAGCTTATTCTCAGTTGTCAAAGGAGGAGCTTGAAATTGGGTAAGAAAAAAAGTAAAAATCACATGACATCCATCCGTGGAAATGAAGGACCTGGTGGTAAAACAAAAGATTTCAAGAAAACGATCAGACAACTCATTACCTATTGTAAGGTATATTTACCAGCTATTATTATTGCATTAATCCTTGCAATGGCAGGTGCTGTTTTCAATATAATTGGGCCAGATCTACTTAGTGAAATTACAGATTTGATTACAGAAGGAATGATGGCGAGCATTGATCTTGATGCTGTTGTCGATGTCGCAACAATTTTGGCAATCCTTTATGGCCTAGGATTTGTATTTAATTATATTCAAGGGTTCATTATGGCAACGGTCACGCAGCGTGTTTCAAAGAATTTACGACGTGATTTATCAACCAAAATAAACCGGTTACCTTTAAAATACTTTGACTCAACAAGCACTGGAGACGTCCTTAGCCGTGTTACGAATGATGTAGACATGATTGGCCAAACGATGAACCAGAGTTTAAGTACGCTAGTTTCAGCCATAACGATGTTTCTGGGTACGCTCATTATGATGTTCTACACCAATTGGATCATGGCCATTGCTGCAATCCTTTCTACTATAGTAGGATTTGGATTAATGACTTTGATTATCTCAAAATCTCAAAAATACTTTGCTCAGCAGCAAAAAGAGTTAGGAAAATTGAATGGTCATATAGAAGAAATTTATACGGGCCACAATGTGGTGAAAGTTTATAACGGAGAGAAAGATGCGCGGGAAACTTTCCATGAGATTAACACAAGACTATATTCGAGTGCATGGAAATCTCAATTTATGTCAGGACTTATGATGCCATTAATGATGTTTGTTGGTAATTTTGGCTTTGTCGTGGTTTGTATCGTTGGGGCAGTTCTTGCCGTGAATAATATGATTTCATTTGGTGTAATCGTTGCCTTTATGCTCTATATCCGTCTATTTACCCAGCCGCTTACACAACTTGCACAAGCTGCTACAAACCTTCAGTCAACAGCAGCTGCTAGTGAACGTGTGTTTGAATTTCTCGCTGAAGAAGAAGTTGCAAATGAAAGTGATAAAAAAGAAAAGCTTGAAGGTGCAATCGGTGATGTTGAGTTTAAGAATGTCCACTTTGGTTATAGTGAGGATAAAATGGTCATCAAAAACTTTTCAGCAAGTGCGAAAGCAGGAGAGAAAGTGGCGATTGTCGGGCCTACAGGGGCAGGGAAGACAACTTTGGTCAACCTGCTAATGCGTTTCTATGAATACAATGGTGGTGAAATTTTGATTGACGGTGTTCCAATCAATAAACTCACTCGGGAAGACATTCATGATCTATTTAGTATGGTGCTACAAGATACCTGGCTGTTTGAAGGAACCATTCGTGAAAATATTGTCTATTCCAGACATGGCGTTAGTGATGAAGAGGTAGTGGCTGCTTGCAAATCTGTGGGGCTGCACCACTTCATTAAAACCCTGCCAATGGGATATGACACTGTTCTCGACGATAAAGCAAATCTTTCAGCAGGACAAAAACAGCTGATTACCATTGCACGGGCGATGGTTGATAATAAACCATTGCTGATTTTAGATGAAGCGACAAGTTCGGTGGATACTCGAACAGAGGTGTTGATTCAACAGGCAATGGATAAATTGACAATCGGAAAAACTTCTTTTGTTATTGCGCACAGACTTTCTACGATTAAGAATGCGGACTTAATCCTCGTTATGAAGGATGGAGACATAATTGAAAGTGGAAATCATGAAGAATTACTTTCGAAAAAGGGCTTTTATGCGGAGCTTTATAATAGTCAGTTTGAGGAAGCTTCGTAATTAGAAGTCTCGATTAGCTAAATTTAATAACACCATATAATCATTGTTATTTAATTGTTCTCTTGAGCCTAGATAGCTGAGTGATGAGGGAACGATATACTAAGAGATTCGTTCCCTTAAACAACGAAAAAGAGGGTACTAGGGAACAATACTTGGAGAATTGTTCCCTCTGTACAGCGATAAGGAGGAGTCAAGGGAACAATACTAAGAGAATCGTTCCCTGGAACAGCGAAAAACGAAGTGTAACGGTACAATACTCGGAGCGTTACATACCAACCTGCACCAATTGTATGACTTTTCATAGTAAAAAGGGCTCTCCAAAACTGGGGAGCCCTATGGTTTGTGAAAGGATTCAATTATAGTGAATTACTAAGCCTGTAATTCCAGAGACACAGATTCAGGACGCTCACATGTACTTTCCATTATATAATGCTTACCACTATCTGAGGAATCATGGAAGCCATGCATCGCTTCTAAAACGTGATACGCTAATTCGCTATTTGCTCGATATTTCCCACCTTCGAGGATGGCTTTAGCCATATCAGCAACGCCAAGCCCTCTATTGTTTTGAGAATGTCCATAAGCAAGAGGAACCTCTTTAAACTCATTTTCGTCACGTTTCCTTATTTTCAAAGGACCACCGAACGTATTTGGATCAGGAACTAGTAAAGTTCCTTCACTGCCATAAATTTCAATAGGGGGCAGCGATGTACCGCCAAAGGCATCAAAGCTTGTAGTAATATTTCCAATTACACCCGATGCAAAATCGATCACACCTGAGATATGTGTAGGGGTTGATACTTCGATTTTAGTACCTGCTTTTGGTGTGCTAAGCACAGTCCTTTCTTTATAACTAATACGAGTAGAACCAGTAATTCGTGTAATCGGTCCTAAAAGAGCCACTAAGGCTGTCAAATAATAGGGTCCCATGTCAAACATTGGTCCGCCGCCATTATCATAATAAAAGGCAGGGTCTGGATGCCAATGTTCGTGCCCGCGGCAAATCATGAAGGCAGATGCACCAATTGGTACCCCAATTTCACCTTGTTCGATCAGATTGATAGCAGTTTGAATACCAGCACCCAAGAAGGTGTCAGGTGCACTGCCAACAAGAAGATTATGCTTCTTAGCGGTTTCTAAAATTTGTTTTCCTTCCTCACGTGTCACAGCGAGTGGTTTTTCTGTATAAACATGCTTGCCGGCTTCAAGTGCTTGGATACAAACAGAGGCATGTGCTTTAGGTATGGTTAGATTAATGACAAGTTCAATCGCTGGGTCAGACAGTAACTCTTCTACGGAACAAGCCCTAGGGACACCGAACTTTTCAGCTTGTAACTGCGCTCGGTCTATATCTATGTCAGCACAGGCAATTAGCTCGAGGTGAGGGAACTTCTGACAGTTTTCCATATAAATAGAACTAATATTTCCACAACCAATAATACCGATTTTAAGTTTTTTCATAGGAACCTCCCATTTATTTTTACGGATTAGCTTGCCTTCTACTTTTCTTACTGACTGTCTCCCATGCCTGTGTAGGTCCGTACATTTCCATAACAAGACGCAGCATCCAATTCTTCGGCTCGTTTCTTTCCTTCGGCAGCCCACAGAAAACCGCGTCGCATGATTTGTGAAACTTCAGGCATAGAAACGATATTCGCTTGGTGTCCTAAGGAACTGTAAAACACATTCCCATTTCCCCAACGTTTTGTCCAAACAACAGGCATATCAACGGCTTTATTAGCGGCGTGCGGTCCATGAAAAACCGGGAAGCGAGTGGTCGCCAGCACTTCAACGGCAGGATCGTAATGAAGGTAGTATTGTTCACTCACCACTTTGAAATCAGAGATACCCTCTAATAATGGACTTGAAGAATGCTTGATGTTGACCATGTATTCTACCCCATCATTTCCAGGATGGGCAACCCAATTCCCCCCAGTCATAAATTGCCAGTCCACATTATTTCGAAAAGAATCACACATTCCACCATGGCAACCAGCTAAACCTACACCTGCTGCGACTGCTTCAGAGATATTTAAGACAAACTTTCTTTCAATTTCACCCATCGTCCAGTGGGGAACGATTAAATCCAACGATCTTAACTTTTCCTTGTCTCCATATGATTCTAGTGAATTGGATACCTCAACTTGGAAGTTTTCTTCCTCAAGGATTCCTTTAAAGATTTCAGCTACTTGTTCGGGTTGATGGCCATCCCATCCGCCCCAAACAATCAATGCACTTTTTTTCATCGTAAAAGCACTCCTTACATTTTTTTATACATCAGAGATTCTAATCCATTGGCGTTTTTCAATCGAAAGATCAACCGCTTCTAAGACTTCCTGGCACTTTACGCCATCACGGAAGTTTGGAACAGGCTGTCGATTTTCCTGGAAAGACTCCATAAGTTCAACCATTTCATGAATAAACGTATGTTCATAACCAATCGTATGTCCTGGCGGCCACCAGTTTTCCGCATAAGCGTGTGCAGGGTCGGTTGCTAAGACCCGGCGGAAGCCTTGGACATCGTCTCGGTCATCAACGAAATAAACTTGAAGTTCATTCATCCGTTCAAAATCAAAGATAACACTGCCCTTACTGCCATTGATCTCAAATGAATTCGTACAGCGATGTCCAGCCGCAAAGCGAGTAGCCTCAAAGCTTCCTAAAGCTCCGTTAGCAAAACGAGCCAAGAATAAAGTAGCGTCATCCACTGTCACTTCGCCCTTTTCTCCACTATCACTGCCTTTAGCTGATAAGCCCGTCATCTGTGAAGGAATTGGCCGTTCTTTAATAAATGTTTCGTTCATTCCAATTACTTCGGTAATATCGCCAATTAGATAGTGTGATAGATCAATTAAATGGGCCCCGAGGTCTCCGTGAGAGCCTGAACCTGCAATTTCTTTCTGAAGTCTCCAGGCTAGCGGGAAGTTTGGATCCACGAGCCAATCCTGTAAAAACCAGGCACGGAAATGATAGATATAGCCAAGTCTTCCTTCGTCAATAAGCTTTTTAGCCAGCATAACAGCAGGGGCAAAGCGATAGTTAAATCCAACCATATGTTTGACTCCAGCAGCCTCAACGACATCAAGCATTTCTCTGGAGTCCTTTAATGTAAGCGCTAACGGTTTTTCGCAAAAAACATGTTTGCCAGCTTTTGCAGCAGCAATGGTTATTTCTTTATGTACATCACTCGGTGCATTGATGTCGATTAAATCAATGTCAGTTCTTTCTAGGAGGCTTTTCCAGTCCGTTGTGTATTCCTCCCAGCCAAATTGCTTGGCTGCAGTGGTTACACCGTTTAGGTCACGGCCGCAAATAACCTTCATTTCTGGATGAACCGTGTTCGGGAAAAAGAGCGGAAGATCCCGGTAAGCATGACTGTGGGCTTTACCCATAAATTTATAACCGACCATTCCGATTCTAATTTTTTCCATAGCGTATCTCCTTTTTTATGTCATCATGTAACTCTAATATCGATAAATCTATCATTTATAGGTTTGACACAACAAGTAAAAACTTATATAATCCTAGACAAAATTCACTCTCTACTGGGGATGTTCTAAGTATGTTAATATATGAGGCACACCATTTTGATTTAATATCAAACTATCATACATTGAATTTAAACTTTCCAAGCCATCTCCATCGTGGATTTGAATTATTATTCCTCGTTGATGGGGAAATGGAAGTCATTATTAGTCAAAGAAGTCACCATTTGAAAACTGGACAATTCTTACTCATATTGCCGTATGAAATTCACTCGTTTAGTACAAAATCACATTCTCGAGCTGAAATTTGTATTTTTTCGCCAGACTATGTTCCGACATTTCAAAGAATGATAGAAAATAGTTCACTTGAAAATCCCATTTTCAACCTATCTTTGGAAGCAAATGCACTAATTTCTAGGACACTTTTCCAAGACAGCCCAAATCTGCTAGAACAAAAAGCCTGTCTCTATTTATTACTATCTGAGTTAATGGGGCAAACCAGTTTAATTAAAAGTGAAAAACAAGACCCAGAGTTACTCCATAAGTTGTTAACCTATATTCAGGACCATTATACAGAATCAATTTCTTTAAAAAGTATCGCTGGAACATTAGGTTACAGTTATAACTATTTATCGAAGTATTTCAATACTCATATGAGTATGTCATTTGTGGATTTTTTGAATGAAACCAGAGTAAACTATGCTTGTTATCTATTAATCTATACAGAAAAAAATATTACAGAAATTGCTTTCCTTTGTGGTTATGAAAGCATACGGTCCTTTAATCGCAACTTTATAAAGATAAAATTATGTACACCAAAAGAATACAGAGAAAAGCAACCTCAGTCTTTTATAGATCTGTATCCTTTGGAACGTGGAATTTATATTAATAATTCGAACTTAAGCTGACTTTATAGAGTCAGCTTTTTAATTTTAATGTATCCCTATTAGTGGGGCATTATTTATTACTATCTTATTAGGTAGTTGAGGTATATAAAAATCAAAAATATTAAACTAATCGACCTCGCGTATACTTTAACCCTAACACCTAACATCTTATCTAAGAAAAGGAAAGTTTCTAATATGATAATCTTATTCTACAAAAAAAAGTACGAGAATACCATAATGATTTAGTCTAGAGTGTTATGATTCATTTAAACAAATTACCTAAATGAAAGATGGTAAGTTATTTCTTTATATTAAAAGGAAAGGAATTTTCTATATGAAGTATACAAATCCAGTTATTAGCGGGTTTCACCCAGACCCAAGCATTTGTAAAATAGGGGAAGATTTTTATTTGGTAACTAGTTCGTTTGAGTATTTTCCAGGGATTCCATTATTCCACAGTACTGATTTGGTATATTGGAATCAGATTGGGCACGTATTAACACGTGAAAGCCAGTTGCCACTTACCCGTGAACATTCATTCGTACCGTCACAAGGTATTTATGCTCCAACGATACGTCATCATAATGGACGTTTTTATGTGATTACAACAAATATTACGATCAGAAAAAGTTTCTATGTGTGGTCTGATAATCCAGAAGGACCATGGTCAGAGCCAATATTCTTAGAGGGGTTAATGGGTTATGATCCATCTTTGTTTTTTGATGAAGATGGCAAAGTGTATTTGACTTACGCTAGCTTTCCTGGCGTTGGACCAGAAGGGATTTTACAAGCGGAAATTGATATCGAATCCGGTAAGATTTTATCCGAGAGCCAGCTAATTTGGGAAGGAACTGGTGGGTGTTCTCCAGAAGGTCCTCATTTATATAAGGTTAATAATTGGTATTACTTGATGATTGCTGAAGGGGGAACAGAAAATGGCCATATGGTAACGATTGCAAAAAGTGAAAATCCATATGGTCCGTTTGAAAGTAATCCATATAACCCAATTTTGTCTAATCGCAGTACTAAGCTGCCAATACAAGCAACCGGTCATGCTGATCTTGTTCAAGCTACAGATGGTTCATGGTGGGCTGTTTTCTTAGGAATAAGACCTGTGAAAAGTACCAAGCTTCATCATTTAGGTCGTGAAACGAATCTAGCACCAGTCCAATGGTCGGAGCAAGGATGGCCGGTAATTGGTAGTAACGGCCGAGCTGATATGGAATATGATATTAACTCGACTCTATTAAATAATCCTTTCTTATGGGAGGAAAAGGCAGATTTTAATGATGTCTCCCTTTCACCGGTTTGGAATTTTTATCGTAATCCACCTTCGGGCTCATGGTCATTGACAGATAAACCAGGATTTTTAACACTCTATGGACAGGCCAGCACATTAAATGATACGGAATCACTTGCATTTGTTGGTCGAAGACAGCAGCATTTTAATTGTGATGTTTCCACACTATTGGATTTTACACCTAGTGAAGAAGGAGAAGAAGCTGGTTTAACTGTATTTATGAACGAGAATTTTCACTATGAAATTGCCAAAACAGTCCAACAAGGGAAATCTCTTATTCTATTCCGTCGCCGTGTCGGTAGTATGTGGAAGGTGGAAAGGGAAATTGAGTATGACCAGCCCACAGTTATCTTTGGAATAAAGTCGACCGATAAAAGCTTCTCATTCAGTTTTGCAACTGCAGTTGGTGAAGAAGAAGTAATCGGTGTTGGGGAAACTTCATTCCTTTCGTCACAGATAGCAGGTGGGTTTACAGGGGTATACTTCGCTTTATATGCAACAGGGAATGGCAAGCCTTCAACTACACCAGCACATTTTGATTACTTAAATTACATTTTTGATGATCATTCTTAGGGAAAATCAAAATTTTGCTAGTAGGAGAAATCATCCTATCATTCCATAAGTTTTTTATTCTAAAGTGTAACCGTATTCATTTACGTGGGAAGTTAAGAATATGAGTGGTTAAATGTTAATGTTTTGTAGTTTTGGAGTTGGACCAAGTAGAATCATAGAATCCTAGGACTGGCTATTTCAATGTTAAGTGACAATTGTTTATACCTATTTTCACATAAATCAGGAGGCATTTTAATGAGAAAAATTATTAATATTAATAGCGGGTGGAAATTTTTACGACAAGATGAAGCGCAAGCAATAGATATGGATTTTAATGATGTGAACTGGGAGATTATAAATGTGCCCCATACTTGGAATGCAATTGATGGTGCCAACGGTTTCGATTTTTATAAGGGTGCTTGTTGGTACAGAAAAGAGTTTTGTCTAGATACTTCAGCAAAAGGAAATAAGGTATTTATTGAATTCAATGGGTCTAATAGTATCACGGATGTATACGTAAACGGGAAGCATATGGGACAGCATAGAGGCGGGTATTCTACTTTTAGGTTTGATATTACAGAGGTTATTGAGTACGGCAACAAAAACATCTTATCTGTAAAGGTGGATAATACGGTTGTAGATGATGTATATCCTCAAAAGGCGGACTTTACCTTCTATGGTGGAATTTATCGCGACGTAAATTTAATTATTGTTGATCATGTTCATTTTGATTTAATGGATTATGGTTCAAAAGGGATCTATATTGTGCAGGAAGAGGTAAGTCAAGAGAAAGCTTCCTTAAGGATCAAAACTAGAATAGTTAATAAAAATGAAGAAGAGAAGAAAGTTAGGCTTTGGGTAGACATATTGGATGAAATGGGCAATCATGTAGCCTATTCTGCTAAAGAAGTGCTTATACCTGCTGGTCAAACGAACGTAGTGGAAATGCCATTAGTACTAGAAAATCCAATACTATGGAATGGTAGGGAAAATCCATATTTATATGAAGCTAAAGTATCTATAGTTAGTTTCAATGACACAATCGATGAAGTATCCATTCCTTTTGGGGTTCGATACTTTAAAGTTGATGCTAAAAGAGGCTTCTTCCTAAATGGTGAGCATCTTCCCTTAAAAGGCGTCTCAAGACATCAGGATAGAAAAGATTTGGGCTGGGCAATCACTGAAAATGAGCAGAATGAGGATATGGAGATAATAAAGGAGATCGGGGCAAATTCTATCAGACTTGCTCACTATCAGCATAGTCAGTATTTCTATGATTTATGTGATAAGGAAGGGATGGTTCTCTGGGCAGAAATCCCCTTTATTTCAGTTATGTCAGAATCAGACCTTGAAGGAAGTAATGCAAAGCAGCAAATGATTGAATTAATCAGGCAGAATTATAACCATCCTTCAATCATGTTTTGGGGAATTCAAAATGAAATACAAATTGGCGGAGAAAGACCTGAAGTAAGAAAACTTGTAAAGGAACTAAATGAACTAACGAAAAAAGAAGATCATACAAGGTTAACAACTATGGCAAATGTTATGTTTGTGGAAGATACAGATGAATACAACTATATAACAGATGTAGTTGGGTCTAATAGATATTATGGATGGTATACAGGTGAAGCAGGAGATTTTGCAGATTGGATTGATGGGTTCCATCAAACTAACCCTGAAGTAGGTTTATGTATTGCAGAATACGGTGCTGAAGGGATCGTACAATATCATAGCGATAATCCAAAAGTTAAGGATTATACGGAAGAATACCATGCTTTGTACCATGAGAAGGTTTGGGAAATCTTTGAGACGAGACCATTTCTTTGGGCTACTTATGTATGGAATATGTTTGACTTCGGAGCAAATATTCGTGATGAGGGCGGCGTAAAAGGAAGAAATAACAAAGGCTTAGTCACCTACGATAGAAAGATTAAAAAGGACGCTTTCTATATGTATAAGGCACATTGGAGTGAAGAGAAATTTGTGCATATAACAAGCAAACGTTTTGTAGACAGAGCAGAAGATAAAATCAATATTAAGGTCTACTCTAACTGTAATGAGGTAACTCTTTATGTTAACGGTAAAGAAATGGAATCTAAAGTCGATGATGGCAGAATCTTTATTTTTGAAGATATTGTAATCCATGAAGGAATTAATGTTATAAAAGCGATCAGTAAAGTAGATGATGCTGTACTAGAGGATGTTGCTAGTTTCAACAAGGTATCACAACCTAATACAAGTTATGAGGCACCTGATGAAGGGAAAGGAGAGGCCGTAGCCAATTGGTTCCAGATGCCGGATTTTAGTGAAGTTGTTGTAGAAAAACTACAAATCACTGACGATGTTTACTCAACACGTTGCTCCTTTGGAGAAATAATGATAAATAAAGAGGCAGATGCTGTACTAAGAAAGTATTTAGGAGAGTACGATGGCCATCCTATGTTTGCAATGACACAAAAAATGACAATCGATCAAATATCTGCTTTGGCAAGAGATATCTACACAGAAAAATTGATGTATATGTTAAATAAAGAATTAACAAATATTAAAAAATAGCCATGACGGACTCGAATAATAAGTCTAGTAAAATACAAAAATACTAAACGGAATTTTGATAGGAGGAACTAAGCTTGAATCAAAAAATTAATAATTTGCTTAATTCTAAAGGGGATAATTATATTTTTCCATTTTTATGGTTACATGGCGAAGATGAGTCAGTTCTTAGAGAGTATATGGGAGCTATACATTCGTCAGGAATTGGAGCGGTTTGTGTGGAAAGTAGACCACACCCTGATTATTGTGGCCCACAATGGTGGCATGATTTGGACATCATATTAGACGAAGCAAAAAAGCGGGATATGAAAGTATGGATTTTGGATGACAGCCATTTTCCTACTGGATATGCAAATGGGGCCTTAGAGGATGCGCCTGCTGAATTATGCAGGCAATTTCTATATTATTCTTCAATTGAAGTGGTGGGACCAGCGAAATCTGCCCAATTAAATGTTGCTAAACATGTTAAATATGTTAAAAATCCTTTTGAAAATAGTGGATTTTCTATGCGTCCAAAAAAGGAGAGAAGAAAGTTTGATGATGATAGTTTGCTTAGTGTTTGTGCAGCCCGTATCGATCAGGACTTTGATGCATCAACTTTAATAGATATTACGGAATTGGTTCAGGATGGGGAACTTGTGTGGGATGTCCCGGAAGGCAAGTGGATTATATATGTGAATTATCTTACCCGAAATGCTGGAAGCCGTGATAGTTACATCAATATGCTTAATAAAAAAAGTGCTAGAAAGCAAATAGAAGCCGTATATGAACCACATCTTGAACGTTATAAAGTGGAGTTTGGGAAAACAATTGCTGGTTTCTTTTCTGATGAACCAGAACTAGGTAATGGCAAAATGAATGCAAATCAACCAATTGGTACAGATACAGATCTTCCATGGAGTGAAGAGGTGGAGGCGCAAATGCATACACGCTTAGGGGGAGATTGGAAAGCGAAATTACCTTTGCTTTGGGAAAGTGGAAGCCATCCTGATCAAACAGCAGAAGTACGTTATGTCTATATGGATATTATCACCAGATTGGTGGAGGAGAATTTTTCTAAACAAATTGGTAACTGGTGTGAAGAGCATGGCGTGGAATACATTGGCCACTTGATCGAGGACAATAACATGCATGCAAGACCCGGCTCAAGTCTAGGTCATTTTTTCCGTGGATTATCTGGGCAACATATGTCTGGAATTGATGATATTGGAGGACAAGTAATGCCAGGCGGAGAGATTTATCCTAAGAAAACCATTATTGGTGAACGCGATGGAGAATTCTTTCATTATATGCTTGGTAAACTCGGCAGTTCCTTTGCAGCGATCGACCCAATAAAGAAGGGACGCACCATGTGTGAGATATTCGGTGCATATGGTTGGGGTGAAGGTGTCCGGATGATGAAATATCTTGTGGATCATTTCCTTGTGAGAGGTGTGAATCATTATGTCCCACATGCATTTTCTGCCAAGCCTTATCCTGATCCAGATTGCCCGCCCCATTTCTATGCAAATGGTCATGATCCGCAGTTCCGTCACTTCGGTGCACTGATGAGATATTTAAACCGCATGTGTGCCCTAATTAGTGATGGTAAAAGAGTTACTTCTGCTGCTATTCTTTATCATGCGGATGCAGAATGGGCTGGGGAGTATATGTTAGACCAAAAGCCAGCACACGTACTGATGGATAACCAAATCGATTTTGATATCCTGCCTTCCGATGTATTTACTGAACAAGACAGATATAAAACAAAAATCGGGAAACATTTGCATGTCAATAATCAAGAATACAAGACTTTAATTATTCCTTTTTCACAATATGTCACTGAAAGTACAGTTAAAACAGTAATAGAACTGAAAAAAGCAGGGGTTCAGGTTCTCTTTATCAATGATTTGCCAAGTGGAATTATTGGTGCAGACAGTGCATTGCTTAAAGAATTGTCCGATTGTAAGGTGGTAACATTAGATACTCTGGTTTCTGAACTAAAAGAGAATGCTGTTAAAGAAATTGTTGTAGAGCCAGATTTTTCTATGCTTCGTTATTTGCACTATCAAGATGAAAACGATATTTTTCTTTTCACAAACGAGAATATGGCAGAAACCTTCAGAGGTACAATTAATGTTCCAATTTCAGGCGCTGTGTATGGTTATGATGTATGGAATAATGAATTGTATGAAGTGAGTGCAGAGCAAAATGGTGAAGGAACTACGCTTGATTTGGAAATACCACCTTATCAAAGTGTGGTCGTAGTCTTTGATAAATCCGAAGGGGTAGAAGTTAAGACACCCGTTTCATATAATCAGGAATTTATTCTGAAGGATGGTTGGACGATGAGCATGGCAACTTCAATAGAGTACCCTGAATTCCATGATAGGCAGGAAATTTCCAGCTTCATGAATGTCGGCTTAAAGTACCCAGAGTTTTCAGGTTTTATCCGATATGAGAATGAGGTAGAAGTTCCTGTAACGAAACAAGCATCCCTAATGATCGAAGATGCGTTTGAAGGGGTAGAGGTATTCATAAATGATAAATCAGTTGGAATCCAGGTTGCACCACCATTTGTATTTGATATAAGCAAGCAACTTAATGAGGGGAAAAATAACCTTCGTATTGAGGTAGCAACGACGCTTGAGCGTGAACAACATTATAGACCTCTAGAGCCAGGAAGCTTCTTTGCTGCATTTGCAAAAGCTCCATTACTACAACCTACTGGAATTGTAGGGGATGTAAAAATATTGGCTCGAAAATAGTTATTTAGGAGGAGGATTTAATATGACTGATTTTTCAAGTGTAAAAGATAAGGTTGTAGTAATAACTGGTGCTGCCGATGGACTTGGGGAAGCAATTGCACAATGTTTTGGAGAAAACGGTATGAAGGTTGTTGTATCAGATATCGATGCGGAAAAGGGTAATAAGGTAGTTGAACAAATAAAATCTAAAGGAGGAGAAGCATCTTTCATTAAAGCTGATGTTAGCAAAGAAATAGATGTGAAGGAAATGATGGATTTTGCAGTCGAAACTTATGGGTGTTTAGATGGGCTTGTTAATAATGCTGGGATCGCAGCTGCAAATAGACCTACACACGAATATTCAGTAGCTGAATTTGATAGGTTAACCTCTGTTAATTTAAAGGGTGTATTCTTAGGTTTGAAATTTGGGGTTGAGGCTATCCTTAAGTCAAAATCATCAAGTGGATTTATCATTAATATTGCTTCTTTAGCTGGTTTATTGGGTAATAGTTCAATGGGACTTTATTCTTCAGCTAAACATGGCGTTGTGGGTTTAACAAAGAGTGCAGCACTTGATTATGCACCCTATAACATCACAGTTAACGCTATTTGTCCGGGCACGTTTAGAACTTCGATATGGGGAGACGCACCTGAAGAACAAGTGCAACAATATGCAAAGATGTTATCTCCCAATGGAAAACTTGGAGACCCTAAGGAAATTGGTCATTTAGCATTATTCTTAGCTTCTGATTTAGCCCGTTACATCAGTGGTTCTGCTATATCAATTGATGCTGGCTCTAGTGCAGGTAAGCTTACTCCTTCCAAATGGAGCCATCCAGAAATTCTGGTGTAACTTGACAATCTATTAAAAATAACTTCCTATTTTTATGGAAGTTATTTTTCTTTTTATCCTATAATCCAAATTATCACCAGTTATGATTAGTATTGGGGATTTTTTTAGAACATCTCGATATAAAACAGCAAGCTAAAAAATTTGCCCAATGGTACATCATCTAAACATGCCCAAAAGGACGATTTTTTTTATTTTCATATTTAATAAAATAAAGACATTAAAATTAAGCGCTATAAGCATTGTGCTTAATAGAAATGGAGGTATTCGTTCACAGAGATTTTAATAACATAGCAATTCTTAAATACAAATAAATGAGGTGGACATATGAAAGAAATGATTTCATTGCAAGACATTACAAAATTTCATTCTAGGTCAGAAGAATTTTTCCCTCTAGAATGGTACAAAAAGATGCTGAATAATGACCCCGTGTTTTATCATAATGAAACCGATACCTGGAATGTGTTTAGATATGATGATGTCAAACAGGTATTAAGCAACCATGAAATATTTTCAAGTGTAGGCTCTAGAACAACGATTGGAGTAGGTGCTAATAATAAAGAAGGAGCGATCCCGGATAAGTTAAATCTTACTGAAGTTGATCCTCCGCAACATCAAAAAAGTCGGTCCCTATTGTCAGCTGCTTTTACACCGCGCAGCCTGAAAAGCTGGGAACCACGGATTCAACAAATTGCTACACAACTAGTAGACGACATGCAAGAAGATACTATTATTGATATTGTCGAGGCACTGGCAGGGCTATTTCCGACAATGGTTATGGCGGACCTTATTGGTGTTCCTTCAAAAGATAGTCTAATGTATAAAAAATGGGTTGATGTTTTATTTCAACCCTATACGAAAGAAAAACAGCAGGAAATTGATATGAAAAAGCAAGCTGCTGCCATAGAATATTTCCAATATTTATATCCCCTTGTTGTTCAAAAACGGTCTAATCCGGCAGATGATATCATCTCGGACTTATTGAAGGTGGAAGTAGATGGTGAAAGATTTACGGATGATGAGATTGTTCGAACAACGATGCTTTTGTTAGGGGCAGGTATTGAAACAACAGGTCACATGCTATCAAGTATCTTTTATTCACTTCTGTATGATGATAAGAACTTATATGAAGAATTAAAAAACGAAGTGGAACTCGTTCCAAAAGCAGTTGAAGAAATGCTTCGTTACCGTTTTCATATTGGAAAAAGAGAACGCTTCGTTAAAAAGGATATCAATATCTGGGATGTGGAACTTAAAAAGGGAGATGTTGTCATTGCATGGATGAGCGCAGCCAATATGGACGAAACCATGTTTGAGAATCCCTTCGAAATGAATATTCACCGGAAAAATAATAAAAAACATTTATCTTTTGGTAATGGACCGCATTTTTGTCTTGGTGCACCACTAGCTAGATTAGAATTGAACATAGCATTAACAACATTTTTGCAAAAAGTTTCTCGTATTGAGCCAATTGAATCATTTGACCTGGAGAATAATTTGGCTGATTCTGCTCCGGGCCAATCATTGATTCATTTACCACTTAAAATATATAAATAATTATATATACTTAAAAGCCGGCTCTTCCTTCCAATCTGGTTTGGAGAGCCGGCTTTTGTAAACATAAGACACTTGGCCCTGTTATAGTCTGATATTTTATTTAAAATATAGTAAGGTGGTGAAAAAATGGTTAAATTTTATAATTTTAATACTTCTACTTTTCTATCAGATGGATTAATCCTTTCAAGAATTGCCAATATTTTCTGGATATTAGTAGCCTATGTTGGAACCATGTTACTACAGAATATTCAAAAAGCCCTATTCTTTCAGAGTATTGTTTTTACATTTATTATCGCAATCTATATTCTTTTATACAGTTTTTCACATTCACTTTCGCATAATCGGAGTTGGGTATATTTTATAGTACAAGGTAGCCTTATTTTTATTTCATCGTTTTTAGTTCCTAAGGGTTCTCCTGTTATTTTGCTTTGTTTGCTTCCCGTATTAGTAGCTCAAAGTATCACGATTTTTCAAAAAAGCATCAAGATTCTCATCATTTTTATCGCTGCCTATTTCCTATACGGCATTGTGATCTGGCTAAACTATGGATTGCAGGAATTACCCATTTTTATCTTAGTATTTTTTATTAATTTGACGATCGTTAACTTCTATTCCGTCATTTTCAACAGACAAGTTCAAGCCAGTTTACGAATGGAATACTATCTGCAGGAATTAGAAACTGCGCATCAAAAGGTTGAAAAACTTACCTTAGCGAATGAAAGACAACGTATGGCAAGAGATTTGCATGATACACTTGCACAAGGGTTGGCAGGTTTAATCATGCAATTGGAGGCTGTTGATGCTCATTTGAAAAATGGGAATACAAACCGATCTCAAGAAATTATTCATCAGTCTATGATACGAGCGAGAGAGACAATGAGAAATGCAAGAACAGTCATTGACGATTTGAGAACAAAATCTATTGAAAAGACCGATTTTAATTGTGAGGTACATAGAAAAATAGAAGAGTTTACAGAAGCAACTTCTATTAAGGTAGATTATGACCTTGATCCTATAGCAGTGCTGTCTAACTTAATAATGGAGCATAGTTTATATATGATTAGTGAGTGTTTAACCAATATTGCGAAGCATGCACAAGCACAGAGGGTAAAAATAATGGTAAAAAAAATGAACAAATACTTAATTATCAAGATAGAAGATGATGGAGTGGGATTTAAAACCCAGACAATAGGCAAATATTCAGGTAATTATGGTCTACTCGGTTTAAACGAAAGAGTTCGGTTAATAGGAGGGAAATTAGAAATTCATAGTTTTCCATTTAGTGGGACTAAAATTAGTATCACTGTACCTATTTAATAGAAAGGAGTTTGGCGCAGTGAGTAATAAAGTATTAATCGTAGATGACCATTTGGTAGTTCGGGAAGGATTGAAATTAATTATAGAAACAAACGAGTCTTTCCATGTAATTGGAGAGGCTGAAAATGGTGCAGCAGCGCTTGAATTCATTGAAAACAATCAACCAGATGTTATTTTAATGGACTTAAATATGCCCATTATGAGTGGATTAGATACAATCAAAACGTTAAATGACAGGAAAAGCTCAATCCCCATCATTATCTTAACAACCTACAATGAGGATGAATTAATTATTAGGGGGTTAGCGTTAGGTGCAAAAGGATATTTATTAAAGGATACAAGTCGGGAAGAGCTTTTTCGGACGATTGAATCTGCTATCAGAGGTGAAACTTTATTACAGCCAGAAATGATGGCTAAACTTATTCGTTCAAAAGAAAAGAAGTCTACTGTTAGGGCTTCCTTTGAATCATCTAATCTGACTGAAAAGGAACTTTTCATTCTAAAAGCAGCTGCCAAAGGTTATAGGAATAAAGATATAGCGTTTGATTTGGGAATCGCCGAACGCACTGTCAAGGCACATTTAACGAATATTTACAACAAACTGGCCGTCAATACTAGAACTGAAGCAGTGGCTGTAGCCTTAGAACGAGCATGGATTCACCTTTAAAATATAAAATATGCCCATTCGAACGGTTTGAACTTACACAATTGATTGTTTCTGATCATTATTGTAGTAGTTCTTTTTTTATGTCGGAAATGTAAATAAGAAAGTCGGATGGAGCATAACAGCAAACAAGTAAAGGGAGGTATAATGGTTTAAATACATGAGGTGATGCCATGAAAAAAGTGAACCTTTCTCTAAAACAAAAAGTCGTATGGAGAAAATTTTTATTTACTATATTATTGGCTGGTTTTTTCTTTTCGACTATTATGATTGCTAGAAGAGCGGTAGACTCCTATAATACCAAGACTTTAAATAATGAATTGTCAAAAATACAAGAAAAAATTAATGTTATAGGAACCTCGAATAATTCCAATCAAATCTTAGATAATATTGATGATTTGGAGACAAAGGATAAAAGTATAGTAATATATGAAAGGGAAAGAATCGAGGAAGAGAATAAAGATAACGAAATAAGAACGCAGATCGAGCAGCTTGCAAAAGTTAATAGGGATATCAAAGGCTGGATTAGGATTGAAAATACATTAGTAAACTATCCGGTCGTACAAACGGACGATAATTCATTTTATTTAGAACATGATGCTGGAAAGAATAAGAACCGGTACGGCACTATTTTTATTGATGAAATCAACGATGTCAGTAACCCGGAAAAACTTCAAGGTCAAAACATAATACTTTATGGTCACCATATGAAAAATGGAGATGAAAGTATGTTTGGATCTTTAGAAAGATTTCGCGAATATGAGTTCTTTACTGCGAATGATAGTATTAATTTTAATCTCTTCCCTGAAAGTTATAAGTTTCAAGTATTTGGTGTATATTTGGTAAATCAAGACTTTGACTATAGAAATACAAGACTTGGAACGGAACTAGATATAAAAAACCTTTTAAACAGATTAAAGAATGAGCAAATTCAATTTCGAGAAGTAACCCTTACCCCAAATGATACTATTCTTACGCTATCTACTTGTGCTTATGACTTCGAGGATGCAAGACTGGTAATTATGGCAAAGTTGATAAACGATGGTAATATAAAAGGAACCAACCAGTAATGATACTGGTTGGTTCCTTTATTTTTGACTATTTAGACAGTAATTTTCTTTTTACGAAGTACTGTCATACCAATAAAGGCAGCACCGGCAACAATCACATAAACTAAAATTCCGCTATCTCCAGTTTTAGGATTACTGTTAGAAGTTGTAGAAGTTGCATCAGCTACAATTTGTCCACCTGCTTGTTTTACAACATCTTTCCACAATGTTTGGAAAGTTGTATAGACTTTGGAATCAGGAGCAGCTTTTGCATACTTCGTAACTTTCGATCCATCCAATACAGTGGCCATTTGATTATGATAGTCTGTAACCTCTTCAAGTGTTGCCAGCATTGAAGCCTGGACCTCTTTTGGTGCTTGTTGTGCCATAGATGTAGTTAGCTTCATACTGCCATTGTACCAGCCAAACTCAAAGCTAGTAACTTTACCGTCCGCAACAACCATATTAGTAATCTTGAAGGAACTTCCTTGTGCATCAGGAGTTGAGGAAGAAGCGTACACACCATCTTTTAACCCAGTTGTAGAATCCGCAAATGCTACTCCCGTCATGCTTACTACTAGACACAAAACCAGCATGAAGAATCCAATGATTTTTGTTCCCTTTTTCATGAAAAACCCTCCTTTTTTTATATGTCTGACAATGTCTGACAATATTAATGATAGCGATTTCATATTTTAATAGTTATGATTTTTCCGACATAATACATTTCCTTTTCCGACATAATGAGGAAAAAAGCAAAAATGTGCCACCTATTATAGAAATTAGGTGGCACATGTAAAAATATGGATTGTCGATTTGACCATTCTATCTATTCATTTATATTTTCAAACAAAGCAGGCAAAGTAATCTCCGACACCGCACCACCGTCATTATAAAATTTCCATGTGCCCTTACCATGATATAAAATTTTGATTCGTTGAACAGAATTGAAAATACCAATATGGTTACCAAATGAATGTTTTGGTTTCTTTCCTGAGTTTATCCGCTCAAGACTATCAGTCGGATATCCAATACCACTATCAGAGATTACTATATTTGCATAAGGGTAATAATCAACTTCAAAATATTCTACTTTTACAGAAAGATGAATGACTTTGTTCATATCAATCGCATACTTAATAGAGTTCTCAACAAAGTTTTGTATAAGCATAGGTGGAATTAACATATCTTCAATCAATTGATTTACATTAATAGAATAAGTAAACTTGTCTTTATAACGTATCTTTTGGATTTCAAGGTAATCTTTTATATGATTAATCTCTTCATAAAGTGGAACAAAATCGTTATCAGCTTTTGCCATATATCTGAAGTAGTCTACAGAATAAAGGATTAGTTTTTTTGCGGTCTGCGAGTCTTCGTTTTGTATCAAGTTATTAACCATATTTAAAGAGTTAATCAAAAAATGAGGATTTATCTGCAATTGGAGATTACGCAACTGAGATTTCTGAACTTTAATCTGTTCCTCATATACATTTATTTTAAGGTTTTGGACCGTATCCATCATCTTATTGAAGGTGGAATTGACAATTTCAAACTCGTTGGAACTCCTATGGAGATCAATTCTATATTTGAGGTCACCTACACGAACTCTACCCATAGATTTTATTAACTTCCGTAAAGGTTTAACGATTGTAACATTCATAAGCAAAATTAATAAAGGCAGCATTAAAGCTAAAAAAATTGAAACCAATAAAATGTACTTTTGGATAAAGGGCAATGATTCAAGAATTACTGACTTTGATAGAACTTCTATCAATAGAATATCTGCAACGGAGGATTTACTAGTTATAACTACATGATCCTTCGGTTGTTTGTCGATAACCAAATTAAGAGAATCAGAGGGTATGAATAATAACTTAGATGTAATAAAGTTCTTTCGACTAAATTCATTTTTAATTCTATCTGTACTTGCATAAGCGCCAGCTATTATATCTCCGTTACCATAGGACAAATTTATCAAACTGTTGTGTTTGTCTATCGTGGTTAAGGTCCAGGTTGATTTTGGGAAATTGTTGGATGAGCTAATCATTTCAGATTTCGCTAGCACATACCTTTTTAATTCGTTTAATTCAGAGGAAGAAACACCATGTTGGGTAGCTTGTATGAAATAATCCCCGTTTTTCACATATATAAAAAAAGCATCTATTTGATTAGTTGAAAGCAGTCTGTTTGAAAGACTGGTAAATATCCTGTATTTGGCAAAGATAAAATCGGTATCGTCACGTTCACTAACTAAAATCTTTGGATCACTTTGGAATAGTGCCATATCCAATGTATAATTCATAGAATTTTTAAGCTGAGTGTCAATCTGAGTAAGATAAGACTGAAGCATATTTTTATGTGTACCTTCTACTTGTTTTAACAGAGATTCATGAGTTTGATAAATGTTATAAATGAGTAGAGATATAAGAGGGGTAAGGATTATAATGATATAAAAGACAATCTTAAATGAGATGGAATTATATATAAATTTGAAATTTTTTATTTTCATATAGATTCCTCCACTAGGGTGTAACAATATATGTTTATTATAAGTTCAGAGATAGTGTTGTCAATCTAAGATTTAGAGAGGAGCGGGTAAATATAGTGAATATTCTAATAGTGGATGATGAAATCAGTGCAATTGAGGCAGTTCAAAAAGGCATACATTGGGATAAGTTAGCCGTTTCTTCTATATATACAGCCACAAGCATGAAAGAGGCAATAGAAAAATTAAACAAACATAATATAGATATTATGTTCAGTGATATTGAAATGCCAAGGGGGACAGGGCTTGAGTTATTGCAGTGGTTAAAACAAAACAAGCCAGAGGTCGGTTGTATTTTTATGACTTGTCATGCTGATTTTAAGTATGCCCAAAAGGCAATACAACTAGGAAGTATGGATTACCTCTTGAAACCGCTTAACTATGAGGAGGTAGTAATAACACTCAAAAGCGCCATTGAAAAAGTAAAAAATGATAAGATTTTAAGAAAGAACAGTGGTGCATGGCTCGAAAATAAAAACATCGTTCTTAAACAATTTTGGAAAGATTTTTTTATTGGAGATATTTCTCCAGATAAGGAGAGCCTCTTACGGTATATTCAAGCAAGAGACATTGATATTAGTTTAGAAAAGAATTACATTCCTGTGCTAGTCAGTATCAAAAAAACTTCTGAAGATATTACAAGGAATGAAAGAAGACTATTTGAGTTCGCCATAAAAAATATTTCCGATGAGCTCTTCACAATTGAAGATGTCAATAAAGAGGTGATAGAGTTTACTGAAAATTCCGTTTTAATTATGTTCGATTTGAATAAATCCTTAGATAATAAAGACTACACACAGTTAATAAAAGCCAGCTGCGAAGAATTAATTCAAGTAGTAAAATTATATTATAAGATGATGACGATCTGCTGTTATATAGGTACCAAAGACAGTATTTATGCCATGCCTAATCAGATAGAAAATATGCAAACGATTGATTTTAACAATGTAGCATATCATCAGGATATATTTCTGTTAAGTTCGTACAGACGTTATTATATTGAATATAACAATTCTATTTTTACAAAATGGAGTGAGTTTATTCAGACAAATAAATTTCAAGATTTGCTTAGTGAAGTTAAGCAAATGCTTACATCAGAGATTAACCTAATGAAAATTGATAGGAAGTTTTTACAGAACTTTTACCAAGATTTTTACTTTGTTCTGATTTCTTTCGCTGCAAAGAATAGGGTCTTTTTAAGTGAGTTATTTGGAGATAACAGATCTCAACAGATTTTCCAAAATGGATTAACCTCTGTAACAGATTTATTGAGGTGGGTAGAGTACACCATAAGTATAATAAAGGATTTTGTTGAGAAAAATGAGGAGATATCTAATCCTGTAGATAAAACAAAAAAATATATAGAAAATCATATATCTGAAGAAATATCGATGGAGGGTATAGCTCAAAATGTTCATCTGAACCCAGATTATCTTACGAGGATCTTTAAGAAAGAAGTAGGTGTCTCTATCAGCAGATATATAATATATCGTAAAATGGATATAGCGAAAAGACTGTTACTAGAAACTGACGAATCTATAGGTGAAATTGCTTTAAAGGTGGGGTATTATAATTATTCTAGTTTTAACAGAATCTTCACCAAGTTCGTAAATATGTCTCCGCAACAATTCAAAAATTCGCATAAAAATGGTTTATCTAGCAGATGAGTGTAATATTCATCTGTTTTTTTTTTGTCAAAAATAGATGAAGGGAATCCAACACCTTCATAAACTATTAAATGTCGGAAGTCGGAAATGGAAATCAAACAAGTCGGATAAAGTATAATTCTATAAAAATGAAAGCGTTATAATTAAAATTGTAAAGAGTATTCAATCAACTAAATGAGTAAAGGAGGCCTAAAATTGTATAATGTAGAAACTAGACAGAACTTAGAACTTACTAAGATAGCAACAAAAAAGAAAAGAGCAAATTATAAGCAGTATATTCCATTGTATCTTCTGGCTTTACCGGCTATGATTTATTTATTTGTAAATAATTATATGCCATTGTATGGAATGAAATTGGCTTTCACGGAACTGGATTATGCAAAAGGTGTATTCAATGGGGAATGGGTGGGACTTGAGAATTTTAAATTCCTTTTCTCAACTAGTGATGCCTGGATTATGATTAGAAATACTGTGCTTTATAATTTACTATTCATCATTTTTGGAACTGTTTTTGGATTGACAATAGCTTTATTATTCAACGAAATAATTAATAAAACAGCAAGAAAGTTTTATCAATCAGTCACTTTAATACCGTATGTAATTTCCATGGTCATTGTCAGTTATTTGGGTTTTGCGTTTCTCAGTAGTGAAACCGGGTTTATTAATAATTCCATTTTAAAACCATTAGGAATTGATGCGGTATCTTGGTACCAGGAACCCAAATACTGGCCTTTAATATTACTGTTTGTACATACCTGGCATGGTATAGGGTACTCGTTGTTGATGTATACCGCGCGTATATTGGCAATTCCTCGTGAGTACTATGAGGCAGCAGAGATAGATGGTGCGACAAAATGGCAGCAAATCAGACATATAACCTTGCCATGTCTCAAGCCTGTAATAATATTAATGACAATGTTGGCGTTGGGCAGAATGTTTAATTCTGACTTTGGCCTTTTCTATCAGATTCCGATGAATTCGGGTGCATTATATAGTGTTACAACTACAATCGATACCTATTCCTTCAGAGCATTGATGAAGCTTGGGGATATAACGATGGCATCCGCAACGGGAGTTTTCCAATCATTTGTAGGATTTATTCTTCTGTTATTAGCTAATTATGCTGTCAGAAAATTTAGTAAAGATAATAGGTTATTTTAAGGTGGTGAGTGAAAGTGAATCTGGGTAGATATAAAAAGTGGGAAATAAGCGGACATATAGTATTAAGTATCTTGGCTTTACTAGCTATTATTCCCTTCTTGCTTTTGCTTATTTCGTCTTTTACAGATGAAAATACGGTTGTAAGAAATGGTTATAGTTTTTTTCCTGAAAAATTTTCCTTGGTAGCCTATCAATATGTATTTGATCAATGGCAGATGATTGGAAAAGGATACATGGTAACAGTGATCGTAACTTGTATAGGTACTTTTATTGGAACATCAATATCAGCATTGCTTGGATGGACGTTGAGTCGAAAAAATCTCCCGGGTAGAAGTATGATGCTTTTTATAGTAACTTTTACCATGATGTTCCACGGCGGACTTACTGCACAATATATCATTTATACACAGATATTTGATCTTAAAAATACTATTTTCGGATTAATAGTACCTAACTTATTGATGAATGGGTATTTTGTCATGATGTTCCGTAATTATTTTGAAACTTCCATACCGGGGACTCTGGTGGAAGCAGCAAAAATTGATGGGGCCAGCGAAGTAAAAACCTTCTTCAAAATTGTTCTCCCTCTATCAGGCCCAATTGTTCTTACAATAGCACTGCCGCTCGCGCTATTATACTGGAATGACTGGACGAATGGTTTGTATTATCTAAGCCGTGATAGCAATCTACAAAGTATACAAACTATCTTGAATAATATAAATGAAAATATTAAATTCCTTCAAAATAATAATCTGGGAACTGCAAACTCGGGTGTTAGCTCAGCTGAATTACCGTCAACCACTATCAGAATGGCTATGGCAGTAGTAGGTGTTGTGCCAATAATTTGTGCATTCCCATTCCTTCAAAAATGGCTGGTCAGAGGTATGACAGAAGGGGCAGTAAAAGAATAAATATATATTTTTGTAAAATAAAAGAGGAGGGAAATTATGAAAAGATTCTTAAGTTTGTTGTTGATCGGCTGTTTATTTGTTATGATTGTCGGCTGCAGTAAAGATGGGAGCAATAAGACAGGTTCTACTTCTAAAGAAAATAACAATTCTAATGAGGAACCTTATATACTCAATGTATCCTATCCGGTATATGGTGATGCGCCTGGTGATCTTTTAAAAGTTCAGGAAATGGTTAATGAAATTACGTTAAAGGAAATTAATACAAAGGTAGAGTTTAAGCCGGTAGCCGTATCCGCTATGGCAAATACCTATACATTGGCTGCATCAAGTGGTGAAAAGCAAGATTTAATCATGCTTCTTCCAGGTTATAATTATTTGACACAATTTGCTGGAAGTAACATGATAATGCCTATTGATGATTTGGTGGAAAAACACGGAAAAGACATTACCGCGGCTTATGGAGATATTTTTGATGCTACCAAAGTAGATGGTAAATTATATGCTATACCAGGAAAAGATGTTGCTGTTCCTGGCAGAGGATTTTATATGTTGGATAGTATTGTAAAAAAATATAATATTGATATAACTAAAATTAAAACAATGGATGATTTGGATCCTATTCTTGAAAAGGTTCATGCTGAAGAACCGGATTTGCAAACATTTTTTCCAAGTGGAGTAGCTGCAAGCATGCTTAATTTTGATAACTTAGGGAACAGTTTAGGTGTGTTAAGAAATGGTGGGGTAGATAATCTAAAAGTCGTAAATATGCTTGAGACTAAAGAATATGTAAACGCTGTTAAGAAAGTCAGGGAATGGTATAAGAAAGGCTACATTTCAAAAGATTTTGCTACTGAACAAAGTTCCCCAGGACAGATGATGGATGCTAACAAGCTATTTGCTGCTCCGGTTTTTACAGATTTTTCTAACTTTGGGCTAGGTGAGAAAACTCCTAAATTCACAGTCACTTTACATCAACCAGTTGAAAAGACAGAAACATATCAGCTATTTCTTTGGGCTGTGCCTACCATCGCTGAAAGACCTGATAAGTCAATAGAATTTTTAAATCTTGTATTTAAAAATCAAGATCTTGCCAACCTTCTCAAGTTTGGAATTGAAGGGGAACACTATGTGAAAAATAGTGACGGTACTATTGACACATCCAAGAGCAGTATTAACAATTTCGTGATGAATTGGTATATCTGGGGCAATACTGACAAACTCCCTGTCCAGCAAAAAGCATTAGTAGGAGTTGGAGGAGATATAGAGCAGTATAAGCAAGCTCTGGGTGAATGGAAAAAGTCTACAAAAAAATCGAAAGCCTTTGGGTTTATATTTAATTCAGAGCCAGTAAAAACTGAAATAGCGGCATGTACAGCCATAACTGATCAGTACCAGAAATTACTCGAAGGCGGAGCTTTGGATCCTGATGAATATATTAAACTCGTAAATGAAAAATTATACGATGCAGGCCTACAAAAAATTATGGATGAAAAGCAGCGTCAATTGGACGAATGGGCAAAAACACAGAAATAAAATTGAAAAATCTGCTGCCCAACAGGCAGTAGATTTTTCAATATAAAGTTAAATGCGAGGTGAATTTATGACTGCTATTTTCGATGGCCGTTTCTTTAGGCTTGCGACAAAAGTAAGCAATTTATTTTTATTAAATATACTTTGGATTATTTTCAGTACACCTATCATAACGATGGGGGCTGCCACCTCCGCAGTATATTATGTAACATTAAAGATGGTAAAGAATGAAGAAGGATATATTATTAAAAGTTTCTGGACTGCTTTCAGGCAAAATTTAAAACAAGGAATAATTATAGAATTTGTTCTTTTGATAGGCGGTGTTATTTTACTAGGAGATATTTGGTACTTTCTCCATATGGCCAATATATTTGGCTATATTTTGGCTGGAATTTTTTCTATAGGGTTAACGATATATGTTTTAACAATAATATTTACTTTTCCATTATTGGCTAAATATAGTAATACGGTTTCTGGGACTCTGAAAAATGCTGTGCTCATGTCTTTAAAGAATCTGCCAAGCAGCTTTGCAATGGCGGTACTGTTGATAATAATGTTATACGGTTTTTATGTATCTGTACATTTAATGATTATTTTTTCAGTAATAGGGGCATCCGGATATGCCTATTTTGGGTCAATTTTATTTAGGAATATCTTTGAAAAGTAGATAAAATTTGGAGGAAATATCTATGAAATATGTATGTAATCCAATTAACATGGAATATAGATATCAGTTTATTGATATGAGAGATCAACGAATTATTTCAAGAGAAGCGGCGGACCCTTCTATGATTTTGTTCAAAGGAAGATACTATCTTTTTCCTTCGATGACTGGTGGCTTTCTTACTAGTGATAATCTTGTAGATTGGGAGTTTAATCCGTTAACAGGTGTTCCAATTTATGATTACGCTCCGGATGTAAGGGTAATAGGTGAATATATTTACTTTTCAGCCTCAAATAAAGAAAGCAATTGTTCATTCTTCAGAAGCAAGGATCCAATAAATGGCGAATTCGAGGAGATAGTAGGTACTTTTCCATTTTGGGATCCGAATCTATTTGTTGATGATGATGGAAGAATATATTTCTATTGGGGTTGTTCAAATGAGACACCTATATATGGTGTAGAATTAAGTGCTGAGGATATGAGACCTAAAGGTGATCCAATAGAACTTATATCTAGTAATGAAAAAATTCATGGTTTTGAGAGAAGCGGAGAAAATCATATTCCTCCAAAAACACCTGAAGAAGCAGAGGAGATAATTAATAGTTATAAAAAGAATAATCCGGACTTATCTGAGGAGATGCTGAACGCAATACAGAAGTATTACACATTTGCCCCTTACATTGAAGGAGCTTGGGTGGATAAACATAATGGGAAGTACTACTTGCAATACTCATGTCCTGGAACTGAATATAATGTATACGCTGATGGGGTATATATTTCTGACAACCCATTAGGTCCATTTACTCTCGCGAAAAATAATCCTTACTCCTATAAGCCAGGTGGTTTTATCCCAGGTGCAGGACATGGTTCCACAATGGAGGATAAGTTTGGAAACAATTGGCATGCTTCGACAATGAGAATTAGCGTGAACCACCCGTTCGAAAGAAGATTGGGTATCTGGCCAGCAGGATATGATAAAGACGGGGAATTATTCTGCAATCAAAGATTTGGTGATTGGCCATTAAGGGTTAAACAGCAAAAAATGGATCCGTGGGATAATCCCGACTGGATGCTTCTATCATACGGAAAACCTGCAAAGGCATCATCTTTCGAAGTAGGAAGAGGTCCATCGAGAGCTACGGATGAAAACATCCAGACATGGTGGAGAGCCGCTTCTAATACATCAGGGCAATGGATTGAAGTAGATCTTAAACATGTATGCGATGTTCATGCCATTCAAATAAATTTTGCTGATGATAAGATTGATGTACCGCTTCCAGAAGGTGCTTCTCTGCAAGGAGTAGGACACCAAACTAGATACATAGATGAGAGAAAGCACTATACGAGATGGCTATTAGAAGGATCAGAAGACGGCAAAGAATATTTTGTTATTGAAGATAAATCCAAAACAGAAACAGATTTATCTCATGACCTTGTTGTTAAAGAAACTGGGGTTAAAGCCAGATATATAAAATGTACGATTAAGGAAATTCCTTTCAATCAGAATGCTTGTATATCCGGACTTAGAGTGTTTGGGACTGGAGAAGGGAATCTGCCTGGAAAAGCAACCGGCGTAACAATGGAGTTAATTAGCAACCTTGATCTTTCTGTTAAATGGAATATAGTTGACGCTGTCGGTTATAACGTTCTTTGGGGATTTTCGCAGGATAAACTTTATCATAGCCATATGGTATTTGATAGCAATACAGTGAAAATTGGTGCATTAATAAAAGGCCATCCGGTCTATGTAAGAGTAGATACATTTAATGAAAAAGGGATAACAGAAGGGGAAGTAATTAAGGGTGTTTAAAAATCATAAAAACTAGGAGGTTGAAATATGTCATTTTCGGAGAATACAAGATTAGGAGAATTACTAAAAAGTGAAGCGGCAAAGGCTGTTTTGGAAAAACATTTTCCAGGTTTCACTACAACCCCTAGATTAGCATTAGCTCAAGGATTTTCACTTAAGGTGATGTCAGGTTTTCCACAGTCCCAAATTACCCCTGACCAATTAAAAGCTTGTGTAGAAGACCTGGAGAAACTAGAAGAAACAGACCTAGAGACTATTAAGGTAAAAAGTGTCCAAAAATACAAACGGATTGGTTTTAAAAATGATTTGAAATGGGGAATCATGGGTCCTGGTAAAATTGCCAAGAAATTGGCCGAGGCGATCGAGGGGACTGAGGGCTCTGAGCTTTATGCTGTTGCATCACGTTCTATGGATAGGGCAAAAACTTTCTCAGAGGAATTTAATGTTCAAAAAGTTTATGGTTCCTATGAAGAGTTGGTAGAGGATTCTGCAGTGGATGTAGTCTATATAGCTAATCTTAAGACACAGCACTTTGAATCCGCAAAATTGGCACTGCATAACAAAAAAGCTGTGTTATTGGAGAAACCATTGACAATAAATGCTGAACAAGCAGAAGAATTAATTACTATTGCGCATCAAAAAAATGTTTTTCTAATGGAAGCAATGTGGATGAGATATAACCCTAACATAACCAAGCTAAAAGAATTAATCAATGAAGGTACCATAGGCAATGTGAAAAAAATAGAAGCTGACTTCTCATTCGAGTGTGAGCCTGATTCAGTCCTTAGATTTCCTGAGTTTGGAGGTGGGGCACTCCTGGATCTAGGAATTTATCCAATATCCTTTGCAAATTGGATTGTAGGAAGAATCCCTGATACCATTACATCAAAGTGTGTGCTGGCTTCAACAGGAGTAGATGGTGTGGATTCAGTTACCTTCGAGTGGAAAACGGGAGAGAAGGCGGAGTTGAGCTTTGGAATCGATTGCTTTCGAACCATGAGTGCAAAAGTTACGGGAACCGACGGGTATATTGAAGTATTTCCACCTTTTCACGGTGCACAAGTGATTAGTTTACATAATTCTCAGACCGTGAAAGAATTTTCCATTCCCTTCAGGATAAATGGATATGAATATGAGGTAGAAGAGGTAATGCGCTGCCTTGATACGGGTTTGAAGGAAAGTTCTATAATGCCGCTTGATGAAACACTTAGTACGATGAAGCTCATGGATAGACTCCGGTCGGAGTGGGGTGTGGTTTTTCCCTGTGAAATATAATGCACCGTTCCTAAACTAGATTAGAATGTAAAATGCCACCTTTTTTAATAAAACCGGTAACTCGACATGTCAAATGTCGAGTTTTTTTGTAGCGATTACGGTATACCAGGTTGATGGAACTATTTTAGTAATATAGTTAATAAAAGAATTTATTTGTATCTCATTCTCTTTTTACCAAAAATAGTACTAAATTAACATAATTATAGATAGGGAAATTTTATTATGAACTTAGAAAACGAATACATTTTAAAAACGAAGGAGGATTTTTATTAGGTCAAAATACTAAGAAATATTTGGAACTTATGATTAAGTTAAGGAAGATTGGACTCTATATTAATCTTTTATTTTTAAGTAAGTTGTAATTTGTTTATTACTAAGAGTTATTTAGTTAAAACGTTTTGCAATATCTGCCTCACTATTGCTAAAGCACTCCATCTTAAGATTTGTAAATTATATACTAGTTGCGGGGGAATACAAATATGCAGGCAACAGAAGTTACACAAAATCAATCTGTTAGTGTCATTCACGAAGAAGATCGAAAACTTACATTCCGCGAGAAGGTAGCCGCTACGATCGGTAACATGATGGGAGTCATGCATAATCAAATCATTGCTACGTTCTTGCTCTTCTTCTATACGGACATAATGGAAATCAGTCCAGCTTATGTCGCAGGATTATTTTTGTTTGCTCGTATTATTGACGCTATGTTGGTACCAGTGTTTGGCGTTTTTGTAGATAAAGTAACAACTCCATGGGGCAAGTACGTTCCCTATTTTTTAATATTAGGGGTGCCAACTGCTATTTTCGGGTGGTTAACATTTACGGATTTTGGCCTAAGTCCCACTGGAAAATTAATCTATATCAGTATCACGTATTTGGTTTACAGTATCTTAATTTCCATTAAATATGCACCAAATACGGCAGTCGGACCTGCAATTACCAAAAGGATAGATGACAGGATCTCTATGGGGCAGATTGGATATATTCTAATTATGGTCGGTGCACTTTTTGCATCATTAGGTTTTCAACCACTTTATAAGGCTTTAGGTGGTGGCAGTGACGCCAAAGGATTTTCGTTTATGATGGGAATCGTTGCAGTTATTGGGATTTTAGTATCAGTCTTCCAAGTGACTTCCTTAAAGGAAAGATATATTGATCAAAATAGTAAAGAAAAAGTGAGACTCTCATTTAAGGAAATGAATGTGGCAGTATTTAGCAATAAAGCCGCTGTGGTCTTATATGTATATATATTGGCAATAAATTTAGCGAACGGTATTCGAGCTGCAATTATGATTCACTATTTTAAATATTACTTCAATAATGAAGGGCTACTGGTTACATATGGGGCAGTTAGTGTTTTGCCAACAGTTATAGGTGTAATGTTAAGTGGTCCAATAACGAAACGATTTGGTATTAAAATCAATGTTCTTACTGCTGCCATCGTGAATGTGGTATGTACAGCTTCTGTCATGTTTATTCCAAATACATCCACGGGTGTTACATTGTTCCTTGCTTTAAATGTTATTGCAGCCTTTTTCTTAGGATTAGCTACGCCAGCGCAGGGTTCCATGATGCCAGCTGCAATGGATTATTCGGAATGGAAGACTGGAATGAATGTAAGCGGTTTTATGGGTTCTATTCAAGGGTTTGTACAGACTTTAGCAACAGCGATTTCAGGCGCTATCGCAGCTGGAGCATTGCATTTTGTTGGGTATGTGCCTGGAGTGGAGCAAACCAGCGAGACCATCTTTGGATTAAAATTACTAATGGGCATACTTCCAGCGGTTGTGTTAATATTTACATTATCTTTGGTATGGTTTGATATAACAGAGGAAAAACAGAAGCAAATTGCTAGAGATCTTGCTGAACGAAGACAACAGAATGCTCTATAATAATTGTATTAATAGAAAAAAGTAACCTAACAGTGCTGTTGGGTTACTTTTTTTCTATTAGATGATGTCTTTCCCTATATTGCTTTGGAGTTATTCCGACAACCTTTTTAAAAACCTTCGTAAAATAACTTTGATCATTAAAATTTAGGAGCGAACAAATTTCAGATATGGGAGTTTTACTATAGGCAAGTAATTTTTTTACCTCGTCAATTTTTGTTTGCTGGATATATTCGCTTACCGTTATACCCACCTCCTTTTTAAACAAAAAGGACAAATATTTCGGGCTCAGTTCAACCTTATTGGCGATATCGTTATGGTTAATGTCATCGTAAATATGTTTGTAAATATAATCTTTACAGGTGGTAATTGTTTTGGAATAACGTTCATCTTTTACTTGTTTTACTTTCTCGGCAAATGTGTAGAGAACATCGCCTGCCAAGCTCCTAATTTCATCTAATCGGTTAAGTTCCTCCACTTGTTGTATAAATCTATCATGCAAAGAAAAGGCAACTTCCTCATGTAATCCTCCATCAACAGCAGCTCTAGAGACTAAAGTGATGAGGGTAATGATATGGTTTTTATTAGATCGAAGATAACTTGACTTTGATAAAATACTAGCAGTTTCTTCTTCTTTTATGTTAGAAAGCTCATTTAAGTCTTCGACTCTTCCTTCTTTTATCAAATATAAAAGTTTCTTTTCAAACAGACGGTCGCTATGAAATACATTTGATTGTAAATTTTGTGAAACGGATAGATTCACCTGTTCATTTGTGTTCATTTCTGATTTTTCCACGTTCTCACTTATGACTGATTTTTGTGAAAGTAGTTCATAATTGAACAAGTGATAGATAAATACACTTATATTTATCAGTTTTTCTGCTCCTATAATAGGTAAGGAACTGTAATATTGAAATACTTTGTCTCTAATAAAAAATGCACGTGTGTCATTGATGATACCATTAATTATGTCTTCAGTTAATGGAAAGGCTAAAGTAGGTCCGGCTATCACTGTACCTTGGAAGGTTTGATTATTGAAGACACTAATTAATATCAATTTTTCTGAGTATACAGATTTTCTAATAATTGGAAATCGGTATTCTTTATTTGGTTTAAACTTCAATGGGTTGAAAAATTTTTCTTTTTGGTTTTCATATAAAGGATTTACCGAATGATTATGTAAGCTTTCATAGATAACTTTCCCATCTGGGTTAATGAAGAACACGGGTAAATCAAAGGTTTCCGCAACGAGATGACATTTATCTTTAATCGTTTCGAAGGAAGCGCTCACAAGTATCAACTCCCTAGTAGGTACTATTCAATTTTTCTATTAAGTATACTAAAAAAAGTACTAAAATACCATAACTAATAATTAATCAATGTTACTATTAATTTGTAAAGGCTTTCTATTTTTCTCGAAATTCAAAAAGGAAAGGACTTGTTGAATAATATGAAAAAATTTTCTAGCGATTTTATGATTGGTGCTGCTACTGCGGCACACCAAGTCGAAGGTAATAATGTTAATAGTGATTTTTGGACTATGGAGCATATCCCTGGCACGATGTACAAGGAGCCATCCTTAGATGCCGTTGACCATTACCATAAGTACAAAGAAGATGTTCAGTTGTTAGTTGATGCAGGTTTAAACACCTATCGGTTTTCAATAGAATGGGCGCGAATCGAACCTGCCAAAGGCAACTTTGATAATAATGAGATTAACCATTACAGACAAGTCCTTGAATTCTGTCATCAAAACAATGTGACACCGATAGTGACTTTACATCACTTTTCATCTCCAAAATGGTTGATTTCTGAAGGTGGATGGGAAAGTGAATCGACGATTGAGTACTTCGGAAATTATAGTCGATATGTCGTTTCGGAATTGGGCAATCTAATACCTTATATTTGTACTATTAATGAAGCGAATATGGGTAAACAAATTACAAAGATCATGAAAAGAATGACAGCTAATGGAAGTAATTCAGCGAATAAAGATAACAGTGTTGATGTTCAGGTTGGGCTAAATGTCGATATGAAAGCTAAAATGGAGACCTACTATCGAGAATTGGGAGTGGCTTTTGGAATTGATCCTAGGAACGTGCAGTCATTTCTATCTCCTCGTACTGAAAATGGTGAAATTATTATTATGAAATGCCACGAAAAGGCCAGAAACATAATTAAAGAATTAAACCCATCAATTAAGGTTGGAATCACGTTTTCACTTTATGATCATCAAGCATTGCCTGGTGGAGAGCCGTACGTTGAAAAAGAGCAGTACGAAGACTATCTTAACTATCTTCCTTTCCTTCAAGAAGATGATTTTTTAGGAGTTCAAAATTATTCTCGAAAGATCCATGGTCCAGATGGCGCTGTGAAACCAGATGAAACATCGAGATTAACAAAAATGGGTTATGAATTTTATCCAGAGGCATTGGGGAATGTCCTGAGATTTGTCGCTAAATATTGGGATAAACCAATCATTGTCACAGAAAATGGTATATCTACGGACAATGATGAGGAAAGAGTGGAGTTTATCGAACGAGCACTTGCTGGTGTGTATCAATGTCTGGAAGAGGGTATTAATGTGATTGGATATACCTACTGGTCATTATTAGATAATTTCGAGTGGCAATTAGGATACGCCCAAACCTTTGGCTTAATAGCTGTTGACCGATCCACTCAAACTAGATATCCAAAGGATAGCCTATCTTTTTTGGGGAATATAAAGAAAGCTGGGCTTAACGGTCTAAAAGTTTAAGAGAATGCTATATTCTAGTAGAACATAGGGGAGAGTACTAAAATGAAAGTTTTAGACAAAGTGATTATTGTTACTGGAGCTGGCGGCGGTATAGGGCGTGAATTAGTCCTTAACCTCCTTTCTAAAGGGGCGAGAGTTGCTGCTGTTGACATTAACAGAGATGCACTTGAAGAAACAATTACTCAGGCTGGTGAAAAAAGGAATAAATTATCCACACACATCGTGAATTTAACAGAAAGAGAGGCAGTTGAGGCACTTCCCGATCAAGTCATCGCCCATCATGGCGCAGTAGATGGAATTATTAATAATGCTGGGATTATTCAGCCGTTCGTCTATGTCAATGACCTAGACATGGATAAAATCAAATTGGTGATGGATATTAATTTTTACGGGACGCTTTATATGACAAAGACGTTCCTGCCTTATCTGTTAAAAAGACCAGTAGGACATATCACGAACATTTCTAGTATGGGAGGATTTCTTCCTGTTCCCGGCCAATCTATATACGGTGCATCCAAGGCTGCGGTTAAACTGATGACCGAAGGATTGCAGGCGGAACTTAAAGATACAAATGTAAAAGTAACAGTTGTTTTTCCAGGTGGTGTGGGTACAGATATTATGAGAAATTCTGGGGTAGAAGGTTCTACTAATGCGAATGCAAGCGAACAAGATATCTCTAAATTATTAACACCAAAGGAAGCCGCCGAAATCATTGTGAATGGAATGGAAACAGATCAATACAGAGTATTAGCAGGTAAAGACTCTAAGCTCATGGATAAACTGTATCGTTTGAGTCCCAAACGAGCAGTTGGGCTGATTGCTAAAAATATGAAAAATCTAATTGAGATAAAATAATTTTTTTATAGCACCCATCAGGAGACCGAGTGGAAAGGTAAGCTTAAAAGATTGATAATTTATTGGAATAGAAGGATAAACTTATGGAAATTGGTGTTGCGGCCTATCTTAAGAAGAAAAATAGGAGCTTGATTTTAAGTGAAATTATTAAACATAGGAAAATTTCTAGGTCTGATTTAGCTAGTATCACAAAATTAACGAAAGCAACAATTTCTTCACAGGTAGCCAATTTATTAGAGGAAGATATAATTTTCGAATCTCATGAAGAGTATAACAACGTGGGAAGAAAGCCGATTATGCTTTCTCTCAGTCCCCATGCTGGTTATGCTTTAGGAATCGATTTGGATTATCGAAATATTAGATTTACCATATCTGATTTATTGGGAAGACAAGTCCTTTCAGATAATGTAGAGTTAGTAAATTCAGATTACGATAAGACTCTTTATATCTTAATCGACCAAATTAAAGGATACCAAGAAAAATTTTCTCATAGTCGTTTTGGAATTGTTGGTGTTGCCATTGGGATTCATGGAACTGTGAAGAATGACGGAACCATTAGTTTTGTTCCACAACATAAATGGTATAACAAGGACCTAAAAGGGGACCTAGAGAAAAATGTAGATATCGATGTTTATGTCGAGAATAATGCAAATTTATGTTCATTTGCAGAAAAAGTATTTTATTTTCATCAAAGTGAAAACTTAATTAGTATCTGTATGTATTCTGGGATAGGATTAGGATTTTTAATCAAAGGAGAACTGGTAAAAGGGTATAATGGTTATGCAGGTGAAATGGGTCACATGATTATCAAACCTAATGGGCAACCATGTAATTGTGGGAAATCGGGTTGCTGGGAGTTGTATGCTTCTGAGGTTAGCTTTATTCAACAATTATCCAATAAACTAGATAATTCAAATTTGACATACCAGGATATTGGAGATCTTGTTAATGAAAAAAATCCAGTAGTTATGATTCAAGTAGACGAGTTTATAAGTTATATATCAATCGGCCTAAATAACATTATTAATATCCTTAATCCTGAAACACTGGTTATAAATAGTGAATTATTGAAACTGTTTCCTGAAGCACCGAGTCAAATTAAATCAAACTTAAGTAATTCGATAAGCAATTATAAAGAGTTATTCATTTCAGACCTTGGTATAAATGCATGTGTAATGGGTGCTTGTGCTCTAACAATAAAGAATTTTTTAGAAATACCAGAATTAAGCTTAACAATTGAAAAGAATGTTGTCGATATTCCTAAAATGGAAGTTTTAATAAAGCACCAAAAAATAAGTGACGAACTAATAAAAACCATGGGTTTATAAAAAATTGTGATAAAAATGCAACCTAAGGGATGATTTCTGTATAAGCAGAATTCATCTTTTTTTTATGGATTTCAAAATTGATTAGGTTCAGAATTCATTATATTAGTTTGAATAAGCAGTGTAACCAGTATTAAAGATTCCTAAATGTTAAAACTTTGTGATAATTATGATTATCTTTGCAAGTTTAAGTAATAGCTTAGTAGAATATAAATAGAATAGTTATAGACATCCAGTTTTATGTTCTCACCACTAGAAGAATAATTATTTATTTCATAGAAAGGGGACAAATTTTATGGACACTAAAAACAATGCTAATACTGGAGCATGCCCGTTTGGTCACGGAGGTGCTACTAGTAACACATCTAGTGGTACCTCAAACCGAGACTGGTGGCCAAATCAGTTAAACTTAAACATTCTTCATCAGCATGACAGAAAATCTAACCCTATGGGAGAAGACTTTGATTATGCAGAGGAATTTAAGAAATTAGACTACTATGCTCTTAAGCAGGATCTACGTGATCTAATGACAAAAAGTCAAGATTGGTGGCCTGCTGACTATGGACATTATGGTCCATTCTTTATCCGTATGTCTTGGCATGCTGCAGGTACATATCGGATAGGTGACGGCCGGGGTGGTGCTGGAACGGGTGCACAGCGTTTTGCTCCACTGAACAGCTGGCCAGATAACGGCAACCTGGATAAAGCCCGTAGACTATTATGGCCGGTTAAGCAAAAGTATGGCAACAAGATCTCATGGGCTGACTTGCTTGTTCTAGCAGGCAATGTTGCCATTGAATCAATGGGTGGCAAGACTTTTGGATTTGGAGCAGGACGCCCAGACATTTGGCATCCAGAAGAAGACATCTACTGGGGGACAGAAGCCGAATGGCTTGGAGACAAACGGTACACTGGTGATCGTGAGCTTGAAAATCCACTAGCTGCTGTTCAGATGGGTCTTATTTATGTAAACCCAGAAGGTCCAAATGGTACCCCTGATCCTGTTGCTAGTGCTCGTGACATTCGCGAAACCTTTGCCCGAATGGGAATGAACGATGAAGAAACGGTAGCATTAATTGCAGGCGGTCATACGTTTGGTAAGGCACATGGTGCAGGAGATGCTGCTCATGTTGGTCCAGAACCAGAGGCTGCTCCAATTGAAGCGCAAGGATTAGGTTGGTTAAGCACTCACGGCAGCGGTAAGGGTCACGACACAATCACCAGTGGTATTGAAGGTGCTTGGACTGCTAATCCAACACAGTGGGACAATGGTTACTTTGATCTATTGTTTAAATATCAATGGTGGCTTACAAAGAGTCCTGCAGGTGCTTATCAGTGGCTTGCTGTGAATCCAGATGAGAAGGATCTTGCACCGGATGCAGAAGATCCATCCATTAAAGTTCCAACGATGATGACCACCGCAGATATGGCATTACGATACGATCCCGAATACGAAAAGATCTCCCGTCGTTTCCATCAGAATCCAGAAGAATTTGCAGAGGTGTTTGCTCGTGCATGGTTCAAGCTTCTTCACCGTGACATGGGTCCTAAAGCAAGATATTTAGGACCAGAGGTTCCGAAAGAAGATCTTATCTGGCAAGACCCTGTACCAACAGCTGATTATGAATTAACAGATGCTGAGGTAGAAGAACTTAAAGGGAAAGTTCTAAACTCAGGACTTACCGTCAGCGAGTTAGTAACCACTGCTTGGGCTTCCGCTAGTACTTTCCGTGGCTCAGATATGCGTGGCGGCGCTAATGGTGCCCGCATCCGTCTTGCTCCACAGAAGGATTGGGAAGTGAATCAGCCGGAACAGCTTGCCAAAGTACTTAATGTCCTAGAAGACATTCAAAGTAAATCGAAAAAGAAGGTCAGCATTGCTGATTTGATTGTTTTAGGTGGTAATGCGGCGATAGAAAAGGCAGCGCAAGAAGCTGGCTTTGATGTGACAGTTCCTTTTGCTCCTGGACGGGGTGATGCAACACAAGAACAAACCGATGTGGAAGGATTTGCAGTGCTAGAGCCTATTGCGGATGGTTTCCGCAACTATCAGAAGAAGCAATATACTATAAGTCCGGAGGAACTCCTAGTAGACAAGGCACAACTTCTAAACCTAGGTGCACCAGAAATGACGGTACTGATAGGGGGTATGCGTGTTCTAAGTACAAATCATGGCGGCACTGAACACGGTGTATTCACTGAACGAGTAGGAACACTCACGAACGACTTCTTTGTTAACTTACTTGACATGGGAGTAGAGTGGAAGCCTGTAGAAGAAAACGTCTATGTAGGACGTGATCGAAAAACAGGGAAAATAGTGCGTACAGCGACTAGAGTCGACCTCGTGTTTGGCTCAAATTCTGTTCTTCGCTCAATTGCAGAAGTTTATGCTCAAGATGATAACAAAGAGAAGTTTGTACGTGACTTTATTGCGGCCTGGGTTAAGGTAATGAACGCAGATCGCTTCGACCTTAAGTTGAAGAAAGCTCAATTGACAAGGAATTAAAGTAATAAATCTGAGTGAATTAAAAAAGGGAATCAATAAAAGAAAAACTAATCGGAAAAAAATTCCGATTAGTTTTTTTGTGAGGACGATTGACCAACCAACTTTTATGTTTAATAATGAACAATTTTTATTATTATGTTCAGTAATTAACAAATTGTGTTTGTTTAACAATTGAATGTGTTATCTTACTGGTTATAATAGGAACTAGTTAACAATGTTTAGAAAGCGAGGACAAATCAAATGGAATATACAAAACTTGGAAATACCGGATTGGATGTATCTCGGCTTTGCTTAGGCTGTATGGGTTTTGGTATAGCAGAGAGATGGATCCATCCATGGGTAATTGATGAAGAAAGCAGCCGTCCCATTATTAAAAAAGCCCTTGAGTTAGGAATTAATTTTTTTGACACAGCGAATGTGTATGCAGCCGGAACAAGCGAAGAAATTGTTGGGAGAGCTCTAAAGGATTTTGCCAATCGGGATGAAATTGTCCTTGCAACGAAGGTTTATTTTCCGATGCATGAAGGTCCAAATGGTAATGGTCTTTCGCGAAAGCATATTATGACTGAAATTGATAAAAGTCTTAAACGACTAGGAACAGATTATGTTGATCTGTACCAAATTCACCGCTGGGATTATAACACTCCTATCGAAGAGACAATGGAAGCATTGCATGATGTCGTGAAGGCAGGTAAGGCAAGATACATTGGTGCTTCTGCCATGTTGGCATGGCAGTTCCTAAAAGCGAACCATGTCGCTGAAAAACATGGTTGGACCCGGTTTGTATCGATGCAAAATCATTTAAACCTTTTGTATCGTGAAGAGGAACGTGAAATGCTGCCGTTATGTAAGGAAGAAAAAATTGGTGTGATTCCGTATAGCCCGCTTGCATCTGGAAGACTAACGCGAGATTGGTCGGAAACAACGCTTCGTGCTGAAACTGATCAAGTTCAGAGGTCTAAATATGATGCTACTGCTGAAACAGACAGATTAATCGCGAAGCAGGTTGCTACCATTGCCGAGAAACATGGCGTACCTCGCGCCCAAATTGCCCTTGCCTGGTTGCTTCAAAAGGAACCGGTAGCAGCTCCTATTATTGGGGCTACAAAAATATCGCATCTCGAAGATGCAGTACCAGCTCTTTCCATTAAGTTAACAAATGAAGAAATAGCATCACTAGAGGAACCATACGTACCTCATACAGTAGTCGGTCCTTTAGTTTAGATCAATATATGATATGGTTTGGGTTCCAGTCAACAAAACGAGGATAGTGTATATTAATTTCAAGTTTTGTAGGCCATAACCTATTTTTTAAAAAGGAGCTAGAGCAATTTTTGACAACATACATTATTTTTGTGGGTTTCATTTTAGGCTGTATATTTGCTTTAGGAGTAGTTAGTATTGCAGCGTCTATTAGGAAATAAAAAGATTTAAATTCTGAAGGATAACAAGAAAGCCGGCAGTCATCATTGCCGGCTTTTTTTCGTTATGAAATAAAGTAGTAGATAAACTTAGGAATCTAATCGGTCAACAATGCAATCCTTTCAAATCATAAATTCCTCTCTAACAAAATCCCTACTTGTTCTGCCATGACACGAGGTGGATAAGGCATTCCATTCTTGAACCACCATTCTACTATCCCTACGTAAGAGGTCACTATAAATTGAAGAATAATATCTTCGTTTAATCCTTGATTTTTTCCTTTAGATACATCCACTTCAGCTTTGAATTCTTCAATGAGAAAATCAAGGAACTGACTACGAAATGAAGGGGCTCCTTTACTCGCCAACATCGTGGAAAAGAATAAATAATGACTTTCAAGGTATTCAAACCAAGGGAGATTGGCATCGATAAATTCCAATTCAGATGACGATTCACATATAGCCCGTAGTTCTTCTATATGTTCTGCAATGAGTTTATCCAGTAAATCATACTTATCCAAATAATGAAGATAGATAGTACCTCGGCTAACATTTGCTCTGTCGGAAATTTCTTGAATCGTAATGTCATCAAAATTTTTTTCGGACATCAATTCAATAACTGCTTTTTTAATGGCTTCTTGGCTTTTGGCTATTCTTCTATCCACCTTAGACATTTTAAGGGTCACCAACTTTCATAAAGATATTTAACAATTTAGTTCGCTTACTTAAAAATGGTTTATTTAACCATTAGGAATATTTGAAAGTTTATATAATTATAGACAAATGTCCATTAATTTATCAATGTTTATTATGTCGAAGGTACCTTGCACTTTTTCAATTCACCAAAAAAACAGCAAAAGCAATTAAGGAATTAAAAATATATAACCTTCCCCCTTCATATTATTTATTAATAGAGTAACTATGGGATAGTGGGGGGATTTCGATGGATATTCACAAATGTCCAGAATGTATGGCATTAAGAATGTTCGAGGATGGTACATGCACAAATTGTGGGTATTGTTCCAGTATTAGAGCATCAATAAATGCGCTGTATTCTCGAAAAAAAAATTCTAAATTTCAAGAATACGAAACACGAAAGAGGGTAAAAGAAAAGAGGATTAGTTTATTGAGGTCCATAAAACGGTAGGGGGAGGGGAAAGATGACTCCCCCCTTATAGAATGTTAAGCAACTTTCCTTTGCGGTATACTAGATTTTGAACCTTTAAATCTATCTCTAGCAATAGTAAAGAGTTTTGAAAAGATTAATAGTGATAAAAATACTGTCAGTGCTGCCACCTGAGCAGGGGATTGTTGGTCCGTTTTAGCCTCAAAGGACTTTGCACTTTCACTAATTGTGTTGTTTGCCGTGACGATATACGAATATGTGCTGCCAGTGTGGCGTTTAGCAGTTTTATCCATAAAGTTTGTCGCCGTTAGATTTTCTGCGATAGGCGTATAATCGCTGCTTACTCCAAAACCATTAACCTTCTTGCGGTAGACTGTATAGGAGGTTGCACCAAATGACGGATTCCAGGTAAGTGATACTGAATCTTTATTATTTCTGGTTGCCAGCATTCCACTTGGTTTGGCCGGAACAGTTGTTATTTCCGTATGAAAGGAATAGATACCGATCTGAGTTTCCTTGCCACCTGAAACAGATGATACTTTCCAGTAGTAACGCGTATCCTTATCAAGTTCCTTTACATTTGCAGATGGGTCAGATACAGTTTGATCAAAGACAATATTTCTCATGCTTGAATCTGTTGCCACCTGCACAAGGTAACTTTCCGCACCTAATTTGGCGCTCCATTTGAACGTCACATTGGTAGGACTAACCTCACTTGCACCGCTTTTCGGCGAAATAGTAAGGGACGAAGCCGGTACGACATGAATCATACGAGAAGCATGCGTAGGAAGATTTGCTGTAAAACCTGTTTCCATGCTTCCTAAATCTTGATGGTTCCACAAATCACGCACGAAAGCTGAGCCTTTAATCCCTAGGTCTTCCCATTTGATGTTTACATGTTGTGTAGAAGCGCCGGTATTAAAGAGTGCTAGATTGTACGAACCGTCTGGAAGAGATTGATAGAATACTTGAGAGTCCATTTTTTTGTATAACCGTTTTCCTGCCACACCACTTTGATTTACTCCAATGATCTCGTCATTTGTTAAGAGATTAACCCCGTAATCATCCAGCTTAGTCAGGTCATTTCCAATTACAAACTGGGATGCGGCAATCGCCCAAAGTGATACGTAAGAACGTTTTTCATCATTGGTAATACCATCCTTACTTCCGTTTGCGACATTTAGTGAATCAAAGTCATTCCAGCCGCCTGGTCCTGCATGTTGCTGCCACTCTGCTGCGTCATCAAATCTTTTCGATATCTTTTTCCAAGTGACAAGGTAAGGAGTCCCATAGGCTTCTACATCGTGATCGGTCCGCCATCCATTGGATAAGTTTTTCCAGGTATCAATGTGTTTGATATCGAGGTTATTGGACAACTCCACATGGATTGGTCTACCAGTTTTCTTTAGTGCCTTTGCCCATGCTTCAACATCTGCAATATCCTGATTTCGAACACCGTCAATTTTAAGGTAATCTACCCCATAGGAAGCAAACTGCTTTGCCCAAGAATCAATATACTCTTGTGCCCCGGGCTTTGAATAATCAATGGCATACATTTGTTCATAATTAAAATTTTTCTTTTGTTCTTTACTTAGGTCCACGATATCTTTTGCATGATACGGTGTCCCTTCAATCGGTGTATTTTGATCCACAGCGGCTTTTGGAATACCAAGGGTAACATAGTGGCCGAACTTCAAGCCTTTTTTATGGATATAGTCCCCAAGTGCTTTCATCCCATTTGGGAATTTTTTAGAATCTACCGCCCATCTGCCATATTCATCAACGGTAGTCCTCCAATCCAACATATAATAATCATCAAGATTGACATACTCATATCCGTGAGACTTGAATTTCGCCGCCATTACATCAGCTGCGGCTTTAATTTTCTCCTCAGTTGGATTTCTACGAATTGAACTCCAACTGCTCCAGCCCATAAAAGGACGATCTGCCAATTCATTGTAAGAAGATGCACTTGCTTCTTTGGGAGTTATGATAGAAAGTGTAAAAACACCAGTAATTAGTATTGAGCAGGAAACAATAGACGAGATAATTTTTTTTAGCATAAATGCCTCCTCAGAATAGGTTGGACCATTATAAATTCGAGATTAACTTATTAATACTATATTAATATAGAAAACTCTTAATTTTAATGAGTAATATGTTCCAACAAATCTTTCGCATTTATATTGCCTGTAAATATAAAAAAGCAATGTATTTGTATAAGGATACAAAACATTGCTTCTTTTGTAGGTGGCAAATTCATTTATATTTATGGTTATGAATAATAAAACTTGTTAATTATAGTAAGGTTACTTGTAAATTGACAATACTAGAACTTGTGGGTGAATGATGTGCTTACAGCAGGAATTTTAATATTTATTTTTATAAGTACCATCTCTCTAGTTGTTCTAATGGACATTGTACAAGGCCATGATTTGTACGAAGCCTGGTTTAGTCTTAGTAAATTATTAAAAGTAGCTAAAGGAGAAGATTATTTTCTCATTTTGATTTGTTTCATAATATTTGTTCTACTAATTTTGACTCATATCCGAAAAAGGAAATAACTTCTTCAAAATACTTAATTCATCATATTTTTAATTTTCCCCTTTATTAAGACAGTGAGTAGTAATAAGAAAGGGATGACTATTTGTAATGGAATATGAAGCAAGTACGGTACGATTTTTAGTCCTTCATCTAAGTGATTTTGGTAACTAGGTGCTATCATTATGGATGATAGTAATATCATTACTCCTACCAAATAGTTGGATAGTGCACTTGATTTTATTTTAAACAGAGTGTTCATTCCAATGACTGCACAAAAGAAAAACATGGTTATTTTAATAAATCCTAATAACACAACTAAAATGATGACAAAAGAATCTAACCGTTGAATAAATCCTGCAATATCTATGAAGCTGGCTGCTTTAAGTGCTGGAAATGAAGATCTTGATAAGACGTCAGTTCCTAGTACACAAATTAATAAAAGAATGTTTAAGGTAAAATAAATTCCTGCAAATAGTACTGCCATCATTCCTGTCTTCAATATTTTTGTTTGTTTATTCATATAGGGGAAGATCATTGAGAGTGTAATTAATTCCCCATAAGGAACGGTTACATTTAACGGTAGTGCTTTAACAATTGGTTTCCATCCATCTGCAAGGATTGGTTTTAGATTTTCGAGATGGATTAGATCGGTTACGATAAACATAATATTAATCATTAATAAAGTAAAACCAATCAATAAAAAGCAAATACATGCTACCCTTGCAAATACTTCAAACCCGAAATTTACCGTGTAGATTAAGGTAAACATCATACAAATTCCAACAACCGTGATTGAAGTTTTGTAATAAGCAGAATTAATCAGTATTTCTTCAATATCTCGTAAAACCCTTGATGCAATATAAATAAAATAAATAATATAAAAATAACTAATGATACTTCCTAGGAACTTACCCCAAATTTTCCTTATATATTCTGTTAGGGGAAGAGTAGGATATCTCTTATGAAGATGATAGTATATCGTGAATAAAATTAATCCAGTAAAAGGTGAGATAAGGGTAAGAATCCAAGCATCTTGTTTTGCTCCGCTGCCAATATCTAAAAAAATGGTGGTCCCAAACAAAAAAAGGACGATTAAGCAGAAAAGTTGATATCCATCAATTTTCACAGTAGACATAGCTGTATACCTCTTTGCTATTATTTAGGTTCATAGGGATCCGTTACAAGGCCTGAATCATTTATAGAACCTTTTACGTTAACCTCCACTTTTGCCTTGCTGAAAATGGTTTTCCATTCTTTTTTGTGTTTTTTCCAATAACCGGGATTTTCTTTTGATAGTGTAGATCCAAATCCAAACACATCAGTTCCTGTACTCTGTGAGATTTCAATGGTTCGCTGTACTTGTCTTCTTATTTCTTTTTCTAACTCCGTCTCAATTTCTGTTAACACTTTTTTATCAGTTAGATCTTTAGTACAATTCATTTCAGATATTTCAGTGTTTATTGCTATGTTGACTTGTAAAGTGGGAATAGGTTTTAAAAGGGTTTTAATTGAGCCTTTACTTCTTTTACTAATAAGTGTCATAGTCTTTTTGTCACAGGGTATAGGAAATGATGTAGTTTCTATTTCTGATAAAATTAAATGGGCATTTCGGGCTATTTCTCCATCATACCAGCGTACCAATTTATCTTTCTTAAATATCGCTAAACCACTAACTTCAATAACAGATGGCTTTATATTATTTAAATTGTCAGTTTGGTTTTTGGATGTTAGTTTTTTATTTAGTTTAATTCCTGGTAATAGCAGGTCTTTTCCTTCACTTGAAAGAGTAGCAATGACTTCATGTAAGGGCGTAATTTTTGAAATACCGTAAATTTTTTGATTGTTTTCACTGGTACTTATAACACTTTTTGTTGGATTTGATTCAAGCGGTTCAACCACCCCGAGGACCTTTTCGGCTGAAGTTCCTCTTGCAATAAAAACGTGAAAAGTAGATTTTGCTTGTTTCCCTCGCTCAAACGCGTCAAATACTAAATTTGTTCCTTTTCGTGCCAGCTCTTCACTAATGATGACCAGTGATAGATGTGAAACGTCGTTATTTCTCGGAATAATAGTAGATGCTCTTCGGTAGACATCTACTAAAGTCTCTCCTTCTACAGTATAGTTAGACACTGGTATCCCGGTAGGAGTCCCTGTGGGAGATAATTGGCTTGGGTTTATCACTTGGAACGTAACCCGATATCCATTTTCAATTTCCTGAGAGACATCTATTCCCATGGCAATGATAAGACCTAATTCATTTAACTCCATATAATTGGAACAGCCAGGGATTAACATGAGGGTGAAGAGCAAAGTAACGAGTTTTCTCATTTTTGGCTCCAACTCGATTCATTTTGTTTTCGTTTCTTTTTTAACCTCTGAATCATTCATATTTAAAGAAGTAATTGGAAAACGAATTAAGCTATCTTTTTGACCACTGATTCTAAAAGGTGCAAAAGGAGCAACATAAGGCACACCGAAAGAGCGTAAACTACAAAGATGTACTAATATACATAATGTAAGTAATAAAATGCCATAAAATCCTATAAAAGCAGAACTGAAAATTAATAAAAACCGCAAGCCTCTTGCAGTATTTACAATATTTGTATTCGGGAGTGTGAAGCTATTTATAGCTGACGTGGCTACAATGATAACAATTGCCGCAGAAACAAACCCTGCTTCCACTGCTGCTTGACCTAAAATAAGTGCTCCAACAATGGATACAGCTGGACCAATTGCTCTAGGCATACGAACTCCAGCTTCTCTAAGAACTTCAAATGCAAGCTCCATAAGTAATAATTCGATGATCGCTGGAAAAGGAACCCTTTCTCTTTGTGCCATTAACGTGACCATTAATGTAGTAGGGATTAATCCTTGATGGTGCGTAATTAAACCTAAGTAAATGGCGGAGGCATACATATTCAAAAGGAAAGAGCCAATCCGAATTAATCTCAAAAAAGAACTGAAAACATTATTTTCATAGTAATCTTCAGGAGATTGAAAAAACTGAATAAGAAATACCGGTAAAATTAAGACAAATGGTGTTCCTTGGATAATAATAGCAATTTTGCCTTCTAATAAATTCGCAGCAACTACGTCAGGTCTTTCAGAACTTTGCATAAGAGGAAAGAGTGTTTTCCTGTTGTCTCGAACTGCTTCTTCTATATAATTGGCTTCAAGTATGCTGTCTATATTTATCTTTTTTAGCCGAGACATCGCTTCATTGACTATGCTGTGATCTGCAATTCCCTCTATGTACATAATCCCTACATCTGTTTTTGTTACATTTCCTACTTTAGTTGATTTTAGCCTTAATTTAGCATTTTGAATTCTAGACCGAACCAAAGATATGTTTGTACTAATATTCTCTGTAAAGCTATCCTTTGGACCTTTAATAACGGTTTGGGTAGTCGGTTCAGTAATAGAACGGGATTGAATCTTCTTTGTACCTAAAGTGATCGCTTTTGTGGAGTCATCAAGCAAAATAACCGTATCTCCGCCCAAAATTTTATCTAATAGCTCTGACCAATTGAATATAAATTCTATAGAGGCTACAGATATAATCTCAACCATTTTGTCTGCTAAGTCTTGTGCACTTTTAAAGAGAAGATTTTCTTTATTAAGTTGAATAATCGGGCTAATCACATTTTCAGTAATACTTTGGTCATCAACGATGCCTTCAATATGGATAATGACCAGGTTTTTAGTGGAAACACTGAGTCTCCTAATGGATAAATCATCACTATTTCCAAGTGCCATTTCCAGTTTTTTGATGTTTTCCTCTACATTCTCGCTAAGTGGAATTATAAGATTGTGTTTCTGATCTGGCATGATAAATTCCCCTTTCGAGAAAAATTTTCTAAACAATATTATTTTTTCCATGGAATATCTTTATTATGTTAAATAAATAAAAAAGACTTAACCCCGTGGTTAAGTCCTTTTAATATATTTAAATTTCCTTCATTCGACTTAAAGGTTTTTTCCTTTCCCTATTATTTTTATATCTATTCAATCGAGAAGGATTATCCTTTTAATCCTTCGTTTCGATGATCTTTTTAATATGAATTTGTCCATTCCTTTTTTGCGGATTTACCCTCCCCTCATGATAAAAATGGGTTGGTTACGATCACCTGGACCGATAAAATCTAATGCGGCAGGAGAGAACACCATAACTTTTCTTTTAACGCCCTCAAAAAGCATTCGGATTGGATTTTTAACCTCAGTATCCTGAAAGATATTACCTCCAAAGAATATCTCTTTTTTAGCCCTCCTTCCGAAGACAATGATATTTTTCTTGTTAACTATTTTAACTATGACACTTTCTTTCGACTCCTCATGAAGCTTCAAGACTACTTTCACTGTTTGTATAACTTCTTCTACAATCGAAGCAACGATCCCAATTTCACGTTCATTCAAAACTAAGACGAAGTCATATCCTGTTTCTGTTTTCTTTTGGACAACGGCTACTTCATCTGTAATAAACGTGACGAAATCTTCAGATTCATGCGTGTGTGAGTTTGGAGAGGTTTCTTTTTTCTTGATGACGCGAAAAAATGCTTTTGCTCCAATTTCCTCATCAGAGAAGTCAAATGGTTTTATACTCTGTGTACGTACTAGGTATAAACTATTAACCTTCTCTTTGCTGTTTAATTGGACACATAAAGCAACATCTTCGTTCACCACCTTTCCATCATTGTTGGAGAACATAGGGACATTCATTTTCATTCCGGGAAATTGAACGAAGATGTAGCTAAAGTTTTTCTTAGGCTGTACATCTAGAAGTCTCATAAACTCACAACCTTTCCGAATAGTTACAAGGGTATTTACCTTGTAAATGTATAATTCAATACTCGTTCCTTCTTTCCTGTTTATTTATGAAGAGTTTTCATCGTCACTTTCTTATGAAATGCGATGGATCCTCCCTATAATTGAGCATTTATGAGCAATTCTACTAGCGAAAAACCAAGATAGGACAGTGCTTTGTCGTTTCATAGATTTATTTAATGTATGGGTTGTTCTTTGATTCTGTTAATTTAAAGCATCATAATCCATGTAAGATGATGGGGAAATCCATTGTGATTGGTGGAAGGGTGCGTTATCCTAAGCATATTCCTATATGAAAGAGGGGGTATGATGAAAAATAAACCTATCTTTAAGGAGCATTTTGTTCTACATAAATGGAGTTATTTGCTGGGCACCATCCTTTTAACCATTTCCCTTGTTTTGCAATTATTTGTTCCCGTTTTGTTAAAAAAGTTCACAGATGGGCTTCAAAATAAATCCATTCATGTTTCTGATTTGTGGGAGTTGTCACTGTGGTTTGTTATTGCCGGACTCGGTGCTTTTCTTTTTCGGTCGAGCGGCCGAATTTATATATTCAAGATGTCAAGAATCCTAGAGCGGGACTTACGGAGTTCCTTGTTTTCACATTGGGAGAAACTGCAGGCAGAATACTATCAAAACCAGCGAATTGGGAATCTGATGGCTCACGCCGTAAACGATGTCAATATTATGAGGCAGATCGTCATGCAGGGATATTTTCAGATGGTCGAAGCGGCCGTACTCATTTCAATCTCTGTTTTCATGATGGCTAGTACGATTCATCTCTTACTAACGTTACTGGTCCTTTTACCTTTACCTGGGTTAACGTATATTGCCTACCGTTTCCGGTCAAAGATTCAATTGCATTCTTTAAAAGTACAAGAAGCAATTGGGACTTTGACAAGCCGAGTTCAAGAATTTTGTTCAGGTATAAGTGTTATCAAAACATATATTCAAGAGCAGGAAGAACGTAAGAAGTTTACGAACGATAATCAGGCAAATGTCGAGGTCAATAAACAGTTAATTCGTGCGAATTCGCTCTTCACCTCATTAAGTCAAGGAATTATCGGACTAAGTTATTTAATTTCCATCGTATTTGGCTCCATTCTTGTGATGAAAAGTACTATTTCTCTTGGTGACTTTGTTGCTTTTAATACCTATTTATCTTTGTTGATTGCTCCGATTGAAAACATTGGGAAGGTTATAAATCTCCTGCAGCAGGGCAGGGCCGCAGATGACCGAATTCGTCAGGTTTTATCAACAGAACCAGCTATTAAAGATGAAGAAGGGGTTACCCCTGTTACCTCTATACAAGGCGATATTATTATAAGTAATTTATCTTTCAAGTATCAAAAGAGTAAAGAGAGTGCATTAAGAAATATCAACGTTTCCATCCCGGAAGGAACTAGTTTAGCCATTGTTGGGAAAGTGGGAAGCGGAAAGTCAACCTTAGTCAATTTGCTTTTACGTTTATACAATCCTCCCAAAAATTCAATTTTTATCGATGAACACGATATTCGAGATGTTCCATTAAAAACCCTTCGGGCATCGGTAGCCTACGTCCCACAAGACAATTTTCTATTTTCCTCATCCATAAAAGAGAACATTGCCTTTGATCCAAATCCTTATCAAGATGAACAAGTATTGCATGCAGCAAGGCAAGCCCATGTTTATGAAGATATTATGGATCTCCCCGATAAATTTGAGACTGAATTAGGAGAAAGAGGGTTTTCTTTATCAGGTGGACAACGGCAGCGTGTCAGTATCGCAAGAGCTTTGATAAAACCTTCTCCGATCATCATTTTTGATGACAGCCTTTCAGCAGTGGATTCTAAAACAGAAACCAACATTTTAAACACAATGAGAACACAAATGATAAGCCGAACTTCCATCATTATTAGCCACCGAATTTCTACGATACAAGAAGCTGATCAAATCATTGTCTTAGATAAAGGGGAGATTGTCGAAAGGGGTACACATCAATCTCTTTTAAAGCAAAATGGAATTTATAAAAATATGTTTGCTCAGCAAACAACGGAGTTTTCAAGTCCAACACTTAATGGAGGAAAGATCCTCATTAAGAAAAGGAGGAGATGATTATTCGAAGTATAAAAAAGGGAATTCATACCCCGCTAGGTGACCGTCAATTACTAAAAGGTATGCTGATGTTTGCAAAACCCTATCGAAAACTCATTTTATTTTCGATTCTGCTGACAGGCTTTATTGTTATAGCCAGTCTAGCTCAGCCATTTATTATTAAAGTGGCAATCGACTCTTACATCAAGATGAACGATTATCAAGGGATGATGTACTTAGGAATCATTTATTTCTTATTGATCATGATCTCTTCTATTTGTACCTATTTCCAAAATAACACCCTTCAATTTACAGGGCAGTATGTAATATATGATTTTCGACAAGCCGTTTTTAAACACTTTTCCGACATGCAGATGGATTTTTTTAGGCAAAACCCGATTGGCAGGTTAGTCACAAGGATTACCCATGATGTTGAAGCTCTGAACCAACTGTATTCTCAAGTGATTGTGAACTTAGTAAAAGAAGTATTGATTCTGATTGGAATCATTGCCCTTATGTTATATATGAGTGTAAAACTTACCCTGATATGTTTTTTAGTCATACCAGTCATAGCAGTCGTCACTTTTTATTTTAAAAGGGTATTACGTGATACACAGAGGAAGCTAAGGACAATTCTTTCAAAGCTTCTTTCCTATCTAGCTGAAAATCTTTCCGGCATGAGTGTTATTCAGCTATTTGCCCGCGAAGGAAAACAGCTGGAACTCTTTAATGAATTAAATGAGGAGCATTATCGAGCTGGGATGCGTCAAACCGTAATCAATTCTATTTTTAATCCTTCCATCGGATTATTTGGAAATATTTCACTCGCGCTTTTAGTTTGGTATGGGGGAAGAAGTGTAGTAGATGAGACGATCACCTTTGGTACCGTGTATGCGTTTACTCATTATGTTAGGCAGTTTTTTGAACCTCTAAGAGGATTGGCAGACAGGTTTAATCAAATACAAGCCGCTCTTGCATCAGCTGAACGGATATTTGAAACCTTAGAAACAAAACCAACGATCATAAATCCTGTGCGCCCTAAGGAACTTCCAAAAAAAGTTTTGGGTAACATTGTATTTCAACATGTTTGGTTTGCTTACAAAAATGAAGAATGGATATTAAAGGATGTCCATTTTAGGATCAATCAAGGAGAAACAGTAGGTGTTGTCGGTGCGACAGGTGCCGGAAAAAGCTCGATCATTCAACTGATAAACCGGTTTTATGATAATCAAAAGGGAACGATCAGTCTTGATGGAATAAACATTAAAGAAGTTCATTTAGAAGACCTTAGAAGGCACATCGGAATCATTCAACAAGATGCGTTTGTCTTTTCAGGGAATGTCTTTGACAATATTCGTTTGAATCATAACCATGTTAGTAATGAAGAAATCATAAAAGCCGCAAAGGCTGTAAATATTGATTCTTTTTTTAGCATGCTGCCCGAAGGATATGATACCATGCTGGGAGAGGAAGGAACCGTATTGTCGTCAGGACAAAAGCAGCTTCTATCCTTTTTAAGAGCCATGATTGCAGACAATGATGTACTAATACTTGATGAGGCGACAGCTAATATTGATACAGAAACAGAACAAGCGGTCCAAGAAACCTTAAGAGCAATGTCAAAGAACCGAACAACCATTATCATTGCACATCGACTTTCCACCATCCAGCATGCAGATAAAATTATTGTCTTAGATAAAGGAAGAATAGTAGAAATTGGAGATCATCAACAGCTGCTAAAAAACCAATCGGTGTACTATCAATTATGTCAGAATCAGCGTAAAGGGAAGCGTTTTAAAGTTAAAGTTTAAGGTGGCATTGTAAAAAGGATGGTCTTGAATTTGAACCATCCTTTTTTTATTGGTCTAATAATTTTTGTTCATCACTGAATTGAGTAGGGGAGACTCCAACGATCTTTTTGAAAATTCGACTGAAATAGAGTTCATCCTCATAACCGACATTTTGGCTTACCTCTTTGACTCTAATATCAGAATGGGCAAGAAGCTCCTTTGCCCGATCAATTCGTAAATGGGTTAAATATTCGATTGGACTGTAACCAGTGTTTTTTTTGAAAAGTCTGGAGTAGTGACTTTTACTTAAGCCTGCCAACTTTGCTAAGTCTGTTAGGGTTAAGACCTGATGATAATGATGACCGATATACTCAATCGTTTCTTCGATCACTTGTATTGTGTCCTTAGAAATCGTTTGAGCATGAAAGTCGTGTATTAAGGTTAGTAATAATTCTTGAAATAAGATTTTTTGTCTAAATGCAATCGTTGAACCTCTATGCCTAGATAAGGAATTGATTTCATCGAATAAAAGAGAAACTCCAGAACTGTTTTTGATGGGATAAACTCCATCTAATGGAAAAGAAATTTCCTGAGGCTGTTTAAAATGCCATTGCTCTTTTTTCTCGTAGGCACCTGCATGAGTAAACCGTATGAAATAAAACTCTAGAGGGTTTGAAGAAGAAGATTTTTTGTCGTATATCATCCCTGGTGTAAAAACAATTAGTTTTCCAGGTGAAAGGTCATTTTTTTTACCATTTATCATTACTTCGCCGGTTCCTTTCGTAATAAACCAAAGGGAATGATAGAGGGGTCTTTTTCCTTTTTTACTCCAATTTGGAGGACAAGTTTTGTAACCAACTAACAATAAGGAAAATGTTAACTCATTTAGTTTAGATGTTAGGCTTCCAAGATCCATACACAAAGAGCTTCATCCTTTACTGATAGATTGCTAATGTTAATCATTTATATTCAAAAACTACATAAATATACTATGTATTATGATAGGGGCATAAAAGGGGAAGGACTTAATAATATATACAATGGTATAATACTTTTAATAATTTAATAGATTATTAGATGGAGGAGTAATATGCTTAAAACAATTATTGGGCGTTTTCGATTTTTCGGATTTATTGAAGGTGCCTCTCTACTTATTCTGTTATGTATAGCTATGCCACTAAAATATGCAGCAGGATATCCTGAAGCTGTTAGAATTGTGGGTTCGTTACATGGGTTCTTTTTTATACTCTATGTTTTGGTGATTGCATATACAACTTTTAAAATCAGGTGGTCCCTATGGTGGGTTGTCAGTGCATTTGCAGTTGCTTTTATTCCGTTTGGTAATATTATTTTAGATAGGTTTATAAAAAACTCTTTACTAATTGAAAAGTAAAAAAGTATAAAGCCTTCTTTACTAAATTTGGAACCCCAAAATAGTAAAGAAGGCTTTTCTGTGTACATAATTCACAATGTTAGACAGATAACTCATCAAGATAAAAGTGGTACATTCAATTCCATTTATATAAATCTTAAGAAATTCTTCATTTTTCTCCTACTATTACCTTAAGAAATATTGCTTATACTAGAATCATTCACAACCCAAATGAAATCAGGTTATACTTTGAAAGGAGGGATGTCTGGATGGATCAATATCATGTGTTAGTGGTAGATGACGACAAAGAAATACGTGATGGGATTGAAATCTACTTAAAGAATGAGGGTCTTATCGTATTTAAAGCTCAGGATGGCGTTGAGGCACTAGAAATTTTAAATGAACAAGAAGTCCATTTGATTCTACTAGATATCATGATGCCGAGAATGGATGGGATATCTGCAACATTTAAAATACGTGAACAAAAGAATATTCCCATCATTATTTTAAGTGCTAAAAGTGAAGATACAGATAAGATTTTAGGTTTGCAAGTGGGTGCGGATGATTATGTTACAAAACCATTTAATCCGTTGGAACTTATTGCAAGGGTAAAATCCCAGCTTAGAAGGTATGTAACATTAGGTCAATTTGATCGGAAAAACAAAACAATTGATTTGAATGGTCTTACGATTGATCAGGAGGCAAAGGAAGTTGCCGTAAATGGGGAGCGGGTGAAATTAACACCGATCGAATATAAAATTGTAGAATTACTAATGGTCAATGCCGGTCGTGTGTTTTCAATTTCTGATATATACGAAAGGGTTTGGAAGGAACCTTGCTACAATGCGGAAAACACGGTTGCAGTCCACATTCGTAAAATTCGAGAAAAAATCGAAATCGACCCAAAAAATCCGAGATATTTAAAGGTGGTATGGGGAATTGGATACAAAATGGAAAAATAGGCTAAAGATTATCGCATGGCTCGTATTATTTGCGTTTGGAGTAAGTGGTGTTTTATCTGCATTAATAAATGATAATGATTATCATCAAAAAAGTTACTTTAATACATCCCAATTTCAAAAAAAAATCGATAATTTAACACGATATATCCATGCATTTGAGGTTACTTACCAATCAAAGGAAGAAATGAAAGAAGCTATTACCGTAACAGAGGATGAAATAGAAGTTGAACGGTATAAATATGGTAATTTAACTGAACAGATTATGAATATTGAACAACAATACCAATCAAGAATAGAAGAAGCTAAAGCAAATGATAATCAGGATATCGCAGATATTTATATTAAGGAAAGAGACCAAAAAATTGATGAGGTCACAAAAGATTTTGAAAGTGATGAGAAAATTAAGAATGCAATCATAAAAGAAAAAAAAGAAAACATTGATGACTATATCCATGACCTAGAAAATTATCGTGAGGAGTATGAAAGTTATCAAGAGGCATTTGTTTATTATTTGAAAAACACAAAAACTGGTGAAATATATACGAATCTATCAACAACAGATAGGAGATCTGTTGATCAAGAAATCAATGATGAAAGTATGTATTTTATTCAGAGTTATCCTACAAAAAAACGTGGTTATCTTGCAATGAATGAAGAACCATTAATAGGCGGATATGAGGAGTTAGTGAACCTGCCACAAACCAACTCAAATGATCTATATGAAGGGAAAATAGGAGTTTCAAAGGATGCTACCTTCACAAACTCGATTATGCTGGATTATCATAGCTATGATAGTCAACGAATTGTTTTTTGGATCTATACGCTAGGTGGTTTACTAGCCTTGATTGCAAGTGTCATCTTGGGCAAGAAGATGGAAATAATAGTTCAGGTAGCACCTCCTGAATGGAAGAGAAAATATGATAAATTACCAGTCGATGTTGCATTACTACTTCTGGGGATATTTGTTCTATCTACTATTGCATTAATTGAAAACTCAACCTATAACTATTTTAATATTGATTTAGATGATATCATAATTAATCTCGTATTTTTAACTTTATTTATTGCTTTAACAATGATGCAAGCCATCTATTTCTACACTAGACTTAGAACGATTTCAGCTGAAAAGGGAGTTTGGCAAAAAACGATTATCGGGCGTGTATTAAAACGTATTAGAAATTTCTTTGTGAAGTTGGTAAATACCTTCCGTAATGCCTTCTTAAATCGTCGAGTAGGAACTCAGGTTTTCATCCTGTTGACAATTGTCTTTTTATTTGGGATTTTAACGGCTCTTATATTCATGGATGAGGATTTCTTAGCCTTATATATACCAGCTGTCTTAATTATTGGAATACCTCTATTTATTTTAATAATCAAAAGAACAGGTTATTTTAATCAAATCCTATCTAATGCAGGAGCATTGGCAAATGGAGAGTTTAAGCCTGATTTGCCTATCATTGGGAAATCAATTTTAGCTAAGCTTGCAGGGGATATTAACCAAATGAAATCCGGTGTCAAATCATCACAAAAAGCCCAGGCGAAAAGTGAAAGACTGAAAACAGAGTTAATTACGAATGTCAGTCATGATTTACGGACACCATTAACTTCGATTATTACTTATTCGGAACTCCTTAAAAATCCAGAGTTAACGGAGGATGAGCGAACATCGTACCTTGAAATTATTGACCGCAAATCAAAGCGCTTAAAGGTGTTAATCGATGATTTATTTGAAGCCTCAAAAATGGCCAGCGGTGCTGTGGAGTTAGCAAAATCCAAGGTAGACATCGTCCAACTACTTCAGCAATCTCTAGCGGAGTATAATGAAACGATGGAAGATTCTCATGTTCAATTCCGAGTGTCAAATCCAGATAACCCTGTTTATGCCATGGTTGATGGTCAGAAGCTTTGGCGTGTTTTTGATAATATAATTGGGAACATACTCAAATACTCTTTAGAGAATTCAAGGGCTTATATTAATGTCATTGAGAAAAATCACAAAGTGAAGATTACGTTTAAGAATATCTCTAAATATGAGCTAAGTGAGAATATCGATGAATTATTTGAGCGGTTTAAGCGTGGTGATGAATCACGACATACCGATGGATCTGGCCTTGGTCTCGCAATCGCAAAGTCAATCATTGATTTACATGAAGGTACTTTAGATATTGATGTAGATGGAGACTTGTTTAAGGTAACAGTAATTCTAGATATCTTAGAAAATGGGTAGAAAAACGAATACTAAAAATATAATGAGACCTGAATTCCAGGTCTCATTTGTTTGACTTCGCATTTAATTTAATCTCTTTTACCTTTTGATATTGTTCATCAGGCCACCATGCACCGCAATCATCTGAAACGACACATGCAGCACATTTTTGTAAGTCATAGACAATCATTCCGCTTATGGGTGGGGAATAAAGATGGAGGGTAACCATATCTGTTTTGTTAGAGGCTTTCATTTTATGGACAGCCTTTTTTGGTGCATAAAAATATTGACCTTTATGATGGTACTGATAAAACAATTCTTTAGGTAAGCTATTTCCTTTAACTTCATAAACCGAATTTAGAGAAGTGCCGGAGATCACTTGGATCCAACCGTGTGAATTACCGTGATCATGAGGGGCACATTCTAACTGTGACCAATTCATCACCAGCAGTTCAACTTCATCATTTTTATATAGAAGCTTCCGATTGTAAGGCTTTCCTTCAGTTGGTTCTGGCAGGTGTACAAGATCTTCAAGTTTTATATCAAGTAGTATTAAAGCATCTTTCAAGTCGGCTTTTGATGGACTTTTTAAGGAATCTAATACATTTTTAATCTTAGCTGTCAAAACCATATTTTATCCTCCTATAGTCGTTTTTTCTTAAAAAAGTTGAACACCATAGGCAAAAGCTGACCGTTAACGATAATCACTCCTATTATAATTATGATTCCTCCCGCAACACTTATGAGTAAAACCTTTTCTTTTAAAAGCAGAACCGCAGCAATTAACGTTGCAATGGGTTCCAAATAGAGAAACATCGAAACCTTTGAAGCCTCTAACACTCCAAGTGCTTTTCCCCAATACCAATAGGCAATTCCTGAAACAAAGACACCAAGAAATAGTAAATGGGCCCACTCCGAATGGTTTAACAATGAAAGGTTCTCCCAGCCTTTATTTCGAATGATAAACGGTGTAGTAAGTACCAAGCCTAACAAACACATGTAGAATGTAACTACAAGAGGGGGATAAGGGATTTTTAAACTTTTTAAGAGCACCGAATAAATTGCCCAATTTAACGTGCTTAGAACCATAAGAAAGAAGCCGATATTCATGTCAAACTGAAAGGATTGTCCACTTCTTGTCGTAGAAATGATCAGAACACCGGTTATCGCCAGAGCCATACCAACCGCTTTCGTTAAACTCATCTTTTCATGCAAAAAAAGGACTGAGAGAATCACTGTGAAAACGGGTGAAAACGAAATGAGCCAACCAGCGGCAGAAGCATTTATAGTCAACAATGCTGTCGCCTGGAGTACCTGATGTACAAATACCCCTAAAATGCCTAGTACCATCAAATGTGGAACATATTTAATGGAGATTTGCAGGCGATGTCGTTGTAAAAGTAAAAGCAACAGTAAAAATAAGGCGCCAATCCCAAAACGAATAACAAGTAACGAATAGGGGTCCAGTTTGCCTAGTACCGCTTTTGTGGATACAAATGAAACACCCCAAAAACTTATCGACATCATGGCATACAGCGAAGCCGTTAACTTTGATCGATTATAAAACATGGCTGAGCAGTCCTTTCAGCAAAAAGATAGTTATATCTAATACTTATGCTTGTCCGATACGAATTATATACCTTAGAAATGTAGTTGATTTGTTGGTTTTAATAAGTATAATTACCTAAGTTTAAACAGGATAAAAATACTAATTTTCAGAAAACACTGATTTTTTAACCTAAAGAGACTGATTTTTATATACTCAAAAGATGTACATCTGGGCTAGTATAAATTTGAAAACGTTATCAAGACGGTAAGGGGAAGGAGATGAAATAGAGAGCGCATGTTGGTTTAGTGAGATTAGATAATGAAAAAAGGGGAGAAAAGCTATTGAGTAAGAAAAGAAATAATCAAAGAAAGTATTTTGCTGTTATACTTAGTCTTTTGCTATTATTAACCTCAATTCCTGCTTTACCAATGCAAGTATCTGCGGATGAACCATCCGTATTGAAAAAGTTTGACTTTGGGACAGCAACAAGCCCCGTGGAAGACGGCTATACTAAAGTTTCTTCAGACACAGCTTACTCTACAGAATTAGGTTACGGATTTGCTGATACCTCTAAGGTTACCTCAATAGATCGTGCTACATCAGACTCCATAAAATCAGATTTTATCTCGACAACTGAGACATCCTTTAATGTAGACCTACCAAATGGTGATTATTCGATCACCGTCATCGCAGGTGATGAGGCGGGAGGAACAGAAGTGGGTATTAAGGCTGAAAATATCCAAAAGGTTCAAAATTCTACAACTTCAGCGGGTGTTTATATTGAACGGACGTTTGAGATTTCACTCATAGATGGACAATTAAATTTTCAATTTACAGGTGCGACTCCAAAAGTAAACGGAATGATTATTGAAAAACTTCCGGTAAGGACTGCAGGAGAACTCCCGACCGTTTATATTGCTGGGGACTCAACTGTCCAAACATATGACGAGTATTGGAGACCAGAAGCCGGTTGGGGTCAAATGATTCCCCGTTACTTCAACTCTGATGTCATATTTAAGAACCACGCTATTGGTGGCAGAAGTACGAAGTCATTTATTAATGAAGGAAGATTGGATAACATCTTAAGAGAAATAAAACCAAATGATTACTTTCTTATTCAATTCGGTCATAATGATGCCACTATAAGCATACCTGACCGATATGCGTCAGTACCAGATTATAAAAATTATCTAAAAACCTATATTAATGGTGCACGCCAGCGGGGTGCTACTCCAATTCTTGTTACACCAGTAGGTAGACGTGATTTTAACCCAACTACTGGTAAGTTTAATGTCAGTTTCCCAGAATATGTTCAGGGAATGAAGGAAGTAGCCGCAGAAATGAATGTGGGCATAGTCGATTTAAGTGCAAGGAGTGTTGAATATTACGATACAATTGGGCCAGAAGGGAGTCTTTCTGTATTTCTACATACTGAACCAGGTGTTTATGGTGCATTCCCAAATGGTTCACAGGATAATACCCACTTCCAAGAATATGGTGCCATTCAGCTCGCACGTCTAGTATCAGATGAAATCAAAAATTTGAATATTCCACTTTCTCAGTATGTTACCGGTATAGAACCTCCTGCTAATGTACCTGGGAAACCAGTCAATGTTGTTGCTAGCAGCATTAGCAACGCGGGTGCTCTTTTGACATGGACAACAGTTGAAGGTGCAGAAATTTACAAAGTATATCGGAAGCTTTCAACAGATACTGACTATAAATTAGTTGGGACCTCAACACTTCCTAGACTGAATATAACTGGTATGGAAGAAGGGAAAACCTACCAAGTTATTGTCTCTGCCGTTAACGGCAAGGGTGAATCAGAACGATCAGATGTTGTTCAGTTTATAACAAAGGAAGCAACGTTGAAATTTGACTTTGGAGGGAAAGGAAATCCAGTTGCAGAAGGGTACACAGAGGTAAATCTCTCCACCCTATATACTCCGGAAAGAGGCTATGGAATTGTCGATGCCACAGGCATGATTACTCGTGACCGAGGAGCAGGAGTTGAACCGCTACGGGATGTGCTTCGCGATTGGGTTGGCTATTTTAACGTAGGATGGAAATTTAATGTTGATGTACCAAACGGGCTTTACGCATTAAAAGTTTATGTTGGCGATTTCTTAGGCAGCGCAAGAACCACAATTGCGGTGGAGGGTCAGGATTATGGTCAAATTACAGCTCCAAATAGAAACTATACGTCCAAAGTCATACCTCAAGTAGCTGTAAAGGATGGCCAAATGAATTTTAATTTTGGGGGTTCAACAGGAATTGTAAATGGTATTGAAATAACACCAATCTTGATTGCCCCTTCAGAACTTAAGGCAGAAGAAGTTTCTTTGGATGCTGAAGCACCATTCGTTTCACTTTCTTGGAAAACTGTTGAGGAAGCGGCGAAATATAATCTATACCGGAAAATTGCCGGCACAAGTGAATTTACCTTAGTTGGCAGCTCTACTTCTAATTCATTTAAGGATCAAACAGTTGATGTCGGAATGGAATATGAGTATGTGGCTACCACAGTAGATTACTCAGACGTTGAAACGGTTCCTTCCATGCCACTGAAAGTTTTGATGGTTGATCCATCACTGCCTGTTCCGTCTGCGCCAAGCAGTTTAGAGATTGGTGTAGTGAATAAGAACGATTTGACCATTAATTGGGGTAACGTCGAAGGAGCAATCACTTACAATGTGTATCGTTCAAAAAAGAAAAACGGAACCTACGCATTAATTGGTAAGTCGAAATCTGCATCCTACAAGGATGAAACCGTGTTAACCACGATTCCTTATTTTTACAAGGTAGCAGCAGTAAATGCAGGTGGAATTTCACCACATTCTGAAAGTTTAGAAACACCAGCTGTTACAAAATTAAAAAGACAGATGGAAGATCTTGACCGTGCACCAGTTGCAATGAAAACGGATGCTGGCGTTTATGTCAACTGGAGAATGCTCGGAACTGATCCTGACAGCATAAGCTTTAACGTGTACCGTGACGGAGAAAAAATCAATTCTTCACCGGTTACAACAAGTACCAACTATGTGGATAAAGAAGGAAAAGAAGATTCAGTTTATGAGATTCGTGCCATCGTTGATGGTAAAGAAAGGAAATCCCAAGATAGCACAACTGTATTAAATCAAAACTACTTTGATATACCGCTCCAAAAACCTCAAGATGGTGTAACACCGCTTGGTGATCCTTATTCATACCGAGCAAACGACGCGAGTGTTGGTGATTTGGATGGTGATGGAAAGTATGAATTAGTATTAAAATGGGATCCTACGAACTCTAAGGATAATTCTCAAGCGGGCTATACGGGAAATGTGTATGTAGATGCTTACGAAATGGATGGGACATTAAAGTGGCGCATTGATTTAGGTAAAAACATTCGTGCTGGTGCGCACTATTCTCCATTCTTAGTCTATGATTTTGATGGTGATGGGAAATCTGAGATTGTCTTCAAGACTGCAGATGGAACCGTTGACGGTCAAGGAAATGCCATCGGCAGAGCAGACGCCGACCATCGAAATAGCAGCGGTTACATTCTACAGGGTTCAGAATATTTAACTGTATTTGAGGGCGCAACAGGAAAAGCTCTTTCAACTACTGACTACGAACCACCACGTGGTGATGTTGGTTCATGGGGAGATGCCTATGGTAACCGTGTTGACCGTTTCCTTGCAGGCGTTGCATATTTAGATGGGGAAACTCCAAGCATCATTATGGCACGTGGTTACTACACGAGAACAGTACTTGCGGCTTATAATTGGAAAGACGGTAAACTGACCAAGCAGTGGGTATTTGACTCAAACAATGAAGGATATCGTGATTATGTTGGGCAAGGGTATCATTCGTTAAGTGTGGCGGATGTTGATAAAGATGGTAAAGATGAAGTTGTTTATGGCCAAATCGTGATTGACGATGATGGCAGCGGACTATACAATACCGGTTTAGGTCATGGGGATGCGCTTCATGTGAGTGACCTCAATCCGGAAAGACCCGGACTTGAAGTATTTGCTGTCCAAGAGCATAAAGACGGACCATATGGCTATGACATGCGTGATGCCGAAACAGGTGAAATTCTATGGGGAGTGAAAACCGGGCAGGATACAGGTCGTGGTGTAGCAGCAGATATAGACCCAAGGTATAGTGGAACAGAAGCATGGGCGATTTCAGGTGCATGGAACAGCCAAGTCGGCGGTCTTCACAATGCACAAGGTGAAAAAATCTCCGATAACATACCCTCCAGCAATTTTGCTATTTGGTGGGATGGCGATTTGCTTCGAGAGTTAGTTGACCACAAATGGGACGAGGCAAAAGGAACTGGTGTTGGAACAATTGATAAATGGGATTATGAGAATAATAAATTAGTGAATTTACTAACTGCAGATGGAACACTTTCCAATAACAGTACAAAAGGAAATCCTGTCCTGCAGGCTGATTTGTTCGGTGACTGGAGAGAAGAAATCATTTGGAGAACTGAGGATAGCAGTTCACTTCGTGTCTACATGACAACGGAAGAAACAGAGAATAGAATTTACACATTGATGCATGATCCTCAATACCGTTTAGCAATTGCTTGGCAAAACGTTGGTTACAACCAGCCGCCGCATCCAAGCTTCTTCCTTGGACATGGAATTGCTAAGCCTCCTGTCCCTAGCATCGATGTGGTCGAAAGACCGGATGTGATTGCTCCTGAAACTGAAGCTAAGGTTATAGGAGAAGAAAATAATCAATGGTATCGTGGGTTGGTGACAGTGAATTTTACTGCATTTGACTGGGAATCAGGCGTTGAGTCAACGTACTATTCATTAAATGGTTCGGCTCAGCAGCAAGGGCTAACAGTAACAATTACTGAAAACGGCAAGCATGTCCTTGAGTATTGGAGTGTCGATAAGGCAGGGAACATCGAACCGAAGAAATCAATCGAGATTAACATTGACCAAACAGCACCGGAGATCACCTTCTCTGTAGCAGATGGAGCCGTTTATGGTGTTAATCAACAGATTAGTTTCACTTGTGAAGCTTCGGATCCTTTATCGGGAGTTGCCTCCTCAACTTGTGAGGAAATTTCTGTTCCAGCCTATGAGCTTGGCTTAGGAAGTCATACATTTAAAGCAGAAGCAGTTGACCATGCAGGCAATAGCTCTAGTAATTCAGTTACGGTCATCGTCACTGTAAACTATGACAGTCTAGGAAGTTTGACGGAACAGTTCCTACCTGAAGCAGGTGTGGAAAGTAATATCCTAAACTCTTTACTCGCTAAGCTAGCATTAGCGAAAGCAGCAGAGGAGAAGGGCAATAAGAATGCCAGAAATGGACAGCTTGGTGCTTATATAAACGAAGTTGAAGCAAAAAGTAATAAGGAATTCACAGAAAAACAGGTTAAAGTTTTAATACAATTAGCAGAAACATTGATGAAATAAAGTGAAGGACCCAAAAAGTTGATAGGCAACTCTTTGGGTCCTTTTTTAATCCGATGTGTAAATTTAATTTGAAGTGAACTTAGAGCAGGATTACTTTTCAAGATGGGTTGTTGAAGAATTCTTAATGCTTTTTAGGGGATAACTAACAGAGAGGAAAGAAAAAAATAATTTATTTATATCAGCAATTTGTATTTTACATAAGTGGAATAATCAGGAGGATAACGAATGAGAAGAATTAATCCTGGCTCCGTCAATTCTTACATTAGATATGGGAACGTTAAAATACCAAAGAGCATACAAAGTGAATGCCCAAAATGTCGAATAACCACTGAGTTTGTGATTAATGCTAACTTTCAAAGCAGTAAAAATGGAATATTAACGGAAACCAGTTGTCCTTCATGTAAAAAGTCAACCGTTTTTATTATAATGACGAAGGATGGTCATGACGAACAAGGTGAGCATGCGGATACGTATATTTATGACGTCCAAGCATCAAAACATCTTATTAATCATATCGAAAGTCTCCCTAATATTCCGAAAGATCTTATTAGAGCTTATCGATCGGCGATTAATGTCCATCAAACAAGAGAAAATTCAGCTACCGCCGTTATGTCTAAACGTGTGATTGAGAGTATCCTAAAACACTTTCTTAAAGAAAAAAGTAAAGGTCAGCCTTTAGCGCAACAACTTGAAATTCTCCCAAATCATGTTGATCTAGCAAAACCGATTCAATCCCTTAGCCACCTGCTCGCAGCTGACGGTTCCTTACATAAGATGCTTGAATTAGAAACGGAAATGGATTATGAGACAACGTCATTACTAGTCGATCTGCTAGAAAATATCATTGAATACCTTTTTGTTTTGCCAGGAAAAATTGAAGTCACTCATAACAAAATAACCAAGAAATTTAGTTAATAGGCTGACAAGACATATTTCCCCTTGAATGTAGTATTCAAGGGGGATTTTATTTCCTATTTATTTTATCATTCTATACTTTCAAGTATGATAGTAGGGAATAGGAAGTATTATTTGAAGGAGGAGATAACTTTGATTTTTGATAAAGTTCGTTGGGGTATCCTTGGTTGTGGGAATGTGACGGAAGTAAAAAGTGGACCAGCATTTCAAAAGGTAGCAAACTCAGAGTTGCTTGCTGTGATGCGGAGAACGGGGGAGTTAGCCGAAGATTATGCAAAACGACACAATGTTTCTATGTGGTATGATGATGCCGAAGCACTCATTAATGACCCGGACGTTGATATAATCTATATTGCAACACCACCAGGATCGCATAAGGAATATACCCTGATGGCTGCAAAGGCAGGGAAACCGGTCTATGTAGAAAAACCGATGGCACGAAATTATGCAGAATGCGAAGAAATGATTAGTGCGTGCAAGGATGCAGGAGTTCCGCTATTTGTTGCTTATTACCGCAGGGGGCATGAGCGGTTTTTGAAAATAAAAGAACTTTTGGAACGCGAGGTAATTGGTGAGGTTCGGTTCGTGTCATCCACACAGTATCAACCAGTCAGTAAGGATATGTTGGAAGTAGAAAAACTTCCATGGAGGGTTCAACCAGAATTATCTGGTGGCGGATTGTTTTTCGATTTAGCCAGCCATACTCTTGATATAATAGGCTTTTTATTAGGTCCTATTACATCCGTTCAAGGTTTTGCTTCGAATCAAGGAGGATATTATAGTGCCGAGGATATTGTAACGGGTACCTATCTGTTTGAATCTGGTATTCATGGTGTTGGAAATTGGTGCTTTACTGCTTATGATTATGTAGATGAAAATATAATTGTCGGTAGTAAAGGAAAAATAACATTCTCAACATTTGGTAATGATCTTGTATTAACGACAAAGCATGGAACAGAGGAGTTTCGTTTCGAACCGCCACAGCATGTCCATCAACCTCTTGTCGAAACGATAGTAAAAGAACTTACTGGTGAGAATGGAAAGTGCCCAAGTACAGGAGTGTCTGGTGCAAGGACAAACTGGGTAATGGATCAAATGGTGAAGGCAGTTAATAGAAATAGTAATCGAAAATAAATCAAGTGCAGGTGTTAATACGTCATCTCCTTTCATACACTTTTCTTAGAAGTATACATTGAGGAGATGGATAAATGAACTTCGAGATGCAAAAGGCGATTATCCTGGCTGAAAATATAAATGGTTTTATTAAGTTTATTCAACGTCAAAAGAACAAAAATAGCTTTCGTATAGATAGTGATAAATTGTATCAAGTAAACCTTTTTATTGAAGAGTTTAAGTTTCAAATACTTGCCGATGAACTGATAAGAATCAATCAATTTGATTGGGATGGAAAGTATACGCATTACTTGGTTGATAGATTACAGCAGGGAATAAGTATAATTGATGAATACGTAAAAAATAACTATCAGGAATTATTTATCTTAACGGCTAGATTATATACATTAAAAAACCTTAGCACCTCATTTAGTAAAATGTCATCCTTAGCATAACCCTGTGCCTTGGTACGGGTTTTTGTTTTTTATCAAAAATGATTAAGCATATGTTTTGATAAAGTTTTTGGTTTAGGAGAAAATAATAAATGAAATTTTACACACAATAACTTTTTTCTCATTCAATTCAAAAAAGGCGGTTAAAATATATGTTTAAGAATTTATTCAAAAGTAAAAAGGTAGAAACTGATACAAGCATTTTGCAGCCATTGGAGGGGGAGATTGTACCTTTAGATGTTGTTCCAGATCCTGTATTTTCACAGAAAATGATTGGTGATGGATTTGCGGTAAATCCGATTAACGGTACGGTGGTATCTCCAGTAGATGGAGAAGTAATCAGTGTATTCCCTACAAAACATGCAGTCAGCCTAAAATCTACTGATGGCAGGGAAATCTTAATTCATGTTGGACTTGAAACAGTTAGCTTAAACGGCGAAGGATTTACAACGTTTGTTCAGGATGGACAAGCTGTCCAAAAGGGTCAAAAGCTTCTTGTAGCTGACTTTGATTTGATTAAAGACAAAGTACCTTCCATTATTACGCCTGTTATATTCACCAATTTGGCCGAAAATGAAAGAGTCGTCATTGAAGAACATGGAGTAAAAATTACTAAGTAAGAAAAAAGGTGTGGTTCCTAAATTTGGAATCACACCTTTTTGTCATGTATTAAAGAAGTTGTTGAATTTCTGACCACAAGTTCGGGTTCATAAACGATAGAATTGGCTCTATCTCCTGTTTTTTCAACAGCTGAAACAATCCAATTTGCTGCATCTATCCCCATTTTCATTTTAGGGTGGGTAATGGTTGTTAATTTTATATCAGAGGCCTGTGCTAAAAAAGAATCATCGTACCCAACAATGGAAACATCCTCTGGAACGTTTTTTCCTAAGTCTCTTAATATATTTACCGCCTGCAAAGCTAATTGGTCATTATAACAAACGATGGCAGTAGGGAATTCAGTAGAAACAAAAAATTGTTTAACCTTTTCCAAAAGTACTGTATCCATCTCTTCTGTTGTATATGAAATCACCATCTCTGGAAAAAAAGGAAGTCCATGTTCTCTAAACGCACGAATAAAGCCTTGCATTCGGTTTACTCCTTGTGCGTCATCTGTTTTAAAAAGTCCAATAATTCTTTCGTGCCCCAGTTTAATTAAATGCTCTGTCGCAATAAAGCCTCCGAGTTCATCATTCATAACAATATGGGGAGGTTGAAGCTGTGAATAATATTGGTTGATCATTAAATATGGTATATTATTTTGTTCTAATTCGAGATAATAATGGATGTTTGGGTTGTAATTACTGCTTCTTGTGGGTTCTACTATTAGTCCATCAATATTTCTACTTAACATCGTTTGCAAGCACTGTTTTTCTAATTCCACATCATTATTTGTACAAGCAAGTGTTAATGTATATCCTTCCGCTGTCAAAACAGATTCAATCCCCCTGATGATTGAGGGGAAAATATAATCAGAAATATAGGTGGTGATGACACCGATGTTTTTTCCGTTTTTTATACTTTGTGATGGATGTATTTGAGGAGAATCTTGACTGGGCGGCTGCGAACAGAATGTACCAGCACCTTGTTCTCTGTATAGCCATCCCTCATGAACCAAATCCCCAACAGCTTGGCGAATGGTATGCCGGCTAACGCCAAACATTTTCACTAATTCATTTTCGGAATAAATCTTTTCCCCAGGCTTCACCTTACCACTGGTGATCCATTGGGTTATTTGTTCCTTCACCATACTATATTTAGTCTTTTGTGCCAAAGCCCTCACTACTTTCAAATGTATGCAAATCATTTAACTTATACGTACAACTTTATCTTATGATAAAACAATAGGAACAAAAAGAGCAAACTTTTTTTACAAGTTTGCTCTTTTTAATGTAATAATAAAGAATTATGCTTCTACTTTTGTGAAAAATTGAGGTAAATGTTCTTTGTGAGCTTCTAACATTTCATCTAAAATCTGCTTTGCCACAGTGTCCGATGGGACAAGCGGATTAATCGTCATGGCAAGTAGTGCTGTGTTATAGTCACCAGTTACGGCTGCTTCAGCAGCAACACGTTCAAAGGATTTAATTTGTTGTACCAAACCTCTTACAGCAACAGGAAGATCTCCAACAGAAATAGGCTTAGGACCATCCTTTGTTATCACACTGTTTACTTCAACCGCAGAATCATCTGGAATGCTAGCAATCGCACCATTGTTACGAGTATTGACTGGTTGAATGTCTCGCTTATCATTGTAAATAGAGTTTATGAGACTGCAGGCAGCATCACTATAATAGGCTCCACCTCGTTTTTCCAGTTGAGGCGGCTTAATATCAAGGGTTGGATCCTTATAAAGTTCAAACAATTCCGTTTCTAATTTTTGAACGACTTCAGCCCGAGTACCTTCTGTTTCAGCTTTTTCTACTTCTTCTTGTAACATTTCATCCGTTTTATAGTAGTAACGGTGATATCCACATGGGATAACACCTAAACCACGAATGAAGTCAGGTTCCCAGGAAAGGCCAGAGATGTTTTTCATGGTTAGTGCATTTTCCGGATTCGCCATCGCTTCAATGACTTGGTCTTGAACACTCACTCCATCTAAGAACGTATCAAGTCCGAAAACCATGTGGTTAAGACCTGCGAAGTTGACTTGCACTCTTTCTGGTTCAACATTTAATGATTTCGCAATACCCATTCTCATACCAATTGGGACGTTACATAAGCCGACTACCTTTTTAATATTACTGTAGCGTAAGATTGCTTCGGTTACCATACCTGCAGGATTTGTAAAGTTTACAAGCCACGCCTCAGGACATAGCTCTTCAATATCTTTACAGATTTCAAGAATAACTGGAATGGTGCGGAGACCCTTAAATAAACCGCCAGGACCGTTTGTTTCTTGACCGATTACATTGTATTTTAAAGGAATTCTCTCATCCTTCGCCCGCGCCTGCAAAAGGCCAACGCGGAATTGAGTGGTAACAAAGTCAGCATCCTTTAATGCTTCTCTACGATCTAATGTTAAATGAACCTCAATAGGAAGTCCTGCCTTTGCAACCATTCGCTTTGCAAGATTCCCAACGATTTCTAACTTTTCTTTTCCTGCTTCAATATCGACTAACCATAGTTCTCTGATTGGAAGTTCATCAAAACGCTTAATAAACCCTTCGACTAACTCAGGTGTGTAACTTGATCCTCCGCCAATTGTAACAATCTTTATTCCTTTAGACATCTTCGAAAACCTCCAGAAATATACTTTTTGAGTTCCTGAGAAAATTGTAAGGGCTTAGAAGAAAACCGTATATAACTTTCCAGCATTTAGGTTCATATCCCACGGAAAGGAATTTGTTACAAGCAGGGAACACCTTGTTTCTTGTTATATGATATGATAGAAACATTGAATTATAGGAGGTCTTTCCATGTTTTCAAGTGAAGTTATTGCAACCTTCAACGAGTTAGAAACGACTTTATATGACTATATTTGTAAAAATAGTGAAAAAGTTATCTACATGCGGATTCGCGATTTAGCAGACGAAACACATGTCTCAACGTCTACCATCCTTCGCTTTTGCAGGAAGATAAATTGTGAGGGATTTTCAGAATTCAAAGTAAGATTAAAGCTTTTTTTAGATAAAAATGAAGAAAAAACGATTAAAAGTAGTCAATATGCACTCTCTGATTTTATCGAGCGAACCTTAAAGGGGAACCTTGATTCTATTATAAAGGAGGCCGCTTCACTTATTGTAAAATCCGATAATCTTATTTTTATCGGGACAGGCAGTTCTGGAATATTGGCGGAGTATGGAGCAAGATATTTTTCTAGCCTTGGAAAATTCTCAATGTATGTAAAGGACCCTTATATCCCGATCCATGCAAATTATCTCCATAATAGTACAACGATTGCCTTATCAGTCTCAGGAGAAAATAGCTTTACCGTTTCGCATCTGAATCAGCTAAAACAAAAAGGCAGTAACATCATCTCTATCACCAATAACAAACATTGCACGATTGCAAAAATGGCAGATATCAATATATCCTATTACGTGACAGAAGAATGGTACAAGAAATCTAATATTACTACACAAATACCAGTTGTTTTTATCTTAGAAGAAACCGCTAGGGAAGTACAAAAGCTCTCACAACAAATGGAGTAGAAAAGTCTAGGTGAGCTTTTAAAATCGTAAAAAAACACTATAATTCCTTAATTATTACCATAAAAAATCCGCCATCCAATCTATACTAAAATTTAAAGCGTTTACTTTTTTAAATAATGTGTTAGTTTGGAGGGATTTTGATGAGTTACTCTGCAAAAGTAATAATAGATAGTAAAGCTAAGAAATTTCCTGTTAGTCCTTCTTTATATGGTCTTTTTTTCGAAGAGATCAACCGTGCGGGTGATGGAGGAATATATGGAGAATTAATCAGAAATAGATCTTTTGAGGATACGATCATTCCAGAACGCTGCCATGTGAATGGATGTGAATTGCATTCACCAGCAGGATGGGTTTCTCCATTTGAAGAAGTCCCAGGGTCTATACCTGGATGGCACTTACGAATGCAAGATTCAAACGCTAAAGCAGGCATTTTTTTAGATGGGAATGATCCACTTAATCTTGCAAACTCCCTGTCACTCAGAGTAGAAATTGAAGATCCAGGTGATAAAAAAGTTTCTGTCTATAATGAAGGATTCTGGGGAATTCCTTTGAAAAAAAATGAAAGATACCATTTAACATTTTTCGCGAAAAAAGATAGCTCCTTTTCTGGAAATCTGGAAATTACTCTTGAAAATAAACAAGGGGAAATAGTATCCTTCACACCAATTGAAATAACTTCTGAAAATTGGCAGAAATACGAGTTCGTGTTAGAAAGTCAGGGAGAAGATCCTGAAGGGATTCTAGCATTCTCAACAAATGAGAAAGGTACATATTGGCTTGAGTTTGTTTCTTTATTTCCACAAAAAACGTTTATGGAAAGGAAAAACGGATTACGACCTGACTTAGTAAAAAGGGCTTCAGACTTAAAACCGACTTTTTTAAGATTTCCTGGGGGTTGCTTTGTTGAAGGGTTTTCCGTGGAAACAGCTTACCGTTGGAAGAATACGATAGGTGATATTAGCGAAAGAAACTCTCACTGGACATTGTGGAATTATAGGACAACCAATGGATTGGGTTATCATGAGTATTTGCAAATGGCGGAAGATCTTGGCTTAGAGCTTATGTACGTAGTGAACTGCGGGCTCACTTGTCAAGGGAGACCAGGCGAACACATCCCATTAGAAGACCTCGATGAATGGATCGAAGACATGCTTGATGCGATCGAGTATGCAAACGGCCCGATTTCAAGCAAGTGGGGTGGACTTCGTGCTGAAAACGGACATCCAGCACCCTTTAACATAAAATATATTGAAATTGGAAATGAAAATTTTGGTCCTGAATACAATGTCCGCTACAAATTATTTTATGAGGCGGTAAAAGCAAAATATCCTGAAATAATCACAATTTGGAACACCCATTGGGAGGTAGGAACAGAGACCAAAGGTTTACCGATCGAAATCGTAGATGAACATTTCTATGCTGACTTCGACTACTATTTAATGTATCACGATATGTATGATTCTTATGACCGGAATGGCCCTAAGGTTTACGTCGGGGAATATGCCATGATTCTCGGAAATGGAGCGGGTGCACTCAAAGGAGCTATAAGTGAAGCAGCATTTATGACGGGAATGGAACGAAATCAAGATATTGTTGTGATGTCTTCCTACGCTCCTCTATATGCCAATATCCATCATACTAACTGGACACCGAACATGATATATTTTAATGGAACAGATTCTTATGTGTCACCTTCCTACCATGTTCAAAAGGTTTTTGCAGAAAACAGAGGTGATGTGGTGATTGAGAGTAAGGTAGAATCTGAGAGTCGATTCCCCGCGTTTAATGGTGGAGTATCAATCAGACAAAAAGAACTTCCATATGTGAAGGATATAAGCATTACTAGGGCTGACGAAATTCTATTTAAGAGTGATTCTTTATCAGAAGATAATCCGCTAACAAAAATGGAGTGGGATGTCCTGCGAATTGGCGGCCCTACCTGGAACGAATATACCGTTACAATGAATGCCATGCTTGGAGAAGGATTAAAATTACGATTGCTTGATAGCACTAAAGAATGGCAACAAAACTATCTTCTTTGGGAACTCGACCCACAGGGAGAGAGCCGGTTACTTCACATTAATGGATGGTCTCGTGTAAAGCTAACTCCTAATCAGGAAGTTAACGTAAATCAAGAGGATTCTAACCATTTATCTGCCAAGGTTACCAATGATTCTATTTATTGTTATATAGATGGTCAACTTGTCCATGAATATAAATTTGTACCCATTCCATCTCTCACTTCTGTAACGACACTTGATGAAAAGACAAACGAGGTAATCGTGAAATTAGTAAATTCATCTGAATATTGTTTAAAAACGTTGATTGATATTGATGGGAAAGAGAAACTTGCAGGGAAGCAGATTATCTTAACCTCGGAGAATTCAAACGATACAAATACGCTGGAAGAGCCAAATAAGGTAATACCGGTTGAAACTACCTTACAATTGGATAATTATCTGTATGATATTCCTTCTTATAGTGTAGTCATTTTAAAAATAGAATTATAAGACAAAATGAAAAAGGTGAAATCTCAAATGGGCTTCCACCTTTTTTCGGGGTTGAAAAAATTTTCAAAATTATATAATAATATAATGTATAATGAAAATTACTATTCTTAAAGAGTTTAAAACAGGAGGATGTACAACGATGAAAACGAAGAAACCTATCTATCATTCATTACTGTTTAAGCTCTTTTTAAGTGTGTTTCTCATCATTGGACCTTTAATCATTGTCCATATCGTGAATAATTATTATGCAGTTGAAGTGATTAGAAATCAGGTAGCTCAATCCAATAAAAATATGCTTAATGTTTATATGAATCAAATTGACCAAAGTTTAGATGGCGTTGAGAATTATTTATATCAACTTACAAATACCAATACTGATTTATATTATCTGGAATTTAATGATTCGCTTGAAAAAAACGATTATGAATTAGCAAAGTTAAGATTATTTCAATCGATTAATAATCAAGCGTATTTTTATCCAGCCATAGATTCGATATTTATATATTCATCGGCATATGATGACTTTATAAATACACAAAAATTTGCAGATAATTACATAGAAAGAGTTGCTGCGGCTGAGGAAATTAAGAGCGTTCTGAAAGACAACCCTGAACAGATAGCAGCAGGACGTTGGAACATATGGAAAGGTGATAAAGAAAATTATTTACTTAACTTTTTGAAAGTTGAAGATGTATACGTTGGGGCATGGGTAAATATGGACAAGCTTATTTTACCTTTTAAATATATTGATTTTGGGGATACGGGTAGAGCGTTGTTAGCCACCTCAGACAATCAGCCGTTAACAAATAAGGAATTTGTCGAGGTGGAGAAATTAGACCTTTCTTTTAAAGGAAATGATTATGCCATTTTAGGGAAAAATGAACGTTTTGTCGTGATGAAGGAAAAGTCGACAAAAGCTGATTTTTATCTTTTAGCTTTAATCCCTGAAAGTGAAATCCTTGAGCGACTGCCGTTCTTAGAACGAATATCATCCTTAATTACCATCGGAGCTGTTTTATTCTTATTTCTATTCATCTTCATCATGAGAAAGGTTTTTTTGAAGCCAATTAATCAAATTGTTACAGCGATGAAAAAACTAAGACGAGGAGACTTAGATATCCGGCTTCCGCAGGAGCGTAATTCCACAGAGTTTGAAGTAGTAAATGAAACCTTTAACCATATGATTTCAGAAATTAAAGATTTAAAAATAAATGTATATGAGGAAAAATTAAATCTTCAAAGAGCGGAGCTGAAGCATCTTCAGTTACAAATAAACCCACATTTCTTTTTGAATTCATTAAATATTATTTATAATCTTGCACAAGTGAAGGAATATGGCCTTATTCAAGAGATGTCTAAGTGTCTCGCAAATTATTTTCGGTTTATGTTTCGGAGCAATTCGTATTTTGTAAGATTAGAGGAGGAACTAAAGCACACTGAAAATTATTTAAGAATTCAGGAACTTAGGTTCCCGGAAACATTCTCTTATCATGTGGACTCACCAGAAGAGTTGAAGGAATGTAAAATCCCACCACTATTGATTCAAACCATTGCTGAAAATTCGATTAAGCATGCCTTTAACTTAGATGAGCAGTTAGAGATTCATATTATCGTAAAACAGGAGTCAGAAAATCCAGATTATCTGGTGATAACGATTCAGGATACAGGGGAAGGTTTTCCAGAAGATGTTTTACAGAGCTTAGAAAAGGACGAACCTCTATCATCCGAAGAGGGTGAGCGGATTGGAATTTGGAATGTAAAACAAAGATTAGCATTGTTATATCATGAAAACACGAAAATACAATTTTTTAATGAACAAGGAAAAGGGGCAACCGTCAAGATAAGACTTCCTATAGATAAAATTTAACCAAAAGGGGTAATGGTTATGAATCAATATCGAGTACTAATTGTTGATGACGAAATTCATTCTATTAGGGGAGTACAAGCTGGAGTCAATTGGGAAAAGCTAGGCATTTCAACTGTATATACAGCCCATAATTTAAGAAGTGCACAGGAGGTATTTCAAAGTAACAAAATTGATCTTTTATTATGTGATATTGAAATGCCCAAAGGGTCAGGTCTTGATCTATTAAAGTGGGTCAGGGAACATTACCCATGTACAGAAGCTGTTTTTTTAACTTGTCATTCCGATTTCAAGTTTGCTAAACAAGCATTGCAGCTAAAAAGCTTTGATTATTTATTAAAACCAATTGATTACCAAGAACTAGAAGAGGTTATCCAAAAGGCTTTAGGGAAAATTCAAAGTGATCGAGAAGTAAAATTGGTTGAAGAATCTTATCTACAATTAAAAACTTCTCACCATAATGTCATTAAAGAAAAATTTTGGCGAGATTTGATTCTACAGGTATTTCCTGCAACGAAAGAGAGTATTGAGAAACAAATGCAGTATTGTAACATCGATTATCCAGTCCATACTTCTTTCCTGCCCATACTTATTCATGTTCAACATTGGAATGAAGAATTGACAAATGAAGAAGAAAAAATAATGAATTATGTCCTTCAAAAAGCAGTGGATGAAGAAATCTTACGTAATGAAAAAGAAGGTTATATGCTGTCTCTTGAAACTGGAAGAGTAATAGTTATAATGCCTTCAGTGAGTTCGATAAACAAAAATGAACAAATGAATATCTGTAATCAGTTCATTTCTCATTTTTCTCATTATTTCCAGTGTGAACTTTGCTGTTATATTGGAAATCAAGTAAAAATCTATGAAGTTTTAGGTATGGTTAATCAGTTGCAGGAAATGGATAAAAATAATGTAACGAAATGTAATCAGACCTTACAATTTAGTAGTGAAAGAAGAGGAACACCTACTATTCCGACAATTCCTGCCGAAGAATGGATGCATTTAATGAAGTGTGGTTCAAAGGATAAACTTTCGAATTCATTAAATGACTATTTTATAAACTGGAAAGAATCGAATAATCATATTACTGCACAATCGCTTCATCTATTTTATCAGGATTTTCTTCAAGGAATTTTCTATGTATTACAAGTAAAAGAAATTCAAGCAAATCAAGTATTCTCACAAAACCTATTAACGGAGAAACCAGAAAAAGTTCTAAAATCGCTAAATTCCCTACATAAATGGGTAATGTATGTAACCGAAGTTGCCATGAATCAGCTTCACCCTCAACAAGAAAAAGAATCCGTAGTGGAAATAGTGAAGCGGTTTATTAAAGACAATATAGGAGAAATGCGATTGTCTAGAGATGAAATCGCGAACTATGTCTATTTAAATCCAGATTATTTAACGAGATTGTTTAAAAAACAAACAGGATTTTCTATTTCCGATTACTTGCAATTGCAACGAATTGAATATGCTAAAAAACTATTAATCGAAACCGATCTGCCTGTTAGTGAAGTTGCCTTATCAGCGGGATATTCCAACTTTTCCTATTTTTCTACTATTTTCAAAAAAATGACTCAACTAAATCCGATGGAATATCGTAAAACGACACTATTATTAGAAAAGTCGGAATAGTGATAATGAAAAGTCGTATTATTGGTAAGTGACTTTTTTTCAATCCCTTATACTAAAAATAGATACTTGATAACGCTTTCAATGAGTGTTGTAGAGTATGGGACATAAAATAAAAGGGGGAAAAAGCAAAACATGAGAAATGGAAAATTATTTGCTAAATTCTTAATGATCCTCATGGCAGTTGTAATCGTATTGGCTGGTTGTTCTTCAAAGGAAAGCAGTTCTACAAAGAATAGTTCTGAATCTAAGGACGGTTCTTATGAAGTAACAATGGCGTATATGAGTTTTACAAATCTCGACGAACTTCAATTGGTTCAAGATGAAATCAACAAGATTGCCAAAGAAAAAATCAATGCAACTGTAAAGCTTATGCCGATTAGCGCTGGTGCTTGGCAGCAGCAATCGCAATTATTGTTAACTGGCAGTGAAAAAATAGACCTGATTCTTTCTTCATCATTCTATGGTTATAACACGAATGCTGTAAAAGGACAGTATGTAGCTCTAGATGATTTACTAAAATCTCATGGTAAAGGCATTTTAGAAGCAGTCCCAGACTATATCTTAGAAGGAAATAAAGTAGGCGGAAAAATTTACGGCATTCCTAGTATGAGAGACTTTGCTTCCTATGCTGGATTTATTATGAGAAAAGATATTGTGGACAAGCATAATATCGATCTTTCTAAAGTCAAAACCGTTGCTGATTTAGAAGAAGTATTTAAAATCGTTAAAGAAAAGGAACCAACATTAACTCCGATTACGAACACTACGATTGGTATCGTTACGGACTTAGTATGGGGAAAATATGATGTATTAGGTGAAAGTCTTGGCGTTATGAAATTTAATGACGACAAGGTTATCAATATGTTCGATGATCCAGCCTATGTTGAAGCAACTAAACTAACTAGAAAGTGGTATGAAGATGGTTATATCTTAAAAGATTCCGCCACATCTACTGAGGCTTCTGTAAATATTGTTAAGGCTGGTAAGGGATTTGGTTATTTCAACCATATGAAGCCAGGCTATGAAGTACAAGAATCAGTGATTGCTGGTCATGAAATGGTATCCGTAAAGTTATCAGATGCATATTCCTTTACAGATGCGTCTACAGGCTTTAACCTTTCTATCTCAAGAAATACACAAAATGCAGAAAAAACTATGGAATTCCTTAATCTACTCTATTCAGATGCAGATGTTATGAATTTACTTGCGAACGGGATTGAAGGGAAGCATTTCGAACTTAAAGATGGTGTTATTTCTACACCAGAGGGTGTTACAGAATCTAAATATGTGTTTAATCAGTGGATGCTTGGAAACAACTTCATAACACATCCTTGGAAAGGAAACTCTCCGGATTATTGGGAAGTAATGAAGGAACATAATGATTCTGCCACACTTTCACCGGCATTTGGTTTTACATTCAATCCAGATGCAGTTAAAACTGAAATTGCTGCTGCTACAAACGTAATGAATGAGTTCAAAAGAGGTCTTGAATCAGGTACGCTTGATCCAGATAAGAGTTTACCTAACTTTAATAAGAAACTGAAGGATGCAGGTTTAGACAAAATAATCGCTGAGAAACAAAAGCAATATGATGAATGGAAGAAAAACAAATAAGAACTAGAATAAGAGAACTAGCTAATTTTGAACTGACCTATTAAAATGAGACAACGAAAAAGCACCATTATGCTGCCTGCTCTCTATACTCAATAGGGGACAGGTAGTTTAATTTAGCCTGAAGTCTTGTTTGATTATAATGGTTAATGAATTTTTCAACTCTTTCGATTACAATATAATTTGTAAGAAACTCTCTTCCTTGAGAGTAGAATTCTTCTGACTTTATGGTGGAGTGGAAGGATTCGATTACGGCATTATCCAAGCAACTGCCTTTCCGGGACATGCTTGTGGTGATGCCTTTTTCTTTTGCTATTCTTTGAAATGAGTGAGACGTGTACTGTGCTCCCTGATCGCTATGAAGTATTAAGTTGCTCGTTTCACGACCTTCTGCAGCGTCCTTTAAAGTATCGATCACTAAAGACACATCTTGGCTGGTACTTATTCGATAAGCGATTATCTCATTATTAAATAAATCCATTATTGAGCTAAGATACAACATAGATTGTCCGAACGGAAGGTAAGTAATATCAGTTACCCATTTTTCATTTGGTCTTGAGGCTTTAAAATTCCTATTTAAATGGTTAGGGACAACTACCTTCATTTCACCAGCTATATTATTTTTACGTTTTGGCTTAACCCGGCATTGCAGATTATATTTTTGCATAATCCGTTGTACAGTATTACGATTAACCTTCCTCTTATAATCGCGTAATAGCCAGGCTCTGACAGTCCGATGGCCAATTAGAAATTTATGGCGTTTACAAATTTCAATGATTTGTTCTTCAAGTTCATTTTTTACTTTTGGGTTCTGATTTTTCCACCTATAGTAAGTTGATCTAGGTATTTCTAAACATTTACACAGTAAGGTAACACTATATTTATCTTTTAATTTTTCTACTAAATTAATTACAGCTTCTGGAACCAACTCCTCTCGATTTCTTGGTACTTTTTTAAAATTTCTAATTGTGCCTTTAAGAACTCATTTTCTCTCTTTAATTGCTCATTTTCGGACAATTCCTCAGTACCTTTTCCATAACTGTATTGTTTGCCAATCCCTTGTGCTAAACGATATTGTTGTCCTTCACGATACCACTTCATCCACCGTTTTATCTGTGTAACATTGGTTATTCCGAACTTTTCCATAATTTCACGATTAGAATACTCACCACTTAATTTCATCTGGATAACAGCCATTTTAACTTCTTCTGAGTAAGCATTTATCTTTCCCATAAGAAAACACCTCCTGAGTTACGTATTATTTAAATACGCTTCAGGGGGTGCTTTTTCCTTTGTCTTATTTAACTAGGTCTCTCCATTTATACCTAGTTCTCTTTTTTTATAGCCTAATCTCAATAAGCAAGCTGAGAACTTAGAAAAGACAAACAAGTTGTCGGAAAAGTCGGATAAACAAAAACGAAAGTCGTAATTCGAATAGTAGGACCCTAGGAACTAGTTTATCATTGGGTTATAACATAGTAATAACAATGAAATGTAAGCGAAAACATTTTATTAGAACAGGGGGATGAGTGATGTCACAAGAAGCTACAGTAAAAACATTGGACACAAAAGTCCAAGTAGTACCAGCGACAAAAGTAAAAAGCAGAATGATTAGATTTAAACGGTATTTACCCCTTTTTATCATGATGGTACCTGGGGTCATTTATCTATTAATCAACAACTATCTACCAATGGCCGGGCTAGCCATTGCTTTCAAAGATGTCAACTACTCTGTAGGGATCTTTGCTAGCGAGTGGATTGGGTTAAAGAACTTTGAATATTTATTTAGTACAAGAGATGCATACGTCATTACCAGAAATACGATTCTTTATAATGGTGCATTTATTATCATTAATACTGTTATAGCAATCGTAGTTGCCATTATGTTAAATGAAATCAAGAATAAACTAGCTAAAAGTTTTTATCAGAGTGTCATTTTACTTCCATTCTTGATCTCAATGGTAATTGTAAGTTATCTAGGTTTTGCTTTTCTAAGTGTGGATGTAGGTTATTTCAATAAAACACTCTTACCAATGCTAGGTCTTGAAGAAATTTCATGGTATTTCGAATCAAAATATTGGCCTTATATTTTAACATTCATCCATATGTGGAAGGGAGTAGGTTTCCTCTGTGTTATCTACCTAGCAGCTATAATTGGGATCGACCAAGAGTACTATGAAGCCGCTACTCTAGATGGAGCTTCTAAACTTCAACAAATTTGGTACATCACAATCCCGTCAATCATGCCAGTCATTGTGATGATGACTTTACTAGCAATCGGGCGAATCTTCTATTCTGATTTTGGATTGTTCTACCAAGTACCAATGAACTCCGGTGCAATTTATGATACGACAAACGTTATTGATACGTACGTTTACCGTGGATTAATCCAACTTGGTGATATTGGAATGTCTGCAGCAGCAGGGTTATATCAATCAATCGTTGGTTTTATTCTTGTACTATTATCGAATTATCTTGTGCGTAGAAAAAATAAAGACAATGCATTATTTTAATGGAGGTGGAATGAAATGTATAAATCTGATCGTATAACACAATATGTTTCACATGTCTTCTTAGCAATCCTTGCGGCCGGTTCCATCATTCCGTTCATCATTTTAGTGGCATCTTCACTTACGGAAGAGGCTTCAATATTGAAAGATGGTTATGCTTTTTGGCCAAAGGAATTTAGTTTAGCAGCCTACGAGTATTTATTTAATAACTCAGCTAGTATTGTAAGAGCATACGGAATTACCGTATTTGTTACAGTGATAGGGACCGTTTCCAGTCTAGCGATTACATCGTTGTTAGCCTATGCGCTATCTCGCCGAGATTTACCATACAGAAACGTTTTCGCTTTCTTTGTATTCTTTACACTATTATTCAACGGTGGGCTAGTCCCAACTTATCTCGTATATACTCAAATCTTTGATGTGAAAAACACTATCTGGGCATTAATCGTACCTGGATTACTAATGAATGGATTTAATGTTTTGTTAATGCGGACATTTTTTATTACCTCCATTCCTGAGCCAGTAATTGAATCTGCTCGAATGGATGGTGCAGGGGAGTTTAGAACATTCTTCTCGATCATTCTTCCACTTTCATTGCCAATTTTAGCTACAATTGGACTGCTTCAAACAATTGGTTATTGGAATGATTGGTTTAATGGATTGATCTATATCACTGAACCGTCGTTATTCAGTATCCAAAACATGTTAAATCGAATGTTACAAGACATTCAATTTTTAGCCACTAGTAATCTAGGATCAAACACAAGTACTGCAGCAGCGCAAATTCCAACAACAGGAGTTCGAATGGCCATTGCCGTAATTGGGGTCTTGCCAATTTTAATTGCCTACCCATTCTTCCAAAAATACTTAGTAAAAGGAATTGCCTTAGGGTCTGTAAAAGGATGATTCTATCGAAAAGTCATTGATAAAATAAATAGCCCCAATTTCAATCGGGGCTATTTATTTTTAAAGATTGGAAAAAAGGAAATTGACTCTTTAGTTGGAGGTTATATCTATGGAAGCATTACACAATCTACGCCAATTATTAAGAAGTTTTGTGGAAAAAGGTCCAGCTGGATGTTCCTGTTCTGTTACTCGAAATGGTGAAACCGTTTTTGAAGATTATGTTGGATTCGCAGATATAGATACAAAAAATCCGATTTCATCTGATACCATTTTCCGGATTTATTCAATGACAAAGGTAGTTACCTGTGTAGCTGCTTTAAAACTTTATGAACGTGGACTATATTTACTATCCGATCCAATTGAGGAATACTTGCCAGAATTTAGTCATCCACAAGTACTTGTGACAGGAGAAAACGGAGAACATACTATAACTCCCGCTACTAGATCAATCACGATTAAAGATTTATTCATGATGACCTCTGGTCTAACTTATGGCTGGGGCGAGACGGAAACCGAACGTCAGGTAAAACTAGCAACTGAGTCATTGGCGAGAAAAAAACAACTGGGTGAAAAAACGGATATCCGTTCACTTACCCAAGCACTAGCTGCTATTCCACTTGCATTCGATCCAGGTACACAATGGCAATATGGATTAAGTCATGATGTGTTAGGAGCATTAATCGAGGTATTATCTGGTAAAAGTTTAGGTCGATTTTTAAAGGATGAAATTTTTGAACCCCTTGCTATGAATGATACATTTTTCAACATTCCAAAAGAGAAACAACACCGTCTCGCAAGCCTTTATATCCGCGATGAAAACGGAAGTTTAACGATAAATACTGAAATGGATGAGCATTTTTCTGCTTATGAAAGCGGCGGTGGCGGGCTGTTTTCAACACTAAGTGATTACAGTCGTTTTGCACACATGCTAGCAAATGATGGCGAATTAGATGGAGTACGAATTATTGGCAGAAAGACAATTGAATTGATGGCAACTAATCACCTTCAACCGGAACATTTTCAGAATTATAATTGGCCAAGACTTGCAGGATATGGCTATGGGTTAGGAGTGCAAGTAATGATGGATCGTCCAGCAGGGGGGAGCAACAGTCCCATTGGTGAATTTGGCTGGAATGGATTAGCTGGCACTTGGGTGACAATTGATCCAAAAGAAAAACTATCCGCAGTGTACATGCAGCAAATGCTTCCAAATTTCGAGGAATATCACCAGCCACGGTTACGTTCAGTTATCTATGGATCCATATAAATCGGTTGGGATACCTGAAACTTTCAAATTCTTATACAATTAATTTAATTAGTCTATCAGTTGAGAGTGGAACAGATGAAAAAAGGGGGCCAAAACTGATGGAAGGTTTTATGAGAGGAATTTATAGTATTTCCGAATGGGTCATGAGACTTATGTATGTTAATATACTTTGGGTTTTATTTACCCTGCTCGGATTAATTGTTTTTGGCTTTTTTCCGTCAACAACAGCGATGTTTACGGTTATACGTAAATGGGTATTGAAGCAGCATGAAATTCCTGTATTTAAAACCTTTTGGTTAACCTACAAAAGTGAATTTTCAAAAAGCAGTTTATTAGGATTAATTATTGTGTGTATTGGTTTTTTTATGTACTCTAATTTAAAGATTATTGATGCGACAACATTACCATCCCTAAAGTTTCTATATATTCCTAACGTAATCGTCATTCTCGTATTTCTGCTGACACTTTTATACATTTTTCCAGTTTTTGTTCATTTTGATGTTGGCGTTAAAGGGATCATTAAAAATGCCTTTTTGTTAATGACCCTTAATCCAATCGCAACGTTTAGTATGTCTATCTTATCTGGATTTATCTTATTCATATTCTATCAATTTCCTGGTCTAATACCATTCTTTAGCGGCAGTTTAATCGGATATTTACTAATGTTTATTAGTAATTATGTGTTTGCTAAAATGGACCAAAAAGCAAATGGGATAGAGGAAACTAAAGCGTAAAAAGTAATTTTGACCAAGCTAGGATTTATTTTCTAGCTCTTTTTTATGGTCAATATCTGAAAAGTCGGATAAACAACAGTAGGAAGTCGTATTTCGAATAGTTTCAAAAAAGGTTGTAACGTAATATAAAGTTAGGGCTCGCTTGATGACTATAATGGTGGTAAAACAATTGTAATGAAAGCGCTATAATTAGGAGGTTTGAAATGATAATTACTAAATTAAGAACAAATCAAATTAAGAATCCCTTGGGTTTTGAGTTCGATCGATTACGTCTTTCATGGGTAACAGAGTCCGCGAATAGTCTGTCTGTTTTTCAAACGGGCGCACAAGTAGAAATTTCCTTAGATGAAAATTTTGAACATATTGTTTTTAATAGCGGAAAAATAATAGAGATTGATAGTCTAGCTTATACACCTGACATTGAATTAAAACCACGAACCAGATATTTTTGGCGAGTAACGGTATGGGGAAATAGTGGAGATCAGGCTACTAGTGATGTCGCTTGGTTTGAAACAGCAAAAATGGACGAGCCATGGCAAGGTCAATGGATTACAGCTAACGTAGATAAGGAAACCCATCCGTTAATCAGAAAAACATTCGATTTGCCAACTCCTATTGCTTCTGCAAGAGCCTATATAAGTGGAGTAGGTTTATATGAACTAGAAATCAATGGAAAAAGAGTCAGTGAAGAATATTTTGCTCCTGGTTATAACGCCTATGACTTCTGGTTACAGTATCAAACCTATGATGTAACTCATTTGTTAACGAGTGGGGATAATGCTGTTGGAATTATGCTAGGCAATGGATGGTACAAAGGTCGTTTTGGTTTTGATGGCGGGTACCACGAATTGTATGGAAGTGAATTTGCACTAATTGCAGAAATCATTGTCACCTTAGCGGATGGTTCAGAGGTAACGATTGCTTCTAATCAAGAATGGAAGAGTGCTCCGGCACCGATTACATTCAGTGGTATTTATGATGGAGAGGTTTATGACGCTAATCTAGAGCAAGAAAATTGGACATTGGCGGACTTTGACGATAGCAAGTGGACAAGTGTACGTTTCACAAAGGTCAATACAGAACGATTCCAAGCACGGATTAGTCTTCCCGTAAAAATAATGGAAGAGAGAAAACCGATTGAGATTATACATACACCAGCCGGAGAAACTGTTTTGGATTTTGGGCAGGTAATGACTGGCTGGGTACGGTTTAGAACCAATGCACCAAAAGGAACCAAACTTCAGCTTGAGTACGGTGAAATTCTCCAGAATGATTGTTTTTATCGAGATAACCTCCGTACAGCAAAGGCAGAGCACATATACATTTCAGATGGAAGTGAACGAGAAGTCCAACCTCACTTTACCTTTTATGGCTTTCGATATGTAAAACTGACTGGTTATGAGGGAGATATCAATGTTGACGACTTTACCGGATGTGTTCTTTATAGTGAGATTGAAGAAATAGGGAATGTTGAAACTTCAAACCCATTGGTTAATCAATTATTCCATAACGCCAAATGGGGACAAAAGGGGAACTTCTTGGAAGTCCCAACTGATTGTCCACAGCGTGATGAACGGATGGGATGGACAGGGGATGCTCAAGTATTTGCCCCCACTGCCTGCTTTAATATGTATTCACCAGCTTTTTTCAAAAAGTATATGTTCGATTTACGCGAAGAACAAAAAAGATTAGGTGGATCTGTTCCGTTTACAGTACCGGTTGTAAAACCAAAGGATGGTAATCAATTTATTGGCGGTCATGGCTCTGCGGCTTGGGGGGATGCGGCCACGGTCATTCCATGGACATTATACCTGCATTATGGTGACAAAGAATTGCTACGTCAACAGTTCGATACGATGAAGGACTGGGTAGATTACATTAAGAGAATGGATGAGGAATCAGGCGGAAAGAGATTGTGGAAAGTAGGATTCCATTTTGGCGACTGGCTCTCACAAGATGGGCCAGATCCACAAAGCCCTATGGGAGGAACAGACTCCTATTACATTGCATCTGCATATTATTGTTACTCTGCACAACTTGTATCAAAAGCTGCAGCGGTTCTTGGTAATCTAGAATTAGCAAAAGAATATAGGAATCTCGTAAATGAGATTAAAGAAGCCATAAAGAATGAATACTTTACCCCAAATGGAAGAAGTGCTATTAACACGCAAACCGCGATGATTGTTGCACTTTATATGGATTTGATCCCGGAAAACTTCCGTCCAAGAGTTATAGAAGATTTGAGGATAAAGCTTCGTGAAGACAATATGCATTTAAAAACAGGATTTGTCGGGACTCCTTATTTCTGTAACGTTCTATCGGAAAATGGAGCCAATGACGCGGCCTACACCTTATTGTTGAATGATGACTTCCCAAGTTGGTTATATGCCGTTAAATTAGGCGCAACTACGATTTGGGAAAGATGGAATTCAGTTCTTCCGGACGGTTCGATTAGTGGAACAGACATGAATTCACTAAATCACTATGCGTATGGATCCATAGCTGAGTGGATGTATCAGCATATGTGCGGCATTAATCCTGTAGAGGATGCACCTGGATTCAAAAAGATTAAACTTAGTCCAAAACCTTACGGAAAACTTCAATATGCGAAGGCAACGCTAAATTCTGCATCAGGAAAGATTGAGAGCGGATGGGAGATCAAAGAGGACGGGGCATTGTCATTCACCTTTATTGTTCCATTTAATACAACCGCAAATGTGATCCTCCCAGATGCAGCCTTTGAATCAATAAAAGTAAACGGTGTCAATCTAGTTGATAGCACGATTGCTGCAGGGCAAAATGGTGAGCAGGTACATTGTGAACTTGTGGCAGGTAGGTATGTGTTCGAATATAAGCCTGCAAAAAGCTATATCCTGACCTTTAGTACAAATAATAGTTTAAAGGAACTTCTAGAAAATGATGTAACGAGGGAGATTTTTGAAGAGGAACTCCCAGAAATAGCTGGTAATATACTCGTGAAAGCTAGATTTTTAGAAAAATCACTAAGAGAATTAACACAAGTACCTCTATTTAAATCATTGGCACCCACTGAAAAATTAGATGAATTAGATGAACGATTGCTTCTAGTTCGCCAGTAATGTAGATTGGGCGTGCTGCTATTCAACCTGAGGCTGTAGTAGCACGGTGAATCTTAACTATTCTATTAAAAGGAGTACATGCGATGTTTTTCACTCAAGATACTAAAATTGGTTACATTTTGGCAAGTCCAGAAGGCAGAGAAATACTATTAAAGCATGCACCCGAACTGAAGGATTCTCCGTACATATTTTTTACTAAAATGAGAAGTTTATCAGATTATGTGACAGTCAATCAGTCGATTAACCGGTCAGAGGATTGGTTGAGAACAGTGATGAATGAACTGTCTTCAGTAGAATATGAAGTCGATACGAATACAGAAATACTTCCTTTATCCAATTACGAATCAGATCGTATTCCTGAGGGTTCAGCTACGATTGTCTCACCAGTATCTGTTGGTAAATGGGACGTATTCGAAATTGAATTAAACGGACCCAGCCATGGAAATCCATTTGTGGATGTTGCCATTTCTGCGCAATTCTCGTGCAATGGATACAGCGTTGACATAAACGGTTTCTATGATGACAATGGGACATATAAAATCCGGTTTATGCCTGAAAAGGAAGGGCAATGGACGTACCAGACAAAGAGTAATGCACGTTCATTGAATGGTATAGAAGGACAGTTTACGTGTGGTCCAGCAAATGATAAGAATCACGGACAGGTGAGGGTTGCTGATACGTTTCATTTTACCTATAGCGATGGAACCCGTTATTTACCGGTGGGAACAACCTGTTATGCATGGACCCAGCAACCAAATGAACTCCAAGAGCAAACGCTAACTACCTTATCTGAAGGTCCATTCAATAAGATGAGGATGTGTATTTTTCCGAAGGCTTATTTATTCAACGAAAACGAGCCCATTCACTATCCCTTTGAAGGTTCATTAGAAGATGGGTTTGATTATACTAGATTCAACCCAGCATTCTTCCAGCATCTAGACCAACGAATTGCAGAACTTAAAAAGTTAGGCATTGAAGCCGATTTGATTCTCTTCCATGCATATGATCGTTGGGGCTTTTCAGAAATGGGCAAGTCTGCTGACGATCGATATTTAAAATACGTAACTGCCCGATTATCTGCTTTTTCAAATGTGTGGTGGTCCCTTGCCAACGAATACGATTTAATGTGGTCGAAGGAAGAGGAGGATTGGGAACGATTCGCGAGCATCGTAACCAATCATGATCCATATAACCATCTTATCTCGGTTCATAACTGCTTTAAATTCTATGATTATACAAAACCTTGGGTTACACATTGCAGTGTCCAAAGGGTTGATGTCTATCGAACATCAGAAAATACAGATGAGTGGCGAAAACAATGGGGTAAGCCAGTGGTGATTGATGAATGCGGTTATGAAGGGAATATCAATATGGGCTGGGGAAACATTCCTGGTCAGGAAATGGTTCGTAGATTTTGGGAAGGTGCGATTCGAGGTGGGTACGTTGGCCATGGTGAAACGTATTTGCATCCAGAAGATATACTTTGGTGGTCAAAAGGCGGCGAACTTCACGGAACCAGTCCCTCAAGAATAGGATTCCTTCGGAAAATTGTTGAACAATCACCAAATGGGATACTAAACCCAATAGTCTCAGAATGGGATGCTCCAGCAGCGGGCATTGTTGACAAATTTTACTTATATTATTACGGCTTTAATCAGCCAAGTTACCGTGAATTTACCATGTCACCGGGAATTCAGTATAAAGTAGACGTCATAGATACTTGGAATATGACAATCGAGGAACAAAACGGTACATTTGAAGGCAACTTCAGAATCGAACTACCGGCCCGACAATACATGGCCATTCGGTTGACGGCAGTTTAATTCTTGGATTTTTGAAAAATGAATATTAAAAGGAGATGATTATTAATGAAACGTGACATTAAACAGTTGATTAACGAAATGACACTTGAAGAAAAAGCGAGTCTTTGTTCTGGCTTGAACTTTTGGAGATTAAAAGGAGTAGAGAGATTAGGAATCCCATCAATTATGGTAACAGATGGACCTCATGGTTTACGTAAACAAGGCGGAAGCGGTGACCACTTGGGAATTTACCAGAGCGTTCCTGCTACCTGCTTTCCTTCTGCTGTTGGTCTTGCAAGTACCTGGAACCGGACACTTATTGAAAAAGTAGGAATTGCTTTAGGTGAAGAGTGTCAGGCAGAAGACGTTTCTGTCTTGCTTGGACCTGGTGCCAATATCAAACGTTCACCGCTTTGTGGACGAAACTTTGAGTATTTTTCAGAAGATCCTTATCTTTCTTCAGAGATGGCATCCAATCATGTAAAAGGCGTTCAAAGCCAGGGAGTGGGAACCTCCTTAAAACACTTTGCGGTTAACAATCAGGAACACCGCCGCATGTCAGTAGATGCGATTGTCGATGAAAGAACATTAAGAGAAATCTATCTTGCTAGCTTTGAAAATGTTGTAAAACAATCGCAGCCTTGGACAGTTATGTGTTCCTATAACAAAGTTAATGGCGAATATGCCTCAGAAAACAAAACTCTATTAACAGATATCCTAAAGGATGAATGGGGCTTTGAAGGCTTTGTCGTTTCAGACTGGGGCGCAGTGAATGAGCGGGCACATGGTCTTGAAGCGGGGCTAGAGTTGGAAATGCCTTCTAGTAATGGACTTGGTGATAGAAAAATAGTAGCCGCTGTAAAAAATGGTCAACTGTCCGAACAAACCCTTGATCAAGCGGTTGAACGACTCTTACGCATCATTTTTATGGCCGCTGATAACAAAAAGGAAAATGCCTCTTATGATAAGGAAGTTCACCATAAACTTGCTAAGGAAGCAGCGACAGAAAGTATGGTACTACTGAAAAATGACGATAAAATCTTACCATTGAAAAAAGAGGGAAAAGTCGCGATTATCGGAGAGTTTGCTGTAAAACCTAGGTACCAAGGCGGCGGAAGTTCTCATATTAATCCTACAAAATTAGAAAATATTTATGAGGAAATTGAAAAGGCTGCTTCAGGGGTAGAGGTTCGTTATGCAAAAGGGTACGATTTAAAAAGTGATAGTATTGACGAACAGTTAATAGAAGAAGCGAAAGAAGTAGCAAATCAAGCTGATAGAGCAGTTTTATTCGTTGGTTTGCCAGATCGCTATGAATCAGAAGGTTATGATCGTGAACATTTACGAATTCCAAATAATCATCTAGCCCTAATTGAAGCTATTGCAGAAGTTCAACCTAATCTTGTCGTCGTTCTGAGTAATGGTGCCCCGATTGAAATGTCTTGGCTTCCTAAAGTAAAAGGATTGCTTGAAGGATATTTAGGTGGGCAGGCACTCGGCGGTGCAATTGCTGACTTATTATTTGGAAATGAAAGTCCAAGTGGTAAATTAGCAGAAACATTCCCACAAGCCTTAAGTCATAATCCTTCTTATCTTAACTTCCCAGGGGAAGAAGATAAAGTAGAATACAAAGAAGGGTTATTTGTTGGATACCGTTATTACGATACAAAAGGGATTGAGCCGTTATTCCCATTTGGATATGGATTAAGCTATACCAATTTCGAGTACTCCAATCTAGTAATCAATAAAGCTGAAATACTAGATACAGAGGAAGTAGAAGTTTCTGTTACGGTAAAAAACACTGGAGATGTAACCGGAAAGGAAATTGTCCAGTTATACGTACGAGATGTAAAGAGCACTGTGATTAGACCTGTAAAAGAACTAAAGGGCTTTGAAAAAGTTGAATTACAGCCGGGCGAGGAAAGAACTGTTACTTTTACTTTAGATAAACGTGCATTTGCTTACTACAATGTTGAATTAAAGGACTGGCATGTTGAAAGCGGTTTGTTTGAAATATTAGTAGGTAAATCCTCAGCTGAAATTATTTTAGATGGAACAGTTAATGTAAAGTCAACGGTTGCACTAATTAAATTGGTTCACCGCAATACTACAATTGGTGACTTAATGGCTAATCCCATCCTAGCACCGATTACCAAAGAAATGCTTGCAAAAGCAAACGAAGGAAGCCCGTTTGCAAACATGTCCGAGGATTCAGATGGATATGAAATGTTTGAAGCCATGATGAAATTTATGCCATTACGGGCAATGGTTTCATTCAACTCAGAAAAGTTTACTGATGATTTATTAAATAACTTAATAGAAGACCTTAATCAAGCACTAAAGAATTCTTCAATGGTTCAAACTGTTTAAATTGAATGGAAAAAGAAAGCCTGTCGGAAATCGACAGGTTTTCTTCTTATTCAGGATGGTTTTATTATAAAATTATTTTTGAATTGTTTTGGTGTAACACCTGTTAATTTCTTAAATACTTTAATAAAGTAACTTTGGTCGTGAAAATTTAACACGGAATAAATTTCACTTATGCTTAGGTCGGAATAAACGATGAGGTTTTTGGCCTCTTCAATTTTCTTGCGCTGAATAAAGGCTTTCAAGGTCTCTCCTGTCTCTTCTTTAAATTTATTAGAAAGATAGGAGGGGCTAATATTCAGCTGTTTGGCAATCGATTCTAATGTCAATTCTTCATATAAATGATTGAAAATGTAATCCTGACATAAGAGAATCGTTTTGGTGAAATGGGAACGATTTGCTTTTACAACTCTTTCAGTAAAGTCAATTAAAATCTCTTCCAAAAGTTTAACGATAGAATCGATATTTTTTAATTCTTCAATATGCTGGATATAGGAATCACTTAAATTATATGCAATCTCTGGATAAAGCCCTCCCTCCATTGCAGCCCTTGTTGCAAGGGTAATGACAGTGATTAATAGATTTTTCTTGTTTCTAAGTGAATCCTTTTTGGATAAAGTACCATAAATACCTTCTTGGGAGTGAAGTTTTAGATAATAAAGCATTTTCTCTTTATTCCCCATTTGAAGATGCTGCCAGATTTTCTTTTCTGCAAGAAAAGAACTATGGTAATCACTATTCTCGCGTTGTTCCATTATCTTTAATTCGATAATATCAGGTGTTGGAGATGTATTTAACTCTTCGTTATCCTGTTTAATTTGGTTTAATGATAATGTTTTTTTATAAAAAAGATAGTGAAGTAATATCCCCATGTTAAACAGGTGGTTTGTAGCAGATGGTATTTGATTATCTTGAGGATCTAATGTATTGGTCGAAAAGAAGTTGTCTGCATTCGGCCAAAGAATGATCCGTTCATCGTTTTTTCCTGGATAGGGTAATAAAACAATTGTATCATTTCGATTGTTTATATAAACTATCTGGATTTGTTTAGTTAACGGGATTGAAAAAAAGTGGTTAATTAATGTTTTTGTTACTTTCTTTCGATCAACTAAGGAAGAATACATATTATTAAAGGTCCGGACTATTTCCTGATCTTTTTTTATGAAGAAGATTGGTATGTTTGTCGTGTTATATACTAATTTACAAGCTGTTTCAATCTCTGTTTGGGTTAGATTCATAGTTATATTTCCCCTCTAAAAAATACTGAAAAATACTATTTTTCCTTAAATATTACCATAAATTATATCACGAACTAATTATACTGTAAGTAAGTAAACCGGTTACATAAATAAAAAAGTTTAGTTGATTTTTTGTATTGTGAACAGAATAATAAATTAGAAAAGGAGATGATCAAATGGAGATTGTTTCTCAGAATGTCGAACGTTGGAATAGAGTTGAAATTTCACTTAATGGGCCTCAAGTAGGAAATCCATTTTTAGAAGTTTCATTAGAAGCTGATTTTACCTTTAAACAGAGAGAGATTTCAGTTAGAGGATTTTACGATGGTAATGGAGTTTACAAAATCCGGTTTATGCCAGATGAGCCAGGTCAATGGTCGTTTATGACCAGGAGCAATCAAGGAGAACTTGATAATCTAAAAGGGAATTTTACTTGTGTAGAAGCTAGTGGTACAAATCACGGTCCTGTTAGAGTTTCGAATGAAACCCATTTTGCCTTTGAGGATGGCAAGCCATTTTATCCTTTTGGAACAACTAGTTATGTTTGGAATCATCAATCAGAAGAGTTGCAGAAAGAAACGATATTAACATTAAATGAAAGCCCATTCAATAAAATTCGGATGTGTGTTTTTCCAAAATACTATGAATATAACACAGCAGAACCTGCTCTTTATCCTTTTGTTGGTGAGCAAAAAAAGTTATATTCCGGCACATTTGATTTCACTGATTGGATGGTGAAAGAAAGCGGTTTCGATTTTGAAAGATTTAACCCTCAATTCTTTCAAAAATTAGAACAGCAAATTGATATATTGCAGAAACTAGGGATTGAAGTGGATTTGATTTTGTTTCATCCATACGATCACTGGGGATTTGCTTCAATGGGGAAAGAGAATGATTTGCGTTATTTAAAATATATTATCGCAAGGCTAGGATCTTTCCGGAATATCTGGTGGTCAATGGCAAATGAATATGACCTGATGGATTTAGCGCAACAGAAAAAGAAGGATGCTTGGGATGAACTAATTCAATGTGTCGTGGATGAAGATTCCTATCAACATCCAATCTCAATACATAATTGGCATAATCCGCCCGTACACGCGGTCAATAATAGCCATTGGTATGACCATACAAAAGAAAATATCAGCCACGTAAGTATTCAGCACGATAATCTGTTTTTTGTTCCAAAGTGGCATGAAACCTACAAAAAACCAATTTTGATTGATGAGTGTCGTTATGAAGGCAATATAAATAACGGCTGGGGCAATATGAATGGGAAAAAAATGGTTCAGCAGTTTTGGGAAGGTGTATGCCGCGGAGCATATGTGACACATGGTGAAACGTACCTAAATGAAAACAATATTGTTTGGTGGTCTCACGGTGGGAAGTTAATCGGTGAAAGTCCAGAGAGAATCCGTTTCTTACGAAAGCTTATAGAAGAAGGTGGGCCAAAGCGATTATCGCCACTGGGTGCCGAGAGTTCTCATTGGGAAGTGGCAGCTGGTATTTCTGATGATTCTTATGTACTCATATACTTTGGTGACAGTCAGCCGATTTTTAAAGTGTTTGAGTTTTTACCAGAGAGGGCAGAATTCCAAGGCGACCTAATCGATACCTGGAATATGACCATTACCCCACTCGAGAAAGCGGTTACGAACCAAACTGTAATTGAATTACCTGGACAACCTTATATGGCATTAAGACTTATTAGAAAATAACAAAAAATGCAAACGTTTTTACTATCTTGGGAGGGAAAATCATGGCTGTAAGAGAAAGAGATTTACATAAAATGCAGCAAACAACAGGCACCAATCAAAAAATGTCCTTATTAGAAAAAGTAAGTTACGGTTTAGGAGACACCGGTTCCAACCTAATTTACACCGTTATTACCACGTACTTAACCTATTACTTTACTGATATATACGGACTAGAGGCTGCTGCTGTTGGTACGTTAATGCTAGTTGCTAGATTTGTAGATATGATTGACAGTCCAATCTTTGGTATTTTAATCGATAAAACCAATACAAGATGGGGAAAATCACGCCCTTGGATTTTATGGTCTAGTATTCCATTTACAATCGTTTCTATTTTATTGTTTATGGGCCCTGAATTAAGTGCTTCTGGTAAATTGGCCTATGCTTACATCTTTTATATTACAGCGAATGTGTTATATGCGGCTGTAAATAACCCATTAACCACGATGCTTCCAAGTATGTCAAGTAATGTTCAAGAAAGAACGGTTGCCAATGTGTTCCGTATGTTTGGCGGACAATTTGGCGGGTTAATTGTTAACTTATCACTATTACCACTTGTTGCTTATTTTGGTGCTGGCAATCAGCAAAAAGGTTTCTTCTACGCAATGACAGTATTCTCTCTAATGGGACTAATCCTGTTTTTTGTTACATTCTTTAACACAAGAGAACGTGTTCAAAATATCTCAGGTAACGAATCGATTCCTGTAAAAGAAAGTTTAAAAGCAATTAAAGGAAATCGTCCTTGGTATGCAGTTTCCCTATTGGGTATCGTCTTCTTTATGTTGTATATCATGAAATTGTCTGCTGGTATTTATTACATTACTTACAACATCGGTAAGCCTGAAATCATTTCTACCGTCAACACTCTTGCGATGTGTTCACTTGTAGGTATTTTGGCAGTACCTTTCTTAACAAAAAAATTTAGCAAAGTACTCTTAATTAATACTGGTATTGCTATCAATATCATTGGTCAAATCATCATCTATATGGGTGGAGATAGTGTACCAATGATCATTACTGGAACTATCATTGGATCTATCGGTATGGGATTACCGGCAGGATTACTATTTACCTTAATGGCAGATACCGTTGACTATGGGGAGTGGAAATCGGGAATCCGTGCTCAAGGTATCCTTGTATCTGCAGCAGGTATTGGAATTAAATTAGGTTCTGGTCTTGGCGGTGCAATCCCGGCTTGGTTACTTGCTGCTGGCGGTTACGTAGCCAATCAACAGCAAAGTGATTCTGCGCTTCTAATGATCTCTCTTAGTTACATTTGGCTGCCAATTATTTTTAGCGTTGTATCCATTCTTATTATGGCCTTTGTTTATAAGTGGGAAAAACCGCATCATGAAATTGTGTCTGAATTGGAAGCAAGAAGAGCTCAAAGATAATGATTTAGAATTAAAGTTTATGGAGCCGTTTCTCGTAGGAAATGGCTCCATTTCCTTTCGGTATGTTCTTTAAGTAAAGTAGTTTTATTCATAAAAATACCACTTTTCTTTAATAAGTACCATAAATATATTATTAATTTAACTATTATTAAAAGTAATAAAGCGTTTTCTTAGTTTCGAAGGAGGAGAAATTATGGCAGACAAAATATTATATGGAGTCGCATACTACGATGAATATATGCCTTATGAAAGATTAGAAGAAGATATTCGAATGATGAAAGAAGCTGGGATTAATGTTGTCCGGATTGCCGAATCAACATGGAGTACACATGAACCGCAAAATGGAGTGTTCGATTTCACTTCTGTCGATCGCGTTTTAGATGCGATGCACAAAGCTGATATTAAGGTGATTGTTGGGACACCGACGTATGCTGTACCTACCTGGCTAGTTAAACAGCATCCTGACGTCCTAGCAACTACAAAAAATGGACCAGGTAAATATGGTGCAAGACAAATCATGGATATCACAAATCCCGTCTATTTATTTCATGCCGAGCGGATTATTCGAAAATTAATCAACCATGTTAAGGACCATCCAGCTGTTATAGGCTTCCAGGTTGATAATGAAACAAAACATTATGGAACTGCTGGAGATAATGTTCAATTTCAATTTATTAAGTATCTAAAAGAGAAATTTACTACCATTGAAGAACTTAATAAAGCTTATGGTTTGTCGTATTGGAGCAATCGAATCAATAGCTGGGAGGACACTCCTTCAATGGTTGGGACCATCAACGGCAGTCTGGGTTCTGAGTTTGCTAAGTTTCAGAGAAAATTAGTAACAGACTTTTTGGCTTGGCAGGTAAGTATTGTGAAGGAATACAGCCAATCCCACCAATTCGTCACCCATAATTTTGATTTTGAATGGCGTGGATATTCCTATGGAATTCAGCCAGATGTTGACCATTATGAGGCATCTCTAGCAATGGATATTACCGGAATTGATGTCTATCATCCTTCTCAAAGCCAATTGACAGGAGTAGAGATTTCATATTGTGGCGATATTGCCCGTTCGACAAAGAATACAAACTATTATGTGCTTGAAACCGAAGCACAAGCATTTAAAAATTGGACACCGTATCCTGGACAACTTCGACTACAAGCCTATAGCCATCTAGCCTCTGGCGCAGATATGGTTGCATACTGGCATTGGCATTCGATTCATAATTCTGCTGAAACGTATTGGAAAGGCTTACTAAGCCATGATTTCAAACCAAATCCTGTTTACAATGAGGCAAAAGTAATAGGGGCAGAATTAAAGGAATTATCTCAGCACCTTGTTCATTTGAAAAAACAAAACAAAGTTGCTTTTGTCATTAGCAATGAAAGCTATACGAGCATCGAGTGGTTTCCATTCGCGGCAGACAAAAACTATAACGATGTCTTTAGAGTTTTATATGATCAATTGTATAAGATGAACATTGAATGCGATGTAATTAATCCTAGTTTTACGGAATTGAAGGACTATGATTTATTAATTGTTCCTTCCCTCTATTCCGTGAAGGATGAATTTTTACATCGATTGAATGATTTTGTTAGGGATGGCGGCCATGCAATCTATACATTTAAGAGCGGTTTTACGAATGAAAATGTTCAAGTTCGGACTGTTACTCAACCAGGTATCATCTCGGCTGCCTGTGGTGTGGAATATAGTCTTTTTGTAGAGCCAGAGCAAACGGGCTTAAGGGGATCTTTAATCGAAGTGGATTCATCAAAACAACCTGTAAAGGATTGGATGGAATTGCTGACACCGACGACAGCTGAGGTTTTAGCTTATTATGATCATCTTCATTGGGGTAAATATGCAGCGATTACCCACAATCAGTATGGAAAAGGTACGGCTACCTATATAGGGTTCTTCCCAAGCGAAACGGTTGTTGCTAGCGTGCTAGCTTTTGTTACTAGTAAAATTCCTGCCCTTGAAAAAGCAAGCATTGAGTTCCCGGTAATCACAAAAACAGGGATAAACCAATTTGGAAGAACAATTCGGTATTACTTAAACTACTCAAACGAAGTTAAAACGATTCGTTACCCCTATGCTTCAGGCACGGAATTAATCATGAATAAAGAAATAACTGAAGGGGACACTCTCGAAATAAAACCATGGAACTTATTCATTATAGAATCATAGTGTTCATAAGGTAACTTAAATTAAAGGCAGAAGGAGAAATAATTATGTATTTAGTAATCGACATAGGGGGTACCTTTGCTAAATATGCACTGATGGATGCAGCAGGAAATATAAAAGCAAAAGGAAAACGGCCAACAGCAAGAACGAATTTAACTGAATTCGAAAATGTTATTGATTCAATTATTGACGACCATGATTTAAGTACCATTAATGGAATTGCTATTAGTTGTCCCGGGACGATTGATGTGGATACAGGCATGATTTATTACGGTGGTTCGTTCCCTTTTTTACATGAAGTAAATTTAGTAAAACGACTTAAGGAAAAGTACGCAAAAGATGTTTACATTGAAAACGATGGAAAGTGTGCTGCATTAGCAGAACTTTGGCTCGGAAGTGTGAAGGATGCGAATGATTCTATTGTATTGGTACTTGGTACTGGAATTGGAGGAGGCATTATCATTGATAAAAAACTCCACCGTGGCGTTCAACTCTCTGCAGGCGAAGTCAGTTATGTGATGAATCAAATTGATCCATTAACTAGAAAAGCACAATTTTTTGGCTTAGAATGTTCTGCCGTTGAAATGATCCGAAAGATTGCCGAAATCAAGGAACTCGAAGATCCCACAGATGGAGAAAGAGTCTTTGAATATATTAAGCAACACGATGAGGAAGCGAATGCTATTTTTAATGAATATTGTATTCATTTAGCAACACAAATTTTAAATCTGCAATATATCTTAGATCCGGAAGTTTTTGCAATTGGCGGCGGGATTAGTGCTCAGCCAATTTTACTAGAACGGATTCATTGGGCACTTGGAGAAGTAAAAAGGGTCAACCCAATGCATATGGCGAATCCAACGATTGTTGCCTGTCAGTTCCAAAATGATGCAAACCTTTATGGGGCACTTTATCATTTCTTTGTTAGTAAAGAAAAACGAATTGTGAAGTAATATTGCCACAAACGGTGAAAAAGTAAAAGAGAAGTCCCTATCCTATTATGGGTAGGGACTTTCTGTTGATTTTTTGGAGATTTTTTCTCAGACATCTGTTTCAGAAGTCGTTGATGTTGAATTTCTCACGACTAAGTCTGTATCAATCATGATTTTCATCTTATCATTTTCGTTAGTTTCTATTTCCTGAATTAACCTTTCTACAGCTACAAGTGCCAGTTTATCCTTTTTAACATGGATGGTTGTTAATTCAGGGCTTACAACTTGTGATTCAAAAATGTTATCAAATCCTACAACAGATATCTCTTCAGGCACTTTAATCCCTAATTCTGTTAAGGACTTTACAACACTAATGGCCATATAATCACATTCGCAGAATAATGCAGTGGGTAGATTCTTACTATTGTTCAAGATAGATTGTTTAAATTCATCTTGGGATGAAATGATCGTAGATGAGATGGAAAAATGGCTATGAACTTCTAATTGGTTGTCTTTCAATACCTGTAAAAAGCCATTTTTTCTTTGATCAAAATTGTACATTCTGGAGGTCGATTCTACATACCCAATCTTAAGATGTCCTAAATCAATTAAATGTTGACCTGCCTGATATGCCCCTAAGACATTGTTCATAACGACGAAATTAACATCTAAACTTTCATAACATGTGTCTAGCACTACTAACAGTGGATGATGATACGAAATCTTTTTGATTTGCTCATGTGTAAGATTCGTTCCCAATAAAATGATTCCAGCTGTTTTTTGTTCTCGCTCAAGTTTATTGATTTCTTCCTCAAAATTGTCAATATTAATGGAAGAAATAATAAAGGAATAGCCTTTTGAGCGGATGGACTGATCAAGATTTCTCATTAATTCCATAAAAAACGGAAGGGATTCATATTGTTCGGTAACAATTCCGGTATTCGTGCATGCAACAAACCGTATAATCTTCGTGTTCGTCCTTAAATATTGATCTACATGATCGACTTTAATCATTGTACGAGGAATATAACCATGTTCCTGGGCAATCCGAAGTACTTTTTCCCTCGTTTCTTCACTTACCCCATTTTTCCCATTTAACGCTAAAGATACAGCTGATTTAGAGACTTGGGCTAGTTTTGCAATGTCTTCTATCTTCATAATTTATACACCTCTAAGAAATCTAAAATCAAAACTAAATTGTTTAATTCCATAACACCAAAAAATTATTCGGTATCTCTTTTTGTTTTGTTTAGTTAATTATAACATAAGTTTATTTTTTTAGTTATATTTTAGTTTGTGATGGTTATATATAAATTCCATTTAACCTTTTGTAATACATGGATTTAAAGGGGAATTGATGATTTTTTTAAAAAAAGAAAGTTTAGATAAAAACTAAAATATTTTATATAAAACAATTGACTAACTAGTTACTGATTGTTATTATTCTATTAAAGTATAAACAGATAACTAAATTATTTTAGCTAATTGGTTGTTTGTAAAAATCATGGAGGTACGATATGAGTGTAGTTAAACTTGGATTTGCTCCAACGCGTAGATTTGTTTTTAGTAAAGAAGATGCATTGTATTATAAAAAGTTAATTCGAGAAAAAATTGAGAGTTTCGGTTTGGAAATGGAAATCGTTGATTTGGAAGGGATTAATGAAGAAGGCTTGCTTTATGAGCGTTCTGAAGAAAGCGCTATTATTAAAAGGTTTAGAGATGCAGAAGTAGATGCTGTATTCTTTCCACACTGTAACTTTGGGACAGAGGACATTGTTGCTAGAATTGCAAAGGCAATTGGAAAACCGGTATTACTCTGGGGACCTCGAGATGAAGCACCTTTAGAAGATGGAATGCGTCTTCGTGATTCTCAATGCGGTCTTTTTGCAACAGGGAAAGTGTTAAGAAGGTTTAATGTGAAGTTTACATATATTACAAATTGCCGAGTGGATGATCCTGTTTTTGAAAGAGGTTTTAAAAACTTTATTGGTGCTGCCAATGTTGTAAAGCAATATACTAATCTACGCATCTTACAAATTTCAACTAGACCATCTGATTTTTGGTCCGTTATTTGTAACGAAGGGGAATTGTTAGAGACATTTGGAATTCAAATTCATCCTATTACATTAGAAGAGTTGAAAAAGGCAACTTTGAAAATTGAAAAAAATGGCAGCCCTGAACTAGCAGAGGCGATTGTCTATATAAAGGAAAAGCTTGACTGGAGCTCCGTTACAGAACAGGACGTTAGGAGAATCGCTTCTCTTAAAGTGGCGATGAAACAACTAGCAAATGAGACGCAGAGTACGGCGATTGCGATTCAGTGCTGGTCCACGCTACAGGATATTATTGGAATTATGCCATGTTTAGCTAATGCTATTTTAACGGATGAACAAATCCCAGTGACATGTGAAACCGATATCCATGGAGCGATTACATCCATCATGGTTCAAGCGGCGACACTCAATACATTACCAACATTCTTTGCAGATATCACGGTTCGCCATCCTGAGAATCCTAATGGGGAATTACTATTTCATTGCGGAAACTTTCCGGTATCGTTAAGCGAAGAAGCAAAACCAAAGCTAAATAAGCACTTCCTATTTGAAGACCATTCACCAGGAACTCATGAAGGAAAAATAAAGGGTGGAGAAATGACACTTGCACGTTTTGATGGAGATCATGGCGAATATTCAATTTTCCTGGGTAAAGCAAAAGGAATAGAAGGTCCATTCACAAGAGGTTCCTATGTTTGGGTAGAAGTCAATGATTGGCCTTTATGGGAAGAGAAACTAGTAAAAGGACCTTATATTCACCATTCAGTAGGAATTCATGCAAACGTGATTCCTGTCCTATTTGAGGCATGTGAATATATTCCAGGGTTAACACCGGATCCAGTTGATCCAACTGAAAGTGAAATTAGAGCGTGGCTGCGAGGCAGCGACCTAAATAAATAGAATAATAAGAGGTGAGAAGTATGGCAGAAATTCAGTTTCTAAAAAGAAAAGCAACTGAAATCCGAATGGATCTATTAACCATGATTTATGAAGCCGGCACTGGTCATACAGGGGGTTCACTTTCGAATACGGATATTTTAACGGTGCTCTACTATCATATTATGAATGTTGATCCGAACAATCCTAAATGGGCTGAGCGTGATCGTTATGTTCAAAGTAAAGGGCATTCGGTTGAATCGTATTGGGCAATTTTAGCAGATAAGGGATTTTTTCCGAAGGAAGAATTAAAAACCTTTTCTCAATTTGGTACTAGATTAATAGGACACCCAAACAACAAAGTGCCGGGTGTTGAAATGAATACGGGAGCACTCGGACATGGATTGCCGATATCAGTTGGTATGGCATTGGCTGCTAAAATGGATGGAAAGTCTTATAAAGTGTACACCTTGATGGGTGACGGAGAGCAGGCCGAAGGTTCGGTCTGGGAAGGTGCCATGGCTGGGGCACAATACAAACTAGATAATCTAGTAGCCATCGTCGATCGGAACAGATTACAAATTACTGGTTGTACCGAGGATGTAATGTCTCTTGAACCATTTGGAGAAAAGTGGCGAGCGTTTGGTTGGGACGTTGTCGAGGTAGATGGTAATAACATAGAAGAATTAGTGAATGTTTTGGAGCAAACTCCTAGAGTAAGTGGAAAACCAACGCTCATTGTTGCTAACACTGTAAAAGGAAAGGGAATATCCTTTGCTGAAAATGTTGCAAAATGGCATCACCATGTCCCTTCGAAAGAAGAATACCAATTAGCGATGGATGAACTTTCAAAACAACTGGAGGTGCTTATATGAGTAATGTTGCCTTAAATATTCCAGGAGTTAATAAGGTTGCTAACCGACAAGTTATTAGTGAATCCTTATTAAATCTCGCTAAAGATAATAGAGATATTTTAGTTTTAACGAGTGATTCACGTGGTTCAGCTTCAATGGTGGATTTTGGGAAGGAACTACCAAACCAAATCGTAGAAGTAGGGATTGCTGAGCAAAATCTTGTTGGCATTGCGGCAGGATTAGCTGCTTCCGGTAAAAAACCATTTGTTGCCTCACCTGCTTGCTTTTTGAGTATGCGGAGCATAGAGCAAATTAAAGTGGATGTTGCCTATTCGAATACAAATGTAAAATTAATTGGGATTAGCGGTGGTGTAAGCTATGGTGCCCTCGGTATGTCTCACCATTCACTACAGGATCTGGCGGTGACTCGTGCCATTCCTGGTTTAGATGTGATGATGCCTGCTGATCGCCATGAAGCGAAAAAAATGATAGAAGCATTGGTGCAATATGATAGACCTGTATACCTTCGGATTGGGCGTAATCCAGTACAAGATTCATATGTTTCTGAGGATTATCCCTTTGAAATTGGTAAAGCTGTGACCATGAATGATGGCAAAGATATCACCATTATTGCAACAGGGGAGACGGTAAGGATTGCCATAGATACAGCCGAAGCGTTAAAACATGAGGGGATTAGCTGCAGAGTCCTCAACATGCATACAATTAAACCTTTGGATGAAGGTGCAATAATCAAAGCAGCACATGAAACAGGCGGTATTATCACGATAGAAGAACATAGTATTTATGGTGGTTTGGGATCAGCTGTGGCTGAAGTGGTTTCACAAAATCATCCGATTCCAGTAAAAATCCTTGGTCTTCCAGATGAACCAGCAGTAGCGGGAAAAACAGCAGAAGTATTTAATCATTATGGTTTAAGTGTTGATAATGTGAAGAAAATTGCTGAGCAAATGCTTCGTAATGAATGAGGTGTCAGCATGAATGAAGAGAGATATATTCTCGCGCTTGATCAAAGTACCTCTGGAACAAAGGCATTAGTTGTTAACTCGAAAGGCCAAATTTTTCAAAAGAGTGGATTGAGTCATAAACAATATTACCCACAAGCAGGATGGGTTGAACATGATCCAGTCGAAATCTATGAAAACGTTAAGAAACTTTTGAATGAAGTTGTTCAAACTGCTGAAATTTCAGACGAAAATCTTGCTGTTTTAGCAATTACGAACCAAAGAGAAACCATTGTTGTCTGGGATAAAGAAACAGGGATTCCGGTTTATAATGCTATCGTTTGGCAATGCCGAAGAACATCGGATAGTTGTAAAGCGCTAAAAGAAAACGGTTATGAAAATATGATCCATGCTAAAACCGGGCTAACGGCAGATCCATATTTCTCTGCTTCTAAAATTAAATGGATTTTTGATCATGTCGAGGGCGTTAAGGAGAAAGCGTGGGAGGGCAAACTGTTAGTTGGAACGATTGATTCCTGGCTTATTTGGAATCTTACTGGCGGTATGGTTCATGCCACCGATTACACCAATGCAAGCAGAACTCTTTTGTTTAATATTCATTCCCTTGGGTGGGATCAGGAATTATTGGATCTATTTGAAATCCCAAGTTCCATGCTCCCGGAAGTTAAAAGCTCAAATGATAGTTTTGGTGTCACGAAAGATGAAAATCTTCCTTTTAGGGATTTGGTGATATCTGGCGTTATTGGAGATTCACAGGGTGCATTATTTGGTCAAAAATGCTTCGAACCAGGGATGGCCAAAGCTACATATGGGACTGGAACTTCGGTTATGATGCATACTGGTGAATTGGTGAAGTCTCAGAATGGGTTGGTAACCTCGATCGCATGGGGAATAGATGGTCGGGTGGATTATGCCCTTGAAGGTATTATTCATTGTACGGGTGATGTCATTAAGTGGATTAAAGATCAACTTGAATTAATTGATGATATGAGTGAAGTTGAAAAACTGGCAACGTCGATACAGGATAATGAAGGAGTTTATCTTGTTCCAGCCTTTGTAGGTCTTGGCGCACCGTACTGGAGCCCTTATACCCGTGCAGCAATTATTGGAATGAGTCGTAACACAGGAAAAGCACATATTGTCCGGGCGGGTTTAGAAAGTATTGCTTACCAGGTTAACGATTGTATTGAATTGCTGGTAAATGAAAGCAATATCCCGATTAAGAAGGTAAATGTAGATGGGGGAGCAACGAGTAACCAATTCCTCATGCAATTTCAGGCAGATATGTTAGGTATAGATATTAGTGCATCACAAGTATCTGAATTATCTTCCATGGGTTCTGCCTATTTAGCAGGATTAGGAGTGGGGATTTGGAAGTCTATAGAGGAAATCAACACCCTAAATCCCAATCATGATGTATACCAACCTTTAATGCCTAAGAATCTTCGAAATAAATATCTTGATGGTTGGAAAGAGACAATTAAGAGTATAGTAGTTTCATAAATAGTGGTGCCAGTGTCCTTCACCTAATGCCGTACAGCGATTTTTGCTGGTACGGTTTTTTTATGGTAAATTTTATTCACGATTAATTTTCTTTATTTATCTTTCAAAAACAAACAAACATATATTATAATAAAACAAAAGCAAATAAAAGTTAGTTCCAATATAGCCAAGGGGATGGAAAAGATGAAAGTTAGTTTATTTGCAACATGCTTGGTAGATATGTTTCAAAGTAATGTTGGCAAAGCAACAGTAGAGTTGCTGGAAAGACTTGGTTGTGAGATTGAATTTCCAGAATCACAAGTTTGCTGCGGGCAGCCGGCTTATAATAGTGGTTACACGAAAGATGCCAAAGACGCCATGAAGAAGATGATTGATACCTTTGTGGATGCAGAATATGTGGTGTCACCATCTGGCTCATGTGCTTATATGTTCCATGAATACCCTCATGTATTTAAAGGAGATCCAGTTTGGGAACCAAAAGCAAAGAAATTAGCAGAAAAAACATACGAACTTACCCAATTTATAGTTGAGGTATTAAATGTTGAAGATGTTGGGGCAAAATTAGAAGGACATGCCACCTACCACACCTCATGCCATATGACGAGATTATTAGGGGTAAAAGAAGCTCCTATGACTCTTCTGAAAAATGTAAAAGGGTTAAAATTTACGGAGTTGCCTGGAAAAGAGCAATGCTGTGGATTTGGTGGTACTTTCTCTGTAAAAATGGCGCAGATATCAGAGCAAATGGTAGATGAAAAAGTTTGCCATGTTGAAGATACAGGTGCGGATTATTTGATTGGGGCTGACGCCGGCTGTCTGATGAATATCGGTGGACGTATTGATAGAAAAGGCAAACCGATAAAGGTTATGCATATTGCTGAGGTATTGAATAATCGATAAAAATGTGCAAGATACCAGTATGATGGTGAATTTCGATAAAGATGAACTAATTGAGCGTTCATGATGACCGAAATTGTTGGAAATACGAAAAAGTGGTCAACATAGGAGGCTCATGGTGTCCAAAACCGAGGGAAAAATGAAAAAGTGGTCACCATAAGAGGCTCATGATGACCAAAATAACCAAAAAATCAAATAAGTGGTCACATAGAGTAATAAGGCCACACAATAACCAAAGGCTTCTATAAGAAGGATGGGTGAATAACGGATGGCCATGAAAATAGGCAATGAACAATTTAAGGAACGTGTCGACAAGGGGATTCATGACGATTTTATGCGTGGTGCTGTTTCTGGTGCTCAGGATGGGATGGGTGTAAAAAGACGCCTTGCAACTGAAGAACTTGGAAACTGGGAGGATTGGCGCTCACATGGGGAGGAAATCCGCCAGCATGTTCTCGAAAACTTAGATTATTATTTAGAACAATTAAGTGAGAATGTCGCGAAGCGCGGAGGGCATGTATTTTTCGCCCAAACCAAAGAAGAAGCAAATGAATATATTCGTGGAATTGCCCGTCAGAAAAACGCCAAAAAAATAGTAAAGTCGAAATCGATGGTAACGGAGGAAATCAGTTTAAATGCAGCCTTGGAGCAAGAGGGTTGTGAGGTTATTGAAACAGACCTTGGTGAATACATTCTCCAAGTGGATGATCATGATCCACCGTCACATATCGTAGTACCTGCGCTACATAAAAACAAAGAGCAAATCCGCGATGTTTTTACTGATAAACTTGGCTACACAAAAACCTCCAAGCCCGAAGAATTGGCTTGGCACGCACGGGAAATGCTGCGCCAAGAATACCTGTCAGCTGATATTGGTATTACCGGGTGTAATTTTGCAGTAGCAGAAACTGGTTCGTTTAGTTTAGTTACGAATGAAGGAAATGCCGATTTAGTGACAGCCCTACCAAAAACACAAATAACCGTAATGGGGATGGAACGAATCGTTCCTACCTTTGAAGAAATGGAAGTTTTGGTTTCACTTTTAACAAGAAGTGCTGTTGGACAGAAATTAACGAGTTACATTACGGTCCTTACAGGACCAAAAGAAGAATTAGATGCTGACGGTCCAGAGGAATTCCACTTAGTCATCGTTGACAATGGACGTTCCAAGATCCTTGGAGGAGAATTCCAATCCGTCTTGCAGTGTATTCGCTGTGCTGCATGCGTAAATGTATGTCCTGTCTATCGCCATGTTGGTGGACATTCCTATGGCTCTATTTATGCAGGACCAATTGGGGCAGTTCTCTCTCCATTACTAGGCGGCTATGATGAATACAAAGAACTTCCATATGCATCAACGCTTTGCGGTGCCTGTACGGAAGTGTGTCCGGTAAAAATACCTCTGCATAACCTGCTTCATAAGCATAGAGAAGTGATTGTGGAAAAGGAAGGAAAGGCACCTATTTCCGAAAAGTTGGCAATGAAGGCGTTTGGGTTAGGAGCCGCTTCGCCTCTCTTTTATAAAATTGGTTCAAAACTTGCCCCAACAGCGATGAATCCATTTACAACTGGGGACAAGATATCAAAGGGTCCTGGGCCACTAAAGGCATGGACTGAAATCAGGGAATTTCCAGCACCAAACAAAGAGAGATTCAGAGATTGGTTTAAAAACCGAGAAAAAGGAGGTAAATAACAATGACTGGTACAATCCAAAATCGAGACTCATTTTTAAATCAGATTGCCAGCCAGCTAGGTCGACCTCGTATTTCTAAACCGGTACAAAGACCAAACTGGAAATTCAGGCCACAGGACGAAGTGTTAAAGGGCGCTACCCAGGATGAGTTACTAGAAGTTTTAACGGAGCAGTGTAAAAAAATCCATACCACCCTTTACACAACTAACCTTAAAGTATTGCCAAAAACCCTTAACAAGGTTGTAGCGGATTATGGCGGGGGACCCGTCGTGACTTGGAAGGATGAGCGGTTTTCAAAATGGGGTCTTGATTCGTTAATGAACTCAGATTGGCCAAGTCAAGATATTGAAGTTTATGAATGGGACCATACAAAGGGTTCAGAAAACATTACAAAAGCGGAAAATGCAAATGTGGGCATTACCATTAGTGAAATCACATTGGCAGAATCAGGAACGGTTGTATTGTTTAGCGATGAAGATAAAGGGAGAACCGTGAGCTTTTTACCTGCCACCTATATTGCGTTAATCCCTAAAAGTACACTTGTGCCAAGAATGACTCAAGCTGCGCAAAAAATGCGTGAGATTCATCAGAAAACTGGTCATGTAGCATCATGCATCAATTTCATTACAGGACCAAGCAATTCCGCAGATATTGAGTTAAACCTTGTTGTTGGAGTTCACGGACCGGTAAAGGCTTCATATATAGTAATCGATGATCTTTAATTTGATAATCCACCTCGGTATGGGGTGGATTTTTACATTTAATCAAAAATAACCAAATTAAAAAACAAATATAAACAAATATTAATTTAGGTATTCAAAAATAAACAAAAGTATATTATAATAAGTTACAGAAGTTAACAAACATACAAACGGGGGATTTTTAAATGGTAAAGAATTACTGGGAAAGTGAAACAGCTTCACAAGTAACAAAAGGGGTAGAAGAATTAGTGTATCGTTCCAACTTAATTGGTTCAGATCGTGCCGTATGTAACTGGGGTGGCGGCAACACTTCTATGAAAACTACAGAAAAAGATTTCCGCGGACGAGATATTGAAGTTATGTGGGTAAAGGGAAGCGGTTCAGATTTAGCAACAATGAAGGCTCATAACTTTACTGGTCTTAATTTAGAAGATATTCGCCCATTATTTGAACGTGATGAAATGACAGATGAAGATATGGTTGCATATCTTTCACATTGTATGATTGACAGTAAACATCCAAGAGCTTCAATTGAAACGTTATTACATGCTTTCTTACCATTTAAGCATGTAGACCATACACATCCAGACGCAATTATTAGCCTTTGCTGTGCAGATAACGGTAAACAGCTTGCTGAAGAAATTTTTGGAAATCGTTTTGTTTGGGTTCCATATGTACGCCCAGGCTTCACCCTTTCAAAAATGATCGCTGAAGGTGTAAGAAACAATCCAAATGCAGAACTTGTATTAATGGAAAAACACGGACTTGTAACGTGGGGAGAAACCTCAGAAGAGTCTTATGCAAAAACTATCGAAATTATCAATGAAGCAGAACAATATATTAATGATCGAGTAAATGAAGAAACAGCTTTTGGTGGTCAAAAATATGAAACTCTTTCTGATGAAGAAGCAAACAGCATTCTAGCAAAAGTAATGCCAATCATCCGTGGTGCGGTAAGTGAAGAAAAGAAAATGCTTTTAACTTACGATCGTGGCGAAGATGTACTTCAATTTGTTAACAGCTATGCAGCACCTGAGCTTTCACAAATCGGAGCAGCATGTCCTGACCACTTAGTTCATACAAAAATGGTTCCACTTTACATCAATTGGGATCCACAAACAAAAGATGTTGACACACTAATTGCAAGTGTTAAAGAGGGTATTGCTAGCTTCAAAGAAGGATACAAAGCATACTTTGACCGTAATAAAAATGAAGGCGACAAAATGTTTGAACCCGCTCCACGTGTAATCCTTATCCCTGGATTAGGTATGGTGAATACAGGTAAGGATGTAAATAATTCTAGAGTAAGTGGTGCTTTATACCACCGTGCGATTGCGGTTATGAAAGGTTCTACAACACTAGGAAACTTTGTTTCTCTAAGTGAAAACGAATCCTACAACGTGGAATACTGGCCATTAGAATTATACAAATTGACTCTTGCTCCGGCTGAGGCTGAATTTTCTAGAAAAGTAGCATTTATCACTGGTGGTGCAGGCGGAATCGGTAGTGCAACAGCACGTCGTCTCGTATCTGAAGGCGCACACGTTGTATTGGCAGATTTAAATCTTGAAGGTGCAGAAAAAGTAGCAGCAGAAATTAACGAGCAATACGGTGCTAACCGTGCCCTTGCTGTGAAGATGGATGTTACAAGCGAAGAGCAAGTACAAGCTGCATTTGATCAAACGGCTCTTACTTATGGTGGTGCAGACATTATCGTTAACAATGCAGGTCTTGCTACATCTAGTCCATTTGATGAGACTTCTCTTAAAGAGTGGAACTTAAACATGAATGTGTTAGGAACAGGCTATTTCTTAGTTGCCCGCGAAGCATTCAAGCAAATGAAGGGCCAAGGCATTGGCGGTAACATGGTATTTATTGGCTCGAAAAACTCTGTTTACGCAGGTAAAAATGCCGCAGCTTACAGCTCTGTAAAAGCACTTGAAACACACTTAGCAAGATGTATTGCAGCAGAAGGCGGCGAATTCGGAATTCGTGTAAACTCTGTTCTTCCTGATGCAGTTCTTCAAGGGTCTGCAATTTGGGGATCAAACTGGCGTGAAGAACGTGCGGCAGCGTACGGAATCCATCCTGATCAATTAGAAGACCACTACCGTAAGCGTACTACACTACTAGTCAATATCTACCCATCAGATATTGCTGAATCTATCGCATTCTTTGCTTCTTCAAAATCTGAAAAAACAACTGGTTGTATGTTAACGGTTGATGGTGGTGTACCGGCAGCATTTACAAGATAAAATTGTTAGTAGGTGAATAAACGATGCAAAATCTTCAAATTGAACATTTGCTGGAAGTATTATATAGAGCTATTGAACTAAACCTGCAACAAGACTTTATCGATCTATTAGTTAGTGAAATACACAATAAACAAAAACTCAATAGTTTTTAAATTAATAGTGCAAGGTTAGGACTCTCTATCAATAGGTAGAGAGTCTTTTCTTACCTTAACTTCATATTTGTTACTTTCTATTTATTAAATATTTTTATATCTATATAGACGTAAAAGCTTGTTTTTTATATGATAAATCAAAACGTAATCTAAGGGGTGACAAAATGTAGAACAATGTCGTTTTTGGGAGGTTGTATATTGTTTGTGATTGGATTATGAAACTAGCTTATCTTAATTTTTTATGGATTATCTTCACAGTCGGTGGATTAATCGTTTTTGGGATGATACCTGCTACTGTATCCTTATTCGCCATAGTACGGAAATGGCTGATAACTAAAGAAACTGACCTTCCAATCTTTCATACTTTTTATCAGAATTACAAAAATGAGTTTCTAAAATCAAATAAGCTAGGCTTGGTTTTAGTTTTAATGGGTCTATTTTTGTATTATGATTTTAAATTGATTATGTTGTCTGGGGGAATGCTTCAATATACTTTGACGGTTCCTCTACTTTTAATAAGCATATTTTATTGCATTACTCTTCTGTATATCTTCCCTGTGTATGTACATTTTGATCAAAAGGTATTTCAGTAAGTTAAGAATTCGTTTTATATTGGATTAATAAATATTGATATTACTATTCTTATTATTTTATTGATTTTTCTCATAGGTTTCTTTTTCTCCAGCATACCAGGTTTACTGCCATTCTTTTGCTCGAGCTTACCGGTATTTGCGATCATGTGTGGAGCAGCCTTAAGTTTTCAAAGAATTGAAAAGAAACAGCAAAAGATAAGTACGCAAAAGAGTTTCTAGTATGTTTATAAGATTCAAAAAATTTCAGAAACTTAGTTTGTCTGATAGACAAACTAAGTTTCTGTGGCTATAATAAAATAAATGCTAAGGATTCAAATACAAGCTCACTAATTCAGTAACCTTTGTATTCGAAACAACTGTAAGCGTTATCATATTTACATAAGTTTACAACTCAAAATGTGCTGGCAGTTTATGACTTCCAGCACATTTAGTTTAATGAGAACGGTTTATTGATTGTTACATACCCTTTGGAACAGGAGTGGGACGGAAATGAACAAAGTAATATTAGTAGATGATGAAATGTATTTCCGCAAAGGATTAAGAAATTTAATCAATTGGGAAGACTGCGGATTTCAGGTAGTAGGCGAGGCCGCAAACGGCGAAGATGCCTTAAAGTTGATTCATGAAGTAAACCCAGACCTTATCATTACTGATATCCGTATGCCTGTACTTGATGGAATTGGCCTTATTAAACAAGCAATTGAAATTGAGGCAATTCAATCTAAATTTATTATTATTAGTGGACATAGTGATTTTATATATGCACAACAAGCATTGAGATATGGTGTCCATGATTTTGTTTTAAAGCCAATCGATCAGGATGAAATTGAACAAACACTGAGATCACTTTCTAAGACAATCAACGAACAAAAAAAGCTTCATGATCAAAGAATGGAAGAACAAGCAAAAGTCGTGTTTAATCATCTGCTATTAGGAAAGGCAGAAGAGATTGAACATTCCGGAGACCTTTTAAATCTCCTTTCAGTAGGAAACCCTAACGAGTTCTTTTACCTATTAATTGAAGTAAACGGAGTATTTGATGAGTCTAATTTAAACAATGAGGAAAGAGTACGACAAATCAAATTGACATTAACTTCTGTGATTCGGGATGTGTGCAGCAGTCATGAAAGAATATGGGTCCAAAAAGTAGCACAGTGTGCTGTTGGCGTTCTCATTACTTCAAATCACTTATCAAGATTTCAAATGAGCATTAACAAATTTATGACGTGGGTAAAGAAGGAACTTACGATCAGAATATCTGAGGATTTTACCTTTTATGCGGGTGAAGCTGTGCCTAGTCTTACTTTATTGAAAAAATCAGCGGATGCAGTTGAAAGGGCTCGACAACATAAATATGCAAATAACGAAGATGGAATTATTTTCTTTGAAGACATTGTTGAAAAACAGATAACGTATGCTGAACCCGATGAAACCATTTATCAATCATTAATTGAACATATTGAAGAAGAATCAACCACTCAAATCATTCATTCACTAGAAATACTGTTTCAATCTCTGGTTGCAAAGAAACTATCACAAACGGCTGTTCTAGCATCTCTTAATAGTTTTGTATATTCTGTTCTAAAAATTATAAAGAAAATGGGAGGAGATCCTTCAAATTTACAATCTTATCGAATTATATATACCTTACATAATTACAACTTGACTATGCCTCAGCTGAAGGACCTGATTATTGATTTTATTATTGAGTGTAAAGATGAAATATCTAAATTAAGAAAACAGTCTGCTAATGGCGAAGCCCACAAAATAAAACAGTACATTGACCTGCATTACCATGAGAACATTAGTTTGAAAACTATAGCTAGTAAGTTTTTTATGAATCCAGTTTATTTAGGACAATTATTTAAGAAAACCTATGGAATCTATTTTAAAGATTATTTACTTCAAGTAAGAATTAATGAAGCGAAAAAAATGCTTCGCCAATCGGAAAAGAGAATATATGAAATCGCTGAATGTGTAGGATTTAATAATACGGATTATTTTGTCACTATATTTGGTAAGTTAGAAAATATTACGCCTTCTGAGTATCGGAATAAATTAATCAACGTGAGAAAAGTGATTGGAAAATGAGGATAAGCAGAAGTGGGAGTTTTCACAATATTCGATTAAAAAACAAAATGTTAATTATGTACTTTTTTGCTGTTTTTATTCCAATCGTTTTAACAAACGTAATCTTTTACATCGTTACCATTGAAAATGTTAAAAAGCAGCAAATGCAAGATTCCACTTTGGCATTACAACAGATTAATAGAGAATTTAAAACAATTATCGACGAGGCGGTAGGAATATCCTCCTCGTTATATACGAATTTAAACCTGAACCTTTTTTTAGAAAAGGATTATGTAGAAGATATAGACTATATCGAAAAACATAATAGTCTTTTAAGGAACTTTAATCAATCAAGACCAATAAACCCATCGATTAACTCAATTCGCTTTTATACCGATAATCCAACCATCATCTATTCAGGCGGGGTTTATTCGATTGACAGCCTTCAAAAGGAGTTAAAACACTTAAAAGATGACTTAAAGAATAGTAATGGCTCGCAAATTCTCATAGATACACCATCTAATCAGAATTTCGAAACCTTTAGTATCATCCGGAATTTAGATTATTTTTATAATGATAAACAAAAGTTTGTAAAGGTTGAAATTAATCCTTCAACCATAAGAGATATTTTTAACAATGTAACATTTAAAGGAGAAGTTTATTTGCTTAATGAAAAAGGGGAGATAGAATACACGACGAACTCTTCCATTAAAAATCTTGATAAACCAATTAATATTAATCAAATAGAAAAAGAGAATAAACTGGTTACGATTCGTACCAATCTGAAAAATGGATCTTATTTAAGTGACTGGTCCATAGTTGGAACGTTATCTGAAGGAACCATGCTTAAAACCGTTAATAAATCTAAACTTTTTATTATCTTACTGGCCTTAATAAATTTTTTAGCTCCTACCATCATTATTGTAATTATTTCTCGATCATTTTTGACTCGATTACAAAGGGTTTTACGGCATGTAAAGCGGATGAAGAACCAGGATTTTGAGTTAATCCATGATCAGGAGTATCAAGATGAAATTGGTCAATTAACAAGTGAATTCAATCGGATGACCAAAAAAATTAAGGATTTAATTAATGATGTCTTATTAGTCAATATCCAAAACAAGGACCTAGAAATAAAGCGGAACCGTGCACAGTTGAGTGCACTCCAAAGTCAAATAAACCCTCATTTTTTGTTTAATGCTTTAGAAACGATTCGAATGAGAAGCTTGATGAAGGAGGAAATAGAAACAGCGAAAATCATCCATAACATGGCTAAAATATTTCGTAACTCGCTTACATGGGGGAAGGACTTCGTTCCTATTAGAAATGAAATTAATCTCATTACTAGCTTTTTGGAAATTCAAAAATATCGATTTGGAGATAAATTAGATTACGAGATTAGAGTCGGTGAAGATGCAGAGGAATGTATGATTCCCAATATGGCACTCTTACCGTTTATTGAGAATGCCAGCATTCATGGTATTGAATCTTTAAAGGGAAATGGGAAAATCTCTGTATCCATCTCTTTACATTCTGGTACTGTAACCTGTGTGATCAAGGATAATGGGGCTGGAATATCGGAAGGAAAAAGAAAGCAATTACTCTCCTCTTTAGAAAATGAGGAAGATATAAGGGAGAATGTAGGGATTAAAAATGTTTATTATCGTTTGAAACTATACTATCCTGATCAGTTTTATTTTAATATTGATAGTCACCTAGATTCTGGTACTACTATCACAATTCAATTGCCATCCCAAATAGAAAACGAAATTTATTCAGAGAAAAATCTTTACTTTATTAAGTAACACCTATACTTTTTAAATGGTGAACAAGACCCTTAGATTATACAATGAAAGTGCTTTCACAAATAAAAAGGGGGTTCCAAAATGGCAAAAAAGTTTCTTCCTGTACTCTTAATGCTTATCCTGCTAATTGCAGTTGTGGGCTGTGAAAAGGATAAGGAAACAAGCGGTAATGCGAACGGATCTGGTGATTCGAAGGACAAGGTAACCTTTACTTATTTTAATGCAGCTTCCCCAGGGAAAGATGGGAACACAAATGAAACAACTATCGGGAAAATTTTTGAAGATCAAACGGGTGTTAACTTCAAGACAGAATACCTAGTAGGTGACATTAACACAAAAATTGGGACAATGATCGCAAGTGGAAAGTATCCAGATGTTCTAGTTCCAGATATCGCAATTGATAAAGTTCTAGACGCAGGTGCATTTATTGACCTTACTGAATTGATTGAAGAGCATGGTCCAAATCTTAAAAAATTATACGCACCGCATTGGGAGCAAATGAAAGATAAGGATGGAAAGATTAACTTCCTTCCATTCGCAGCAAAGCATGGCTATATTAAAGACCCGAATATCACTCAAGGTGCATTCTGGATTCAACGCGGCATTTTAAAAGAAGCCGGGTATCCAAAAATCAAAACTTTAGATGAATATTTTGCATTAATTGAAGATTATAAAAAGAAACATCCAGAAGTTAATGGAGCTTCTACCATTGGTTTTAGTGCTTTAACTTATGACTGGCGCTTCTTTGCACTATCTAACGTTCCTAACCATCTAGCAGGGTACCCAAATGATGGTGAAGTGATTGTAGATATGAAAACACATAAAACAGATGTATACGCTGATAACGATATTACAAAACGTTATATGAAGGAGTTAAATGAACTAAATAGCAAAGGCTTATTTGATAAAGAATCATTCGTTGCTAACTACGATGAATATCTTGCAAAACTAGCTTCTGGCCGAGTATTAGGATTCTTTGATTACGGCTGGCAAGTTCAACAAGCTTTAGATAACCTAAAAGCCGCTGGAAATGACGATTTACGTTATATGCCGCTTCCAATCACATTTGATGGAGAAAAAGATCAATATATCGATCCACCGGCATTCATTAATAACCGTGGTGTTGGTATTACCGTAAGTGCTAAAGATCCAGTACGCATTATTAAGTACTTCGATAACATGGCTAAAGAAGAAAACCAAAAGTTAATGTTCTGGGGTATTAAAGAAGAGACTTATAGTGTAGATGATAAAGGTAAATTCTTCCAAACCCAAGAACAGTATGCAAAAACTAGTGATGAAGATTTCCGTGATAAGTCCGGATTAAATACTTTTGAGTATTACTGGCCAATGGGAGATATGCTTTATAGTGACGGAAACGCATGGGTTCCTGGAAAACAGCCTGAAGTTGCTCAAGTTGCCTACACTGATGGTGACAAGGCTATTCTAGAAGCGTATGGGGTTAAAGTTTTCTCTGATTTATTTGCAGATCCAGACGATCGTCCATGGTATCCAACATGGAGCGCCGTTATTGAACAAGGCTCCGATGCTCAAATCTTTGGTCAAAGAAAAACTGACTTAACGAAAGTTTACTTCCCAAAATTAGTACTAGCTAAGCCGGGTGATTTTGATAAAGTTTGGGATGAATATATTAAAGAATTTAATACTTTAGATGTAAAAGCTTTAGAAGAATTAATGGATAAGGTTGTAGAGGATCGTATTAAAGCAGCTGCAAAGTAATAGTTTAGCAGTCTGAAAAAAAGCTGGCCGATATCGCCCAATTGGCTATATCGGCCGCATGCTTTAAAAAAGCTTTATCTATCTTGAAATCATAAGCCGCTCCCTTCAATGAGGAGTATCTAAGGGGGCTGCTTATGATTTTAGGATCTAGATTTTTCGAAAAAGAGGAGGGGTAAGAATGCAGATTGGTTCCAAAGCAGCGGTAAAAGAAGTAATAAAACCTTCAGTTTCCATCTCTACAAAATCAAATAAATCATTCTTTCAGAGGATGATGTCACAAAAAGCACTATTGGCCATGAGTCTGCCATTCTTGGTTTGGTTATTTGTTTTTAAGTACGTTCCATTATGGGGTTGGTCAATTGCCTTCCAGGACTTTAAGCCAGCAAGAAGCCTGTTTGATCAGGAATGGATTGGGTTAGAACATTTCAAGTTTTTATTCACTGACGATAATTTCTGGCGCGTGCTTCGGAATACCATCGGCATGAGTACGATTAACCTAGTATTAGGTTTCGTTACAGCAATTTGTCTTGCACTTCTAATTAATGAAATTAGGCATATTAAATTCAAGAAATCAGTACAAACCATCAGTTATCTGCCGCACTTTATATCATGGGTAGTTGCAGCTAGTATTGTCTCTTACAGCCTTTCGCTAGAAAATGGAATCGTAAATATCGTATTGGTAAACTTGGGAATTATTGATGAACCTATTCTTTGGCTTGGTAAGGAGAAGTGGTTCTGGGTCATCAACGGACTAACAGAGGTTTGGAAGAATGTGGGCTGGAATACGATCATTTATTTAGCAGCTATCACCATGATCGATCCGGAACAATATGAGGCTGCAGATATCGATGGAGCATCTAGATTTCAACGGATTAGACATATTACACTCCCATCTTTAAAGCCAACAATTATCATTCTGCTCATCATGAACTTAGGCTATATTTTAGAATCGGGCTTTGAAGCACAGTATTTATTAGGAAATCCAATGAACCTTTCTTATTCAGAGAATCTAGATATCTATGTATTAAAGTATGGTATGTCAATGGGGAACTTCTCACTTGCAACCGCTGCCGGTATCTTTAAAACCGTCGTGAGTTTCATCTTCTTATTTACCGCAAACCATATTGCAAAACGATTTGATCAGCCAAGGCTTTTCTAGGGGGGAACTTTATGGCACAGAAACGATTTTTCAAAGCCACTCGACATCACTCTGGTGTAGGCGATTATCTATTTGATATCTTCAATTATACTTTTTTAGTTTTCCTTTGCGTGGTCATGTTATATCCATTTCTTAATCAGTTAGCGGTTTCTTTCAATGAAGCTAGTGATTCTTTAAGGGGAGGTATTTACCTCTGGCCGCGAGAATTTACTTGGGCAAACTATGAGCATGTTTTTGGTGAAGCGAGTATTGTAAATTCTTTCTTTATTTCTGTCCTAAGAACCATTATCGGTACATTAACATCGGTTTTGGGTACGGCAATGGTGGCTTATACAATCAGCCGAAAGGATTTCGTTCTAAAGAAATTTGTGACGATCGCATTCGTATTAACGATGTATTTTAACGGTGGATTAATTCCGAACTATCTATTAGTGAAAGAATTAAATTTACTAGATAGTTTTTGGGTTTATATTGTTCCAGGTATTATTGGCGTATTTAATTTAATCGTAATTCGTTCCTTTATTGAAGGAATCCCAGACAGTCTATTTGAATCTGCAAAAATCGACGGTGCAGGGGATTTTACTACTTTTATCAAAATTGTCCTTCCATTGTCCCTGCCAGTATTAGCTACAGTATCATTGTTTGTCGCAGTTTACCAATGGAATTCTTGGTTTGATGTTTTCTTATACAATTCATCAAGTGCAAACTTATCTACACTTCAATATGAGTTAATGAAAATCCTGCAGAATTCAAACGCTTCGATGTCTGGTAAAACAGCGGCAGATGCTTTTGCCAATGCGAATGCAAGTGCAAACATGGTTTCACCTACATCCATCAGGGCTACTATGACTATTGTGGCAAGTCTGCCAATTATCATGGTTTACCCATTCCTGCAAAAATATTTTGTTAAAGGATTAACATTAGGTGGAGTAAAAGGCTGAAAAAAGAATCAGATGAGAATTCTCATCTGATTTTTTTATAAATTATAGTTTTAAGGAGAGATAAATTATGGTGAAAACGACAGTAGAAGTTCCTTCTTTATCACAAGTGTATGAACAATATTTTAATATTGGTGCCGCAGTTAATTTAACAACGATAGATTCACAGAAGGAATTATTAAGAAAACATTTTAATAGTATTACAGCCGAAAATGATATAAAATTCATCGAAATTCAGCCTGTTGAGGGACAATTTACATTTGAAAAAGCCGATCAATTAGCTGCTTTTGCTAAGGAAAATGGAATGAAAATGCGCGGACATACATTCGTCTGGCATAATCAGACTCCTGACTGGGTATTTGAAGACGCCAATAGAGAAACACTTTTACAGCGAATGAAGGATCATATTACGATGGTAATGAAAAGATACAAAGGGACAATTTTCTGTTGGGATGTTGTAAACGAAGCCGTAACGGATGAGGGAACAGAATTATATCGACCAACAAAATGGTTAGAAATAATCGGAGAAGATTATATCGAAAAAGCATTTGAATTTGCACATGAAGCTGACCCAGAAGCCCTGCTTTTTTACAATGACTATAATGAATCCAATCCGGAAAAACGCGAAAAAATCTATAAGCTTGTCAAGTCTTTAGTTGATAAGGGTGTTCCGATTCACGGGGTAGGGCTACAAGCGCATTGGAATCTAGTAAATCCAAGTCTCGAAGATATTCGTACAGCGATTGAACGATACGCTTCACTTGGCTTAGAACTGCATTTAACAGAATTAGATGTATCCGTTTTTAACTTCGAAGATAAACGGACAGACCTCACAGAACCAACCCATGAAATGTTAGAGTTGCAGGCAAAAAGATACCACCAAGTATTTCAATTACTTAGACAATATCAAGAAAACATCACTTCTGTAACCTTCTGGGGCGCAGCCGATGATTATACATGGTTAAGCGATTTCCCTGTTAGAGGAAGAAAAAATTGGCCGTTTCTTTTTGACGAAAATCATCAGCCAAAGGAATCTTTTTGGAAGGTTGTCCAAAAGTAGGCATAGATTAGAAGAGATGCCGGCGCAGAAAGGGAGAATAACAAAATGTTACCTTTAAACCCAAATCTACAGGGAAAAGTAGCAGTCGTAACAGGCGGCGGTGGAGTTTTATGCGGCTGTATGGCTAGAGAATTGGCAAGACAGGGAATGAAAGTAGCGATCTTAAATCGGACCTATGAAAAAGCAATAAAGGTTGTTGAAGACATCAAGAGTATCGGTGGTGTGGCAATTGCCATTGAATGTGATGTCTTAAGTGTTGAAAGTGTGAAACGAGCAGAGGAAATTGTGACTGCGGAATATGGTGTCTGTGATGTCCTAATCAATGGTGCCGGCGGCAATCATCCAAATGGAATTACCACAAAAGAAATCTTCGAAAAAAATGATCTAAACCGGGATGATTTAATAACCTTTTTTGATATGACACCAGAAGGTTTTGGATACGTCTTTAATTTAAATTTCATTGGAACTCTGATTCCTACCCAAATATTTGCGAAGAACATGATTGACAACCAAGGAACCATTATTAATATCTCATCCATGAGTGCTCCGAGCCCGATGACGAAGGTGCCGGCTTATAGTGCGGCGAAATCAGCCATTGAGAACTTTACAAAATGGCTGTCAGTACATTTTGCTGAAGCTGGAGTTCGGGTTAATGCGATTGCACCAGGCTTTTTCTTAACGGAACAAAACCGGGCTCTCTTAACAAATCCAGATGGAACCAATACAGACAGAACCAAAAAAATTCTAGCAGGCACCCCAATGAGGCGATTAGGAAAGCCAGAGGATTTACTAGGTACCCTACTCTGGCTTACAGATAAGGAAGCCAGTGGATTTGTCACGGGAATCAGCATCCCAGTGGATGGCGGATTTATGGCTTACTCTGGTGTATAAAAACATAAAAATCTATAAAGAGGGTGGGAACGTATGATCAATGTAGCGATTATTGGTACGGGAGCAATTGCTTCTGCACATATAAAAGCATATCAGCTTTTTCAAGACCGATGTAAAATAGTCGCCATCTGTGACATCTATCCGGAAAAGGCTGAAAAAATGGCAGTAGATTTTAACCTCGATGTTGAAGTTTACAGTGATTATAATCAGTTACTAAATCTTTCGCAAATTGATTTACTATCCGTTTGTACTCCTCCCTATACTCATGCAGAAATAGCAATTGCTTCTCTTGATGCCGGGAAACACGTACTTGTGGAAAAACCTATGGCTTCCTCTTTAGAAGAATGTGATGCAATGAATTTAGCACAAAAAAGAAGTGGTAAGATTCTATCAGTCGTTTCACAGAACCGCTTTACCACTCCAATGATGAAGCTGAAGGCTGTCCTTGATACAAAACTTATGGGACCAATCGTTCATACACAAGTCGATTCATTTTGGTGGAGGGGGCACTGTTATTACGATTTATGGTGGCGTGGTACATGGGAAAAAGAAGGCGGCGGATGTACATTAAATCATGCTGTTCATCATATTGATATCTTCCATTGGATGAATGGAATGCCTTCTGAAGTTTCCGCGATTGCCACCAATACATCACACGATAATGCTGAGGTAGAGGACCTTTCTGTAGCGATCTGCCGTTATCCAAATGGCAGTTTAGCACAAATTACAAGTTCTGTTGTCCATCATGGTGAGGAACAACAATTGATTTTCCAAGGCAAAAATGCCCGTGTGTCTGTACCATGGAAGGTTAAAGCTTCCAAATCTAAGCCTAATGGGTTCCCAGAAAAGGACGAGGAGCTAGAGTCCAAACTGCAAAATATTTATGATCAATTAAAGGATATCGAACTTGAGGGACATGCAGCACAAGTTGAGGATGTATTATCCGCAATTGAAGGGAAAAAGCAAGTCCTTGTCGACGGCATTGAAGGAAGAAAAACCTTGGAATTAATCACTGCTATCTATCAATCTTCTAGTATAGGGCAAACCGTAAAGCTGCCACTGAATGAACATAGTCCTTTTTATACTAGAGATGGCGTCTTAAAAAACGCTTTTCATTTTTACGAAAAGAAAAACCATGTCAAAAACTTTTCAGAACAAGAGATTACACTTGGGGGGAAATATGAATAATTTCGAGGGGGAAAAGGGAATGGACAGAACCGATGGAATGAACTATGCACCAAAGGGTTTGGTGAAAAACGTTGTGGTTGAAAAGGGAACATTTCGTTTTGCAGCCATTGGTCTTGACCATGGTCACATCTATGGAATGTGTAATGGTTTGATGGAAGCAGGCGGGGAATTGGCAGTGGTTTATGATCCTGATCCCAAAAAGGTCGAAGGGTTTGTTAAAAACTATCCTGAAGTTAAGGTCGCTTCTTCCGAAGAAGAAATTCTAACAAATCCAGAAATTAAACTTGTTGCCAGTGCCAATATTCCGTGTGACCGAGGTCCACTTGGGCTTCGCGTGCTTGATCATGGAAAGCATTATTTTACGGATAAACCTGCATTTACCACTGTGGAACAGATAAAAAAGGCACGACAAAAAGTAGCGGAAACTGGCCTGAGATGGGGAATTTATTATGGCGAGCGGTTACACTCTGAAAGTTCTATCTTTGCTGGACAATTGATTGAAGAAGGTGCAATTGGCCGAGTGATTCAAGTGATGGGGACAGGTCCACATCGTGCGAATCCAAATAGCCGTCCCGGTTGGTTTTTTGATCCTGAATATTATGGCGGGATTTTATGTGATATCGGCAGCCACCAAATTGAACAGTTTTTACATTTTGCAGGAGCTAAAGATGCAAAGGTACTGCATAGTAAAATAGGAAATTATCATTTTAAACAATATCCAAAGTTCCAAGATTTTGGTGACGCTACACTCGTGGCAGACAATGGTGCGACGTTCTATTTCCGTGTGGACTGGTTTACGCCTGACGGACTTGGTACATGGGGAGATGGCAGGGTCACGATTCTTGGAACAGAAGGCTATATTGAAGTACGTAAGTATATTGATATTGCTAGGGATAGCCGCGGGGATCATTTGTATTTGGTGAATCATCAAGGGGAAAAACATTACCAATTATCCGGTAAAGTGGGATGTCCATTCTTTGGGGAATTTATTCTGGACTGCTTAAATGGAACTGAAAATGCTATGACCCAGGAGCATACTTTTAGAGCTGCGGAATTATGTATTGAAGCACAAGAAAAGGCCATATGGGTAGAAACAGCGGAACAGCCAGAAGTATCAGCTAAATTATAGGCGTTTTAGTAACGCCTTTCCTGTGAAAGGGTGAAAACATTGCCAAATACAGTAAAAGATGTACTCGATACATTAATGGAACCAGTTAATCACGTTCAAAATACCGTGGATACCCTTAAAGCAGGTGATCCAGCTACTGAAGTAAAGGGGATTGCCACGGCCTTTATGGCTACACAAAAGGTAATTGAACAAACAATCGCCTTGGGAGCAAACTTGTTGATTACCCATGAAGGGATATACTTTAGCCATCATGACCCTGCCGAATTCTTGGAAAAGGATCCTGTATATGAGGAAAAACGCAGGATAATTATGGGGTCTGGTCTAGCTATCTATCGTTTCCATGATTACTGGCATCGGTATAAGCCGGATGGGATCATGGCTGGCTTAATTCAGGCACTCGACTGGCAACCTCATATTGTAGAAAATCAGCCGACTGCAACGATTCTGAGTATACCTCCCATGACTTTAGCAGAAATTTTCGGTCATATAAAGGGAAGGTTAGGGATTCGGTATTTACGATTCGCAGGAGATTTGTCGATGAAATGTACGAGGATTGGGCTCTTAGCTGGTTATCGTGGCGGGGGAAGTTTATGCATTCCGCTTTATGAACAGGAAAATTTGGATCTGATTATTTATGGAGAAGGTCCAGAATGGGAGACTCCGGAATATGTGAGAGATGCAAATAATCAAGGAAAGCAAAGGAACCTTATTGTTCTTGGGCATGCGGAAAGCGAAGAACCTGGAATGAGTTATCTAGCACAAAGTCTGCAAACAATGTTTCCAAGTATTCCAACCTATTTTATTCCGGTCGAGCAAGCCTTACAAGTTCTATAACTGGTAGTACTAGAATCAAATTGACAGGCGGTGATAAAAGATGAAAATGGGATTTCGATGGTATGGGGACGGAAATGATTCTGTAAGTTTAAAACAAATTAAACAAATTCCCGGTGTGGAAACGATTGTTTGGGCACTTCATGATATGCAGGCTGGAGAGGAATGGCCGACGGCAAAAATCCTTGAAGTCAAGCAGCAAACTGAACAATATGGTTTTAATATGGATGTGGTTGAAAGTGTAAATGTGCATGAAGACATTAAACTTGGACTTCCTTCAAGAGATCGATATATAGAAAACTATAAGAGAACCATCGAAAAACTGGCTAAAGTGGGAGTAAAGGTTATCTGTTATAACTTTATGCCTGTGTTCGACTGGATCAGGACTGATTTATATAAAGAGCTTGAAGATGGTTCCACTGCCTTGTTTTACGAAAAATCTAAGGTCGAGAATATCAATCCAATAGAGTTAGTCAATAAGATTGCTAATAACCCTGACTATACCATGCCTGGCTGGGAGCCTGAGCGTTTAGAAAATCTTACAAAGCTGTTTGATGCTTATAAGGATGTTACTGAAGAAGATTTATTTCAACATTTGCACTATTTTCTAGAAGCGATTATTCCGGTATGTGAAGAGAACGACATTAAAATGGCTATCCATCCTGATGATCCGCCGTGGCCTATATTCGGACTACCTCGTATTATTACAAATCAAGAAAACATTAGACGAGTGTTAAAGCTTGTTGACAGTCCTTCTAATGGGGTAACTCTTTGCAGTGGTTCATTAGGTGCCAATCCTATTAATAATATTGTCGATATGGTCAGAGAATTTGCTGACCGCATTCCATTTGCCCATGTTCGTAACATTAAAGTCTATGAAAATGGTGATTTTATCGAGACCTCCCATCGCGGGGAGGATGGGACAGTTGATATTGTGGGTATCATGAAAGCCTATCATGAAAATGGATTTAATGGCTATACAAGACCGGATCATGGAAGACATATTTGGGACGAAAAATGCCGGCCAGGATACGGATTATATGACCGTGCCTTGGGGATTATGTACCTTCTTGGTATTTGGGATTCGTTAAAAAGGTAGTTGCCACAAGCCTAGGACTCAATCATCCATTGAGGAGGAAAAATATTGAAAAGCGCTTTTGAAAATATCTCAAAGAATCGTACAGATTTATACAAGGCAGAACATAAAGAAAGCTATTCTGCTTGGCTGCAATATAAAAAGATTGAAGATCGAGCAATAGCAGAGGAATATACTCAATGGTGCAGTAGCCTTACAGTTGTAGGAGACACTGTTGTTATGGAGTCCGCTAAGAAGGAACTTATCCTAGGGATTTCTTCTATGTTAGGGATAATACCAGATACTTTCTCCGAACCGCAGCATTCTGGTCTTGTGTTAGCTGTTAAGGATTCGACTGGTGATTTAATAGATGTGGATTTTAATCAACTAAATGATGATGGATACGTCATTAAGTCCGTTACTGCTGGTCTAAAAAATACTATTTTCATAGTAGGAAAAAAGGATAAAGGTCTCTTATATGGTACCTTTCACTTATTGCGCCTCATGCAGAACAGGGCAAATTTACAAAAGCTCGATATCGTTGAAAACCCTAAAAATCAATTACGGATGCTAAATCAGTGGGACAATATGGATGGCAGTATTGAACGAGGATATGCAGGAAACTCGATTTTCTATAAAGACTATAAATTTTCAGATGAGCTTAATAGAATTGAAGATTATGCCAGACTGCTGGCTTCAGTTGGTATTAATGGAATTGCTATTAACAATGTGAACGTTCACAAGGAGGAGACGATTTTAATTACAAGCTCCTTGCTCCCTAAAGTGGCTGAAGTGGCCAGTATTTGTAGGGCTTATGGTATAACAACATTCCTTAGCGTGAATTATGCGAGTACCATCCAAATTGGAAATTTAACAACAGCTGACCCGCTGGATTCAGTGGTTCGAGAGTGGTGGAAAGAGAAAGCAGAAGAGATATATAGCTATATTCCTGACTTCGGTGGATTCCTAGTGAAAGCAGACTCAGAACACCGTCCTGGACCATTTACATATGGACGCAATCATGCAGATGGTGCAAATATGCTTGCAGAAGCACTACAGCCTTTTAATGGAATTGTTCTTTGGAGGTGTTTCGTCTATAACTGCCTTCAAGATTGGCGGGACCGCTCTACAGATCGTGCAAGAGCCGCATACGACCATTTTAAACCGTTAGACGGCCAGTTCCATTCCAATGTTATTTTACAGATTAAGAATGGTCCAATGGATTTCCAAGTTCGTGAAGGTGTTTCGCCATTATTTGGTGCCATGGAAAAAACGAATCAAATGTTGGAATTCCAAGTGACTCAAGAATATACAGGACAACAAAGACATCTTTGTTATCTCGTTCCGCAATGGAAGGAAATCCTTGATTTTGATACGTATGCAAAAGGGGAAGGTTCAGAGGTCAAAAAGGTGGTAGATGGCTCACTGTTCCAGAACAGGTATAGCGGAATTACCGCCGTTTCTAATATTGGAAATGATTATAATTGGACTGGGCATACGCTGGCACAAGCTAATCTGTACGGCTTTGGACGCTTGACATGGAACCCAGATCTTTCAGCTGAAAGTATTACCGATGAATGGATCGGGCAAACCTTTGGCGATGATAAATTGGTTAAAGAGCTGGTTAGCAAAATGCTGTTAAAATCATGGAGTATCTATGAAAAATATACGTCACCACTAGGTGTGGGCTGGATGGTAAATCCGAATCATCATTATGGGCCAAATGTTGACGGGTATGAATATTCCGTATGGGGAACTTACCACTTTGCTGATTGGAAAGGAATTGGAGTGAATAGGACTGTAAAAACAGGGACTGGATACACTTCTCAGTATTTTAAAGAAAATGCGGATATGTATGAAAGCCTTGAAACATGCCCGGATGAATTGCTATTATTTTTCCATCATGTCCCCTATACACATAAGCTTAAATCAGGAGTAACCGTGATTCAACATATCTATAATACTCACTTTGAAGGAGTAGAAGAGGCTGAGGAATTAGTTGAAACTTGGTTACAGCTTAAGGAGATCATTGATTCAGAGCGCTTCTCAGATATCTTAGATAGATTGAAGGAACAGGCAAACCATTCGAAGGAATGGCGGGATATAATTAATACTTATTTTTACAGAAAGTCAGGAATAAAGGATGAGTTAAACAGAAAAATCTATTAATAAATCCGTTTGATAGATTTAAGCGACAGCGTAAATATTCAGATTTTAATTATTTTACCTAGCGTGAACGTAAATAAGAGGAGGTTACAATTTAAATGAAAAATGCCCTTGGAACAAACGTGATAGCTCAAATAGGTATTCTTGTTAATGATATAGAGAAAACCAGCCAGAACTATGCTGATTTTTTTGGTATAGAAAAACCTGAGTGGACTCTAACTGATACATTGGAACGTGCACAAACAGAGTTTGAGGATAACCCGACTGAGGCTCGCGCAAAATTAGCATTCTTTGATATGGGTTCTCTTCAATTAGAATTAATAGAACCGGATCATAATCCAAGTACTTGGCGGAAGCACCTGGATGAGCACGGCGAAGGCCCTCACCATATTGCTTTTTTCATAGAAGGAATGAAGGGGAAAATTGAAATAATGGAAAGAAAGCAAATGCCGTTACTTCAAAAAGGTGAATACAGCGGTGGAAGATACGCATACATGGACACATTCAAAGATCTTAAGATTGTCATGGAATTATTGGAAAACGATAGATAAAAAGGTTCTGGAGGAGATACTCAAAAGGTACTCCTCTCCTTTTATATAAATCTTAGGAGGAATAAAAGAATGCGGATTTTAATAACGGGCGCAAATAGAGGTCTAGGGTTAGCATTATCACAAGTAGGTGCAGAAAAAGGCCATCATATTCTTGCTGGAGTCAGAGATTTCCAAAAAAGCACAGAAAATTTAACGCAATCTGAAATTTATAAATCAATTTCACTGCTGCCTTTAGATGTAACAGATGAAGAATCAGTTTCTTCAGCCGCTAATACAGTGAACGAAAACTATGGCACCATTGATGCAATCATTAATAATGCAGGGGTATTGTTAGAACGTGATAAACAAATTGAGGACTTGGATCTTGACCAAGTGAAAGCAACGTTCGATGTTAATTTCTTTGGTCCGATTAGAGTGGTAAAACATTTCCTTCCGCTTTTAATGATGGGTGATCGGTCATCCATCATCAACATTTCCTCGGAAGCCGGAAGTATGTCCAATGCATATGGTGGTGATTATGCTTATGCATCTTCAAAAACCGCATTGAACATGTTCACACAGCAATTAAATCAATATGTAAAAAGTAAGAATATTAACGTTTACTCTATACATCCCGGATGGATTAAGACAGATATGGGCGGCGATAGAGCACCAGGGAACCCCGTTGTTACGGCCAAAGGAATATTCGATATTATTGAAGGAAAAGGAGAGATTGAAAGCGGCAATGTTTTTATCACCTATGAAGGGCAGTCAATGCCGTTATAACTTAGATAAGAGTGGTTAATGAAATGATTAAATTGGTAATGCAATTCTTTGAGAAGGAAAATAGAATAGAATTCACTGCAGGATCGGAGCAGCTGGAATTGAAATGGGAATGTCTTGATTGTGTAAAAAATATAAGAAAAAAACATTGAAAGCTCTACTCTATCACAGAGTGGAGCTTTCAATGTGTTTTTTACGATATTCGGCAGGGGTAACGTCATGGATTTTTTTAATTGATTTATAAAAAGAATATCTTTTTTCGAAATCACTCATCAGTATCAATTGTTTTTCAAGGATTGAAATATCCATATGTACCCCTTCTCTAAAGCACGTTTAAAAAGAACTCTATCAAAGAGAATATCAAAAACTCAGGGTTAATTCTATAAAATTTCTGAAAAAATCAACCACTCGCTATGAAGTTAGTAGTATTATAAAATTTTTTATACTAAAATTAAAACTATCATTAGAAAGCGCTAATATGTCATGGAAGGGAGAAACAACAATGAAACAAAACATCAAAGCAATCCTCGCACCCATGAGTCCAAAAGAAAGAATTGCATATATCTGGGACTATTACAAGTTTCATATCATTGGGACAATTGCTGCCATAATTCTATTAATTTCTTTTATTAGTAGTATCGGTGAGAAAAAAGAAGTTGTCCTCAATATGACAATCATTGGACAAGGGGTAAATACAGAAGGTGTGGTTCAATTACAAGATCAATTAACTAACAAGCTTGTACTAGACAAAGCAGAGGAAGAAATTTCAGTCCAACATTTAACTTATAATAAATCAAGCATGGACGAGGCATCTCGTGCAGGGATACAAAAATTGTCCGCCGAAATTACGCTTGGATCAATTGATTTGATGATTGTGGAAAAAGAATTATTTGAAGAAATCTCATCGCAGAACTCGCTGCTAGCGTTAAATGATTTCAAGGGAACCAATAAACTGTTACCATCAGATGAAAAAGTTTATGGTATCAGTACCTCTGAAATTAAACTTCTGGCTCCGCTGGAATTGGATGAAAATAAGGTGTTATGTGTCCCAAGTACTACGAAAAATTTGAAGAATATCAATGAATTTTTTACACTCATATCTGAATAAATAGAGAAGGAGATCCTTTCAACTTGAAGGATCTCCTGTTTTTTGTGCAAATAAGGACAATAAATTAGTCGAATCACGTTATAGGAAAATCATATTATTCTAGTAAAATAGAGATATCAGTAAGCGTTTCCAACGGAAAGGTGATGTTAATGACAAAATACAGTATAGCCGTCGATATCGGTGCATCAAGTGGAAGACTTATTTTAGGATATCTTGAAGATGGTCTATTAAAACTAGATGAAATTCATCGCTTTGAAAACAAAATTGTGAAAAAAGGGAATTCCTTTTGCTGGGAAGCTGATAAACTTTTTCAAGAAATCAAAATTGGACTGAAAAAGTGCAAGGAAATGGGCATAAAGCCAGACAGCATTGGAATTGATACATGGGCCGTTGACTTTTTGTTATTGGATGAAAATGATGAGCCATTAACTGAGGCGGTTTCCTATCGTGACCCTCGGACAGATGGGATGATGGAAGAGGTATTTGAACTTTTTTCAAAAGAAAGACTTTACCTCGAAACCGGTATTCAGTTCCAAAAGTTTAATACAATCTATCAATTATTTTCTATTAAAAAAAATAATCCTGAAATCCTAGAAAAAGCAAAATCATTCTTGATGATTCCGGATTATTTCAATTATTTACTTACTGGTAAAAAAGCAAATGAATACACCAATGCAACATCTACACAGCTGGTAAATGCATTTACAAAAAAATGGGATCAGCAGTTGTTAGAGGTACTAGGTATTAATAAAGAGATGTTTCAGGAGATTAAAACACCAAAAACAGTTCTTGGAACCTTAAAAGAAGAACTAGTGTCTGAACTTGGTTTTGATTTACAGGTAATTCTTCCGGCAACCCATGATACTGGTTCAGCTGTTATCTCCGTACCAGAAGAGGATGAAACCATTTATATTAGTTCTGGTACATGGTCATTAATGGGGACAGAGAATTATTTTCCAATCTGTATAACAAAAGCATTAGACTATAATTTCACGAATGAAGGCGGAATCGATTATCAATACCGTTTCCTAAAAAATATCATGGGTCTTTGGATGATCCAAGAAGTAAAGCGAAACTACAATGATGAGTACTCCTTTGCAGAATTAGTAGATTTAGCAAGAGAAGAAAAGGATTATAAGGCAATTGTCAATGTTAATGATGACCGTTTCCTCAAGCCTGACAACATGATTGATGAAATTATGAATTATTGCATTGAAACCGGACAGCCTGTTCCAAGCACACCTGGTGAAGTGGCGAAATGTGTGTTTGAAAGTTTAGCAGTAAGCTACCAAGAAACAGTAACAGAAATTGAAGAGATTTTTGAAAAGAAATTTGAAAAAATTAATGTCATTGGCGGCGGCTGTCAAAATGAAATGCTTAACCAGTTAATTTCCGATGTAACAAATAAAGAAGTATTTGCTGGACCTGTTGAAGCGACTGCAATTGGAAACATTGCAGCTCAATTAATGGCTTTAGGAGAAATCAGTGATATCAAACAAGCACGTTCGATTATTAAAGATTCATTTGAAGTAAAAAAATATCTACCAGCTCAACATATATCAGCTAATTAAAGGAAGGAAGAATAAACATGTCTATTAAAGAAAATTTTGAACTTGCGAAACAAGCGTATGCTAAATGGGGAGTAGACGTTGATGAAGTAGTAGAAAAGCTAAAGAACGTACCGATTTCCATTCATTGCTGGCAGGGCGATGATGTTGCTGGATTCGAAGTAAACCAAAACGAATTATCAGGTGGTATTGATGTAACGGGGAATTATCCTGGTAAAGCGACTACTGCTGAAGAATTAAGAAGTGATTTAGAGAAGGCTCTATCACTAATCCCTGGTAAGCACAGAGTTAATTTACATGCGATATACGCAGAAACAAATGGTGAAGTGGTTGAAAGAGATCAACTTGAACCAAAGCATTTTGAAAACTGGGTAAAGTGGGCAAAGGAAAACGGTCTTGGCTTGGATTATAATCCAACATTATTCTCACATCCAAAGGCTGCGGATGGTTTGACACTTTCACATCCAAACGAAGAAATTCGTGAATTCTGGATTAATCACTGTATTGGCAGCCGTAAAATAGGAGAGTATTTCGGAAAAGAGCTTGGTACACCAGCATTAACAAACATTTGGGTTCCAGATGGCTACAAGGATATCCCAAGTGACCGTCTAACTCCGAGAAAAAGATTAAAAGAATCATTGGATAAAATCTTTGCAGTTGAAACGGATGAAAGATATAACCTTGACGCTGTTGAAAGTAAAGTATTTGGTATTGGTTCTGAATCATATGTAGTTGGTTCACACGAGTTTTATCTAAACTATGCAATGAAAAACGATAAATTATGCTTACTAGATACAGGTCACTATCATCCAACAGAAACAGTATCAAACAAGATCTCTTCTATGCTTTTATTTAGTGAGAAACTTGCGTTGCACGTTTCAAGACCTGTTCGCTGGGACAGTGACCATGTTGTTATTCTTGATGATGAATTAAGGGAGATCGCGTTAGAGATTGTTCGTAACGATGCCTTAGACCGCGTTATCATCGGACTAGATTTCTTTGATGCAAGTATTAACCGTGTTGCAGCTTGGACAATTGGTACACGCAACATGATCAAAGCCTTGCTTTATGCGATGTTAGTACCAAATGAATATTTAAAGCAGCTTCAGGAAGAAGGCAACTTCACAGAAAGACTTGCTTTAATGGAAGAATTCAAAACCTATCCATTTGGTGCAGTTTGGGATTATTACTGTGAAAAAATGGGCGTACCAGTTAGAGAATCTTGGTTAGAAGAAGTAAAAGCTTATGAGAATGAGGTTTTATCTAAGCGATAAGTTAAAAAAGACTCAATGAGGGATAAAAGTCCCCTGTTGGGTCTTTCTTTTTTTGAAAATGTGTTTGTTTAGAAGAAAATATGGTATATTTATTATATAAAAAAAGAAAAATAAACATAAAACAACAAAAAACAAAATATTGGTGTGGTCGTTCGGAAGGGGATTAGGAAATGCTAGTTGCAGAAAGGCATAAAAAGATTGTTGAACTCGTCAATGAAAAATTAAGTATACGTGTTACTGAGCTAAGCAAGATATTTTCTGTTACGGAGGAAACAATTCGTCGTGATCTTGAAAAGCTTGAAAAAGAGAATCTATTAATGCGCAGCCATGGTGGTGCGGTTAGTATTGAAAAGGATCAAGGGGAAACTTCTTATTTAGAAAGAGAAATTACGAATGCTGCTGAGAAGAAAGCGATTGCAGTAGAAGCTGTACGTTCCATTGAGGCTGGCGATCAAATCGTGTTAGACGCAAGTACAACGGCATGGTATGTAGCAAAGGAATTAGAGGACATTCCGTTAACTGTCCTAACAAACTCCATTAAAGTAGCGATTGAGCTAAGCAAAAAAGAACAAATTAAAGTGATTTCTACAGGTGGTACGTTATTGTCACAATCTCTTTCCTTTGTCGGTCCGCTTGCTGAACGATCGCTGGGAATGTATCACGTTAATAAAGCATTTATATCCTGTAAGGGTGTCCACCTAGAAAAGGGGCTAAGTGATTTTAATGAATCACAAGCTCTTTTGAAGAAACAAATGATGGAGATTTCGGATGAAACCATTCTAATGGTCGATTCAAGTAAATTTGGAACACGAGCATTTTCGCAAATTGCTCCTGTATCAAAGATCCACTCTATTATTACCGATTCGGATATAGATGAACATACTAAAAAACAGTTAGAAGAAAGAAACATAAAAGTGACAATAGCAAATTAGAAAAATCCAGACCTACTTGGGTCTGTTTTTCTATTGATTTTCACTTTCAACATGAATGAGGATGCAAAAAATATATTGGCAAAGAAAATCCTCACAGTAGTAATAATGCAAGGGTGAATCTCTAAAAAAGTCAGATAAACAAAAATAGGTAGTCGTATTTCGAATAGCTAAATAAATGTTAGTGCTTTAGGATAAAGTTGGAGACTAAACATAATTAGATTCTTCTATAAATTGTGTTCAGATACTTTTATAAATGGAATTATAATGAAGGAGAGGGACAACAACGATGATTAATTATGTTAAAAATGAAAACGGCCCAACTTTAGGCTATTCGCAAACTTCGGGAGTAACCATTATTGAGGAGGACGGGCTATTTTTTAAAGATTTGGATAAGGACGGACAACTAAGTAAATATGAAGATTGGCGCGTAAGTCCTAAAGAACGTGCAAAAGATTTAGCTTCTAAAATGACGATTGAACAGATTGCTGGTTTGATGTTATACAGTGCACATCAATCTGTTCCTGCGGCCGACCGCGGTTTTTTTGCCAGCACATTTGGCGGGAAAGCGTTTTCCGAGAGTGGAGCAAAATCATGGGAACTTTCCGACCAACAGATTGAGTTTTTAACGAAGGATCATTTACGTCATGTCTTACTTACAAGTGTGCAAAGCCCTGAAGTAGCAGCAAAGTGGAATAATGAAGTACAAGCTCTTGTGGAAGGTGTTGGGTTTGGGATCCCAGCCAACAATAGTTCTGACCCGCGGCATTCTTCCGATTCAAGCAAGGAGTTTAATGAAGGGGCCGGCGGCCATATTTCGATGTGGCCTGAAACCCTCGGCCTTGCTGCTACATTCAATCCATGTCATGTTCGACAATTTGGCGAGATTGCTGCCAAAGAATACAGAGCATTAGGGTTAACGACTGCCCTTTCTCCGCAGATTGATATAGCCACAGATCCACGCTGGTTCCGTTTCAACGGTACATTTGGTGAGGATTCTCAATTATCTACAGATATGGCACGTGCGTATGTAGATGGATTTCAAGAATCAGTTGCTGACAGAGAAATTGCGGATGGCTGGGGCTATGACAGTGTTAATGCCATGGTGAAACATTGGCCAGGCGGCGGTTCTGGAGAATCTGGCAGAGATGCACATTATGGGGCCGGAATGTATGCAGTTTATCCTGGAAATAACTTTGATGAACATTTAATAGCATTTACAGAGGGTGCCTTTAAATTGGAAGGAAAAACAGGGATGGCATCTGCAGTTATGCCCTACTATACGATTTCTGTTGATCAGGATCCCAAAAATGGTGAAAATGTAGGTAACTCGTATAATAAGTATCTCATTCAAGACCTTCTTCTGAATAAATATGGTTACGATGGAGTCGTTTGTACAGACTGGAACATTACCCATAATTTCTCGGGGAAAATGGATTTATTTATTGATGGGAAACCTTGGGGAGTAGAAAATCTCACGGTAGAAGAGCGGCATTATAAACTTTTAATGGCCGGAGTAGATCAATTTGGCGGTAATAATGAAAGTGCTCCCATTCTAGCAGCCTATCAAATGGGTGTGGAAGAACATGGGGAAGCGTTCATGAGAACTCGTATGGAGCAATCTGCCGTCCGTTTACTAACGAACATTTTCCGTACCGGGCTGTTTGAAAATCCATACCTAGATGTTGAAGAAACTATCCAAACTGTAGGGAATTCGGAGTTTATGGAAAAAGGATATCATGTTCAACTGCAATCCGTAGTCATGTTGAAAAACAGCAATCAACTATTGCCTCTTTCAAAGCAAGCAACAGTCTATGTTCCGAAACGTTACTACCCTTCTAAGAAAGATTGGTTTGGGAATCGTATTCCTGATCGAACTGATTATCCTGTCAATATCGAGTTAGTCAAAAAATACTTTAATGTAACGGATAATCCAACAGAGGCAGATGCTGCACTCGTCTTTATCTCCGGACCTGAATCCGGAATTGGTTTTAGCTATGAGGATGTAGAATCAGGCGGCAATGGATTTTTGCCGATTAGTCTTCAGTACCGTTCCTATACGGCGGAATTAGCTAGAGAAAAAAGCCTGGCCGGAGATCGTTCATATAAAGGAAAAAACGTAAAAACTCATAACGAATGTGATTTAGATCTCGTACTAGAAACAAAAAAAGCGATGAACGGAAAACCAGTCATCGTATCATTGCTCCTGTCAAATCCAACTGTGGTGAATGAATTTGAAAAGGAAGTCGATGGAATCCTTGTGAATTTTGGAGTGCAAGACCAGGCTATTTTAGATCTAATTAGCGGTCTTGCCGAACCATCCGCACTCCTTCCATTCCAAATGCCAGCAAACATGGAAACTGTTGAAACGCAATTGGAGGATGTGGCACATGATATGGAATGCCATGTTGACTCTGTAGGAAACGTGTATGACTTTGCATTTGGCCTCGATTGGAATGGTGTTATTAAAGATGATCGCGTAAAAAAATACGCAAGGTTATTAGTGAAATAATGTCTAATTCGACTATAGGAGTTGTTTTACATGCGTAAATATGATGCAAATGCAATCGAAAAGCTTCAAAATGGTACTTCCATTATTGAAAATAATGGCGTTCCCATTATCCTTAAGCCAATTCCTGGAGAAGAGAGACCAGGATATCTTGATCCGATAGAATTAAGTATTATAGGGGATCACTGGGCGGGAAAATCAAAACAAGAGGTACCTGCATCTTTACCGCCAATGGAAGTTTTAGTTCCTATTATGAGGGAAAACATGGGGTTTCCTAATTATAATTTAAATACAGTGGAAATCCATACAAAATATGAAGAAATAACTGACAGTGGAAATACAGTTGGATTGTGGCGATACTACCCGAGGAAATCTGAAAAGAATCGTAAACGCCATGCTCTCGTATTTTTTCATGGAGGCGGTTGGATCGGGGGAACCGTCTACACGGTAGAAAATGTCTGCAAATTAATTGCTGAGTTAGCAGATGCGGTAGTCTTTAATGTCGATTATTCCTTAGCGCCCGAAAAGCCATTTCCAAATGGATTAAATGATAATTACTATGCAGTAAAACATGTTTACGATCATGCGAAAAGCTACGGTATTGACCCAGACAAAATTTCTGTCGGCGGAGATAGTGCTGGAGGGAATTATGCAGCAGCAGTCTGTTTAAAAGCTAAAGATGAAGGAACACCAAAGATTGCGATGCAGGTACTCATTTATCCAGCCGTAACGATGGCAGATGCAAAAGTAGAAGGATATGAGTGGAGCGAAGATTTCTTTGAAGTGTCTGAAGAGCACAAAGACATTATCAAAAATGGATTACTTTCACTTGGAAGACCATCAAAAATGGAAGAAAGCTTATTTTTAGGAGCATACATTTCTAATGAGGAAGATATTTATAATCCATACGTAAGTCCAATGCTTGCAGAATCCCATGCAGGACTTCCAAAGGCACTTTTAATAGGGGCAGAATTTGACGGTTTGCGTATACATACAGAGTTCTATGCGAAACAGCTAATGGAAGCGGGCGTAGAAACCACATGTATTCGATACAATGGAATGACCCACGCCTTTATTGATAAATTAGGGCATCTCCCACAAGCCGAGGATCTGTGTATTGAAATTGCCAATGCTATAAAAACATTATAGAGAAATAGATTAATAGCAGACCGTAAATGGTCTGTTTTTTTTGCCTAGGCTTTGTTAAAGACAGATGTTGATTTTTCTCACGGAAATCCTTATGAAGGACTAAACTCAAAGAGTAATCTTCTGATTAGTCTTTCATCATGCTTATGAAGGACTAATCTCACTGGGAACTCTCCGGATTTGTCTTTCATCACGCTTATGAAGGACTAATCTCACTGGGAACTCACCGGATTTGTCTTTCATCACGCTTATGAAGGACTAATCTCATTGGGAATTCTCCGGATTTGTCTTTCATCGACCTTTTATACCGTTGTACTAATTATCAACAATGAAATTTAACAAAGCTTTTGTTTAAAAAGAAGAACATCTATCAAATTGTGTCCAAGCTGTTAATGAAACAAAGGAAAACAGATGCAATTGTGACAAATATGTTAATAAAACAAAAGTAAACAAAAATAACTGTATGTTTTTATGTTGATTTATGTTTGTTTTCGCGGTATGATTACATTGTAAAGAACAAAACAAAAACTAATTAATATAAAACCAAACTTTGTTCAAAATAAATAAGTTCCAATAAGAGGAGAGAATTCAAAATGAGTATGACCATGATTAAAGATGCAATCTATGTTGCTCCATTTTTACAAGAAATGTTGGAAACGACGTCTAACTTATACCGCTTAGGCTGGGATGAACGCAATGGCGGGAATATCAGTTATTTATTAAATGAATATGAAGTTCTTCCATATTTAAATGTTGATGATATTAAAAGAACCGTACCGATGAACTTTGATGCATCAGCATTAACGGGTCGATATTTCATCGTAACGGGATCTGGAAAATACTTCAAGAATGTAAAGAGAGATCCTGCGAATAACCTAGGTTTGATTCGCATTTCAGCGGATGGGAAGAGCTATGAAATCTTATGGGGCTTTGAAGATGGCGGGGTTGCAACGAGCGAATTACCAACACATCTAATGAATCATATGAAGCGCTTAGCAGTGGATAAGAACCATCGCGTTATTATGCACTGCCACGCAACAAACTTAATTGCGATGTCCTTTACACATAGTTTAAAGGAAGAAGATTTTACAAAAACCTTATGGGAAATGTGTACTGAATGTCTTGTTGTTTTCCCTGAAGGTGTAGGAATCATTCCATGGATTGTTCCAGGCACAAATGCAATTGGTGAAGCCACTGCAGAAAAAATGGAAGATGTCCGCCTTGTACTTTGGCCGCATCATGGAATATTCGGTGCTGGTACTACATTAGATGAAACCTTTGGTTTAATCGAAACGGCTGAAAAAGCAGCTGAAGTGTATACGATCGTATGTGCACAAGGCGGTAAAAAGCAAACCATTACCGATGCTCAGCTTCAAGAACTTGCAGATGCATTTGGTGTTAATCCACGTAAAGGAATACTAAATCTGTAACATAAAAAGAATCTTGTTATTTAAATGAGGGGACATTTCCAAGTCCCTTCATTTATAAATAAAATTGTGAAATAGTGAACAAACTTAAGGAGGAAGAAGAATGAGTGTTTATTACGTTCCAAGTACAAATTTGTTTGGCAGAGGCTGCTTAAAGAAATTAGCTCCATTAGTAAGTGAACTAGGATTTAAAAAAGCAATGGTGGTTACAGACAAATTTTTAAACCAAACTGGTGTAGCAGGAAAGGTGCTTGCTGAATTAGATTCTATTAATCTGGAATATATCGTTTATGATGATGTTAAGCCTAATCCAACCATTGAAAATGTTTATGCTGGTGTAGATGTATTTAAAACCAATGAATGTGATGTTCTTGTATCTGTAGGCGGAGGTTCACCACAGGATACAGCCAAGGCAGTTGGACTTTATGTTACAAATGGTGGGGACCTGCGTGACTACGAGGGAGTAGGTAAAACGAAAAATAAATCAATCCCAATTATAGCCGTTAATACCACTGCAGGTACTTCTAGTGAATTCACGATTAACTATGTAATAACCGATAAAGAACGTGAAGTAAAAATGGTAATGGTAGATAAAAATAGCTTAGTAACCATCGCTGTTAATGATCCAGAATTAATGGTCGATAAGCCTGCTGCCTTAACAGCAGCAACAGGAATGGACGCTTTAACGCATGCAATTGAAGCGATTGTTACTCCAGGGGCCTATGCTGTTACAGATGCTACTGCACTAGCAGCAGTTGATATCATCTTTAATTACTTGCCACGTGCAGTTAAAAATGGACATGATATTGAAGCACGTGAACAAATGACCTATGTGATGTTCTTAGGCGGTATTGCCTTTAACAATACTGGTCTTGGTTTTGTTCATGCAATGGCACACCAGCTTGGCGGTGTGTATGATTTGCCTCATGGTGTTTGTAATGCAATGCTTCTTCCAATTGTCGAAAGAGAAAATGCTAAACGCGATCCTCGGAAATTCCGCGCCATTGCGAAAGCTGCTGGACTTAATGTGGATGGAAAATCAGATGAGCAATGTGCAGAAGAGGTAATTGATGCGATTAAAGCACTATCAAAGGAAGTTGGCATCCCTAGTAAACTTGCAGAGTTAGGGGTAAATGAAGTAGATTTGGAAAAATTGGCTGTTAATTCACTTAACGATGCCTGTGCACCAGGAAATCCATTCCAGCCTACAAAAGAAGAAGTTATTGCCATGTTTAAGGAGATTTTATAGTTTTTGGCTCAAGACCTCTATGAAAATTCTGACAAAGTAAGACAAAAATAATCTATGATATAATCTAAGAGACCGAGGAACTGCCACGGTCTCTTCATGTGTTTTAAAAAGAGTTTTATATGTGGGGTGTTTAACATAATAGCAAAATGGAGACTATCAATTTGGTTTTTAACTGTGCTGCTTGTAAGCGGTTGCGGTAATTCGGAAAAATATAAAGTTATCTATAATGGTGAAGAAAAAGAAAATCAACAGTACCAAACTAGTAAAAATGTAGACTTTACGATTGCAATTGTACCTAAGGTAAGTGGTATTCCGTATTTTAATGCGGTAGAGGAAGGTGCTCTTGAGGCGGGGGAAAATTTACACGTCAATGTTATTTTCACTGGTCCCCCCATTGCTGATTGGAAACAGCAAATGAATATTATTGATGACTTCATCCAAAAGGATGTGGATCTCATTGCTGTTTCAGCAAATGACCCTGAAAAGTTAGGACCTGTTTTACAAAGGGCTAAAAGGAACGGAATTAAAGTCATAACTTGGGATTCCGATACAAATCCTGAATACCGGGAACTGTTTATTAATATGGTGGACCCTGAGAAACTTGGCCGTCATTTAATGGATAACTTGGCAGCAAAAATGGGTGAAAAAGGGGATTATGCGATCATGACAGGCTCGCATGATGCTGCAAATCTATCGGAGTGGATAAACTGGATCATGGAGCAACAGGAAGAAGTCTATCCGCAAATGAACTTACTAGAAGTGGTCGAAACAGATGATAACCCTCAAAAATCATACATGGAGGCCCAAAGGCTGATCAAAAGTTACCCTAATTTAAAAGGGATTTTAGGGAGTTCATCCGTAGGCCCGCCAGCTGCGGCTCAGGCTGTAATGGATGCTGAGAAAGTAGGGGAAATCATAGTCACAGGGCTTTCTACCCCTAATTTAATGAGATCCTATTTAAAGGATGATACAGCTCAAATTGTCACCTTGTGGAGTCCAAAAAAGCTGGGATATTTAACGGTTAGTTTAGCTAAGGAACTATTGAATGACAATCGGCCAAAGGATGGTCAGCACATTAAAAACATCGGAAATATCAAACTTAAAGAGGATATGGTTATAATGGGGCTGCCGATTGATTTTACAAGGGAGAATATTGATCAATATGATTTTTAAGAGTATTAGGGATGGGAAATTTAAAAACACCCGTTTGTCAACAAAGCTCATTATCACCTACTTTCTATTAACGGTTGTTCCTATGGGACTCTTAAGTATTTTAGCTTATTATGAATATACCAAATCCATTGAAAATCAAGTTGGAGAGTATATTCCTAAACTTTTAAAGCAAGCGAATCATAACATTGAGAATAACTTGGATGAATTAGAAAAGTTACCTGAATTAATTTATAGTTCGTCAGATGTAATGGCTGTGCTAAGAGACGATACCATGAAAAATCAATCACAGTCACAGCAGGATAAGTTTGTCGTGGAAAGTTTTTTAACAAATACCTATCTTGATAAAAGTAATGAAATTCTGGGAGCTTTTCTATTGTCAAAAAATCGTTCCTTTGTAAGCTCTCGAATTCCATACAATGGATTTAATCTAGAAAATTCATCTCTCCCATATGGGGAGGAACATGCTCTCGGGGAAAAAATGGAAATCTTGCTGCCAAACCAGGCAAACCTAAAGTTTGAAGGAAATCCACCTTATTTATTTGTCATGAAACAAATTACAGACTTTGATAATAGAAAGTCCCTTGGAACGATCTTATTGGCTGTAAAGCTTTCTTTTGTTGAAAAAATACTATCCGATTTGGAAGAGAAAGATAATGCCACGATGTGGGTAATGGATGAGAATGGTAAGGTTATTTTTCATACAAATCCGTCCAAAATTGGTTCGATATTCAACGAGTTAAATGAATATCCATTGGTAAACGGAAGTTTTCAAACGGTAGAACAAACGGAAAAAACACTTATTAGTATTAATCGATCATCGATTCATAAATGGATCCTAGTTCATAGCATTCCGCTAAAATACTTAACAAAAGACACAGATGTTGTTAAAAATGTAACCGTTTTTGCTTTTATCATTCTTGTTTTCATCACGACTACTATTTCTATCTTTCTTGCATGGACCGTAACGAAGCCGATAAAAAAACTAGGTCATATTATGCAGGAGGTTGAAGAGGGAAATTTAAATGTTAGCATTCCTAACCATTCAAGGGATGAAGTTGGAATATTAGCACATAGTTTTGATTCAATGATTACAAAAATTAGAGAATTAATCCGAAAGAATTATTCGATTGAACTTAGACAAAAAGACGCTGAATTATATGCGCTGCAATCTCAAATTAATCCACACTTTATGTATAATACATTGCAAACCATTAGCATGGCCGTGGAAGAGGGAGAATCGAAAACGGTCGTAGAAATGGTCACGATTCTTGGTAGAATGCTTCGTTATTCTTTAAGTAACAAAGAGCACCTTGTCCCATTATCAGATGAAATTTCTCATATTGAAGACTACTTGAAAATTCAGAAGTTTAGGTTTGAAGAAAGACTTTCATTTGATATTCAAGTACAACCAGATAAAGAGCTTTACTTTACACCTAAATTTATATTACAACCAATTGTCGAAAACTCAATAAAATATGGCTTAGAAAAACGGAAGGGTTTAAGGATTGAAATCCTCGTTCAGGAATTAATCTCAGAGCGTGGAGATCATGACTTGTTATTTGTGATTCGAGACAATGGGCCGGGCATTAGTAAACATAGATTGGAAGAAATAAACCTTGATATGCAAACTGATCCAATTGGAAAAAGAGAATCTGGCTTTGGTATGTTAAATGTTCATTCCCGGGTTAAAATGATGTTTGGGAGTAACTATGAATTAAAGATTATGAGTATAGAAGAAAAGGGAACAGAAATTACGATTCAAATTCCAACGATCACAAAGAGTAAAGTAACACAATTCCTTAGCAGGGGGTCGGATACCTATGAAGAAGCAAATTAAAACCATTATCGTTGATGACGAATCTAGGATTCGGAGAGGAATCGAACGAATGGTACGTTCATGTGGAGAAGAATGGGATATCATTCGTACCTTTTCTGATGGACGAGAAGCTTATGATGCGATCACAAATGAGTCTCTTTCATTTGATCTTCTTATATCCGATATTCGAATGCCAGAAATGGATGGATTAACCTTAAATAAAGAATTAAAAAAACAACATTCGTTTCTGACTATTTTTATCAGTGGATATGACGACTTTACCTATCTACAAACAGCACTTAAGGACGGTGCAGTGAATTATATCCTAAAACCCATTGACGTGGAGCAATTTCAAATCCAACTAAATGAGGTCAAACAAAAGATTTTTATTGATGATCAAGAAAAAAAAGAATGGCTGAAACTGCAAGAAAAAGCTGCACAATTGAATTATGCGAAACAGATACAATTCTTAAGTGAATTGAGTTGGAATGAAGAGAAAGATATTTCTTATCTGGACTGGACACGCCAATTTCCAAGTGGTACTTATCAGTTACTATACGTCAGCCTCGACCATATCTACTCTAAGACAAAACAATTCTCCTCCGTAGAATGGAACACATGGATATTTGCGGTTGAAAATATAATCGATGAGTTATTATGGCAAAAGTATTTTGAAGAGAATTTGAATAAATGGTGGTGGCGTGGAGGTAAGTTCAAATATTGGATATTGCTTAATCATGATGCTGGAGGAAAATCTCTGGCTGCCAATGAAACAGAGAAATTTTCAGAAGAATTAAGGTCTTCCATCCAGAAATTCACCCCATTTACTATAACAGTGGCCCTTGGAAATGGGTTCACCGATCTTTCTGTTTTTAGTGATATGAAAAATCAATTACAAACCTTGCAGCAGTTTCGGATGATTCAAGGGGGAAATAAAATCTTTCAATCACATCTGATGGAAGGCATTTTTGATCAAAAATCTAGAGGAATTACAAGCTCGGTCCTAAAATATACCGAACAAATTGTAAACTCATTAGAACGTGGAAACAGGGAGGAGCTTCTTATTTCATTACAAAGCTTTTTCCGTGAAATGGAAGTTCTTACTTCTCCTATCGAAATAAATGAAGCCGTTCATTATTTAATCATCCGGATCGTCCATAACTGGATTGAAAACAAGGGATATAGTGATGATCCTGATTTGTTAATGGAGGCTTTAAAAATAACGGAGAATGCAGCAAATTTAATCCAGTTAAAAGACAGTATCAAACTCTGGGTGTTAAAGGTGATGGAAAAGGTCTCAACATTAAGGGTTAAACATCAAAACCCAATACAAGTCGCAAAAGATTGGATAAAAAGCAATCTTCATGAAAATATCACGATTAAAAAGATTGCCCAGCGGGTTTACATGAATCCAAATTATTTTTGCGATTATTTTAAAAATCAAACGGGTGAGACCATTCTAGATTATGTCACGACCGTAAGATTGGAAAAAGCAAAGGAATTATTAGAGAAGACAGATTTGAAAATTTATGATATATCACAATTAGTGGGTTATCAGGATACCAAATATTTTAGCCGCTTATTTAAACAGTGGATTGGACAAACCCCATCACAATTTAGAGACCAACTTCACCACATTTTATAGATGAGAGTTTTAGAGACAAGGAGATTCCTTGTCTCTTTTTTGTAATCCCTTCCATAGTTCTGAATTCTTTCACCCTTAACTGAATTTTGTCTCCTACAACCTAGAAGATAGTTCCGGTATATTTTTACTATAAGTTGAAAACGATTACAGGCTTTATCTATTAAAATGAAAAGGAGAGATTTTAATGGCAAAAATCGGCAGTAAAAAAACAACCGGTATGAAAGCAACCCTTTCAGTAGCAATGGCCAATTATATTGAAGCAGGATCGATTGTGGCTGGAGCTGGGGGATTATCTCTTTGGGTGGAATACCTCAATTTGGATGATATTAAAATTGGTTTATTAGGTGCAGTTAGTGCCAATGCCTTTGGTGCTGCGGTGGGTGCGATTATCGGCGGGTATTTATGCGATAAATTAGGGCGTAAATTTATTTACACATATGATTTGCTCATTTACATGCTGGGTATGATCTTAATCATTTTTTCTTTTAATTTTCCAATGTTATTAGTAGGTTATATTATTACAGGATTAGCTGTCGGAGCAGGGGTTCCAGCTTCATGGACGTATATAGCAGAAGAAGCGCCGCATAAAAAACGGGCAGCCCATACCGGGATGGCTCAGCTGGCCTGGTCATTCGGTCCGGTAATTGCTCTATTACTATCTGTAGTGCTAGCACCGCTTGGCCTTTTAGGAAGCAGAATTATCTTTGGACATTTACTCGTTATTGCCTTTATCACTTGGTATATTCGACAAGGACTTTCAGAATCGGCGATTTGGAAGGAAGAAAAAGAAAAACAAAAGAAACAGAAAACACCATCTACTACGAATGCAATTAAAGAATTATTTAGTTTGAAAGTGAACCGAAAAGCATTATTTCTTTTACTAGGAGTCTATTTATTCTGGAATTTAACAGCTGGAGCAATGGGATTCTTCATGCCATATATTTATGAAACTGTTGGTGGATTATCCGCAAGCAAAGCGAATTTACTTCAATCATTACTATGGGTATTCACTGTTCTTACCACCTATTTTGTGTTTATTAAATTAGCGGATAAATTTAGCCGTAAAGCAATATATGCTGCATCTGCGATAATGGGAATCGCTGCTTGGATGTTATTAGTATTCGCTCCAATGACAACCCCAGTATTGTTATTATTCGTTTTCTTATGGGGAGCATCAGCAGGATTTGGTGCACAAGCATTTTACGGACTTTGGGCAAGTGAGTTGTTCCCAACTAGATACCGCGCACAAGCACAAGGGGTCATGTTCTTTATTGCGAGGATTGGTGTAGGTCTATGGACTGCAGTGATGCCAACCATAATAACACAGCTCGGCTTTAGCGTAGCAGGTGGAATTATGATTGCCTTCCTAGTAGTAGCTGCGTTAATTGGAACACTTGGAGCACCGGATACACAAGGAAAGACGCTTCAAGAAATTGAAAAAGAACGATATAGTGATCAAAGTAACGGTTCAACAAGTAAAAAAGCTGTGTAGATTGAAAATAACTAAATTAATGGGGTTAACACAATGAGTGCAAATCAAGCAGGAGAAACACATTGGATTATACCTGATGCCTACATTCCACCTGAAAGTACTGGAAACCTCATCAGCCATGAATCTATTTGTGTAATGAATTGTAATAGTGAGAACGTAAATCTAGTCTTTACTATTTTTTTTGAAGATCGCCCTCCTATGGAAAATATCCTCGTAGAGGTAGCAGGGAGACGTACGAAGCATATTCGAACAAGCTCACTTGAGAAGGATGATGAACATATTCCATTAGGAGTTCCATATGCAATAGAAATTAACAGTGATCTTCCAATAGTTGTACAATATAGCCGATTAGATACAACACAAGCAGAATTAGCATTAATGTCAACAATGGCATTTCCATTAAAATAAGGTAAAATAGGTGTGGTCCAGAAATAGGACCACATTTTTTTGTTGGCAGAATATAAATATGATATGATTTTGTCCATGATAGAAAGAATTTAGAAAATGGTGAGTGCATGAATCGGGATGTTTTGGAGGAGCTTTTACAGATAAACGACGAAGAGAGGATTATTCTGGAACGGCAAACAAAAGTAAGTAAAGAACTTTATACAAGCAATTCCAATTTTATTATCGAAAGTGATAAATTTCTTAGTAATGACAAAATGATTATGGTCCGTAAACACACAAGATTTGTGGACTTTCCATTACATAAACATGATTATATTGAAGTGAATTATGTGTACAACGGGGAATTACAGCAGACAGTCGGCGGTAGACCGATTACCTTGAAAAAAGGGGAGTTGCTTTTATTAAATCAGCATATTGAACATGAAATAAAAGCTTGTGGTAACGAAGATATTGTAATTAATTTTATCATTCGTCCTGCTTTCTTCGACTTTATTTTTTCCTTCTTAAGTTCAGAAAATATTATCAGCGATTTTTTGCTAAGCAGTCTTTACAATAATACACAGAATGGACAATTCCTTTATTTTAAAGTATCGGAAATACAGTCTATTCAGGAGTTAATAGGGAAAATGATTCACGAAATTATGAACCCTTCCACATTCTCTGAATCTGCCATCAAGCTTTACATGGGTCTATTTATGATTGAACTTATCAAGAATTCTGATATGGTGGAAAGAAAAGAAGAGGCGTCCATCACTCACTACTTGGTTGTTAAATCACTAAAGTATATCGAAGAACATTACAAAGAAGCTTCATTATATGAATTAGCCAATCAATTGAACCAATCCCATTATGGATTAAGTAAAACCATAAAAAAGGCGACTTCTCGTACATTTAAAGAGCTTCTTCAGGAAAGAAGGCTGGTAAAAGCCAAAGAATTATTAGAAGGCACAGACATGCCTATTGCGATGATAGTGGAACAGGTGGGCTACGATAATATCAGTTATTTTTACCGAATCTTTAAAGGTAAATATGGACAAACACCCAAAGAATTCAGAGCAAATAAATGATATAATTTTTGAATATTATTTACTACAATCTAAGGAGATACATCATGAATTTTTCTGCAAAACAAATTATCTTTATCAGTTTTATGTTATTTTCTATGTTTTTCGGTGCAGGGAACCTTATTTTCCCACCCTTTCTGGGTCAATCAGCAGGGGATCATATCTGGCTGGCACTTGCTGGGTTTATTGTTTCAGCAGTAGGACTGCCAATATTAGGAGTGATTGCAGTTGCAAAAGTAGGAAGCTTGAACGAGCTGAACCTTAGAGTTCACCCTTTATTTGCATTAATATTTCCATTTTTAATTTATATTGCAATTGGTCCAGGACTAGCTATTCCGCGTGCCGGAAGCCTTGCATTTGAAATGGGTGCCGCACCCTTCTTGCCGGAGAATTTGGTTGAAGGACCTATATCTTTATTACTCTATAGTATCGTCTTTTTTGGGTTAGCCGCCTGGTTGAGTATGTATCCTTCTAAACTGATTAGTCTTTTTGGGAAATTGTTGACGCCAATCCTCTTAACCTTGATAGCCATTATTTTTGTAAAGAGTTTAATGGATCCAATTGGATCATTTGAATCACCTGTTGGGAATTATCAAGAGAATCCTTTATTCCAAGGAATATTGGAGGGGTATTTAACTATGGATGCCTTGGCAGCACTCGCATTTGGTATTGTAATTGCTAACACGTTGACTGCACAAGGTGTAATTGACTCCAAAAAGAAATCACGCTATATGATGTACGCGGGTTTGGGTGCTGGATTGTTATTAACAATGATTTATCTTATTTTAGGATATTTAGGAGCTGCCAGTTCTTCTTTAGGACAAGCTGAAAATGGGGCAATCATTTTGTCCAACATCATGACCTACCTGTTTGGACAAAGCGGAACATTGCTGCTTGGGATCGTCTTTACGCTGGCATGTTTTTGTGTATCGATTGGTTTAATTACATCATGCAGCCAATTCTTCTCCAATGCCATTCCAAAAGTTGCTTATAAAGTATGGGTCGTTATCTTAGCTGTTCTTAGTACTGCGATTGCAAATTTAGGTTTAACCCAAATCCTGCAGATATCTGTACCTATTCTTGGCATGATCTACCCAATTGCAATTGTACTAATTTTCTTAGGCCTACTGGATGATATAATAAAAAGAAATCCATATATTTATGGTTCTGTAATCGGCTTTGTTGCTCTTTTTAGTGTTTTAGACACCATTAACAAAGTATTTTTCGATAGTAAATGGAGTGGGGCATTTGAAATTCTTCCTTATTATATCGAAGGGCTAGGGTGGATCATCCCTGCACTTATAGGGTTAGTCGTTGGATATTTTTTAGGTTGGTTAAAAGGTTCTTCTTCTGTAATGAAAACAAATCCGTAGTAAATTTTATGGCAAAAAAACAAGAAACCATCAATACTGTGGTTTCTCGTTTTTTTTGAAGGGAATTATTGAATATTTAATTCTGTTAAAATATCCTCTAATCTTTTCCCATTGTAGATCTCTTTTCCTTTAGGAGCTTTTTGGACATCAGGGTTTTGTTTTAAATAGTGTTGTTTTATAAATTGCATATCATTTGCATCTACGACACCATCAAAATTGATGTCTGCTTCACGCTTGTCCTTACCCTAAGAGCGAAAGCAGGAATGAATTCAGAACCATCACCTAGATAATGAGGAATCTGCCCTTCTTTTGGGTCATTATTATACAGTAAAACCGCTGTGGCCCCATGTTTTTTGGCGATCATAACCTTTTCATTTAAACTAAAAATCCCACGTTCAATAAGTACCATTTTTCCATTTACATCTTTGCCGTCGTAATTGTAATCATAGCCTAATCCAACATCAATGATGGAAAGTGCTTGATTTTTCAATGCATTTAAATCATCACTGTAGTTTTTTGCAAGCAATCGTAAATCGGTAAAGGAAAGATTATCGACTGCAGCACTTGCTGTTGGCACTGTAATCGAATAATCGCTTGCACCAATAGTTAGCGCTAATGCTGAAGTTCCAGGTGATCCGAGAGAATATAAATCACTTCCAGAGTTTCCTGCAGCGATAACTGCAACTGTACCTGCTAGAGCAGCGTTGTTGATGGCAATAGAGGTTGGGTCTAGTGGATCATTATGATTGCTGCCTAATGAAAGGTTAATCACATCCATCCCATCTACCACGGCTCTTTCAATCCCTGCTAAAATATTACTGTATGAACCTGATCCATATGGACCTAACACCTTATATCCATATAATTCTACTCCTGGAGCAACCCCTGTGACGGCAATGTCAGCATTGTTTTTTCCTTGTCCGGCAATCGTACCAGACACATGAGTCCCATGAGACGTATAATATGTCGATCCGCCTAATGGACTTATTTCAGGCTCTCCAGATTGTTTCCATTCTTCATACGTTGTTTCCATTGGATCTGCATCGTTATTGACAAAGTCATATCCACCCTTAAAGGCATCTTTTAAATCTAGGTGTGTATAATCTATCCCTGTATCAATGACGCCAACCTTAATCCTTTACCCGTAATGCCCTCATCATGAAGTTTTGTGGCACCGATATGAGCAATGCTGTCTAGAGCAGGGGATGTGTTTTTCGTTTGTGTTTCTTCATTCTCCGGAACAGGTGGCTCTACCGATACTTGTATATCTTCCCAAATTGCTTTTATCCCTTCCATCGAGAGGAGTGTTTGCACATCCTTAGCTGGTACTGTCATCGCAACACCGTTAAAGCTATGACGATATTCTTTTCTGATTTCTAAGTTTGGCGCAGCTTTTTTTGCTTGTCCTATCTTTTTCTTGAAGTTTTGATGAGACTCCTCAACTTTTTTACTTGCTTCGCTTAGAGTCAGTGTTTCTCCGATTTCAGCATTCTTTTTCACATCTGTTATAGCAGGATCCTGTGTGAATTGAACAATGATGTTAACAGGTTTGTTGCTGACAGTGTCAAGAGTAGGGGATAGGTATTTATGGGGAACTCCCACTTCTTGATGGTTATGAATTCGGTCTCTGTCTTGCTTTGTTAAATGTTGTAGGTATTGTTCAACGTTGGTGATTTTGCTAGGAGTGGTAGTTTCTGCAAACATTTGAGTATTACTAGAAAATAGTAAACTAGTTGCTATAAAACAGGTAAAGACTAATTTTATTGAGGATGAAGCTTTCTTTTTCAATCTTTTAACACCCTTTCTCTTTCTACTAATTTTTTAGATTATCAACTTTCATTATAGGTTGGAGTATAAGAGCCGCAAATGGGGGTATTTAAGCGTGACTTCTATACCGGATAATCTCAAGAAATAACAAAAATAAATCTTATACAAGGTTTTGCAGTACATTTTACCTAATTTATAACCCCAATAGATTATTGGGTGCAAAGTTATTAAGATTATAGTTGTGTTAATATTTTGAAAAATGGAAAAGTTAGATTATCTATTAATAGAGGGGAAACGTGAAAATATGAAAAAGAGAAGAAGGTTACCGTTTAAAGTATTTACAACGTCAGCATTAGCAACGATGTTGTTATCTTCAACAGGTTTTGCGGAAGGAATAGGAACGAATCCGGTTCCCGCTCCAAGTGTAGAGGAGATTGTGAAACAAGGGCAGAAAATATTCTTGGATGAACAAAGACAAGCTGCAGAAGCTGCCGCAGACCAGTTTGGATATAAGGATTTAAAGAAAAACGGTCTAGCAAAACCGTATCAGCCTAATGAAAAGGTGCGTCTAATTGTTGAGGTAGAACAGCCTGACACAGTGGGGGACTCTAAACAAAACAAGAAGGCAAAGTATAAACAAAAACAAGATCATGTGATTGCTCAAATTTCTAAGACTAAATCTGCAGGTAAAGTAAAGAATCGTTTCTATGAAGCCTTTAATGGATTTAGTATAGAAACTGAGTTTAGTAATCTAAAGGAAATTCAAGCGACCCCTGGTGTAACAAATGTACATATTGCGAGGACGTTCCAACCCTCAATGGGAGCTAGCAAAGAATTAGTACAAGCCCAAAAGGTATGGGAGGAATATGGTTACGAAGGAGAAGGATTGCTTGTTGCGATTGTCGACTCTGGAATTGACTTCAGTCATCAAGATATGAAGTTAACAGAACAAGGAAAAGAGAAACAAAAGTGGACACAAGAGGGAATTGAAGGTAAATTTGCTGAAACCGAGGTAAGTGAGGTATGGTACAACGACAAGGTTCCAACAGGATATGACTGGGCCGATAAAGATACGGATGTCATTCCTCGCGGGCAAAACGGTTCTTCGCATGGTATGCACGTAGCAGGGACAGTAGGGGCAAATGGGGATGAGGAAAATGACGGTGTACAAGGTATTGCTCCAGGTGTGCAGCTGCTTGCGGAAAAAGTATTTTCAGATAATGGCGGGGGTGCATATGAAGATGACATTATTGCGGGTATAGAGCATGCAGTCACAATGGGAGCAGATGTCATTAACATGAGTTTAGGCTCTGATGCGGGATATGTTGGAGAGGAGAACGATCCAATTCAAAAATCGATTCGAGAAGCAACCGAACAAGGGACACTTGTAGTGGTCGCTGGTGGAAACTCCGCTTACAGCACAAAAAACAATCTTTTACAATCTGCAGCGAAACCATATTCAGAAAACCCGGATATTGGGACAGTAGGAGAACCAAGCGTAAGTCCTTATGCCCTGTCAGTCGCTTCCTATGAAAATACAAATATTCATATGAATACATTAGCAGAGGAAAATGGCTTGCAGCTCCCATACCAAGACCAAACTCAATATAATTTCAAGCTCTCAAGAGTACTGGAAGTGGGCAAGAGCTATGAATTGGCATATGTTGGGGAAGGGAAAACAGCAGATTTCGTTGGAAAAGATGTGACTGGTAAAATTGTAGTTGCCAAACCGAATCAGCCATATGCTACTTACACGTATGTACAAAATGAAGCGAAAAAGAAAGGCGCAAAAGCAGTTATCCTTGTGCCACCTAGTGAAGTAGCTGATTATCCCTACGTATATCTAAGTTCCTTCTTTATTCCTGCCGCAACGACAAGTAAAGAGGCAGGAGATGCGTTAATTGCGAAGCTTACAAGTGGACAAAGTGTAAAAATGAAAATGTCCAAAGGAATTTATATTGAAAATCCTGATAAAAATGCGATATCTGATTTCTCATCCTATGGTGCACCACACACATTAGATTTTAAACCAGAGATTTCTGCACCTGGTGGTAACATTTATTCAACGGTTACGGGTAATGAGTATGAGATTATGAGCGGTACATCGATGGCAACTCCGCATGTGGCTGGCGGTTCAGCATTATTACTGCAAGCATTATATGAAAAAGGCTTAGCTCATTCTAAGGAAACAGCATTAAAAGCAAAAATCGCATTAATGAATACAGCACAATTAATACAAGACCCACGCACCAATAGTGAGGTACCATACTCACCGCGTGTACAAGGATCTGGCTTAATGCAAATTCAAAATGCCATTAAAACACCTGTCCTTGTTACGAGTGATAAAACTCCATTAGAGCAAGCCGGAGCAGTTGCCTTAAAAGAAATTACGGGCAACAATGCACACTTCAAGTTGAATGTAGAAGCTCTACAAAACTTAGATGTAAAAGACCTAGAATACAGTGTATACGTTGATGTATTGACGGACGATACAGAAACAAAAAAATATGACTTAGACAATGATGGAACATTGGATTCTAAAGAATATTTAACGTTAACGAGTAAGCGGGTACAGGGTGCTTCCGTTTTGGTAAACGGGGAAAAAGTAACTCATACAGAAGGAAAGACATTAAAGATTAAACCGGGGCAAGAGAAATATTTAGACATCCAGATTTCATTACCAGCCAGCTTAAAGGAAGGCACGTTTGTTGAAGGGTATGTACGTCTTGTGCCAACTGGCAAAAACAGTGAATCGGCCGTTCCAATAACCGTTCCTTACATGGGCTTCTATGGTAAATGGGATCAAGCTCAGAACTTAGATCCAGCAGCATGGGATAAAGATGCTTTCTTAGGATATACGGTGCTTTGGAATGATGAGCCATTCTCAGAAGGCACATTCCCATTAGGTTATGATCCTAGAAAGGGAACATTCAATACGGACCGTATCGTGATATCTCCAAACACGATTTATCCAGGTGTATTCCCGACATTCACCACACTTCGTAATTTAGAGAAAACAGAAATGTACGTGGAAAATCAAAATGGACAACTCGTTCAATATTTAGGTGACTTTAGTGAATACACTGGGAAGCCATGGAAGTTCCGTAAGAATGTTATGGCCTATCGGGACTATATGAATGGTGGATATTTATGGGACGTAAAGGACAAAAATGGACAAGTAGTCAAAGATGGCAGCTACAACTATGTTATTAAAACAACACTAGATTACAAGAATGCGAAACCACAAGAAGTGAAGCTTCCAGTTAAAGTAGATTCTGTTGCTCCGGTAGTATCCGATATCCAAGTACAGCCAAAAGAAGGACAATATGAAATAACCTTCAAGGCGGTGGATAACGAGAATGGCAGTGGCTTTTACGGTGCAATCATTTGGTATAACGGTAAGTATATGCCGCTAGCGCAGGGACAAACGTCAGTTCTTGTAAAAGAGGAACCGAAGAGTGTTGTCGTGTTAGGTTCAGACGTCGCGCTTAACCATGGATATACCGTTTGGGGAGATCCTTCGTATATTAATGATGAAATGCTTGTCAGTTGGTTCAGCGTATATCCAAATAAAAATGTAAATGAAAGTACCCCTGCGGGAATTAATGCTTTTGCCAATAATCGAGTGAATTGGACGATTAATATTAAAGATGGAAGTGGTATGGTCGTTGACTCGATTGTGGTGGAAAATGAGCATGAAATTCACTTAGAGTGGAAACCGGAGGCAGATCTTCCTAATGGCACGTATACAGTATCAGCAGAAGTGGAAAACAAACAAGGCTTTAAAGTGACGACAAGTCCGCAATCTGTAACGGTCTTACAACAACCATAAAATCATACGAAAAAGTCGGTTCGAGATTAAAGAACCGGCTCTTTTGCATTGGTTAAAAACACGTATAAAAAATGTTTTCGTTATTAACCCTAAATGGTATTATTTAGTAATCAGTATCAATTATGTTGCAATTGGGAGAGGTGTAGTTATGTCAGATAAACAGGATGATTCAGGTGCTTTTAATAAGTATCAGGAATACATTGACTCACTAGAAAAACAGCGAGCTTTATATCGACGGACGTTGATTATCGTAGTTTTATCACAAATTTTCGGTGGCGCCGGACTTGCAGCTGGCATAACGGTAGGAGCACTTCTAGCTCAGGATATGTTGGGGACAGATAATTTTTCGGGAGTTCCAACAGCGTTATTCACTCTTGGGTCTGCTGGGGCAGCACTACTTGTAGGAAGGTTCTCACAACGATACGGCCGCAGGACAGGGCTGGCTGCGGGTTTTCTTGCTGGGGGAATGGGAGCGATTGGCGTAGTCGGTGCAGCGATAACCAATAATATATTCCTACTATTTGTCTCACTACTACTCTATGGTTCAGGAGGTGCCACAAACTTACAAGCCCGCTATGCAGGCACCGACTTGGCAAGTCCCAAGCAGAGAGCGACAGCCATTAGTATTGCCATGGTATCGACCACATTTGGTGCAGTTGCGGGTCCCAATTTGGTCGATGTAATGGGGCGATTTGCGATCAAAATCGGCATACCAGCATTATCGGGACCGTTTTTATTAGCTGCAGCAACTTATATTCTTGCTGGTTTGGTTCTTCTACTGTTACTGCGTCCGGACCCTCTCATCGTTGCAAAAGCAATCGCGGACGACAAGAAAAAGAATAGTGACATACTTTCAGTTCGTAATCCAGCTACACTTTCGTTTAACAAGAGAGGAATTGTTGCAGCAGCAACATTAATGGTGTTAACCCAATTGGTGATGGTTGCCATCATGACCATGACGCCTGTACATATGGGGAAGCACGGGCATGGATTAAATGAAGTTGGTATGATTATTGGATTCCATGTTGGTGCAATGTATCTTCCATCTCTCCTAACAGGAGCCCTCGTTGATCGGATTGGACGCCTATACATGGCAATCGCAGCAGGTGTCACCTTACTAGCAGCAGGCGTACTAGCTGCTATTGCACCTGGTGAATCGATGACTTTACTTACTTTGGCGCTCATATTGCTAGGATTAGGCTGGAATTTCGGATTAATAAGTGGAACCGCGATTCTAGTAGATTCAACGAATACGGCCAATCGTGCTAAGACCCAGGGTACTGTAGATGTTATGGTTGCCTTATCTGGAGCATCGGGAGGTGTACTATCTGGGGTAGTTGTAGCGAATTCCAGTTACGCTGCTCTCTCAGTTGGGGGAGGTCTTCTTTCGCTCTTGTTGATTCCTGTTATTATTTGGTCCAGTACTAAACAGGTAAAAGCGCAGGCGTGATCTATTGTTGGATCACGCCTTGATTTTTATTTGTAAATATTTCGACAATTAGATTGACGTTATATCAGGTGAGGTATTATACTAATTAAAAAAATGAATGAATGTTCATTCAATATGACTATTACTAATCAAAGGAGAATTTTTCATGGAGACCCTCATCCCAATCCCGCAGCCAAAAACGTTTGGTCCGCTTGGCAACTTGCCTTTAATTGACAAAGAATCACCAACCCTTTCATTATGTAAACTTGCAGAGGAATACGGTCCGATTTTTCGCATGGAATTCTATGGTGGATTCTCAACCATCTTTCTTTCCGGACATAAATTGGTTGCCGAGGTTTGTAATGATTCAACATTCGACAAGAGCCTTTTAGGCGGTTTAAGTAAGGTTCGTGCTTTTTCCGGAGACGGGCTCTTTACCAGCAAAACAAGTGAGCCTAACTGGCAAAAAGCTCACAACATCCTTGTGCCATCATTTAGTCAACAAGCCATGAAAGGTTATCACTCGATGATGGTGGATATAGCCCAGCAGCTCGTTCAGAAATGGGAACGTATGAATCACAATGAGAGTATTGACGTACCAGATGATATGACCAGATTGACCCTGGACACAATTGGTTTATGTGGCTTTGGTTATCGATTTAACAGCTTCTATCGAGAAAATCATAATCCTTTTATTATCAGCATGGTTAATTCTCTTGATGAAGCCATGCACCAGAGTACACGCATGCCTATTCAGAATAATCTCATGTATAAAAGAAAGAAACAATTCGAAAAAGATACTCAATCAATGTTTTCTTTAGTAGATCAACTGATTGCCGAGCGTAAAGAACGAGGAGACCAAGGTGAAACCGATATGCTTGCCCGAATGCTTAGTGCTAAGGACCCGCAAACAGGTGAGACGTTGGATGATGAAAATATACGTTTCCAGATCATTACTTTTTTAATAGCCGGACATGAAACGACGAGCGGTTTGTTGTCATTTGCACTTTACTTGCTATTGAAAAACCCTGAGGTACTAAAAAAGGCATATGAAGAAGTAGACCAATTCTTTACAGGTCCAATCCCTACATATAAACAAGTAACGCAATTAAAATATATTCGAATGATCTTAAACGAATCATTAAGACTTTATCCTACTGCGCCTCAATTTACTTTATATGCAAAAAAAGAAATGGTCCTCGGCGGGAAATATCAAATAAAGAAAAGGCAAAATGTAGCGATTCTCCTTCCACAGTTACATCGGGATAAAGAGGCATGGGGCCAGGATGCAGAGGAGTTTCGTCCTGAACGCTTTAAGGATCCTAGTAAAATACCCCACGATGCCTTCAAACCGTTCGGTAATGGACAACGTGCCTGTATTGGGATGCAGTTCGCGCTTCACGAGGCAGCGCTGCTGTTAGGGATGATTCTTCAAAAATTTGATTTAATTGATCATGATCACTATCAACTGAAAATAAAACAAACAATGACACTTAAACCAGACCATTTCACGATGCGAGTGAAACCAAGAGTTAAAAAAGACAACAATGTGGCTACACTACAGAACATATCGTCCCGTACAAAAAAGGATAACCAAAGCCTGAATTCTTCATTTATAGGTACTAATAATCAACCATTACTAGTCCTTTACGGCTCCAATATGGGAACAGCAAAAGGAATCGCCTATGAAATGGCCGAAAAGGCTAGCAGTTATGGGATTCGGAGTGAAGTGGCAGCACTAGATGAAGCCATTAACAATTTGCCAACTGGAGGGGCCGTGTTAATTATCACCTCATCCTATAATGGTAAGCCGCCCAAAAATGCACGGAAGTTTGTGCAATGGCTGGAAACCCTAGAGCCGGGTAAACTTAATGGAGTTCATTACGCCGTATTGGGCTGTGGGGATACTAACTGGGCAAGCACCTACCAAGAAGTGCCGAGGTTCATCGACGAACAGCTTGCCCATAAAGGAGCCAGCAGATTTTCACTCTGTGGAGAGGCAGATGTAAGTGGTGATATAGAGGAGCAACTACAAATATGGCAACAAACTATGTGGCCACAGGCCATGGGATTTTTCGGCCTAACTCAACTTGAGGGTGACCAAAGTACACTTAGTATTCAGTATCTCCATCAGGGAAATGAGTCCGAAAGTATTTTTCCAAGTAATAGCATGGAGATTGTCAATCGAGTCTTATATCGCTATAGGCTAAACGGTAATGACCAAGTAATTCTTTCAACAAACAAAGACACCCTTTCACATCTTCCTTTAAATCGAAATGTAAATCTATATGAACTACTTAGGGATTATGTAGATTTACAAAATTCAGCAACTCGAAGTCAAATTCGTGAACTTGCGGATTATACAGTTTGTCCTCCTCATAAACGGGAATTAGAATATTTGATGCAGGATGGAATCTATGAAGAACAAATCGTTAGAAATCAAGTTACAATGCTTGACTTGCTTGAAAAGTATCAAGCTTGTGAAATGCCGTTTCAGCACTATTTGGAACTTTTACCCCCTTTGCAGATGATACCTGAATTAGTTCAGTAAAAAAGCAACCTTCTGGCTTTGTGGAACGTCCACTAATGCTAAGAAGGTTTTATTATTATCGCGGTGTTTACGGTTCGGTGGGGACGTTATCCGTTATTGCAAAAAACAACTACATCAAATAGAACGTACAGATAGATGAAGCATAGACTATTGTAACAACAAGTAAGGATGTCATACCATGAAAAGAATAAGACAAGTACAACCCATGATCGGGCAAGCGTGGACAGGGAGACATGTGGTCTTGCTTCATTGCACGACGAATAATCAACTATTACATTTATATAAAAGCTACCATGCTCCAATCGAGCCGCCTCGCGATAATTGTGCAGAAACCTTAGCGCAATTACTAAGTATTGGTTATTCGTTACAAGCTATAACAGCCATTACACCAAATCAAATTCAATATTTTTTGGTTCTAGAATAAGAAAATATACACAACCAGAAAACAGCCGCGTTAGTTCCTTAGAACGGCTGTTTTCTAATTTCCTTCAGAGTATAATAGAATTATAGAGAATATTCATTGAGAAGAGGGATAGGTATGCTTTTGACAGTAGATGATGCAAAAAGATTGGACAAAGAAGATAGCCTATATAAATTCCGAGAAGAATTTTACATAAAACCGAATAGCATTTATATGGATGGCAATTCATTAGGACTTCTGTCTAAAAGAGCAGAACGAACCCTCCTAGAATCATTAAATGATTGGAAAGAGCATGGAATTGATGGCTGGACAAAAGGGGAACAGCCATGGTTCTATTTATCAGAAAATCTAGGACGGATGATGGCGCCATTAGTAGGAGCTGCAGCTGATGAAGTGATTGTTACAGGTTCGACAACGGTAAACCTGCATCAACTTGTGGCCACGTTTTATAAGCCGGAAGGGAAGAAGTCAAAAATCCTCGCAGATGAATTAACCTTTCCATCTGACATTTATGCTATACAAAGTCAGCTTAGCATTCATGGTTTTGACCCTAATACACATCTTATTACCGTAAAAAGCCGGGATGGTCGTTTCTTGGAGGAAGAGGATATTATCGAAGCGATGACGGATGAAATTGCACTAATTATTTTGCCAACCGTTCTTTATCGAAGCGGACAAATTTTGGACATGAAGAGGTTAACAGCAGAAGCAATTAAAAGAAGAATTTTAATAGGATTTGATGGATGTCATTCCATTGGGGCAATCCCACATTCGTTTAGTGAATGGGGTGTTGATTTCGCCTATTGGTGTAATTATAAACATTTGAATGGCGGGCCAGGAAGTGTTGGCGGATTATATGTAAATAAGAAACACTTTGGTACGGTTCCTGGTCTTGCGGGCTGGTTCGGTTCTAAAAAGGAGAAACAATTTGATATGGAACATACGTTAACACCTTCTGAATCAGCGGGAGCCTATCAAATTGGTACACCACATGTTTTAAGTCTGGCACCATTACTTGGTTCGTTAGAGATTTTTGCCGAAGCGGGGATTGAGAATATTCGGGAAAAGTCATTAAAGATTAATGGGTTTCTTATAGAATTATTGAAACAGGAATTAGCAGATATGGGATATAAGATTGGAAATCCTCTTGACGATAATCGTCGTGGGGGTCATACCAGTTTAGAGCATAAAGAAGCAGCCCGGATTTGCAAGGCGTTGAAAGAAAATGGGGTCATACCAGATTTCCGAGCCCCTAACATTATTCGTCTTGCTCCTGTTGCGCTTTATACCTCCTATTTAGAGGTGTGGGAAACGGTCCAAATACTAAAGAAAATAATGATAGAAAAGCAATATGAAAATTATAAGAATGAAAGAGAAGTTGTGGCATAAGCAGGTAATATAGGGGGGAGAAAAAAATGAATTCAAAAGAGAATAATAGCAAACTAGAATTAGAAAAAAATATTCAAACAGACTTTCAAAAAGCCATGTCATACGGAGATTACCTTCATCTTGATAAAGTTTTAGATAGTCAGCACCGCTTATCTGGTCACCACGATGAAATGTTATTCATTATTATCCATCAAGCGAGCGAACTATGGATGAAATTAATTATTCATGAATTAACTGAGGCTATCCAGTATATTCGTAAGAATAATCTGGAGCCATCCTTTAAAATTTTATCGCGTGTTTCGAGAATTCAGCAGCAGTTAATTCAATCCTGGAGTGTTCTTTCTACCTTGACACCTTCCGAGTATCTGGAATTCAGGAATAAGCTCGGTCAATCTTCCGGTTTCCAGTCCTATCAAAACCGAATGATTGAATTTGCGTTAGGAAACAAAAATGCTCATACTCTTGCAGTTTATCAGCATCAAAAAGAATTATACGAAAAAATGCAGGAAGCTTTACATAAACCAAGTATTTATGATGCAGCCATCCAAGCACTTGTTGCTCGAGGAATTCCTGTTGATGATGAGGTCTTAAATCGGGATTTATCTAAAAACTATGAACCGAATGATAGTGTTGAAGAAGCATGGCTGAAAGTCTACCGTAACGTTGACCAATATTGGGATTTATATGAGCTTGCAGAGAAGTTAGTCGATATTGGCAATCAACAGCAATTATGGCGGTTCAATCATATGAGTACGGTAGAAAGAATCATTGGCCATAAGCGAGGAACAGGGGGATCTTCTGGTGTAACCTATTTAAAAAGAGTTCTGGACCAGCAATTCTTTCCCGAACTTTGGAGCTTAAGAACAAAGCTATAGAATAAAATCCACCATTTCATTTGTGAATGGTGGATTTTTTATACTAATTCAGGATAAGAATTGAGTTATTTGAACTTTTTGCTTAGGAGAAAAATGCTCCCAGCGAGTGTAACGACCGAAAGAAACTTACTAAGAAGAACCAGATAACCAATGGTTTGAGAATCCAAATGAATATGGGGAAGTACAACTAATGCATATACCACAAGAAATCCAAAAAGGAGGATGGAATACGCATATTGATAGGATTTGTTAATAATTATACAACTCCGCTTTTCATCTTTTTCATTGACAAAGATGATCATTTGATAGGACATAACCAATAATAAAATATATGTTAACAAAATGATTGTTAACCCAATGCTCATTTTAAGAGCCTCCCTTGCTCATCTTACGTTACTAAAGACCAGGGGTATTTTCATTTTCTTGTTTTGGAATTCTAATTTTCTTTTTAGGTGTTTTGCTTTGTTCCCATTTGAAAATACTGTTTAAAAATTTATATATATTTTTTGATTCTTTGGTTAATAGTGGCCCAATAATAGCCAATATTAAAACATAGACAGCAGTAAATGGCTTTAGGATAGGTAATAAGCCTCCGGCAAGACCTAAGTTAGCAACAATGATCGAAAATTCACCTCTAGAAACGATTGTCAATCCGATATTTGAGGAAGCTTTATAGGATAAACCAGCTTTTCTCCCGGAAATCATTCCAGCTACAAAGTTACTAATAATTGTAAGAATAACGGCACCAATAGCAAGCCAAACGGCTCCACCTAAGCTGAAGGGATCAATGCTTAATCCGAAGCTAAAGAAAAAGATTGCTCCAAAGAAATCTCTAAATGGGATGACCAAATGTTCAATTCGCTCGCGATGTTCCGTTTCCGAGAAAACCAAACCTAGAAGTAAGGCACCAATAGCTTCGGCAACGTGTAGTTTTTCTGAAAACCCCGCGATAAAAAAGAGTGATGCGAAGATAACGAGGATAAATATTTCATTAGATTTAATGTTTAATAGTTTATTAAGAATAGGTGCTCCTTTTCGGGCAATAACAAAAAAGAGAATCATATATCCAAGTGAAATTAGGACGGATATGATTGTTCCTCCAACAGTGGTCGAACCGCCTAATAATAGACCGGACATAACCGATAGGAATAAAGCAAGGAATATATCGTCGAATAAAATAATCCCTAAGATTAATTCTGTTTCAGAATTGGCCGTTCTTTTTAAATCGACGAGAACTTTTGCGACAATGGCACTGGAGGAAACACTTAGGAGACCTGCAATAATTAAGGTTTCCATAATAGGAAAGCCAGTAGCGAAGCCGTAAGCAATACCTAAAGCAAAATTGAGTGCAACATAAATGGAACCGCCTACCACAATGGAACGTCCCGACCGAACTAATTTTCCCACTGAGAATTCAAGACCTAAATAAAAAAGTAAAAACAGAACGCCAATTCGACCGAAAAACTCAATAATCTCTGAGCTTTCAATGAAGGTAAGATCAATAATACCGATTTGAGGAGCATGCGGACCAACAGCCATCCCTAAGAGGATAAGAAACGGGATGATGGAGAATTTCAACTTTCCTGCTAATACGGCTGTAAGAGCAACTAATACTAATGCTGTACCGACTTCAAAAACTAAATGATTTGTCACAAGTATCACCCGTCCCTTCTTGAGAGTACTTCTTTAACGATCCTTTTTACTTGATTACGCTCCCCAGACACGATCACTGTATCTCCTTCTTCTAAAAGAGTTTCAGGACCAGGAGTATGAATCTTTTTATGATTCTGTCGTTTAATAATCGCTATAATATTTACTTCATAGGATTGACGGATATTAAGTTGACCGATGGTTTGATTTACAGCTGCTGCATTAGTTTCGACATTAAACCATTCAATCACTAAATCATCAAATGCCATTTCAATCGTTTCTAACGCCTTAGGAGAGTATGTCATTCCGCCAATAATAGCTGCAATCTGTCTTGCTTCCTGATCATTGAAGGTAGTGCTAGCGATTGCTTCCTCGTAATCCTCCGGATCAAAATGATAAATGTCTCTTCTTCCATCATCGTGAATGATAATAACTAGCTTATCCTTGTTATTTGTGATGGTCTCAAATTTCTTCCCAATGCCTGGGAGCTCAATTTCGCGAATATTCATGTTTACATCCTCCTCAATTAATTTGTACATGGATAAGGGTGTATCTTCCTATAAGTTGACATCAATTTCAGTTTTGATTTTTTCTTCTTTGGAAATTCCAAGGTATTTTAGCGTCTCTGAAGGGGTTGAATGGTTGAAATGCTTTTGCAGAATGGATATGGCGATTCCACGTTTATAAGCATGAAATCCAAAGGTCTTGCGAAGGGAATTCGTCCCAATTTTACCTTCGATTCCTATGGCTTCTGCTGCCTGGTGTATAATTCGATAGGCTTGCTGGCGAGTAATAGGTTTGCCGGTTTTGGCAGACTTGAACAAATAATTTTCAACGTTTAATTGTTCCTTTTGGACATAGTGGAGAATAGACTGCTTTACTTTAGAATTCAGATATATTTCCTTCATTGTTTCATGATGTGAAAAGGAATAAAAATTCTTTACACAGTCTTCTTTTTCTAATACATCGCCAACCTTGATATCCAGCATTTCTGTAATTTTCAATCCCGTGTTAATTCCAAAAACAAAAAGAAGATAATCACGCTCGGAATGCTTTTTTAAATATTTTTTCATTGAATTTATCTGCTTGATATCCCTTAGAGCTTCAACATACTCCATATAAATTCTCCTTAATCCATGTTACATAATATTATTATAACACGGTATTATGTAACATACAAATTTTCTGCATAACTATACAAGTACTCGCTTAAAATCAGTGTTAAAAGGGTGAATATATTTCAGTATTTGTTTATCCGAAGGTTTTATTACTATATAATGAGTGTTGATAGTTTAGCGAATAGGGGGTTTTACAATGAAGCCAAAAATAATTGTTTATAAAAAGGTAGATAAGAAAGTATTGGATTTTATAGCAGACATCTGTGAGGTTATTTATTTTGAGAAACTTGATTCAGAAAGCTTCCCTGTATTTCTTAAAGAATTGAAGGATGCCAAAGGTCTATTAGGTTCGGGACTAAAAATAGATAAAGAGATATTGGAACAAGCACCAAATTTGAAAATAGTCTGCAATATAGCTGTCGGTTATGACAATCTTGATTTGAACGCTTTAACAGAGAGGGGGATTATGGCCACTAATACCCCAGATGTTCTAAATGATACGGTAGCGGATACCATTCTGGGATTAATTCTTTCTACTGCTAGAAGAATCCCAGTATTAGACCAATGGGTTAAAAAGGGTCAGTGGGAATCAGGTCTTGAAGAAAAGTGGTTTGGGGTCGATGTCCATCATAAAGTGTTGGGGATTATTGGAATGGGTGGCATTGGAACCGCTGTGGCTAAAAGGGCACATTTTGGATTTGATATGGAGATTTTATATCATAACCGTTCCCGGAACGAAGGTGTGGAAGAAAAATATGGGGCTACATATTGTTCAATGGAGGAATTGTTACAGAAGTCTGATTTTATATGTTTAATGACACCGTTGACTCCAGAAACCGTAAATTTAATTGGGAGAAGAGAATTCGAGCTTATGAAAGAGTCAGCGATTTTTATTAATGCTTCAAGAGGGAAAACTGTGGATGAAGATGCTTTGATTCAAGCGCTTCAAAAAGGCCAAATATATGGTGCAGGACTAGATGTTTTTGTTCAAGAGCCAGTGGAAAAGGATAACCCGTTGCTTTCCATGAATAATGTGGTTACGCTGCCCCATATTGGCTCGGCCACCTATGAAACTCGATTCAAAATGGCCATGACAGCAGTAACAAATCTAGTAACAGGATTACAAGGGGAAATACCGCCAAACTTAATAAAAAAATAAAAAGTAAACCTCGCCAACTAGTGATGGCGAGGTTGTGTTATTCTTGTGGTTTTATAAACATTCCTCACAAGTTTATTAATAAATACACTGCATTGTTCTGCTATGAACTCTTTTTCATTGTCCATACTAGCAACATGATAAGAATTATACAACGGAACCACTTCTTTTATTTCTGATTGAATGGATGCCAAAATAAAATTAGTGTTTTCAGGCGGAACGACGTGGTCTTCTTCTGAACGAAATGCAAGGACGGGGCAAGCAACTAAGGAAAGCCTATCCCTCGTTTCTGCCATTAAAGCAAATAACTGATGAATGGACCGTACTGGTACTTTTGAATACGTAATTTCGTGAACATTTTTTGCTTTTATATCTGGTTCTCCTTCATGTATAAAACGGGGAATGTGTTTGTTTTTATACCTTTCCATCGGAGGAATGGAGTTGATTGCTGCATTTATTAACATGATTCCTTTAATATTCTTATACTTTTGGGAAATATTTAGTGTTAAAGTACCTCCCATCGACTGTCCAATTACAAAGATATCACGGCAATGTTGTTGTAAAAAATTGAACCCATCTTCTATACTTTTTATCCAATCCTGATAATTGCACTTTTCCATATCCTCATAATGTGTACCATGACCACTTAATCTAACTCCATAAACTGTGAAACCTTCAGATGCAAGGTATTCACCTAGGAAACTGACACTCTGTGGCGTTCCAACAAAACCGTGCGAAATTAAAATCCCAATTTCATTTCCTTTCAAGAAAAAAGATCCGGCGCCTGGTAACACATTGTGTTGTTCAATCATTAGTAAAACTCCTTCCTATATCATTAATAGAAGTTAGTATTAAAAAAAACACCTCCTGATTATTGAGAGGTGCCTTTTGCTGTCAAATCGGCGAATTATTATTAATTAAGTATCTTTACGATATACCTATAATTCCGATGTGTCAAGTTGGAATTATAATAAAGTCAAAAAATTTAAAATAGTTATTGACAAGAATTGGGTTCCAAAGTATATTTTAGACTATAGTTTTAATTCCAAGTAAACAAGTTGGTAATGTAAGAAAAGGAATAGTTTAATAGTAAGCCTATTGGTCAACCAATGGCTCCTCTAAATTTTGCTTAATATGCAAAAGAGAGGAGCTTTTTTTATTCCTTTTTTATGCTAATCATAAAGGAGAGTTGAAAATGGGAAAGATTCTTCGCCAAGCTGTGGAAAATCGACGTTGGGAATTAATCAACAAACTCATTGCCTTTGGTGTTTATAAAAAAGATGAACAGCATCTTTTTGAACTATCTTTAACAGACTTAGAAAATGAATTCAGAAATTTTATTGGGGATCAACATCCGCATAGCGAGATAGAATCAATACATTGGGTAAAAAAAATTACTAACTTAAGTTGACCAGACGACTGGAGACTTCCTTTTTTGGAGGTCTCTTTTTTGTTTCATTCAAGGAGCTGGTTTTATAGAAACTTTAAATTAAGTTAGCAAAAACAAAAAATAGTTAGGAGATGTTGGAAAATGGCAATTGAGTTAACACAATCTTATAAATTGGCAAATCAATTGTATGATGTGAGTCTTAAAGCTGATGTTCTTGTTATAGGCGGGGGACCTTCAGGTGCATGGGCTGCAATTACAGCAACTCAAAATGGTGCTTCGGTTATTTTAGTTGATAAAGGTTATTGTGGAACAAGTGGAGCGACGGCTCCTTCAGGCAGTGGTGTTTGGTACATACAGCCTGATAAAGAAAAAAGAGAAGAGGCAATGAATAGCCGTGAAGCTTTAGGCGGGTACTTATCAGAACGAAAATGGATGAAGCGCGTGCTTGATCGTACCTATGAAAATATGAACCAATTAGAAAAGTGGGGTTATCCATTTCCAGTAGATGAAAATGGAGTAGCACATAAAAGAAGTCTGCAAGGACCTGAATACATGAGATTAATGCGGAGGAAATTGAATAAAGCAAAGATTACGATTCTCGACCATAGTCCTGCACTAGAGCTTTTATACGATAGTCATGGCGTTGCAGGCGCAGCTGGAATTAACGAACAAACATCTCAAACATGGTCTGTCCAGGCGAGTTCCATTGTGATTGCTTCTGGCGGATGCGCATTCCTAAGCAAGGCATTAGGATGCAATGTCTTAACGGGAGATGGATACTTGCTTGCTTCTGAAGCTGGAGCTGATTTTTCAGGAATGGAGTTTTCAAATGCATATGCCATTACGCCAAAATTCTCATCCATTACAAAAACTGCTTTCTATAATTGGGCTTCCTTCACCTATGAAGATGGTTCGATTATTGAAGGCGCAGGCTCCCAAAGAGGCCGTTCTGTTATTGCAAAAAAATTGCAAGAAGGTCAAAAAGTGTTTGCACAGTTAGTTAAGGTAAAGGATGATCTTGATTTACAAAAATGGATGCGGATTGCGCAACCAAACTTCTTTGTACAATTTGATCGAATGGGGATTAATCCATTCGAGGATCGATTTGAAGTGACATTGCGGCTTGAAGGGACGGTACGTGGAACGGGAGGGATTCGTATTGTCGATGAGACATGTGCCACATCGGTGCCAGGTCTTTTTGCAGCAGGTGACGCAGCAACTCGGGAAATGATATGCGGTGGTTTTACGGGAGGAGGAAGTTATAATGCTGCTTGGGCGATTTCATCTGGTTACTGGTCAGGAGAAGCAGCTGCAAAGTATGCCTCTAGTTTCAACCGAGATAAGAGAGATAGAGCGCTAACTAGAAGACATGTAATTGGGATTAATGAACACTCTATTGGTAAAGATTTTCTCGATGCAGCAGAAGTGACCAAGAGGGTTCAAGCAGAAGTAACACCATTTGAGAAAAACCTATTCAGAACAGAAGAAATATTAACTCCTTCCTTATTAAGACTTAACTCTTTGTGGAATGAGTCAAAGACGAGTTTGCAGGAAAATCAGGGGAATCTTTTGAGGGTTCGAGAATCAGTCGCGATGTTAGCGACATCTAGATGGATGTACACAACGGCACTGGAGCGAAGAGAAACACGTGGGATGCACAAAAGACTAGATTATCCTGTGCTGGATGAAAATCAACATTATCGACTCATTACCAGTGGATTAGATGAGATAAAAGTAAAACCGACTACCTTATATCAAAACACGTAGGGAGGAAAAAACTTGATTGAGATTTTACTAGAAGACCAGTGTGTGGAATGTAATTTATGTGTAAAAGTATGTCCGACGAACGTTTTTGAAAGAAGAGAGGGAAGTGCACCTAAAATTGCTCGACAGGAGGATTGCCAGACCTGCTATATGTGTGAACTTTATTGTCCTGTTAAGGCTCTTTATGTGGCACCAAACGCTGATGAGATAATGAGTATAACGGAGCAAGGAATTAAGGAAACAAGTCTACTAGGAAGTTATCGTTTTAGTATAGGCTGGGAGAAAGGGCAAAAATCCACTGCCAAACAAGACCTAGCATATAAATTTTACTTAAGATAATTGGAGTGTGAAGAAAATTGAAGAAGATGCTTGAAACAAAATACTTGGTTTTGGTTGTACTACTATTTTCCCTGCTTTTAACTGCATGCAATTCAAATGGTGTTTCCACAAACACTGAGGCAAGAAAAGAAAGTAGCACAGGGTCAAACACAAAAGAGGGGGGGAAAACACTTCGGCTTGGTTATATTAACGCTACGGGATCAACGAGTGAAGGAAAACCAGCAGTTACTGGTGCTGAAGGATGGGCAATTGAAAACGGATTTTTACAAGAGGAGTTGAAAAAAATCGGTATTACCAAAATTGAATATTATTCTTTTCCCAATGGACCTAATCTAAATGAAGCCATGGCATCTGGAGAAATAGATCTAGGGATTTTTGGTGATACCCCAGCGTTATTGGCTAGAGGCGCAGGCCAAAAAACAAGGTTAATTGGCTTAGCGAATATATATCAGGATATTTGGCTTGTAACCAATAAGAAAAATGGCATCTCTAAACTGGAAGATTTGAAAGGGAAAACAGTAGCTACATCGAATGGTTCCTATATGTTTCGCTATATTCAAGGGTTACTAAAGGAAGAGGGTTTACTAGATGAGGTCAAATTTGTTTCTCTCTTCCCGCCAGAAGCACTTGCTTCACTAGAACGTGGCGACATACAAGCCTATGCATTTCCGACTTATATGGGTCCAAAACATGTGAAACTAGGTTTTCCACTCGTATTACAGGCGAGCAAAACAACTCCAGAATTAACAGGGACTTCTGTCATTGTGGCGACTGAAAAATACCTGGGTGAGAATCCAAAATTCGTATCCGTTTGGAATGCAATACGTAAAAAAACAGTAATAGATTTAAAGGAACACGGGGAAGAATATTTCCAATATGCTGCTGATGTAACACAGCAGGATTTGGATGTTGTAAAGGAAAGTATTCCTTTGGATAACATTCGGGAAGAGAGTTTTCCTGACGAGGGAATTCAATTATTAGAAGGAACGAAACAATTTTTGGTAGAACAAAAATTAATCAAAAAAGACTTTGAATTAGAGGATTGGATTTTACGAGAATAATAGCCATCGATAGCTAATAGATCAGAGGTGTTAATGTGAGCAAGATAGTAGTAAGATATATTTTACCAATTTTTCTTCCTATATTGATTGTTTTAGTCTGGCTATATTTAACTGAAAAAGAGGTTATTGCAGCCTATTTAATTCCATCACCTTTAGTAGTAATTAATACGTTTTTTCAATTTTGGGGCGATGGTACTCTTTTAGATGATACTTGGATTAGTGTTAGTAGAATGCTGCAAGGTTTTTCCTTGGCAGTTTTCACCGGGCTAGCTTTAGGCATCGTTATGGGGTTGTTTACCCGTGTGGATAAATTTTTTGCAGGTGTATTTAATGCGATAAGGGTAATTCCGCCATTGGCATGGATACCAATCATTATCCTTTGGTTTGGAATTGGTGAGGCTTCTAAAGTCATCATTATATTTAAGGGCGCATTTTTCCCCATTCTTCTAAACACCATTCAAGGAATAGAAGGGGTGCCTAAAGGATATTTAGAGGTATCTAAACTGATGGGAGTAAGTAAGAGGAAAGTGTTATTTCAGGTGATTTTACCCGCGGCACTGCCTTCAATATTTGTTGGTCTAAGATTAGGACTTGGTACTGCCTGGATGGCTGTTGTAGCAGCAGAGTTAATTGCCTCTGAATCGGGATTGGGGTTTAGAATAACGCAAGGCCGAGAACTTTCACAGCCGGATGTCATGGTTATTGGAATGGCGATGATTGGACTGATTGGAGTATCAATGGATGCATTAATAACCTTGATCCAAAAGCGTGTCCTTTCCTGGCAGCCGGGGATTAAATCATAGGAGGTTTTACGTAGATGCTCACCCAAGCAAGAGTTCAATATGAAACATATAAACCGAAAATAAAAATCACGAATTTGTCTAAAACATTTAATCAAAGGGGAAGTAAACTAGATGTACTTAATAATGTCGATTTAGAAGTTCAGGAAGGTGAATTTCTAACGATTGTTGGCTCGAGTGGATGTGGGAAAAGTACTTTATTACGGTTAATTGCTGGACTTGACAGTTCTTTTGATGGCTCCATTTCCATTAATGATCAACTCATAAATGGGATTGGTGCCGACAGAGGGATGGTTTTTCAGGACCATCGACTTTTTCCATGGATGAATGTTGAGCAAAATATAGGTTTTGGCTTGGAACATTTACCCGCTAAACTGAGAAAAAGGCTAATAGAAGAGCATATTGAATTAGTTGGTTTAAAAGGATTTGAAAAAGCAAAACCCGGAGAACTTTCAGGAGGTATGTCCCAGCGGGTAGCCATCGCTCGAACATTAGTGAAAAAACCGGATATCATTTTATTTGATGAACCTTTTGGTGCTCTCGATGCGTTGACAAGAATTCAAATGCAGCATGAAATTCTGAGAATTAGAGAACAATCTACGATTACAATGATACTGGTCACGCATGATATAGATGAAGCGGTTTTATTAGGTGACAGAGTAATCGTAATGTCGAAAAAACCAGGGCGCATTCAAAAGACAATACCGGTTTATTTACCGAGACCGCGCGATCGAAATAGTTATGATTTCTTAAAAATTCGCGAGCAAATCTTTCATCTATTCTTTGAAAACGAAAAAGGAAAAATACCAGATGACTATTCAATCTAAATATTTTAAAACAAAGTTGCTCACAATGATGAGCAGCTTCTTTTTTTGGGAATTCTTCTCCATAGTAAGGCAAACACTACTATATAGATGGATAAAGTGAATTTGTGGAGGTATTCGGAATGAGTCGACTAGACAGACTCACAATGGGGAAAGTGGAAACAAAACATTTTCAACAGTTTAATGAGTTATTACGATATGTGTTTCAAGTAACCAAGAAAGATTTACAAATGGTGGGCTGGGAAGAGCGTGAAATTGCTTTAGCCAAAAAGCCTGTATTGGATCAGGCTGATGTACTAGGCTGGTTTGATGGTGAAAAACTCGTTTCACAACTTGCGGTTTACCCTTTTCAGGTAAATATTTTTGGCAAATCATTTGAAATGGGGGGGCTGACAGGCGTTGGCACCTATCCAGAATACGCAAATATGGGACTTATGTATAAGTTGTTGAGGCAAGCACTTGCTGATATGCGGCAGCGAAAACAATCTATATCCTATTTATTTCCCTATTCAATTCCCTATTACCGGCGGCGAGGATGGGAGATTATTTCTGATAAGATGACGTTTGAAGTGAAAGATGTTCAATTGCCAAAGATAAAAAAAGTTCCAGGCTATGTGGAAAGATTGAATATTGAACACCCAGACGTAAGGATTGTGTACAAACTCTTTTCTAGTAAAATGCATGTTGCAATGCTGCGTAATGACTTGGCATGGGAAGAATACTGGAGATGGGATGTAGATGAATTAACGGCTGCCGTTTATTATGATCGTTCACACAAGCCTCAAGGGTATCTATTGTACTGGATATCGGAGGACGTGCTTCATATTAAAGAAATGGTTTATATGAACCAAGAAGCACGGATTGGACTATGGAATTTTATTGGTGCCCATTTTTCAATGGTGTCAAAGGTAGTAGGAAATATTTTTATGAATGAACCATTAGCGTTTTGGCTGGAAGATGGAGATATTAATGAAACAATTTCCCCCTATTTTATGGCGCGTATTGTTTGTGCCCAGCAATTTATTACTCAATATCCTTTTAAAGCAACAGGTTCAGATATAAAGTTGACATTTATGCTTGAGGATCCAATGCTCGAGTGGAATCAAGGGACATTCACATTAAAAGTCACAGCGGATGGTCAAGGAGAACTAATTCAAAGTAAAGACGTGCCAACAATCTCACTAGATATACAGACTCTTACGACAATGTTGCTAAGTTATAAAAGACCAACTTACTTAGCGGCAATTTCCCGACTAAAGGGGATGGCCAAAGATGTAGAAATATTAGAGAAGATTATTGAGAGGCAGACACCATACTTTTCAGATTACTATTAACGGAAGAAAGACGAATAAGAAAGGGTGATAGGAATGAAAGAAAAAAAGGGAGAACCTCAATTTCAAAGTGGCCGTAATGTAGATAAGGATTTAAAAGGACTTTATGGACTTGACCCAGAAATGAGCTTGCTGTCAGTCAATTTTGCTACGACTGAAAATCCTTATTTAAATGAACATTATCAGGAGGACACTAATGAAAACGAATGATTCGGTTAGCAGGGTGAAATGCTGAAAACTTTCAGGTATCCACCCTGAAAGATAATTGAAGAGCAAGTTTTTTCGAGTAGTTTTTTCGAATAAGTGTGGTTGATAAGGGGAAAATAACTGAGCAATTATTCAATATTTAGGAGGTAATAGATTGTATTTCTATAGAGAAGATTTAATCAATATTATTGTTCCTGACAAACCTGATCCAGCAGCGGCTAAGGTGCTTCAAGAAACATTGGGTGGAAGATTTGGCGAGATGCGAACCATGATGCAGTACTTCTTTCAAAGCTCTAACTTCCGCGGTAATCAGAAGCAATATCGAGATCTGCTCAGGGGAGTCTTCCTTGAGGAGATTGCTCATGTAGAATTGGTACAAACGACCATCAATCAACTATTAAATGGTTCTGGAGAGGATGCAGTTGGTGCTGAAGGAAGTACAGGTGCTCCTTTAGAAGAAGCAATCAAACATGCTAACCCTCACCATTTTATTCATGGTGCCCAAGCTTCTCTTCCAGTTGACGCTGCTGGGAACCCATGGAATGGTAATTATGTTTACAGTCATGGCAACTTGATAAGCGATTTATTAAACAACGTTACATTAGAATCCACTGGCGTTCTGCAAAAGTCACGTATTTATGAAATGAGTTCAAATAAAACCTTTAGAGAAACACTGGCTTTCTTAATTGTCCGTGACAATGCGCATCAAAATGCGTTTGCAAAAGCATTAGAAACACTTGGTGTAGATTGGGGTAAAATATTTCCAGTTCCAAATTACGACATTAACAAATATCCAGAATGCCGAAAATATGTAGAAATGGGCTTCCATAATGCTCAATTTAATTTTAGATTAGACGAGACATTGATTGGAGCAATATTCCAAGGACAATCACCTAGTCGAAATGACGGTACACTACAGGTAGTTCCACCACCGCAAGGTCACCCAGTTCCAATGATGCCAGAAATGCCAAATGAACATAGTCCTGGAATAAGCGATTTATTTAATTAATGAAAAAAGGATGAGACACTATTGTGTCCATCCTTTTTACGTGGTCAAATTAACAATCGCCATGTTTATTAAGATGTAATGGAGGAGGAATTAGCCATCCTTTTTCCTTGTTTAAACGGAGTACTTTTCCCCCGAGTGCCACCTTTTGAGCATGTAATTGTGCATACATCAAAGCTACGTCTTCCCTGATAGATTTACCGATAATTTGGCTTGCTGTTACAAGTCCAGCAGCGATATCTACAGAAAGACCAGCAGCTATAGCCGGGTCGAGGATTCGAGCACCTACTGGAATATCCTCTAAACAAGCTTCAGGCGGCTCTGGTGCTGCAGGCGGTAAGCCAATGCCGTTTTCTTTTAATAGTTCTTCAACTTGCTTTTTTTCATGCTGGCAAATTTCAGTTGCTTCTACTAATAACTTCTTTAAATCATCATCACCAGCATGGTTTAACATGGTTTGATATCCAGCAATCTTTGCATTCCCTGCTAAAACAGAAGACCATAAATCAAATACTTCGCCATAGTGTAAAGGCTCTTCTTTAGGATTGCCACTTAAAATTCCCATTGTTGCCCTCCTTAGTGTGTACGTAAATTTGTTCATTAACAGTGCCACCTTTCTTACAAGCACATCAATATGGTTTCCATTTTCAAACCCTCTCATTAGTTTTTTTTTCATAATCATTTAATTCTCATGTTTGTTGTTTTTTGGTTAATTTTTAATTCTACATGATTAACCCACAATTCAAGGATACTAACAGTAGTAGGAGGGTGAAACATGGATTATTTCACTTGTACTTCAGGTGTTGGAGATAAATCAAAAGGGGAGAGTAAAGGTCAGTTATTATGGTGGCAGTTATCACTCATTGGGATTGGGTGTACGATTGGTACAGGTTATTTTCTAGGGTCAGGAATAGGAATAAAAATTACAGGGCCCTCGATGGTCTTTTCATTTGTATTAGCAGCATTAGGGACTTATATTGTGTTTCACTTTCTCGCCAAGATGACGTCAGCAGATCCTCAAGAAGGTTCGTTTTGTTATTATGCGGGAAAAGCGTTCGGACGCTGGGCGGGATTTAGTTGCGGATGGAATTATTGGAGTTCCAAAATATTAATTATGGGAAGTCAATTAACAGCATTATCGATTCTTTCCCTCTTTTGGTTCCCAAAGGTTCCATTATGGATTTTTGCTTCTGGTTATGCTGTTTTGGCTATTTGTGTGGTTTTATTAGGTAGTAAAGGATTTAATAAAGTTGAAAATATCCTTGCCATAACAAAAACTGCAGCAATCCTAATGTTTATTATTCTAGCCTGTGTTGCATTGATTGGTTGGATACATGGCGGAACAAACGACCAACCGGGAATACCCACAACAATTCATTCAATTTTTCCAGAAGGATACCGGGCCTTTTGGTCATCACTGATCTATGCATTTTACGCATATGGTGGGATTGAGACAATTGGACTTTTATCCATGCAACTAAAAAACAAAGAAGACGCTCCAAAATCAGGAAAGGTTATGTTGATTGTCCTCACCATTATTTATGTCATTTCGATTATTTTGGCAATCAGCATGGTTACGTATCAATCCATTAATCAAAAGGAAAGCCCATTTGTAACTGCAATGTCTGCATATAACCTGGCATTTTTCCCACAAGTATTTAATGGAGCAATCATCATTGCAGGTTTTTCAACGATGACCGCTTCGCTATTTGCCGTTACCAATTTACTTGTAACCTTAGCAAAAGACGGGGATGCCCCGAAGTTTTTTGGAAAGGAAATTAAAAAACTAAAAAATCTTCCTTTGCCGTCTTTAGGGTTGGCTACATTGGGGTTATTGGGCTCAATCATAACTGCATTACTTCTTCCAGGAAGGATCTATGGTTACATTACGACAGCAGCAGGGATTTTGCAGATGTATAACTGGGCATTTATTATACTATCTGCTTTGAAGATACTCGAAATAAAAATGGGGGATAAAGTATTATCAACGATTGGCTTGATATTATTACTTTCAGCCGTCACTGGTACCATTTTTGAAAAGAGTATTCGATTTGGATTTTTTGTAAGCCTGTTACTAGTCGCCATCATTGGTATCGTGACATTGGTTATGAATAAGGTATGGAAAAAGTCCAAAAAGAAAAAGAAAAATGTATCCGAATTAAAGGGAATACTTGAATAGTGAATCATAAGAAATAGCCGTCCTGGAGGGCCGGCTTTCTTTTTAAAAAAATTATTATAAAAGTTTTATATTTCCTTTTTTACATTCTTCAATAATATGGTCATTCCATACGGAAACCTGAACTTCCCCAATATGTGCTTTCTTTAGAAGGAACATGCACAAACGAGACTGACCAATTCCACCACCGATTGTTAAAGGAAGTTCCCTATTTAGAACAGCTTGATGAAAATCAAACACAAACCGATGTTCAGCCTGTGCTAGTTTTAATTGTTTTATTAATGCATTTTCATCTACTCTTATTCCCATAGAAGAAATCTCTACGGCTCTTTCCAATACAGGATACCATAAAAGAATATCTCCATTTAGCGACCAATCATCATAATCCGGTGAACGACCATCGTGTTGCTCTCCTGAAAGCAGTAAACCTCCAATTTGCATTACAAAAACCGCTCCGACCTCTTTTGCAATTTTGTTCTCACGCTGTTTCGGCGTTAACTCTGGATACCTGTTCTCCAACTCTTGTGTAGTAATAAAATAAATCTGATCAGGTAAGATTGGCATAAGTGATGGATATAATTTATTTAAGAATTTTTCAGTAGCCTTGATTGAATCATAAATCTTTTGTACTTCATTCTTTAATGTTCTATTGTTTCTTTGTTTTTTTGTTATTACTTTCTCCCAATCCCACTGATCAACATAAATGGAATGCAAGTTATCCAACTCTTCATCTCTTCGTATAGCATTCATATCTGTGTAAATTCCTTCACCAACAGAGAATCCATATCTGGAGAGTGCAACTCTTTTCCACTTTGCTAAAGATTGAACGATTTCAATGGTGGAGTTACTGATATCTAATGTGTCAAAGGAAACCATTCTTTCTACCCCATTAAGGTCATCATTTATTCCCTGACCAGCCCTTAAAAGAAGGGGCGCAGATATTCTAGTTAAGTTCAAAGCCTCAGAAAGCTCTTTTTCAAAATGGTCCTTTATTTTTTTTATCGCTTTTTCAGTCTCGATAAAATCTAATACTGAATTGTATACTTTTGGGACAAATATGGATTTACTCATATAAAAATACCTCCGATAACATAGAATTAGTCTGTAATTTTCTCTGTCTACATTACTTGTTAGGTAATGAACTATGTTTACATTATGATTAAATCCCTAGGTTGACTTCACCAAATGCCTAATGGAAATCATATTCTTAATACTTTTAGAATTTTTTGGACATGTGTCACCATTACCTACATAAAATGTACAGATAATGGTGGAGTGGAGTGGTTTTTTTGAGTATCAGCATCTTAATCAGTTACATCATTTTGGGCTTTACACTAGCAGCTCCAATCGGTCCAGTAAATTCTGCGAGATTAGATAAGGGGATAAAGAATGGGTTTTGGCATGCGTGGATAGTAGGTGCGGGTTCAATGGTTGCAGATGGATTTTTTATGCTACTCGTCTATTTAGGGATGGTGCAATTTTTGGGGATTCCTATCATTCAAATATTCCTGTGGCTGTTTGGGGGATTTATTCTGATTTATTCAGGAATAGAAAGTATTAAGAATGCCAATACCATAACCCTAACGTATGGAAGGGACAAAGACACGTTAATGAAGTGTTTTTTTACGGGGTTTATTATGTCAATTACCAGCCCGCTATCTGTTTTATTTTGGTTAGGTATCTACGGATCTGTCTTAGCAAAAACGGCTCAAACAAATGGAACAGAATCTCTCTTAATTTATAGTTGTATGATTTTCCTTGGCTTGACTATCTGGGACGTCTTTGTTGCTGCACTTACTACTGGCTTTAGGAAACTGCTTACTGTAAGAAGTTTAATCACCATTTCCATCATTTCGGGTGCTTCACTCGTTTTGTTTGGTCTTTATTTTGGTTATCAGGGTGTTCAGGCATTAGTAAGTTAGATGTAGGAGGAACTAGAGAGAAGTGCTAATCAGGATTAGCATTTCTTTTTTTATATTTATACCTAAACTTGACATTTATTAAATAACACGTATAATACTCATTTGTGCTGCAATATTTTTTTCTTGGCTTGTTCATATATTGTTCATAATTAGCTGTTACTATAAATGATAGATTACTAAATTTTATAACTCATAAAAATTGAAACCAACGTAAATAAATAATTAATTGCTATAAGGCAGGTGCAAAAAATGAATAACTTAACTCAGAAGGGTCAGGGTATTTTAAATAAATATATTGGCTTTTTCTTTTTGGCTGTATTTTTTCTTTGGATGAAAACATATATAGCTCAATTAACTCAATTTAATTTAGGAATTGAAAATACACTTCAAAAATTTCTATTATTTATTAATCCTTTAGGATCATCCTTATTATTCTTGGGAATTGCTTTGTTATTTAAAGGACGCAAGAAATATATCGCATTGCTTGTGATTGATTTCTTCTTATCGTTTCTATTATTTGCGAATGTTGTATATTACAGATTCTTTAATGACTTTATTACGTTACCAACTTTAACTCAAACCCAAAACTTTGGAGATGTAAGCGGAAGTGTTGTTACACTTTTACGACCATATGATTTCTTATTCTTTATCGATATCATTCTTTTGGTTGTTTTACTTGCTTTTCGCTTTGTGAAAGTTGAATTTAAAGATATGAATCGCAGAAAAGTTGCTGCTTTATTCTCATTATCATTGGCTATTTCTTGTGGAAATCTTGGACTAGCTGAAACAGACCGTCCTCAATTGTTAACAAGAGGATTTGACCGTAATTATATTGTGAAATATTTGGGTATGTACAACTACACCATTTACGATGCAGTAAAAAGTACAAAAGCTTCTGCACAAAGGGTTATGGCCAACAGTGATGATATGACGGAAGTAATTAACTATACAAAATCAAACTATGCACAGCCCAATCCAGCTTACTTTGGTGCTGGTAAAGGTATGAACGTGATTTATTTGCATCTTGAATCCATGCAAAACTTCCTTATTGATTACAAGTTAAATGGGGAAGAAGTAACACCGTTCCTAAACTCCTTAACAAAGGATCAAAATACACTTTATTTTGATAATTTCTTCCATCAGACTGCCCAAGGTAAAACGGCTGACGCAGAATTTATCCTTGAAAATTCATTATATGGATTACCGCAGGGTTCTGCTTTTACAACAAAAGGGTTAAATACGTATCAAGCAGCACCAGCGATTTTAGCGTCTCATGGCTATACATCTGCAGTCTTTCACGGGAATTCAGGAAGTTTCTGGAATCGTGATGAAATATATAAATCATTTGGTTATAATCACTTTTTTGATGAAAATTACTATAGTATGAATCCAGAAGATCTAGCTGAATATGGGCTAATGGATAAGCCATTCTTTGAGGAATCAATTCCTTTGTTGGAAACATTACCACAGCCTTTTTATACAAAGTTTATTACTGTTTCAAACCACTATCCGTATCCACTTGATGAAGAGTTAGCAACGATTGCACCACATACAACAGGTGATAAATCCGTTGATACCTACTTCCAAACTGCTCGTTATGCGGATGAAGCTTTAAAACAATTCTTTGATTATCTGAAGGAATCAGGGTTATATGACAATTCTATCATTGTTATGTACGGTGACCATTATGGAATTTCTGAAAATCATAACAAAGCAATGGAACAAGTTCTAGGTAAAGAAATTACGGATTTCGATAGTGCAGGATTACAACGTGTACCATTCTTTATTCGTGTTCCTGGAATCGAGGGTGGAGTTAATCACGAATACGGCGGACAAATTGATATCCTTCCTACAGTTCTACATTTGTTAGGAATTGATACAAAAGATTATGTTCAGTTCGGTACTGACCTATTGTCTGAACAACATGATGATCTTGTTCCTTTCCGTGATGGCAGCTTTATGAGCCCAACCATTTCATCTGTAGATGGTAAATTCTATGATTCCACTACAGGGTTGGAAATTGATGAAACAAGGGTGGAAGAGGCAATGAATCTACAGACGATTGTAGAAAATAAATTAGCCCTTTCAGATAAAGTTGTAAACGGAGACTTATTACGTTTCTATACTCCTGGAAACTTTACTCCTATCGACCGAACACAATACAACTACAATCCATCTCAAGATGGTGAAGAATAAGATTCAAAAAGACTGTTTAGGAAATTCCTAAACAGTCTTTTTTTATAAAAATTGTCCGAAATGTGAATCTTTTGATTACATAGAAAATTAGAAGGAAACTTTCTCGGAAATGTCGAATGATTAAATAAAGGACTGATGGGAGATGAGACAAATGAATTCACAAATAGCTACTGCAATGCGTGTTGTTACAGGTGAAAAGTCGTGCATCTTATGTGATAATGACTTTGCATATGCTGCAATCATTAGTGGAGATAAGGATTTAGAGGAATTGTCATCAATCTATAAAGGAAAAGTAATAACTGATCAAGTAGTTGTCCTAAAGAAGAGTTTGGCTAATAACAAAACATTACAAATTGTAGATATTGAAATTACCGCCAAGTGTCCACATTGTCATTCCAATTATCGGTTCAATAATTTTCTTACCTTAGTTTAAAAATAATAAAAATATAATAAAAAGCACCAACTTGGTGCTTTTTATATTTGGACTTATTAGAGTATAATTGGAAAATAAATGAATAAATGCAATGGATTCAAAGACGGTCTAGAAAATAATTCAACAGAATATTAACTAATAATGAGTTACTCTAATTTAGGAGGGCGCTTATGAAGACTTATACTTACAGAAATGACGTACCAGTAAATGAAAAATGGAATCTTAAAGACATTTATTCAGATATTACTGAATGGGAAAAAGACCTTCAAAACGTTGAAAAATTGGCGGAAAAATTGAAGGGATATGATGGAGCAATAAAGGATGGTAAGAGTCTCTATCAATACTTAAAACAAAGAGAGGAATTATCTTATGTATTTAATCATGTCTATGCTTATGCCATGTTGACCGTAGATGAGGATACTAGGGAGGCAAGTTCACAATCATTATTAGACCGTGCCAAAGGGCTAAGCGTTAAGGTAAGTTCCTCAACATCTTTTTTTATGCCGTATTTATTAAGTTTAGATAAAGAAACATTAAGAAGTTATATAGCTGAAGAAGAGGGTTTGAAGTACTTTGAAGAGGATTTATATGAATCCTTTCGATATAAAACCCATGTCCTTACTAAAGACCAAGAGGAAGTCATATCCCAATTAGGAGAAGCATTGTCTGCTCCAAGTACAACCTTTGGGATGATTAATAATGCGGATATTAAGTTTGGCGATGTTACAAATGATGATGGCAAAATGATTCCGCTGACAAGAGGGATGTACTCGAAATTAATTGAAGAGGAAGACCGTGATAGACGTAGGGAAGCCTATAAAGCTTATTATAAGCCATATGTTGAATTAAAGAATTCCATAGCGAGCACACTGTCTGCATCGATTAAAAATAACGTCACCTTAGCAAGAATCAGGAAATATCCTTCAGCACTAGAAAAGGCACTATTCGGTGATATGGTGCCAAAGGAAGTATATGAGAACCTAATTATAGCGACAAAAGAAAATATCGCACCTCTTCATAGGTACTCTGAAATTCGCAAGGAGAAACTTCATCTTGATGAACTTCGGCAGTATGATATGTCCGTTCCTTTAGTAAAAGGCGTAAAACAAGTGATACCTTATGAGGAAGCCTATGAAATAATGATTAAAGCCTTGGCACCTCTTGGAGAGGAATATGTAAGCATCCTAAAAGAGTTCAAGGATGCAAGATATATTGATGTCCGTGAGACGCCAGGCAAGCGCTCAGGTGCCTATAATTTGGGGATTTATGGGGTTCACCCCTTTATATTATTAAATCACCAAGATGATTTGGATAGTTTATTTACGCTTGCCCATGAATGTGGTCATGGAGTCCATAGTAAATTAAGCTCGCAGCATCAGCCACAAATTACTGCTCGATATAGTATTTTTGTTGCGGAAGTGGCTTCCACCGTTAACGAAATATTGTTGATTAATTATTTGTTGAATACCGAAGAGAATCTTGAGGTAAGGAAGCATTTATTAAATCACTTCATTGATCAATACAAGGGTACTTTCTTTACCCAAGTAATGTTTGCTGAATTTGAGAAAATCACTCATGAACTAGCTGAAAAAGGTACACCCTTAAATGTCGAGGTATTTAATAAAACGTATGAAGCCTTGTTCAGGGAATACAATGGGGATCTAGTGGTGTTTGACGATGAAGTGAAATTTGGCTGGTCGAGAATTCCCCATTTCTATCGCCCCTTTTACGTCTATAAGTACGCCACTGGTTTTGCTTCAGCTATACATTTGGCAACCAAAATACTTGAAGGCGATAAAAATACGTTACATTCATACTTAAACTTCTTAAAGAGCGGAAGTTGTGATTACCCGCTTGAGTTGTTAAAGAAGACGGGAGTGGATTTAACGACTCCAGAACCTATAGAAAATGCCATGAAAAAATTTGGTGAACTTGTAGAAGAATTTTCAGCCTTATAAAAGTAAAGGATGTCACAAAATTTTTTTGTGACATCTTTTTTTATCACAGATAATTTTTGCATGGTATGATGTGTTTAAGAATATATTTACTCTTATGAGATTACCTTAAAATGAAACTAGGTGATTAATATTTGGAAAAAAATCATATCCTTTATTGGGATCATATTGATCATTTTTTTAGTTATACAAAATACGGAAACCTTCCGATTACTTAGAAACGGGGATATGGATTCCATCATACTGTCATTGAAAGATACCACATTTTCAAAATTCTTCTTTACTTTTATCATCATGGTGATCCAAAATTCATTTACAATTATTCCTCTCATTATTATCATCTCTATAAACTATGCATTGTTTGGTTTTTTTAATGGTCTAATGTGGAGTTGGTTCACAAGTATTATTGCTGCAGGAATTTGGTTTTTTGGAAGTAGATATTTTTTTAATGAGTGGGTCCAGAAAAAAACAAATCCGGAAACTTTAGCAAAGATGGAGCAAAATGGGTTGCTATTTGTGTTCCAAGCGAGAATTATTCCGTTCGTTCCTACTAGTTTAATCAATATTCTCAGTGGATTAAGTTCGATTACATTTAAACATTTTATTATCGGTACCATGTTTGGAAATCTAATCTTTTTCTTTGTTTTATCACTCATACCGGCTGGATTTATGGAGGGTAATATGGAGCAAAATATCCTTCTAGGTTTAACGCTCATTCTAGTAGGATTCGTGTTTTTCTATCGACTAAAGAAAAAACAGAAAAGAAGAAAACAAGTAAATTAGATGAACAAATCCTGGAAACATCTTGCGCTATGAAAAATATTATTGTACTCTAATATATGTTTGTTAAAACCTCTTCTTCTATTGAGAGAAGAGGTTTTTTCTTGTGAAAAATAAAGAGAGGATGTTTTGTCATGAGTACGAGCAAAAATGGGAATCCATGGGCACTCATACCTTTTGCTGTCTTTTTAGTATTATTTATCGGCTCAGGGATTGTTGCGGGCGATTTTTATAAATTTCCGGTTATAGTGGCAATTGTTATCGCAGTAGCAGTAGCTTTAACAATGAACAGGAAAGAATCGTTTAATAATAAGGTGGAGATTTTCACCAAAGGTGCAGGAGATTCAAATATTCTACTAATGGTTATGATTTTCCTCTTAGCTGGTGCCTTTTCAGAGACGGCAAAGGGAATGGGTGCAATTGATTCAACTGTTAACTTAGCACTATCCATTGTCCCGCCCAACTTATTAATGGTAGGTGTCTTTATTATTGCTTGTTTTATTTCACTAGCAATGGGGACAAGTATGGGTACGATTGTAGCACTAGCGCCAATCGGAGTGGGGATCAGTGAACAAACAGATATTTCACTTGCCCTTTCAATGGCGGCAGTTATTGGCGGAGCCATGTTTGGAGACAATTTATCCTTTATTTCGGATACCACGATTGCAGCTGTAAGAACACAAGGGACCAAAATGAAGGATAAATTCAAGGTGAATTTCCTGATTGTCCTGCCTGCTGCCATTATTACATGTGTAATTCTTGCCATATTAACAATGGGTGAACAAGCAAATATCAATAAACAATCGTATGAGTGGATTAAGATTCTACCCTACCTAGGAGTGTTAATTACTGCGTTGTCGGGGATAAATGTATTTTTGGTTCTTTCGTTTGGAATAGCATTCGCTGGGTTCATCGGTATAGTTGATGGCAGCTATACTATAATGGAACTCATTCAAAAAATTAGCGAAGGTATGGCGGGTATGTATGAAATATCCTTCCTTGCGATTCTAATAGCAGGAATGGTTGCAGTAATAAAACATAATGGTGGAATTGATTTTTTACTCCATCTTGTTACAAAGAATATAAAATCAAAAAAAGGTGCAGAATTTGGAATTGCTGGACTCGTAAGCCTAACTGACTTTTCAACAGCAAACAATACTATCTCCATTATTATTGCTGGACCGCTCGCAAAAAATATTGCCGATCAGTATGAAATTGACCCACGTAGAAGTGCTAGTCTGCTTGACGTTTTCTCCTGCAGCATCCAAGGATTGATTCCTTATGGAGCGCAAATGCTTGTTGCTGCAGGAGTAGCAAGTATCTCTCCCGTAAGTATTTTAGCTTATGCCTATTACCCGATACTAATAGGAGTATGTGGTGTGCTAGCCATTTTAACTGGTTTCCCGCGGCTCACAATAAAAAGAGACAAAGAAAGTTCTTCTAAAGAATTACGTTCTGATCTTATATGATCAGGGCGTTTTTTTTGCATTTAATGGGAGTATTAAATAAAGTTAAAAGTAACACATACAAATTGATTGATAAGAAGGTGTTGTCAGTGAGTTTTGAAATTGTTCCAATAGGGGATTGTGCAATCACCATTACCTTTGGCAATAAAATAGATGAGAACATCCATCAACAAATTAATCAATTTTTGCACCTTTTGAGGAGTAAGAAATTCGTTGGGATTCATGAGTATGTCCCAGCGTATACATCGGTTTCTATTTTTTATGATCCCCTCCTCCTATCTTACAGTCAATTAAAAGAGAAGGTGTATTCCATCTATCAAACAGCCTTGGAAATTCCAATGATAGAATCTATCGTTTATAGAATCCCCGTTTATTATGGCGGTGAAACGGGCCCAGATTTATGTTTCATAGCTGAACACAATCACATTAGCGAACGTGAAGTAATCAACTTACATGCAAACAAAGAATATTTAGTACATATGATTGGGTTTGTACCAGGCTTTCCATACCTCGGAGGTCTTAATGATAAAATTGCAGCACCTCGTCTGGAAACACCTAGAGCAAAAATAGCAGCAGGTTCTGTCGGAATTGGCGGCAACCAAACGGGAATCTATCCTGCTGAAGTTCCATCAGGATGGCGAATTATTGGTGTAACTCCATTATCATTATTTGATATTGAAAAAGCCAAACCCTCGCTTTTGTCAGCAGGAAATTATGTATTATTTTATCCTGTTGAATATCAAGAGTTTCTTTTCATAAAAGAACAGATAGCTGCTAAAAAGTATCAGGTATTGACTTATGTAAAGGGAGAGGTAATAACGTGAAACAGATTGACCTTAATTGTGATCTTGGAGAGAGTTACGGTGTATATAAAATTGGAAATGATAAAGAAGTTTTGAAGCATATTTCATCTGCTAATATTGCCTGCGGGTATCATGCTGGCGACCATAATGTGATGATGGAAACAGTTAACCTTGCTAACAGGTATAATGTGAAAATTGGCGCACATCCTGGATTTCCGGATATATCAGGATTTGGCCGAAGAGAATTGAACCTCTCCCCTAAGGAGATCTATCATCTCATCCTTTATCAAATTGGTGCATTGGCAGCATTTACTAAAGTGCAAGGTGTTAAGTTGGTGCATGTAAAACCACATGGCGCGTTATATAATATGGCCTCTACTAGTCGACAAATTGCAGATGCTATTGCGCAAGCGGTAGCAGATTATGATTCTAGATTGATTCTTTTTGGATTGTCTGGCAGTGAACTTATACAAGCAGGTAAAGAGAAGGGTTTATTAACAGCATCCGAAGTTTTTGCTGACAGAACCTATCAGCCCGATGGAACATTAACATCAAGAAGCGAACCGAACAGCATGATTCATGATAGGAAGTTTGCAGCACAGAGAATCATTCGAATGGTAAAGGAAGGAAAAGTAACAGCAGCAAATGGTAGTGATATTCCTATCTCTGCAGATACTGTCTGTGTTCATGGAGATGAACCTGCCGCATTAGAATTTATTAAGGAATTAAAGGATGCTCTTACAACAGAAAATATAGCTTTTAGAAAGAATTGGTTTGAAAAATGAATATGCCAATATTTAAGGTAGTAAAACCAGGACTGCAAACAACTGTACAAGACCTTGGGAGATATGGTTACCGAAAATACGGTGTGAGTCCATCTGGTGCAATGGATACCTATTCTTTACAAATGGGAAATTTGTTAGTTGGAAACAAGTTAGGTGAGCCTGTACTTGAAGTACCGTTTATTGGGCCAGTTCTGTGGGCATTACATGATGTTTCCATAGCAATCTGTGGTGGTAATTTATCACCCAAAATTAATGAACAAGCCATTCCACTTTGGAAAAGTTTAGTGATAAAGAAAGGACAATACCTTTCGTTTGGAAAAATAATACAGGGTGCAAGGGCGTATATCAGTATTGCTGGTGGGATCCAAGTTCCACAAGTTCTAGCTAGTAAATCAACATATTTAACAGGAAAATTTGGCGGCTTGGATGGCCGCGCTCTTGAAAAAGGTGATATTCTGTATGGACACCCACTAGCAAGAAGAAATAGGTTTCTTCATGAGAGTTTAATACCAAATTATCCAAATGAATTAACTGTAAGTGTCATCATGGGTCCACATATAGAAAAATTCACTTCATTTGGAGTCCAAACCTTTCTAAATGACGAATATATCCTTTCACCTCAATCCAATAGAATGGCGTTTCAATTAAATGGTCCGATTATTGAACATAGCAGTGGTGCAGATATTATTTCTGACACTATTCCTTTAGGAGGGATTCAAGTTCCTGCAAGCGGGCGACCTATCATTCTGATGGCAGAGCATCAAACCACAGGAGGTTATTCAAGAATAGGCACTGTTATATCTACTGATATTACCCGTCTTGCCCAAGCCCTGCCAGGGACGAAAATTAGATTTAAGGAGATCTCGATCCAATCTGCTCAGAATCTGCTAATCGACAGCAGAAAAAAGATAAAATGTTTATATAGCTTATCTAGGTCGCTATAACCTAGTAAATATGAACTCAAATTCATTTTTAATAGATTTTATGGTATAATGACAGTTATAATAATTGATTCATGAAGATTAGATTAAGTGGTAATAATAACCTAGTCAGAGATGTAGTAGTGGAACTCATTCTCCAATTTGGTTTTATTAATAAATTTTATAAGGTGTGATTTTGTGACAGAATTAGTAAACGGAAAAGTACAACATCGAAAACTGCCGCTTAGTAAAAAAATCTTTCGAGCGATAGCCATTTCTCTAGGAGCAATACTAATGGCTACCGGTCTAGAGATCTTTTTAGTCCCAAACAAAGTAATTGATGGCGGTGTAACAGGTATATCGATTATGTTATCCCACATTACGGGTCTTGAACTCGGTATCTTTCTATTCTTATTAAACCTTCCATTCGTCTATCTAGGATACAAGCAGATGGGTAAAACCTTCGCTATATCTACGGTCTATGGAATTATTGTTTTATCCGTTTTTACAACATTATTTCATCCAATACCAGCCTTTACCGATGATATTCTGCTTGCGACCATTTTTGGCGGAATGATATTAGGAATTGGAGTTGGAATTGTTATTCGGTTTGGCGGTGCCTTAGATGGTACAGAAATTCTATCACTCGTGATAACTAAGAAAGTACCATTCTCCGTCGGTCAAATTATTATGTTTATCAACCTGTTTATTTTAGGTGCAGCAGGATTTGTGTACAGTTGGGACCGTGCAATGTATTCCTTGCTAGCTTACGTTATAGCCGCGAAAGCAATTGATACGGTAGTTGATGGTTTCGAGGAATCAAAATCTGTTTGGATTATCAGTGACGTAGCAGAAGAAATTGGAAACGCGGTAAATGCACGTTTAGGTCGTGGTGTCACTTATATGAAGGGTGAGGGAGCTTATACCGGCGACGATAAGAAGGTTATTTTCAGTATTATTACTCGACTTGAAGAATCGAAACTAACAACAATTGTTGAGGAAATTGATCCAAATGCCTTTTTGGCAATAGCAGATATCTCCGAAGTTCGTGGCGGACGCTTTAAGAAACGGGACATTCATTAAATTTCAAAAAATCTCAGGGATATTTTCCCTGAGATTTTTTTATTGCTACCTGATTGAAAATTTTATATTTTCTAATAAATTGATTGACTACCATTAAAACTGTTATTACAATGTACATATAGCAAAACTTGTTTTTGTATATAAAACAAAGTAGAGGTGATAGTGCTAAAAATAATACAATTAATACAAACTGGAAATGAAATGTTTAAGGGGATGTCACGTAAAAAATACAAATTCGAGGGAGAATGGGAGATGTTCTTTGTGAAAAAGCACTTATTATTTTTCGGTATAATCACACTAGCATTAATACTTGCAGCGTGTTCTGGGGAAAAATCTTCTGGAGATGCAAAGAAAAAAGACGGCGGAGTTGTAGAAATTAACTTTGGCGGAGGATTTGCAACGGAAGAACCGATTTGGCTATTTGAAGCTGATCCGTCGCTGGCTCCTAATCTCGGAAAAACGTATAAACTTAATCTCTCTCAATTTAGAGCAAATGCTGATAGGTTAAATGCTTATCAGGCGAATCAAATAGATGGGGGCACATTAGGACAAGGTGCGGCAATTCTATCAAGCTCTCAAGGAGTTGAGATGAAAGTAGTGGCCGTCGTGTCAAAGGATACGCCGGATGAAGGATTCAATTCAACTTTCATGACATTAAAGGATTCAGAAATTAATGACATTAAGGACCTTAAAGGGAAGACCATCGGGCTTTCTGATTTTAAATCACCGACTGATATGTGGGTTCGAAGTGCATTGAGATCTGCTGGTTTGGATCCTGATAAAGATGTCAAATATGCCATTACTCCAATTCCAGCGATGACAGAAGCAGTTAAATCTAAAAAAATTGATTTAGGGATGTTCCCACAGCCATTTGGCGCAGCTGCAGAAGCTAGTGGTGAGTTTAAAACTATTTTCACATCAAAAACAGGCGTTCCCTTCGATGAAGATTTCCTCGTGATGTTTTTACACCCAGACTTTATTAAGGATAATAAGCAAGCTGTAAAGGATTTCTTAGCTGACTATGCAAATATCGTAAAGTATTACCACGAAAATGGTCCAGAAGCGAGACAAAAGATTATTGATAAAACGAAAAAGGTACAAGCTGATCCAAAAATCTATGTGAACATGACCGATAATAACCGTTCCGCTTATATTAACAGGGATGGCTGGGAGAAAGTTCAGGAGCTTATGTTAAAAGATAAATGGATTGATAAAAAGATCGACCTCGATAAATTAATTGATACCTCTTTATTACCATCTGAATAAGTAGTGCGGGGACATTTGTCCTCGCATTTATAAATAGGAGGAGTACCCATGACTAAAAAGATACCTGCAATGGAAATTGAGCATTTGAGAAAAGTTTATTCCACTAAAAAAGAAGAAGTAGTTGCAATAAAAGATGTAAGTTTAACGATTCCTGAAGGAAAATTTGTTAGTATTGTCGGTCCAAGTGGCTGTGGCAAGAGTACTTTTTTACACATTGTGGGTGGATTTATTGAGAAGTCTTCTGGCAAGGTGAAAATTAGAGGGAAAGAAGTGGAAAAGCCAGGACCGGACAGAGGAATGATGTTTCAAGAGTCTGCATTGTTTCCATGGTTGAATGTATTCGATAATGTTGCTTGGGGATTGGATATTCAAGGGGTAGCTAAGAAAGAAAAGAATGAGATTGTTGAAAAATACTTAAAATTGGTTCGACTTTGGGATTTTCGAAATCAATTACCTTCACAATTATCTGGTGGGATGAGGCAGAGGGTATCATTAGCTCGTATACTTGCCTTTGATCCTGAAGTGTTATTAATGGATGAACCATTTGGTGCATTAGATGCCCAAACTAGAGAGGAAATGCAGGTGGAATTGCTTCGAATTTGGAGCGAATCAAAAAAAAGTGTTTTGTTTGTTACCCATGATATTGAAGAAGCCGTTTTTTTAAGTGATACCGTTGTCGTTTTTTCTGGCAGACCAGCAGTCATTTCAGAGGTTATCGATATTAAGTTTCCTCGACCTAGAGATTTAAATCTCTATAAAACTGCTGAATTTAGAGATTATCGGAATCAAATTTGGGATCTTCTTCATCAAGAACACCATAAACCAGTACAAATTGTATCGGAGGTAGTCAATGGATAATAAACTTCTCCGAATGATTGCAGGTATTGAGTTATTGGCGATATTTTCAATTTGGCAGATTTTTTCTTCATTTCAATGGTTCCCAACCTATTTATCAAGCCCACTGGCAATTGTCAAATCAATGGGTGAGTTATGGGTTGATGGAAATCTATTAAATCATATCGGTTCCAGTCTTTTTAGATCACTAATGGGCTTTTTGTTAGTTGTGATCGTGGGTGTTACTCTAGGAATCTTAGCAGGATACTATCGAAGAGTGGGGACTTTCTTTGATCCCATTGTAAATACCTTAAATCCAATCCCAAAGATTGCCTTATTACCAATCTTAATGGTTTGGTTTGGAATTACAGATACAACTCGGATATTGATTATTTTTTTAACCGCTTTCTTTCCATGCTTTGTTGCTACGAGAGATGGGGTGAAATCTATCAAACAAGTCTATCTTTGGTCAGGACAGAATATGGGAGCAAGCACTACTCAATTATTAAGGAAGATTGTCTTTCCTGTTACGTTACCAAAAATATTTGATGGATTAAGAGTTTCATTAGGGTTGACCTTTGTCATGATGTTTTCTTCTGAGATTATTGGCGCTGCGAATGGTTTTGGACTAGGTTTCTTAATTCTCAATGCAGACCTCGGTGGAAGAACGGACTATATGTTCGCAGGTGTTGCGTTTATCGGATTGCTGGGTTTCATCTTTGATAAACTATTACTCACCATTCGAAGCAAAGTATTATGGTGGGATGTTAACAAAGCATAATCTTGAGTTTTAGAGTGAAAGTACTTACTAGTGAATTAAAGAGGTGAAAGGATGATAAAAAAGATTTGGAATAAAGTAGTAGACTATCAATCTATTTTCATTTTACTAATTGTATGGGAAATTGTTGCGTCACTTGGGATTATGCCGGAAAGACTATTTCCATCGATGTTAGTTGTGATTGGGGTGGCGTACGATCTCGTTATATCCCCGCTGCTTTGGGATAACTTGTCAGTAACGATGGTTCGTGTATTGAGTGGGTTTACAATTGCGGCCTTGATTGGAGTTCCATTGGGAATCATGATGAGTCGATTCAATGTAATGAACAAATTAATGCAGCCGATGCTTTCAATCGGCTATCCGATTCCAAGGGTGGCTCTTTATCCCATTCTAGTATTTATGCTTGGCATTGGTTCAGGCTCAAAGATTTTCTTAATTGTTTTGGAGTGCTTATTTCCAATTATTATAAATACTTACTATGGTGCACTAAGGGTAAATCATATCTATGTATGGGCTTCGCAGAATATGGGAGCAAATCATTTTAAAATGTTTTGGAAGGTATTGTTACCCGCAACAGCACCATCTATCTTTACGGGGTTAAGAATTGCACTTCCTCTTGCACTCATCATTTCAATATTGACAGAAATGATTAGTTCGACAGAGGGTATGGGATATTTACTAAGTTTTATGTCCTCATCACTCGTGCAGGAAAATGTATTAGCTTCCGTTATGTTAATAGCAATTGTAGGTTATTTAATGAGTGTTGTTCTTGATGTGATCCAAAAGAAATTTATCTTTTGGCATTAAACAGAACAAATAGCTAGCAGGGGATATCGATATTCACCTTGTACTATTGGACGTGAATATCGATATCCCCTGCTGTGACATTTGGATTAATTATGTTGGTGATAACCGGAATAGGAAGAAAGTTGATCTGCGTGTTTTAACAATGCAGGAATAACTGTTTCTGTAATGAAATCACCCTTACAGACCGCTATAGGTGCTACTACATTTATAGCAGCAATAATATAACCATGGCGATTTAAGATTGGTGCTGCAACAGAAAAAATCCCGTTTTCAAATTCTTCATTGCTAGTAGAATATCCTTTTTCCTTTATTTCTTTTAATTCTTTTTCCAGTAATCGTAATTCGGTTTTGGTCTTACCGGTGTATGATTTCAGTTGTTTGCCGGTAAACATGGCTGATAATGTTTCTTCTTTTTGAAATGCAAGCAAAACCTTTCCTAATGATGTAGCGTGCGCAGGAAGTCTTGACCCAACGGTTACATTGACTGTTGATACACCTTTTCCAGGAACCCTTGCGACATATGCAACTTCATTCCCATCAAGAATCCCGAGATGTGTTGATAATCCCGTTTCATCTCTAAGTTCTTCTAAATAAGGACGTGCTAAGTCTAAAAGCGGCATGGTATTCAAATAAGTGAAACCTAATTCGAGAACTTTAGGTGTCAGTTCATATCTTTTCGTCAGTTCATCCTGTCTGATATAACCTAAGGACTGAAGTGTGAACAAGATTCGGTAAGGGGTAGTACGACTAACATTTAGCTTATTAGCTATTTCGGATAAAGAAAGTGTAGGCATATCACCATTAAACATCTTTAGTATTTCTAATCCTCTAACAAGAGAATTGGATAAGTATCGGTCATTTTTATCTTCGGACATATATATCACTCCTAGTAAAACGGTAGTTGTGGTAAATAAATTTGCTAGTTCATTACAAGATTCGTTAATATTATACAACATTTTCCTGACTTGCGCCTTTTAACTCCTATAAAAAAACTCGATTAATCTGAAAATTCCGTTGACTAATCGTCAAAATGTTATATTATGAAGAAAAAACAGTGTTTTGCTAAAAAAACAAAAAAGTATACAGGAGGGATAAAATGCCGTATTTAACTGTACAGGATTTGTCCATTCATTATGATATAGAAGGGAAGGGAGATCCTATCATTATTCTCCATGGAATGGGGAACAATTCTCAATCCTGGAAAAAACAATTAGCAGGACTTAGTGAAAATCATACGGTAATTGCTTGGGATGCACCTGGATATGGAAAAAGTTCTGACCCAAAAGAGGAATTCACGGAGTTTAGTCAGTTTGCTGATATTTTAAAGGACTTTATCGAAGGCTTAAACTATAACTCTGTGACACTCTTAGGCCATTCAATGGGCTCTGCGATTGCACTTGATTACTGTTATCGTTTCCCTGAAATGGTCGATCGATTAATCATCGCAGATGCCACTAGGGGATCTGCCGCTTTAAGCGTTGAAGAGAATCAAAAGAAATTAGCAGCACGCCTTAATAATATTCTTACATTGGATCCAAAGGAAATTGCCATAAAGAGAGTAAAAGAACTTCTTTCCCCAAATCCTGACCCAGAAGTAAAGAAGGAAGCGGAAAGGATTATGTCACAGGTTAGACCTATGGGGTACCGCTCAGTAGCATATTCTTTATTTCATTTAGACCAAATGAATATCTTATCCTCTATTACGACCCAGACTCTTGTCATTTGTGGAGAATTGGATAAGGTAACACCAGTGAGTGAGTCAGAGATTTTCCATAACCTGTTAAAAAATTCAGAGTTGGCGATTATTCCAGGTACAGGACATTTGTGTTACCAGGAAGATCCAAGCTACTTTAATAAGATTGTATTGGAATTTCTTAAATAAATCATAGTATTTAGACCGTAAAGGAGGTGGAGGACGATGACAAAGGATGATAAAGAACGTTACAATGCCAATGCATTAGTAAGAGGATTAGAAATATTAAGGTTGTTTGGTGAGGAAAGAACAACACTATCATTGGTAGAAATCGCGAAAGAACTTAATGTAAGTCGAACTGTGCCTTTTAGGTTGTTATATACACTTCAATCACTTGGATATCTGAATCAAGATGAGGCTACCAAGCGATACAGTTTAACACCAAAAGTGTTAGAAATAGGATTTTCATATTTAAGTAGTTTAAAGCTTCCAGAAATCGCACAACCGTATATTGAAAGTCTAAGAGATGAAACAGGAGCATCCTGTCATCTTTCGATTTTGGATGGGCATGAAGTAGTTTATGTCGGCAGTGCCCCTGTGAGAGGAATTTCTGCCATAAATGTTAATATTGGACTAAGGCTCCCTGCTCATGCAACTGCAAATGGGAAGGTGCAGCTGGCCTATCAAACGAAGGAGCAATTAAATTTGGTTTTATATGGCTCAAACTTAAAACCATATACAGATAAGACTCAAACGGATTTACTAGATTTACAGGAAGAATTAGAAGGAATCCGCAAAAAAGGATATGCCATTACCAAGGGAGAATTAACCTTAGGGATTCAATCAGTTGCAGCACCGATTTTCGATCGCTCGGGAAAGGTTTTGGCTGCTGTTAATGTGGTTGCTACTGAAACAACGTTCCATAACGAATTTATTGAGAAGGTAGCATTGCCTAGAGCATTGGAAACATCAGCAAAATTGTCTAGTTATATGGGCTATCAATTAAAAAACTAGATAAGTAGAAAAGGCTTGCAAACGCAAGTTTTTTTTAATATAAAGAAGGTGTTTTCTAGGTGAATTATCACAAATAGTATCATAATGCCCATAAACCAACAAAAAATAGACCATCAAATTTAATTACAATTTGATGGTCTATTTCATTTACATTTTTAGGTTTTGTGACAGGTATTAGAACCCGTTACGGTTTTTGCCCGATTTTTCCTATTGTGCGGAAAGTTTGGAAAAGTATTGAATGATAAAAGATCGAAAATCACGGGATGCCACTGACATGTAACGTGAAGCAACCCAAGAAAGACCAATTGTTCGATAGCAATCTGGTTCTTTGATATGTAATCGTACAGGAGCATCCTTCACCCCGGTTTTATTCCACCAGTTATTAGGGATAAGCGCAACGCCAAGTCCTGATTTCACCATACTGAGTATCACTTCAGGATCATTGCTCTCAAAAACAATATTGGGCTCAAAACCAGCCTGGTTGCAAAGTAAGTTCGTAAAATGGCGATACTCATATTCTTGGGTCAGGTGAATGAACGGCTCAGAAGCGACATCTCGCAGGCAAACAGAATGGCAGCTTGCAAGAGGATGCATTGGAGAAACAACTAGAAAAATTTCTTCATTTAATATAGGAATTGTACAGATTCCCGGCTGTTCCAAGGGCGGTGAAGAAATCAAAATGTCAATTTTCCCTTTTTCTAATTGAAGCATGGTCTCTCTTGTAGTGATTTGGTGAAGTCGGATGTTGACCTGTGGATACTGTTCCAAGTATTCACATAAAAGGTTGGGGAGAAGACGAGTAGTCGTTGTACCCAACAGCACTAAGCCTCGTTCATGACCAGATAGGTCTGCCAATTCCTGTTGGGCCTCCTTTAATTCCTGAAAAACACGATCCACTCGTAGTAAAAAGGCCTTTCCAAATGGATTTAGTCGAATCCGCTTTCCAATCCGATCAAAAAGCGGCACCCCAAGCTGTTTCTCCAGTTGGATAATTGCTTTACTTAAGGAGGGCTGAGTGATATGCAGCTCTTCTGCTGCTCGTGTCATATGCTCTAAATGTGCAACTACTTGAAAATAACTTAACTGTAATAAATCCATGGTGAGTTCATCTCCACCCTTCTTATAGCCTGGAGGCTATGACATTATAGTTAATTATGTATTTTTTTTAATATAGAATCAATGATAAAGTGGTAAATATAAGTAATATTCTGAATTTTACAAACGTGAATATGGAATATTCTTGATGTTATGTGAAGGAGATGTGGTCAATTGAAATTGTCGGGAGAGGCAAAGTTCAAAGAGGAAGTGGTTCGAATTTGGTCAGCATTGCATGATCCGGTTATTTTAAAAGAAGCGATACCTGGATGCCATGACCTGGTACTTATAGAAAATGGTGAATATGATGTTTTTTTAAAGCTTGGAGTAGCTGCGGTAAAAGGTGAGTATATGGGTAAGGTCAAGCTTGAAGATATAGAGGTTTCTAATCATTATATTCTAGAAGCGGAGGGGAGCGGATCGCCAGGTTTCGTAAAAGCAAGAATGGAGTGTAAGCTTGTTCCTACCGAGCAAGGCTGCAACTTAACTTGGGAATGTGATGCTGAAATCGGCGGTACGATTGCAAGTGTTGGCAGCAGGGTTTTAGGGGGAATTGCCAAATTCATGGCAGGTCATTTTTTTAAAGCCATCGAAAAACAGCTGAAAATTGGTGATACCGCATGAAACCTGCAACCTTTACGTATTTACGCCCCAAAAATATAGATGAAGCACTGAAATATCTTGCTGAATATGGAGAAGATGCCAAGATTCTGTCTGGGGGTCAAAGCCTTATCCCCATACTGAACATGCGTCTTTCCACTCCTCAATATTTAATCGACATTGGTAGAATCGAGGATCTTTCATATATTCGTGACGAGGGAGATTATCTTGCGATCGGGGCTGCAACTAAACATATAGAAATTGAACAATCTGCTTTGGTAAAAGAAAGTTGCCCTTTACTGCATGAGGGCATCCAATGGGTAGGCCACACGCAAATCCGAAACAGGGGAACCGTCGGTGGAAGCATTGCACATGCAGATTCTTCCGCAGAACTGCCTTGTATCTTGTCAGCATTGAGGGGAGAAATAATTCTGGCAGATGTTGATGGGGATGAAATCGTCAGTCCAGAAGAGTTTTTTCTTACTTATATGCTCACCGCTATTCGACCAGATCAATTGGTGAAAGAAATAAGATTTCCTAAATTACAGGCTACAAATGGATGGGCATTTTTGGAAATGGCGAGAAGGCACGGTGACTTTGCTATGGTTGATGTTGCATGTGTTGTAGAGTTAAATAATCAAGGAAAAATTGAATTTTGCAGAATGGCAGCTGGTGGAGCTAATCCTGTACCATGTGTACTGGGGTTATCGGAAGAATTTTTAATCGGGAAACACCTATCAGAAGAGGTCATTAAGGAAGCTGGAGCGATTGCAATGGAAATGGTCGATCCCGATGGCGACCTTCACGGCTCAGCAGAGTATCGTCGGTCACTGACAGGTGTAATGGTACAGCGTGCCATAAAAGCAGCAGTTGATAGAGCAGGGAAGGTGAGAAATGATGAATAAGTTTCCTATTACCCTAATACTGAATGGAAAAGAAATAACTCAAGAAGTCGAGCCAAGATTAACGCTTACAGACTTTATTAGAAACGATTGTGGACTTACAGGAACACATCTTGGGTGTGAACATGGCGTATGCGGTGCATGCACAGTGACCGTGGATAATCTTCCAGTTCGATCCTGCTTAATGCTGGCAGTTCAGGCAGATGGATGTACGGTTGGGACGGTCGAATCCTTAGTTGAAGAAGATGGGACGCTTAATCCACTGCAGCAGGCTTTTGCGGACAACCATGCACTGCAATGTGGTTTTTGTACACCGGGTTTCCTGATGACCCTTGATAGTTTTCTAAAAGAAAATCCAAATCCATCGGAAGAGGAAATCAGAAAAGGTATCTCAGGCAATTTATGCAGATGTACTGGCTATGCCAACATTATTAAAGCGGTAAAACAGACAACACAACTGGCAGATGGCAAGGCGGTGTGTAAATCTTGAAAGAGTATGTTGGTAAGAGAGTGAAAAGGAAAGAAGATTATCGTTTTGTGACTGGAACTGGTCAGTATGTTGCTGACATAAAGCTTGCCGACATGGCAGAGGCCACATTTGTCCGAAGTACACATGCACATGCGAAAATCGAATCAGTGGATGTGTCTGAAGCACTCGCAATGAAGGGTGTTTATGCTGTTTTAACAGGGGAGGATTTAGAAGGAATAGTGAAACCGCTTACGGAGGCGGAGTCCCATTGTTATTTGCCCCCGATCATTGTGGAAGAAATCAATCCGATTAGTAAAAGCAACTTAGAATACGTATTAGCTAAGGACCGAGTGGTCTATGTTGGTCAACCGATAGCTGTAGTAGTAGCTGAAAATCGTTATCTCGCAGAAGACGCAGCCTCACTGATAAAAATCCAATATGCTTCTCTTCCTGTGGTTGTAGATCCCTATGAAGCACTCAAGGAAGGAGCTCCGTTGATTCAGGATCACCTGGATAGTAATTTACAGGCCCATTTTCAGTTGCATGTTGGTGATTGCGGAGAAGCTTTGCTACAAGCCGATCATGTCATCCGTGAGGTATTAAAATCCCCTCGTGTTGCCTCTAATCCACTTGAGACTAGAGGTGTTGTAGCCTATTATGACAATCGGAGTGATCAATTGCACATTTGGACTTCTACACAACTTCCTTATGAAGTTAGGCATTATGTAGGAAAATCGCTGGGAATGAGGGAAGAAAATATTCGTGTAACTGCCCCTGATGTTGGAGGTGGTTTTGGACCCAAGGGCGGTGTATATCCAGAAGAGGTTGTCATTGGGTACCTCGCCAAACTGCTCATGAAACCAGTGAAGTGGATTGAAGATCGCTTAGAACATATGAGCGCCTCCAGACATTCACGTGACCAGATTCATGATGTGGAGGTTTTCTTCAAGAATGATGGAACCATTCTTGGGATAAAAGATGAATTCCTTTTGGACGTGGGAGCGATTAATTATTTTGCCTTCACATGTGCTTATAACAGCGTTGCTCATTTTCGAGGACCATATAAAGTTCCGAATTTCTATGTAAATTGTAAGGTTGTCTTAACGAATAAAACACCAAATGTTCCTTATCGAGGAGCAGGCAGACCAGAAGTCGTTTTTGCCATGGATCGGATCATTGACATAGTTGCCAAAGAACTAAACATGGATCCCGTATTGGTAATGCATAAAAACATGATTAAAGCGGAAGAAATGCCCTATGACCAAGGGATGTATTACAAGGATGGAGGAAAACTCATCTATGATAGCGGCGACTATCCCGCTGCACTGAAAATGGCTCTCGAATTATCTGGTTATGAAGAGATTCGAAAGAAGCAGAGCGAATGGAGAGAACAAGGAAAATATATCGGAATTGGGATTTCGTCCAATGTGGAAGGGACTGGTGTCGGTCCATTTGAAGGGGCCTCAATCAGTATAAACCAATCTGGACAGGTACTCGTTCATGTCGGATCCACTCCTCAAGGGCAAAGCCACGAGACTGTTTTTGCCCAAATTTGTGCAGATGAATTAGGGGTAGACTTTGAAGATGTTAAAGTGAAAGCCGGGGATACCAGTTTGCTTCAATACGGAGCAGGAACATATGCCAGCCGCAGTGCCGTAAATGCTGGTTCTGCGATTCATGGGGCAGCTCTCAAGGTTAAAAGTAAACTATTTGCTCTTGCTCAAATGATGGGACTGGAAGAACAAGAACTTGAGTTGAACGACGGATGTGTTTGTTCAATCTCTCAGCCTGAAAATAAACTTACATTAAAAGAACTAGCTGCAGCTGCCGCACCAGGGCCGCGCTGTAAGATGCCTGATGGCCTAGAACCCGGATTACAAGCGACATATTATTTTGTACCTCCTACCGTTACGTATTCGTCTTCCACCCATGCAGCAGTGGTGGAAGTGGATATAGAGACCAGCCAGGTTTTCATCCAGGATTATGTGATTGTCCATGACAGTGGAAAGGTTATTAATCCCATGATTGTCGAGGGGCAAATTCAAGGCGGCTTGGCCCAAGGGATAGGCACAGCCTTGTACGAGGAAGTTGTTCATAATGAGCAAGGGCAAGTGTTGACCGGTACCTACATGGATTATCTGCTTCCTACCTCAATGGAGATACCAACAGCCAAACAGGGAGAACAGGAATTCCTTTCTACCCGCAATCCCTTGGGAATTAAAGGAGTAGGTGAAAGTGGGACGATCTCCCCGCCTGCAGCATTGGCAAATGCGGTGGTTGATGCTTTGTCCCATTTGCAGATTACCATCACACAACTGCCTATCAGTCCTGAACGGCTATTTCGCCTTATACAGGACGCAAAAAAATCTATCTAAGACATCCGTCCTAGATAAAAGGAAATGATGGTCACTCCTTGCACTTCAGCCAGAATTTATTTATTGATTTACCTTGCTCTATAAAACTACCATTAAAAGTGGGACACTGCGATTAGAAGGAATGTTCAATTAAAACTAGTGAAAACCGTGGGTATTAAAGACAATAACTTTATGATAGAAGGTGTTCATGTATGACGTTGACTGCGGCACATTGGATATTTGCTTTAGTTACCTTGGTCATTATTGTAGCGATTATTTTTCGTAGAGGCGTGGTAGTTCCGACATTAGTTGGTACGTTTATTGTAGCGTGGATTTATAAGGGTAGTATAGTTGGAGGGTTTACAGCTGTTTTTAATGCTAATCTGGTGGCCTCAAAAGAATTATTCAGTATTTTCCTCATCATGACCTTTATGATTGCGTTGCTAAATTCATTGAAGGGTCTTGGGTCTGATAAGCTAATGATTGCCCCTATTCAAAAGTTTATGGTAAATGGGCATGTGGCCTATTTCATTCTCATCGGGTTTACGTATATCATTTCGTTGTTCTTCTGGCCTACACCGGCTGTTCCATTGATTTGCGCATTGCTTGTACCTGCAGCTGTTCGAGCTGGATTGCCAGTGATGGGTGCAGCGGTGGCAGTTGCATTAGCTGGCCAGGGGATGGCTTTGGCTTCAGACTATGTTATGCAGGTGGTACCAATGGTTAGTGCCACGGCTGCAGGTGTTGAAACGGGTGTGGTTGCGAACAAGTCCTTGGTACTGTCACTGATCACAGGCTTAACGGCCATTGCGATTGCTTATGCAAGAATCTATAAACAAATTCGCAAACCTAATGATATTGAAGTGGAAAAAGAATTAACCATTCTTCAAGGAATGGGGGCTGGGGGACAGGCTGCCAATGAATTAGCAGTCTCGATTGAGGATGCCAAACCAGGAAGAGATTTGGCGAAATGGGGTAAAGCACTCGCTATTATTGTTCCGCTTACCATGCTTGGTGTAGTGATTATTATGATTAGTACAAAGTTTAGCGGCGGCCGCATGGGAGGGTTAGAAGGTGGAGACGGTGCAGCATTTATTGGTGGAGTAGCAGCGTTCCTTCTTATATTAGCGAACTTTGCTAAAGGGGGTATACGTGGGCTTGATAAAATCGGTAATTTTCTAATAGAAGGTTTTGTCACTTCCTTCCGGGTAATGGGAGCCGTGATTCCAATTGCTGGATTTTTCTTCTTGGGAAGTAGTGATTTCACGGGTAGCATCTTATCCTTAGGAGAAGAAGCAACAAAACCGGCATTTTTGTTTGATTTGGTACAAAGTGCCCAAACGATAGTTCCGCAAAGTGGAATATTAACGGCATTTGGAATTTTGCTGATTGGAATTATTACCGGATTAGATGGATCAGGATTCGCAGGCTTGACCTTAGCTGGTTCTCTTTCAGGGGCTATGGCAGAAGGCGCAGGTCTCGATGCATCCACTTTAGCGGCTATCGGTCAGGTGGGTACAATTTTTACCGGTGGTGGAACGCTAGTGGCATGGTCCTCACTGGTGGCAGTTTCCGGATTTTGCGGAGTATCCCCATTTGAACTAGCTCGAAAGAATTTTTTACCAGTTATTATAGGATTGATTCTTTCAACTACTCTTGCACTTTTTATTTGGTAATTAAGGAAGTTTCCACAATTCCGAAAGGTTAATTAATAGATACTATTGGTTTGGATCCAAAAGAATAAAATAAAATTAGTAACCTTGATATACCATAATCTATTCATTCATTATTGGAAACTTCTTTTGCACATTTTTAATAAAAGCCTTGAAAATATCAAGGCTTTTTGATTTGGAACCTAAAGTGGTTTTATATATAAAACTATATTTTAATAATAAAACAAAATATTCATTTTGTATTGACTTAATATTCTTATAACTTTAAAATAAAAATATGGGAAAACGATGTTTCCTATATAAAACATAGCTTGAGTAAGGGGGTATTATATGTTGAAAGGGAACAAAAGGTGGTTATATATTGCAGTACCAATTTTTTTCTTTTGGTTTTTTGGACAAATTGATAAGTTAGGTATTTCAGTAATCCAGACGGATCCAACATTCTTAGCAGACCTAGGTTTAACGGGTGCAGATAAAAACGCTAAAATTGGATTCATCACATTCATCTTTACCGTGTCCTATGCTTTCTCTAATCTATTTTGGGGATATATTATTGATAGACTAGGAGCTAGAAAAACAGCTATCATGGGCCTCTGTATTTGGACACTCACGATGATATTTGGGGGACTTGCAAGTTCCTATGAGATGTTTCTTATAAGCCGTGTGGTTCTAGGATTTGGTGAAGGGATGATGATTCCTGTTTGTGGGAAATTTATTTCCAATTGGTTTAACCATCGCGAACTTGGAAGAGCTCAGTCCTCTTGGCTGGCTGGAAACTACTTTGGTCCTGCCTGCGGAGCGGTAATATTAAGTTTAGTAATCGCTACTTTTCATTGGGAAGCTGCCTTTTTCTTTTTAGCTGGATTTAACCTTTTTATTGTTATTCCTATGTTTGTATTTTTAACAAGAGATACTCCTGAAGAACATCCACGTATTGATCAAAAGGAAGTAGCGTATATTCGCACTCCTGACCCAAATGAAAAAATAAAGCCAAAGCAAAATTTTACCCAAGATTATCGGTATTGGATTGTTTGGTTTGGAATGCTTATGTCATCCTTTTTATTTTTTGGAATTAGTATCTGGCTCCCTACCTACTTAGTTGAAGCAAAAGACTTCTCAAGAGAGGCCATGACTGGAATCACCTCTTTATCTTGGCTGTTTGCACTAGGCTTCGTACTCGCTTGCGGATATCTAGCAGACAAAACGAAGCGGCCTAGCTTACTCGCTACAATATTATTTAGTTTGACTGCCGTTTTTCTGGCGTCCGCCATACTTGCTCCACATCCTGTAATTGCAGGAATTTGTATGGGACTAGCAATGGGAACGCAGGGCGGAGTGTTCCATTTAAGTAATCTATTTATTGTTAAATATTCAACACCAGCAACAGCAGGTCGTGCTGCAGGATTAATGGGTTTCACAAACATACTTGGAGGTATTTCAAGCTATATTATGGGCTGGCTTCGAGATCTTTCAGGTGGTGACTTTGGCCCATCGATTGTAATGTTAATCGTGGCAGCAGGATTAGGTTTTGCAGCTTACATCTTCACCTTGAAAAAAGAAGCGGTTGATGTTCGAAGTCATAAAGTGAATTCTAATAGAGTTATAATTTAAGAGTTGTTACCAATATGAAACATTGTTTTGAATTTTCTCAATATTTTTAATTGACAATTAAAGTATTGGGATTTAAACTTGATTTATAAAGAAAACAGTGTTTTGTATTTGAAACATTATAAAATTAATTTATAGGAGAGTGTTTTTAATGGCAGAAGAAAAATTTAATGTAGCAGAGTTTGAAAAGAAATATGTGGCAAGATTGCAAGACCGTACTTTAGATTGGAACGTTTTAAAATTCCAAGAAGAGATTGATCCAAAATATAAGAGAGCGCAAATGAGATATATCGGTCGTGGAGCTACTGCTAATAATGATTCAAATGTTATTGCAGCAGAACATTTCACCCTTAGCACGATGGTTCTTCCAGCAGGATGTATTGGTCCCTTGCATTTACACGATGATGTTGAAGAAGTTTTCTTTATTCTTAAGGGTAGTGTGAAATCGCTTATTCAAGAGGTAGGAAAAGATGAAGTACACGAAATTCGCTTAAATGAAAGGGATTGCATTAGCTCGCCTCCAGGCGTATACCGCGGTATTCACAACGATGGTGACGAAGAAGCATTAATGCTTGTAATGCTCGGTGCAGTAAAACCAAACTTACCAACATATGTAGAAGGAAGCGCACTAGAAGAGCTCCGTATCCAACGTGCAAAAGAAAGAGAAGCAATCATCAACGGAAATAAATAAATCAAAGCTCATAATTGATATTGGCACTCTGTTGATTTACGCGGAAGGCACGAGATCCTCGAAAATGCTATCGCATTTTCATCGTGCGGTGCTTATTCTAGAAGCATTCAATGTCCTGCGGGATGAAAAGGTCTTCGGGAGACCCCCACAGGCGCGTGCGCCGAGGAGGCTTCCGGACCTACCGCGGAAAGCGAAGTGCCTGGAGTGGAAATCAACAGAAAAAATTAAAAAGAACCAACTTTAAAAAATCTTCTTTGACGGGGATGATCCTCTAACTTTCATTGGGATCATCCCTATAAGGTTTCAACTACTGTTGTGGAAGTATTATGGAGGTGTAAATATGGTTGGAATTACCCACTTAAGACATATTGGTTTAATTACTCCAGTTATAAAAGAACAAGCCGATTTTTATGAAAAAATTTGGGGTTTAGATAAAGTCGCTCAAGACGAAGAAACCGTATATTTTCGAGGTGCTGGACCCGAAAATCATATCTTAAGCTTACATGCTGGTGAAAAAAGAGGACTTCATCATATCGCTTTTGGAATGGTCGATAAAAATGCAGTTGATACAGCAGCAGATTTCCTTGCTTCAAAAGGAGTAAAAATAGTTTCTGAGCCTGGTTATTTGGATGAAGAAGGAAAAGGTTATGGATTACGGTTTGTTGACCCGGAAAACCGCTGTATCGAATTATCAGCATGGGTTGAGATGCATACAACCATATGGAACAAGAAAAATGTTGATCCCGTTAAACTAAATCATGTCGTTATGAATACAGCAGACCTTGATATGATTACAGATTTTTATACGAATATTATCGGTTTTAAGGTTACAGACTGGAGCGAGCACCAAATGTCATTCCTACGTTGTAACCGGAAACACCATTCACTCGCATTTAATCAAGATAAGCATGCTTCAGTAAACCATATCGCGTATGAAGTGGATACAGTTGATGAAGTAATGAGAGGAATAGCCAATGTAAGGAAGGGTGGATACCAAGAGATTTGGGGACCTGGACGTCATGGCCCTGGCAATAATATTTTCTGTTACTTCCAGGATCCTGCAAAGTTTGTTATGGAATATACCTGTTATTTAGAAACGATTGAAGACGAAAGTGAATGGAGAGCCCGTGTTTGGAAGCGTGTCCCTCATTTAATGGATCAATGGGGAATTGCAGGACCGCCAAAGCCAGAAACCCGTGCAGCAATGGGTGGGGAACCAGATCCTGGATGGGTAAATGTAAAAGCACTGCTCTAAAGGTTAGATAAAAAGGGGTGTCGAAATGGACTTAGGTTTAAAAGGCAAGGTAGCGGTCATTATGGGAGGAACATCAGGTGTTGGATTAAAGGCAGCGGAGATGTTCCTCCAAGAAGGTGCCAAGGTAGCGATATGTGGCAGAAATAGCGAACGGAAAGAAAAAGCATATGATTACCTATTACAGTTTGGATCAGCTGATTCAATCTATGCTGCAACCTGTGATGTTACGAATAAAGAAGAGGTTAATGCATTTATAAATGGTACAGCAGCCAACTTTGAGGGTATTGATATTTTAGTAAATTCTGCAGGTCAAAGTGTAATGGGATATTTTTTTGATGTTAGTGACGAACAATGGATGGAGCAAATTCAATTAAAATACTTTGCTATTATTTATGCTATAAAAGCAGCCCATCCTTACCTCGTTAAAAGAGGCGGTGGAAGAATCATTAATATTAACGCAACTCTGGCTAAAGAGCCTGAAAGGCATATGATTGCGACAGCAGCCACAAGAGCCGGATTATTAAATTTAAGTAAAACTCTTTCTCAAGAACTTGCAGCAGATAATATTCTTGTAAACTCTGTTAGCCTAGGTTTGATTCGAACCGATCAATGGGAGCGAAGAAGAATGAAAAATGCACCTGAAATGGATCCAGAAGAGTATTATGCTGATTTAGCAAAGAAGCGAAATATCCCATTGGGTCGTGTTGGGGAAGCAGAAGAGGTTGCAGGTGTAATTCTCTTTTTAGCTTCTAAACAAGCAAGCTATGTATCTGGTTCTACTATAGAAACAGCAGGAGCACTCGGTAAAGCACTATAATACGGATAAAGGCAGGAGTATATGATGAGTCCACAAGTTCAAATGGAATTTACAACGGCGGATGCTATTGTTCAAGAGTTAGTCAGAGCAGGTGTAACGACAGCTTTTGGAATTGTAAGCATCCATAACATGCCGATTTATGATGCAATTCTTCGTGAAGGAAGCATTCACCTCGTTTGTTCTCGCGGTGAAAGCGGAGCGGTAAATATGGCTGATGGTTATGCCCGTGCAACTGGTAAATTGGGTGTAGTCATCACAAGTACTGGTACTGGCGCTGGAAATGCTGCAGGTTCATTAATCGAAGCATGGGCTGCAGGGGTGCCGGTGCTCCATTTAACTGGTGAGGTTGCTTCCCCTTATTTAGGCACTGGCAGAGGTTATATCCACGAATGTAAGGATCAGTTGTCGATGATGGAAGGAGCCTGCAAAAAAGCACTTCGTTTAAGAAAACCAGAGCAGGCGTCCGCTGTGGTTAGACAAGCGATTCAAGAAACATTAGCTGCCCCATCTGGTCCAGTAACGCTTGAAATTCCGATTGATTTTCAATCCGCCATCATTCCAAATCATTCTCTTGAAGAAGTAAACGTCTTATTGACGAGTCAACCAGCTTTAGTTTTACCTGAAAAGGTAGTTTCCAAGATACGTAATGCTCGTCGGCCTGTTATTTGGGCAGGTGGAGGGGTAATTAGTGCCGACGCATCACAGGAAGTGAAGCAATTAGCCGAAATGATTGGTGCAGCTGTTATTACAAGTCAATCAGGTAAAGGAAGTATTCCAGAGGATCATCCCCAGTGTATCGGTCACTTTGCTGCCTATGACTTAACCAAAAGATTGTTGAAGGATTCTGATTTATTGATCAGTATTGGTGTAAGATTTAGAGGGAATGAAACGGCGAATTGGAAGGTACCTGTTCCGAAAGAACATATTGCCATTGATGCGGACTGGCAGGCTATTAATCGTACCTACGAAGTTACCAATGGGTTAGTAGGGGATGCCAAGCAAATCCTACATACCATTATTCAAGAATTTTCTCATAATGCAATACAGCCTGACCCAGCATACTTAGATGAAGTGCAATCGGTTCGTCAAGAATTGCGATCTTCGTTACGAGCAACTCTTGGTCCTTATGAACAAATTCTGGATGGCATGCGAAAAGTATTGCCGCGTGACTCTATCTTAGTTCGTGATGTAACCGTCCAAGCAAATGTATGGGGTAGCCGATTATTTGAAATCTATGAACCTCGTACCTCTATTCATGCTTCTGGAGGAGGAATTGGCCAGGGGTTACCTACTGCCATTGGAGCACAAATGGCTTTCAAAGACCGTCAAGTAGTGTTGATGGCTGGCGATGGCGGATTTATGGTGAATGTGGGCGAAATGGCAACAGCTGCTCAAGAAAATCTGCCATTAATTGTAGTCTTGTTCGATGATGCTGGTTACGGTGTTCTCCGAAATATACAAGATGCTGCTTACGGACGACAAGTAGCAGTAGACCTCCTAAGTCCTGATTTTGTATTGTTAGGACAATCAATGGGATTTGATTCTACGAGAATCGGCTCTCCTGATGAATTTGTCTCAGCACTTGAAAAAGCAGTAGATACGAAAAAACCAACGATAATTGTGGTTGATATGGATGCTGTTGGACCAATGGCAAAGCCATTTGGTGGACCTCCAGGGGCAGCAGATGCATTCAAACCGAGGAAGATATAAAGGGGGTTAATAGAATGATCTCAACATATCCATTTGTTTCAGGTAGGTACTTGATTGGGGGGAATTGGTATAGTTCTGATAAAAGAACGAATGTCATCAATCCAGCAAATATAGATGAAATTGTCGGTGAAGTGGCTTTATGCACCAAAGCAGATGTCGACCATGCGATTGACACTGCCGAAAAAGCATATGAGAACTGGTCCCGTAGTGATATAGAGGAACGAGCAAGCAATATGCACTTGGCAGCAGAGAAAATAAAAGCACTAGTTGAAGAGAATGTAACATTGCTAGTACGTGAGAATGGCAAAGTACTAGTGGAGGCAAAGAAAGATTTGCTGCGCTGTGTAGATATTATGCACCAAGCAGCAGATGAACTCCTTGAATGGTGGAAGCCTGAAGTAGTGCCAGGCAATCAAAAGGTGCAAATTCGAAAACGAGCGCGCGGTGTTACTGCTGTTATTTCACCTTGGAACTCGCCGATGATTTTAACCTTTAAGCGAGTGATTCCAGCTGTTTTGACAGGTAACACGGTGGTAGTTAAGCCGGCTACAAACTGTCCTCTGACAATCATGTCATTTTTAAAGGTGGTTGCTTCCTACTTCCCAGCAGGAGTTATAAATGTCGTAACAGGTTCGGGCAGTGTGATTGGAGAGGCACTTTGTTCTGACCCAAGGGTAAAGACGATTGCTTTTGTGGGCAGTACCCCAACTGGAAAAGAAATTATGCGTGCAGCTTCAGGGACTGTAAAGAACCTGTATATGGAACTGGGTGGAAATGATGCAGCCATTATACTTGGAGATGCCAATCTTGATGAAGAATGTATCAAACGTCTTCGATTCGGTGTACTTCGTGCTGCTGGCCAGGTATGCTCAGCTATAAAAAGGATCTATGTACATGAGTCAAGATATAAGGAAATCGTAGAAAAGCTAAAAAAAGAATTTCAGAGAATCAGGGTTGGCAACGGAATTCAGCCTGATGTTGAAATGGGACCTTTAAATAATAAATCGCAATATGACTATGTACAAGGATTGATAGAACGTGCAGACGATTCGGGAGCAACTGTCATTTCAGCTGGAATTCAGATAGATCCTGAATCATGGAATCAGGGTTACTTTATATTACCAACGATTATTACCGGTGTAGATCAAAATAGTGAAATTGTTCGTGCCGAACAGTTTGGTCCTGTGATTCCAATTCTACCTTTCTCGAATATAGACGAAGCTGTTAAACTTGCAAATGACAGTGAATTCGGCTTGCGAGCGTCGGTTTGGACTGAGGATGAAGAACTGGCAATCCAATTAGCAGACCAATTAGAAGCAGGAGCTGTTTTCCATAATAACCATACTGTTTTCCAAGACCTCCATCTAGATTTCCCAGGTTTAAAGGAAAGTGGACTATCTCGTGAAATAAGGCACTGTGGGTTGGAGTATTTTGCTGATTCCTATGGGTTTGCTAACTGACAAGGAGGACGCTTTAGATGAAAATCGGATTAATCGGCGGCGGAAATATTGGCAGATTTCTACTTCATAGTATAAATACCACTAAACTCCTGGAAGATTCCAAGATTGTTGGTATCTATACTCGCAATCCTAAATCAGCAGCACAACTTGCGGCAGAATTTGAAACTGAAATCTTTGCTGATATAGAATCCCTTTTACAATCAAATATAGATCTGGTAATTGAAGCGGCTACTGTCGAGGTAGTGAAAGAACATGCTGCAACGATTTTAGCAAGTGGGAAGGACTTAGTCCTTAGCAGCGTTGGTGCTTTATGCGATTTGGATTTTATTAAGTCACTAGAAAAGATCTGCAAACGTTGTGGTACAAAAATCCACCTGCCATCCGGTGCTATTGGCGGCTTAGATATACTAAAAGCAGCCAAATCGAATGGTGAACTTGAAAGGGTTTCGATTATTACCAGGAAGCCCCCTCAGGCTTTACCAGGTGCCCCATTAGACAGCGAGCACGTACTTTTTGAGGGTTCTGCTCGGAAAGCGATTGCGCTATTTCCTAAAAATATAAATGTCTCGATTATATTATCATTAGCAGGATTAGGACCTGAAAAAACAGAAGTAACGATTATATCCGATCCAACGGTTACAAAAAATAGTCATTCAATTGAGGCAGAAGGTTCTTTTGGAAAACTATCTCTTAAGGTTGAAAACGATCCGATGCCGAATAATCCAAAAACAAGTTATTTGGCAGCACTAAGTGTTTTGTCATCATTAAAAAATAAAGATGCGGTAATTCAAGTTGGTTAATGAAATTTAGTAAAAACATGCAGGGGTAAACATTAAATTACTTTTTCCCCTGAATGAGTCAGCACCAATCTATGTTTAGGGGGAGAAGGGAATGTACAAAACGAACATCAATTTAGAAGAAATGTCTCAAAAGGAAGCGATTGAATACTTAAATGAAACCGTACAACCTGAAAATGGGGCCATTCCTGCCTATCTTCTAGGTGATCCAACCATTTATGATTTAGAGCACAAAAAAGTATTTTTAAAAACCTGGATATTTATTGGACACGAATCAGAAATTCCGAACAAGAATGATTTTATTACGAGGGATGTTTCCGGATACTCTGTCATTATTTCTCGAGGTGCTGATAATCAAATACGTGGCTTGTACAATATGTGTACACATCGGGGGATGAAACTTTGCCGCGCAGATGCTGGAAATAAATCATTATTCACATGTCCTTATCACGGTTTTAATTTTAAAAACAATGGAGATTGTGTCGGTGTTCCACTACAAAAGGACATATACGGCGATAGCTTAGATAAATCTCAGTTGGGTTTACACAAAATCAGAGTCGAGTCATATAAAGGGCTATTATTTGGGACTTGGAATGATGAAGCGGAGTCTTTGGATGCTTTTTTAGGAGATTTTAAATGGTATATTGATATTTTTGCAGGAAGAGCAGAAATGCAAGTAATGGGACCACCTCAAAGATTCGTTATTCATTCCAATTGGAAAATTGGTGCTGATAACTTTGTAGGCGATTCCTATCATACGATGGTTACTCACGGTTCTATTGCCAAATTAGGAATGGTACCAAGTGCAACTTATTCGAAAAAAGGGTATCAAATCCACACAACGAATGGGCATGGCTTAAACCTTGGTACTCCGAATCCAGACTTTGCCTTTCCAGAGGAATTAAAAGAAGAATACAAATCGAATTTAACAGAAGAACAATACGAGGTTCTGTCGAATCTTAAAAATATGATTGGAAACATCTTTCCTAACCTCTCGTTTTTAATTTCTCATACAAAAATTAAAGGACAGTTAATCTCCAATACCTCTATGCGAATTTGGAGACCGATTTCAGCAGATAAAATGGAAGTAATTACCTGGTTCTTAGTAGAGAAAAATGCCTCTGAAGATTGGAAGAAACGTTCACGGGAATCGTTTATTTTAACGTTTAGCCCATCTGGTATTTTTGAACAAGATGATACGGAAGTATTTACAGATATTACTGCTGCTGCCTCAGGTACAATGCCATTAGTTAAGAACTTGACGTTTAATTACACGATGGGCTTGCACCGTAAACCAGTAACAGAGTTCGTTGGCCCGGGTGTCGTTTATGATGATAAATTTACAGAAGCGAATCAACGAAATTTTTACCGTTACTGGCTTGACTTAATGACGAAGTGAGAAATCACTCACACTTTTCATGACCTTTATCAAAAATTTTAAAGGATTGAGGGAGAAGTTATGACAATTGAGAGGATGTTAGCAACCTATGAATTTGAGCAATGGCTCTATCGAGAAGCGAAACTGATAGACGATATTGATTTTGATGGCTGGTTTAGTTTAATGCACCCATCTTTAAAATATCAAATGCCGGTTCGCGTTAATAAAGAGGGGATAGAACGCCCTGATTATGCCTTGGATATGTTTGCGTTTGATGATGATATTGAATTATTGAAAATTCGTGTCGATCGTCTAAAAACGGATTATGCGTGGGCAGAAATTCCACCTTCTCGAACTAGACGGCTAGTCAATAATGTCAGGTTGATTGATTACGTACCAAATGAAAAGGCAGTTGTAAATAGCTATTTGATGATTTATCGCAGCCGCAGTACGGATATTCATCACGATTTAATATCCGGAGAACGACAAGATGAATTTATTTATGAAAATGGAGAATGGAAGCTGTCAAAACGCTTTTTCATTGTTGATCAAACGACGATTAATACGCGAAATCTAGCTATCTTTGTGTAAAAGCTTTAGCAGTAGGAAGGAGCATTATTTTATGGCTCAGTTAAGAGGTAAATCAGTTTATTTGACCGGTGGTGCCTCTGGTATCGGAAAGGCTGTTACAGAGGCTTTTGTGAAAGAAGGGGCAGTTCTCACTGTTCTCGATAAATCATTAGCGGGACTGAATCAATTAAAGCAGCAATTTGGTGATTCTGTCCAATGTATTGAGGGAGATGTTACGAATTATCAAGCACATGCTGATGCAGTAGGTATGGCTGTTGAAGCATTTGGAAAGTTAGATGTTTTTGTTGCGAATGCAGGTGTGTTTGATGGGTTTGCTAAATTCCAGACTGTTACTCCCGGAGCAATGTCAAATGCATATGACGTCCTGTTTGACATCAATGTAAAAGGATATTTCAATGGGGCAAAGGCGTCAGTTGAGGAATTAAAGAAAACAGGCGGTAATATGATTTTCACTGTGTCAGGTGCAGGATTCTATCCTGATGGGGGAGGAGTCTGGTATACCGCCAGCAAACACGCACAAATTGGCTTAATGCGCCAGCTTGCCTTTGAACTTGCTCCCGATATTCGAGTGAATGCTGTTGCTCCGGGAGGAACGTTGACTGCCCTAAATGTCATTTCTCCGCTTCAACCATTTGTAAAAACTGTAGATAACGAGACAAAAGAGAAGAGTATTAAATCCCGAAATCCGCTTCGAATTGCAATGTCTTCTGAAGACCACGTTGGAGCTTATTTGCTTCTTGCTTCTGATAATGCGAGAGCTATTACTGGAGAAGTGATTTCGAGTGATGGAGGCTTATCTGTCCGTGGTTTAGGTTAATAAAATTGGAAAATAGAGGTGACCATTTGTGAAAGAATCACTAACAGAAAAAAAGCCATTGGCAGGTAATAATGAAATCAATCAACTGGCCTTTGTAGTACGTGATATTGAGAAAACATCAGAAATGTTTGCTAAATTGCTCGGAATTCCGAAACCTGCATGGTTTTTAACTGGTGATAGTCAAGTTTCCAAAGTAGTGTTTCGCGGTAAGCCAACAAATTCTCGAAGTAAATTAGTGTTTATGAATACATCAACAGTACAATTTGAATTAATCGAGCCAAACGAAGAAGCAGGTACGATGCGTGAGTTTTTAGATACTGTAGGCGAAGGAATCCATCATATTGCCTTTGATGTGGATTCGATTAAGGAAAAGCTGCCGATTTTTGAAGAAAATGGATATCCTCTACTCCAAAGTGGTGAATTTACTTCGAGTGACGGCAGATATGTATATGTAGATACTTTGAATGATCATAAAACACTAGTAGAACTCCTTGAAAGTGCTGAGCCACGCGATAGAGCACCAAGTAAAGAATCCTATTCCCCATTGCTTGGAACGAATAAGGTAGAACAGTTAGCGATTGTTGTAAAAGACCTTGATGCTGCTGCCGAGGCTTACTGTAAACTACTTGGTGTTGAAAAACCACAAATTATTCAATCCGGACCTAGTGACCTTACACAAGTGGTATTTGAAGGAGAGCCTACTGAAGGTGATTCTAGATATATGTTTATCAACACCCAAATGCTCCAAATTGAATTGATTGAACCTGGTAAGTCTCCAAGCACTTGGAAAAAGCACCTTGAAACTCAGGGGGAAGGTGTTCATCATATTTCCTTTGTCATAAAAAATATGGATGAAAAAATTAAGTTGCTAGAGGAAATGGGGTATCCCGTTATTCAAACGGGGAATTTCTATAATGGAAAAGGCAGATATGCCTATATGGATACCACCTCTGATTTTAAAGTAATCATTGAATTACTAGAACGCTTTGAGTCTTAAAAAGAGTGCTAGACACCTTTGGTGGCTGGCACTTTGTTTTGAGATTTTGGAGGATTTTTCACTATTTTTATGTTACATTTGAAGGGTAACAGATAGTTTACAAGAAAAGGATGAAACGGGATGTCAACAGACAAGAAAAGAATCGAGAAGGATTTCTTAGGAGAAAAAGAGATACCGGTTGATGCGTACTATGGGATTCAAACAATTAGAGCAGTGGAGAATTTTCCAATTACAGGATATCGCATTCATGAGTCCTTGATTAAAGCGCTTGCAATGGTTAAAAAAGCAGCAGCCATTGCGAATATGAACACAACACGCTTGTACAAAGATTTGGCGGGTGTCATTATACAAGCAGCAGATGAGATTATTGATGGTAAGTGGAACGATCAATTTATTGTGGACCCCATTCAGGGCGGTGCAGGCACATCTATGAACATGAATGTAAATGAAGTCATTGCCAATCGTGGGCTTGAATTACTTGGCCATCCAAAAGGTGATTATTTTCATTTAAGTCCGAACACACATGTAAATATGTCCCAATCTACCAATGATGTATTCCCAACAGCTATACATATTTCTACTTTATCGTTATTAGAAAAATTACTAATCACCATGGAAGATATGCAAAAAGTCTTTAAACAAAAAGCAGTCCAGTTTGAGAAGGTTATTAAGATGGGACGTACTCATCTTCAAGATGCTGTTCCTATTCGCCTAGGACAAGAGTTTGAAGCATACTCTCGTGTACTTACTCGTGATATCAATCGTATTAAACATACCCGGGAGCATTTATTAGAAGTAAATATGGGAGCAACAGCCGTAGGAACAGGTTTAAATGCTGACCCAAAATACATTAAAGATGTAGTAAAACAACTCGCTGAAATTTGTGGTTTTCCACTGGTTAACGCTGAGCACTTAGTGGATGCTACTCAAAATACCGATGCCTATACAGAAGTTTCGGCCGCATTGAAAGTCTGTATGATGAATATGTCGAAAATCGCGAATGACCTTCGCTTAATGGCTTCTGGCCCTCGCGCTGGGTTAGGTGAGATTCGTCTCCCAGCACGTCAGCCAGGTTCTTCGATTATGCCTGGGAAGGTGAATCCGGTTATGCCGGAGCTAATCAATCAAATTGCCTTCCAGGTAATTGGGAATGACCATACCATTTGTCTTGCGTCTGAAGCTGGTCAATTAGAGTTGAATGTGATGGAGCCTGTTTTAGTCTTTAACCTTCTTCAGTCAATCAGTATTATGAACAACGGTTTCCGTGCCTTTACAGATCATTGTTTAGCAGGAATTGAAGCAAATGAAGAGCGTTTAAAGGAATATGTAGATAAGAGTGTTGGAATTATTACAGCCGTGAATCCACATCTAGGATACGAAGTAGCTGCACGAATTGCTAGGGAAGCAACGATTACTGGGAAATCTGTTCGTGAATTATGTTTACAGTATGATGTCCTAACAGAAGAGGAATTAGATATTATTTTGAATGTTTATGAAATGACTGAGCCTGGGATTGCTGGGGAAGAACTGTTGGATAGAGATTAATTATACCTAAAAAGGGTGCTCGTTTGAATGAGCACCCTTTTTAACGTCTATAAATCAAGTAATTCTGTCAGTGTTACCAAGTTATACCCCATTTCTTTCAAGAGCGGGATGACCTTATCGACGGCTGCAGGAGTATTAATTCCTCCAATATGCATAAGGATAATGTCTCCGTTGCTTGCTCCTGATTGAATTCTTGAAACAATCACTTCAACAGACGGCTGCTGCCAATCGATTGTATCTATGGTCCATTGAATGCTATAGGGATATCCTGCCCCGCCAACTGTTTTTAGGGCAGCAGCATTATATGATCCAAACGGAAAACGGAAATAAGGACGAGGAGTTATCCCTGTAACTCTCTTTATCGCTTCCTCAGCTTTTATTATATCCTGGAGAAAAATGTTGGAATTCGTTTTGACAGCATCCGGGTGCGAGTACGTATGATTTCCAATATCGTGCCCTTCAACTGCAATTCTTTTTGCGTAACTTGGAAACTTATCTGCCCAACCTCCTGTTAGAAAAAAGGTTGCTTTAACGTTATGCTTTTTCAAGACATCTAATATCCCAATTCCGATTGCATCACTGCCTGCATCAAAGGTTAAAGCAATTTCCTTTGTCTGAACGCTGCCGCTTGTAATGATAACAGATGATGTTGTGACTGGTGGTGTCTCTTCTTTTGGCGGATCAACTGGAGGAGGAGGTTCAACGTTTTTACCATATAACTTTAATATTTGACCAACGTAGATAGTATCAGAGGCTAGGTTATTCCATTGCTTTATTTTTGCAACGGTTAAATCAGCCCTATCTGCAATCGACCATAAGGTATCACCTGCTACGACTTTATACTCTAGAGTTCCATTTACGGGGACAACAATTTTTGCAGGTTCTGCAGGGGGGGGATCAACTGGCTCTTCATCTTTGGGATCTTCACCAGTTGGTTCTTCATCCTTTGGATCTTCGTCGGTTGGCTCTTCATCTCTTGGGTTTTCTGGTGGAGGATTTCCTTCAGAAGGATTTTCTTTACCTGGATCCTCATTACCATTAGCAGGTGTCTCGGTCGTTGGTGGATTAGAATTGTTATTTCCAGGTTTAGATAGGTCCCAATCAAGGAAAAACAGCATAAAAACCAATGCAATCAAACTAAAGGCTGAGATTGAAAAGTAGATCCATTTCCTGCCAGTTTTTTGAAAGTGTGAAACTACCCCCAATACTAGAAAAAATGAAAGTAACATAACAGTTAGAATCATGATAAAACCTGTCATTGAAATTCCCCCTTATGGATAAAAAAGAATAGGGAGCAGAATTCAAAGTGTAGGATTATTATTGGCTGTGGGTGCTTTTATGAGTAGTATAGGGGAGGGAAGTAAGAGGTACATATTTCTGCTTTAATTATATCATATGAAGGATGCTAGGCAGATGTCACGAATTCTTATGAAAAAATATTCGAAATACAAAAAAAACCGCATAGTGAGGAGTTTCACTTGTGCGGTAAGTCTAAATTGATTATTCACTTTTCTTGTCATTCTTTTTATCATTCTTATTATCAGTCTTTTTATCACTTAACGCTCGGTAGATTTGCGTATACATGCTTCCTTCTTTGATGTTTTCTAGGAAAAAAGGGCCGATAAGTTCTAAATATTCCTCATCGTCAAACAACCTCTTGTTTTCTAATTCCATTTCTCCTAACCCATCGTAGGTTGTCAGCAAGGCATAGGTATGATCTTCACCCGAAATAGGTGTTAAGATTTCAACATGATGGTTATAATTTTCATTTCTAAATTTTTTTATTTCTCTTAAATTATCTATCGCTTCTTTAAATTTATCCTGTTTTATTATAAATTTCTGATAAACAAAGACTGACACAGACCGCACCCCCGGAAGAAGTATAAAAACAACATATGTTTATAAAATCTCCCGAAGGGTTGTTATTTATTCTCATGAAAAAATCTTTACAACAGAGTTATATTTGCTTTTTGACAGTCCTCAATGATTTCGTCATTCCAGACGGAAACTTGAACTTCACCAATGTGTATTTTTTTAAGGAAGAGCATACAGATCCTAGATTGGCCAATTCCTCCTCCAATTGTATAAGGGAGTTCACAATTAAGAACAGCTTGATGGTATTCTAAAGACATTCTATCCTCATTTTTTGAGATCTCTAATTGTTTTTTTAATGCCTCTTCATCTACACGAATCCCCATTGAAGAAACTTCAATTGATTGTTCTAAAGGGGGATACCAGAAAATAATGTCACCATTCAATGTCCAATCATCATAATCCGGTGAGCGTCCATCATGCTTTTCACCAGACAGTAACTGACCTCCGATTTGCATGATGAACACCGCACCATATTCTTTGGCGATACTATCTTCTCTTTGTTTAGGAGACTGATTTGGATACATGGTTTCAAGTTCCTGCGTGGTAACAAAATGAATCTCGTCAGGAAGGACTGGCTCTAACACTGGATATAGCTCATATAAATAATTTTCAGTGTTTTTAAAAACCTGATAGATTTTTTGTACTTCTGTTTTTAATGTCTCCAGATTACGTTGCTCTTTTGCAATGATTTTCTCCCAATCCCACTGGTCTACATAAATCGAATGCAAATGGTCTAAAACTTCATCTCTCCTAATTGCATTCATATCTGTATAAAGTCCAGCGTCCTGTGTAAAGCCATACCTTGCTAGTGCCATTCTTTTCCATTTAGCAAGAGATTGGACGATTTCAATTTTTGCATTTTTAATATCCAATGCCTCAAAAGAAACCATTCTTTCTACACCATTTAAGTCATCATTTAGGCCCTTTCCAGATTTCAAAAGGATTGGTGCTGAAACTCGTGTTAAATTTAATGTTTCAGCTAAGGAATTTTCAAAGTAATCCTTTGTTTTTTTTATTGCAACTTCTGTTTGTAAAAGAGCTAATTTTGAAGTGTAAAGCTTTTGAGTAGAAAGTGAATTTTGCATTTAATCAAATACCTCCAGTAAAAATCATCCATTGTTTATATATACATTCAGATGTATTCCAAAAAGAATATTCTGAAATTATAGCAAAATTATGATTTCCTTACCATAGATTTATTCCAAACAATAAAAAAAACTCTACACCAAATTCATTAGGTATAGAGATTTTTTCACTATCTCAGTTGATCCCAATCTGAATAAGATCCGCTGCCTTGACAACCTGGGCATTCCACGGAGTTATAATAGGCAAATTCATTATAAGGATAAACAGTAAAGCCTCTCCCATAGCAATCGGGACATTTGTCTTGATTCTTCATATGAGAAACATGATTTTGATATCTAGTTTCCCTCCACTGGTTAAAGGAGTTAATTAATCCCATGTTCTTCACCTCACCGTTTTTCTTAGTATGTTAAAAAAATGGAATATTTATGCAAAAAATCATTTCTGTATGATTTTAAGTATGAATCCCAAACTAAAGGAAGAGGTGATATTATGAGTGATTGGAATGAACAAGCAGCGCCTAATAATAACATTCCCCCAAGAATTGTTAGACCTTATGAGCGTCGTGATCAAAGTGTTAATCATGAGTTTTCCGAGGAGTTAGCGGATGGAGGTGAACGCGACGATTTTATCCAACACCAAAAGAAGATAAAGAAATAGGATGAAATGGTGGCGATTGGAAAAATCGTCACTTTTTTAATTTACAGCTAACCTAATATAGTGTAGAATTTCTATGTACCTAATAATTCTAGGTAGGTGAGAAAATGTTTAATCGTGAATTGGTAAAAGGAAGTACTTCGTTAATCTTGCTTCAATTGTTAAATGAAAGGGATATGTACGGCTATGAATTGGTAAAAGAATTAGAGCAGCGAAGTGATAATGGCTTAAGCGTCAAAGAGGGCACATTGTATCCAGCCTTGCACAAGCTTGAAAAACAAGAGTATATTGAATGCTATTGGCAGGAGCAGGAGAAGGGGCCAGCACGTAAATATTACCAAATTACAGACGCAGGCAAAGAAGTCCTAAATGAAAAAACCCGTGAATGGCAGGATTTTGTGAAGGTAATGAACAAGGTAATAGGGAGATCGAAGCATGGAACTGCCGAAGAATAGGTTTCTAGAAGAGCTTGAAGAGAGGCTTGGAAACCATCAAGATAAAAAAAGTATTCTACTGGAATATGAAGTACATATTGAGGAAATTGTGATTGAATCTTTTGATTGTAAAGATGAGAATGAGTTGATGGAAGTAATCATTTCCAGATTGGGGAGTCCTGAGGAAATCGCAGTAATGTGGAAAGAGGAACTCTCCGTAACGCCGAGTAATATGAAATGGCTGTTTATCCTGATGAATATTCTCTTTTTTGGGGGGGGGAGCTTGCTAACCATTTTCCATAATGTATTTCAATGGAAATGGCTATCGGTTGTTTGGAGTCATTTAACTGCTATACCAACCTTAATTGCCTTTATTTATCTGTTTTTTTGGGCATTGCTCGGCTATGAAATTGGAAAGGGTTTTGGACATGGCGGCAGGAGACTTTTAAATAAGACATTTTTACTTTCACTTATCCCAAATCTGTTATTAATGGTTTTAACCGTTTTTGAAATAATACCTCATTCGTGGTTCGAACCTTTATTAACGAAAACGTTTATTATTGCTTGTATTATACTTACCATCCTCTTATATCCCATTAGTTGGCTTGGATATCACTGGGGCAGGAAGGCATCGATATAAGCAGCTTTTTTTTACTTATATACCTAGCAAAACTATGTATATAGAAATTCTATATGAAAGAGGGATTTTTATGGAACTTAAATTTGGTAAAAGTGATTGGATCTTTTTATTACTGTGTATGGTGGTAGGGATTGTGGCGGAGGAAGCGTTTTTCCGAACTGAAATAGGTATTTCCTATTTATTATTTATCATCGCTTTTTACAGTTTATTTTTTTATCGCTATCGCGGTTTTGCATTCAATCATCAGCGATTCGGATATCTTCTGCTCATCTGTGTCTGGTTGTTAGCGGTAGGCTATTTTATCAATGATAATATTTTCTTTTATGCTTTGAATATTATGGTGATTCCAGCACTCGTATTTTTTCATCTTGTATTAGTAACAAGTCAAAAAAATATCCGTTGGAACAAACTAGCTTTTATAGCCTATTTATTTTCGAAGTTAGGAGGAGCAATAAAGTATAATCTTATTTTTGCTTCTTTAATGGGAAAGTTTTTTAAACAGGGTATGGACGAGAGTAAATTTCAAGTGTGGAGAAAAGTAACAATTGGTATACTCATTTCCATTCCCGTTTTGTTTATTGTCTTAGGTTTACTGATGTCTGCGGATACTCAATTTGAAAGGCTGATGGGGGGAATTCCCCAGTGGTTTCAGATGGTTGACGCTGAAGTAGTCGCTCGAATTTTTATTGTTTTGTCCTTTACTTTTACCTTTTTTGGTCTCATGCAGGTTCTGATGAGGAAACAAATCAATGTACTCATTCAAGATGGTGACAAACTACCATTTAAAATGGATACAATTATTACCATTACAGTCCTTGTGTTAATAAATGCGGTCTATGTACTCTTTATTATAGTCCAATTTAAGTACTTCTTTAGTGGGACATTGCAAGGGGATTTCACCTATGCAGAATATGCAAGAAAAGGCTTTTTCGAACTAATATTTGTGACACTCATCAATCTCACGGTAACCGTTCTGGTTTTAACCTTTGTGGATAGGTCGATAGGGTTGATAAAAAGATTTATGCAAGTCCTATTAACGGCACTGGTCATTTCAAGTGGTGTGTTATTAAGTTCTGCCTTCATGCGGTTAAGCATGTATGAGGCTGCTTATGGGTTTACTTTCATCAGAGTGATGGCGCACTCGTTTATGATCTTTCTTGTTGTCATTTTCATGTATACCTTAATAAAAATTTGGATTGAAAAACTATCATTATTCCATTTTTATTTTATTAGTTCGTTACTCTACTACACATTGATGAATGTAATCAATGTCGAGCAGATTATCGTGACTAAGAACATTGAACGGTATGAACAAAGTGGGAAAATTGATTTGCACTATCTAAATAGCTTATCTCACACAGGTATTCTTGGCCTAGTTGAGTTATATGAAGAAGATCCTCAACTTCCGGGCTTAAAGGATATTTTACTAGAAAGAAAAAATGAAGCAAATCTAAGCAATGTCCTATGGCAATCTTATAACGTTAAAAGATCTCAAGCGAATAATGAATTAAGAAAACTTCATTTGGAATAAAGGGTATCGAGGGAAGTTGTCGAAATCAAATGGTAAAAATTATTACTGAAGGAGATTTGTAAGATGAATCGAAAAGATGTATTACTTGAACAATTCCTTTGTTGTCAAAAAAAGAGCCATTGGTTTGTTTCATTTGAAAAAGCAGTTGCAGGTTTAACTCCAGAGCAAGCAAACTGGAAAAAATCTGATTCCGAGAACTCCATCTGGGAACTCATCAGTCACTTAGTTTTTTGGAATGAACGCTTTTTATACCGTTTTAAGAATAAAGTGATTCCAAAGATGGAAGGAAATAATGATAGTACTTTTACCTATTTAAGCGAATCGAAATGGGAGCAGGTCTTAGAACGCTTCAATGTGGTGATGTTTGACTGGATTGAGACCATTAAGAATAGTGAAGATGAAAAGTTTGATCAACGTATTAGTGAGGAATCGAAAGAAACTTGGTTGGAATCTTTATCGAGTATAACCCTTCATAATGCCTATCATATTGGGCAAATTGTTACCATTCGAAAAATGCAAGGCTCATGGAGCAAGGAACAAGGAGTGAGTTAATTTAGTGCAGCATACCGGCTGCACTTTTTAATTGTAAAGTTTTTGTAAAATAGCACTTAATATCTGCCGGTATATAGGTTAATTTCCTTTTTTAGGTAATATTCTAGTAAATTGTAACCTGTCTATTTTTCGAATATTTTGGTAATATTTGTGCTTAGAGAGACGAAATAATAATTTCAACTATCAAAACTGCTAGAAAATCAATTAGGAGAGGACTTGTTACGTTGAAAGTATTAAATTCCATTCCATGTCAAAGTGAAAAGCATCTAACACAATTGGCTTCAGTTGGCCAAATTGCAGCAGGGATTGCTCATGAAGTCCGGAATCCATTAACGGCCGTTAAAGGATTTTTGCAATTACTAGAGCATGAAAGTAATCCTGAGTACATTAACATAGCTCAGTTAGAATTAGAAAATGCGTTATCAACACTGAATGATCTTCTTCAAGTTTCTAAACCAGACCAGGAAGATGAGCAACCACAATCAATCCTAATTGCAGTTGAAATGGAATCAATCTTGAATCTATTTCAAGATAAAATATATGATATTCGAGTTAATACAAGTTATTATGATACAAATACACCGATTTATGGTAAAAAAAATCAGTTTAAAAAGGCATTTTTTAATCTAATTAAAAATGCATTAGAATCTATGAATGAATCTGGTTCATTAACGATCAGCCATTTTGTCGAGGGAAATGAAGTAGTGGTATGTATAGAAGATACGGGAGAAGGAATTCCTAATGAGAAATTATCCTTATTGGGTACACCTTTTTTTTCAACCAAGGAGCTTGGTACAGGGATGGGTTTAACCCAAGTGTTTTCGACTGTGTATCAGCATGGTGGAAGAATAAATGTTGAGAGTGAAGTAAATCAAGGAACAAAATTTACCTTAAGAATCCCTGTTCGAAATGAGCTGAAAAATAGAGGTGTAAAAAAGTTGAATTTAAGCTATGAAGAAACTTTATCCATAAAGGAATATTTTCTTGCTAATAAAGATATTTTTGAGGATAGACTTCTAGAAGAAGCGATAAACGTGAAAGATAAAATTGATGAGATACATAGAATTGGTAATATTAATCTATTAAACAACGCACATAAACTCGTGCTACTGATAGTAGAGGAACGTGAACATGAATTAATCTCTTTCGCAAAGCAGGAAGGGGTGGCTTGGGCTAAATATTCATTAACCATTGCATTTAAATTAGAGTGGATACAAGCAATCAGAAGAACAGTGTGGGATTTCCTCTATAATTTTGATATTAATAAAAATAATGATCATTCTTCGGAGTTTTATTTTACTTTGGAAAAAAACATCAATCGGCAATTTGACCAATTTTTGAATTCTTTTTTTATCCAATATAGCAAGTACAAAGATGAATTGTTAGATGCACAGAGAAAACTTCTAGAGAATCTTTCTGTTCCGATCATTCCAATCTCACGCGATATCAGCATTTTACCGTTAATTGGTGCAATAGATCGTTTTAGGGCTAGTACGATTGAAGATAAATTAATTACCGAAATAGGTAATTCACATATTCATACCTTAATATTAGATCTTTCCGGTGCTGCGGTGAATGAGATCGAAGTTATCCAACATATCATTCGTGTTATTAATGGTGTTTCCATGATGGGGTGTAAGACGGTAATTACTGGACTTAGGCCAGAAATTGTTAAACTCGTTATTAACTCGGGGATTACCTTTGAGCACGTTGCTGAGTTAAAGGGAACCCTGCAGGTCGCCCTTTCTGATTACCTAGGGGAAAATAAGCTCTAATAGTAAAAAGGGCAGAATGGATTCTGCCCTTTTCGGATTCCGATGTTAATCGCCATTGAACATATCAAAAATGCCTCTTGCGATGCTGCCTTCATCTTTTCCTCCGCCACGGTGTGGTGCAGCTGCAAATACGCGGCTTGCAAGTCGGCTAAATGGCAGGGATTGAATCCATACCGAACCAGGACCTCTTAGTGTTGCAAAAAATAATCCTTCGCCACCAAAAAGTGCAGTCTTAACTCCTTTGACCATTTCGATATTATAATCGACTCCACTGGTCATTGCCACTAAACAGCCGGTATCGACTCTCAATGTCTGACCGGGAAGGAGTTCTTTTTTTGTAATTGTTCCCCCAGCGTGAACAAATGCAAGTCCATCGCCTTCAAGCTTTTGCATGATGAATCCTTCACCGCCAAAGAACCCAGCACCAATCTTTCGTTGAAATTCGATTCCAACAGAAACACCTTTTGCAGCCGCCAGAAAAGCATCCTTTTGACAAATGATTTTTCCACCTAACTCACTTAAGTCCATTGGAATGATCTTACCAGGGTACGGTGAGGCAAAGGAAACATGTTTTTTGCCTTGTCCTTGGTTAGTAAAGGCAGTCATGAACAAGCTTTCTCCTGTAATCACTCGTTTCCCGGCGCTGAATAATTTGCCCATCAGACCGCTGCCACCAGAATTACCAGATCCATCTCCAAAAATCGTCTCCATATGTATGTCTTCTTCCATCATCATAAAGCTTCCTGCTTCAGCGATAACTGTTTCCTGAGGATCGAGTTCAACTTCAACGAACTGCATATCGTCGCCATAAATTTTGTAATCAATATCATGGTTATTCATCTTTTTCCCTCCTCCTACTTTATAAATCTATTTTAATGGATATAGGGAAAAAGTTCCAATTTTATACGGAGTAAACAAGTAACTGAAAGGTTCATGATGACCAAAATCGAAGGGAAAACGAAAAAGTGGTAACCATGAAAGGTTCATGATGCCCATAATCGTTGGGAAAACGAAAAAGTGGTAACCATGATGCGTTCATGATGACCGAAATCGTGGAAAAAACGAAAAAGTGGTAACCATGAAGAAATCATGTTGACCGAAATCGAAGGAGTAGAAAAACATAAAAAGACGCCTGCATATAGCAGGCGTCTTTGCGTATTGAGGCGAAAAACCACACTCCACATAGTGTGCTCCATAAGGAATGTTTCTCGACTTACACAACTCAGCTCATCGCTCAATTAATATAACACAGAGACAGGAGACATTACAACTGGAAAATTTTTAAAAACAAATATCTTGATTATTACTCCTTATTCCTCTATATTCAAATAATCAGATATACAAATTTAAAAGATAAGAAGGGGTCATATGTTTCGTGACAAAAGATTCCAACAGTATTCCTTACGTAATGTACCAAAAGATGTCCTATCAGGACTCATTGTCGGTGTAATTGCCATACCACTTGGGATGGCCTTCGCGATTGCTTCAGGGGTTAAGCCGGAATATGGAATCTACACAACAATTGTTGCCGGAATCCTCATCTCCTTATTTGGAGGGTCGAAGTATCAAATTGGCGGACCAACAGGGGCGTTCATTCCAATCTTGTTTGGAATCGTTATGACGTACGGATATGAAAATCTTTTAATTGCAGGCTTTTTAGCCGGGATCATGCTGCTTTTAATGGGGATATTCAAACTGGGATCTTTAATAAAATACATTCCAAGACCAGTAACCATTGGATTCACCACGGGGATAGCGATTACCATTTTCACCGGACAAATTGCTAGTTTCCTAGGGTTGACAGGAATTGAGAAACACGAAGAATTTACCAAAAATATAAACGAAATTATTATCAATATGGGTACTGTTAACCTGTTAAGCATTTTCACAGCAGTAATATGTTTAGCAACCATTATCATGACCCCTAAGATTGCTCCCAAGGTCCCAGGCCCACTAATTGGTTTAGTCGTTTCAACCATAATTGCAACCTTGCTGTATCCGGGGCAAGTTGCAACGATTGGAAGTGCTTATGGACAGATTCCAAGTTCATTGCCACAGCTTCAGATACCTGCCCTGAGTATTGAAATGATTATTACTCTATTAAAACCTGCTTTTATCATTGCGATGCTTGGCGGTATTGAATCCTTACTTTCAGCAGTCGTGGCAGACGGCATGACCAATAGTAAACATAACAGCAACAAGGAACTTATCGGTCAAGGGATTGCCAATATGATTACACCACTATTTGGTGGAATACCAGCAACTGGGGCCATCGCCAGAACAGCCACGAATATAAAAAATGGAGCAGTATCCCCGTTATCTGGGATCATTCATGGAATAGTAGTATTGCTAGTATTAATGTTTTTCGCACCATTCGCATCCTATATTCCGCTGGCAAGCATGTCACCAATATTAATGGTGGTAGCTTGGAATATGAGTGAGCGGAAAGTTTTTGCGCATATTTTAAACAAAATCGACGGATTCACTAGTTTTAGTGGTGACCTTTTTATTAAAGGTATTTGTTAATCTAACAACGGCCGTAGAAGTCGGGTTAGTGCTGGCGGCGATACTATTTACCAAGAGAATGAGTGATTTGATGATCACTGCAAAGGCATTGCCAAACCTGCAGCATAAACATGCCAAGGTTGAGACTCAAATCGTTTCTGATTCGCATGATTGTCCACAGGTAAGTATATATAACGTGGAAGGTCCATTATTCTTTGGAGCAGCACAAACATTTGAAACCTCGATTATGAATACGATAAACTATCGTCCTAAGATTCTCTTATTACGGATGAGCAGGGTGCCATTTATGGATACAACAGGTGAAGCCAATCTGGCTAGTATTGTGTCCCATTTTCCAAAAAGTGGTATAGTGATTATATCGGGGATAAACGAACAGCCTAAAAAAGTTATGGTAAGCACTGGTATATATGACGTGATTGGTCAAGATCATTTCTTTGAGCATACAGGTGATGCGATTCAGTTTGCATTATCTGAACTTGATCGCAATAAATGTCTTGGCTGTATGCACTTCGCGTTTAAAGAATATAAGAAGCTTTCAGCTTCAGAAGTAATCGAGACAAGCAAACAGAAGCTCTCGGCTACTTACTAGCATGAATTAGGATGTGAATGGGTTGAATCTTGAAATGCAGCAATTTAAGGCGGAATTTTTCAAAGCACTTGCGCACCCTTTGAGGATTCGCATTTTGGAACTGTTAGCAGAAGGGGATAAGAGTGTTAATGAAATTCAAACACTTGTTGGCAGTGAAGGCTCCGCTGTTTCGCAGCAGTTAACGATATTACGAGCAAAGAATATTGTCACTGGTACCAAGGAAGGGAATAAAGTTATTTATACACTAAAAGATCCAATGATTGTCGAACTGCTAGCCGTAGCTCGCCAGATCTTTAACAATCACTTAGTAAATACGATTACTATATTAGATAAGTTTAGAGACGAGGATGAAGAAGTAGTCACCATGCCGAAGAAATAACCTTTCTTCGGCAATTTTTATACTTAAAAGAATCAATCTTCGAGAATTGATAACTGTCTAGCTGCAGCGCCTAGGGGCTCGGGGTCATAAGCCAATCCGTCAAGAAGGTTAAAGAACAACCTTCTCGCCAGCTCGTCTTATGCCTGTCGCCCATGGGCACCAAGGAAAGCTTCTAAGAATATTCCTCGCAGGAACAAGCTGTGCTTGTTCCGAAGGCGCTTCCGCTTTTCTCTTAAAAATCAATTAATTGTAATATTTGAACCAACTTTTCCCTTCTTTCTTATATTACTATTAAGATATAAACAAATATCTTAAATTTAGGAAGTGATCAAATGATTTACGACTTGGTACTGCTGCATCCGCCAACAGTTTACGATTTCAGAAAAGAAATGCTATTTACCGGTCCAATCAGCGATGTGGTTCCATCTTCACCTGTTTTTGAAATGTACCCGGTTGGTTTAACTAGTATCGGGGATTATCTTGAAAGATTTGGATTAAAAGTGAAGATTATTAATATCGCCAATCGCATGCTATTAAATCCAAATTTTGATGTTGAAAAAAAAATCAAGAATATTAAAGCAAAGGCGTTTGGAATTGATCTTCACTGGCTGCCGCATGCACATGGAAGTGTGGAGTTAGCCAAAATCGTAAAGAAATACCATCCAGAGACTCCAGTGATGTTTGGGGGTCTATCCAGCACGTACTTCCATAAGGAATTAATCGAATATCCCTGGATTGATTTTATAGTACGTGGTGATACCACTGAGAAATTAATCCTTATGCTGCTGAACAAGTTAGAGAAAAAAGATGTAACCGGATTTGCGGATATTCCAAACCTAACATGGAAGCGAAATAATCAATATTTCTATAATGAGATTACTTATGTACCTGATAGTCTCGATGAATTTAATTTACCAGGTTATCGGTATATCATAGGTTCGGTCTTCAAATATTTTAATCTATTAGACCCACTGCCATATAAGGGCTGGCTGCGTTATCCAAACACAGCAATATTAACCTCAAAAGGGTGTAACTATAACTGTTTAATCTGCGGCGGTTCCAGAGATGCTTACGAGCTAAACTGTAATCGGAAGAAGCTGGTGATGCGATCTCCGCAAAAAATGTTAGAAGATATTGCGCTTATACAAAGATTTACAAGAGCACCTATTTTTCTATTAAATGATATTAGACAAGGCGGCAAGGAATATGTTGATGAGTTCCTTGATGGCTTATCTAAAATGAAGCTTAAGAATGAGCTAGTTTTTGAATTGTTTAATTATGCAGATGAGAGGTTTTTTGAAAGATTAAATAAAGCAATACCAAAATACAGTATCGAACTTACCCTTGAATCCGCGGATGAAGATATTCGCAAATATAACGGAAAGCTGCCATGTACAAATGCGAAAGTAATCGAAATGCTCCAATTCGCATTAAAACAAGGCTGTGCGAAAGTTGATTTGTTTTTTCATGACGGGTATCCCTAATCAAACATACGAAAGTGCGATGAGAAATGTCGATTTTTGTGAAAACATTCACAAATAATGCGGCGAAGCTTCCAATATTTCGTATTTTGTAGCACCACTTTCTCCATTCCTGGATCCTGGCAGCCCTGCGTTTGAAAATCCAGATAAATATGGTTATAAAAAGTTCTGTCATAAACTTGAAGACTTCCGAGAGGCTATGAAACAACCATCTTGGAAGAATATGCTAAGCTATGAAACAAACAGCATGACAAGAGAGGAAATTGTTAAGGCAACATATGACTCAGCATTGAAGTTAAATGAGTTTAAATACAAGAATCATATAATTGTTAAGGATGTTCATGATGAAGTTCGGTTGAAAATTGAAAAGTCAGTTGAGTTCCTAAGCAGACTTGATGCACTTGAGCTCCTGCCAGCTGATGAAAAACAAAAGGAGCTTTCGATCATAAAAAATGAAGTGGATCAGATTAATCGCCATAGTATTTGCGGTGAAAATGAACTGAAATGGGAAGTCAAAAAGCTTTTTGCGAACTTCCCGTCCCTCACGTATATTGGTCTAGAATTACTGCTTAAAGACGTCATAAAAGATCTCAAATGTAAATTTGGTAAAATAGACAGAAATCAGGTAATGGTGACTGAAGCTAGCAGCCATAAAAGCCAAAATACGGGATTGTAAACCTAGTGGAATAGCGTTTCCAGCCCCGAATTTTGTGGGCTTTTGTCTATAGTGTTTTATTGACAGTACAGCTAAAAAATGTTAAATTTTAGACAGCCGTTGCACGAGATTAGATTTATGTTACAAAGCTTGTTCAAGTTTTAACTGAAGTTTGGATAAGAAAGTGGAAGTAAAGCTATCACGTTGTAATTTGGTGAAATTTACACATGGCTTGTCTAGCCAATAGGAGGATTTTTTTACATGAAAAACGGTAAAGTAAAATGGTTTAACTCTGAAAAAGGTTTCGGATTTATCGAAGCTGAAGACGGAAACGACGTATTTGTTCACTATTCCGCTATCCAAACTGAAGGTTTCAAAACTTTAGAAGAAGGTCAAGAAGTATCTTTCGAAGTTGTTGAAGGTGCTCGTGGACCACAAGCTGCTAACGTAACTAAAAAGTAATTTATGAAACCAACTATTTAACAGCCCGACCATTGTGTCGGGCTGTTTTTTGTGATTAATAGTCTTTTATAAAATCTATAGCCAGTATTACCTTTTATTTCTTAGTTTTCCAATCTCACAAATGTTGGTATTTTGCTATAATAGTATTTATGAATGAAATAAAGATGGGGTGAAAATTAATGAAATTTATCCATACTGCTGACTGGCATTTAGGTAAATTAGTGCATGGTGTTTATATGACAGAAAACCAACGGGAAGCACTTAATCAATTTATTGATATTGTTGCCGAAGAAAAGCCCGATGCAGTCGTAATTGCGGGAGATTTGTATGACCGTTCTGTACCGCCAACCGATGCGGTTGAATTATTAGATGAAATTCTATTTAGAATCAATGTAGAGCTTGGGATACCGGTTGTTGCGATAGCTGGAAACCATGATAGCGCAGAAAGACTGTCTTTTGGGAGCTCGTGGTATAAGCATAGCCAATTTTATTTATCTGGAAAACTGACAAACAGCTTTACACCAGTCCATGTTAACGGAGTGAATTTCTACCTAGTCCCCTTTGCCGAACCTGGAATTGTTCGCCAACTCCTTGAGGATGAATCGATTCATTCTCATCAAGATGCGATGAAAGCTGTAGTAGGTAAAATAGAGGAAAACTTAAATTACAATGAACCGAACGTGTTCGTAGGACATGCTTTTGTTTTGGGCGGACAAACATCTGACTCTGAACGTGTCTTATCGGTTGGGGGATCTGGCTGTGTCGGAGCAGAACTTTTCGAGCCTTTCTCTTATACTGCTCTTGGTCATCTCCACAGTCCTGATGCAATCAAACATAACAAAGTGAAATATTCAGGATCTCTTTTAAAGTATTCCTTTTCTGAAGCAAAGCAAAATAAATCTATTTCGATTATCGAAATGGATGAAAAGGGAAATTTTTCTCATCGCTATCGCTCATTGACCCCGACACATGACATGCGTGAACTTGAGGGACATTTAGAGGAGTTACTAGATCCTTTCTTTTATGAAAAACAAAGATTACATGATTATTTAAAAATAACCTTGCATGATGAAGGCGCACTTCTTGATCCAATAAATAAATTACGTCAGGTATATCCGAATGTACTTCATCTTGAACGGAAGATAGATATTACAGACTTAAAGAAAAAGCAGTCATTTACTAGTACCCAAAATGAGAAAAAGTCAGAGTTAGATTTGTTTGAGCAATTTTATACCGAAATGACAACCTCTGAGTTTACTGCTGATAAAAAAGAAGCAATGGCAGACGTGATTGAAAAAGTGTTACGTGAGGAGGGAGACCGATGAAACCATTAAAACTGACCATGCAGGCATTTGGACCTTACGCCGGGGTAGAAACAATTGACTTTACACAGCTGGGTAATCGTACAATGTTTGTGATTTCTGGGAAAACAGGGGCAGGTAAGACCACTATTTTTGATGCGATTAGTTATGCAATCTATGGAAAAGCAAGCGGTGAGGACCGCAATGGTCCAGAACTTCGCAGCCAATTTGCGAAAGCAGATTTGGTAACAGAGGTTTCACTCGATTTCTCCATTCGGAACAAAGTTTATTCGATTACCCGACTGCCACAACAGCCAAAAAAGAAGGAAAAAGGCGATGGTTTTACTACATTACCTGCCAGGGCGGAATTATACAGCTGGGATGAGAACGGTGAGAAGAAAATTATTGCCTCAAAGATAAATGATGTTGAGGAAAAGGTTAAAGAAATTATGCTGATTGACAGTAATCAATTTCGCCAAATTTTAATGATCCCTCAAGGTGAATTTCGTAAGCTGTTAACATCTGATAGTAAAGATAAGGAAGTAATCTTACAGCGATTATTCCATACACAAATTTATAAAATGGTGGAAGAAAAATTGAAGGTTGAAGCCACTGAGTTAAAGAATTCTGTTGAGCTTCAGGTTCAAGCAAGAAATGAGGCCATTCGCCGAATCCAAGCTGTTACAAATGAAGAACTGAAAGGTTATTTGGAAGCAGACAGTGTAAATGATGTAATTATGATGCCGTTATTACAGGAAGAAATAAGCGGCATGGCCGATATGATTGAAACACTTGTTAGTACCTTGAAAGATAAGGAAAAGGAACAAGATGATTTTAAAGCAAAGCTATTCGAAGCTGAAACGATTGTAAAACAAATCCAAACGAGAGATGCGTTAAAAGGGGAAAAAATCAAGCTTGAATCACAAGCAGACATTTTCACTGAAAAAGAAAAACAGGTTCAACTAGCTCATAAGGCAGCACTTTTGGCGCAACAAGAAGAGCTATGCCATCGTCTAAAGCGCGAAATGGACCAGCTTAAGGGCAATGTCACTTCAATCCAAAGTGAAATGGAAAAATTAGATGTTCTTGCAAAGCAGTATGACCAACAATTGCAAGCAGAGCTTGAGCGTGAAGGAGAGCGGAAAAAAGCAGTAGATGTCATCAACCAGCTTATTTCTATGAAGGATGACGTTTATTCCTTTTCTGCATTAGTAAAAGAGTCTGAAGTGGTGCAATCCTCATTAAAGGAAGCAAAAGAAAAACATGCAGCCTCTGAAAAAAATCTCAAGGCCTTGGAAGAGCGTATGAAAACCCTGCTCGACAAAAAGACGGAAATTGAAAAGGGCCAATTAACTTTTATAGAAAATGAACGTCTGATTGAAAAAATGCAGTCTGAACTAGACAGGCTGGAAAAATATGAACTTTACCTTGGCCGTTATAAAAAGACAGTACAAGATCTTAATTTGAAGTCCGGAAAATTCGAAAATATAGCTGCTAGGTATTCAGATGCCAAGGAACTTGTAGAAGACCTCGAGAACCAATGGCTGCATGGACAAGCGTCACTATTAGCGACACGGCTTACAAACGGTGAAGCATGCCCGGTATGTGGTTCCGAACATCATCCAGCTCCCGTTTCATTGAATGAAAAGCACATTCCTAATGAAGAGGACTTAAAATCTGCAAAGCAGCAGGCGGCTCATTTGGAAAAAGAAAAATCAGCAGCGGAATCTGCGTTTTTTGAAATTCAATCGATTGAAAAAATACAACGTGAAAACTGTGAAGACATATTAAAAGAAATCCGCACCCATCGTGTTGATTTTAATGAAAACAATTCACATGTAATTAAAACGGAGGTTCTTTCTACAAGAAATCAACTCCAAAAGACTCAAAAAACGCTGGTTGAACAAATCAAATTGCTTGATACAATCAAAAGTGAAATAGAGAAAAGTGAGTCGGATAAAGCAGTATTACAAATGGCTATTCAGAAGTTTACTGGAGATGTAAACGAGTTAACCGTATTGTTTACTGAGAAGAATACGAATCTTAAGAGAATGATGAATGTTATTCCAGAGAATCTTCGCACCGAATCGGCCTATGAAAAGACTTTAACAGCTTCCAAAAAACATCACGAATTGTTAGTAAAAAGATTGGAAGAGGCACAGCAGCTTTTACAGGCAGTGAAAGAAAAACAATCTGCGGAATCAGCAAGATTCCAAGATGCGGTGAAGCACCATTCCATTAAACAAAACGAGCTTAATACAGAAAAGGAAATCTTTGTTTCTAAATTAGCAGAACAAGGTTTTGAAAACTATGGCGAATATCATTCCTCTAAAAAAAGTGAAGGTGAAATTCAAAATCTCGAAGGTCAAATTCGGAATTATCGTGAGGAATACCGATCCGTTTCAGATCGTTTGAAGGAATTGACTAAGCTTTTAGCAGATGTGAAAACACCTGATGTAGCTGGGATAAGAGCTTCATTAGAGAAACTTGCTGATGAGATTACCGAACTCACAAACCAGCGGACAGACCTTTTTGTTAAAAAGCGAGACAATGAAGAAATTTATAAAAAAGTTGAAAAATTGAATGAGCAGATGAAAGTATTGGAGGATCGATACAATCTAATTGGTGAACTCCATAACATCGCAAGAGGTCAAAATACGTACAAAATAACATTTGAACGGTATGTCCTCGCAGCCTTCTTAGATGATATATTACGGGAGGCCAACGTGAGACTAAGGAAAATGACGGCTGGGCGGTTTGAACTCCTAAGGAAAACCGACCGTTCTAAAGGGAATGTTCAAAGTGGTTTAGAACTTCTCGTTTATGATCAATATACGGGACAGGAGCGCCATGTTAAAACATTATCTGGTGGGGAGAGCTTTAAGGCATCACTTTCATTAGCGCTCGGGCTTGCAGATGTTGTTCAAAACTATGCAGGCGGAGTTTCATTAGAGACGATGTTCATTGATGAAGGCTTTGGAACACTTGACCCTGAATCACTGGACCAAGCAATTGAAGCCTTAATGGACATCCAGAGCAGCGGACGCTTAGTTGGAATTATCTCTCACGTTCCAGAGTTGAAAGAAAGAATTGATATTAGACTAGAAGTCATCGCCGGACAAACCGGAAGCAGGACGGAATTTATCTTTACAAACTAATAGGTAAGTTATTTGAGTGACCGAATCCTGATTTGACATGGCTTCACGGTCACTCAAGCAGGTTCTGAGTGACCGAAACTGAGAAATGGTAATGTTTATGTTCACTCAAGCGGGTCCTGAGTGACCGAAAAGGAAAAATAGTAATATTCATGGTCACTCAAGCGGGTTCTGAGTGACCGAAACTGAGAAATGGTAATGTTTATGGTCACTCAAGCGGGTTCTGAGTGACCGAAAAGGAAAAATAGTAATATTCATGGTCACTCAAGCGGGTTCTGAGTGACCGAAACTGAGAAATGGTAATGTTTATGGTCACTCAAGCGGGTTCTGAGTGACCGAAACTGAGAAATGGTAATGTTTATGGTCACTCAAGCGGGTCCTGAGTGACCGAAAAGGAAAAATAGTAATATTCATGGTCACTCAAGCAGGTTCTGGGTGACCGAAAATCAAAAATAGTAATATTCGTGGTCACTCAAAAAAAACACGCGAGTTCATTTAGAATCTCTCGTGTTTTTTTGTACTCATTAAATTACTAAACCTAAATAGCTTTGAAATTTGGAAAAGGATATTGCGCTTCAGCAAGGGACGATAGATTTGTGAGTTCAGCTAAAGCACCAATTTGATTCCAAACTGACATTACTTTGTCTGATTGATGTGCCTTGTCAATGGCCTCACTAGACTTCCATTCGGCTATTTCAATAATTGTTCCGTCTTCAGCTTGCAGTGTTAATAATTCACGTTCGGTTATCAAGCCCTCTTCGCGAAGGACGGGGATATGTACTTTTAGAATATCTCTTAATTCATTTTCTTTTCCAGGCTTCGGACGATACAGAGCCATAAAAACTAATGCAGACATGAAATAGCCTCCTAAATTTTATAGTAATGATGATAACGGGAAATAATATATGAAGTCAACATATCGATAATTATAATAGACACATTAACAACGGTGATGAAATGGAAAGATATTTTCAGGCTGATGGCGGAGATTTATTTATTTTATTTTCATTAACACATTGGATGACATTACTTGTTTTACTTGGAATTATTGTCTTAATCTTTCTATTTCGAAGAGTTCTGAGGGAGCAGCCTCTAAATTCGATTGTTAGGTCAGGATTAGCAGCAATTTTAATCATTTCGGAAATTAGTCTGCATGCGTGGCTTTGGAGTATAGAGGAGTGGACTATTCAATATTCACTACCGTTCCATTTAAGCAGTATTTCCATCCTATTATCTGCTGCATTACTGCTTACTAAGAGTTATAGTCTCTTTGAATTTACTTATTTTGCAGGTGTTGGCAGTGCATTGCAGGCAATGATTACCCCTGATTTAAGTTCTTACACATTTCCACATTTTCGTTATGTTCACTTTTTTATCTCGCATGGTGGAATAGTTGTAGCAAACATGTTTATTGTATTTGTTGAAAAATATAGACCGATAGCAAAGAGTGTTTGGAAAGCCTTTTTGTACCTTAACCTCTATACTTTCTATGTGTTTTTACTAAATTATTTTATTGAAGGAAACTATATGTATATTTCCGAAAAGCCTACAAACCCATCCATTTTAGATTATTTAGGACCATGGCCTTTGTATCTTATACCATTAGAGATGATTGCATTAATAACTTTTATGTTATTGTATTTGCCATTTGGTTTATTTGATATAGTTGAAAAAACGAAGAATCACAATGATTCTTAGGGTAACATGAATGATTTGGAATATATAGTTTAAGCTAACTAAGAGGATAAAATGGCTGCTTTATATTAGGAGAGAAGATATATGATTGTAACCTTTTACTTTTTTATTAGCTGGATGCTTATCGGGCTATTTTTATTTAATAGAATTCATCAGCATGCCTCGGTTAAAGAGGTTACTCTTCTAATTTTGCTAAGCTGTCTCATTAATACTCATACCTATGTTGGATTATTTGACACGTTTAAGTGGATGAAGACCACTACGGATACGAAGTTATTTATTGCTGTTCTTATATATAAGAATATAGCTGTCCCATTAATGGTATCCATCTTTACTTTAATGATTAGTCGAAGTCGCTGGAACAAAAAAATACTTTACTTCATTCTATTCAACTTATTTATCTGTTCGTTAGATCTAATAAACGTATCCCAAGGCCTGTACTCCTTTAAACAATGGAATCATATTTATACCTTCTTATATTTTTCGATTTTTTTGTTCGGTCTATTATTTACCTTGAAATGGTATAGGGGGCTGGATTCATGGTCGAGGGGTGAAAGCAATGTCGTGGACTGAGACAGGATTTGGTTTTAATGATTATTGTCTTCTCGGACTTATCATTATCACTTGGGGTATTTTTTTCTATCTTCCAAAACTATTTTCTAAACAATTCACAGTTCTTATCTTTCTTTATAGTTTAACATTCCCGAGTATAATAGATAATTCTTTCGGGGTAACTCCTTTTGATTTTTATGATATTATGGATGGTCCAAAATATACAGGAATGGATCTCGTAGTGTATCTCCTATATCTTCCTTATGGCTATATTTTCCTTTATTTTTATAAAAAACTCTGTACAAGTGATAAATACATTATTCTATATATATCCATAGCGACAATTATTTCATTTTGCTTTGAATGGATAAATCATAAAATAGGGATTTTTCATTATAAGCATGGATATCAAATTATTTACTCCATTTGTTTTTATCTTATAAGTCAAACCATTCTTATAGTGTATTACCGCGTGGTTGAATTAAAGCGTTAAAAAAACCAGAAAAGATTCTGGTTTTTAGTTTGGATTATTTTGTTCTAAGTAAGTTGTCAGCTCTTTAAGATTATTTGATTGATAGATTACACCAGCCTGGTCAAAGAGAATATATGCTGGTTCTGCCTTGATTTTCAACTCAGGATATGCAGTCTGAGCCATTTCAAGCTCAGGTAAGCTTAATATATCATTTACTTTTTCGGTAATCTTTTTGTTATTTTCAATGGGGGCATCCTGATCCCCAATCACTAAAGTGCATAGGATTGTTCGCTCTGAGACAATAAATTTGGATAGGGGAATGTGGTGTTAGTATTCGTATTTGTAGTTGCTTTCTGTTCTTTTTGTTCTGTTGATGGCTTTGTTTCTTCTTTTGGTTCAGCATTCTGACATCCCACTAACAATGTCAAACCTAATTTAACTGGCCAAGATATTCTTTTCATTGAAATCTTCCTTTGTTGTAAAAGTACTTTTATTCACCATAGCACATTAATAGATAGTAGGAATGGAATGAATGTGGAGGTTTGGTGAAATGAAAGCAGGATAATAATGATGATTGTCAAATAAGTAATTAAACTAGTCATTTTGAAGGGGTGGGGAGGATGGAGCGGAACACTGCAGGAATTGATGCTGGCGGTTCATTAATCAAAATGGTTTATCAGGAAAATGAGAGAATGCACTTTAAAAAATTTCCCATAAATGAACAGGATTCAGCCATTTCATGGCTAAAACTGTCTGTGCCTTCCTTAAGAGTTTCTTTAACTGGTGGAAAATCCACTGTCATCCAAAAGAAGTATTTCCCCGAGAGTATGATCATTCCTGAGTTCCAAGCAACCTGTGAGGGTACACGTTTTTTACTAACAGCAGAAAATAAGACTATAGGGGAAAACTATTTAATTGTAAACATTGGAACCGGAACCTCTTGGCATGTTGTGAAAGGCGACAAGGTAGATCGGATACTTGGGAGCGGAATGGGCGGAGGGACGTTTACAGGTCTTGGATCACTTTTATCAAAAGTACGGGGCTACCGTCAACTTACCGTCCTTGCGGAAGAAGGAAATAAAGGACATGTTGATATGTTAGTAAAAGACATTTATGAATCAGCTGAAAGTCCCGTTAATGGAGAATTAACCGCGGCAAACTTTGCAAAGGGTATTCGACTTAACCCTACAGAAGCAGACCGGCTGGCTTCACTTTCCAATATGATCGCAGAAACGATTGTGTTGTTAACGTCACAGGCAGCAACGATCCATCAGGTTAAAAGTGCTGTCATCGTCGGAAGTGCCATTGTTGGTAATCATCCATTAAGACAGGCTCTTGAGTTTTATATGAATATGGTAGGAGTAACAGCAGTGTTTTTAGGAAAAGGAGAATACAGCGGAGCAATCGGAGCCTATTTGTCTGTCTAAAAATGTTCTCTTGAACTATATGTTCTTTAAAGATAAAGTAAAGAGGAAGACCTAAAAAAGCAGGTGGCAACTTTGGAAAAACGATATTTTACAATTGGCATGGCTGGACATATAGATCATGGTAAAACCTCTTTGACAAAAGCATTGACCAATGTAGATACTGACAGATTAAAAGAAGAAAAAGAACGACAAATCTCGATTGAACTCGGATTTGCTCCTTTATATGAGGATCAGGAAATTCAAATCTCGGTTATTGACGTACCAGGACATGAGCGTTTTATTCGCCAGATGATCGCTGGAGTAGCAGGTATCGACCTTGTTGTATTGGTTGTTGCAGCAGACGAAGGCGTTATGCCGCAAACGAGAGAACATCTGGATATCCTAAAATTCTTAGGAGTGAAATACGGACTTGTGGCAATTACGAAGATTGACCGCGTCGATGAAGAATTTATTGAATTAGTTAAGGATGATATCTTAAGAGAACTAACAGGCAGCGTTTTTGAGGATGCTCCGTTTGTGCTAGTAGACAGCCTATCGAAAAAGGGTATAGAGGAATTGAAAGATTTAATAATACGAACGCTAAAAGAGCAAGAAATGAGAGATACAAAGGGTGCTTTTCGTCTGCCGATTGACCAGGTGTTCACGGTAAAAGGGCAGGGGACAGTAGTTCGTGGAACGGTTTACGAAGGAACTGTGGAAGAGGGACAAACTCTTATGATCATGCCGCAGGGACTCGAAGTGAAAGCAAGACAAATTCAGGTTCATCATAAGCAAGCACAAAAAGCATATGCGGGCCAGCGTACCGCTATCAATCTTTCAGGGGTATCAAAAGAAGACTTAGAACGCGGAGATGTTTTGGTTTCGTCAGAGCATTTTATTGTTACGAAAACGGTAGATGTAGCGATAAGAGTGGTTGAGGATCTTGAACATATGGTGAAACAACGGATGCCGATTAAACTCCATATCGGAACTACAGAAGTTATGGGACGAATTGTCTTTTTTGACCGGAACGAGATTAAAGAAGAAAACGGTGAGATATTATGTCAACTTCGTTTGGAGGAAGAAATTCTTACTAAACGTGGCGACCGCTTTATTTTACGTCGCCCAAGCCCGCAAGAGACAATTGGCGGCGGCTGGGTTATAGATCCAAGAGGTAATAAATATCGATTTGGAAATCAAACCATTGAGGAACTGGAAAAGAAAAAAGTTGGATCACCTAAGGAACGGATTATTGCGGCTATTTTTGAAGCTAAAAGCTTAACTTTAGGTGAGTTAATCAAACGCACCGCTCTTGATGAAGAAACCTTGAATGCTTTTTTAAATGATGATGATGATTTTGTCCTATACAATAATAAAGAGTATTCCCTCAAAATGTTAATAAACTCTATTGAAGAAGACATCTATGACCGCCTGCAGGAATTCCATCAAACACATTCAATGAAATCTGGTCTAAATAAAGCAGAACTTCTGCAATCGATGCAAAAAAGATTTCCAAAAGCACTGCTCGATTTCGTTGTCGAAAACGGGATATCTAATGGTGTATTTAAGCGAAAAGAACAGTTTGTTGCATTGGCTAACTTTATGCCGAATGTGTCGAAAAGCTGGCAAAAGCGGACAGAAAACATGCTAGGTGAGTTAAAGAAGGATGGACTGAAGGTACGTTATTATAAAGACTATTTTTCCGATTCGGGTATCCCAAACCATTTAGAAGCTGATTTAAGACGTTTTCTGGAAGACCAGGAATTCATTGTCCATTTGGATGAACAATTTGCTTACCACGGGGAGGTCTTCAAAGAAGCAGTCGAAAAACTTCGAAGTGGCACTGGAAAAGAGTTTGAAGTGGGCGATGCGAAAGAAATCCTAGACCTTTCACGAAAATATATGATTCCATTCTTAGAAAGATTAGATTCAAAAGGCTTGACCAAACGAGTAGAAAATAAACGAGTTTGGCAAAAATAATCATGAAAAAACCTCAACCCAAACGGGATTGAGGTTTTTATGTTATGAAAGGAATTCTCCAGGATTTAAACCGAGTTCACGGCATATATCACTTACCATTTGCATTTCATTGTGGTCAAAATTGCCGTCAGCATACCCAATAGCAATACAGTATCGAGCAACTAAACGGGCAATTTCTGGTTTGGATCTTATTTTCCCAAGTGCACGGAAAGCTTCAGCTCTGCCAATCATCCTGTCTGCTTCAATACGTGAAACAAAGTAATTAAATCGCTGAATAACTTTATTGCTATCAAATACGCGTAACTCTTCACTAGAATTCACAAATTCAATCATTTTTTGTCGTTCCGTTGCATCCAAATAACCGTCAGCCATGGAAACCAAGGCACACGCTGCTACTACTGCTTCTAATACATCCTGACTCTTGTATCGATTAAACAATTCCTGAGCTTTTCTTTTTGATTGATTTGCCCATTCGGTATAATCCGTTTGATTTGGAGACCAATTGTTACCACAGCTGTTACAAGTAAACTTTAATTGGTTTTTTCCAATAAAACCACCAAGCAAACCAACAGGTCCTAAAATTAAGCCTCCAATCGCTGCTTTACCCAAACCAAATCCCTTTTGTCCTGTACGGATATTTGAAGAATTACAGCGCGGACAATGAATATCATCTCCATATGTACGATGGGGGTTATGTCCTGAGGTTTGGGTTGGATATCCAAAAGCCGGCTGCGAATAGGAAGATTCAGGCTGTAAATGAATGCGCTGTTGGTGATTTTGCTGATATGGATTAGAGCTATTTTGATTTTGATTAAATGTATTTTGGTTTTGATATTGGTTATGATTGTTAAATTGATTTTGATTGGTCGTAAATTGGTTTTGATTGTTGTTAAATAAATTTTGTTGAACGGGTGGTGTAGGTGTTGGAGCCGGTTCATCCACACTTACCCCGAAATTGCGGCATAACGCGGCCAGTCCACCTTGAAATCCGCTGGCAATCGCATTGAATTTCCATTCTCCATTATGTCGGTAAAGTTCTGCTGCAACAATGGCTGTTTCGACAGTAAAATCTCTTCCAAGGTTAAAACGAAGTAGTTCTTCGTTTGTATGTTCATTGAAGATACGCACGTATGAATTAGAGATTTGTCCAAAATTTTGCTGCTTCACTTGAGCATCATGTATGGTAATCGTGAATGCAATTCGATGGATGTGGCTGGGAACTCTTTGTAAATCGATCCGAATTTGTTCGTCATCTCGTTCTCCTGCACCATTTCGGTTATCCCCACTGTAATTAATGGAGCCATTGCCGCCGGTTGGATTATTATAAAAAATAAAATCCTGATCACTTTGAACCTTTCCAGTTTGTCCTAATAAAAAGGTGGAGGCATCTAGATCAAAGTTAGAACCATTATGTGCAATATCCCATCCTAAACCAACTACAACATTTTGTAGACCAGGATGTGACTTTGTTAAATCAACTTTTTGTCCTTTACTAAGTGTAACTCCCACGTATTTCACTCCTAATCAAAAGTACTATTCTCATCTTATTATAATCTAAGCGATGTAGAAGAAAGAAATGATTAACCTATAAATTTTTCTTACTGTTACATTTACGCTAATATGGCGAAAAAGTTTCAAAATTGTATATAGTAGAAAATAAGAAAAGATTTTCTACCCGTATCTTTTTAATCATATAAAACGTTTATAGTGTAGAGAGTGTTAAGGGAGTGAAAATAATGTCTAACAAACTTAGACTGTACACCATGGAAACTGTACAGCACGAGGAAGTCTTGTGGAGAGAAGTTTATCCCAAGGTACAAAAATACTGTCACTTTCTATCCCAGAGTAAATGGGATGGTGATGACCTTGCACAAGAGGCCATTTTAAAAGCTATTGACTTTTACAGCCAAGAGAAAATTACCACAGCTTTATTAAATAAAATAGCCCGCAATCAATGGATAGATACTCTTCGTAAAAGGAAAAAGGAAGAATTAAGTAATGGTCAGATTCGTGAGCATGCCAATTTACCAATGGCAGATACCATTGGTTCTGTGGATTTATTAATGGATCACTTTACTCCACGGCAAGCGATCATTTTTATCTTAAAAGAGGCCTTTCAATATCAATCGAAGGAAATTGCTGAGATATTAAACACAACAGAAATGGCTGTAAAATCTAGTATAAACAGGGCAAAAAAACGTATCGAAAATCAAAGTGAACCTATTTCTCTTGAATCCTATTGGCAAGAAGAGGAACGAGAACAGCTTTGGAGCCTGTTTCATGATTCCCTAATTAACCAGGACCCGTCGCAATTGATTGAAGCCATTCCGTCGATTATTGATACTACGGAAACACCTTCAGCTGTTACTAGAAAAACGGTCCCATTCAACGTTTCAACTCCTTTAAGCACTCTCTGTATGGCTGCATAGCCTATTATTCGCTTTTAAGGAGGATACGAAATGAGTACAATACCATATGTAATTGAACAATCTAATCGCGGTGAACGATCTTATGATATTTATTCTCGTCTTTTAAAGGATCGAATCATTATCATTGGTGATGAAATTAATGACCATGTGGCGAACAGCGTGGTTGCTCAATTATTATTTTTAGCAGCCGATGCTCCCGATAAAGAAATATCCCTTTATATCAATAGTCCAGGTGGTTCTACTTCAGCGGGATTTGCTATCTACGATACCATGCAATACATTACCCCGGATGTTCGGACGATTTGTACAGGGATGGCAGCATCATTTGGCGCTATGCTATTGCTTGCAGGTACAAAAGGGAAACGGTATGCTTTGCCAAATAGTGAAATTATGATTCATCAGCCACTTGGAGGCGTTAGGGGGCAGGCGACAGAAATAGAAATCTCTGCAAGACGTATCTTAAAGCTCCGTGAACATATTAATCAGATTATAGCCGATAGAACGGGCCAAACCGTTGAAAAAGTAGCAAAAGATACTGATCGAGACTACTTTATGAGTGCCGAAGAAGCCAAGGAATATGGAATTATCGATGAGATTCTATATCCCAAAGAATAAACTAAAAAAAATAATGCAAAATATGAAGAAAGGTTGGCAATTAGCTGACCTTTTTTTTATTGACAGCTTTTATGACATGTCATATAGTTAAACAGATGAATAGTTTAACAGTTTAACTAATTTTATAAAGTGAGGTGAAATGGACAATGGATAAAAAGACCATTCAGGAACTAATCGACCGATATATGTCCGTTTCTTTTGATGTCAATAAAAAAGCAGAGTCTCTACTTAAGTGTCAGATCGGAGAGGATTTAACCACTGACCAGCACTATATTTTAAGTTACATTCAGCGTTCCCATGAGTGCACCTCATCGGAATTGGCAGAAGCCTTTGATGTTAATAAAAGTGCAATAACAGCGATTATCAACCGGTTAGCAGACAGAGGTCTAATTGATAGAACCCGTGATGAAAACGACAGAAGAGTTGTTTATTTAACCTTAAGTGAAAAAGGGAAGGAATTGCACCTTAAAACTCAGGAAAAAGTACATCTTTTAGTAGAGTCTTTTATCACTCAATTTGATGAAACAGAAATTACAAATTTTATTAATACCTATGAAAAATTAGCCCTGATATTAACCAACATGAAAAAGGAAGAAGTGGGGGAATAACACGTGAGAGCAATGATTAAAGGAAAATGGTTAGTCCTAATTGCTTGGGTAGCTTTGATTGCTGTACTTTTTATGGCTGCACCAAATATGGAAAACCTTGTTCGTGAGAAGGGACAGATTAACGTACCAGAGGGGTACTCATCTACGCTTGCAGAGGAAATTCTTAAAGATGTCCAGTCAAGTGAAAATAGCGGGAATGAGTTACAAACAGCGTTGGTATTTCATAGTGATAAAAAGCTGACGCAAGAAGACTTTGCTGAAGCAGAAAAAGCGGTTAACCAACTTGAGAAAAATAAGGAAGAACTTGGGATCACCTCGATTCTAACTCATTTTAATCAAGAAGAATTAAAGGAACAGCTTTTATCCGAAGATGGTAAAACCATTCTTGTTTCGGTAAATGTAATCGCAAATGATCGTGAAGGGAAAGATATTTCGAAGGATTTATATGAAGCACTAGAAAATGTAGAGTTAGATCACTATTATACCGGAAACTGGTTAATTGCTGAGGACCTTGTAACAAACTCCCAAGAAGGTCTGAAGAAAACAGAAGGTATTACGGTTGTGTTTATATTAATCGTCCTATTACTGGTGTTTAGATCAGCTATTGCACCAATTATTCCACTAGTAACAGTAGGCTTCAGCTATTTGGCTGCCCAATCGATTGTTGCTATTTTAGTAGATAAAGTGAATTTCCCATTATCAACATTTACGCAAATTTTCTTAGTGGCCGTATTGTTTGGTATTGGTACAGATTATTGTATTTTGCTGCTAAGTCGTTTTAAAGAGGAAATGTCAAAGAATGATAGTGTAGTAGAAGCAATAGTTATAACCTATCGCAATGCCGGAAAAACGGTTTTCTTTAGTGGATTAGCAGTAATGATTGGATTTGCATCGATAGGATTTTCAACCTTTGTGCTATATCAGTCAGCAGCTGCAGTTGCAATTGGTGTAGCGTTATTGTTACTGGCACTATTTACGGTTGTTCCATTCTTTATGGCTGTGTTGGGGAAGAAACTATTCTGGCCATCTAAGGGTAAGCTTGAACACGGGGAAAGCAAGTTTTGGGGATATGTTGGTACTTTTGCTTTAGCACGTCCGTTAATTGCCTTACTCATTGTGGCAGCCATATCAGTGCCGGCTTTATTTACCTACGATGGAGATTTGTCGTTTAACTCTCTTGAAGAGATTGGTGATGAATTTAATTCTATTAAAGGATTTAATATCATTTCTGATGGATTTGGTCCTGGTGAATCCATGCCCACTCAAATTGTCATTAAAAATGATGATGAAATGAATACTTCAGAATATATTGCGATCACTGAAAAAATAAGTCAAGAACTTAATAAAATCAATGATGTAGATTCGGTACGTTCTGTGACACGTCCAACTGGTGAAACAATTGATGAGTTATATATTTCTGAACAAGTTAAAACACTAGGTGACGGACTTGGTCAAGGAAATGAAGGAATTCAGAAGATTAGCAGTGGTCTTTCAGAAGCTGGAGAACAACTTGCTGCCAACCAACCTAAAATGGAAGAAGCAGTGGATGGGATTGGCCAGTTAATTACTGGTACTAACCAGTTACAGTCCAATATGGGTACGATACAAGAAAATCTTGCAAAAATTGAAGATGGATTAAAACAAGGTGCTACAGGTACTACTCAAGTAAAAGAAGGCTTAACAGTAGTTAAATCTGAGTCCTCCAAGGTGTTGGCAGGCAGTAAACAATTACTTGAAGGTTACAAACAAGCAGAGAGTGGGCTTGCGGATCTTGCTGGAAACTACGAACAAGTAGCAATAGGGATTAGTGAGTTGCATGCTACCTTAGGGGCAACAAGTGATTATTATACCAATCTAGAAAGTGAATATAGTGGAATTGGACAAAATGATAACTATATAGCTATTAAAAAAGTCATTAGTGATTCTCAGTTAGCAACAGCAGAATTAGCGGGAACCTTGAATCAGTTAAATGCTGGTTTAAAGGGTGCTGCACAAGGAATTAGTCTTGCTAATGGTAAATTCTCAGAAGCTATCGCGGGTCAGGAAGCACTCGTTAAAGGGATGGAGGACCTTATTAAAGGACTCTCAGAGATTGAAACTGGCCTTTATACAATGGGGAATGGTCAAGGGCAAATCGTTAATGGACTTCCTCAATTTGCAAATGGTCTAAACGGAGTAAATAACGGTCAGCAGCAGCTAATGACAGGTTTTAAAGACTTAGGCGGACAAATCACAGTGCTGACTGATGGGTTGACGCAAAGTGCGGATGGATTAAATCAAGTTTCTGACGGTTTAGAGTCTGCAGAAGAGTACCTTGCAGGAGTAGGTAACCAAGAGAAAAATGGTTTTTATATTCCACAAGAGGTCCTAAACAGCAAAGACTTTGAACAAGTACTCGATACTTACATGTCAAAAGATCATAAAGTCATGACGATTGATGTAGTATTTAGCAAGAATCCGTACTCGAATGAAGCCCTAAATACAGTTCCGGAAATCAAGGAAACAGTAGAGCGGGTGGTAAAGGATACAAAACTTGAAAATGCGGAAGTAGCAGTGGGTGGAGTATCAAGCATGCACCATGATCTTGATGAAATTTCTCAGGCGGATTACTCACGAACAGTGGTGCTCATGCTAATAGGGATTACGTTTATACTAATCATTCTATTCCGTTCCATCATTATGCCGCTATATTTAATCGGATCATTAATACTAACCTACTATACTTCTATGGCACTAGCAGAGGTCATCTTCGTCAATTGGTTAGGTTATTCAGGTATTAGCTGGGCAGTTCCATTTTTCGCCTTTGTTATCTTAATCGCGCTCGGCATTGACTATAGTATTTTCTTAATGGACCGTTTTAACGAATTTAAACATATGCCAGTAGAGCAGGCGATCCTTATCGCTATGAAAAAGATGGGAACAGTTATTATCTCTGCAGCGATCATTTTAGGTGGTACCTTTGCAGCGATGATGCCGGCCGGTGTTTTATCCTTGCTCCAGATTGCGGCTATCCTCTTAATTGGTCTTTCACTCTATGCACTGGTGATTTTACCATTGTTTGTTCCAGTTATGGTAAAAACATTCGGGGAAGCAAACTGGTGGCCATTTATAAAAAATAACGATCATGTAGTAGATCAACATTCAAGTCATATGTAAAAAAAAGAGCTCGCTGATAGTTTCAGCGAGCTCTTTCTTATCAGGTTATTCTACAATAACGGTTCCTTTAAACATATTCATTCCACAGCTAAAGGTGTATTCTCCTTCTTTGTCAGGTGTAAAAGATAACTTGGTTGTACCAGCCTTTAGATTCACATTATTTAAATCAAAATCTGGCATCATAAAAGTTGAGAAACAGCTATTATCACCAGGATTTGTAATATTTAATTCCACTGTCACTCCTTTTTTTACTTTAATAACGTTTGGAGAATAGCCAGTTGGTGTAATCATCATTTCAATTTTAGGATTGGTTTCCTTGGTAATATCTAATTCTGTTTGTTTTGGAGGGGGATTTGTATTCGTCTCTTGTGTTTGGGCTGATTTGCTCTCACCAGGAATTTTAACAAGATCACTGCTGTATAAAAATAAGAATAACGCAATAAGTACTAATCCGGCGGATAGGATATTAAATGGAGAAATTCCTTGTGTATCAAGTGCAAGTTTTCCATTTGTGTCTACGATAATAAATAAAAGGACTAAACCAATAATAATCACATACACTCCTAGGAGAATTCCTAATATGATGGTTGGGTTATCGAACTGAAGAATTGCTCCCAAAAGAGCACCCATAATTCCACTTACGACCCCAGTTGCTGACCCCATTAAGATAGCAAGGATTCCTATCGGCTGACCAGCGATAAAACCGAGGATAAAGCCTATTAACGTACCCAATCCAACAGGGAAAAATAATTCTCCTGAGAGAATCCCGCTAATATAACCAGCTAATAGTCCACTCATCATGGTTAAAACCATTACGATAACGATTCCAGATACGTCAGCTAGCTTATGTTTGTTACGATGTAAAAGGAAAATAGAAGACCCTGTCAGTAAACTCATGATCACTATTGTGAATATTGATAACATATACATTTAAAAAACTCCCTAAAGTTAATAAACAACATATGTACATTATAAATGCAATGTAATCTATTTTTAGTGGCTTTTATGAACGTTTAATGAAACTTAGCCGAAAATAAAAAAGACGTCAATAACGTCCGTAAAATAGGGGATTATTCTTTCTTTTTAGGATCTAATGTGTTTTTGTAGATTCTTTTTAAAGCCTCATTTTGCATTTTCATTAGTTCAAGTAAGTATTGCTTTTCTTCTTCTTCCTGTTCGACTTCATTCTTTTCTTCATTTTTCAAGAATATCACCTCATTTCCTTAATTGTATCCTAAACAGAGGGTTAGAATAAAGATAAGGAAATGGAAAACAGAATAATTTTCCATAATAACAATTGACATTTTAGTATCTGAAATATATAATTTTGGAAAAATACTATTGAAACTGTGATGAGGATTAGTAAAATGAAATTGGTCTTACAAAGAGAGGAAGCCATTGGTGGAAGGTTTCTTAAGACAGTCATTTGAACCTGCCTCGGAGTTCTGTATCGGATTCTTTTTTGAAGATACATGCGGATAAAATCCGTTATCATGTCGAGAGTATAAAGCAATAGCTTTATGAATTTAGGGTGGTATCGCCAGGTCTTGGTCCCTTTTTGGGGCCAAGGCCTTTTTATATTTAAAAAAATAATGAGGTGTCAAAAATGGCTAAGGAATTTGTAAAAGATGTTACCAGTATGGACGAGGATTTTGCCCAGTGGTACACGGATGTAGTAACAAAAGCTGATTTAATTGATTATTCGAGTGTACGAGGTTCGATGATTATCCGTCCTTATGGGTATGCCCTTTGGGATAATATAAAAAATGAATTAGATCGCCGTATTAAAGAAACCGGACATGAAAATGTATATATGCCACTGTTTATCCCTGAAAGCCTGCTGCAAAAAGAAAAAGACCATGTAGAAGGCTTCGCACCAGAAGTAGCCTGGGTTACACATGGCGGTTCTGAAGAATTAGCTGAACGTCTAGTTGTCCGTCCAACATCTGAAGTCCTTTTTTGCGAGCATTATAGCAATATTATTCATTCTTATAGAGACTTGCCAAAGCTCTATAATCAATGGGCAAACGTGGTTCGCTGGGAAAAAACAACTCGTCCTTTCTTACGGACATTAGAGTTTTTATGGCAGGAAGGTCATACCGCACATGCTACTGATGAAGAGGCGATGGAAGAAACAATCAAAATGCTGAATGTATATGCAGCAATTTGCGAAGAAATTCTTGCGATTCCAGTAGTAAAAGGGCAAAAGACGGAAAAAGAAAAATTTGCAGGAGCGAAAGCTACTTTTACCATTGAAAGCTTAATGCATGATGGTAAAGCACTACAGTCAGGAACTTCGCACCACTTTGGAACAGGCTTTGCTGAAGCATTCAATATCCAATATACGGATAAAGAAGGAAAGCTTCAGTATGTACATCAAACATCATGGGGCTTTACAACAAGGATTATCGGAGCTTTAATTATGGTGCATGGCGATGACCGTGGACTTGTCATTCCTCCAAAAGCGGCGCCAACTCAGGTTATGATTGTACCAATCGCACAGCATAAAGAAGGAGTTCTTGATTTCGCGTATGATTTGAAAAAGTCTCTTTCAAACGTTGTTCGCGTTGGTATCGATGCAAGCGATAAAAAGCCAGGCTGGAAATTCAATGAGTACGAAATGAAGGGAATTCCAGTTCGTTTGGAAGTTGGACCAAAAGATATTGAGAATAAGCAGGTTGTATTAGTAAGACGAGATACGTTAGAAAAAGTCTTTGTTCCATTAGATGAGCTTGAAACAAAGCTAGTAGAATTACTTGATGATATTCAAGCTAACCTATATAACAAAGCTTTGACGCATCGTGAAGAGAGAACATCTGTCGCTGTGACACTTTCTGAATTAAAGGAAAAGCTTGAAGCGACACCAGGTTTCATTAAAGCAATGTGGTGTGGTGATCTCGCATGTGAGGAGAAAATCAAAGAGGATACAACAGCAACTTCAAGATGTATCCCATTTGAACAAGAACAAGTTTCAACTACATGTGTATGTTGCGGTAAAGAAGCCGACAAAATGGTTTATTGGGCAAAAGCATATTAATACGAATTAAGACTCTTCCTTTTTGGAGGGGTCTTTTATTCATACAGGTCATGAAGCCCAAAATGATAGGGAAATTGAAATAGTGGTCCTCATGGAGTGATCATGAAGCCCAAAATGATAGGAAAATTGAAAAAGTGGGCTTCATGAAGGGTTCATGTAGCCCAAAGTCGAAAAAGAGAAGGGTAAATGGTTCTCATGAAAACCAAAGGTATATAAAGGGGGAAACAAATTGAAACCAATATTAAGAGAATTTCCAGAGGAGTTTACTACACAGCGATTATTGATTCGAAAGCCTTTACCAGGTGATGGAAAAGCAGTTTACGATGCTATCCAGGCTTCATTAAATGAATTAAAGCCGTGGATGCCTTGGGCCCATATGAATCAAACAGAGCAGGATGTAGAAGCAAATATAAGAGATAGTATTGCTAAGTTTATAACCCGTGAGGACCTACGATTACATCTATTCAACAAGGAAACCGGTGAATTTATTGGTTCATCAGGGCTTCATAGAATTAATTGGGATGTTCCAAAGTTTGAGATCGGTTATTGGATTGATACTCGTTTTTCCGGCCGAGGGTATATTACAGAGTCGACTGAAGCAATTACAAAATTTGCGTTCACCGAACTCAATGCAAAACGTGTTGAAATTCGTTGTGATTCGCGAAATAGTAAAAGTCGTGCAATTCCTGAAAAATTAGGGTTTACCCTTGAGGGAATCTTGATAAATGATGGTATCTCGGTCGACAGTAAGGAACCTAGAGATACCTGTGTTTTTGCACAAACAATATAACTAATAAAGAGGTTCCCGAGCTTAAGTCTTTGGAACCTCTTTATTAGTTTAAATGATGCAACTCATACCAATTTTCAACCAGTGTAGTATAATTATGGAAGATGTAAAAAGTTTGAAAGGGGATATTTCATGACGACTATTAGTTTATTGAAAAAGACTGCTGGAGTTATTTTAGAAAAGAAGAAACTTACAAATGTGGTTGCAAGAGTTGGTTTAATACTAGATATTTCAGGATCAATGAGATCACTGTACAAAAATGGTACAGTCCAGAAGGTAGTAGAGCGTATTTTAGCAGTAGCCAGTCAATTTGACGATGATGGAGCACTTGATGTTTGGGTGTATGATAATGAGTTTTCTCGATTGAAGTCTGTAACAGAAAAAGATTTTGTTAATTATGTAGAAGATTATATATTAAGTAACGATTTAATCCATAAATTTGGAAGAAATGATGAACCCCCGGTAATGGAAGATGTAATCAATAAATACATAGTAGAACAACCTGCAAAGGAACCCACCTTTATTGTGTTTATTAACGATGGCGGCTGTAAAAGAACGATTAAAAAACCGATTGTCTCATCTTCAAATAAACCAATCTTTTGGCAGTTTGTCGGTATTGGTGATTCTAACTTTGAGGTGCTAGAAAAACTAGACACAATGGAAGGTCGTTTTATCGATAATGCAAATTTCTTTCACATTAAAGATATTGAAAAAATATCCGATGAAGAATTATATAATAATCTACTAAACGAGTTTCCAGGTTGGCTAATTGAAGCAAAAACTAAGGGAATTCTGTAAGCTTATCTGATACTTTAGGGATAGGACAAAATATTCAAATATAACAGAATGTGATTTACATCACTTACTCCTTGTGTGTTATCTCATATAATCACTATATAAATAGTAATAACTACATAAGGAGTGTTCGTTTTGTTAGATCAAAAAACAATTGATATTATTAAATCAACTGTCCCTGTTTTAGAAAAACACGGAGAAGCCATTACAACTCGTTTTTATCAATTAATGTTTGGAAATCATCCTGAACTGTTGAATATCTTTAACCATGCAAACCAAAAACAAGGTAGACAGCAAAGAGCACTTGCAGGAACGGTGTATGCCGCAGCTCAATATATTGATAACCTTGAAGCAATTCTTCCTGTTGTAAAACAAATTGCCCATAAACATAGAAGTCTAGGGATTAAAGCTGAACATTATCCAATTGTTGGAAAGCATTTATTACTAGCCATTAAAGAGGTCCTAGGTGAGGCAGCTACTGATGAAATCATTGATGCCTGGGCGAAGGCGTATGGTGTAATTGCTGATGCCTTTATTGCTGTAGAAGCTGAAATGTACGAAGAAGCTTCTTCACAAAAAGGTGGTTGGGACGGTTTCCGCAGTTTTGTGGTTGATCGCAAAGTAAAAGAGAGTGATGTCATTACATCTTTCTACCTAAAACCTACGGACAATAAAGAAATTGCTCAATTTCTTCCAGGTCAATATATCAGCATCAAACTCGAAATTGATGGCGAGGAGTTCACCCATATTCGTCAATATAGCCTATCGGATTCACCTGGCAAAGATTATTACCGAATTAGCGTAAAGCGTGAATCTGGAACAGCGAATCCAGACGGCATGGTATCTAATTACCTTCATGACGTTGTTACAGAAGGCGAAATCTTAAAGGTAAGCGCACCTGCTGGGGATTTTGTCCTTGATACTGATAAAATTACACCTGTTGTTTTATTAAGCGGCGGAGTGGGATTAACGCCAATGTTGAGTATGTTAAAAACAGTGGTTGAAGTCCAGCCAGAAAGAAAAGTAACGTTCATTCATGCTGCGGCAAATGGGAATGTTCATGCCTTAAGAGAGGAAGTTGAAACACTATCTTCACTGGGCAATGTAAACTCATTCTTTTTCTATGATTCACCAACCGAAGAAGACCGAGAGAACAATAACTTTGATGTTGAAGGCTATGTGACACAAGAGTGGATGGTAACCAACATTCCAACTGTAGAATCAGACTTTTATTTCTGTGGTCCACTGCCATTTATGAAATCAATCAATCAATCTTTGAAGAATTTAGGAGTAAAAGAAGACAGAATTCATTTTGAATTTTTTGGTCCAAAAGACAGTTTAGAAGAAAGTGTGAAGAAAGAACCGGTTTCCGTCTAGGAAATCGGTTTTTTTGTGCGTTGAAAGTTTGATTCAGCCGGTAATTGTGATTAAATAAAAGGTAGAAAAGGCCAGAAAGGATGAAGCTTTTTGAATAAAAATGTCATACGGTCTGTAACCATGGTTTCAGTATTTTTTTGCCTCCTCTGGCTGGTGGGGCTTGGCTGGGCAGTAGCTGAATATTATGCTGGCAAACCAGATAAAATCCCAGAGAAAACCAATATTGAAAAGAAAACAGAGGAAAAAGAAGGGCTGCATATTGTTGCCTTAGGTGATTCCTTAACGAGAGGTACAGGGGATGAAACTGGGAAAGGCTATGTTGGAGTCCTTATGGAAGAAATAAAGGAAAAATCTAAGCAAGACGTGACGCTTACGAATCTGGGTATTAGTGGTCAACGGTCTGACCAGCTAAAGCAGCAAGTTCAGCAAACAGAAGTTAAACGCCAAATTCAAACAGCAGATATGGTATTAGTAACAATGGGCGGAAATGATTTGTTCAGAGGTGGACAAGGGTTAGTTGAGTTTGACCCAGCAGGAATAGAAGCAATTAAGAAAAAATTCTTGGAGAATATGAATGTTATTTTCCAGCAGATTCGGACAAGTAATCCAGATGCAAATGTTTTTTTCATTGGACTATATAACCCATTTATTGAGTTAGAAGCGGGAAAAGAAATGTCAAAAGTCGTTCGCCATTGGAATTACCAGAGTGCGGAATTAAGTGCAACGTACCCAAAGATTGTATTTGTACCAACATTTGATCTTTTTGAATTAAAAGTAAATGATTATCTTTATACCGACAAGTTTCATCCAAATACAAAAGGGTACCGTTTAATTGCTGAACGTGTGGCTTCATTGCTTACCTGGTAAGGAGAGAAAAGTAAAATGGAGAAAATAACTTTATCAGTACATAATTTAAAAAAGGTAATCGGTAAAAAGGAAATCATTAAAGGGATTAGTTTTGACTTGAAAGAAGGCGAGGTCTTTGGATTCTTAGGTCCAAATGGCGCAGGTAAAACAACAACCATCCGAATGTTAGTGGGATTAATCAAACCCACCTCAGGAAGCATTCAGATTGGTGGATATAATATTGAGGAAAACTTTGAGGAAGCGATGAAACATCTCGGCTGTATTGTTGAAAATCCTGAATTATATCCGTATTTATCTGGTTATGACAACCTGCTTCATTTTGCGAATATGCTTGATGGAATTGGCAACGAGCGGATTAGAGAAGTGACTGAACTTGTGGGTCTAAAAGATCGAATTCATGATCGAGTAAAAACCTATTCTCTTGGGATGAGACAGAGACTAGGGATTGCCCAAGCCTTGCTAGGAAGACCCAAAGTATTAATCCTTGATGAACCAACGAATGGGTTGGATCCTGCAGGAATCAGAGAAATGAGGGAGTTTATTCGCTCCCTTGCAGAAGAGGAAGGACTGAGCGTTCTCGTTTCCAGCCATCTGCTGAGTGAAATTCAATTATTATGTGACCGAGTGGCGATAATTTCAAGAGGAGCGGTGATCCGAACAGATTCGGTGCGCAACTTGTTATCGAATAGAGAACGAGTTATATGGCGTTTCCATCCAAAGGAGGAGGGGAAGCAGTTATTGCGTTCTGTCACCACAATTGAAGAAAAAGAAGATGGTTCAGTTTCGACGGAATTCGATGAAATTAAAACCGCAGAGTGGAATAAAATTCTTGTGGAAGCAGGAGTAGCTGTTACTGAAATGAATCGTAAAATGCCAGTATTGGAAGATTTATTCCTCGAATTAACCGGGGGTGATTCGATTGAATAAATTGATTCAAAATGAAATGATGAAGCTTATTGCTAAAAAGCGTCTAGTTGTAATCGCGATTATTATTAGTATTTTGGTTGCAATGTTCACCTATGCCCAATTTAAAGAGGTTGAAAGACAAAGAGAAAAATTAGGAACCGACGATTGGCGTACGATGATCCAACAAACCATTATTGACCAGCAAAACCGAATCAGCAGTGCCCGTATTTCAGATGAATGGAAAAAACAACTGCAAATTGCTTTGCAGCAGAATCAATATTATTTGGATCATGACATTAACCCTTCAGAGCCTGGTGCTCCGACGTTTATGAGGATTTTTTTAGAAAACTCTATTGAATTATTTATCCCATTAATGGTGATGGTTATTGCTAGTGATATTGTTTCTTCTGAACATAGTCAAGGCTCTATTAAGTTATTGTTAACTCGTCCCGTTAAAAGGTGGAAGGTATTACTGAGTAAGTATATAACCCTAACTTTTGCAATTTCATTAATTGTAGCGATTGCTGGGCTCCTTTCTTATACTATTTCAGGCATGGTTTTTGGTTATAAAGGTTGGGGAGCACCGGTTTTGACAGGTTTTACTGTGAATGATGCAGGCTTAGATACAGCCAGTGTAAAATTAATCGATCAATGGCAGTTTCTCTTAATGGATTTTGGACTTGTATGGTTTGTCGCGATTGTCGTTGGGACACTTTCTTTCATGCTATCTGTTTTAATTCGTAGTACGGCTGCAGGGATGGGTGTTATGTTGGCAGCGCTCATATCAGGAGCTATCTTAAGCAATATGGTTTCTTCATGGGAGTCGGCTAAATATTTCTTTATGGTGAATCTAAAGTTAACAAATTATATGAATGGTAACCCGCCGCCAATTGAAGGGATGACCCTGTCCTTTTCAATGATGGTTCTACTCGTATGGTGGGCTGTTGGATTATTTGTTTCATTTTTTGTATTTACCAAAAAAGATGTCTATTAAAACGAATTTATCGAGTTATTCTTATAAATATAAGGAATAACTCGTCTTCTTGTTCGCAAATATTATAGAAATAAATAAACCACCTTTCCAATGGAAAGATGGTTTTGTTGCCTTAACCTGGGGGGATTAAGGCAAGGTATGATAAGGGATATTTTAATCAATGGCAAGAAGGGGAGGGAATCCTTTTTCCATTGGGATCACTACTTACTGATTTGCTGTAACTTTCACTGGGTCTTTACTAACTCCAAAGTGCTGTTTAATGATAAGGGAAGGTCCGCCAAGGTTCAATAAATAGCGAGCTTCAATTACTTGCTTCATAAAGGCACCGAATAAACCAGAAAGTCTAAAGTTACCAACTTTCCCTACTGCTGCAAAGTTTCCAATTGAAGCAACAGATCCTTTATGATGGTATTCGAAAGCTTTTAAGCTTCCGCCTCTTAGTGTAGTAACAATATTCTTAGCACAAACATCGGCTTCCTGGAGCGCAACCTGTGCAGTAGGTGGAAGAGCATTTTTATCATCCTTCATGAATAGGGAACAGTCTCCAATACTAAAAATGTTTTTCCTGTCCTGAACGCGAAGGCATGAATCTACTGGGAGTTTGCCTCTTACAATCGGTAATCCACAGTTTTGAACAATCGGATTGCCTTTAACTCCACAGGACCAAATTAATGTACGAGTTGGAATCTCGATATCATTTTCAAGTACAACCTTTTCAGGTGTACATTCTAAAATTTTGGTTGACATATGCATACTGATATTAAACTTTTCTAGGACCTCAGTTGTGTATTGGATGGATTCCTTAGGGAAGAACGGGATGACAGATGCGGCTGCCTCTACAGCCACAATTTTTACATTTTCAAAAGGAACATCATATTTTTTGCAAAGCTTAGGAAGTCCTTCTGCTAATTCACCTAACATTTCTAATCCAGTAAAGCCGCCGCCTGCTACTACAAATGTTAAACGTGATGGATCTTTGTCTTCTTTATAAAGAGTTAATTGTCTAATGATTTGATTATAAATGGCTTTTGTACTTCTAAAGCTGCGGATTGCAAAAGCATGTTCCTTAATTCCAGGAATTCCAAATGTCTCAATATCAAAACCTAAAGCAATTAATAGGTAATCATATTCTACCTTTTCGCCACCTTCAAGATGCACCTCTTGCTTTGTAACATCAACACCGGTAACATTGCCCTTTTTAAAATTTGTTTTTTCAGGATTAATCAATTCTGGAATCTCCATCGCTATTTGACGGTCAGCCGCTGTACCTGCTCCAGTTTTATGGAGTTGTGTTGTAATATAGTGGTATTCATGTTTATTGATTAAGGTAACATCTGCTTCGCCAGACTTAAGTAATTTTTCTAGTTTCTTACTTGTTATGATTCCACCGTATCCGGCTCCTAAGATTACTATTTTTGGTTTGTTCATTTTAAATCCCTCTCCTATCAATAAATAAGTTATCTACGAATTATTATTGTGAAACACTTCACATTATGATTTAAAAAAATATAGAGCATCAAACTCGATCTGATTGTGAAGTATTTCACATATCTTCTATATTCATAGAATACGATATCTCTAATTTAGAAACAAGTGGTATATACATTTATATTTGTCGAATTGGTAAATTTTTTTCCGACAAATAGGGAATGTTAAATTCGTGCCATAAATAACTGGTTAAATTTTCAAATGATAAGCAAGAAAGAAGGAGATGGTAATGATGAAAAAAAGAATGTTAATCATCGTGCTAGGTTTATTACTAGCTATTCCTGGCTGGGTATCGGCAAATGTAGAAGTGCCAGATACAAATGGTAAACAAACTGAAAAACCTGTACCAGGATCACATGATAAAGAGGGTACTGAGGAATGTGATTGTGAAAAGCAGGAGCATATGCATAAGAATTGGCAGGCAAAAATGGCTGAGCGTGAACAAAAACTGCTAACATGGGTTGATCAATATACCCCAGATAAAAAAGCAGAGTGGACAAAAGTATTAGCTGAGAAAAAGGATTTAAGAAACAAGTGGCTGAGTCCTGAAAATGCAGAGAAACGTGAAAAGTGGAAGCAAGAAAAGATGTCGAAAATTCAAGAGTTGAAGAAACAATTAGACGAAGGAAAGTTAACAAAAGAGGAATTTGTTCAAAAAGCACATGGCGGTAAGGCGATGGGGAATTGGAAAACCTTCCATGACTTGAAGGCAGCTGTTGAAGCGAAAAATGATAAAACTGCAGCAGAATTATTAAATCAACTGCTAGATCAGTCCAAACAGCATAACGAAAAAATAAAGGCAATGTTAGCAGAATAGAATAGTGGAGGGGATTCACGTTGGCCAGAAATCGATTTTTACTGACGACAGCTGCATTAGGGGCAGCCTATTTACTTAGAAATGATAAAACAAGGAAGAAATTAATAAATCAACTTCAGAACTTTGCGGATAAATCGCGAAGATAAAAAATTGCAAGCTGCGATAGTGCAGCTTGCGTTTTTTTACTTTTTAAGATTAATATCCTTCTTTGCTTCGTTCAGGTCATCTTTAAATTCTTCTTTAATGTCATTGGTTAATCCTTCTGTTGCGCGCTTGAATTCACGAAGTGATTTACCAAATGCACGACCTATCTCAGGCAATTTATTCGGTCCAAAGACAATTAAGGCGAGCACCAGAATTAAGATTAAGCCGGGTACACCAATGTTTGAGAACATATCGAAACCTCCTGTTTTATAGAAAATTATTTTATATGACTAAACTGGATTGGACGTAATGAAACAAAAGCTTTGCTGTATTTTCAATTGATGATTCGTGTGTCCGTTCAAAAGCATGGGAGGAATCAATCCCAGGTCCAATTAACCCGTGTACGATGTCGTGACCAGAGCGAATCGCTGCTGATGCATCAGAGCCATAGAAGGGGTAGATATCGAGTTTGTATTGGATATTGTTTTCTTCAGCAAGCCGTACTAAGTTTTTTCGGAGTTCGTAATGGTAGGGTCCACTTGCATCCTTCACACAAATAGATACTGTATACTCATCGGTTGATTGTCCATCGCCCATTGCCCCCATATCAACAGCCAAATACTCAACTGTTTCAGGAGTAATATTGGAATTTCCACCGTAACCAATTTCCTCATTGTTAGAAATTAAGAAATGGGTGGTGTAAGGTAATTCAATATTTTCATTTTTTACTTGCTTAATTAATTGCAGTAATATGGCTACACTTGCTTTATCATCTAAGTGACGGGATTTAATAAATCCGCTTGGAGTTACTTCTACCCGTGGATCGAAGGAAACGAAATCTCCTACTTCAATTCCCAGTGCTCTTATATCTTCGGCATTATGTACTTTTTCATCCAATCTGATTTCCATATTTTCTTGATTACGCTCAGCCTTTCCGGCGTCCTTGTATACATGGACAGAGGTTTGATGCATAAGGATGGTCCCCGTAATTTTTTTACCACTGCTTGTTTCGATTTGGCAATATTCACCTTCAATCGAGTTATACTTAAAGCCGCCAATCAAGTCAATCTTTAGTCTGCCGTTTGACTTAATTTCTTTAACCATGGCTCCAAGAGTATCAACGTGTGCCGTAAGCATACGATGCTGACTCGTATCTTTCCCAGCTAATGTTGCAATAAGACCACCTTTACGGTTTCTTCTTGTTTCAACTTTTAATTCTGCAAGGTATTTTTCAACATAGGAAATCACTTCGTTGGTATTTCCTGATGGACTTGGGATCGATACTAAATCCACAAGTAATTTCATTGTTTCCTCTGTGTTTTTGTTTGACAAAGCTAAATCCCCTTTCTAAATAACACTCTTTCTTATTATAACATCATAATTAAAAATCAATCGATAACAAAACTATTCAACTTATTTGGTGTGCCTGCATAGCATAGGAAGTGTGGAATTTTTCCTTTTCGGGATAAATAGTACAGTAATTGGTAATAAAAGGAATAATTCTAAATTATCAAATAATAATCAGGTTTATGGGGGAAAAAATGACCAGATTAGAACTATACCATCAAAAAACGAAGCAAATTTCCTGGAAGGGACCATTTTTTTTCATACTAATTTTTATCCTTTTGACAGTGGGTTTCTATGTCGGACGACATTTTTATCAAAGTACAATAAAAATTGAATCACCAGAAGAAAATCTCGGTTCCAAAGTCGTCATCCATCTGCCCGACGGGAAAGCAGTATTTACCTATGAAAATTATATTATTGAAAAAGATGGAAAGACCTACTATAAGGGAGAGCGGAATACCATTGATTTAACCGGTGGAACCGTTACGTATGAAAATTGGGAATAGACAAAGAAAAAGACTAGCATGCTAGTCTTTTTAATCTATTTAAACCATCCTTTCTTTTTAAACCATAGTGACATCCCCATGCCCACGAGAAACATTAGGAATAGCGTAACAAAATAACCATACTTCCATGTTAATCCAGGCATATAATTAAAGTTCATCCCGTATATACCCGCGATAAAGGTAAGGGGCATAAAGATGGTTGTAATAACAGTAAGGACTTTCATGACACGGTTTGTTTGATGTGAGTTTAATGTTATGTAACTGTCACGAATATCAGTTGCTAATTCACGATTTGCTTCCACCATTTCGGTTAACTTTAATAAGTGATCATGGATATCTGAAAAGTATTCTATCTTAACTTGCATAAAAGATAATCGCTGTGAATTAATAATTCGATATACAAGATCTCGCATCGGGGTAATAGTATGCCGTAAAGTAAGAAGGTCATGCCTTGTATCAAATAAGTCCTCTAGTAAAAGCTCCATCTGTCGTCCCTTGGAATTCTCATCAATTTCATTTAATTTATCATCAATCTTATTAACGAGGGGAAAGTAATTATCAACCATCTTATCTAGTACGTGATATAAAACTTGAGATGGATTCCACTTCTTACTATTTGTTGTAAGACTAACCCGATTCCATACCTCATGAATCTCAATAGAAGGTTGTAGATGGAATGTAACAATGAATTTTTCAGCAAGAAAAAAATTTATTTCTTCTTTTTCTAATGTTTCCTGATTTAATACTTGCGTAACAAAAAAGGTAAAGTCTTCATAATAATCGAGCTTTGGGCGTTGCAATGTATGAATACAATCCTCAATAGCTAAGGGATGGAAGTGAAGTGGATTTCTTAATAACTCGACTTCATTATCATCTGGCTGGTAAAAATCAATCCAAGACCATAGATAATTTCCCCCCAGTATCTCAGAAACACCGATGTCCTTTATTATTTCATAATTCTCATTTACAGCTAGGGTTTTAATCATATAACACCTTTTCTTCCATAATTCTATACTTTCTTGTAATGATACTTATCCATCATACCGATAACATAGTAATATTTCAAAAATAAACAAAGCCTATACAGATAACGGAATAAAATACCATCCATCTAGGAAAGGTAAGAAGAATGAAGTTGTAAAGAGGGTAAAATAATGGCATCTCATGAGGTTCAAAAGCTCCAGGAATCCATAAAAGAACAATTTCAAAAGTCAGAAGACGTTGTCTTTAAAGAATTACATACAAATGAAAAATATATTGAAGTATTTTATATCAAAACGATTTGTGATGAAGGCCAGATGCAGACATTCTTGATAAAACCTTTTTTTGAGATTATTTCGGTCCGAGGATTTTTGAACTATCTTCAATCACATCCAAAAATTGCTCCGTTTGAAAGTCAGCAAAAAACGGTGAATGAAGTGATTCAGGGGGCAGCAGTACTTTTCTATCAGGAGAAAATATTCCTCCTTGATACGAAGGTTGATAAAAATAATTCCGTTATCGATACAACGGTGGAAACAACCATTCTCGGACCACAATCAGGATTTAGTGAAAGTCTTTCAACCAATATTGGTCTCATACGGAACCGCTATCCGGCTTTATCATTAATGGTTGATTCCATGAAGATGGGAACGATATCGAACACCTCTGTTAATCTTCTCTATGATTCAAGAAAAGTAGACAAAGACACTTTGGAAAAAGTGAAACAATTTCTTTCATCCATACAGATTGAAATGTTTCAGTCAGGTGAACAATTGCTAGACTTTACAAAAAAAAGTCAACGTTCCTTATTTCCAACCTTAATGGTGACGGAAAGACCAGATCGGACAGCCATTAATCTTGCCGCCGGGAAAGTAATTATCCTTGTCGCTGGTTCACCATTTGCCGTGATCATGCCCACTGTTATGAAGGATTTAATGGCCTCGATGGCGGATATCTATCAAACATTTTGGATTGGAAAATTTCTATTGCTGCTTAGGTATATAGCATTAATGACAACAATTACGCTCCCGGGACTTTACGTTGCTCTAACAAGTTATAATCCAGAAGTCTTCAGAGTTCAATTAGCACTTTCCGTTGCTGGAAGCCGTCATGCTGTTCCATACCCATCGTTTATTGAGGTTTTTCTGATGCTTATTATGATGGAGTTACTACTGGAAGCAAGTATTCGGCTTCCAAAAGCGATTGGACCAACGGCAACAACCGTTGGAGGGTTAATTTTAGGACAGGCTGCAACGGCTGCTGGTCTTGTAAGTAATATTATGATTATCATTGTTTCTTTAGGGGCGATTTCAAATTTCGTCATTCCAGTAAATACCTTTAGTTTTGCAGTGAGAATATCAAAATACTTCATTTTAGCTTTATCTATATTCTTTGGTTTAGTTGGTGTGATTATCGGGTTATTCATGTTAATCGCCTATATGGTAAGTCTGGATAGTTTTGGGAAACCATTCTTAACATTAAAGGAAGAAAAACTAACTTAAGTGGTTCATAAGGAATTGAGTGGTAGGATGAATCGTTATTTTTTGTACTTAGTCATGTTAAATATGCTGACGAATGTCATTATTTTTGTTCCAAAATATCTGATTCAATATCGGTTTGATGGATTGCTAATAAGCATATTGATCGCCATGATAATAGGGATGGGCTTAATGTATGTGGATACAATTGTGTATGCAAGGTTTCCTGGTCAAGGCTTACCTGAAATTCTCGAACAAGGATTGAATAAACCATTAAAGATAATCATACTTGTGAGCTTTTCTTCCTTTTGGTTTGTAGCAGGTCTTTTATCTCTTTTAGGTTATATCGATATTCTTCATCGAATCATCAATCCAGAACTATCAAAGGTTTGGTTACTGGCAGCCTTTTTAGTAGTACTTGGTTTCGTTATCCAATTGCCTACTCAAAAGGTTATGTATTTACTTGAAATTATTTTATGTTTAAATGTTCCATTTATCGGATTCGTCTTCTTTAAAGCTGTGACTAGTGACTATTTAAATTGGGATTCTATTTTCGAAGTGGGCACTCATGCAGCAACAGTGCCGAAATTAAATCCAATCGCAGTTGCAAGTTATATATTCTCTGGATACGCCAATATTATTATCTTTAACCGCTTAATTAAAGAGAAAATCAAAAGCATTAATTTTGTCATTATTTTATTTATTTCCATCTTAACTCTGTTTACTTCTGTATTCGTACCAATTGGAATGCATGGCAGTTATGGAGTAGAGGAGTACATCTACCCATGGATTATTACAGCAGATTCTCTTCGGCTGCCTTATAGCCCCGTTGAGCGGGTTGTGTTTATTTTTCTAATGCTATATATCAACATAACTTTAATCAGTGTTTCCGTTCATTGGCATGTTGCTTTTGAATTGATGAAAGGAGTATATACGAATAATAATAGTAAAAAGAAAAATCGACTGTTAATGGCTTTCTTTTTTGGTCTCTCGATATTAGTTATTCTTCGAATTGATTTTATGCACCCTGAACTTATTTCAATGTACTGGTTAATTGCAAGATTTTTTGTTGAAATCATTGCGGTTATAGGATTTTTCTTTTTCCTTAGGAGGAAGATATGAATCACTATCTGAAATTACAAGGTGTTTTGTTCATCTTAATCTTACTGACTCCCTCTTTATCTGGCTGCGGCTTTAAAGACATAGATAAACGGATATTCGTGGTTAGTGTAGGTGTGGACCCAGCCAAAAATAGCGATAAAAAGTTCCTTATTAGTCTCAAGTTAGCAGTTCCCAATGTACAAGAAGTATCAAACGAATTTGTTATTATCTCCGAAGAAGGTGATACCATTGCCGAAGCGGTAAGAATAATGAAGGCAGAAGTAGACAAAGAACTTGATTTCAGTCATGCCAAATTAATCGTATACAATGAGAAAATTCTTAAGCCCGAAATAGACAAAAATCTTTATTACTGGTTTATCAGAAGACGCGATTTCCAAGAAATGTCTTGGGTTACGATCGGAAAACCTTCAGCACTAGAAGTATTAAAACTAAAGCCTAAAACTGAACGCCTTCCTTCCAACTCTCTATTCCTAATATTGGGTAAAGATGGTTCAGAATCGACTTATGTGATTTCCGAATTCCTTTTTGATTTTAAAAAAAGATTTAGTGAAAAAGGAATGGATCCCTTTCTGCCAATTATTGAAGTTAAGAAAGATCTTTTCGAAGTAGATAAAGTAGGTTTATTGGATAAGAAAGGGTTGAAGATTAAATTTACTCCTAAAGAAACCATGATCTTGAATTTCTTTTTAAATGAAGAACCAAAAACTGCTTTAAAAATAGTAAATGGGGAACAGTCATTTGTCATTGATATCCAAGGTGTAAAAACGAATTATAAAATAATGACTGATAATCAAAAGCAACCTTATATTAAAGTGGATATAGATTTGCAGGGGAGAATAGAAGAAGCGCTTTTTGATGTTAATAATAAAGACTTGCGGAAATATGAAAAAATGGCCAACACGTACACAAAAAAACAGGTTTATGATGTACTGGTCAAATTACAAAAGTCAAAGGTAGATCCTATCGGTTTTGGTTTACGCTATCGCAGCAGACATTTCGAGAAGGATGATTGGGAAACGTGGATGAGATTGTATCCAGAAATAAAATTTAAAGTTAACGCAAACGTGCAAATTAAAGATACAGGATTAATTGAATAGTAAAAGGCATTCCAATAGGAATGCCTGCATTGCTGCTTATTAGACCATCTGTTCAGATTTCTTACGCATTGCTTGTGGAATATAAACACAGAATGGTTCACTTTCCATATAGTCACCGGTAACAGCATACGTTCTTGAACGTGAGCCTCCACAGATTTTGTTGAATTCACAAACACCACATTTGCCTTTATAATTGTCAGGCTGTCTTAACTCTTTAAAGACTTTCGCTTCACGGTATATTTCCGCTAAAGGTGTTTCTCTGATATTACCACCGACGATAGGCAGTAAGCCGCTTGGCATTACATCGCCAATATGGTTAACGAATACAAAGCCATTTCCGTCATTTACACCCTTTGGTGCACGTTTTAAGCCATCGTGCATGGAAGCGAAATCAGTTGTAATGGAATCTTCGTAGCGAATTTCTCCTTTTTCAATGACATGGTCACGAGCTTTTTCTTGTAAAACAACACGACGGTAATGCTGTGCAGCCGTTGTTTTAATATCGTAAGGAGCTGTTTTGCTTAGTTGGTACAACCAACGGAAAACTTTTTCATGCTCCGCAGGTGTGATACATGCATCCATTTGACCTCGTCCAGTCGGAACAAGTAAGAAAATATACCACATAACAGCACCAAGCTCTTCTACAAGCTTAGACATTTGTTCGAGATGGTCATAATTATATCGGGAAATGACGGTATTAATTTGCAAAGGCATTCCCAATTCATTTAAATATTTAATTTTTTCAATGGTTAAGTCGAAAGAACCAGGCACTCCACGGAATTTGTCGTGAATTTCTGCTGTCGGTGCATCAAGACTTAAGCCCCAACGAGAAAGACCAACTTCCTTTGCACGCTGCATTTTTTCCTTCGTAACATTAGGAGTCGCACTAGGAGTCATACTAACGCGCATTCCTTTTTTAACTGCATAATCTGCAAGCTCAAAAAGGTCTTCCCTCATCATACAATCTCCGCCTGAGAAGACAAGCATCGGATTGTCCATTTCATAAATTTGATCAATTAAATTTATTCCTTCTTCATGTGTTAATTCACGAGGGTCTGGAGTTAACTGTGCGTCAGCACGGCAGTGTAAACATTTCAATTGACATGCACGTGTTACTTCCCAAATGACGATAAACGGGTTAACGTCATAGTCAATTTTTTTCATTCCATGCGGATGGCCCATTGCATGTGGATGTCCTTTACTTAATCCTTGCATACTTATCACCAAGATTCATAATATTTTTAAAACCAATTAAAAACCATAAAAAATGTTTCTATAGGTTTATTATAAATTTCTCTTTTCCTTGTGCATGCAAGGATTGTTACAATATTTCATAAGGTTTGTTACAAATTTTCTACATTCTTTTTTCAAAAACTACCAATTTACTACTATTTGTTTTAGTTAATAGATAAGGTGAACGGAAATCCCTTGGTGTATAAGGGGTGAAAGCATTTCTAGAGTTTGTTACTAGAGGGCTTTCATTTCCACACTAGGGAAATTCTCCCTGATTATCCATATGTTTTGGATATAAACAGATAGGTTCTCTCCTTTATGATGAATATATCAAGTAATTGAAGGAGTGCAACTATGAAAAAACATTTACTGTCAGTCGCGGCAGCTGCCGGCATTTTGTTTACCTCTTTTGGTGGAACTGTAAGTGCACATGAAAATGTCTATACTGTTAAATCAGGGGACACGCTTTGGAGAATCTCGCAAAATAATAATATTTCAGTTGCAAATTTAAAAGCTTGGAATAATCTGACTACCGATAGCATTTATGTAAATCAAAATCTATCATTATTAGCACCTCACACGCATGAAACTGGTCTCACCTACACCGTACAAAAAGGGGATACCTTGTGGGGAATAGCGACACGCCACCAACTAACAGTTTCACAACTTAAATCGCTTAATAACATGACTACAGATACAATCTATGTTGGACAAGTCTTAAAAGTAACGAATACAACAGTGACTCCTACACCGATTTCTACTGTTTCAAAAGCACAATTGGTGATAACCGAAGCAAAAAAATATATTGGCACCCCTTACTTATGGGGCGGAAATACTCCAGCGGGTTTTGATTGCAGTGGTTTCTCAAAGTATGTTTTTGAAAAAGTTGGAATCTCTCTTCCTAGAACGGCTGCAACACAATTTTCAGGCTTAAAACCTGTAAGCAGCCCGAGCCCAGGTGATCTTGTTTTCTTTTCAACCTATGCACCAGGTCCTAGTCATTTAGGGATTTTTATTGGAGATAACAAATTCATCCATGCAGGTTCATCAACAGGTGTGACGATTACCGATATGAATAATCCTTATTGGAAACCTAGATATCTAGGTGCTAGAACAGCATTTTAATAGGAAGACAACAACCTTTATCAAACGATAAAGGTCTTTTTTTGTTCAAAAAATCTGATGATTTATGGTTTATGAATGTTTCAAATACCTTTATACTTAAAGGAACGTTAAATTAAGTTAGGAGAGTACGATGGTAAAAAGAATCCTTAGCATTTCCTTATTCATCATAGTCATTTCAATTGGCTTACTTCAAAAGGATGAATTATTAATCTTAATTAAGGCAGGCGGAATAATTTCCGTTCTCATAAGCATGTTGTTTGTTGCTATTTGTGTCTTTTTTCCTATTATACCTTTTCCTGTCCTAGCGGGATTAATCGGCGGTGTATATGGAACTTCGCAAGGAGTAATCGTCTCATTAACGGGAGCTATGGCTGGAACAATGGGTTTCTTCTATTTAAGCAGGTACGGTTTTCGGGATTATGCACAATCTAAGTTAATGAAATATCCGAAAATCCAGGAATACGACGAGTTTCTAAATCGAAATTCCTTTGTTGCAATCTTAACCTGTCGGCTGATTCCAATTATTCCAGCTCCTGTTGTTAACATCATTTGTGGTTTAAGTAAAGTGAATGGGCTGATTTTTTTTACCGCATCATCGTTAGGGAAGATACCCAACATATTGATTTTATCCATTGCTGGTGCATCTTTTAGCAGTAACAAGTTGTTTTCTTTTGGACTATATGGCGGCTATATCCTTATTCTTTTCCTGGTGAATTTTGTTATCATGTATCGGAAAATGACAAAGGAATCTGTTGACTAAACAATGAATTTAACAGGAAGATCTTTTTCTTCGATTGTAATAATTTCATTAAAAAAGCTTTTTAAAATGAACCAACGTGCTGGATAAGAATGGATAAAATCCTCCATAACAAGGGGAGAGTACTGGATAAAACAATCAAGATAGGGTCTATGCTTTTTTAAATCATGTAATAGGGCATGTGGAATGGTGTAATGCTCGTAAATTTGGTGCGGATTCAACTTTACCACTTGGATTTTATGTTCTTGGATATAAGGCAGGATGGTTTGTTCTTGAAGTTTAAAGCTTTCTTCCTTTGATAGCCCATTTATACTTATCCGATCATTGATGAGATAGATTCCCTTCATACCATGTCACCTCTTTCTATTAGTGTTTGGTATTGTTATTGACAGGGAAGGAAGGAAGTATACTTAAGTGGAAGGTAAAGTGTTAGTTTATTCCAAAATTTCGGAAGGTGATGGAACATGTCTAGTTGGGAAAAGGACGGTTTTACGCTTAGTACAAAAAAGCAATATCTCGATACCAATGTGATACACCATTTCTTGAGTGTTGATTCTTATTGGGCCAAAGGAATTTCAATGGGAAAAGTAAAGAAATCAATAGAGAAATCCTCCATTTGCTTTGGAATGTACGATGGCGATCCTGCAAAAGGGGAAGCGAAGCAAATAGGATTCGTTCGGGCAGTAACAGACTTTGTTCGGTTTGCGTGGATTATGGATGTATTTGTGCTTCCTGAATATAGAGGCCGGGGATTATCGAAATGGATGATGGAAACCATGATTGAACAGTCCGAACTTAAAGATGTTCGGAAAATGATGTTATGTACATACGACGCTCACGGTTTATACGAACAATATGGTTTTCAGGCAATCGATGACCCGGAGATTTTTATGGAGAGAAAAATATAGTTTTGTTTCAAAAAGGCTGTCTGCTATTTAGTAGACAGCCAGTATTATTATGTTTAGGGGAGAAAAGATGATAAGTGCTGCAATTCATGGATTTATTTTAGCCTTAGGGCTAATTTTACCTTTAGGTGTACAAAATGTTTTTGTATTTAATCAGGGAGCCTTACAGCCAAAATGGACAAACGCACTACCAGTGGTTTTAACAGCGGCACTTTGTGATACACTCTTAATTTCTTTGGCGGTATTAGGAATTTCGGCAATTGTGCTAGAAATCAGCTTTTTAAAAATAGCATTGAGTGTAATTGGAATTGCTTTTTTACTATATATGGGCTATGTAACATGGAAAAGTAAACCCAGTACAGAGGAAAATAGTGTTCAATTATTCACAGCACGCAAACAAATTGTCTTTGCTGCCTCAGTGTCATTGTTAAATCCACATGCGATTATGGATACGATTGGTGTAATCGGAACAAGTTCATTAGCGTATAAAGGAATCGAAAAGGCAACTTTTACTATTGTTTGTATTTTCGTTTCTTGGTCATGGTTCTTTGGATTATCCATTGTTGGTAGAGTGGTAGGGAAACTTGATCAAACAGGAAAATTCATTCACACATTAAACAAAATATCTGCTGTTATCATGTGGGGGACGGCGGTGTACCTAGTGTTTTCGTTATAAATGGAGGAGAAAATAATGAAAGATTTCCATTGCTGTGCCACCTGCAGACATTTTAAAGCTGAGAGAAAATCAGATCGAATGGTTTATTACTGCAGTCGTTTAGGGTATGAAACCAAAACCAATTATAAATTTAATTGCTGGAGTCCAAAAAAGAGCATAATAGATTTAATGGATAAAATAAAGAAGAGTTAAAAGGAGCTTTGAGAAATGGCAAATACACATGTATTTTCACGGAATGAGGAGGTTGCCAATTCGATAACACATGGAATTGGTGCCATGCTTAGTATTGCAGCTTTGGTCATTTTGATTGTTTTCTCCACTCTGTACGGAAATGCATGGCACGTTGTTAGCTTTACGATTTACGGAGTCTCTATGTTCATATTATATATGTCATCAACATTGGTACATAGTTTCCCCGAAGGAAAAGCAAAAGATATATTCGAAATCTTTGACCATTCCTCGATTTACTTTTTTATTGCCGGGACCTATACACCTTTCTTGTTAGTGGTGATTAGAGGTTCTTTAGGATGGTCACTGTTCGGGATTGTTTGGGGGCTCGCGATTGCCGGAACAGTTTTTAAGTGTTTTTTTGCAAAAAAATATCTATTTACTTCGACGGTTCTCTATGTGGTAATGGGCTGGATGATGGTTTTTGTATGGAACCCATTAGCAGCTAAGCTTCCTTCAGAAGGGATGACCTATTTAATGATTGGCGGTCTCCTCTATACATTTGGGGCAATTTTTTATGTCTGGCGCGGATTCCGCTATCACCATGCCATTTGGCATCTATTTGTAATAGCCGGAACAGTCCTTCACTTTTTCTGCGTCTTGTTTTATGTATTACCAATCAAATAGAAAACCAAAAAAGGCGTCTGGTTAGCATAGTCCAGACGCCTTTTGAATTTAATTTTTCTTCATTTCAAAGTAGGTATCCATGACTCTCCGTCCGATTCGGAAGTTTGCGCCGTTATCGGTTGTTCCTTGGTAGGCCCAAGGTACAATAACGGCCATTGCCACTTCAGGATTGGAGCTTGGTGCGTATGTGACCAAGCTTAAGTTCATCACAGGCGGTGGCTCTTTCCCAAACCGTGGGCGTTCTGGTCCATCGTAAAAGGCTTCAGCGGTACCTGTTTTCCCTGCAGGGGAGTAGGAGACACCTTGAAACCTTTTATACGCTGTTCCGCCGGGCTCTTGGAAAACTTTTTTAAAGCCTTGATGGACTCGGTCCATCCACCCGGGTTCGGCATCAATCGTATTAAGGACAGTAGGTTGAATCTCTTGAAATACTGGCCCAGGTTCGTCTGTATCGTCGATAGGCTCACGAATTTCTTTCACGATATGCGGTTTCATCCGTTTTCCGCCATTTGCGATGGTTGAAATATATTGTGCTAACTGCATCGGTGAATACGTATCATATTGGCCAATAACTAAGTCCATCAAATGTCCTGGGAGCCGGCTCGGACCCTTTAAACCGCTTGACTCATTAGGAAGATCAATTCCTGTTCTTGAACCAAGGCCAAAGCTTGCAAATGAATTCCGAATGATTTCAAATGTATTTGGGGCTAAACCTAAAGGCTTATCATATTGGTAATTGCCTTTTCCAATCCGAATCGCAGTATGGAACATATAAACGTTTGAAGATAATTTTAACGCATCGACATCATTCAACGTGCCTAAATAAGAATAGGACTTTTTAAGAGGGGTATCCGCGATTTTTATCCCAGTATCATTAATACGAGTTCCTGGTTTAATGACTCCTTGTTTAAAACCAGTCAAAATTGTAGCACCTTTCACTGCAGAACCTACATTATATGTTGTTGTAATAGTACCGAGTGCGTCATCCTGCATTTCTAATTGGCCGGTTTCAGAATTTTTGACGATTCTTTTTCCCGCCATTGTTAAGACAGCTCCACTTTTGGGATCCATTAAAACAACATAGGCTCGGTCTAAAAGAGAAGTATTTGGTGTTTGTTTCAATCCCCACAACTCTTCTTCAATTATCTTTTCGATAGCTATTTGCAAATCCATATCTACTGTTAGGACAAGGTCTTTGCCTCTTTTTCCATCAGAAACAACTTCTGTTTCAACAACATTTCCTTCCTTATCCGTGATGGTTTTAACCTTCGATTTGTATCCATGAAGGACATCCTCATATTGAAGCTCAAGCTGGCTTTTACCGACCCGGTCATTCCGGTTGTAACCTCGGGATAAGAAATAATCTAGTCGATCAGCAGGAAGACCTTCCTCGGTTTTTGTCACGTTCCCGAGTATTGACTTTAGCGTCTGATTAAATGCATATGATCTTTCCCAGTCTGTTGTGGTATCAACTCCAGGCATGGATTGCAAATTTTCACTGACAATTGCAAATTCTTCAGGTGTGACATCTTCATTTTTTACGATTTGCTGTGTGAATTTATAACCGCTTGAAAATTTAAGATAAATTGCCCACATTTCAAGATCTTCAGCACTTAATTGACTTAATTCTTCTGGGGTAATCCGTTCAATTTTTAACTTATATAAATCACTATCTTTTAATTTTTTTGCTTTAAATAACTCTGTTTCCTTTTTGGTAATTTTTGCTTCCGCTTTTTCGGGATTCTTCAGGATCCAAAGATCCTTTTTGTCCCTTTCAGTCATCTTATCTGTATTCTTAACAATTAATTTTGCTAATTTTTCTGCCGTATCCAGCATTTCTTTCTGGCTGGCTCCCATATTCGTGTATGTAATTGCACGTTTTGGCACATTATCAACAATTACTTTGAAATTGCTATCAAACATTTTTCCCCTTGGAACGGGGTTATGTATCGTAATATCTTCTTTTCGTTCTAATTCCCGTTTGAAATTCTCTCCATACACAATTTGAACAAATCCCAGGCGCAAGATAAGGATGGAAAATAACAAAAACACACTGAAAAATAGCAAATTGAGTCGGATTGGAAAATGTGATTTCTTCTTTTTCTTTTTTTCCAAATATTTCACATCCTTTAACTTTATGGTTAGTATGTCCTCATATAAGAATTGGTAATTATTTATTATTTTACGGTTTCATTTTAATAAATGTAAAGTATTTCCTCTTCGATTATAACCTATGTGTGAAAGTTCATATAGAAGGCTGTGAATTTTGTTATTGACGATTTGTAAATTTTATCATATAGTATTAGTAATAAAATATTTCCTTTTTAAAGGGGAGTAGCTGGACAATAAAGTCGTCATTCCGAGAAGGTAATTTCTCCGGCTTTATTGGCAACGTGATGTTGTTAGCAAGACCTTTACTGCACAAACGGTAAAGGTCTTTATGTGTTTTTTGTGGCCTTTACCGTGGGAAAAAGCGAAAATTCGCTTTTCTCGGTAAAGGCCTTTTTTATGCAGCAAAGGGATATTTTAGGAAAAATATATATTATTAGGAGGACCAATTAATGGACTTTTCTCTATTGCTGGAATACGGTTGGGTTTTATTGGTACTAATTGCCTTGGAAGGATTACTTGCAGCAGACAATGCCTTGGTACTTGCAATTATGGTAAAGCATTTACCTGAAGAAGAACGAAAGAAAGCATTATTTTACGGATTAGCTGGCGCATTTGTGTTTCGATTTGTTTCATTGTTTGTTATTTCCTTTCTTGTGGATGTTTGGCAGGTTCAAGCAATTGGAGCCTTATATTTGTTATTTATGGCGATTAATCATATCGTACGTAAAGTGGCTATTAAAGGAAAAGCGGAAAGTACTGCGGGAAAAAAGCCCGTTAAGAAAAGTGGATTTTGGTCAACGGTTTTTAAAGTTGAATTAGCGGATATTGCCTTTGCTGTTGATTCCATCTTAGCAGCTGTAGCACTCGCAGTTGTATTGCCAGAAACGCCATTACCTAATATCGGTGGTTTAGACGGCGGGAAATTCTTAGTTATCTTTGCAGGAGGAATCATTGGTCTGGTAATTATGCGTTTTGCAGCAAATCAATTTGTAAAGCTTCTAGAAAGAAGACCTGGATTAGAGATTGCTGCGTTCGGGATTGTGGGCTGGGTAGGCGTAAAGCTTGCCGTATACACACTATCACATCCGTCGCTAGCAGTATTAAGTGAAGAGTTTGCTCATTCTACAGAATGGAAAATTACCTTTTACGCTGTCTTAGTCGGAATTGCTGCAGCCGGTTGGTTCTTTTCAAAGGATCAAGTGGTGGAAAATACAAAGATCGAATCAAAAGTATCATAATTTACTCGCAATAAAGGAAAACTTAAAATAGGAAGATTTGGAGGGAGGCTGCATTCAATATAAATGCAGCTTCCTTTAGGTAAAAAAGGTTCATTGTGGGTATGAATATAAATATACATACATTTATGATGGAGGTGTAAGCCTTACACCAGTAAGGTCTATATTGACAATAATAAATCTCATTTTAATTGCATTATTAATTGCACTAACAGGTTTTTTCGTTGCAACCGAATTTGCAATCGTGAAGGTTAGGGGGTCAAGAATAGAACAGTTAATCGCAGAAGGCAAAAAAGGGGCAGAAGCAGCAAAACATGTGACAACCCATTTGGATGAATATTTATCAGCCTGCCAACTTGGAATAACGGTTACCGCTCTAGGTCTTGGATGGCTGGGAGAACCTACAGTTGAGAGCTTATTATTTCCATTATTCAAGAGGTTGGAGTTAAATGAGGCAATTTCACATATTTTATCATTTGGTTTGGCATTTGCTTCCGTTACGTTTTTACATGTTGTGATTGGAGAGTTGGCTCCTAAAACGGTGGCGATTCAAAGGGCTGAACAAATTACACTTGCGACATCAAAGCCATTGATATGGTTTTATAGAATCATGTATCCATTCATTTGGGTATTAAATAATTCTGCTCGTGTACTAGTTGGTTGGTTTGGGTTCAAAGCGGTATCTGAAAATGAATTAGGACTTTCCGAGGAAGAACTGCGTATTTTATTGTCAGAAAGCTATGAAAGTGGAGAAATTAACAAAAGCGAACTTGAGTACGTTAACAATATTTTTGAATTTGATGAAAGAATTGCAAAAGAAATTATGGTTCCAAGAACAGAAATGGTTACGTTGGATATGAATGATAGCATTGAAACCGTTAGGGAAGTTATCAAAAGAGAAAAATATACACGTTATCCTGTTGTCGAAGATGGCGATAAGGACAATATTATCGGACTCATTAATATTAAAGAAATATTAACGGAACAGATTACGAAAGAAGAAATCCTAAAAGATACCACATTAGAAAGAATGTTAAAACCAGTCATTCGCGTCATTGAATCGATACCTATTCATGACTTATTGGTAAAAATGCAAAAGGAACGGTCACATATGGCGATTCTGCTTGATGAATACGGAGGGACTTCTGGTTTGGTGACTGTTGAGGATATATTAGAGGAAATTGTCGGAGAAATCCGTGATGAGTATGACACAGATGAAGTGGCAGATATTCGTAAACTAGGAACAGATCATTATTGTTTTAATGCAAAAGTTTTGGTTAATGAAGTGAATGATTTGCTAGGTACTCATTTATCTGATGAAGAAATGGATACAATAGGCGGTTGGTTTCTAACTCGTAACTTTGATGCTAAAAAGGGAGACAAAATAGAAGAGGATGGTTTCATCTTCACCGTAAAGGAAATTCATGGACATCATATTTTATTTATTGAAGCCAAGAAGGTTTTTATTAGTAAAGAAAAAGAAACGTGAACGAGCAATTCCTTTTAATTGAGGAGTTGCTTTTTTATGAATTAAAAATGTCAAGAACAACGGAGTAATTTTATAAAAAAAGTTTGACAATTTTGTGAACACGGTTAATAATTAATATTATATAGAAAGGGGATACGTTGTTATGAAGAGTAGGGAGAAATTTCTAAATGTGATAACATATGTCGGTCTAACTGTTCTATCAATTGGAATAATGGCATTTATTGCAGGTCTAATTGTAACCGATTACAACATTTTGGTACCAATCGGAATTGGAACATCTGTTGGCGCGGTATTTATTTTTCTAATTGGTGTCTTTTTGGTTGTAACAGAAGAAATGTTAGAGAAATCATATATTGGAACCAAAGTTGTTCCAATTAAACCAAAAAAAGGAGCACCTTTATCATAAAGGTACTCCTTTCTTCATTTACATATCCCAAATCATCGCGAGTAAGGTTCCGAAAACCGTAACGAGGGCAATGATAAGTCCGTAAAATACATTTGTGTAGATAGCGCCTTTATCCTTCGTCTCACCAGCATGCATGAAAACAACTAATTGAAGTCCGGCTTGAATGAAAGCTGTAACAAGCAGAATGGTCATTCCTGCTGCAAAGGACAAATCAAGGAAATAAACAGCTAAAGCAATGGTTGTAAGGAGTAAAGAGAATACAAAACCAAGTACTTGTTTCATCGGGAATAATTGGCTCATATTACATCATTCCTTTCAAATAGATGAAGCTGAAAATGAAAATCCAAACAACATCTAGGAAATGCCAATAAAGCGAAAAGATAAATGCTTTATTGGTTGTTTGTGGAGTTAATCCACGTTTTTTGACCTGGAGAATAATGAACAATCCCCAGAAAAATCCAAGTGTAACGTGTGCTCCGTGTGTTCCAAGGGTTGTTAAAAGAGCTGCAGTAAAGGCACTAGTTTGTAAAGTTGCTCCTTCATGTACATACGTAACAAATTCAAAGATCTCCACTCCTAAGAAGGCAAGACCGAGAAGAAGTGTTGTAGAGAAGAATGCAATCATTGCTTTTTTATTGCCTATTCGCATTGCATGAATGCCCAACCCTACCGTAAAGCTGCTTGTTAATAGTAGAATGGTCTCAAAGAGAACAGGAGTGATTTGAAAAATTTCTGCCCCAGTTGGACCACTTCCAGTTCTATTTTCTAACGTAAAATAGGTTGCGAAAAGGGTAGCGAAAAGCATAATTTCTGCACCTAGGAAGATCCAAAATCCTAGGATTTTTAAACTGTTTTCTTCGGTACTATATTCTAATGGAAGCGAGTTATCTATTTTCATTTTTTAAGCACCTCGCAAATTTGTTTCTGTTTCTTCGATTTCTTTAACAGAGATATAACGTCCATGGTCTTGTTCAAATGACCTTAGAGCCATACAAACAAAAATTCCTATTGTTGTAAGGATTACAGGAATCCACAAGCTAAAAATAAAGGAGAATCCCCAAACAAAGAAGATACAACTCATGATGAATGGGATACCGCTATTATTTGGCATGTGAATTTTCTCGAATTCACCTTTAAATAATACATGTCCATTCTTCTTTGCGTCCCATAATGCTTCATTGGATCGTACATCTGGTAAAATCGCAAAATTATATTCTGGTACTGGAGTATGTGTAGACCACTCTAGCGTGCGGGCATCCCAAGGATCATTACTGATATCTCTTGTTTCATATCGAGTACTATAGTAGATGTTGTATACGATTAATACGAAGCTTATAGCCATTATCGCCGCTCCAACGAATGAAACCATGTTCATTGGACCGAATCCAGCAGATTCAGAGTATGTGTACATACGGCGTGCCTGACCATCTAAACCGGAAATATACATTGGCATGAACGCCAATATAAAGCCAATAGACATTAACCATGCGGTCCATTTACCAATTCTCTCATTCAACATAAAACCAAACATCTTTGGCCAGTAATAATGCAGCCCTGCAAGCATTGCATAGACAACACCAGGAATTATAACATTATGAAAATGTGCCACTAAGAACATCGTATTATGATATTGATAGTCAGCAGCAGACATCGCTAGCATGACTCCTGTTACTCCACCTAGTGTAAATAGCGGAATGAAAAGCATGCTATAAAGCATCGGAGTAGTAAAAACGATCTTTCCTTTTCTCAGCGTGAGCAGCCAGTTAAAGATCTTAACTCCTGTCGGAACAGCTATCGCCATGGTTGTAATTGAGAAGATACTATTTGTTAAAGCACCCTGACCCATGGTAAAGAAATGGTGCGCCCATACTAAGAACGATAGAAGTGAGATAATAACCATTGAGCCGACCATAGAAGTATATCCGTATAGGTTACGGCGTGCAAAGGTTGAAATAATCTCACTATAAATACCAAACGCTGGCAGGATTAAGATATAGACTTCAGGATGTCCCCAAACCCAGAAAATATTGGCCCAGAGCATATCCATACCGCCATTATCCATTGTAAAGAAATGGGTTCCAAATTGACGGTCCAAGGTTCCCATTGCTAGTAACACTGCTAAGACTGGGAATGCGAAAACGATGATGACATTCGCTATTAACGCAGACCATGTAAACATTGGCATTTTCATTAACGTCATTCCAGGTGCTCTCATTTTGAGAATAGTAGTAATGAAGTTAATTCCGGTCATTAATGTACCAATACCTGCAATTTGAATCGCAATCATATAATAATTGGTACCGACAGATTCACTAAATTCATTACCGGCAAGCGGAAAGTATGAGGTCCAGCCTGCGTCTGGTGAACCGCCTACAACGAATGAAATATTGAATAGCATCGCACCCATAAAGAATAACCAAAAACTTAGTGCGTTCAAACGTGGGAATGCTACGTCACGTGCTCCAATTTGTAATGGAACAACAAAGTTCATAAAGAACATAATGAATGGCATTGCCATAAACAGGATCATTACAATTCCATGTGTCGTAAAAATTTCATTATAATGTTGTGCGTCAAGTAAAGTGTTTTCTGGTACTGCAAGTTGAGCACGCATCATGATGGCGTCAACCCCACCTCGGAAAAGCATTAGAAGGGCTGAGAGCAGATACATGATACCAATTCGTTTGTGGTCAACCGTTGTTAACCATTCACGCCATAGGTAGCCCCATTTTTTAAAATAGGTTAAACCAGCAATTACTGCGATAATTGTGAGCCCGATGGCAGCCATTGAGGCATAAATCGCAACACTAGGATGTGGAACGGCAAATCGATCAAAGAAATCCATTTATTTATATCTCCTTTCAAGGGAAGATTACATTTTTATTATTAATGACTCATACCTTCATGTCCCGTATGGGAATCTGAGTGAGATTCTGTTTCAGTTGTTTCTGATGATTCTTCGCTATGATCATGTCCTGTTGGCGGAGGTGAAAATTCTAGGTGAGTCCCAGTGTATGTTTGCTGCCCGAGATGACCTGGTTCTAATAATTCCTCGAATTTTTTCTCTGTAATCGGTTTAGCTGTTTCTTTTACTTCTTTAACCCAGTCATCAAAATCCTCTTGAGACATGGCGGTAACATTGAATGTATTCTCAGCAAACCCTTTACCCGAGAAGTTTGCATTTCGTCCCATGAATTCTCCAGGGACATCGGCAGCTAAATGCAGGGTGGTAACCATGTCAGCCATTGCATACTTTTGTCCGCCTAGCTGAGGAATCCAGAAACTTGTTATAGGTCCATGTGAATAGAGTTTAAATTCAAGAGCCCTATCTGTTGGAATATACAGGTAATTGACTGTTTCAATTCCTTCTTCTGGATAACTGAAATGCCACTTCCAGTTAGAGGATGAAGCATAAACCACTAATGGCTTTGTATCTTCATATCCCTTCGGTTTTGCCTCAACAATATAGTTGCTTTGAACGGAAACGTAAGATAGAAATGCAACGATTATTACCGGAATACCTACCATAATGACCTCAACCCAAAGGTTCCCTTCAATATGAGGTGGTTCATAATCTGCTCTTTGTTTAGAAGCACGATATTTTACTAACATATAGATTAGTAGAGCGAAAACGACAATGACAATTACTGACATGATTCCGATAGATAATAGGATGTCACTTGCCTGTCTTTCTGCTTGTGGACCTTTTGGGTCCAAGACAAGTAATGGCTCACATCCAGACAATACGGTGATGATTGTAAAGAACACTGAAAATAAAGCCACTTTAAAACCTTTTTTGTTCATGTTTTTATAACTCCTCTCATTGATTATCATTGTGGTTGTTCGTGAATTCATTCACAAACTAAGGTAGAGGTTTCATCTAAAAAAATTACTACCTAATAATAATTACATAATTAGTGTCATTATCCCGTACCACAATATTAACAACAAAGGTGTGATGTTTATATACGTTTTTTGAAGAATTTGTGACAAATTTGTTAAGGTTTTTAATTCCAGAAAAATCAGCATTAAAGTCAGACGAATAAAATAATTGTCTATTTTTGTCTATTAATGGGATAATGTATATGAATACCAATGGAATAGGAGAGACGAACATGAAAGTCAAAATCAACCGTCATGCCGCGAAAGCATTGAAAAAAATGATGGAAGGGGAAGAAGCAGAAGGTAAATTGTTTCGAGTCTATGTTACCAATATGCATGGCGACCATGCCCATTATGATTTAATGCTAGATACTCCAACAGAGCATGATGAAGTAGTTAAAACAGATAAGGATATTGATTTTATTCTCGATAAACGAGATGAATTTTTAGATGGAGTATGGATACAAATGTTCCATGTTCCAAAAGAAGAATGGCTAATCACAAACCCATCTAAAGGTGGACATCATCACCATCATTAATTAAATATCGTGTAATACTACCATCTGAGTCTTTTCAGGTGGTTTTTTTGATGGTAATTTTCTAAATATTTTCATATAATTCAATTGTTACATAACTAAAAAGGAGAACAACTATGATTCGACGTTTCTTTTCTTATTACAAACCGCATAAAAAACTTTTCATTCTTGATTTTAGTAGTGCAGTGGTTGTTGCGGTGTTAGAATTAGCCTTTCCGCTGGCTGTATCATGGTTTATTGATGAGTTGCTGCCAGGAGGAGATTGGCAAACCATTGTGACTGTCAGTATGGCGCTGTTAACTGTTTATGTACTCAGCACCTTCTTGCAATTTGTTGTAAACTACTGGGGTCACAAGCTTGGTATTAATATCGAAACAGACATGAGACAAGAACTTTTTGAGCACGTACAAAAACAGTCCTTCCGCTTTTTTGACAATACCAAAACAGGACATATTATGAGTAGAATAACCAACGACTTATTTGACCTAGGCGAACTTGCGCACCATGGACCGGAAGACGTATTCATTGCAGTGATGACTTTTATCGGTGCTTTCTGGATTATGTTGACGATCAATGTGAAACTAGCACTTGTCGCTGTTTTGATTCTCCCTTTGTTAGCGGTACTCGTGGTTTTCTGTAATCTAAAAATGAATAAAGCATGGAGTCATATGTATACAAGCATTGCGGATGTCAATGCAAGGGTTGAGGATAGCGTATCAGGAAGCCGTGTAGTTCAATCTTTTACAAACGAAGACTTTGAGATTGCAAGATTTCGAAAAAATAATCAAAAATATCGAAATGCAAAACTTGTTGGATATCGTATAATGTCCTTCAGTTTATCAGGAATTTATATGATGACGAGATTAATTACCATTGTTGTCCTTGTTTATGGTGCGTGGCTTAGCTTTACAGGGCAACTTTCCTATGGGGAACTCGTCGGTTTTGTTCTTTATGTAAATGTTCTATTTAAACCGATTGATAAAATTAGTGCCATTATGGAATTGTATCCAAAAGGAATGGCTGGATTTAAACGCTTTATTGAAATCATCGACTCCGAACCAGAGATTAAGGATATGGATGATGCAGTAGAGGTTGCTTCCTTAAAAGGAAATATTTATTTTAATGATGTAGCCTTTAGCTATGACCAGCAAAAATTTGTCCTTGAAAAGATCAATTTGAATATAGGTGCTGGTGAAACAGTCGCCTTTGTTGGACCTTCAGGAGCAGGTAAAACGACAATTTGCTCATTGATACCAAGGTTCTATGAGGTGAGCAATGGCAGCATTACAATTGATGGAATCGATATCCGTAACATGACAAAAAAATCACTAAGGTCCCATATTGGTATTGTTCAGCAAGATGTATTTCTTTTTACGGGGACAATTAAAGAGAATATTGCATATGGAAAGCGAAATGCGACCGATGAGGAAATCATTGAAGCGGCAAAACGTGCGCACCTTGAGAAATTTATTCAATCACTACCAGAAGGCTACGAAACAGAAATAGGTGAACGCGGATTAAAACTTTCAGGCGGTCAAAAGCAAAGACTGGCGATTGCAAGGATGTTTTTGAAGAATCCTCCAATACTTATCCTGGATGAAGCAACATCTGCGCTCGATACCGAAACAGAGATGGTCATCCAAGAGGCACTAAATGAGTTGGCAAAAAACAGAACAACCTTGATTATAGCTCATAGACTTGCAACCATTCGGAATGCTGACCGTATTATTGTCGTAACGGAAGACGGAATTGCCGAGGAAGGCGGTCATGACGAATTAATTGAACAAGGCGGAATTTTTGCAAATCTTCATCGTGTTCAATACCAGCAATAAATTTTTTGGAAAATCTCTATGAAGTACGTGGGGATTTTTCTATTTTGAGGATAAATGAAATTGGTTATTCTAATAAAGAATGGGTTAAAAAAGGAGTGTTATACATATGCAGAATTTCAAAAGTGATAACGAGATTAAACTAATTGCACTTGATATGGATGGAACGCTGTTGAATGATCAACACGAAATATCAGAAGAAAACCGCCAGGCAATAAAAGAGGCACAGGAAAAAGGAGTTTATGTCGTACTTAGCACGGGCCGCTCGTTGAGGAAGTGTGAGTACCATGCAGATTCACTGGCATTAACCTCGTATTTAGTAACGGTAAACGGCAGTGAAATATGGGATGATAAAAGGGAATTAATCGAAAGGCATATAGTGAAGTCTGATTCCATCCAATGGATGTTGGAACTTACAAAGCAGCATAATGTTAGATTTTGGGCTATTAATACGAATCGGAACTGGTTTGATGAAATGCCAGAGGATATCCATGCAGAAGAATGGCTGAAATTTGGGTTTAACATTAAGGATGAACCTACAAGAGATAAAATTTTAAAAGAGCTGCAAGCTAGAGGAGAGTTTGAGCTAAGTAACTCGACCCCGACGAATATCGAAGTCAATCCTGCGGGGATTAATAAAGCAAGAGGACTGACATTAGTCTGTGAGCGTCTTGGGATTGAGATGAAAAATGTCATGGCCGTAGGTGATAGTCTAAATGATCTGGCAATGATTGAAGCAGCAGGTCTAGGCATTGCGATGGGAAATGCTCAAGAAACGGTAAAAAAGGCAGCAGCATGGGTTACTTCTACAAATAATGAAGACGGTGTTGCGAAAGCAATCCGAAAATGGGTTATATAGTAATATCATCTACGGACGCGTTAACATTATACAAAAGGAATATTTATTTTTTTATGAAATAATATTGAGTCAATTGAGAAATACTTTATATACAAGAGGAAATTGTTTAAAAATAATTTCTCTTGGTTATAATAATCGGGCAAGACTATATTGCAATTTCATGTAATTGTTACATGCTAGGAGGAGCTACAAAATGGAACATGGTAAAGTAAAATGGTTTAACGGTGAAAAAGGTTTTGGATTTATTGAGCGTGATGGTGGAGATGATGTATTCGTTCACTTCTCGGCTATTCAAGGCGAAGGGTACAAAACATTAGATGAAGGTCAAGAAGTAACGTTTGAAATCGAAAATGGACAACGTGGTCCCCAAGCGGTTAACGTTCGCAAGGCATAATTAACCTTCTAAAAATCAAAAACAGACTCAAATGAGTCTGTTTTTTTAGTTTGGTTTTAGTATTTCATGCACTCTGCCAATTTGCCCATCCGTTAATCTTACCTTTATTCCATGTGGATGGAAACTGGAATTCGTTAAGATATCTTTTACGACACCCCTTGTAAGTTTCCCTGTTCTTTGATCCTCTTTTAGGACTATAGTAACCTCAGTGCCGGCTGTGATGTCTTTTCTATTCTGTCCGTTCATTAAACACCCATTTTTCTACGAGTATTACTCACCTTTTTTGTCTGTTGGCTTTTCATTTTTTTTGTATTTTGGGGGCTATTTGGATTGTTACTTCCAGCTGCCGCTTTGTTTTTCTTATTAGCTAACTGCTGCTTCATTGCTTCCTGTAAACTCATTTTCTTTTTTGGTTCTTCGTTTTGGTTTGTTTGATTGTTTTCTGTCATAGGGAAATCCTCCTGAAAAAATATGTAGTGAGATACCTACAGTATAATCTATTTTTTCTTAAATTAACAATTTTATAAAAGAAATATACTTTAGAGGAAGGTGAATATGATTATAGTAAGTATTATTTTATAATTATTATAAATTAATATTGATTTTCATAAAGTTTATATTATAATTAGGGAAGTTAGTAATTAAATAGTTTATGAGGTGATTAAATGAATAATGAGAAAAATCATATAACAACAAGCTACGGAGCACCTGTAGGAGATAATCAAAATTCAATTACTGCGGGTTCACGTGGTCCGACATTAATCCAGGATGTCCATTTACTAGAGAAGTTAGCACATTTTAACCGTGAACGCGTGCCTGAGAGGGTTGTTCATGCCAAGGGTGCTGGAGCACATGGTTATTTTGAAGTGACCAATGATATGTCAAAATACACAAAAGCAAAACTGTTTAATGGTGTTAATAAGGGTACGCCTATGTTCATTCGATTCTCAACTGTAGCAGGGGAATTAGGTTCAGCTGATACTGTTCGTGACCCACGAGGCTTTGCCGTTAAGTTTTATACAGAAGAAGGGAATTATGATTTAGTAGGAAACAATACTCCTATTTTCTTTATTAGTGATGCGATCAAATTCCCTGACTTTATTCATACACAAAAAAGAGATCCGCGCACTCATTTGAAAAATCCAAATGCGGTTTGGGATTTCTGGTCATTATCACCCGAATCCTTACACCAAGTGACATACCTGATGGGTGATCGTGGAATTCCGGCAACACTTCGACACATGAATGGATATGGAAGTCATACCTTCAAATGGGTTAATGCAGAAGGCGAAGCCGTTTGGGTGAAGTATCACTTTAAAACAGAGCAAGGCGTAAAGAATATGGCCAATGAAGTAGCAGCTAAGCTAGCTGGTGAAAATCCAGATTATCATACTGAAGATTTATTTAATGCGATTGAAAAAGGCGACTTCCCTAAATGGAAACTATATGTCCAAATCATGCCTTTAGACGACGCAAATACTTATCGCTTTGATCCATTTGATGTAACCAAAGTATGGTCACACAAGGATTATCCATTAATTGAAGTGGGCCAAATGGTTTTAAATCGTAACCCTGAGAACTATTTTGCTGAAGTAGAACAGGCAACCTTCTCACCAGGTACATTGGTCCCAGGGATTGAGCCTTCTCCAGATAAAATGTTACAAGGACGTTTATTTGCGTATTCCGATGCACATCGCTATCGTGTAGGGGCAAATCATAATCTGCTTCCAATCAATCGTCCAAAAGTAGAAGTAAATAACTATCAACGTGATGGTCAAATGCGTTCTGACAATAATGGCGGACGGTCAGTTTACTATGAACCTAACAGCTTTGGGGGTCCAACGGAGGCACCTGTAGCGAAAACAACTGCTTTCCCAGTTTCAGGTGCAGCAGAAAGTTTGGCATATGATTATAATGATCATTACACACAAGCTGGTGACCTATACCGCTTAATGTCTGAGGAAGAGCGTTCACGTCTAATTGAAACTGTAGTAGGTGCAATGAAGCCAGTTGAAAGAGATGATATTAAACTTCGTCAAATCCAACACTTTTATAAAGCAGATGCAGAGTATGGTGAAAGAGTAGCGGAAGGTTTAGGTTTAGCCATCCCACAAGAAGTTAAATAGATTGAGAAATTTACAAAAGGCTGTTCAAATGGACAGCCTTTTTGGTATTCTCTGATAATTTATTGATATATCATAAATTTCGACACCTTTTTCAACTTCCCCATATTAAACTAATTGGTATTAATGAGGGGGGAGTGAGGCATTGAAAAATACCATTATTTTTCTAATAAGCTTCTTTATAGTTATTTCTCAAAGTTTTACTGTTCATGCTCAAGAACCTGCTGATCATCTAATAGAATTGCAGTTAGAGTTAGAAGAATACATAAACCCTTTTAAAGGGAAAATTACACTTCACTATCAAAATCTGATGACTGATGTTTCATATGCACTAAATAGTGGAAAGAGGGTACCTGCCGCAAGTACGATTAAGCTTCCATTGGCCCTCTATGTGATGAAGTTGGCAGATCAGGGTTACATCAATCTCAATGAAAAACTAACGTATAAAAGTCATCATTATTATGAATGAAGCGGCATTATTCAAAACGATAAAATAGGGACTAGCTATTCCATCGAGGACCTTATTGAAAAAGCAATGGTACATAGTGATAATATTGCTTTTATTATGTTAAAGGAACGAGTTGGTCAGAACAATTTTATCCAATTTATGAAAAGCCTAGGAGCACAGTTTACCTATCCTGGAGGACAAAATGTTACTTCAGCAGAGGATTTAATTCTCTATGCAAACGAAGTATATCGATTTTCGAATGAAAGTCGAAATGGTGCGAAACTAGTAAAGTACCTTGAAAATACAATCTATAATACTACTATTCCTCGAGGTATTCCTGATAAGAACATTGCCCATAAGGTCGGAATGATACCAAAAGATTTGATTTATAATGACGTTGCCATTGTTTATGATACAAAGCCTTTTGCGTTAGCAGTGACGACGATAGGAATAGCTTATGAAAAGTCACAGGAGGTGATTGCAGACATTGCTTCCATTGTAAATAAGCACCATGAAGAAATCATGAAGAAATACATAACAGTAGAAGTGACTGAGAGTAAATTTAAAAGTATTTACATAAATGAAAAATCGAGAAATTATGGCGGCTTATTAACGAGAGAATTTATTTCTAAATTTATTAAGCCCTGGAGCGTACCTATTGATAAGGAAAATGACTCGTTTTACCAAAGTTATATTGCCATTAAGGATTATCTCCAAGTAGATCCAATACAAATTAAAGAATCATGGGAAGCCGCTGCAAGAAAAACAGAAGCTGAACAGTTAAAGGAAACGATTCGGGTTACCTTTGCTGGTGATGCAATGATGGATTGGTCTGTAAAGGAGACAGTAAAACAAAAAGGGCCAGATTACCCATTCATGCACATTAAAGAGGAACTATCTTCTAGTGATTTGAGCGTTGTGAATCTGGAAACAGCGATTACCACAGCAGGAGTAAAGGTTTCCAAGGAATATAATTTCCGTTCGGATCCTATTTCTTTATCTGGTTTAAAAAATGCTGGATTTCAGCTTGTAAGTTTAGCCAATAACCATTCATTGGATTATGGTCAATCCGGTTTTACTGACACAATTGCCAACTTAAAAAAATACCAACTCGACTATATAGGTGGGGGAGTAAATAAACAAGAGGCATATGCGGCCAAGACCTATGACATTAAAGGAAGAAGGATAAAAGTCCTGGCTTTTTCAAGAGTTCTTCCTGATTTCAGTTGGGTGGCAACCGATACAAAACCTGGGTTAGCAAATGGCTATGATTTAAATTTAATCCAACATACGATTCAAAAAGAAAAGTCTGACGCAGATTTCCTATTTATCTATATTCACTGGGGTGTTGAAACAAAACGCTCGCCAGAAGTTTTTCAAAGGGAGTGGGCAAAAACAATGATTGATTCAGGAGCGGACGGGGTAATTGGCAGTCACCCTCATGTCCTTCAAGGATTTGAATATTATAATGGAAAACCTATTGCTTATTCACTGGGCAACTTCCTATTTCCAAATTATATAAAGGGGGATAAAGCTCAAACGGGTATCCTGCATCTGGATATCCAAAATAACAACATCGAAATGTCTTTTGTTCCGTTTAAGATTATTCAGGATCAAATTATTGTCCAAACTGAGCAAGAAAAAGCTGAAGTATGGAATGAACTTCAAGACTTATCTTTCGGCGAAGTTCAAATAAACAATGGCACTATTTCTGACTCGACGTCGGTTGCTGAAGTTGAAGGGAGATAAACATATATGAAAAACAACATAGCGATCGTAACCGGTACGTCAAGCGGTTTTGGTTTACTGATCACTGTAGAATTAGCTAAAAAGGGGTATACCGTTATTGCGGCCATGAGAAACATCAGCAGAAGTTCGGAACTATTGCAGGAAGCAAGGAAGTATGGAGTAGAATCCAAGATTATCGTTCATGAATTGGATGTTACGAATGAGCAGTCAATCCTTCTGTTTCAATTAAGAATACTCGATGATTTTGGGAGAGTAGACTTACTTATTAATAATGCTGGGTATGCAGGTGCGGGATTTGTTGAAGAAATATCAATGGAAGAGTATCGACAACAGTTTGAAACAAATGTTTTCGGAGTCATCGCCGTTACCAAAGCCTTCCTTCCAATGATGAGGAAACAAGGGCAGGGATGTATTATCAATATTAGCAGTATTAGTGGTAAAGTTGGGTTTCCCGGTCTATCGCCTTACATTGCTTCAAAGTATGCGGTCGAAGGATGGAGTGAGAGTCTGCGTTTAGAGATGCAGCCATTTGGTGTGAAGGTGGTCCTGGTCGAGCCAGGTTCATATAAAACAAACATTTGGTCTTCAGGTAAACAGGTTGCTGTTGAATCATTGCAATCTCATTCTGCATATCAACACTATATGAGTAGGATAGAAAATTATCTAGCAAGAGGAGAAAAAAACTTTGGAAATCCACAGGAAGTAGCAACAAAAATTGCTGGAATTGCAGGCATGGATAATCCCGAGATGAGATATCCAATTGGTCGTGGGGTGAGAACAACTATTTTAATTAAGAATCTCCTGCCATGGAAGTTTTGGGAAAAGCTTGTTAACCGGCAGCTATTTAGAAAATAAGTTCTTAACACTGTCATAAAGAATTCATGATGTTGTTAGTTATTAAAAGGAAATCAGAGGATAAATTGAGAATAATAGAATTAGGAATAGAACTGAGGAGGGCTACTATGAATATACAAGTGCTTGAAAAAGAAGAAATAAAGGTTGTTGGAATTTCGAGGAGTGGCACTTATGCTCAAATGAGCAAAATTCCAGATTTATTTGATGAGTTGAAAGAACGTTTAGGAGAGGTACCTAATCAAACCAATGATTCAGTATTGATAGCGCCATTTCATAGCAGGGAAACTGAATTTACCTGTTATATTGCGACTCCAGTCGAAAAGGTAGAAAATGTCCCAGATGGTATGGTCGGGTTTACCATTCCCCGCAAAAATTATGTTTGTTCTTCGCACAAAGGAAGTCTGGAAGAATTAGAAAATACATATAGGGAAATGTTAGTGTGGATGGAGGAGTATGGATATGATTTAGACGGCAATGCCTTAAGTCTAGAAGTACTAAAAGATAACGATAACAGTACGAACTTTGAACTCTATCTTCCGATAAAAAGCTATAAGATTACCTATTAAGAAGGCTGTGAGTAGAATAATTTTCCTTCTGCTCCTTTTTTTTCGCTATTATTTCGGGTATCATGTATACTGATATTAACATTTAATTTAATATTCCTTCGGGGTCAGGTGAAATTCCTAACCGGCGGTGATGGAGCGCAAGCTTCTTAGTCCGTGACCCGGTTAACTTAATGTTAAGCGGTGGATCTGGTGAAAATCCAGAGCCGACAGTTAAAGTCTGGATGGGAGAAGGAAAAAAAATTTCGGTTTAGCCAAGGGGAGAAGTCTACCCTTTTTTAAGCCCTATTTTCCTATTGCCTTTTCTAAGGACCCTGAAGTGTTTCATCTCTTCAGGGTCTTTTATATTTTTTTAAAGTGTTAGGTAAGAAAAATTTTTGCAGGATTTGCAAAAAATAGGGAAGGAGAACAAAAGCTATGTTTACCGGTATTATTGAAGAATTAGGAGTAGTAGCGAATATCCAGCAAAGTGGCGAATCATTTGTACTTACAATAGAAGCAAAAAAAATCTTAGAAGATGCCCATCTTGGAGACAGCATAGCTGTTAATGGTGTTTGTTTAACGGTCACTAGCTTCTCGAGTAAGCAGTTTACAGTAGATGTCATGCCTGAAACAGTAAAAGCTTCTAGTTTACGTTCTCTCAAACGTGGCGCCAAAGTGAATCTCGAAAGAGCCATGGCAGCCGGTGGCAGATTTGGCGGACACTTCGTTTCCGGTCATATTGATGGTACTGGATTAATAAAGAGTAAAAAACAAGTTGAAAATGCAATATATTATGAAATTGAAGCCTCACCGGAAATATTAAGGTATGTAATTGAAAGAGGATCAATAGCCGTAGACGGTACAAGCCTGACTGTTTTTGGTGTTACAGATGAAGTGTTTACATTATCACTCATCCCCCATACCTTGTCAGAAAGTATTATTGGACTTAAAGATTCAGGTGATATTGTCAATTTAGAATGCGATATGATTGGAAAGTATGTGGGGCATTTTTTAACTAGCAGTCAAAACAATGTTCACAGAAAGAATTCATCCACTATTAGCGCGAGCTTTTTAGAAGAGAATGGATTTGCTTAATTACATATCATCAGGTTTAAGAAAGGGGAGATAAGACGTGTTTGATACGATTGAAGAAGCATTACTTGATCTACAGAATGGGAAAGTTATTATTGTTTGTGATGACGAGGACAGAGAAAATGAAGGGGATTTTATTGCATTAGCTGAAAAAGCAACCCCAGAGGTAATCAATTTAATGGCCACGCATGGAAAAGGGTTAATTTGTATTCCAATCGAAGAGGAATTAGCGCAGAAGTTAGAACTTTTTCCCATGGTTGCAGTCAATACGGATGAACATGGTACGGCGTTTACAGTCAGTATTGACCATAAATTTACAACTACCGGGATTTCAGCGTTTGAACGTTCGGCAACGGTCTTAAGTTTGCTCGACCCGGAATCAAAGCCTTCTGATTTCAAGCGACCAGGTCACATTTTTCCATTAGTGGCCAAAAAAGGAGGAGTCTTGAGAAGAACAGGACACACGGAAGCAGCAGTTGATTTAGCACGACTTTGTGGAGCTAAGCCTGCTGGAGTCATTTGCGAAATCATGAATGAAGATGGATCAATGGCACGTGTTCCGCAATTGCGAAAAATTGCCGATGAACTTAACCTCAAGTTAATCACTATTAAGGACTTGATTGAATATCGCAATAAAAAGGACAAGTTGGTTAAACGTGAAGTAGAAACAAATTTTCCAACAGAATTTGGCGATTTTAAGGCTGTAGGATATTCGAATGTTATCGATGGAAAAGAACATCTTGCATTAATTAAAGGCGAAATAAACCCTGAGAATCCTATCCTTGTCCGTGTGCATTCTGAGTGTTTAACAGGCGATGTTTTCGGTTCATATCACTGTGAATGCCGCCCACAACTGCATGCTGCCTTAAGTCAAATAGAAAGAGCAGGAAATGGAGTCCTCCTTTACATGCGTCAGGAAGGCAGTGGTTTATTAAATAAATTGCGTTCATACCAGTCAAAAGAGGATGGGCAAGAGATAAATGAAAACAATGGCAGTGGACAAGAATTACGTGAATTTGGCATAGGTGCTCAGATCCTAGGGGATTTAGGCATAAGTAAAATGAAGTTGTTAACCAATAATCCACGAAAAATAAAAGGACTAAAAGGATATGACCTTGAAGTCATCGAAACGGTCCCATTGCAAATGGAAATAATTGAGGACAAAGTAAAATAAAAACTTTACACTAAAATATTTGGAGGTATTAACATGAATAATATTTATGAAGGTAATTTAGTAGGCTCTGGTTTAAAAATTGGAATCGTTGTAGGACGTTTTAATGAATTTATTACAAGCAAATTGCTAAGCGGTGCCCAAGATGCCCTAAAAAGGCATGGTGTTAGTGAATCAGATGTAGACATCGCCTGGGTACCAGGTGCATTCGAAATTCCGTTAATCGCACAAAAAATGGCGAATAGCAAAAAATATGATGCTGTAATTACATTAGGTACCGTGATTCGCGGATCCACTCCACACTTTGACTATGTGTGTAATGAAGTCGCTAAAGGTGTTTCAAGAATCAATCTAGATAGCGGAATGCCTGTTATTTTTGGAGTCTTAACAACGGAATCAATTGAACAGGCAATTGAACGTGCAGGAACAAAGGCTGGAAATAAAGGTTGGGATGTAGCAACCGGAGCGATTGAGATGGCTAATTTAATCCGAAATATGGAAAAATAAAATGCTTTTTGATGAAATATGAGGAAAATGATACATTTTGAATTTTTATCTTATATAATAGGACTATCATAAAAAATATTTAAGAATAGGTGCTTAAAAACTCATTCAAAAGTTTTTAACTTAAAAGGGAAGTTGGTTAAATGCCAACGCGGTCCCGCCACTGTAAATGGGAGCAAACCTGCAAAATGTCACTGTCAATTTGATGGGAAGACGCAGGGAGCAATGACCATGAGCCAGGAAACCTGCCTAATTCTTTTGCCCCAAAAGAACCTACGAGGATAGGGAGGTGTGGACGACTAGAATCATTTCTATAATGGAATCTAATCTAACCAACATCTCTTACGTTTAGTAGGAGGTGTTTTTTATGTTTGGGGTAGTGTTTATTATGAAGTACTTGACGAAAAGTCATCTTAGGGGGAAGAAATATGAAAAAATTATCATCATTATTACTCATTCTTTTGTTTACTATCGGTGCTTTAGCAGCATGCGGTGAACAGAAAGAACCTGTAGAGGATGAAGCAAACAGCAGCACAGAGCAAAAGAAAGAAGAAAATGCTTTTCCAGTAACCATTAAAGATGCATTAGATAATGAGGTTACAATTGAGGCAAAACCCGAAAAAATCGTATCTGTCATTCCGAGTAATACTGAAATTGCTTTTGCGCTGGGACTTGGTGACGAAGTTGTAGGTGTATCTAATTTTGACAACTATCCTAAAGAAGTGGCATCAAAAGAGAAAATTGGTGATATGGAACTAAATATCGAAAAAATTATCTCTTTACAACCTAATCTAGTATTAGCACATGAATCAACCGCAGATAATGGGGCAGAAGGACTTCAACAGCTTAGAGATGCTGGAATTACTGTTTTGGTCATTCACGATGCTCTTAATTTTGAACAGGTATATGAAACGATTGCTATGATTGGAAAAGCAACTGGAGAAACAAAAGCAGCTGAAGAACTAAATACTAGTATGCAGGATAAATTAGCTGAAATTAAAGCTATGGCAAATGAAATAAAAGAAAAGAAAAAGGTGTTTGTTGAGGTATCCCCTGCTCCTGAAGTGTTTACAACGGGTAAAAACACTTTTATGGATGAAATGATACAGTTGATAAATGCTGAAAATATTGCAAACGATCAAGAAGGCTGGGTTAAAATGGATCAGGAATCAATCATTGATCGAAATCCAGATGTCATTATTACTACATACGGTTTTTATACTGAGAATGCAGCAGAGCTAGTGTTTAGCAGACAAGGTTGGGAGAATGTAAATGCAATAAAAAATAAGCAAGTCATCGATGTAGATTCTGACACTGTGACTCGTTCAGGCCCAAGGATTGTTGAAGGAGTAGAGGATCTTGCAAAGGCTGTTTATCCAGAAGTTTTTAAATAATAAAATAGTAGCCTATTTGATAGCAGGAAGCTTCCTTCTCCTAAGCATATTACTAGGGATTTCGATAGGAACCGTTTCGGTTCCTATCTTTACCATTCTTCAAATCATGATGTCAAAGCTATTTGGATTTATCTCACTTGATCAAATCGACCCCATGTTTTCGAGTATCGTATTAAATATACGGTTACCCCGAGTTATTTTGGCGGGTTTAGTAGGGGCATCTCTCGCCATTGCGGGAGCAGCCTTTCAAGGTCTATTAAGAAATCCATTAGCGGACCCCTATACTTTAGGTGTATCTTCAGGTGCGTCGGTTGGGGCAGTACTCACCTTATTTTTTCAATTATCAATCCCTATTATCGGGAGTTTTACCCTTCCATTACTTAGCATCTTGTTTTCATGGGTCACGATTTTTTTAGTATTGGCTTTCGCTCGAAAAATTGAACGCTCAATGAAAGTGGAAACGATCATATTAACGGGAATTATCTTTAGTTCCTTTCTCGGGGCCATTATTTCACTTATGATTGCATTAACAGGAGATGAACTTAGGCAGATTATTGGCTGGCTATTGGGTAGTGTATCGATGAGAGGCTGGGAATACATAAAAATTATTTTACCTTTTTTTATTCTGGGTTCGACGATACTTCTTTTTAATGCAAAAGAACTAAATGCCATGTCCTTCGGTGAAGAACGTGCCCACCATTTAGGTGTGAATGTTCAGAGGAGAAAACTGATCATCTTAACTGCAGGGTCGATTTTAACAGGAGCGGCGGTTGCAGTTTCAGGAACGATAGGTTTTGTTGGGCTAGTGATTCCACATCTTTCAAGATTATTATGGGGTCCGGACCATAGGCACCTTCTGCCGTTGTCGATTATTACGGGAAGTGGATTTTTAATTCTAGCAGATTTACTTTCAAGAACGATTATTTCTCCAACGGAATTACCGATTGGCGTAATAACTGCATTAATCGGTGCACCAGTATTTGCAATTATCCTTTTACAGAGAAAAAGGACGGAAAGGAGTGGTTAAAAGATGCTTAGCGTTCAACATGTTACAGGAGGGTATTCGACTGAATCTGTACTGAGGGATATTACCTTTGAAGTCCAAACAGGTGAGTTATTCGGTATATTGGGACCGAATGGAAGTGGTAAGACGACATTGTTAAAAATGATTAGTGGAATCTTACCGTTTGCTAATGGCGATATTTTCATAAAAGGTAAAAGGCTGCAGGAATATCATTCAAAGCAGCTTGCTCAAAGCGTAGCGGTTTTGTCTCAGCATTCTTCCCAATCCTTTTCCTATTCTGTAAAAGAAACCGTTTCTCTCGGTCGTTATGCGCATCAAACAGGCTGGTTTCAAACCTGGGGAGAAAAGGATGAACGTATCGTACAGCGTGTCATGAGGCAGACAGGCATAACTTCATTCCAAAATAAAAGTATACAAGAGTTATCTGGCGGGGAAAAACAAAGAGTGTTTTTAGCTCAAGCACTCGCCCAAGAACCTGAAATTCTCCTGTTAGATGAACCAACAAATCATTTAGATTTATCTTATCAAAAGGAATTGCTGGATTTATTAAAAAACTGGACTACAGAAACTGGTTTGACCGTCCTTTCGATCTTTCATGATTTAAATCTAGCAGGCTTATACTGTGATCGACTGCTGCTGCTTGAAAACGGTGTGATAAATATTAACCATAAACCCAATGAAGTGCTGAGGGAAGAAAGAATACGAAACGTATACCATACTGAGATTATGAAACAACCTCATCCAAGAGTAGCCGCACCGCAAATGGTGCTAATACCCGAAGAGAAGCAGGAGAAGAAAAAAATCAAAATCGATGAGTCGATGTTACGCCATACCAATGAGTTTATCGAATTAAAAGCCCCTTCCCCATTAAGGACAATGTCTTCAGGTGTTATCGGTTCGGGGGTTGGCTGGCATCACACTTTTGTTAATCGACATGTTGGAAAGGACTATAACTGCAGCGATCATCGCAAGGAAATGGCAGACTTTTTAAAAATAAATGGTTTTGAACCTTCAGAAACAGTCGGAATGATGACAGCAGTTATCCTAGAGGATGTTTCCTATAAGCACATCGAAGGGGCTGGTTTTTCAGTCTTTGTTGTAGTAACTGCGGGCGTTGGAAATGCCGTTGACGCTTCCAAAAGTGAACAGCATACATTTGAACAGGTGCCTGGCACCATCAATACCTGGATTTTCGTTAATGGTGAATTAACAGAAGAAGCATTTATTCAAAGTATTATGACTGCAACGGAAGCAAAAGCGAAAGTGCTCCATGATTTAAACATTATCGATGGGGTGACAGGCACCATTGCTACGGGTACTTCGACGGATAGTATTTTAATCGCTGCTACCCAGACTGGTGTAGGTTTGGAATATGCTGGGACAATTACAGCTTTAGGAAAACTGATCGGAAAAGCCGTACACGAGTGTACTTTGGAGGCTATACGTAAATCTCAAAAAAGGAAAAGAATATGATTGTTTACCATTTAATCGCGATAACTATAGCGTATTTCATTGACAAGGTTGTAGGAGATCCACCCCATTGGCCACATCCTGTTAGATGGATAGGGTCGTTGATTTCACTTTTTGAAAAACGTTTAAACCATGGGAAAAACAAGAAATTTAAAGGGGTGGCAATGCTCCTTTTTGTTTTATTTTTAGTCTTCTTGATTGTAATTCTTTTAGTAGGAATTAGTTATCAGATACATCCTATTGCAGGGATCATCGTTGAAAGTATGATTATTGCAACTACAATAGCCCAAAAAAGTTTGAAGGAAGCCTCGTTTAATGTCTATGGTCCCTTAGAAAAGGGTGACTTGGCAGGAGCAAGAAACAAACTCTCCTTTATTGTTGGCAGAGATACAGGGACATTAAATGAGGGTGAAATTGCACGTGGAGCAATTGAGACGGTTGCCGAAAATACGAGTGACGGGGTGACAGCACCATTGTTTTGGGCCCTAATTGGGGGTGCGCCGCTGGCAATGGTCTATCGGGCAAGTAATACCTGTGATTCGATGGTAGGTTATATGAATGAGAGATTTAAAGATTTCGGCTGGGCTTCTGCTAAATGGGATGATGTGATGAACTGGGTCCCAAGCAGGATAACCGGGATCATCATGCTAATCGGAACAAAGCCTGCGGAACTAGAATATCGACGGGCATGGAAAATATTGTTCCGTGATGCGAAGAAGCATCCGAGTCCAAATAGCGGCTGGGGAGAAGCGGCTGTTGCAGCTATTTTAGGGATTCAGCTTGGCGGTATTAACTATTACAAAGGAATACTTTCAAACCGGGCAAAGATGGGTGAGCCTCTCGTTCCTATTCAAGCAGGTCATATATTAGTGGCTAATAAAATCTTAGATAAAACAGTCTTTTTATTTTTGCTATTTTTATGGATAGGAGGGATGATTCTTGAAATGGCCATCACATGGATCAAATCCGCAGCACCTTTTTAAGTCGATGGGACTTTCGCTCCCTGAAAAGTATATAGATTTTAGTGCAAATATTAATCCTCTAGGACCGCCTCCTGACTTAAAAGAGAAATGGAATGATTTTTATCAGGAAATTATCGTGTATCCAGACCCATTTGCGGAAAAACTCAAGAATAGAATTGCAGAGGGTGAACAAATTTCTAATGATTCTATTTTAATTGGCAACGGAGGAGCCGAACTTATTACACTTGTGGCAAGACTCCTTACAGGCAAAAAGGTACTAGTGGTGGAACCAACTTTTTCTGAATATGAAATGGCCTGTCGAGCAAATCATTGTGAGATTCAATACCATCAATTAAAGGAGCCGAATTTTGAGCTAAGCATTGATGAGTTACGCTTAAGTTTACCAAGTGTAGATGCATTATTCTTGTGCAATCCTAATAATCCAACCGGTATTCAATATTCTGTTTCAACGATCCTTTCGATAATAGAGGAATGTGAAAAACAAAATTGTTTCGTGATTTTGGATGAAGCTTTCTATGACTTTTTACTAGACTATCAATCTTTTATTCCTTACATAAACAAGTTTCCAAATTTAATTATTATCCGTTCTATGACAAAAATGTTTGCCATTCCAGGACTTCGGTTAGGATATTTGGCGGCAACCCCAGAAATCATTGCGAAACTTAGCAAATTACAGCCGCATTGGAGTATCAATACGATTGCCTTATTGGCAGGTGAGCTTTGTTTACAAAATAAAGATTTTATAAATAAGACACAAGTCTATATTTGGGAAGAACGGGAACGGCTACATACCTTTTATAGCAAAAATAATTTTGAGATCACTCCGTCCCAAGTTAACTTTTATTTGTTACGAGATCCCTTTTTCACGGATCAGTTTAGCCTTTTTGAATTTTTATTACACAAGGGGATTATTCCCCGGCATACGTTTAATTTTCCGGGCTTGGAAGGAAATTGGCTTCGCTTTGCGATAAAAAGTAAGCAAGAAAATAGTGCATTAATGGAGGTGTTGCTGGAATGGCGGAAGCTTCATTAATCTTTATATCTGGCGGGGTAAGGAGCGGGAAAAGCAGCTTTGCCGAAAAAATGGCGCTGGAGCTGGCAAGAGAAAATGGCGGTCAATTAAATTATTTAGCAACGGGTGTTGCTTCCGATCAAGAAATGCAGGAACGAATTGCAAAGCACCGGCGTGATCGTGAAGCAGAGACATTTAAATGGAGAACGATTGAGCAGTCCCAACATATTGGGGAAGCTGCGGTGATGTTCAACGATAACGATATTATTCTCCTCGATTGCGTAACGACCCTTTTAAATAATGAATTGTTTTTGGCCAGCCAAAGTTGGGATGAATCTTTTTTTAAACAAGTAATGGAAACGATTATTACAGGAATAAATGAAATACGTGTTAGAGCAAAAGTTTTGATTGTTGTTAGTAATGAGGTTTTTCATGAGTCAATGGCCGAAAACGATCTCGTATTTTCATATGGAAGACTACTGGGGAAGATTCATCAGCACTTGGTGAAGACTGCTGATCAAGCATTTTTAGTTGAAGCAGGAATAGCTATCAACATGAAGGGAGTTCGAATATGAAAGGAGTTATGATTCAAGGAACGGCATCCGATGTTGGCAAAAGCCTTATTGTGACGGCGCTTTGCCGGATGTTTGCTAATGATGGTGTAAAAGTAGTTCCTTTCAAATCTCAAAATATGTCCAATAATTCGTATGTGACGAAAGATGGAAAGGAAATTGGCAGAGCACAAGGAATCCAAGCAGAAGCTGCAAAAATTGAGGCAACGGTTTGGATGAATCCTATTCTCTTAAAGCCTCGCTCGAATCAGGATTCTGAGATTGTTTATTTGGGTAAGTCGTTAAAAACCCTTTCTGGAAGAGGGTATCGAGATACTTTTTATGAAAAAGGGCTTGAGGTGATTCGGAAGTCTTTAAAACAGTTATCAAGTGAATATGAACTAGTGGTGATAGAAGGGGCCGGGAGTCCGGTTGAAATCAATCTCAAGGACCGAGAGCTTGTGAATATGAAGGTGGCTGAGCTGGCAGACGTTCCTGTAATACTAGTTGCAGATATTGATAGAGGCGGAGTATTTGCGAGTATTGTTGGGACTCTAGAGCTTTTGGAACCTGAAGAAAGACAAAGAGTCGCAGGACTTATTATTAATAAATTCCGCGGGGATATTAGCTTATTTGAAGACGGTATTACCTGGCTGGAAAAGAAAACGGGGATTCCTGTATTAGGTGTTCTGCCTTATGTAGAAGACCATATGATTGATGGGGAAGATTCTTTGTCTTTAAGCAATCAGTTTTCAAACAGAAATAGAGGGAATCTGGATATTGCTGTCATCTATCTTCCGTTTGTTTCGAACTATAGTGATCTGGAACCATTTTTATATGAAGAGGATGTTTCGATACGCTGGGTCAAACATGCATCGGAATTTGGAAATCCTGACGCAGTCATTATTCCTGGGACTAAGAGTACAATCAATGATTTGAATACGCTAAGAGATAAACAATTAGATAGCTTGATTCAAAAACATATAGAAGATGGTGGCTATATTATAGGTATTTGTGGAGGATATCAAATCCTTTGTGAAGAAATCATTGATGAAACGGGTTCAGATACAGGGATAGTGAACAAATGCGTGGCAGGACTGGGATGGATACCAGGCAGGACCATTTTTTATGATGAAAAAGAAACAGTGAGATCCGCAGGAATCTACCACGAAGATACAGGTTTGGTCCCAAATGGAAAGCTAGAAGGGTATGAAATACATTTAGGGAAAACGGTACTACATCAGCAAGGCTGTTCATTTCTAGCGCTTGAGAATGGAAAAGAGGAAGGCTATTACGGCAGGAACGGTCAAATTATTGGAACGTATCTGCATCATCTTTTTCATAATGATGAATGGAGAAATCATTGGTTAAACATGATTCGAAAAAGTAAAGGCTTGAATAGTAAGGAAACCATTTATATACGTGAATACAAAGATAAAAGATATGATGAAATTGCAGGTCAAATGAGAGCAAATCTAAATTTTGAGCAGTTAAATGACATCATCAACAAGTGGTGCGTAGAATGAAATTTCTAAAGGGTTTCTTACTCGACCTGCAATTTTTCACAGCTATTCCGATACGTTTTAACTTACCAATGGATAAACCTCATCTAAAAGGTGCTGTCCAAGCCTTCCCTTTAGTAGGACTTCTTCAAGGGGGGATATATGCCACACTATTTTATGTATTGGCAGAATATACGCCTTTTTCCACTCTTGCAGTCGCGTTCTTTCTTTGGCTCATGACTATTCTTTTAACAGGTGGAATTCACTTGGACGGCTGGATGGATGCAAGCGATGCTTATTTTTCATACGGTGATCTGACGAAAAGGCTTGAGATAATGAAGGACCCAAGAACGGGAGCATTTGGTGTAATCTCAGTTATTGTATTGTTAAGTTGTCGTTTTTTATTTATATATGAGATTACTGAAAATGTACAAGGTGTAACATACTTGATAATTGCCACTATCCCATTTTTGAGTAAAAGTGTCATGGGTGTCCTGCTGCTTACTGTAAAATCCGCTAAAAGTGAGGGACTAGGTGCTTTATTCCAACGTGCTGCAACAATAAAGGTATTATGGGTATATCCCATTTTTATGGCTGTCATTCTTGCGCTAATGACTTTCGTTGATAATGCCTTCTTTCTTCTCTCAGTTTTAATCGTGATTGCCTGTGCTAGTTTGCTAGTATGCCGCTTGAAAGCAGTAAGTTGGTTTGGTGGGATTACGGGAGATGTTCTAGGCGCTTCAGTAGAAGGGACTGAATTGTTTTTATGGATGACAGTGTGGTTATTGCATTATTTCGCCATGGGCTAACAGAGGAAAATAAACGGAAAGCCTATTTAGGCTGGAAGGATTCCCCTTTATGCAAAGATTCTAAGAATATGAGCACGAACAGCAGATACGATCTCTTTTTTTCAAGTGATTTGCCAAGATGTGTAGAGACAGCAAAAATTCTTTTTCCAACTAAGAGTCTAAAGCTATTACCTGAATTAAGGGAAATGGATTTTGGGCAATGGGAAGGAAAAACCTATGAAGACTTGAAAGAACTCCTTCTTTATCAACGTTGGCTTTCTGATCCACTCTCTTATAATCCGCCAGGGGGTGAGTCATTTGAGGAATTCACACATAGGGTTCAAAATGGGTGGGAAATGATTACTGGAGAAATTCTCTCTAAAAACATCGAACGCTGTGCCATTATCACGCACGGTGGGGTGATAAGATTTTTATTATCTAAATTTGCACCAATCAAAAATGATTTTTGGTCTTGGCAAGCACCGCATAAGCAAGGGTATGAACTTATTTTTGAAAGAGAAGCATTAAGGAGGGGTGAAACTTGCACTTTATTACAGGAGGTTCCTTTAACGGCAAAAGAGCTTGGGTAAAGAAAACATACGGATTAACTGGAACCTGGCTCTCCGCTTATCAAGACACACCTCTGACAGTAAATCTAGCCCATATTAATAGTGATTTACTAGTTTTAGAAGGAATTGAAATTTGGTTAAAAGAGTTAACCAAAACATATGATTCATACAGAAGCCGAGAAATTTGGATTCAAACTTTAAATCAATGGCTTTCCTGGGAAGAAGCAGAGCCACAGCGAAAACTAGTGGTAATTGGTACAGATATCACGAAAGGAATTGTTCCGGTGGAGAAAGAAAATAGGCTATGGCGGGATGTCACAGGTTGGGCCTATCAAGATCTTGCTGCAAAAGCAGAAAAAGTGGATGTCATTTGGTATGGATTAAATCAAACAATTAAATTAACAGGGGATGAGAAGCTATGAAACTTTATACAAGAACGGGCGACAAAGGAAAAACAAGTATTATTGGAGGAAGAGTCGACAAGGATGATATTCGAGTGGAAGCGTACGGAACAGTGGATGAAGTTAATTGTTTTGTAGGGCAGGTTATGACTGAGCTTGATGAGGTAATCTTTAAGGATGTTTTAGCAGATCTTGAGAAAATTCAGCATGAATTATTTGATTGTGGCGGGGACCTTGCCAATATTTCTAATAAGGTTGAGTTTAAGCTGGAGAAAGAAGCCATTGACTACTTAGAACAGAAAATCGATGAATATATTCTGGAAGCTCCAGAGCTCGAACGATTTATTCTGCCTGGCGGCACAAAGCCCTCTGCTTCGATTCATATTGCTAGAACGGTGACAAGAAGAGCAGAGAGATTAGTTGTATCCTTAATGAAAAACGACGAGAAAACTCCGGAATTAGCACTACAATATTTAAATCGTCTTTCGGACTATTTCTTTGCCTTAGCGAGAGTGGTAAATTATCGACTCAACGTAAAAGACGTAGAATATGTTCGGAGTGCAAAAGTGTTCAGGGATGGGAAACGAAAAGATGAAAAGTAGAATGCTCATTTTACTGGCATTGTTTTCAGCATTATCCGCAGTTGGGGCTGCGATAAAAATTCCGGCAATCGTAGGCAGTGTAGCTTTTGACGTATTTCCAGCTTTACTTGCTGCTGCCTTGTTAGGGAGTGGAGCAGGTGCCATTGTTGGTGCGTTAGGGCATTTGTTATCTGCCTTAATCGCGGGATTTCCATTAGGACCAATGCATGGTCTAATTGCAATTGAAATGGCCGTTCTCGTCTATATATTTGGTGTTCTTTATAAAAAGAATAAAAAGGTTATCGCTAGTATTTTATTTATCCTTGCAAATGCATTTGCCGCCCCATTGCCGTTTTTATTTTTAATGAATAGTGCATTTTATGTTGCAATTGTTCCTTCATTATTAATCGGATCCATAATCAATACTGTTATCGCTTTGGCGGCAATCCCACGGCTAAAAGCTTTAGTCAAACAAGATATAATTAAAAGCGAAATAAAGTTATGAGAGATATTATCACAATCCCGTTAAATAATGAAGAATCACTTATCATCGCAAGTGATAATAGCGGTGGTATTGGGATGAAAGAACATGATCTTGTTCGTGTCTCCTACGAAACAGTTGCCTATTATTCATTTAGAGTCGCTGCAATGGAATGTATCGCTGCAGGCGGAGAGTTGGTTTCAGTTGTGCTGCATAACTTTTGTGGGGATGCCTCATGGAGTAAGCTTGTAAATGGAATTCAAAAAGGATTGGATGAACTAAACCTAAAGGATATACCAATTACAGGGAGCACGGAGAGTAATTTTAATTTAGAACAATCGGCTGTTGGGTTAGTCGTTATCGGAAAAAAGTCTTTAGATAAAAAGACTGATAAGATATTTTCAAAAAATCTCAAACTCGCCGTCATCGGTATGCCGTTAGTTGGAAACGAAGTGATAGACCTTGCACACGAGGTTGTACCTTTATCGACTTTTCAAGAAGTATCTAAACTTGAAGATATATTGATTTGGCCCATTGGCTCAAAAGGAATCTTAACGGAACTTAATCAAATGTTTCCCACTAAAGAATTTTCGAAAGAAATGATTTGTACGGAGTTAGATATTGTAAAATCATCAGGTCCTGCAACCTGCTTTATTATTGCATTTGAACAGTGCCAAGAAGAGGATATAATAAGATTGACAGCTAAGTATTTTCACTCAATTGATGTTAAATAAAAGATTTTTTCGTAAAATTTGTTGCATTTTATACCAATCAGTTAACGAAAGAGGTTTCTAAAAGTAGTTCGGTGAGGCAAAGGCAAACTGAGTCCGAATGGGTGTTCAGTCGTTAGATTTTCCTAAAGATCCTTGATTAAGGACAAATCCTCCTGAAGGCTCGTGAGATATGTCCTCAATACCCTGTATTAAGGACAAATCCTCCTGAAGACTCGTGAGATATGTCCTCAATACCCTGTATTAAGGACAAATCCTCCTGAAGACTCGTGAGATATGTCCTCAATACCCTGTATTAAAGACAAATCCTTCTGATCGCACGTGAGATATGTCCTCAATACCCTGTATTAAGGACAAATCCTTCTGATCGCACGTGAGATTTGTCCTCAATACCCTGTATTAAGGACAAATCCTCCTGAAGACTCATGAGATATGTCCTCAATACCCTGTATTAAAGACAAATCCTTCTGACAGTACGTGAGATATGTCCTCAATACCCTGTATTAGTGACAAATCTTCCTGTTACATTCAGACGGGTTTAATAGATCAAGGCAACCGAGTCCGAATCAGCGGATTATTTTATATCCTAGGCTTAAGTATGTTTGAAAACACCAATCTATTTGAAAAGAACCTAAATAAATGAGCACGCCATTTGGCGTGCTCATTCTGATAGACCTTTCAGTTTCTGGATGAGAGTATCGATGCCTTTTCCGACGGAATACATGGCATCTTCCAATCCTTTTTTCCAAACAGGAGCCTTTTCTTGAATCTTTTCACCCAGTTTTTGAGCATTTTGGTTTAATTCTTTGCTGATTTTCTCTGCCTGCTTTTTGATTTCCTCTCTGGTTTGCGTTTTACCGGCCAGTTGGTCATTAATCGAGAGAACATCAAAGTTTTGCGTTGGTAAATGTGGTAAAGATGCCTTCATGATTTCCTTGAAAATCGGAACCACATTCCCTGAACTGTTACTTGGAAGATAATGCTCGCGGTCCGTTTGATCATATCCAATCCAAATCGCTGCCACCAGATTCGGGGTATAACCAACCATCCATTGATCCTTTGTTCCGTTAATATCATTAAATGGAAGCTGGGTCGACCCCGTTTTTCCTGCTATCTGAACACCTGGTATATGAGCTTTTTTACCTGTTCCAGCTTCGACTACGTTTAGAAGCATCGATGTCATTTCATCGGCATTCTCCTTTGAAGTTACCTTTGTCGTCTTAGGCTCCCGTTCGGCAATAGTGTTTCCAGTAGGACCGACAATTTTTGTAATAAGATGACTGTCATTACGCTTACCGCCATTTGGGAAAGCGGAGAAGGCATTTGCTAATTGTTCCGGAGAGATACCTTTACTCATTCCCCCTAACGCGATGGCCAGATTTCTATCCTCTTTTTCGATTGGCAATCCAAAGCTTTTGAGTGAATCTAATCCTTTCTCAAGTCCAATTTTATTTAAAAGCCAAACTGCTGGAATATTTAAGGAATCCTCCAGTGCTTTATATAATTGAACCTTGCCCTGATAGGTTTTGGAAAAATTCTCAGGTTTGTACTCACCAAAAGAAGTAGGCTCATCAATGAGCTCCGAGTCAAATGTATAACCTTCCTCAAGGGCTGGAGTATAAACCGCAAGGGGTTTTATCGTTGAACCTGGTTGAGCCTTTAATTGAGTGGCACGGTTGAACCCTCTGAATACATGCTCCCCACGGCCTCCTACCAGTGCTCGTACACCTCCACTAGCGGGGTCCGTTAATACGGAACCGCTTTGAACGATAGTATCGCCTTTTCCCTTTGGAAATAGCGATTTATTATTCATTACCTTTTCGAGTTCAGTTTGCAGGTTTTGATCTAGCTCGGTATAAATCACATATCCTCTTGTTAAGATTTCTTCCTGTGTTAATCCATATTTAGTAATGGCTTCATTTAGGACTGCATCCACATAATATGGATATTTCCGTTCTACAAAATTTCCACTGCCGCTAGTAATCTTAATCTTTTCTTCTTTTGCTGCACTGTATTGTTCTTTCGTAATCATACCAAGTTCATTCATCTTGCCAAGAACGACATCTCTTCGTTTCATAGCAACGTCATAGTTCTTCGTTGGGTCGAGGTAACTCGGTGATTGCAGTAATCCTGCTAGCAGGGCGGACTCACTGATGGTAACGTCTTTTATATCTTTGTCAAAATATCTTTTTGAGGCATTACTAATCCCCCATGCACCGCCGCCAAAATATACCTGGTTTAAGTACATTTGCAGAATTTCCTCTTTTTTATATACTTTTTCAATCTTTACCGCTAAAAATAACTCCTCCGCTTTTCGCTTATAGGTTTGCTCAGGTGATAGCAATGCATTTTTTGCTAATTGCTGGGTAAGTGTACTACCGCCGCCTGTAATTTCACCTGCAAATAAATTATTGAATAACGCCCTAGTGATCCCCTTAAGATCAAAGCCGTTATGTTCGTAGAAGCGTTCATCTTCAATCGCTACAACTGCACCAGGAACGTATTTCGGGAGCTTCTCAATTTTGGCACCACCTGTCCGATTGGTTGCAACATTCGTTGCAACTTTCCCGGTATGATCATAAATAACGGTCGGTTGGCTAAGACCCTGCTTTAAGGTCTGGACATTTGCCCTCGATGCAAGCCAGCCGAAATAGACGATGGTTACAAGCACCACAATCAAAATGACTAATAATAAAAGCTGAGTTAGATGTTTCTTTTTCCAGAATCGGACAATCATTTCCCAAAATGGGCGTAATTTCTCCATCGGATCTCCTTTCCTACAAAAGGATTTTTGTTTATTCATTATAAATTTTTTAGCGAAAAAACACCAATTATAGCTATTTTTGAAGAATGTAAAAATATTTTTGGCAAACTGTAGGGGTATGGTTAACGGACATCGTCTATTAAGTGAAGTAGGGAAACAGGAGGACATTATGATTACAATAAAACAGTTAAGTCATGAATTTGTGGTAGGAAAAAAAGGAAAGCAAACAGTAATCCCCATCCTAAAAGATATTTCGTTTGAAGTTGAAAAAGGGGAAATCGTCACCATTGTTGGCAGGAGTGGTTCGGGTAAATCAACTCTTTTAAATCTAGTAAGTGGATTCATTCACCCAAAGGAGGGTGAAATCTGGATTAACGGCGAGTTGGTGTCGCAATTAAATGAGACAAAATTTGCAGATTTTAGAATCAAAAACCTTGGTTTTATCTTTCAAAGCTTTCAATTGATTCCTAGTATGACAGCCTTTCAGAATGTGGAACTTCCATTAATATTAAAAGGGGTCAGCGAAATCAAAAGGAAACAACAAACAGAAGAAATGCTGGCGAAAGTCGGATTGTTAGAATACAAGGAACACTATCCAGGAGAATTATCGGGGGGACAGCAGCAGAGGGTGAGTATTGCTCGCGCCTTAATCGTTAATCCACCTATCATTCTAGCAGATGAGCCAACGGGAAGTCTCGACAGTGAAACGGAAGAGGATTTATTAACGTTTATCAAAGAGTTGAATACTGATTTAGGAATTACCTTTTTGATTATTACACATGACGAGAAGGTAGCGGAGATTGGTCATCGAACGATTGAGTTGAAAGATGGACGTATTAGCGAGGGGGTGCTTGTATGAAATTGAAAGACCAATTCCGTTTCGTTAAGCAAAATATGAAGAAAAATAGAACGAGAGTGTTTATGACCATACTTGCAACAGCGATGGGTTGTGCCTTCCTTATTGTCCTTGCATCCGTTGGCTTTGGTTTACAAAAATCCGTAGTCAAGGAGATTACGGAGGGTGGTATTGTCACACAGATTGATGTTTATGGACAGGAAACCGATGATGGAAACGGTTATCGCCAATTAGAAGATAAAGATGTTCAAACATTTGAAAAACTTAAGGATGTAAAATCAGTAACAACAAGAAAATTGCTGCAGCAGGAAGGTACTTATTCAATTGGGAATTATCAACTAAGTACCCAAACCGTGGTCGCTGACTTTCCTTCTGAAATAAAAGCAGGTTTTGAATTGTCAAAAGGCCGTCTGGCAAAAGGGCAGGATGAAGTAGTGGTCGGATTTCATTTTCCACTTAATCTTGCCGTAATAGGGGAGTCAAAGAAAGAGTGGTTTGATGATAAAGGACAATTGAAAGAAGAGTTTCGTTTTAATGGGGAACTTATTGGAGAAAAAATAAATCTTACTGTCCAAAAACTCGAGGAGGGCAAACAGGTAGAGAAAATTATACCTGTAACCGTTGTCGGTATAACCAAAAAACCAACGAAGGAATGGCAAGAGGATAGAAGTGTTTATATTTCAGCGAATATCTTGAAGGAAATTGAATCATTTACAGGAACTCCAAAAGGGATTGTATTAGATTCAAATAGTGAGGTGGATTTAACTCAACTTGAAGTTGATCGAAATACTTTTGATGATGTGAAAATTCATGCGAAGAATATGGAAGCCGTCCAGGGGATAGCGGATAAATTAAAAGAAGAGAAATATGCAACGTATTCGGTAGTCAATGAATTGAAGCAAGTAAATTTAATGTTTGCTATTGCAAAAGTAGGACTAATCTTTATAGGGACAATTGCAATTCTAATCGCTTCAATCGGAATCTACAATACTATGACAATGGCCGTAACAGAGCGCGCACCCGATATTGGAATTATGAAAGCAATCGGAGCAACTCCTCGTACCATAAAACGAATTTTCCTTTTGGAAAGCAGTTATATTGGGCTGATTGGGGCATTAATCGGTACAATCGTTTCCTACGGAATTAGTTATACAGTAAATTTTGCAATTCCTTTAATCATTAAACAGGCATTTAATGAGGAAATGCCTCCTGAACTTATTTTTAGTGATATACCACTGAGTCTTCCGATTATTTGTGTGGTCATCTGTTTGGGAGTAACGATCCTTTCTGGTCTTCGTCCTGCTCAACGAGCAACCAAAGTTGATGTACTTAAGGCCATGAGAAGAGAAGTTTAATTCAAGATTGTGTGATAGAAGCGGACAACCATTTTAAGTCCAAGCATATGTTAATAGAAAGAATGTTAATAACATATGAAGGGGATGAGAAAATGATTAACTGGAAGGTCCGCTTTAGAAACAGAAGCTGGGTTTTAGCCTTTGTTGCACAACTTATGATTGTATTGCAAATGCTCATAGGAGGATTAAATGCATTAGGAATGATCGATTTTCAACTATCAGATGCAATCCAGCAAAACATTTTAACTTTGGTTAATGCAGTATTCATTTTACTTTCGATGATGGGAATTATACAAGATCCAACAACTAAGGGCATGAGCGACAGTGAACGGGCAAAAACATATAAGGAACCAAACTAATATTGACAGAAAAAACGCTATTCAAGCGTTTTTTTTTTTGTATTTATGTAGAAAATTGTAAGTAAAAGGAGAGTGAAATTTCCGAATTGTCAAGAGGGTAGAAGGTATAATTAAGATAACATCAATTAAGTAAACATAGAGAAAGGGGTTCTTGAAATGTGGTACTGGATTGGTATAACCATATCAATTTACCTTCTATTTATCATTCTTGAGGAGTCAATATATATACTTTGGAATCGTTATGTGTTTGGACCAAAAGAAAGAAAAATCAGACTTTGGAAGAATAGAATCACATTGGGAATTTCCTTTTTAATCAGATTACATCTAAAAGAAAGTAGACAAAAACATACACATAAGGTTAGTCCCCATTAGGTAGAATTAGATTGAAAAAAAATTGCCTTTTCCAACAGGAAAGGCAATTTTTTATGCAGTAACATTTAATTAACTTTTTGCAGGAGAGGAATTTTGCAGCATCGGTAACGTAATGTTGACTAAAGTACCTGTGCCAATCTCACTTTCAAAGTTGATAGTGCCATTGTGAGATTGGACAATCTTAAAACTTACTGTTAAGCCTAAGCCTGTCCCTTTTTCCTTAGATGAGTAGAAGGGTTCTCCAATTTTTTCTAACCGTTCTTTTGAAATCCCACAACCATTGTCTTTTACTGTAATCGATATTTTGTCTTGTTCCAATCGAAAGAGGCTAATTGTAATTGTACTATCATTCTGCGACGCTTCAATTGAATTTTTGATAACGTTAATAAATAATTGTTTTAATTGGTTTGGCTCACATTCAATGATGATATCCTCTTTTGGAAAATTAACCTCAATTTGAACATTGTAAAGGGTTGCTTCAACAGCTAATAAGGAAATAACATCATTTAATACTTTTTGAATCGCCATTTTTGTATATTTTAAATGCTGTGGTTTTGCTAAGAGTAATAATTCACCAACAATGTGGTTAATTCGATTCAATTCATCAAGCATGATTTGATAATAATCTTGATGTTTATCGTCCTCCATTTGCAATAATTGGACAAATCCTTTTAATGATGTTAGTGGATTTCTAATCTCATGAGCGACACTTGCAGATAACTCGCCAACAACCGAAAGTTTTTCCGTTCTGCTAAGACGTTCTTCTGTCTGTCTTAGTGTAGTAATATCACGGCCAATAATAACTAAACCCTCTCTGCTTCCATCCTCATGGAACAGTGGTACCTTAATCGTATCAAAAATTTTTGATGTGCCATCTGGGAGAGGTACAACTTCCTCGCAACGAGTTACCGTACCATTTTCCCACGTTTCTTCATCAGATACTTCACAGTACTTAAGTGCATCTGAATAGAATTCAGTGTATTGCGCTAATTCAGAGTCTTTCTTACCCAAATAATTGACATTTTCGAGTTGAAATAATTTTAAACCAAAATCATTGGCTTGAATCCATCGACCTTCGCCATCTTTGAAGTTCACAAAATCAACCATTGAATTTATGAGAGTAGATAAACGTTTTTCTTGTTCTTTGGTGGAATTCAGTTCTTCTTTGTTAAGGATAAAGAAATAAAAAATTCCGCCAGTTACAATAATATAAAAGATCTCTTTTCCTCTTTCAACATAATAATCGAAAGATGAGGGAATGTAGTGGGTTATTACATAATTACTTACATATATCCATATAAAGCTGGTTATTAAGAACAATAATACCAAGTTCATCTTCTTCATGTAATTCTCCTGTTCTGGGAAAGAAAAGTTTTAGAAATTAAAAAAAAATATAGTCACATAGTATATAGTACTAGAAACTGTAGGAATATGGAATATCAGAAAACAGGAAATCTACATAATTACAATAAAAAGGTTACAAATAGGTAACAATCCATTGAAAAGTGGTTACCAGTGTGTAACCCTTTTTTTGGTAAAAAAAAGTATGATGTTCTGGAAGATAAAAGGTGGGTGAGATGGTCTGTGGAAACAATTTTCAATGAATTATATAAAAAATATCATCATGAACTTTTTAATTTCCTTTATTATATGGTCCAAAATAGGGAGCAAGCAGAGGACCTTGTTCAAGAAGTGTATATTCGTGTATTGAAATCCTACCAGCACATTAAGGGAGAGAGCAGTGAGAAGACATGGCTGATTGCTATTGCACGTAATGTTGCGATTGACTTCTTTCGAAAACATAAGGGATTGAATCAACGAACGCTTAACAAAGTAGAAATTTTATATCTGCCGATTAAGGATGAATCACCATTACCAGAAGAAATTATTTTTCAATCGGAAGAAAAGAGATTAATGTACCGCTGCCTTGAAAAATGCACGATTGATCAAAGAAGTGTTATTATCCTCCGGTATATCCAGGAGTTCTCGATTTTAGAGACTGCTCATGTATTAGGCTGGAAGGAGAGTAAAGTGAAGACAACACAGCATCGAGCCATTAAACAATTAAAAGCCCTAATGAATGAGAACTTACGTAAGGAGTTGGCTGGATAAAATTAGGTAGATTCTATTCATACAATTTACTAATTCTTCAGAAAGTACTTTTCTAACTATTACCGAAAGATGTAAAATATTAGAAGAAGTATATTTTAGTAAATTGTGAGGAAAATAGGATGACTAACGCTAAGATTTTAGTGGTTGAGGATGAAGTACCTATTCGTAAGTTAATTGTATTTAACCTACAAAGATCAAATTATGAGGTAATAGAAGCAGGGGATGGGAAAGAAGCGATTCGGCTTGTTCATGACCAATCCCCTGCTTTAGTGTTGTTAGATTTAATGCTCCCTGATATGGATGGGTTTGAGATTTGTACAAAACTTAGAGAAAGTCACCCGGCGCTGCCCATTGTCATCGTTTCAGCACGAGGGCAGGATATGGAAAAGATAATGGGGTTAGAACTAGGTGCTGATGATTATATTGTGAAGCCATTCAACCCGTTAGAATTGGTCGCGAGAATTCGTACAGTTCTGAGAAGAACAAACCAAATCAGTCCAAAGACCCCCGTAAATGTGATAAGTACTGGACCTTTTGTTTTGGAAACGAAAACGCAGCGATTATATAAATCTGGTCAGTTAGTTAAGTTAACCGCTAGAGAATACCAATTAATAAAGTTGTTTTTTGATCGATTTAATGAGCCCATTACTAGGGATGAACTTTTAGATGAAATATGGGGAATCAATTACTTTGGTGATCCGAAAACCGTCGATGTCCATATTAGGAGACTAAGTGAAAAAATCGAAGAGGATCCTTCCCATCCTATTCATCTAAAGACGATCTGGGGTTTTGGCTATTGCTTTCAAGTGAGTGAGAAACAACAATGAAAAAAGGAATAAAAAGAAGAGTAGTATGGAGTTATTTGATACTCATCATTTTCAGTGTGGCCTTATTTGAAGCCATGATTCTTTTTGCCTTGAGACTTTATTATATGGATGGTATGAAACAGGCATTACGAGACCAAGGGACAATGTTCTCTTCTTTTTATGAACAGGAAATCATTGACTACCGTTTAAAACCAGACGCAGTAAATCTCTTAAATCAATACAATTTTCTTGTCGATGCACAGGTGCAATTAGTAGATGAAAAAGGGCTAATTTTAGCCGATACACATGAAAGTAATGAAAAGAATGTAAGCATATATGAAGATGTAGGAAATGCTCTAATGGGAACAACCGGATACTTGGACACTGTCCTTGATGGTGAAAGGGTGTTAATCGTAACTCAGCCCATAAAAAGGGGAAGTACTGTGATTGGAGCAATACGGTTTACTACCTCGCTAGAGAAAGTAAATGGTATTTATTTTCAGAACACACTGTTACTTTTATCGTTTGGTGGAGTTGTTATTATGGCTGCTGCTGTTATGAGCCTCTTTTGAGCGAATACCATCACCAAGCCAGTAAGTGTGATTACAGCAGCGGCTGAACAACTTGCTTCTGGAAAACTCTCGACGCGAATCCCGAAGGAAAAAGATGATGAAATTGGTAAATTAGCAAATACATTAAACTATATGGCCAAGAAAATTGAAAAAAATGAACAATTGAAGAATGAGTTTATTGCTTCCGTGTCGCATGAACTCAGGACGCCGTTAACCTCTATTAAAGGATGGGCTGTTACCTTACAATCCATGTCGGAGGATGTTTTTTTTCAAGATGGATTAGAAATTATTTCGAAGGAAAGTGATCGATTAAACGGCTTGCTAAATGAATTATTGGATTTTTCTAGTTTATCATCTGGAAGACTTCCATTAGTATTTGACAAAGTCTCCCTGCCAGCCTTAATAAAGCAAGTTGTCCAGCAATTGGAGCCAAGAGGCGTTAGGCAAGGTCTAAAGGTTATGGTGCAGATTGATGAGTCGATAGAAGAGATTTCTGCAGACTATAATCGACTTAAGCAGGTACTGATTAACCTGGTTGACAATGCATTGAAGTTTACACCGAGTGGCGGTTTAATTACGGTCAATCTTGTGAGAGATAAGACGGAGGCAGTAATTACGATTACTGATACCGGGGTTGGAATTTCGGATGCAGAGCTTAAGCTTGTAAAGGATAAATTTTATAAAGGGAAGTCACAAGCAGCCGGAAGTGGATTAGGTCTGGCTATAGTTGATGAGATTATCCAGGCACATCACGGTCTTCTTTCCCTGACGAGTAAGGAAGGCAGTGGAACAACAGCTGAAATCCGCCTGCCTTTAAACTAGATTTTATTATGGTGGAGTGATGGTATGAGAGGGAAGAATCTTAAAGTGGCTGTGATGTTAGTGGTGAGTTTAGTATTACTTAGCAGCTGCAATTTATTTCCTGCTCCAGAGAGTTTAATTAAAGCTCCCAAACAAGTGAAGGGAATGAATCAAGGACAAGACTTATTTTCAATAGCGCAAAGAAATTTACCAAAGGGTTCAAAACTCACAGTCCCCGAAGGCCCTGTTGGAATGGACCCTGTCATTAGTATTGACCTTGATGGTGATACAAAAGATGAAGCACTTGTTTTTTACCAGTCAACAAATATTGATAATCAAGTGGGAGCATTTGTTTTGAAGAAAGATGCAAAAGGCTGGGGGAAAATATTTATTATTAAAGGGTCCGGCAGTAAGATTCATTGGGCTAACGCTGCAGATGTTATGGGTGATAGGAAAAAGGAATTGCTTCTGGGGTGGCAGTCAGAAGGTTCAGCAGAAAGTATGCTTGAAATCTTTTATTGGAAGAACGATAAACTGACAAAACTCAAAGAATTAATGTATAACGAAATTGAAGCTGTTCGTTTTGAAGATGCAGATAAAACTAGACTTGCCGTTTGGAAACGTGATATGGCAGATGCTTATAGTATTGATTTGTTAACTTGGAAAGGCAACTCGGTTGTAGCCGATAAGGATTATTATCCATCTTATTATCAAGCAGTCATTGCCTATTATCAGCTAAGAATCGCTGAGGTACCTGATGCAGCCTATTATTGGTATTATTTAGCAGATGCCCATTTGAAAGCCAATCTTCCTGAACAAGCTATTCATGCTATAGATAAGGGTTTGAGTTTAAATTCCGTTGTACCCACAAAAGGTTACTTTCAAACTTTTAGAATGCAAGCGGAAAAAATGATGCCAAAGGTAAATTTTGTGACGAATATTACTCCTAAGTATATTAATAAGTATAGCAATTTAGAGGATGAATTGATGTTAAAAAAAGTCAAGGAAGCAGCCAGTCAATATAGGTATGTGATGAGTGGCGGGGATTTACCTGAGGGAAAGATAGAAACCGTGATGGTTAATCGTAAGGAATATCGATATCTCGGAAAAGATTTGGATACAAAAGCAAAAGTAGTAAACTATTTAACTAGTTCCTTTACAACAAGTGCAATTGATTCGTTTTTGAAAAAGAAAACAATATTTGAGTTTTTTAATAAGCTGATCCAGCCTAATGCAGACGGGGGATCACTCTTAAATTATGATTTAGCTGAAGTGGTTCAGAAGAAGGATAAAGGAAATGAAATGGAAACTGACCTTAAAGTCCCTCTTGGAGATACAAATTCATATGAATTTGTACATATAAGCTTTCAAAAGACTGAAAATGGCTGGAGGATTTTCTCAGAACCAGGAACATTTTAAATGGCTGCAGCAGGTTTTCCGAAGTTAACCTGCTGCTTTTTTCGTAGTTTGTCTAATTTTGAAGAAGAGAATATAAAAGATTTTAATAAAAAACCTTGTTTTATCTGAAAGTTCAGAATAAAATTAAATTAACATACTAACCGGTAGGTATCTAACCGGTTTTGTCAGCATACTATTATTTAGCGGCTATTATACTAAATTCAAAAAATTGAATGGAGTGATAGGTATGTATTTACGTTTAACGGATGAACAAAAAATGGTGCAAAAAACAATTAGAAGATTTGTAGAAAAAGAATTGATTCCATTAGAGAATGAAGTTTTAAGAAATGAAAGAGAAGGGAAGCCAAGTCTTCCTCCAGGAAAACTGAAGGAACTTCAATTGAAAGCGAAGGAAGTAGGTTTTTGGGGCATTAATACGCCTGCTGAATACGGTGGGGCGGACCTAGGGCAAATGATGATGGCTATTGTATTAATGGAGGTTTCTAAAACATTTGTGCCATTTAGGTTTGGAGGATCCGCAGATAACATCCTCTATTACGGTAACGAAGAACAAAAGCAAAAATACCTTATTCCTACCATTAATGGTGAGAAAAAATCTTGCTTTGCCATGACGGAGCCTGGCGCTGGTTCGGATACTAGAAATATTAAAATGAGTGCTGTTAAGGATGGAAATGAATGGGTGCTAAATGGAGAAAAGACATTTATCACAGGTGGAAATGAAGCAGATTTTGTTATGGCAATAGCAATTACAGATAAAGAAATACATCAATCGACACAAGGGCGTGAGGGTGTTACCTGCTTTATCGTTGACCGAGATATGGGCTGGAAATCAGAGTATATACATACGATGGGAGAATGGGGACCAGCCGGCCTAGTTTTTGAGAATGTTAGAGTTCCTGAAGAGAATATCCTTGGTGAATTAAACAAGGGGTATAACCTAGGGTTAGAATGGATTGGATTTGCTAGATGGGTTGTTGGCGCAACAGCTGTTGGCGCAGCCGAGCGATTATTGCAAATGGCGATAGATTATTCAAAAGAACGTATTACATTTGGAAAACCAATTGCAGAAAGGCAAGCAATCCAGTGGCAAATTGCTGACTCCGCAGTTGAAATTGAAGCAGCAAAATGGTTAGTTTTAAACGCTGCCTTCACGCTTGATAACGGTGAAGATAATCGCCACCTAGCCTCCATGGCAAAGCTTTATGGAGCGAATATGGGTAATAATGTTGTAGACAGAGTTCTTCAAATCCATGGTGGCATGGGATACACTAGAGAATTACCAATCGAGCGCTGGTACCGTGAATCACGACTTTGGAGAATTTATGATGGCACCGATGAAATCCAACGAATGATTATTGCTCGGAATTTGATAAAGGGACATGTTAAAATCGGTCAATACGTATAATGATAATTGTAAGCGTTATCTAGTAATGTTCTAGAGTACAAGAGTATGAAAATGATTTGTTAGGGAGGAATAGACATGACAGGAAGATTTTCAGGAAGAGTGGCATTTGTTACAGGTGGCAGCAGAGGCATTGGAAAAGGGATCGTCGAAAGGTTTGCAGAAGAAGGTGCTAAAGTAGCATTTATTGACTTAAATGAAGAAGCATTAGTAGAAACAACAAATGAATTAAAAGAAAAAGGATATCAAGTTTTCTCAAAGGTCGCAAATGTCGTTGACGCCGAGCAGGTAGAAGGTGCCATGAAAGAAGCCTACGAAAACTTCGGTTCTATTGATATTCTCGTGAATAACGCGGGAGTCATTCGCGATAATCTATTATTTAAAATGACAGATTCAGATTGGCAGACCGTCATGGATGTTCATTTAAAAGGATCCTTTAATGCTGCACGTGCCGCACAAAAGTATATGGTCGAAAATAAATATGGACGTATTATTAATATCTCATCTACATCAGCGCTTGGTAATCGCGGCCAGGCGAATTATGCTGCAGCAAAAGCAGGATTGCAGGGTTTCACAAAAACACTTGCGATTGAGTTGGGCAGATATGGAATTACAGCAAATTCTGTAGCACCAGGGTTTATTGAAACGGAAATGACAAAGGAAACTGCAGCGAGAATTGGGATTCCGTTTGAGCAATTAATCCAAGCAAGTGTAGCCAGTATCCCTGTTGGAAGAAGCGGAAAGCCTGCAGACATTGCGAATGCAGTTGCCTTTTTTGCCGATGAAAAATCTTCCTTTGTAAGTGGGCAGGTTATTTACGTTGCTGGCGGGCCGAAAAATTAATAGATAAAGTGAGGCGAAGATAAATTGTTCAACAACCAAGTTGGAAAACGTTCTACTAAAGTGAAAAACGTAGTGGAAAGAGGTGCTGTGAAGAAATTTGCTGAGGCAATCGGGGACCTTCATCCTATTTATTTTGATGAAGAAACAGGAAGAAATTCAAGGTACCAAAACAATATTGCACCGCCTACTTTTCCGAGGACATTTGATTATGGTGAAATTGAAGGCTTGAATCTGCCAAATAAAGGGTTAATTCATGGGGAGCAAACCTTTCATTATGAGCGTCCGTTAGTGGTTGGCGAAGAGATTCTATGTTACTCAGAAGTGAAAAAGTACTTTGAGAAAAAGGGTAATTTTGGCGAAATGGGCTTTCTAATTGTAGAAAACGTTGGTGAGGATTTAGCCGGTAATACCATTTTTAGTTCAACATCGACAGTTGTTATTTCTGAGGCAGTAAGGAAGGTGCTAACAAAATGAGTACTCTTTTGCAGTTACAAGTCGGAGAGTCAGTTCAAGAAATTCAGTTAGATCCGGTCTCAAGAATCGATTTAATAAAATATGCAGGTGCTTCAGGAGATTTTAATCCGATCCATACCATTGATGAGGAAGCAAAAAAGGCTGGTTTACCAGGGATAATTGCCCATGGAATGTGGACAATGGGTAATCTCTCCAAGCTTTTTACGCCATATTATGAAGAAGGATTTGTGAAGGATTACTCGATCCGTTTTAAAAATATGGTCTTCTTAAATGATGTGATTAAGCTACAAGCTACCTTAAAGGAAGTAAATGAACCTAATCTTCGTTTTCAAGTTCAGGCAGTAAACCAAAATGGAAATGAAGTTTTAAAAGGTGAGATTTTGTTTACTCTCTATTAAGTTAATAACCCAGCCAGAAGAGAGACTTATTCTTGGGGCTGGGTTTTATTGCTATGAATATTTTGTAAAATACTAACGAGAAAATTGGTGAAAAATAGATATTGAATATTATAAATATTTTGGATATTATGTCCTTAGTAACATACCAACTAGTTAGTATGTAAAATTCGAAATAGATAGACTAAATAGAGCAGTGGGAGGAAAAGTCGATGCATGTTAAGGAGTTATTCAATCTAACAGGGAAAGTTGCTATTGTAACAGGCGGTGGAAGGGGACTTGGTCAGCAAATTGCAGAGGGATTTGCTGAAGCCGGCGCCAATGTGGTTGTTTGTTCTAGAAAACTTGAGGCATGTCAGGAAGTAAGCGAAGGATTAAAGAAAATAGGTGTCGACAGTCTCGCATTACAATGTGATGTAACCAATCCAGAGGATGTAAAGAATGTGGTACAGAAAACGCTAGAGGAATTTGGAAGAATCGATATTCTTGTTAATAATAGTGGCGCTACTTGGGGAGCGCTTGCAGAAGAAATGCCCCTGCAGGCTTGGAAAAAAGTAATCGACGTTAACGTAACAGGAACATTTTTGATGTCACAGACTGTTGGCAGAGTTATGCTTGAGCAAAAATCAGGGAAAATTATTAACATTGCCTCGGTTGCAGGTCTTAAAGGCAGTAATCCTAAATATATGAATACAATTGGCTACAACACTTCTAAAGGTGCGGTCATCACCTTTACAAAGGATTTAGCAGTTAAATGGGGTCCACATGGAATCTATGTAAATGCAATCGCACCTGGTTTCTTCCCTACAAAAATGTCAAAAGGTTTGCTAGAGAAGGGCAGTGAGGGAATCTTAGAAGGCACACCATTGCGTAAGTTTGGTTCAGATACTGACTTAAAAGGAGTAGCATTATTCTTGGCTTCCCCTGCTTCAGATTTTATAACAGGGGATATTGTTGTAGTTGATGGCGGCGCCCACGCGATGTAGAGTGATATCTTATTAGTGACTAAGGGGTGAAGTGATATGAAGAGAGACGCAGTAATAGTTTCTGCGGTAAGGACGGCTATCGCCAGGCAAGGTGGTGCATTGGCACAAACTCCTGCCCATGTATTTGGTGCAGAGGTTATTAAAGAAGCAATTAATCGAGTAAATCTTGACCCAGAAATGATTGATGATGTCCTATTCGGGAATGTTTTATCAGGTGGTGGAAATATTGCTAGATTAACAGCCTTGCAGACAGGATTATCGATAAATTTGCCTGGTATTACGGTTGATCGCCAGTGTGGTTCCGGGATTAATGCGATAAATCTGGCCGCACAAGCGATTCGTGCTGGCGATGGTGATATTTATATTGCTGGTGGAACAGAAAGTATGAGCCGGGCACCGTATTTGATGGATCGTCCAGAAAAACCATATAGTGCGTCACCGCCAAACTTTAGAAAATCACAGCTCTCTCCAAAGGAAATCGGAGATCCACCGATGGGGATAACAGCTGAAAATCTCGTTGAAAAATATAAGATTACCAGAGAAGAACAGGACGAATTTGCCTATATGAGTCAACAGCGGATGAAGGTTGCAATGGAAGAAGGACGCTTTGACGAACAAATTGTGCCTATTGTAATCCCAGTGAAAAAGGGAGATCCTTTCGTCTTTAATAGAGACGAACATCCACGTCCACAAACGACAATGGAGGCATTGTCAAAGCTTCAGCCGGCATTTCTAAAAGGTGGAACTGTAACAGCAGGGAATAGTTCAGGACTAAATGATGCTGCCGCGGCACTTGTAATTATGTCCAGAGAAAAAGCAGAAGAATTAAACCTTACTCCATTTGCTGTTATCCGTGCTTACTGTGTTGCGGGTGTTGATCCCAATATCATGGGAATTGGACCTGTTCCTGCTGTAAAAAAGGTGATGGAGAAGTCAGGATTAACGATGGAAGAGATGGATTTAATTGAAATCAATGAAGCCTTTGCCGCACAGGTTCTAGCATGTAATCGAGAACTTAATATGGATCTAGCTAAAGTGAATGTGAACGGCGGCGCCATTGCGCATGGTCATCCACTTGGGGCAACAGGTGCCATTCTGGCAACCAAAGCAGTTTATGAATTAAAACGTACAAATGGAAGATATGCACTCATTACAGCCTGTATTGGCGGCGGACAGGGAATTGCTACCATTATTGAACGAGCGTAATCAAATGAAGCGGAGAATAATGGAAGCTATTATCCATCGCTTTTATTTCTCCATTCTATGAAATAAATAAGAGCAAGCTTCCTAGAGGCTAAATTCAACAAGATTATTTTTAAAAATGACAGCGTTTCAAATAAAGGAGTGAGGAATAGTGCTTACTTTACATTATGAACACTGGCCAAAAATATCAAAATCACTTAAAGTTCCTTCCACCTCGTTATATGACAATTTAAAGGTTAGTTCCAGCCGATATCCAGACCAAGATGCCATGTATTATTATGGGAAAAAACTTTCATATCAGGATTTGGATAGAGAAGTCAATGCCCTCGCTGGCTACCTGCAGCATAAATTAGCTGTTGTTTCAGGTGAAAAAGTTCTGCTATTTATGCAAAACTCTCCACAGTTTGTAATTGGATATTATGCAATTTTACGAGCAAATGCAGTCGTGGTCCCTATTAATCCCATGCTGACAGCAGAGGAACTAGAATTTTATGTGCGAGATTGTGAGATTAAAACAGCGTTGTTAGGACAGGAATTATATGATCGCGTTCAACCTCTTTTAGGACCTACCACTCTAGAAAACTTAATCATTGCTGCCTATTCGGAATATAAGGGAAATGAGTTTGACGGAATGCTTCCTCCGGAAGTTGAGATGGAAAGAATGGTATTTACACAGCCTAATCATACATCTTGGTGGGATGCAATCCAGGCAAATCTCACTCCTTGTGAACACTCTTCCAAAGGTGATGACCTCGCTGTCTTACCGTATACATCAGGCACAACCGGGCTGCCAAAAGGATGTATGCATACGAACCGGACAGTACAAGCGAACACAGTTGGTGCCTATTATTGGTCTCGGACAACACCTAACGCAGTCCATTTAATGGCTCTTCCACTTTTCCATGTAACCGGTATGGTCCATAGTATGCACATGCCAATTTATAGTGGAAGTATGATGGTCATAACGACGAGATGGAATCGTGACATCGCTGTTCAATTGATAAAAAATTTAGGATGTACACATTGGGTTACCATTGCCACGATGATTATTGATTTCTTAGCAAATCCTGCTTTAAGGGCAGAAGATATTTCAACACTAACATCGATTTCTGGCGGTGGTGCTGCCCTTCCTGAAGCGGTCGGTGAAAAATTGTTTAACCTTTCAGGGTTACGTTTTGTAGAGGGGTACGGTCTATCTGAAACGATTGCCCAGACCCATTTCAATCCTGCAGACAGACCTAAAATGCAATGCTTGGGGATTCCTTCCTTTGATGTCGACGCACGTATCATTGAACCAGCAACAAGAAGAGAATTAGGTGTCGGCGAAATTGGAGAAATCATTGTAAATGGTCCACAAATTATGGTTGGTTATTACAACCGAGAGGATGAAAATCGACATTCATTCATTGAACTGGATGGGAAAAAGTTTTTTAGAACTGGAGATATTGGTCGTTATGATGAAGAAGGATATTTCTTTATCGTCGATCGCGTGAAACGAATGATCAATGCTTCAGGCTACAAGGTATGGCCTACAGAGGTAGAAACTTTCCTCTATAAACATCCAGCGATTCAACAGGCATGCGTTGTTGGAGTCCCTGATGAAAGAAGAGGTGAAACCGTTAAGGCGTTTGTGATCTTAAACGAAGGCTTCGTAGGAAAAGTAAGTGAGAAAGAGATTATTAATTGGGCAAAACAACATATGGCCGCATATAAGTATCCACGTCAAATCGAGTTTCGAAAGCAATTTCCGATGACTTCAAGCGGTAAAATACTTTGGAGAAAACTTCAAGAAGAAGAACAATCGAAAGTAGAAAATAAAGTGAAGTAATCAAGGAGTCATTGGAGCGATATTTGCTCCAATGGACCTTCGTGAGAAGTATATGGGAGGGAAATTATGGAGATATTGATTCAGCAATTATTTAATGGGTTAACAATTGGAAGCGTTTACAGTCTTGTGGCGTTAGGATTGACGCTTGTATATGGTATCCTTCACATACCAAACTTCGCGCATGGTGCACTATACATGATGGGTGGATACATAACTTTAACGATGATGACGAAGTATGGACTCCATTATTGGCTCGCTATTTTTGTATCCATTTTGGTAGTAGGGCTAATAGGAGTTCTAATGGAAAGATTCGTTTTCCATCCGCTAAGTGAGGCACCGCCGATTCATGATAAGATTGCTGCCATTGGTATTCTCTTATTCTTAGAAGCTTTCGCACAATTTGTGTGGGGAGCAGAATACCAAAGCATGCCAACTCCATATGGACAGGTTGTTGAAATCTTTGGTTTAACCTTCACGATGCAGCGCTTACTGATTGTCATTGCTGCCATCGTCGTCATGATACTTTTAACGTTATTCTTGAAAAAAACCTTTACCGGGTCAACGATTATTGCCATGTCACAAAATCGTGAAGGAGCAAATCTAGTTGGTATTAACACAAATAAAGTTGCGATGCTCACCTTCATGATCTCTGGGGGGCTTGCGGCAATCGCTGCCTCATTGAGTGCGCCAATTAATCTAGTTTTTCCCGGGATGGGACATCTTGTTATCTTAAAAGCATTTGTCATCATTATTCTCGGTGGGATGGGGAGTGTACCTGGAGCGATACTAGGCGGCTATATTTTAGGGTTTACTGAGAGTTTAGGGGCAACTTACATTTCCAATGACTACAAGGACATTATTGCATTTGTACTCCTCGTTATTATTCTATCGGTTAAGCCTACCGGTCTTTTCTCAAAGGGGGGGCATTAATGTCGAAAATTCAAAGAATTATCATTTTGGTTCTCATTCTATTGGCCATTGTCTTTCCATTAATCAGCAATAACGACTATTTCATTCATGTTATGACACTTTCCTTTATTTGGATGATTGGTGTTTACGGATTAAATTTACTTGCGGGTTATACCGGTTATTTATCCTTGGCGCATGCTGGTTTCTTTGCGATAGGCGCCTATTCACTTGGTTTATTAACCGTTAAAGCAGAGATGAATTTCTGGCCAGCACTTTTTTTGTCCCTTGTCATTACAGGTGTGATTGGATTTTTTGCCGGACTCATCTCGCTTAGGACAAAAGAACACTTTTTTGCGATTTATACACTGTGTGTCGGCTATATTATTTATCTCATTATCGATAAATGGGACAGCCTAACTGAGGGTGTGCGGGGTCTAATTGGGATTCCAGCACCAGCGAACATCGGACCACTTTCTTTTGAAACACTGCAAACACATTACTACTTAGTATTATTCTTCCTACTTCTAGTTGTTCTCATCATGTACCGTATCGTTCACTCCCTATCAGGCAGAACCTATATCGCCATCCGCAATAGTGAAAATTTAGCACAGACCATCGGGATTTCCACGATGAAAAATAAATTAACGGTTTTCGTTATTTCAACGGTCATTGCAGGGTTATCAGGTGCTCTATACGCTTCCTTTGTCCGTTTTATTGGCCCGGATATCGGATCGATTGCAATTGTGTTTGATTTTCTTACCTATTTACTTGTTGGAGGTATCGGCACGTTAAGCGGTCCCATTGTTGGAACGCTGCTCATTGTTGTTCTTTCTCAACGTCTTCAATTTTTACAGGATTACCGGATGCTCGTTTTCGGTCCGGTCTTAACACTGTTGATCATTTTCTATCCTCGTGGAATTGTAGGAGCAGTAGCGGCCTGGGGACAGAAGCGCAAAACTCCGGTTCATAAAACAAACATAAGACCAGCGAACCTGCCAGAAAAGCAAGTAAAGGAGGGGTAGAAATGATTTTTTTAGAAACGAAGAATTTAACCAAAAAATTTGGTGGTTTAGTTGCTGTTAACAATGTTGATTTTGCAATTGAGCAAGGAAAAATCAATGCCATTATTGGACCTAACGGTGCTGGAAAGTCTACCTTTTTTAACTTAATCAGCGGCTTCCATCCTCCGAGTTCAGGGCAGATTCTTTTTAAAGGAAAGGATGTTACCCAATTACCTGCTAATAAAATTGCTCAACTGGGAGTGGCAAGAACCTTCCAGACTACAAATCTATTTGAGCAATCTACTGTTTTGGATAATGTCATTGTCGGTCATCGATTACGGACTAAGTCTAACTTGTTCGATGCGGTTTTCCGTACAAAGCGGCATAAACGGGAAGAAACACTTTGTTGTGATAAAGCAATGGAGGTTATTGAATTTGTTAATTTACAAAAAGTAGCGGATAAACCAGTTGCAGGCTTAACGCAGGAAGAGAAAAAGAGAACGGCATTTGCACTTGCCTTAGCCACAAATCCTGAAATTGTTTTTCTAGATGAACCTGCTGCTGGTGTGAATCCTGATGAAACAGAAGGTCTTGCAGAGTTAATGCGCAAGATGGCAGATAAAGGCGTCACGGTATGTCTCATTGAGCACAAGATGCAAATGATAATGAAACTTGCCGACAAAATTATGGTGTTAAATTATGGTGAAAAAATTGCCGAGGGTAAACCGGAAGAAATCCAGAATAATGAAGCGGTGATAAAGGCTTATTTGGGAGGGAATGCCATTGCTTAGTCTAAAAAACATCTCTGTTAAATACGGCAGTTTTGCCGCAATTCATAACATAAACATCGAAGTGAATGCAGGAGAAATTGTCGTATTACTGGGTTCAAATGGTGCGGGTAAAAGTACCACATTTCGAACAATTAGCGGTTTAAGTAAGCCTGCTGAGGGTGAGATTCTTTTTGAAGGAAAATCATTAAACAAGGTGTCAGCAGACAAAATTGTTCAATTAGGAATAGGACAATGCCCTGAGGGTCGAAAGCTATTCCCTGCTATGTCTGTTCAGGAAAACCTGAAGATGGGCGCTTTTGTTCATAGACGAAAGAAAGAAGAAATTAAGAAATCTTTGGAGCATGTGTATGAACTTTTTCCTATTCTCCGCGACAAAAAGGATGATGCTGCAGGCTCTTTAAGCGGTGGGCAACAGCAAATGTTAGCGATTGGCAGGGCATTAATGTCGAAGCCAAAGTTGATGCTGCTTGATGAACCATCGGTGGGACTTGCTCCGTTAATTGTCGAGCAAATGTTTGAGGTCATCCAGCAAATAAATCGGGAAGGGACGACAATTTTATTGGCTGAACAAAATGCCAACGCAGCATTGAAAATTGCTGATAAAGGCTATGTATTTGAAAATGGCTCGATTGTCCTTCAAGGTACTTCTGCAGAGTTATTTGCTAATGAAGAGGTTAGGAAGGCGTACATAGGAGCTTAAAAATTGTTGGCCTTCTAAGGGGGTGGTGGTTTACATTCACCATGTTTTGCAACTGAAAATTCGATAATAAATACGAGGGGGAAAACCATGAAAAAAATGAAGTGGCTTTTTATGTTCAGTATGATATTCGTATTAGTTTTCAGCTTAGCAGCTTGCAATAGTTCTTCCAATACTTCAGGGGAAAACGATGAAAAAGAAGATGATAATAAGAGTGAAGAAGTAGGAACCGTTAACATCGGATATACCGGGCCATTAAGCGGACCAGCTGCCTTTTATGGCGAACGGACCTTAAATGGTGTGAAAATGGCAGCCGATGAAGTGAATGCTGCCGGCGGTTTTGAAGTTAATGGGAAGAAGTACAAATTAAACGTGGTTTCCTTAGATGATAAATATCTCCCAAATGAAGCAGGAGCAAATGCTAAGAGGTTGGTTCAAGAGAATAAACCACCAATCATTTTTGCACCACATAGCGGCGGTATCTTTGCGCTTCAAGTCTTTAATCAACTAGATAAATTTATTATTGGTGCTTATTCAAGCGAACCAAAAATTACAGAGGAAGGTAATAAGTTAACAGTACGAATCCCTCCTCGGTATGATGGTTATTTACAGCCATTTACGGAGTATTCAATGGAGAATTTTGGTAAGAACGTGGCCTTCCTTCCAACGGCTTCTCAATACGGAAAAGACTGGGCTGAAAACCTAAAGAAATACTGGGAAAAAGAAGGCGGTAAAGTTGTCTACAACTCAGCGATTGATTTTACAAAAGAGACAGATTTCTTCACGATCTTGACAAATGCTTTGAAAGAAAAGCCTGATGTATTATTCATAGGAGGTGCTTCAGAACCAACAGCAAAAGTAGCTAAACAAGCGAGAGAGCTTGGCTTTAAAGGCGGATTCATTGTAATGGACCAAGCGAAATTTGATGAAATGAAGGCAGTAACTGGAACATATGACTTATTGAATGGTTCCATTGGTGTAATGCCGCTTGTGGATTCTCAAGAAGCTGCGATCCCCGATTTTGTGAAGCGATACAATGAAAAATATGGTGAGAATCCAGGGTCTGAAGCAGGACTAAACTATATTGGCATGCATGTATTTGTTGAAGCGATGAAAGCTGCTGGTTCGGTGGATGATGTTGAAAAAATCCGCGCAAACATGCAAGCAGGATTGGACAATTTGCCTAAAGATAAAAAAATCTATATCGTTGAAAAAATTGGTGAGGATGGCGGATTTGAATTTGACTTATCAGTTGCCGCTGTAGAAGATGGAAAAATTGTTCCAATTAAAGTAGATTAATAGGAATAGTTTGTTAGACATAGCTATATCTATACAAGGGCCCTCTTGTTGTTTTTGTTAAAACAAGGGGGGATTCTTGTGCAATTGCAATTCCAAGTAGAGATAAGTAAATAGGAGGTCTAAAATGACAGATAGAAAAATGTTAACGACCAGTAAAAGAGGTTTATTGGAGGATTCATTCCCATTCCGTTTATATCAAAAGGCAAAAAGATTAGGAACCTGGAATCCAGCGGATATCGATTTTAGTCAGGATGCTAGAGATTGGAAAAACCTTAATCATGAACAAAAGGAAGACATTCTTCGCTTGATTTCACAGTTTCAAGCCGGAGAAGAAGCAGTAACGCTAGATTTGCTCCCGTTGATCATGGCGATTGCGAAAGAAGGGCGTCTTGAAGAAGAAATGTTCTTAACTACTTTTCTATATGAAGAGGCAAAGCATACAGAGTTTTTCCGGCTTGTATTGAATGCGATCGGCGAAAGAGGGGATTTATCCCATTTCCATACAGAGACATATAAAAAAATCTTCTATGAAATCCTCCCAACTACAATGGAACGTCTTGTGACAGACCAATCTCCAGAAGCAATTGCAGAAGCCTCCGTTGTCTATAACATGTTTGTTGAAGGTGTCTTAGCAGAAACAGGTTATTATTCTTTTTACCAAGCACTAGAAACAGCAAATATCATGCCTGGTCTCTTAGAGGGCATTGGAAATTTGAAAAAAGATGAATCCCGGCATATTGGCTATGGCACCTTCCTGCTTCAACGATTAATTTGTGAACACCCTCATCTCTTTGATTTTGTAGCCGCGAAAATGACTGAACTTACTCCTTTATCTCTTAGATTAAATGAGGAAGGAATAGCAGGAAGGGAGGTAAGTGCGTTCGGTGGTGATCCAGCATTGGTTATGGATTTCACCCTTAAACAGCTTTCAGTCCGGATGGAAATTCTAGCACGAGCAAAAGGGAAAAAAATCGAAGAGATTTATAGATTCTCAGAAAGTGAATTAGGTGTTTTATAAAGGCTCTTTTCTCAAAAGTTGTTGCTTTTTAAAAGTAATACGATTGATTGAGCATTATTTTCATTGAGAATTGCCTAATTAATGAGAAAAGAGCCTACAAACTTATTTCTAAAGCTCAAAAAAGCTAATTCCACGTTAAAATCGGCTTTAAGATTTTAACAACAATGTTCACGAAATTAGCTTTTATAAAAAGGAGGAACGAAAATGGTAGTAAAAACGGATGTTCAAACATTTCCGCTTTTTATTAATGGAAAGTGGGAATCTGCAAGCAATCAAGAAACCTTTGATGTCTTTAACCCAGCAACTGGTGAACTCGTGGCAAAAGTAGCAAAAGGGACTGCGGAAGATGTGGACTGTGCTGTACAGGCGGCGAGAGACGCATTCGATAATACCCAATGGAAAAATATGAATCCAAAAGACCGCGCGAAAGTTTTATATGCTATTTCCTATCAAATTGCAGAGCATGCTGAGGAGTTAGCCTATTTAGAAGCAATTAGTTCCGGTGGCACTGTACGTCGGATCGGCAACAGTGATATTTTGCAAATGGTTGATTTATTTCAAACACTAGCAAATTTCACGCTAGAATATCCATTTTCAGAAACCTTGCCAGTACCGCCATTTCCAGGACCGGCACATAATTTTGTCTGGCGTGAGCCAATTGGGGTTTGTGCAGCGATAACACCTTGGAATTTACCAATGGTAATTGCGACATGGAAAATTGCACCTGCATTAGCAATGGGAAATACTGTGGTCATTAAACCTGCAAGCTATACGCCACTATCAACTTTAAAGCTGGCTGAATTGATTTCAAAGGTAGTTCCACCTGGAGTTATAAATGTGGTTACAGGTCCTGGTGCTGAAATTGGAGAAGCCTTAGTTCGACACCCAAAGGTTGACAAGGTAGCCTTTACGGGATCAACAGAGGTGGGTAGGAGAATCATGAGTTTGGCTTCAGAAACGATAAAAAATACTACTTTAGAGCTTGGGGGAAAATCACCAAACATTCTTTTAGAAGATGCTGACCTCAGCATTGCACTTCCAGGCAGTCTGTTTGGCGTGTTCTTACATTCTGGTCAACTTTGTGAGAGCGGCACTCGATTATTTGTTCCAGATTCCTTATACGATCAAGTTGTTGCAGGTCTGGTGGCACTAACTAGCAAACTGAAGCTCGGTAATCCGCTTGATCCGATGACAGATGTCGGTCCTGTGATATCTAAAAAGCAAAAAGAAAGTATTCTTTCCTATATTGAAGCAGGAAAAAAAGAGGGAGCAACTCTTGTCTGTGGTGGTAAAGAAGTCAAGGTTGCGGGCTGTGAGGATGGCTATTTTGTTGAACCCACCATTTTCACCAATGTGACCAACGATATGAAAATAGCCCAAGAAGAAATTTTTGGTCCTGTGTTATGTGTAATCCGTTATTCGGAATTAGACGAGGCGATTAAGATGGCCAATGATACGATTTATGGATTGGCAGCAGGTGTTTGGACGCGAGATGTCAATAAAGCGTATGACGTTGCAAGAAAACTTCAGGCAGGTGTTGTATGGATTAATGACTGGCATATGCTTAGAAGTGATGCACCATTTGGCGGATATAAGCAAAGCGGCATTGGCAGAGAAATGGGACAGCAATCACTAGATGCCTATACCCAAACAAAGCATGTTCACACATCCATGTCTCCAGAACTTGAGAGACGTAACTGGTACGGAATTCTGTTTGGCCAAAACTAATGAAGAGGTGAAGAAGATAATGAAAACTTCCTTATCACAGTTTATGCTTCGCACTGGAATTTACAGTGGTTCGAATGCACGAGCAATGGTGCCCAGCTTGTTTGCTGGACTTGGTGCAAAGAGAGTCGTTCTATTAAGTGACAGAGGATTAGAAAAAGCAGGTGTCGTTCAAAAAGTTGCTGAAATATTCAATTTAACAGGTCATGGCAGCGGTCCACAGCTGGTCGGCCAATATCTTGATATTACCCAAGATGCCGAAAGCCGCTGCATTAATGATGCTGTTCGGTATGTTAAAGAAGTGGGCGGTGATGCCTTGCTAGCAGTTGGCGGTGGTAGTGTCTTAGATACAGTTAAAGGGGTTAAGTATGCGATTCATAAAGGATTATCGGATATTAAGGAAGCGATTCCAGGCGGCCTTTTATACCAACAATTTCCAAAGGCAAACTTTATCCCGATTCCACATATCGCGATTCCAACTACAGCAGGAACAGGGTCTGAAGTTTCCCCGATTGCTGTTATTTTTAATGAAGAGATTCAGATGAAAACTAATATTATTAACCCGTTCATTAGTGCGGATATGGCGATTCTTGACCCTGATTTAACCGTCGGACTGCCGCCATTTATCACAGCCTTTACTGGGTTTGACGCCTTAACACATGCGATTGAAGCACTTGCCTCGCCAACAGCGACGGCGTTGACGGATGCTTATGCTCTGCATGCGATTCGTTTAATCGAAAAAAGTCTTCCAGTAGCAGTGTCAGAGGGAACGAATATCGCTGCCAGGATGGATTTACTACAAGCGAGCCTAATGGGGATTACCGCCTTTAGCTTTGCTCTAAATGCGATCCCCGTTCACAATATGGCACACGCCTATGGTGCATTGTTTCGTATCCCGCATGGCTTGGCCAATGCTGTTTTCCTTCCTGTTGTCATGGAAATGGTTCCTACATTATACCTGCCAAAAGTGAATGAGCTTGCTGCCGCCTTGGATGTCGAAGTGAAAGGTGATACTGCTGAAGCGGCATTAGCAAAGGTTGTAGAAAAGATTCGTTTATTGCAGCATAAGGTCGGTCTTCCTGCAGATTTCAAACAGTACAATATTACCGAAGAAAATCTCGCACAGACAGTTCCTGCTGTTATGAAGGATCCGGCAGCATTAAGTTTCCCAATGCCAAAAGAATTGATTGCCGCCATTGGACAAAGAGTCGTTCCACTTGGGGTAAAATAGGTTAGATTAACCCAGCAAACAGCGAAAGCGCTGTTTGCTGGGTTTTTTTATGAAAAATGATCAAATGATTGGGTAATTTTGTTATCCGAGAGTAATTCAGTTTTATCCGAGAGTGAATGGGGTTTATCCGCGAGTAAATTGAGTTATGCGAGAGTAAATCCGCTTTATTCGAGAGTAAATCGATTTATCCAAGAGTAATCTGCATCTTATACAAATTTTATAATGATATGTATTTTCAAATTTTTTTTTTGAATCCTATTAAAGAATCATATATAATTTTCGTTAGGGTCAATCTCAGTAATGGAGTTTGTCTACATATTTTAATACGATTAGGAGTCAAATCAATGGAAAAAGTACTTATTTTCGGTCATAAAAATCCTGACACAGATACGATTTGTTCTGCAATTGCGTATGCAGATTTGAAAAAACAACTTGGTATGGATGTGGAACCCGTTCGTTTAGGAAGTGTGAATGGTGAAACTCAATATGCTTTGGACACGTTCAACGCAGAGGTACCTCGGTTAGTTGAAAATGTAGCATCAGAAGTAGATTCGGTTATTTTAGTTGACCACAATGAACGCCAGCAAAGTGCAAATGATATCGCAGACGTTCGTGTTTTAGAAGTAATCGATCACCACCGTATCGCTAACTTCGAAACAAGTGATCCTTTGTACTACCGTTGTGAGCCAGTTGGCTGTACAGCTACCATCTTAAATAAAATGTACAAAGAAAATGGCAAGGAAATTAAAAAGGAAATTGCAGGTCTTATGCTATCAGCAATTATTTCTGATTCATTGCTGTTTAAATCTCCAACTTGTACACCTGAAGACGTTGCGGCTGCAGAAGAATTAGCTGAAATTGCAGGTGTCGATGCACAAAGCTACGGCTTGGAAATGCTAAAAGCTGGAGCTGACCTAAGCGATAAGACGATTGGAGAATTAATCACCTTAGACGCAAAAGAATTTGAAATGGGTTCTAGCAAGGTAGAAATCGCTCAAGTGAACGCTGTGGATACGGCTGAAGTTCTAGCACGCCAAGAGGAATTAGAAGGTGCTATTACTAAAAATATTGCAGACAAGAATTTAGATTTATTCTTATTTGTGGTAACGGATATCTTAACAAATGACTCTGTAGGTTTAGCGTTAGGAAGCAAAACAAGTGCTGTTGAAAAGGCATATAATGTTACACTTGAGAATAATACTGCTGTATTAAAAGGTGTTGTATCTCGTAAGAAACAAATCGTGCCAGTATTAACAGATATTTTTAATCAAGGTATTTAATATAGGAAAACCGTTCTTATTATATAGGAACGGTTTTTTTTAGTGAAAGTATTACGTTGACTGTACAGTTTTGATTATGATATTATTAGATAATAATAGGGAGGGGTGAGTAAGTTGGGAAGTTGTATCGTATCGGAGAAATAGCCAAGTTAATGAATATCTCCAAAAGGACAATTGATTATTACACCCAAATAGGCTTGCTTAACCCTGTTCGGACGGATTCTAATTATCGATTGTATGGAGAAGACTGTATTAAAATTATGCATTTAATTGAACACTATAAGAATCTTAATATGCCACTTGAGGAGATTAAATCCTCGATTGAGTTAATTAAGACTGAAAATTGTGTTGACAAACAAAAAGTAGAAAAGCATTTCGAACAAATAGGTATTTTAATGCGTCATCTTAAAGAAGAAATTGAAGCCATTGAACCCATTCTTGAAAAGCTAAACGGTAATCAAAAAGAAATGGTTGTCAATAAACTTTCTTCACAAGGTGTTCCATTAGCCCAAACTTTATTATTATTACTAAGTTAAACTTACATTTACAAAAACCAGGAGGTGTATTCCTTACTCACACACTTTGAGTAAGGAGACCATTGACCATTATTAACTTGATTGTAATTGCAATTTTAATTGCTTTTACGGCATTCTTCGTGTCTTTCGAATTTGCCATTGTAAAAATCCGCAGTACACGAATTGATCAGCTTGTAGCAGAAGGTAATAAAAAGGCAATTGCAGCTAAGAAAATTGTTTCAAATTTAGATGAATATTTATCAGCGTGTCAATTAGGTATTACTGTTACTGCATTAGGATTAGGTTGGTTAGGTGAACCGACTGTTGAACACATGCTTCATCCATTGTTTACTCAATTTAACATACCTGAATCAGCATCAAGTATATTATCATTTGTAATTGCTTTTGCGTCGGTAACTTTTATACACGTTGTTGTCGGAGAACTTGCGCCGAAAACCATTGCGATTAATAAAGCAGAGGCAGTCACATTAATTTTTGCAAAACCTATGATTCTATTCTATAAAATTATGTATCCATTTATAAAAGTATTAAATGGATCTGCTCGAGTAATTGTTGGGGTATTTGGATTAAAACCTGCTTCAGAACATGAGGAAGCTCACTCAGAGGAAGAACTTCAATTAATTATCTCTGAAAGCTACAAGAGTGGGGAAATCAATCAGTCTGAATACAAATACGTGAATAATATTTTTGAATTTGACGATCGGATTGCAAAAGAAATTATGGTCCCGCGGACTGAAATCGTTGCGTTTGACAAATCACAAACACTAGAAGAATGTTTGGAAATTGTCAAAGTAGAAAACTATACAAGATATCCAGTCATTGATGGTGAAAAGGATAATATCGTTGGTATGTTGAACATGAAGGAAGTCTTGACGGATTATATCAGTGGAAAAAACCTTGATACTCCAATTGATGAATATACACGTCCAGTAATCCAAGTTATTGAATCCATAGCTATCCATGATTTATTAGTAAAAATGCAAAAAGAACGTGTTCATATGGCTATCTTAATGGATGAATATGGCGGTACGGCTGGATTAGTGACGGTTGAAGATATTTTGGAAGAAATCGTTGGGGAAATTCGCGATGAATTTGACGAAGACGAAGTACCAGAAATCAATAAAATTAGTGAACATAAAACCGTGGTAGATGGTAAAGTTTTAATCGATGAAGTGAATGATTTATTCGGATTAGACATCCATGAAGAAGAAATGGACACGATAGGTGGATGGATTTTGTCTGAGAAAATGGATGTTGTCGAAGGTGATAAGGTCCAGTATGGTGACTATGAATTTAAAGTTCTTGAAATCGATGGGTACCATATAAAACTATTGGAAATCGTTAAATTAATGAAACATGAATCAATAGCATAAATTTACCCTCTTGTTTAACAGCAAGAGGTTTTTTTTATTTACTAGTATTAAAGACCCAGACTTACTGCGGTCTTTTTTTTGACGAAAAATCGCATGAAAGTACAGGTGAAAATACAAAATACACCCTAAACAGTGAATCTAGTTAGTATTTGTCGAACTATTAATAGAGGTTTTTGAAGGTTTTTAATTAATATATAGTGTAATAGATTTGCAACTAAAGAACTATTTTTGCGGGTCAATTGTGCTATTACTTTTTTCATTGAATAGGTATTAATAAAAAACAAAAGGAGCTCATCTTGAAAAAAATCAGCCTGCTCAATATGTGTATATACGTTTTCTTACCTCATTCAACGGGATATGGTTGGAGGAAATGATGAACCTATTAACGCCTATTGCAGATTTTGCTAATTATTTAATTTTTTCACTGTTAGTCGGTCATGTTGTCCTTCAATTTGTTCCTGAATCTAAGAAACCAAGTATTCAACTTCCGAACAGATTATTACTTATCAGTACACTTGGGATTATTATCTTTACTTTTATTCCAGTATTTTCGTTAATTTTGTTTTTTGATGATTCAGTTGGGTTCGCCACAGCTGCTGCTACTGTATTAATGAGTTTACAAATTGGGCAGGGATGGCTGTTTATCACTGTGTTTGCCATTTTCTTATGGTTGACAATTTATTTAGAACGCTCTAAATATTTACAAGCTTTTTGGATTATTTTAATGATGATTGCCATTGGTTATAGCAGTCATGTTTCAACACAATCCTTCGTGGTAGGGATATTTTCTCAAACTACTCACTTCCTTATGGTTATGGTTTGGGTAGGTGTTGTGCTGCTTGTGTCCTGGTTTTCCAAAGATAAAGACCATTGGACGGAATTCTTACAGTGGTTTTCACCTTTGGCAGTTGTATGCATGGTTAATATTTTTGCAACAGGATTTGTCATTATGATGACCATTGATCAGCCTACAGAATATTTAAATGGCTGGGCAACACCATATGGCAGAATGTTATTGTTTAAGCATATAAGTATTATTCCTATCATTATGTTCGCCATCATTAATGGGATTCTATCAAAAAGGGTGTCTGCATCATCACAATACGACCCACGAACATGGTTAAAAGCAGAAAGTGTAATACTTTTATTAGTTTTCTACTTTACAGCGGTATTGGGTACATTATCACCACCGTTTGAAATGATGGAGAATGCCAAGCAAACTGCTAGGGTACCTACATGGATTGATTGGCTCTTAGCAAAAAATCTACCCCTGCCGATAGAAATTGAATTTGCGCCAACGTTTTTTTCAATCTTGTTGATAACAACAGCACTACTCTTTTTGTTATTAATTTTGATTAGTTATCGAAAGATGAGTCCGGTTTTTGCCACTGTATTTGGTGGTTGTTTTATTCTTACCTTGTATTTAGGGCTGATTTTTTCTTGCGCGCTTTATCCAATCGTCAGAGCAGACATACTTTAGGAAATGAAAGGGGTACAAAGGTTGAAACAAAAGAATTCTTTATTCCTATTAATCAGTTTTATTATCTTATTTTCTATTGTATCTCTCTCAATGGTTATCATCGTTCATTCATCAGAATTAAAACTAGCGCTGGCTTTAGATAAAGGAAAAACTGGCACAGTACCCAAGATCGAAGTGGAAAAAGTTTCTAGTAACCAAAAAATAGCAAATACTACGAGTAATATTCCAAAGAATGAAACCTCACCGTCAATCGCCGAATCGAACGAAGCGATTATTCAGACGAAGGCATCACAGACTAAATCCGATCCTATCTCATTGGCTAGTTTAGAAATGCCAAATGAAAAATGTCTTAAAGGAGCCCCAGTCCGTACTTTTACTATTACGGCGATACAGGTAGACATGGTCTACAACAAATTTGGGGATCATGACCCAAATGCAAAAATATATGCCCTAAAAGAAGATGTTGATAAAATTCGACAGGCTGTAGCTGATAATCCAGGAAAACCAGTGAAGGAAATCCAGCCGCTGGCACTCCGTGCGAATAAAGGAGATTGTATCCAAGTTACCTTCAGCAATCAGTTGAATGAAAAGGCATCAATTCATATTGAAGGTGTCGGATATGATGTCAAAGGGTCAGATGGCACCCAAGCAGGCTATAATCCTGACTCAACTGCTGCTCCAAATACAGAAATAATATATACGTGGAATGCTGGCGATGAAGGAACATTCTTTTTTTACAATGGAGCAGACCTAACATACTTTACAGATCCCACCGGCGGCAGGGGGACAATGGGTGATGGTCTGTTTGGGGCATTAATTGTTGAACCAAAAGGTGCGACGTGGACCGACCCTGTAACAGGTAAAGTGTTAACGAGCGGTTTATATGCAAATATCCATCTACCTGATCAACCGGATTTCCGTGAGTTTACGCTGTTTTTTCATGATGGTATCAGTGCTCAATTTGGTACGCCGCCACCACCTGGAACCCCGGAAGTGGAAGAACCAGAAGAAGAGGAACCACATGAAGAAGAACCGCATGTAGAAGATCCAAATGAAAAAGAACTCTATGCGGTAAACTACCGTGCCGAACCTATGGATGAACGCTTGAAAAATGCAATGGGTGAGGATGGTAAAGATGCGACGATGTTCTATTCCTCTTGGGTTTTTGGTGATCCGGCAACACCTATTACGAAATCCTATGTAGGTGACCCTGTAAGATATCGAGTCATTGGCGCAAATAGTGATGAAAATCATGTTTTTCATCTTCATGGTCACCGTTGGAAAAGTGATACTAAGAAAACGAACACAGTTGACTCTGATACGTTGAATATTGGTGATACCCAAACTGCAGAATTAGCATTTGGTGCTGGGTATGACAAAGATAATACAGGTGCACCAGGAGATTATTTATGGCATTGTCATTTATTCCCTCATTATTTGGAAGGCATGTGGGGGTTGATGAGAGTATTTGATAAGGCACAGGCAGGCCTGCTGCCATTACCAGACAGAGAAGTCCCATCAAGTCCAACCGAACAAAATCCTGGTTTTCCTAATTATATACCTGGTGAAATAGGCAAACGTCCACCGAAGGCACCTGATCCGGAATTGCGTCCTGCGACAGAATCTGAAAAAGCAGCATTAGGTTCTCTTGTACCTGGCGCGCCAAATTTTGACCGCTGTCCAAAGGATGCCCCAGTGCGTAAATATGACATTGTCGGGATCCAAACAGAAATTGTTTACAACTCTGAGGGTGATCGTGATAAGGAAGGACGAATGTACGTCTTAGCCGAGGATGAACAAAAGGTACTGAGTGGAGAGTTAAGGCCGCGACCACTTGCAATTCGTGCTAATCAGGGAGATTGTGTGGAAGTCACATTAGAAAACCACCTCTTCAATGCCAAGGAACCGAATGCCTTATCGATACACATTCATTTTGTTGCCTATGACCCGCTAGGTTCTGATGGGACAGCTGTTGGATGGAACTATGATCAAGGTACGGAGCCGGGGGGAAAAGTCCGCTATCGCTGGTATGCAGATGAGGAAGGATCAATCTTTTTCCATGACCATACCTCGGCTGGAGAAAAGGGGTTCCATGGGACGTTTGGCACTTTAATTGTTGAACCAAAAGGCTCAAAATGGCTGGATCCAAAGACCGGAAGGGAAATAAGGTCTGGTACCGAAGCCATGATTGTTCATCCGGAAAAAGAAGATTTTCGTGAACAAGTCCTTATCTATCATGATTTTGCTAGACTATGGGACAAAAATGGAGACCTGCTGCCGTTAGAAACAAATCCAGAAAATTTCATGCACGCACATGGGTATGCTGCGGTCAATTATTCGAATGCACCATTTTTTCGAAGAAATAATGCAGATCCTGCCTATGTCTTTAGTTCATGGGTACACGGAGATCCACAGACACCAATCATTCAGAGTTATCCAGGGGATCCAATTAAGATCCGTTTAATCCAGGGTGCACATGAAACCCAGCATAACTTTAATGTTCATGGATTAAACTGGAAGCGGGAGTCAGGTGTAGAGGATTCAGAATTAACGTCTACGCAAACCATTGGGATGTCTGAACAATTTACGATGGAAATACAACCAAATCCAGTAGGTGTCCAGCAGCGTGATTACCTCTGGTCTTCTCAGCCAATAGAAGATTTATGGAGCGGATTATGGGGCTTTGTAAGAGTCTGGGGTGAAAAAACACCTACCTTGCAAAAACTACCAGATCGACCGCAACTAAAAGCATCGGTTGTGCCATGGAAAGTTAGTCAGATGAAGAAAAATGGAACAAAACCACCGAAGGCGCGAACCCCAGGGAATCCTTGCCCTCCTGGTGCTTTGGTAAGAAAATTTGATATTACCGCTTTTATGAAGGACATTGTCTACAACAAGTACGGTGACCATGATCCTTTTGGAATGATGTTCTCGCTTACAAAAGACTATTTAGATATCAAAAACGGGAAGAAACCTGCTGAACCACTCGTCATTAGAGCCAATGAAGGGGAATGTATTCAGGTCACACTCTCAAATCAACTTCCGTTGGACCCGCCTGAAAACCTGGATGATCCTGCTTTGTTAATGGCAAACCAAGTCAATTGGAAGAATTCTAATCGGGTATCCTTGCACCCTCAAATGGTGCAATACGATATGCAGGGATCTGATGGTGCCACAATTGGCTATAATTATGATCAAACCATTGGTCCAGGTGAGAAAATCACCTATCAATGGTTTGCGGATAAGGAATATGGCGGGACCATCCTTTATGACTATGGAGATATTCGCAGTCATAGGCTCCATGGAGCTTACGGTTCGCTTATCATTGAACCGAAGGGCGCAAAATATCGTGACCCGAAAACCGGTGAAGAAATTTCCTCAGGAGCACGGGCTGATATTATTGTTCCGAATATGCCAGATTTTAGAGAGCAGGTTCTAATGTTCTCGGATGGCCTTTATACCATTGGCAAGGATGGGAGCATACCAACTCCAGGTGTCGCAGACCTGGACATGGAGGACCGTGGTGAAAAGGGTATTAATTATAGCTCAGAACCGTTTAAACATCGGTTAGCTGCAAATCCTGATAAATCGCTAATTTTTAGTTCTATTATTCATGGTGATCCATCAACACCAGTTCCGGAAGCTTATGTTGGTGACCCGATCAGATTAAGGGTGATGCAAACAGCTGACCGTTCAAGAGGCAGTGTGTTTACACTTCATAGTCATCGCTGGCGCTATCAATGGACGGATCCGAACTCTAAACTAGTATCAAGTCAGGGTTCACTCACACCAGGGGAAACCTTGGATATTATCCCGGTACAAAATGATGGATTAGTGAATCAAGTAGGGGATTATGTTTATCGGGAAATGAAGCTAAGAAGGTATTTAGAAGGTGGTTTATGGGGAATGCTTCGTATCCATAATCAGCCAAAAAACCAACTGCTGACGCTGCCTGACCGACGTCCAGAAGCGCCATTTAGTGTGAGTGGAGTAGTTTCATTAAATAAGAAGGTTATAAACTTACAATGGAAATCAACTGTTAACAAAGATATAGTCGGTTTTAATCTTTATAGAACAACCTCGACCGCAAGGGGATACCAAAAGGTAAATCCTAGTTTAATACAATCCTTGTCCTATACTGTACCAGTAAGTCCGAACACCCCAAAATATTATTACACGGTTACCTCTGTTGATAAATTTGGGAATGAATCTTCGTACTCAAAACCTATATTAATAGAAACTGGTCTAACAAGGTGAGCTTTTGTGTTCATTTTTAATAGTCAAATAACACTATTAATGACGGAATAAAATTGAAAAAAAGAAAGGGGTAATAGGGATGTAGAAATGAAGATTACTAGGTTATGAAAAGGTTGAAAAATTGAAGAAGGTGGGTTGCGGATGCTGCCAAGGGGAAGTAGAAGAAAGAGAAAGAAGCCCTCAACGTTAAAAAGTGTTTTTCTATTAGCAATAACGATTGTATTAATCGTTAGTAGTGGAATTTGGGGAGATAGTGGGGCAAAAGCGGAATATGTTGTACCAATTGAAGATATTCCAAAACTGACAAAAGTCGGTCCAATCGGGGATTATGGTTATCCTGTATGGTATAAAGATTCAAAAGGTAAAAGGTTGGAGCTATGTTTAGAAGGATCTAATCCTCTCTGTGGTTTTGTAGCAGGGGATTTTCCAACAGACCCTAACTTAAATGTAGAGAATGGTAACTTCCCAGGAGAAGCTTTTTATCAGTTAGCAAGTGCTTCAATCGCTCTGCCATCTGGGGGAGATGCGGATGCCGTCTTCGCTCTTGAGGCTGCATGGGCAAATGAAATTGTCAATGATGGCGACCAAATAGTATTCGGCCGGGTCCGGTTTCGAGTTGACGACCTAATAACAGATCGAGAGTATACAATCACACATCCTTATGGTGTCGATAAGATTGTTGCTACTGCAGAGGATGAAGATAATCCTCAAGTAGGCGAAATCAGATTTGTTGAAGATATTGGAATAAATGGCGGCTTCGAAGGGGCTAGAACGAGCCGTATTGGGACTTTTCTTGAATGGGATACTGGAGCGCCTACTGGGTATGTCGGAGACCCGAATGTTGACCATAAAATAAAGAATGGATATTTTAACGGTACAGAGGAACAAAACTATTTTAGGATTCAAGGACCTGGTATTAATAGTACTTGTAATACAAGTTCAGGTACAATTCAGAATTGTATCCAAACGGATTTATTCAGTCTAATGGGGAAAGAAGCAACAACTTCTGGTGTTGATGCTATGAGAGCTACATACAGCCAAGATACTGCTGGTAGTGGGACAATTGATGTATTTGCTTTTACAGAAGAAGATAAAGCCTATAAAATTGATGTGGATGTAAATGGTGACAAAATCAGTGATAAGACATTGACGGGAACAGCTGGAAAATACTTTGGCCGAGTTGGATTTACGGGTACATTACCGAACTCAATAACCGTCACTAATTCAACCGATAATCCAGTTAGTGTCAAAACCGTTACGCCGGTCGACCACATAACAGGAACTGCCAAGTATGATACAAATTCCGAGACTCTCTTTATTACAGCGTCTTCTAGTGATAAATTAAATAAACCAAAACTCACGGCAGCAGGTTTTGGCGATATTCCTGCTTCAGGAACATTAGTGATTAATAAGCCGGCGTATATTCCGCCAACTATTACCATAACTTCAGCAGCTAATGGCAGGGAAGTTCTGCCAGTAAACGTTACGGCAGATCCAGCATTGGCAAATGCGGGCGTTGCTCAAACGGTAAAACAGGGCTCGGTGGTAACCTTGGACGGAAGCGCATCCAGCAATGCGAAGGATTTCGCTTGGGTACAGGTAAGTGGTCCTACCGTTACACTTAATGGTGCAAACACGGCTGCCCCATCTTTTGTGTTCCCAACAAATCAAACGGTTCCAGTCAGTTTTAAATTAACCGTTACTGGTTTTAATGGTGAAGTCTCGACAAATGAATCAATTGTTACGATTACACCTGCTCCAGATAATGTTGCTATTTCATCTGCTGTTTTCACAACTAGCAATTCCACAATAACAGTGATTGGTAAAAGTGATGTAGGTGGAGTGACGGTCACGGTTTATAGAGGAAATCAGACCAATCCAAAAGCTGAATTGCTTGGAAAAGCAACGGCCAACAGTACCGGAAGTTGGACGTTCAAAAAGGCTTTAACGAAACCGATGGTTGCAGGGGAAATCATTACAATTGAATCAAGTTCTGGTGGAACACACACTAAGACGGTTAGTATTAGTACCAGATAGTAGTAAGCAGGAAAGAAACTCAAACATAGTTTCTTTCCTGTTTTTATTTTAGGAAGTGAAAAAATGGGCTTTCTTCCATCATTGTAACGAAACGAATGAGTTTTACTTTTCGTCTAATAAGTAAAGGTTAATTGGAAGGATTGAGGAGATGTTATTCTTCGTATTATTTCTTATTGGGTTGATCATCCCATTTTTATTGATAAGGGTAAAACCAGGCTGGATTGTATGGATTCCGTCGATGGTTTTAGTACTAGCTGCAATCGTGATGTATGGGAAGGCAGAATTTTTTCCTGGAGAGGGAATGGCAGAATTAGCAGAAAGACTTTACTTCATAATTTTTGGACTATCAGCAATTGGCAGTCTTATTGGTGGGATTATCATCCACTTTATACGAAATAAATAGAAATTTTTAAGACGCCAGGTCCTTTCACATAGGAATCTGGCTCTTTTCATGATTGCACCTGCATGTAACTAGGAACAGGTTCATATGGTGTAGAAAGGAGGAATGAAATGATTAGTTTAAATGGTGTGATTGTAAAGCTTGAGGACCTGAATAAAGCCATAACAAATAGCGAGCAGAAGGCGATAATTAAACAAATGGTAGGTTACAATACCATTTATTACTATGAATCCTTACAACAATTGAAGTTTGAATTAACATTCAGAGTGAATACGTTAAAAGCAGCAACAGCATTAGACAATAGTGGGGCAAAATTTACTACCTTTACTTATTCCTTTCCTAACAAAAAATATTGGTATCGGTTACCAAACGGAGGTTTTCTTTTACGGGAAGGGTTCAATCCTTCGGAAGCGATTGAAGATATTGTGAAAAATGGAAAGCTTTATGCCTTTGAATGTTCTACAGCCATCGCAATTGTACTGTACATTGCTACCCTCTATACCATTGGACCAAGGGCATTTAATACGTACTTTAGAAGACTTTATCTCATGGATTGGCAATTTGATGAAGATCTCCCTATTTATACAAGAGATGGAGAAGATTTTCTTATCGGTGATGTTCTACACTTTAAGAATCCAGACTTTGATCCGAAACAGCCGTGGTGGAGGGCTGAAAATGTAATATATTATGGTGATGACAAATTTTATGGGCATGGAATTGGAATAAGAGATTCCAAAACAATTATTAACTTTTTAAATGGAAAGAGAAGAGAGAACTCTACGGAATCGGCCTATCTTATGCGAATGATTACACGACCAAATTATAAAACAATCTACTTGCTACGATAAAGATAAAAGGAGCAGCCACAATAATGGATGCTCCCTCCTAAACTTCTATTTATCAAATGTGTAATCGACCGTCAAAATCTGCAATCAGACGTTTGCAATTCAAATAATCCTGCTCACGCCGTCTCTCAACTTCCATTCTTACATTATGTTTACGTTTGTAGTCTTCGTAACATACCCCATGAGCACTCAGCAACGCCTTCTCCATCACATTTGTGTACTTCAAATTCAAATAATGGATAATGTATCCCTCCGGTTTAAATCGACTTAGCGATTTGTTTTTTGTTACAGTAACCATGATACCACTGCATGTTTTTTCAAACAAAGTCGAAAAAACGGCATATAAGGGTTTGAGGTAGGCTGACAGAGTGACACATGAATATAACTCTTAGATACTTAGAAAAAGAGCCATATCCTTCCATTAAGAGCTTGTTAGGTTCATAAGACGGACAAAAGAAAGCCCATCGCTTCAGCAGCAATGGGCTTTCTAAATATGAATCTTATTAATTCATTGATTTATCTAACATGAAATCAGCTTTTGGCAGTGTAATAATTTTGCCGCCAATTTGTACGTGTACGGTATCGTTGAAAATGGCCTTTACAATTCCCTTTAGTGAAACGCTTGAGTTGATTGAGATATCTTTTTTATCAGATTGGTTTGCCATATTAATCAACACCTTCCAAAGTTAATTATAAAATATTATATATGAATAAAACCAAAAAAAGCGAGTAAAAAGTCTCAAAAAAACGAAAAATATATAATTTGTTCATGTTATTAACAATGGATGCCAAGGGGTGTCAACATAGATTGAAATAACATGAACTATAGTTCAAGTATTACATGATAATGAGAGTCTGTCAATGGAAACATGAACTACGGTTCAATATTTTTTTTTTGTGGTATAATAGTTTTGAGGTGAGAAAAATGTCAGACCGAGATGATCAGCTGGTGGGTGAGTTCCCATTAATTCCAAAGCAGGAACGTGCGCAGCTAAAAAGAGATTTATTATTAAAAAGTGGTCATGCTTTATTTATCTTGAAGGGGTACGAGCATACAACTGCAAAGGAAATTGCTGCTCATGCAGGGGTAGCAACAGGAACTTTTTATCGCTACTTTTCGGATAAACGACAGTTATTAATGTCTTTGTTAGAGGATCAAATTGAGATGTTAATGCCGCCTGAACCAAAATGGGGAGGGTCAGATCCAGAAAGTACGTTGGCTGCCCTATTAGAATCCCATGATAAACGCCTAAAAGAAATGGGCTTGCAGCGACTGCTTCCCGAATTACTTGCTAAGGATACAGAGTTTGCACAAGTCTTAGCATCTGGAAAACGAAAGATTTTTACTAGAATCCTTACTGGACTAAAGTTGGCCTATGATAAGGGAATAACCTGGAAAGATTTAGATTTAAATACTGTTACCTGGTCGTTGATGACCTTGGCAGAACATGCACCGGAGAAAATGAAACAATGTGGGATTCAAACGGATTACCATGAAGTAGCTAAAGTGATTTGCCGATTAATTTTTCCACCAGAAGTAATCAAAAAATTACGCAGTGATGAAACTTTACCAGAAGAAGAGTAACGATTTTTGAAAGGATGTAATTACGAAGAATGGAAAAGACCTTTGATATGAAGGATTTAAAAGCAATCAAAATTGAACTGACTCGTTTTATGATGGCCTATAAATTTGCTTTAGATGAAATGACAACAAAAATCAATATACTTAAAGATGAGTTTAATTATATTCATGACTATAATCCAATAGAACACGTAAAATCACGTTTAAAATCACCGGAAAGTATTTTTAAGAAAGTTCATCGAAAAGGGCTAGAATACAACCTAGAAAGCATTAAGGAAAGTATTAAAGATATTGCTGGTATGAGAATAACCTGTTCTTTCATTTCCGATATTTATGAAATTAGCAGAATGATTGCAAATCAAAAAGACATTCGGATTTTAGAATATAAGGATTATATAAAAAATCCAAAGGCGAATGGTTATCAAAGCTTGCATATGATTGTGGAAATACCGATCTTCATGTCCGACCGTGAGGAATTAACTTGCGTTGAGATTCAAATTCGTACCATTGCGATGGATTTTTGGGCAAGTTTAGAACATAAAATTTATTATAAATATAATAAAGAAGTTCCTCAAAAAATGCTTGATGAATTAAAAGAAACAGCAGAAATGGCTACATTGTTGGACAAAAAGATGGAAAATCTCCATAAAGAAATGGACAAAATGAAACGAGCGGACGAGGCAGAAGAGATGCTTCTGCCTGTTGGCATTGGAGACAACAAATTCAAATTATTAGAGACATTTATGGAAGAAAAACTCGGGATCAAGTAATAAGGAGAAAGCCTATTACGTTTAAATGTAATAGGTTTTTTCATTGGTGTACTATCGCCTTACGATACGGGGGTATGATATAATAACAGAAAATGAGGTGATGGAATGTCTATTGACCATGTAAATGAAGAAGAAGTGAATGATGAAACATGCTGCGGGACTGAGGGCAGCCACCGAAAAAGCCATCATTCGGATAAGGTGAAAAGTAATCTAGTTACAAGACTCAATCGAATCGAAGGGCAAATTCGTGGGATTAAGGGCTTGATTGAAAAGGATACCTATTGTGATGATGTGATAACGCAAATATCAGCAACCCAATCTGCTCTTAATAGCGTTGCAAAAATCTTATTAGAGGGACACCTAAAAACATGTGTTCTCGAAAGAATTCAAGAAGGGGACGAGGAAGTTTTAGATGAGGTTCTCGTTACCATTCACAAACTAATGAAGAAATAAATAAAATCTCAAGGTCGTACTTATTGTACGACTTTTTTTTATTCCTTTTATCGTTTTATGCTAGAAGGAATAACAAAAACCAGTGAAGAATATTATAGTTATAATATTCTGATAATTTAGGGGTGAGGAATATAAAGGCAACGAAAATTATCCTAATGGTATTTGCTGGACTCATTCTGACTTTTAGTTTTTATGCTTATACAATCTTTTATGGGACACCGTGGGGAAAACAAACGCATGAGAAAAATATGCAAAATTATATTACCGAAAAATATCAGACTGACTTTGTTCTTACTAAAATTAGTTACAATACTTTAAGCGAGTCATACCAAGGGTTTGCCTATCCAAAAGAGCACTCGAACCTCTTATTTATCATTGAGGAAGATGTGGATTCCCCACTAGGTTACTCAGATAATTACCCAAAAGTCATATTGAAAAATAGTGCTCGAAAATAGAGCACTATTTTTAGATTACTATTGTAAGAATTTGTGATTATGATTAAGTAAATAGTTTTTTAAACTTCTCTTTCTAATCTTGAGAAAGCCTAGATTGTTGTTGGTTTCGATAATAGAATTATTTTCTAATAATTGATAGCTGACTTGATCCTTCCATAAATAGGTGTTTGTTTGGTTTTCTTTTTCTACTTTTTTGATGAAATAGGACGAAGTACATAAACGATAAATTCGGTTATTTTTCCTTTTTAAAGCATTCAGAGCCATTATTTGTTTCATTAACAATCCCCAAACACCCCCAAAACTCATATTTTTCAAGGGAGAACTGATAAATTGATGAATGGTCAATATCCGACCGTCCTTAAATGAAATATCAGCTTTTACAGCGGATGCATAATGGACATCGCCAGATAGAATAATGCACCTGTTCGGGTTCCAGGAGGCTGCCCTGTGGAGGAATTCCGTAAATCCTTTTCCATTATACTTCCATGCTTCAAAATCAACTTTAGTATGAACATTTACCCCCAATACTTGGAGGGGATAAACGTAATCATGTATAAAGGATTCTATAAGCCCCATTCCATAAAGGGGTGTTGGAGATACAAGGATTAGGGGACTGCCACTATTCCATCCACTGTTAAAGAGACTGCTTGTTACATTTTCCCAGCCTTTTTTACTTAGCAGATGTGGTGCCCAGACAGTTTCCTCAAACAGTTGACCGAATTTCTCAGGTCTCGGTTCAGTATCATATTCCCTCTGTGTACGGGTGTCTAGAAATACTGCTTTTGGATTTGTTGGAGCAACAAAATGCCAAGAGTCAAAGTCCCATAGAGTTTTTTTCCATTCCTCATGATACTCCTCCATTTTGCCGATGGTAAGCATTTGAAAATAAGCCTTCATCAACCAATGAAATCGGTCATCAAAGGATTCAGGAGCGTTGCCCCATCCTTGGAAAGCCCAATAAGCTGCCAAACCATTGGCGACCACATGACTCCCCAAAGGAGAGTTTTTAACATTTTCCTTCCACATATAGGATATATTCCAATCATCGGTAATATCATGGTCATCAAACATCATGTAGGTTGGAATATTTGCAAGGAGGCGTCTTATCCGATAAAGAGATTGCTGAAAGGTAATCATTGCTTCCTGGTGCTCTGTGTAGCGATTCTTAAGACGAAATTTTTCTTCTTTGGTTTCCTTTGGATATCTTTCTTCATTGGAGAAAATAAAATAAACTTGTTTTTTATTACAAAGTTCATCGAAGGAATTGAATAGGGAATTTTCTTGTATTGATTCCCAGAGTTGAGGACTCCATGAGAGAAGATACAATGCCGCGTACTCCCCGAATTTCATTGCGTGGTTGTTGGCATTTGAAGAGGTGAAATGGCAAAAATTCTCCATAATGTATTGTCTGCCGTTCACTTGATTCAAGGATGTTTGGAAGGGATCATTCTCAAGTCTAGAATCTATTATTTCCAACTTTTCTCTGGAACCTATTAATTCCTTTTCCAATTTCGTAATGACTGGAAACAAAGAATCTGCTACGTCATCTGCATAAATCTGATCTCCCATAAGAAATAGCGTGGTCGGACGTACTAGTAAATGATTAAATTCTTTTTCTAGTAAGCGATCAGCGGCGGTGAGGGTATCGTCATCATCTCCATGGGGTTTACGACATGACCCATATAGGACATTGCATTGGTGTGGAGAGCTATTGAGATAGATGGTGGGATAGTCAAGATTACCGTAAACGATAGAGTTTGGATTGTCTTTTGATAGTAAACCGAGGGAGTTTAAATCCTGTAGTTCAGAGCCTCGTTGAAAGTGGATATTGTATCCGAGCAGGGTATCTGTAGGAAACTTCCCGCTAAAAGGTGTAAGGTTAATTAAATGAACATACAGCTGTTTTCCCATTTGTATAGTATCGGTTTTACATGTTGTATGAAACTCATGATTAGTAAAAGAATTGGTATCCTTCGTTGAAGTGATACGAAACATCTTGGCATGAATCCGGTAACTTTTACTCGTCGTAATCCAAATGGTAATTTGTGTAGTTTCTGCTCGGCGAACAATCGGGCCAGACAAGATTATTGGTAAGGTTAAGGAATCCATTTTATCACCTCAACTCATTTTTTGTTTCAATTATTCTATTCGTATACTTGGGAAACGGTGAGGACAAAAGGCATGGATGGTTTTAGGTGTTGAATTGTAGAAATATTGCCAATATTTTTTTCGTACATTTATTATCGAAGCATTATAATTAGGGTAAGACATCAATAGGCAGGACTGGATATGTTACAAGATGAAGGCGATTATTTTTCCATGGAGGGTAGGATGATTTATGAAGACATTGATTGTTTATTGCTCATCTCATGGTACAACCGAAAAAGCTGTCCAATTACTGAGTGAGTGGATGGAAGGAGAAGTCTTAGCAGTTGATTTGAAAAAGGATAAAATTGCTTTTGATGTAAGTGATTATGAGTTCGTAATTATCGGCGGATCGATCCATGCCGGCAGTATTCAAGGAAAAATAAAGAGCTTTATTAGCAGGCATTATGATGAACTTTTAACGAAAAAACTGGGTCTTTTTCTCTGCTGCTGGCATGATGGAGAAACGGCAATTGAGCAATTCGATTTGGCTTATCCACAAGGATTAAGAAAAGTGTCAATTGCAAACGGTATTTTTGGCGGAGAATTCCTGGTTAGTAAAATGAACTTCCTAGAAAGGCAGATTGTTAAAAAGGTAAGTGGGGTTACGGAGGATACATCCAATTTAGATTCGACTGCGATTATGACGTTTGTCATGAAGATTAATGCAACATTGACTCACGTATAAAAAATACCTGGCTCTATTTAGAGTCAGGCATTTTTTATATTTAGCAGATTTTTTGGATGAGTTCAATCGAATTATTTTTTGGAGAGTTCACCAGAGGACTCACTTCGTAGACTTCCATTAAACGCTGATCCAGTGGCTTAAGTAAATGCTGGAGTTTCCTTGTGTCTGTAATGGAAGAATCAAGCCAAAACTTTTCATCTTCTGGTTTTAATATTACTGGCATACGGTCGTGGATATCTTGAACTAGTTCATTAGGTTGGGTTGTAATGACTGAGCATGAAAAAATCGATTTTCCTTCAGGCGACTTCCAGCTCTCCCAGAGACCAGCCATGGCAAACAATTCATCTGACTTTAGTTTAATCCTCATCGGCGTTTTGGTTTTACTATCGATTCGTTTCCATTCATAAAAACTATCAGCTACGATCAAACAACGTTTTTTCTTATAGGCATTTCGAAAGCTAGGTTTCTCTGTTAACGTCTCGGCACGAGCGTTTATCATTTTATAACCAATTGAGATATCCTTTGCCCAGGGCGGAATTAACCCCCATCGTAAAAACCCCATCTTATTATGCGCACCATTATTAATCACCGCTAAGACCGATTGCGAGGGAGCCACATTATAACTAGGCAAATACTCCTCCTCCTGAAGAAAAAACTCCACATCAAACCGATCCATCAACTGATCAACAGGTGCAGTCAGCGTAAAACGTCCACACATATGTAATCCCCCCTTGGTGCCTGTCACCATTTATACATTATATCATCATTTATACATAGGTTTATACATCGGACAGGAAAGTAATATGTATAAAATGAAAGTGATAGGCGAATAATGGTTAAGGTTTTTAGTTTAGAATTCAACAAGAAAGAGGTAACGTATGAGGATTTGGTTTAATAGGTGGTTTACGACGGTTACGCATTTTATGGAGTTGATTCGTAGAAATGATGAGGGGCGCAAGTTTGAGATTATTGGCACTCATTCAAATAAGGATGCTCTCTACTTGCAGTATTGTGATTTTGCCTTTACAGAACCCGCCATTTCTGGTGATGAATATATTGAGTTTTGCCTAGAGTTTTGTCGGAAGCATAAGATTGATATTTTCATCCCAAGAAAAGAAAACGTCCGTATATCAAAAAGGCTGGCGGATTTTGAGTCGATCGGTGTGAAGGTGTTGGTATGTCCAGATTCGGAATTGATGGAGACCTTGGATAATAAAGCAGCTGCCTATCATTCCATTATGGACAGAGAAGAGAATGGAGCAGAACTTGTATCAATACCTGATTTTTATGTTGTAAACAACATTAACGATTTCAAAACCGCGTATCAATGTTTGCGGGATAAAGGACATAAAGTGTGTTTTAAACCAGTTGTAGGTGAAGGCGCAACTGGATTTCGCGTTATTGAGGATAAGATTGAAAGTATTGATACGTTATTTAGGAGGGCAAGCAGCCGCCGACTCCCATACCATTACGCGTGTGAAATTTTAAGTCAGCAAGAGGTTTTTCCAGATTTAATGGTGCTAGAATATTTAGAGGGTCCGGAATTTAGCATTGACTGTGTTGCATCGAATGAAAGGTTATATGCGGCGATACCAAGGATGAAAGGGGACGGAAGAATAAGAGAAATTATAGATCATCATGAACTTATTCAACTGGCACATCGTTTTCACCAGCAGTATCAAATACCATATATCTTTAATATTCAGGTAAAATATAATCAGGGTGTACCGAAGTTACTTGAAATAAATCCCCGAATGAGCGGCGGAATGCATTTTAGTTGCTTAACAGGTCTAAACCTTCCATACCTGGCGCTTAAACTTTTGTTAGGTGAAGAAATTGGTCAATTAAAGCCTAGATTTGGAATTCGAGCAAGTCATCTTGAGAAAGAAATGGTTCTCGATAAGGATCTTTTTGCCTAACATTAAAAAAACGCCTTGGAAATGGTTTCCGAGGCGTTTTTACGTTCAGTGGTTATTGATTATTTACCTGTATTTTCTCCGTCGTTTCTGGAACACGCAGTAAAACGGCGCCGCCAAGAATAAATAAAATAACTAAGCTAAATACACCGGCGTTTGTATTACCCGTAATTTGGGCTGTTACACCGACCAAAGCAGGACCAAGGATTGAGGCGAATTTATAAAAGATATTATAAAAACCAAAGAACTCATTTGCATTTTCTTTGGGTACCAACTTGGCAAAGTAGGAACGGCTAAGAGCCTGAATCCCACCTTGGGAGGACCCGACTAGCATTGCTAATATCCAAAAATCTAAGGTTGTTTTCATGAAATAAGCATAGATACAGATAATAATATAGATAAAGATACCAACTAATAACATCCGTTTTCCAGTGAATCGATCTGCCAGTTTTCCGTACAGCATAGCAAATGGAGCTGCAATCACTTGGGTGGCAAATAGGATGATTAACAGGTTTGTAGATGATATACCAAGATCGGTTCCATAGGCAGTAGACATAGTAATAATCGTATGGACCCCATCAATGTAAAAGAAATAAGCAATAAGGAAAAGAAACAAAGGTTTATAGGCTTTAATTCGTTTAAGGGTTTGAAAAACTTTCTTAAAACTGGTAGAAATGGGTTTTGCCACTTTTTCTACGTAATAAACTTGTTCAACATTTTTTAACATCGGAATGGTGAAGGTTCCCCACCAGATTGCTGTGATGGCAAAGGCAATTTGTGTAGAGATGGTAACGGATAAAGGCAGAATCCCTTGTTGTGATAATAGTATAAGAGCAATGCCGATAATAAAAGGGATTGTACTTCCGATATAGCCCATTGCAAAACCGCGTGCCGATATCTTATTCATTCGTTCTTCACTTGTAACATCTACTAAAAAGGCGTCATAAAAAATATTCGCGCCCCCAAACCCAATAACAGTAACAATATAACAGATTAAGAGGATCAGCCATTGGTTACTCGGGACTACGGCCAGCATTGCCGTAAAGGCAATACCCAGAATCACAAAAAAGGTGAATAATCTCTTTTTTAACCCCCGAAAATCGCCTATGGTTCCTAAGATCGGTGCACAAATGGAAACAAGCAGAGTTCCAAAGGAATTCGCGTAACCTAAGTAAGCTGTTGAGGTTGATCCAGCAAGACCTGCACTATTTGCTGCCGCTTTAAAATATAAGGGAAAGATAGCTGTTGTAATTAATATCGAGTAAGCAGAATTTGCCCAATCATAAAAAACCCAGCTTTTTTCTTGCTTCGTCAATCGACTCATAGAGTTTTCCTCCTATTTAATTGTCATCTAAACGGTTAAAAGCTCATCGATAATTTTCCCATCTGTGTCACCTAAATCCACACCTAAAAGCCTTGCCAATGTCGGACCTTCGTCAATGAGACGAGCCTGAGGAACCATTGTTTTTGAACGAATACCTTTACCCGCCGCCATAAAAATGGTTGAATAATCAGGCTTTTCCGGAGAGTAACCATGACAGGCCAGGGTATATTTTTTATCTGCTAAAACATCCTCTCGGGTAATATTTTTCAGATAATCCCCCTGATAATCTTCTAAAAAGTAATAACCTTTTTGAGCTTCAATCATAAAGGTACAGGAACCATCTGCCCCCTTTAAGGCTGCTTCTTCAGCCGTAAGTATTCTTTCTATACCAGAGCTGGGGTCGGTAAGTAAACTTTCTAACAATTTTTTTACTATGTTACACGTATCTAAGTCATTTTTGTCATTTACATAAATATATGCGGACCCGTCACAACTTTTACAATAGGACTTCCAATTATTTATCTTGCCTTTGGCATTGGTTGTAATAAGCTTGTGGTTATGGAAAAGTACATTAAGGTTTAGGGCTTTGTTCTCATTTAATGCGCTATGATCCCCTAAAACGACGATGGTAGAATTTTCATAGATTCCGATCTCTTTTAAGGAAGCAATAATTTTCCCAAGACGGTCATTATGCCGCTCGATAGCGGCAAAGGCTTCATTTGATGAAAAACCATAGTCATGGCGCTGGGTATCCAAGTCAGTGAAGTGTACGAGCATTAAATTTGGCTTTTTTGTTTTAATGGTATGTAGAGTAGATTCTAATACAAAGTCATCTAATTCAGGCTGATTTAACCCTTTGCGAATATGACCAAATCGTTGGTTCAAGTCCCATTGATAACGGGGACTCCCGTTCCTTAATGAAACGAGGACTTGATTTTGCCAAGGGCGATTTGGAAAGATTTCAGGCAAATTGTAATCAATGTTTGCCTTACCTGTAACCGGCCAGAGTAAGGCAGCAGTTGTCAAATTTGCCTGTTTTGCTTCATCATACAAAGTTGTTCCGTTTATTGAACTCCTAAACCAGTTCCAGTCTGGTGAAGTTCTTCCTGGCTGCAGAAGGGTGTTATTAATGATTCCATGTCGGTTTGGATAGTTTCCGGTCACAATGGTCGTATGACAAGGGTAGGTAACCGACGGATAAATGGTTTCTACCTTCTCCACATATGCGCCATCTTCGAGGATTGTCCTAAAGTGAGGCAGTGTTTTCAGCAGAGGAAAATCCAATGCTGACAGACAATCAAAAGAAATGACAATTAAATGATTCGTAAGACGACCCATGAAAACCTCCTTGAAGTAGTGGTACTTATATCATAATTGTACAATAAATAAAGCAGTAAATTGTAAATTTTTCAATAATTTTAACAATAATGCTATTGAAAAAAAGCCAGATCAATGAGGATCCGGCTTTCATTAGCTTATTATTATCCTTTTTGTACTTCTACCAGCATCGTTTGGTGGGCGTTGCCTTTTGCCAGGGGGGTGATGCGCTGGCTGGTGAGGACGTTAGCACATCCTACTGTATCGACTCCATTTTTATCTGGTTTGTACCATGCACCTGCCTGCATGGCAACAACCCCAGGCATGATACGGGTCGTGACTTCAGCTGGTATCATGACGATGCCCCGATCGTTATAAATTTTGACTTTATCGCCTTTTTTAATGCCTCGCTGCTGTGCATCCGCAGGGTTAATCCAAAGTAACTGTTCCGCCACTTCTTGTAACCATGGATGGCTAGCAAAGGTAGAATTTGCCCGATTTCTACCCTTCCATGTTATACATTGAAGAGGGTAGGTGGCTTTTAAAGGATCCTCAGCGCCTTCCCATTCAGGAATATAAATTGGTATCGCTGGTATTTCACTATGGTTCATATCGTATAAGCGTTTAGAGAATATCTCAATTTTTCCCGATGGTGTTTCAAAGGGATGATTGGAAGGGTCTTCAATCTGGTCCTTGAAGGCAATCCTTGGTCCATCATAGCGCCAATAATGAATCCGTTTTTTCTTAAATTCTTCAAAGGTTGGGGTACTTGGTTCGACTTTTCTTGTTTCATCCAATATATACTTTATCCAGCCAATCTCATCACGACCCTCCGTAAAGGCTTGACCGATACCAAGACCATCTGCCACCTCAGATAACCAGTCATAGTCTGAACGAGATTCATAGTAATTCTCGACCACTTTTTCCGATAGGATAATATAATCTCCAGATGCCCATGATTCACCAATATTCCAGCGTTCAAAGAAAGTGGTTTCTGGTAAAAGTATATCCGCATATTTTGCACTTGGTGTTAGGAAATGATCGCTTGCAACGATGAACTCAACTAAGCTTTCATCCTCTAGAATTTTTTTCGTTTTATTAATATCAGGTTGTTGGTTAATTAAGTAATTACCCGCTAAATTATAGATTAATTTAATGTTAGATGTCAGCTTTTCGCCATCCTTAAGTCCATTTTCAGGGATGACCTTGCTTGGATCACTGATGGCATCAGTCCAGTTCATAATCGAAATGCTTTCTTTCACCTGATTCTCGGGAACCGGAATCCCCATTGGAAACTTTCTTGGGATACCGCCATAACCAGATGCCCAGCCGCCTGATACTCCGACATTTCCTGTAATGGATGCTAGCATCGTGCCACCGCGGGCAATCCGCTCACCGCTTGCATGACGCTGCGGACCCCAGCCTTGAATCAAAGCTGCAGGTTTGGCTGTCGCATACTCGCGTGCAAGTTCACGCGTTTTATCAGCTGGAACTTTACAAATACGCTCTGCCCATTCAGGTGTTTTTTCAATCCCGTCCTTTTTACCAAATAGATAAGACACTAGTGATTCATTTGCAGGAACACCTTCTGGCATATGTTCTTCATCAAAACCGACCACAAATTTAGCAAGAAATTCTTTGTTATGCAGGTTTTCTTGAACAATCACGTAAGCCATGGCATCCATAAGAGCATTGTCTGTACCGGGTAAAATGGGGATCCATTCATCGGCAAAAGCAACCGCTGTATTGGAATATCTAGGATCAATCGAAATGATCTTAATGCCGGCTTCTTTTAATTTTTTATAATAATGAAGAGTATTTCCGAAAATGGTTTCAGAAGGATTGTGTCCCCATAGAATGATTAGTTTAGAGTCAATTAAAGAATCAAGACTGTTTCCTGTTTGGTGAGTTCCATACGTATATGGAGTTGCTGCAGCCGTATTTCCCATACTTACGGAATGGTAATAGTTAAGAAATCCTCCACTTAAAGCCATAAGTCTTCTTGCGAGCTGTGCGCCGCCGACCTTACCGCCAGTAACAGCTGTTCCCTGATGAACATACCTAGACGCAGGACCGTATTGTTCGGTAATCCGCTTCGTTTCTTTTGTAATCGCAGCAACTGCTTCTTTCCAAGTAATTCTTTCAAATTTACCTTCACCGCGTTTGCCGACACGCTTCATTGGATATTTTAAACGATCTGGATGGTATTGATTTTTTCGATAGGACCGTCCTCTTACACAGGCTTTCATATACGGGTTTGCCTCATCAAGTTCTTTATCACTTCGGGCACTGATTCTTGTAATAACACCATCCCTTACATGTGCTTTTATCATACATTTACCACCGCAGTCTAATGTACTGCAGGTAGGAACGATCGTTTCACTAGCTTCTACAATATTTTTATTTTCAGATAGATATCTGGTAGACCAGACTCCACCTGCGATAACAGGGACAGAGGCAATCCCCGTCCATTTTAATAACGATCTTCTAGATAGTTTACTTTCACCAATTTTGGTTAATAGGTTTTTATCGCTCATTTACTAAAATACCCTCCTTCAAGGCTGGGATAAATTCATTTTCAAAATGGAGATACTCTGCCAAAAGCAAAGCTGCACCTTTATACAGGTCAAAGGATGTTGATTTGCTCAGTATTTCACAAAAAATGGGACACCATTTTAAAAGATGATTGGTTAAAAAGGAATATTGATCCTCTAACAACTTTTGCTTGGACGCCACATTGTCGCTTTCAAGCGTTTTTTGAATAAGATAACTTAGAAACTCTAATTCAATAACAATATGATCATCAGGCTCATTGCTCTCGCGGATAAAGGATAAACCATACTTGCGGTAGCAATTCCTAACCTCCAAGGTTACTGCATCAAATAGTAAATGCTCCCGGCTTAAATAAACGGATTCCCAAAGAGGGGCAGGAAGTGTGTTGGGACCAATAAATAACCGGTTATATTCTTCATTCAATTGGATAATTTTCTCACCGTCATCTATATGAAGTCCTTGAATACTCTTATCAATCATACGAAAGGCCTCACTAAACTCACAAAGTGACCTCCAATGTGGATTATTTGTTACGGCAAGTAAAGACTGCTTTTCAGGTGGTACATCAAAAATAAAACGGATGAACTGATTAATATAAAGGCGATTTTGTAAAAGGGAAGTTTCGTTCCTTGTCGAGCTCTCGATTGTAGGCATAAATTCTCCTTTCAAACTTACGTATAGTTTAATAGTAACCTAAGTTGTCCTAGGAAAATTCACTTAAATGAATTGTTAAGAAAAATTTAATGACTTCTTTAACAATATATAGATTTTGAGAATAATTATCGATTATAGGTAACGTTGAAATTGATACAAATTGTAAATACATTTTTCTTTTTTATAGACGTAAGCCTTAACACTTTATGCCACTTTTGAATTAACTATAATAGGCAGTAGATTCTTAGGGTTTAAGAAGAGACAAGCAGATATTGCTGTTGGGTACTGTCGAGACAATATATGAATCAAGTTGCCAACTTGAATTGGAAGGAGGAAATATATGAATATTCCGAATTTAGAACAATGGATGGACCAAATTAAAGTAACAAACCAAATTAATGCCGATGTCGATGTGGTGAATGACTCACCGTTAGTCATGATGGGGAAAGGGCGACAAGGTGCCGTTTTCCAAATAAATGACGACATCTGTGTGAAAGTATTTGGTAATACCGAAGATTGCGAACGCGAATATTATGCTTTATCCCTTGGGCAGCAAACCACTCTATTTCCAATGCTTTATGGAAAAGGACCACTCTATATTGTGATGGAGATTATCAGGGGAGTTGATTTACGAGAGTATTTACAATCCCAGCCATTGACAGAGGCACTATCTGCGAAATTAATTGAAATGTTAATTACGTTTAAGAAAATTGGATATGAGCGAATAGACCATCATAAGCGTCAAATTTACCTGCAGCCTGACGGCAGTCTAAAGGTAATTGATGTAGCGAGGACCATTTGGCGTGATCGCGTCTATCCATACCCAAGAAAACTATTGACATCCTTAGGGGAAGAAAATAAAGCAATCTTTATGGGGCATGTTCAGGAAATGGCTCCGGAACTATATACGGAGTGGCTCCATTATATCCGTATGGAGGAAATATCCAGAGAAATTACTGCACTCTTACTTCCGGAAAAACCGGATAAGAATACGTTGAAAAATCTTAGTAATAGTTTATTGACGACAGCTGATGAGAAAAATTATGTCATTCTACTTCAGGGTCTTGTTCATAAGGTTTTCAAGGAAGAGTGGATCAAAACAATGCTTGCACGAGGAGCAGATCCAGAAGCAGTCATGGAGAAAATCGACGAATATTGGGACAAACTCGAACAAGATTTTGAAGCAAGACATCCTGAAGGTGAGAGTAATTATGAGGGAGTAAGACGTTTCGAAGGCGATCGGGGATCAAAAGAAAATCGCAGATATCAAGATGGAAAAGAAGATCTCGGCCATCAAGGTGGAAAACACTTCGAGGGAGATAGAGGTCGACGAAGCAAAGGCGCTAAGGGTGGTAAAGGTGGTAAAGGTGGTAAACACTACGCAGGAGATAGAGGCGATGATCGAGACCGCCGTGATAATAAGCATAACAAGAACAAAAAGAAAGATAAAAAACGTCGTTAAACGGCCTTAAGGGTTGAACATATAGACCTAACAGCATGAGGAGGGGCCTAATGAATACGAGGAGAAACCATTATGAAAGTTTTAGTAATCTGGCGTTTGCTGACGGTAGGCGGGGTGAATGCAGGCTGGCGCAACCGCTCGATTTATTTTAAAAAACATGGAATTGATACAGAGTTTTTGTACACAACCGATCATGGCGGACTTCACATTATGGAAGATGTTGCTCCTGTTTACTTGACTAAGGATGAACAGGAGATTATTGGGATTATAAAAAACAATCACTATGACGCCATTATTGTTGTTGACACAGGTGCAGCTTTTAAATGGATTAAGAAAGCTAACTATAAAGGCCCAGTTTTGGTCGAGGCTCGTACTCCGGAACTGATTAAGCTTAAGCCACACTTAAAATCTTTCAGAGGAATAGAGCCGGAAGCCATCGTTGTTCCCTCAAACTATCAAAAACGATTAGTGTCCATATTGACGGATGAAATCCCGATTCATGTTATTTACAATGGCATCGATACAACTTTTTACCGAGCTTTAGGGGAAGAAGAAATCAATCATGACAATGAACCGAAACTTCCAAGTGAGAAAAAAATAATCGGATGGATTGGCCGCTTGGACAAACGTAAAAACTGGCAAATGCTTTTAGAGGTAGCCAAGCTAATTAAAAGTCAGCGTGATGATATCGAACTTTGGGTGATTGGTGGTGCTCAAAGTGTACAGCGGGATGAATTCGCTGCCAAATGGCAGGAGGAGAATTTGACTGATATCGTCAAATGGTTTCCAGTGATTCCGTATCAGCAGATGCCACATGTTTATGCGAAAATCCGTCAATCCGGCGGCTGTACGTTAGCAACGACTAAAACCGAATCTTTTGGAAATACCTTCATTGAATCAATGGTTTGTGGCGTACCTGTAGTTGCCTCAAAAATGATGCCCGTCACCGAATTAGTTGTACACGGGGAACATGGACTGCTTTTTCGTGGACAAAATGTAGAAGATGCTGTCAAACAGCTTACGAGTATTTTAGATAATCGTAGTCTCCATCAACAAATGTCAGAAGCGGCGATTTCACGTGTTCATGAAAAATTCGCTATCGAAATTGTGGCCAAGCAATATGTTCATTTATTAAAAAGAATATGTGGTGCAGACACAAATGACAGTAGAGAGGTGAATGGCATATGATCCAGCCAGTTGCGTATAAGAAAACACTAGAAGGAAAATCGAATGCTCACTTGATTACGTTTAATGATGGCCGTGATTACGTGGTGAAATACTTCCAACCTGGGTTTGAAAAGGCATTAGCAAATGAATGGGTCGCCTATTGCCTAGCACGGTATCTAGGTCTGCCAATTCCGTTTGCTAAATTAGTAGAAATCCCTCAAGAGTTTTCCTCTCAATACCCTGAACTCTCTCAAATGGTTCAAACACAAACACAATTCGCGAGCCTATATGTGCCAGAATGTTTTAATGGACATCAGGTGACAAATGTTCCTGCTATCTCTAACAAAGAAAGCCTTGCAGGTGTGATTTTATTTGATTATTGGATGTGTAATCGGGACCGAACAAGGAAAAACATCATTTTATGTGATAACTCAACAAATTCCTACAACTTGTGGATTATCGATCATGCTGAAGTGTTCGCTTCTTATAACTGGACATTGGAAGACATTGAATCTTTGCCAATCACCATATTGAAAAGTGCAACCCACCAAATCATGGCATATTTCATTGAGAATGAGCAGAATTTTTATGAGCAGCTAGAAATCATTCAAGAGATACCGATCCATTTAATAGAAGAAATTGTTGCAGCGATTCCAGATGATTGGCAGGTTACGAATGAAGAAAGAAAAGCGATTGTAACTGCGTTGGTGACACGGCGAAAAAGAATTCTTAAAAAACTGATGGAAAGGTTTATTAAAAGAGTTTATCAACCCATACATGCAAATGATGAATGACTCCCTTTATTGCATTTGTTTAGGGAGTTTTATTTTTAAAAAATGGTAAAGGCATACAAAGAAATAAAGATATTACTAGGTTACTAACGTGACAGGAAGTTGTCCACCCGCATATAAAAGAGTAAGGAGAAAAGGAAAGGAGGCAGCATATGAAAATCCGAAAGGCCATTATTCCAGCAGCTGGCCTCGGAACGCGTTTTTTGCCAGCAACGAAAGCACAACCAAAGGAAATGCTGCCGATTGTTGATAAGCCAACCATTCAATATATTGTTGAGGAAGCAGTTGCTTCTGGGATTGAGGAAATTATCATCATTATCGGCAGAGGAAAACGATCTATAGAGGATCATTTCGATAAATCGTACGAACTTGAAGATACACTTTTAAGAAAAAACAAACTTGATATGTTAAAAGAAGTTCAAGAAATATCGAGTTTGGTCAATATAGTTTATGTTCGTCAAAAAGAACCAAAAGGGCTGGGACATGCCATTCTTTGTGCGAAAAGCGTCATTGGCGATGAACCATTTGCGGTTTTGCTTGGTGATGATATCGTTATGTCGGAAGTTCCCTGCCTAAAGCAGGTGATTGATGTGTTCGAATATTATAATAGCTCAGTGGTTGCTGTTCAGACGGTATCAGAAGAAGAGGTTAGCAAATACGGAATTATTAAACCAAAGGGGACGATGATTGAGTCAGACTTATTCCATATTGATTCACTTGTTGAGAAGCCCAGCGTGGAAGAGGCTCCTTCAAGATATGCCATCATGGGCCGTTACGTTTTGAGCCCTTTGATATTTGAAATTTTAGAGAGAATTCCATTGGGTCGAGGGGATGAATTACAACTGACTGACGCCATCAATGAATTGAATAAACATCAGGCGGTTTTTGCCTATAACTTTCAGGGAAGCCGCTATGATATCGGAGATAAAATTGGTTTTATAAAAGCAACGATCGATTTTGCTTTAAGCCGTGATGATATCAGAGAATCGGTTTTAGCCTATTTACAAGAAGTATCGAGGAACGAAAACCTTCAAAATGGTAAGAGAGAGAATGATTGAGATGAAGATTGCTGTTTTAGGTACAGGCTATGTAGGGCTGTCTACTGGTGTTTGTTTATCACAAATCGGTCATTATGTAACATGTATAGATATAAATGAACAAAAAATCAACCAACTACGTCAGGGGATTTCGCCAATTTATGAACCAGGTCTTGAAGACTTGCTAGCTTCTAACATGGCAGCAGGCAGGCTGCATTTTACAACCACTCTTGCTGATGCGTTAGGGGAAGCAGATATCATTGTTGTTGCAGTAGGGACGCCACAAGGGGAGGATGGAGCAGCGGATCTCTCTTATTTGGTACAGGCTGCAAAAGATATTTCATCCTCTCTCACACCTGAATCGGTCATTGTCATTAAGAGTACGGTTCCAGTTGGAACGAATGATTTTATAAAAACATTGATTGAAGATTTATCTGGGTTTCCTGTGAAAATGGTATCCAATCCTGAATTTCTCCGCCAGGGATCTGCAATCGAAGATACTATGAAAGCAGATCGTATCATTATTGGATCTGAAGATGCGGAATCAGCTGAGAAAATAAAGGATATGTATCGGCCATTGAATGTGCCAATGATTTTGACCAGTACAAGAAGTGCTGAAATGATTAAATATGCTTCGAATGCTTTTTTAGCAACGAAGATCAGTTATATAAATGAAATTGCCAATTTATGCGAGGCAGTTGGTGCAGATGTGACGGATGTTGCCAAAGGTATGGGTAAGGATCAAAGAATTGGCGAAGCGTTTTTGAATGCCGGTATTGGCTACGGCGGTTCGTGTTTTCCAAAGGATGTCAAAGCCTTGCTGCATACCGCAGGGGTAAATGGAGTTAAATTCCCATTATTAAAAGAAACAATTGCAATAAATGAGTACCAGCGGGAATTGTTGGTGACAAAGGCGTTGAAAAGGTTTGGAGGATTAAAAGGCAGAAAAATTGCAATGTTAGGCTTAGCCTTTAAACCAGAAACAGACGATATGAGAGAAGCACCCTCCATTCCAATTGCTCGAACGTTAACAAAATACGGAGCAGAAGTTGTTGCCTATGACCCAGTAGCAACTGAAAATGCCAGAAAAATTATTGGGGATACTATTAAATATGCAGGATCCATCGATGAAGCCGTATACGAAGCAGACGCCGTATTGATTGTAACGGAGTGGAAAGAGGTCAAAAACATTGATGTTGCGGCGATGTTAGAGAATATGAAAGAACCGATTATCTTTGACGGCAGAAACTGTTTTACAGAAGAAAGCATCCGAGGATGTAGAGCCATAGAATACTATCCAATCGGAAAACCGGCCATTATCATTTGAACAATAGGCATGATCTTTGTAGCGATAACCAACTACAAAAATCATGCCTAAGCTTTTTTCATTAAGAGTAATCTTTGATACAATAAAAAAGGTATGGTGCTGAGTCACCGTAGGTGTCGTTGAACAACATATAGAGGGTGTGTAAAGATGGCTATTGAGCATGAGCAGTTAGAGCGGAGTGGTTTGACTCGATATATTCCTCCAAAAGGGGATTTTGAGGAGTTTCGTGATGAGGAGCATTATCGTGAGAAGTTGAAGGAGTGGGGTCTTTCGTCTGCGAAGGAGGCGAAGAGGGAGTTCTTGTTTAAGGAACGGAATTACCAGCGTGTTGTTACGATTAAGGGGTATGAAACATATGGGAAGTCCGATGAGTTTAATACGCTTGTGATTGAGTTTCAGGATGGGAATTTGAGTTGCATCCACCCAGCGTTTCTCAAGGAAATGCAGGCTTCCAGTTTTGGCAAGGAGAGTATGCTCCAGGTAGAGGAAAAGGATTTCAGTGTAGCAGCAGAAGAGGGAACAGGGACTCAAGAAAAGGAAGAAACTCCTGAACCAAATCGGGCAGCAAAAGCTGAACCTAAAAAACCAAAAGCAACGAAACCAAAAAAAGCGCAGGAACCGAAAATTGAGCTTCCGGCAGATAAAGTTCACTTTACGGCAAGTGTCAAACAGTTTGCGCTTACGTACAACCCATTTAATGAAGAAAACGATGAAGTGGTTGTTCTTGAAAATGTCCAAATCGTGCAAGAAACACCCGTTGAGATTGGGCTTGCCTGGTGCAGCCATAGTAAAACACTGAAAAAGTTTGAATTGGCACCGGGGGATCAGCTTGAATTTGATGGGAAAATAGCAAAGAAGAAGCTGGCAAAGGGAAAAGATGTAGACGAAGAGTTCATTGTCGATGCAGCGGTTCTATATAAAGTCAACAATCCATCGAAAATAGTGAAAAATGGATAAACCACACTAAAATACATGAAACGAAAAAGGGACTTCATTTTATTGAAGTCTCCTTTTTTTATAAAAAATGTCCTTAAAATAGCACTTGTCCACTCAAAATAAGCAGTCATTCATATAATATAGTAATCGTTTTTTTTAACGAAGGAGACTTGTAGTCATAAGGGATACAATAGCGTATCACATGGTATAAAACGTAAGAATAATTTATAACACTCCCTCTTTAGCTGCAGTCGATGAAAGGAGGGGATTAGATGGCTGCTATTCAAAAAAGTGTAGACTCTTCAAGCTTGGCGGAAGTAATTGACCGTATTTTGGATAAGGGTGTAGTAATTGATTTATGGGCTCGTGTTTCTTTAGTAGGAATTGAGCTTTTAACAATCGATGCTCGTATTGTTATTGCCAGTGTAGATACGTGGTTACGTTATGCAAAAGCGGTTGGTCTTCTTAAGGATCATCATCAACAACCTTTTGTGGAAGAGTCGTAGTCGTGTTTTTGAATTAGAAATGGAAGGAGCCAAGGCTTGACTGTGCCTTGGCTCCTTTTTTACGAAACTTCTATCATTAAGGAGGAAAAATGTTGAATCTATCAGATAAACGAAATGAACCAGGTGAGTATGTAACCACACCCTTTTTCAAGGACATCATTTCCAGATCACTAAACTATATGCAAGCTGGTTTTCCTGTCCATTTTGTTGGACCAACAGGAGTTGGTAAAACAAGCTTAGCACTATTTATTGCAAAACAACTAAATAGAAAAGTAACGATTATTCGTGGTCACCATGAATTGTCCAATAAAGATCTATTGGGTCAGTATTCTGGAGTCAGGAAGAAGGAAGTCATAGATAATTATATTCATACCGTTTTGAAGAAAGAGCAGGAAATCAAACCAATTTGGGTTCAAGGTCAACTAATTGAAGCCGTAAAAAATGGACATGTGGTAATTTATGATGAGTTTTCACGTTCTCGCCCGGAAACGAATAATATATTTTTATCCCTACTGGAGGAAAAGGTTCTCCCTTTATATGGAAATGGAAAAGACTCCTTTATCAAATGTCATCCTGACTTTTCCATCATTTTTACAAGTAATCCAGATGAGTATGTAGGAACCTTCCATACCCAGGATGCTCTTTTAGATCGACTGATAACCATCCATTTAGATTCTTGCGACAGGGAAACAGAGATAGAAATTTTAAACCAAAAAGCAGGATTAAAACTGCATGAAGCAGAGGAAGTCGTTAGGCTGGTTACTAATCTAAGGTCGTATGGGAATGGATTTTGTCCCAGTTTACGAGCTTCACTAATGATTGCATCTGTTGCAAAGAAATCCAACATTGAAATACTAGCAGAAAATAACAACTACCAGGCACTTTGTATGGATGTATTAATAAGACCGATGACCCAAATCCTTCCGAAACAATCCCAGGTGAAAATAAGAGAATTAATTCTAAAGGAAATTCTTAGAAGGGATGAAAAAAAATGAGTACACAAGATGGGGTGTACCTTTTTTGTGCGATTCGAGAAAAGGTGCCCAAGAAATTTGGAACCGTTAAATTAAATGAACGAAAAAGTGGTGTGTATACGATCCACTTCAATCAAGTATCAATGGTGGTATCCAAAGTTTCAGGAGAGGTTTTACCCAACAGGAACAATTTAATCGCCCATCAACAAATCATCTCGGAGGTAATGAAACAATATAGCGTGATTCCAATGAGCTTTGGAAATGTATTTCACTCTAAAAACGATGTTCTGTTAATTATGGAACATCTAAATGAAGAATTTGAAAAGTTATTTTCGCATTTAGAAAACAAAATGGAAGTTGGCTTAAAGGTAATTCCAAAGAAAGAATGGCTAGAGCAGGAGATGAAGTCAAATCCACTCTTAACTGAATGGAAATCAAAGGAGAAGGAACATGCGAATTTTTATCAACAAATCCAAATAGGTGAGCAAGCCCAAAATTTCATTCTCAATTTGGAGGAGAAAGCGGCAACAGAAATTTATGAATCTTTGATGGAATTAGCGGAAGCAGGGAAGCTGAATAAAACCATACCAGGGAAAACTCTAATGAATGCTGCCTTTCTGATTGATGCCAATGATGAAGAACCCTTCGATAAAAGGGTAAATGAGCTTTACGAAATATGGAAGGATAAAGCAGAGTTTAAGTATTCGGGGCCGTGGCCTGCATATAACTTTGTGAATATCCGATTAAGGATTGAAGGGAAATTATGATATTTAAATTATTTACTCTCCCAATTCGTTCGATCATTAAACTGGGTGAGAAAATCCAGGAAGAAGTTGATCAGGAGTTGTACGATCTCACCAATATACAACAACAGCTGATAGAACTGCATATGATGTTTGATATGGAAGAAATTGATGAAGAAGCCTATATAGAACGAGAGCAGGAATTACTTAACAGATACAAAATAGCTAAAGAACGTGAAAAGAACGAGTATTAATTAGTAAAGGAGGAGGTAGGAATGGCTCATTCAACGGTTGAGACCGATTTTATCTATTTATACGGTGTCATCCTTATGGAGGAATTACAAAAGACAGAGGTTCCGTCCATTATTGGAATTGACCAAAAGAAATCTTCAGTCATCCCCTTTAAAAAACTTGCTGCAGTGATTACTCCAGTTAATCCTGATAATTTTTCCCAGCAGCGTATTGACCATCAATTAAAAGATCCTGACTGGATAAAGGAAAAAGCATTTCATCATCATGAATGTATTTCTGCTATTCATAGCAGCCAAATTACAATCCTCCCAATGTCATTTTGTACGATTTTTCAAAAAGAAGAGAATTTGATTGCCTTACTTGATGAACAATACGATGTAATTCTCGAAAAGCTAAATCGACTGAAAGAAAAACAAGAATGGAACTTAAAAATATATTGTAACTCCGAACAGGCATTTTCCTATGTAGTACATCATAATCCAAGTGTTCTTGAGCTAAGAGAAAATATAGCCACTATGCCAAAAGGAAAACAATTTATTATGAAGAAAAAGCTTAATCAATTGATTTACGAGGAAATTGAAAAAGAACAATCCCAGTGGTGGCACCAGGCTGAACAAACGTTAAAGCCATTTTTCGAAGAAGCGAAGCTAAGGAAAAATTGGGGTAGAGAAATAACAGAACGCAAGGATGAAATGATTGTAAACTGTGATTTTCTAATTAATAGCAGTAAATCGGAACATTTTCTAGATTGTATTCAGGAACTTGAACGAGAATTTACGTTGGCAGGATGCACGTTTCAAGTGAGCGGACCATGGCCGCCCTATCATTTTTCAAAGGAGAAGTAATGATGGAACAGGTTCATCTTTTTCAAAATAAAGAAATGACACTGTTAGATCTCTTGGATGGAATCATTGATACGGGTGTTGTGGTTAGTGGAGAGATAATCATATCGGTTGCGAATATCGACTTAATCGTAGTAGATCTAAAGCTTTTAATTTCGTCAATTGAAAGCGCCTTTGGACCATACGAGAGAAAAATTGTAGGGGAGGCGATCGGTGATGGAGAGATTACCACTTGATTCGAATCAGGTAGAGCAAGGGTTAGCAAAATTGGTCCTTACCATAATAGAACTTCTCCGTCAGCTTATGGAAAGGCAGGCGATGCGGAGAGTGGAAAGTGATTCATTAACAGATGAGCAAATTGAAGAATTAGGTTTAACCTTGATGAGACTTGAAGAAAAAATGGAAGAATTAAAGCTGGTTTTTGGCTTAGAACATGAAGATCTCAATATTGAATTGGGTCCTTTAGGAAAACTGCTTTAATCTTAGATTAGGAGGGGATCATATGCCCATTCATCACCCGCCGCAATCATCGAATTTACTTGATGTTCTTGAAAAAATTCTGGATAAAGGAGTCGTTATCGCTGGTGATATTAAGATATCTTTAGCCGATGTAGATTTGTTAACAATAAAAATTAGACTGCTGGTTGCCTCGGTAGACAAAGCTAGAGAGATAGGAATGGATTGGTGGGAAAAGGATCCATACTATTCTTCAAAAGGTATAATGGCGGAAAAGGAGCGTGCTCAATTACACGAGAGAATTAATCGACTAGAGCAGCTGGTTGAAAAAAATACATTATCACTTCCGGTGAGGGAGCAATCAGTTACCCATCCGAATGAAGAAAGTCCTTCATCTTCTATTCTGAATTCATCCCCTGTTCATCTGGATGAAAGTTCATCATAATTCCCAAAAATTTGTCAAAGAGGAGATTAAGGGTACTCCTCTTTTTGCTAATGATTTTCCTAAACGATTTTCATTACCTTACCAAATGGAGCTTTGGGAACAAATTCAGTTGGTACAAGCCAATAAACCTCATAGGGGACTTGCATTTCCTCCGGTAAAAAACCAGTTAAATCGGTGATATAAAAGACGGTTTCTATTTTCTCCTCTTCCGCCCATTCGAATGCCAGCGTATAGGATGCTTTACCGTGCGTGTGATACTTTATTTCACTGCCTTGTGTAATAGGTTCTGCAGTACGGATTTTAAAATCTGCTTGGACAAGCATGGTTTCAGGAGTAAGTTCTTTAAAAAAAGTTACAATATTTGCGATGAGGTCAATTTTCGTTTCATTTGTTGAGGTATCCACGACTAATGCAAGTTTTTTACCCTGACGGTCCTGTACGATTTTAAGTAAATTTTTGTGCCATTTCATGCCTTGTATTTCCCCTCTCTTCAATAGTCACAAAAATTATTATGCTCATAATGAACCTATGAATTCTATTTAAATTATTGCAATTCATGAATAAGAAATAAAAATGAAAAATGCTTGTAGAATCCTAAACAGCATGTATACTTTTATTATATTAGTAGCACTTTTTATAGATAGGGGAGAGTATGATGGAAGGAAAATGGCTGATTGCCGATCGCGATTTAAATGAACGTGAAGGATTAAAATGGCTGTTAAAATCATCCTCTATACCTGTGGCCAAGATACTCTTAGCATCCAACTTTCAAGACTTTATCCTAACATTTGAGAAAGAGTCACCGGATATCATCCTAGTAGAAATGGATATGATTAGCCGTGAGAGTTGGTCAAGTTTCCGAGAATTAGTGCAAATCTATCAACCTATTCTGCTAGTAACTAGTGCGGAGGCTACATTTGAAAAAGCTCGCTTAGCGATTGACCTACAAGCGCTTGAACTAATGATTAAACCGTTTTCTGCCACCAAGGTGAAATCTGCATATCAAAAAGCAGCAAAAACATTTGATAAATATAAGGATACGAGAGCAGCTCCTCAGACGCAGCACTATAAGGACTTATCTTATGAGGCATTGTTTATTTCTGAGCGTGAAGTACCAGAGGACTATATAATGGCAGCGTTTAAAATTGAAAATACAGAGAACATTGGAGTGCTCTATTCCTTTTTATCAGACTATCCGTTTAGAGAAATTCATGGGGTATTCCCTTTAAGTGATAAGATAATTCTATTGTTTAAGGAAACCTGCCAGAATGGTAAAGAACAGTGTCAAAAAGCAATGAGAAAGTGGGAAGAGGAATTTTCTGACACACTCGCCATTGTTGTACGGAACAATCATTCATCACAAGTAAGCCTTAATGAAAAATTTCTTGAAACACAGAAAATGCTGGAGTTTACCTATTATCGGGGCTATCGGCAAATTGTAGAGTTTGAGTACACTCCTGAATGGGTACATATCGACCCTTTTTTGGCTCCCCCCGAACAAAGGGTTTGGGTGGACATGCTTGCAAATCATGATTTAGAAGGGCTAAAAAAATGGCTTTACAATGAATTCCTTCTATTAGAAACTCCTTATCCAGATCCCGGATTGGTTAGAATTAGACTGACGAGCATCCTCGCTCAAATAAGACGATTTATGAAAACCTATGATTTAGATGAACAGTTAACCCACGAAAAAGAGTACCGGCATATTTTTCATTCCATCTTGTATGATAGTGTTCTTTATCGTTCGGTTCAAAAGTTAATCTTGTTTGTTCAAAAATTATTCTTGGCTGCAACCTCTAGTCCGAAGATGTTTAAACAAGATATTATTGAAAGAGGTATTGCCTTTGTAGAGACCCATTTCGCTAACAGTGACCTAAAGCTTGAGGATGTGGCAAAATATGTCGACAGAAATCCTTCATATTTCAGTCATTTACTAATTTCAAAGACTGGTAAAGGGTTTACTGATATCCTTTCAAGTATAAGAATAAAAGAAGCGAAGAGGTACCTGCTTGAAACTAGTAAGCCAGTAAAGGAAATTGCCCCATTAGTTGGTTTTCATAATCCCAATTACTTTAGTAGAATCTTTAGAGAAGTGGTCGGAATGTCGCCGAGAGAATTCCGAATAAAGAAGAAGGGATAAGGCTCAGAATCTACTGAGTCTTATTTTTTTTCTAAAAAAATTACACTTTTCCAAAAATAATATAGTTATAGGCTAAAAATAAACGAGCTGCTCAAATAAAAAGTGCTATTTTTCTAATGATTGATTTGTATTTTTCAGAAGATTTTATTTTTATAATAAAGGAGAGATAAAGGATATGGAGGAGTGAATAAAATGGAAGCTAGTACATCTAAATCGAGAGTCATTAAGAATTATAAAGGGACAGAATTACATGCGAAAGGCTGGATTCAAGAGGCAGCACTAAGAATGTTGATGAACAATCTTGACCAAGAAGTTGCAGAGCGTCCAGAGGATTTAGTCGTTTATGGTGGAATAGGGAAGGCAGCACGTAATTGGGAATCATATGATGCAATTGTGAAATCTCTACTTGAATTAGAAAGTGATGAAACATTGTTAATTCAATCAGGTAAACCTGTGGCAGTTTTCAAATCTCATAAAGATGCACCACGTGTATTACTAGCTAACTCCAATCTAGTTCCTGCTTGGGCAAACTGGGAGCATTTCCACGAGTTAGATAAAAAAGGGTTAATGATGTACGGACAAATGACAGCAGGCAGCTGGATTTATATTGGAACACAAGGAATTGTCCAAGGAACGTACGAAACGTTTGCGGAGCTTGCACGTCAAGAATTCAGCGGATCACTAAAGCATACCATTACCTTAACAGCAGGACTTGGCGGCATGGGTGGAGCACAGCCATTAGCGGTTACAATGAATGATGGTGTATGCCTTGCGATTGATGTCGATGAAACAAGAGTAGATCGCAGAATTGAAACCGCTTACCTTGATGTAAAAACAAGCGATTTAGAAGAGGCTATTAATCTTGCAATCGAAGCAAAGAAAGCTGGAAAAGCATTATCAATTGGTTTGATAGGAAACGCTGCTGAGTTGCTGCCAATCATGATTGAAAAGGGGTTTATCCCAGATGTGCTAACAGACCAGACGTCTGCTCATGATCCGTTAAATGGGTATGTTCCGGTTGGTTATAGCATAGAAGAAGCAAGGGTTCTTAGAAAAGACAATCCTGTGGAGTATGTAAAGCTTTCGAAGCAAAGCATGGCGATTCACGTTAGGGCAATGCTGACCATGCAGGAAAAGGGTGCTGTAACGTTTGATTATGGAAACAACATTCGACAAGTAGCAAAGGATGAGGGCGTAGAAAATGCGTTCGATTTCCCAGGCTTTGTGCCAGCATATATCCGTCCATTATTCTGCGAAGGAAAAGGGCCTTTCCGCTGGGCAGCATTGTCAGGTGATCCTGAGGATATTCGAAAAATCGATGAAGTCCTCCTTCGTGAGTTTAAGGATGATGACCATCTTTGTAAATGGGTACGAATGGCACAGGAAAAAATCAGCTTTCAAGGACTTCCCGCTCGTATTTGCTGGCTTGGATATGGAGATCGTGCCCGTTTAGGAAAAATCATTAATGACCTTGTTGCATCCGGTGAAGTATCGGCACCGATTGTCATTGGTCGGGACCATTTGGATGCAGGTTCAGTTGCATCGCCAAACCGGGAAACAGAAGGAATGAAGGATGGAAGTGATGCAGTATCAGACTGGCCAATTCTTAATGCCATGATAAATGCTGTTGGTGGTGCGAGCTGGGTGTCACTTCACCATGGCGGCGGTGTAGGAATGGGTTATTCTCAGCATTCCGGAATGGTGATTGTAGCGGATGGTACAAAGGATGCGGAAGTTCGATTGCAACGAGTATTAACCACAGATCCTGGAATGGGTGTAGTTCGTCATGCTGATGCAGGCTATGAACTAGCGATTAAGACTGCAAAGGAAAAAGGCATCAAGATGCCAATGTTGAATCAAGACTAAAGAGGTGATTGGATGAGTAAGCCTATTTTTATAAGAAATGCTTCTCAACTCGTGACATTAAAGGGGAGTTCTGATGCTCCGCTTGTGAAAGAAGCGATGTCTGAGTTAGGTCTAATTGAAAATGGAAGTGTTTGGATTGAAAACGGTGTTATACAGGCTGTAGGTACAGATGAGGAGATTTTTGGGAAATTCGAAAGTCGTCTGGGTGAGGCAGAGGTGGTGGATGCAAGTGGAAAGCTTGTAACTCCAGGACTTGTAGACCCACATACACATCTTGTTTTTGCTGGCAGCAGGGAAAATGAGTTTAATATGCGGCTTCAGGGTGCCACTTACATGGAAATTATGAATAGCGGCGGTGGAATTCACGCAACAACAAGAAGGACCAAGGGTGCTTCACATGAAGAGCTATTTGAAGAAGGTTTCGAACGTTTAAATCAATTCCTGCGCCACGGCGTGACAACGGTTGAAGCGAAAAGCGGATACGGAATGGAGTGGGAAACGGAACGTAAACAGCTCGAAGTTGCGAAAAAGCTTAATGAAGAACATGTCATCGATGTCGTTTCAACCTTTATGGGTGCACATGCAATACCAAAAGAGTATAAAGAGAGTCCTGATGAATTTGTGGAGCTGCTCATTCGTGAGATGATCCCAAAAGTAGCGGAGCTTGAATTGGCCGAATTCAATGACGTATTTTGTGAACATGGTGTTTTTACCCCAGAGCAATCAAAGCGGATTCTGGAGGCGGGGAGACAGCATGGTCTGATACCGAAAATCCATGCCGATGAAATTGAACCCTATGAAGGGGCTGAACTTGCTGCTGAAGTAGGGGCAATCTCTGCAGATCATTTATTAAGGGCTTCTGAAAAAGGGATGAAGGCAATGGCTGATAAAGGTGTGGTTGGTGTGTTATTACCGGGTACAGCCTACTTTTTAATGGCCGAGTCGGCAAACGGTCGTAAAATGATTGACCTTGGGGTACCTGTTGCATTATCGACCGATTGTAATCCTGGTTCCTCACCAACGGTGTCTTTGCCATTTATTATGAATCTTGGCTGTTTGAAAATGGGGATGACACCTGCGGAAGTGATCACGGCCGCAACGATAAATGCCGCACATGCGATTAATCGCGGTCGAGAAATTGGCAGTTTAGAAGTTGGAAAAAAGGCTGACATTACGATTTTTAATGTGGACAATTATATGAAACTTCAATACTCCTATGGGGTGAACCATACGCATACCGTGGTGAAGTCTGGAAAGGTAGTTGTCAGGGGAGGTCAATTACTTGAAGAACTTTCTCTATCCAAAAATTAATCCTTCAAGTTTTATGTGGGTAAGGCCAGAGCATGGGGTAGTGAGTAAGGTTCATGAATGGATCCAGCCACTTTCTGATATGTCTGATTTAGAACGAGCTAAGAACGCCGAGGTGGTAATCCTCGGTGTTCCCTTATCTCGTTCATCGATTAGCGCATCAGGAGCATCTGAATTCCCGGAAGCCTTCAGGCGGTCATGGAGGGGTTTTGCTACTTATAATCTCGATGAAGATGTAGATTTGGCAGAAATGACGGTACTTGATGTCGGAGATGTTCCAATGCACGTTACAGATATTGGTAAGTGTCATGAAAATATTATTGAAGCCTCGGCGGCTATTCATGCTCATTTCCTTAATTCTAAGGTTTGTGCGATTGGCGGAGATCACTCAATCACAGCGATGATGGTTAAAGGAATGCACCAGGCAAAGCCTGCTGAAACAATCGGTATCCTGCAATTTGATACTCATTTTGATTTGAGAGACATGTCGGAAAATGGTCCTTCAAACGGTACACCTATGCGTAATTTAATCGAGAGCGGTGTGGTGGAAGGCAGCAATATGTACAATATTGGTCTGCATGGTTTTTTTAATACAAAGGATTTGAAGCAGTATGCAGATGAAAAAAGAGTTAACTATTTCACACTTCGTTCAGCACGTAAAAAGGGGATAGAAGAAACCGTTCTGCATTGTTTAGATAAATTATCTTCAAAGGTAGATACCATCTATTTGACAGTAGATATGGATGTTTTAGATATTGCCTATGCTCCAGGGGTACCGGCCTCAACGCCGGGGGGCATGACAACCGCCGAACTGCTAGAAGGGGTACTAACAGCAGGGAAGCATCCAAAAGTCAAAGCCATGGACATCGTCTGCCTGGATCCACTGAAAGACACAGCCGTCCAACCAACAGTCAAACTAGGAACACATATATTCCTAACTTTCTTAACAGGAGTCATGCTTCGACAGAATGCTAGCATATAGATAGCGGTTGATATCGAAAAGATAGCTACGGTGACAGGCACCACAAAAAGACATTTCATCCAATTTGTCCACCTCGGGTGGACAAGTTGGATGAAATTAGGAAGGTAAATTATACTAGGGGGATGGGTATGGGTGCACCAAATCTTAAGATAAAGGTAGAACCAAATGCTAAACAAATTTATTCTACTAGAAATATTCTGAAATTTTTGATTTATAGTTTAATAGGAAGTTTTATGTTTTTTATTCCTATTACCTTAAATAATGTTTCGTCAATTCCTATTGATCATATGGTAACGTGGATTAAACAAAGTTTCCCTTCTTTTGTCTCTGTTTATGCTTTCATTGTTATTTTATTAGGGGCTGTTTATCCTTTTATTTCAAAAACATGGAAAAGGGACAAGGTCACGATGGTCTTTTCTATCTTAAAAATACTAGGATTTCTTGTTGCCATTCTACTATTTTTTAAGGTAGGACCTGCATGGTTGATGGCACCAAATATGGGCCCATTCCTTTTTGAAAAGTTAGTTGTATCTGTAGGTCTAGTTGTTCCAATAGGTTCTTTATTTTTGGGGCTCCTTATCGGGTACGGCTTACTAGAATTTATCGGGGTATTAATGCAGCCGATCATGAGACCGATATGGAAAACCCCTGGACGTTCCGCTGTAGATTTGGTAGCTGATTTAGTAGGTGGTTACTCTCTTGGATTATTAATGACCAACCGCCTTTATAAAGAAGGAAAATACACGGCAAAAGAAGCGGCCATTATCGCAACGGGGTTTTCAACCGTTTCTGCAACATTTATGATTGTGGTAGCTAAAACTCTCGGTATTATGCATCTATGGGGTTTGTATTTTTGGGTCTCATTAGTGATCACGTATGTAGTTACCGCACTTACCGCAAGACTTTGGCCACTAAATAAAATGAGTGAAGTGTATATTTCGGATAAAGCAGACCCTGAAGTAGTAATTAAGGAAAAATTTTTGCAGCATGCATGGAAACATGCGATGGAAGGAGCAAACAATTCCTTAAGCCTTGGAAAGAATTTATGGGAAAACCTACGAGATGGGTTTATTATGACCATGGGTATTCTACCGTCCATTTTATCTGTCGGACTTATTGGTTTAGTTTTGGCTGAATATACACCTGTATTTGATATACTAGGCTATATTTTTTATCCATTTACGTGGGCTTTACAAATTCCAGAACCTTTCCTTGCAGCAAAAGCTTCTGCAGTTGGAATTGCTGAGATGTTCCTGCCTGCGCTACTCGTAGTCGATGCTCCTTTAATAACAAAGTTTATCATCGCAACGGTTGCCATTTCATCCATTCTTTTCTTTTCGGCATCTATTCCTAGTATCCTTTCAACTGAAATACCAATAAGTATTCCAAAGTTAATCATAATTTGGTTTGAACGGACAGTTTTAACATTAATTTTAGTAACGCCTATTGCTTTCTTGTTCCTTTAATTAAAAGATTAACAGTGCCAAAAGAAAAAAACTGTTCCTTTTACAAGAGAACAGTTTTTTTCTTTTGGAAGTTGATGGCTGAGGAACTTCCTTTTAATTGGCTAAGAATTCTATTTGACAAGTGAAGGTATAATAACAAAAGCAGTTCTATTAGAATCCATAAAGTGATTCTGAAAAACCTCCTTTATCCTGAAATGTCCTTATTAAATCATTATTGAGGTGAACAGATAATGCCAATGCTGGATGTGAACGGTGTCAGCCTGTATTATGATGTAAAAGGAAATGGAACTTCCATCGTTTTTATCCATCCTCCTTTACTAACGAGTGAGAATTTTAGATACCAAATGGATGAACTATCTCATGATTTTAAAGTGATTTCTTTTGATATAAGAGGGCATGGAAGAAGCCAGTATTCAACTAAACCAGTTACGTATCCATTAATTGTGGAAGATATTAAACACTTATTAAATCATTTAGGCATCGAAAAAGTATTCCTATGCGGGTATTCGACAGGAGCTTCTATTGCCTTAGAATTTATGCTGACTTATTCCGACAGAGCCTTTGGAAGTATTTTAGTAAGCGGAATGTCGGAGGCGAGTGATTTTTATCTGAGAAAAAGAATTTCTTTAGCAGTTAAACTTGCTAACCCTCGAACATTTTCGTTTCTAGCTTATGCCATTACATATGGAAATTCAGATACAAAAGAGACATTTGAAAAATTGTACAAAGAAGCAGTGAAAGGCGACGTTAGAAATATTAAACAATATTACCAATATAGTTTGGCGTATAATTGTACCAATCAGCTTGAAAATATTAAGCATCCCATATTAATGGTCTACGGTAAGAAGGACAAATCATTTCAAAGATATGCTAATCTTTTGCAAAAAAAATTACCATTTAATGAATTAAGGTTTCTTTCGAAAAAACATCAGATCCCTACAAAAGCAGCACAAGAATTAAATCAATTGATAATTGATTTTGTCCAGTTACATAACTAGAAAAATTGGTAAGCAACCTAGAATTATTTTAAAGAAATGAAACGATTGTAGCCATGGATAACTCGGGTAATAAAGGGTTCCCAAAAGCTTGCAGAAAAGTTAACACATGTAGCAATTATACTTCCTATTACAGCGCTGCCTATAATATCAGATGGATAGTGCTGTCCCATCCAAATACGTGAAAAACCAGATAAGAAAGCTAATATGGACAGAATAAAACCCAATGTGCGCTTGTAAAAAAGCACTGAAATGGCTACTGCAAAGGAAAGAGTCGTGTGTTTGCTTGGAAATGTAGAATTCTTTTTTGATGGGACCGGTGCTAATAGATTCACTCGTTTCTTCAAAAATGGTCGAGGTTTAAAATAAAATGATTTAATTACGCTGGTGAGGAAGAATGTAATAATGGCAGAAATTCCTGCAAAAGAAGCGATTCTTTTATGAAAGTTATTACGAAACCACATGAGTAACAAAATAAACGCAAAAAGATAGCGTAGTTTCTTTGAAATCATGATCATGATTATATCAAGATAACGATAATGCCCTGTGAATTGGTTTAGTGCTCTAAATAACTTTTTGTCCATCAATAATGCCTCCTTTAATTGCTCCACTATTTTTTCCTTAAAAAAATTTAATATGTAAGGAAGGTGTTCTAGGTAATAAGCACCACATCCAAGTTAAGGAAGAATTGATTTCAAAATCCAGGAAATTATTTCTCTATTTCTTGGGAAAGCGCAGGAACAGACAATTCCGGCGTTTTTTTGTCAAATTGCGTTGTCGTATTCAAGGTGAAACCAAACTACATAAAAGTAGAAGACAGAAGCAGTATTCTTTTGGGGTAATCTCTATAAGTGATACTATAGAAGTAGAACATATTTTTTTAAATGATGTAAAGCCAATTGAGGGAGGAGAGGGAAAACAATGGCTGAAAAGATCATCGTATATACCACAAACGACTGTATTGAATGCACCATGGTAAAAAAAGTCCTTACCGAAGAAGGCATCCCTTTTGAGGTAAGAGATATATCAACAAATGCTGACTATCAAAAAGAAGTCGAGAAGTATGGCTTTTTAGGTGTCCCAGTAACTGTATTAGGAAATAAAGCAGTAAAAGGTTTTACAAATGAATTAAAAGAAATAATGGAAATAGCAAAAAAGAGCTAATTTGGTTAGCTCTCAGGCTGTCGAGAAACTCTCGACAGTCTTTTATTTTGGCTCTTTTCTTATAGAATGTTGTTTTTTGTATACAAATGGACCGTTCCTTTCCGCTACAGGTGCTTGCTTTCCGCGGGGAGGAAGTCGAGCCTCCTCGACGCTACGCGTCTGTGGGGTCTCGACCTTTCCTCTACATCCCGCAGGAGTCAAGCACCTTTCGCTCCAATCCACTCCTTGCTATCTATATTGATAATGGCACCAATCTTACAGAAAAGGAGACCTTATTTTCAATAACTTTAACGATTCACCGCGTTAATTTGATATAATACTATTAATACTAATAGGACGGTGGATTAAATGTATAAGCCAAAAAAGAGATACAAAATGAAGCGGAATTTGTATTTATTGATGATTTAGTGCTTCAAGATCACCTGTTAAGAAAGGTGGACAAATATATCGACTTTTCTTTTATTGGTGAGAGAGTCCGTCCTTTTTACTCTGAAAATAACGGGCGTCCTTCGGACCCAATACAACTCTTTAAGATGATGTTTATCGGATATTTTTATGGCATTCGTTCTGAACGCCAATTAGAACGCGAAATTCAGACAAATGTAGCTTATCGATGGTTCCTAGGACTAAAGCTAAACGATCCGGTACCCCATCATTCAACTATAAGCTGGAACCGGCGTACCCGTTTTAAAGATACGAATATATTTGAGGAAATTTTTGATGATATTGTCTTCCAGCGCTACAACACAAGATGGTTGGAGGAAGAGTTTTGTTTACTGATTCCACGCATCTTAAAGCGAACGCAAATAAAAATAAATTCACTAGAGTCGAAGTGGAAATTGAAACACGCGAATACGTAGGAGATCTAAATAAAGCTATTGAGGAAGAGGAAGAGCGGGAAAACCATGGAAAAAAGCCTCTAAAGGAAAAAGAGGAGATGATTGAGAAAAAGGAAATACGCCAAAGTACAACTGATCCTGAATGTGGGTTTATGTCCCGAGAGAATAAACAGGAAATGTTCTGTTTTCTTGATCATAGGACTACAGATATGAAATTCAACATCATAACTGATGCGTATGTTACACCAGGAAATGTCCATGATTCTGTCCCCTATCTATCACGGTTAGACCGTCAGGTCGAACGATTTGGATTTAAAGTAGAAGCAGTCGCACTTGATTCCGGTTACCTGACAAATCCAATTTGTAAGGGACTTAATGAACGTAATATTTTTGGAGTTATTGCTCATAGAAGATATCAACCAACAAAAGGCTTATTTCCAAAATGGAAGTTTACATATGACAAAGAGCGAGATTTGTATGTTTGCCCAAATGGTCAGGAGTTACAATACCGTACCACTACAAGAGAAGGCTATCGGTAATATAAGTCGGATCCAAAAAAGTGTACCAACTGCCCACTCCTGTCGGAGTGTACAAAATCTCAAAACAAAACAAAAGTTGTTACCAGACATGTTTGGGAAGAGCATAAGGAAAAGGTAAGACTTAACCGGCTTTCAAAATCAGGTAAAGTACTTTATAATTTTTGAAAGGAAAAAGTAGAGCGAAGCTTTGCAGATTCAAAAGAATTGCATGAGCTTCGCTATTGTAGGTTACAGGGATTGCATAATGCGAGTGAGCAAGTGTTACTCATCGCAGCATGCCAAAATATAAAAAGATTGCCTACACACTTGTCTAGGCTGGAAAAAGTGTGTGGTAATTCTAAGTTAATGCACCCCTGTTGATTGGAGCGGAAGGTGCGAAGACTCCTGCGGGAGTACGGGGCAGGGGGAGACCCCGCAGGCGCTTCAGCGCCGAGGAGGCTTTCCGGCACGCCCGCAGAAAGCGAAGCACCTGGAGCGGAAATCAACAGGCCATTGAGCAGGCAGGAATTTTTCAAAAAAATCGTAGGTTAGTCTTAGTTTAAATAAAAAATTGCCGAGAAAGATACCCTTTCTCGACAATCTGAGAGCTAATTTGGTTAGCTCTTTTGTTACTTTTAAAAACCTGCCAGCCTTTTTGCATAAAGCATATTGGTTTTTAAGATTTCATAGTAAAGTTCCGGGTAGCCCGCGACTAATGCGATCTCGTGTGATGGATTAAAGTGATCAATTTCAGAAATCCAGATATCCCCTAATTCTCCGACTATAATATCCACAGCTGCATTTGCAAAATGGACCCCCATACTTTCAATTTCTTTGACTGTGTCAATAGTAATATGGATTAATTCCTGATAGGTAAGGGAGGCATACAAATCACTTTGCTGTAAGAAATCTGCAACCATCTCTTTTTGAAATTTAACCAATGGCATTAATTTACCTTCATTCTCTTCAGACTGATCGCCTCGCGTAAACAAACCCATTGCTTTCCACTGACCTGAATGATCTTTAACGGTAATGATTCGAATGGTGATCGTTCGATATCCAGTTACATCGATCGATTCCTGAATCAAGTATTCTCCATCTTTAAAATATTTTTTAAAGATAGAATAGGCTTGTTCGCGATTATTGAACTTGAAACTCTTCGTTTCTAGCGTTCTAAGATTAGTAATAACGAGTGAATTCGAGTCTTTTAAAAATACTCTAATTGTAGACCGATTAGCGCTGTTTAGTGGTTTGACGATTAAATTAGGGAATTTCTTTAAAAAATAGTACAGATCTTGAGGAGAACCATAAAGATTTGTATCGGGCAGATAACATTTTACACCGACTGAGCTAGATAATTTCTTGTGAATACTCCACCTAGTGTGAAAGAAATCATTAAAAACTGTATCGCCGATCACGGATTTAAAATGTTGAATCCATGCAGAACTTACAGAAGATGTCATCACAAAAATAGAGGAAGGATAGGGGTAGATTCCTTCTTCCCATTGTTTTGTTAGAGGATTATATAAAAATCCTTTTACTGTTTGATTTGTTTTATCAACATGGTCAAGAGAAAAGACTAGAATTGCACCCTTAATCTCATGATAAAGCAAGACATAATCGCGTAAATGATCAAGATATTTCTTGATCGAGCTTTGATAATAGCCAGCTAGTAAACCAATAAAGGGTCCCATTTGTATTTCGTTGCCATTCTGCTTGATTTCCAGGCTGCAATGCTGAGGTATATTCAGCATGTCCAAAATATCCCCAGATAGGCTTGCCCCATTCAAAGGCAGGTCATCAGAAATGTCCACAATAGATTGATATGTTTTAGCTCCAAATCTGATTTTTCTAGCAGTAATTTGAGTTATTCCCATTGATTCTGCTAATTTGGGGTGAAGCGTTAGTATTCCACTGTTAGAGGTGTGTCTCGATAGCAGAATAATATTATCCATTTTTAATCCTCCTAACCATTAATCCTCCGATACGTTATTATATGTACCAATAATCAGATTGTCTTAAAAATGGGGGGGATTCTTACAATTTGGACAAGTGTACCATTGTTATATCGAAATATGGATGAAGAGTTCACTCCTCTTTTTTATCATTCGTTTTTTCATCATTTTTTTCTTCGGGTTTACCGTATAATTCATTGATTTCGTTGGCCAGTTCATCTAAAAATTCATCAGTTAATAAAGGCTTTTTCTTTTTAGACATAAATTTTCTCCAATCTATAAAAAATAGTAATTTACTTTTCAGAAACACAGGAGTATGATAATCACAGTTTCATATTTCTAAATCGCTGAGACCAAATTGGTGCGGGGGACCCATTCATATGGATAGTATATCCAAGGGGTGAATCCTTTATAGGTAGGGCTACTCAATGGCCCGAATCCGACAGCTAACCTCGTAAGCGTTAATGAGAAGGAAGGTGGAGCTTGTGAGACAGGTTTATTAATGTCTGCAGGTCTTTAACTTTGACTTGCAGGCATTTTTTTGTGCTTTTTTAAGCAAATTAAGAAAAAATAACTTTATAGAAAATTCGGTGGTGCGAAAAAATGGTTTCTTCAGTCAAAAGATTTTTAATTGGCAGACCTTTAAAGTCAACAGAATTAGGCGAACAAAAGCTAAATAAAACGAAAGCATTGGCAATCCTTTCTTCAGATGCATTATCATCCGTGGCATATGGTCCGGAACAAATATTAATTGTTTTAATGACAGTAGGAGCGGTCGCCTTTTGGTATTCTGTTCCGATTGCAATAGGAGTTTTAATCTTATTAATTGCGTTAATTCTATCCTATCGACAAATTATTTTTGCTTATCCACACGGTGGAGGGGCTTATGTAGTATCAAAGGAAAATTTGGGTATAAATTATGGACTAATTTCAGGCGGTTCCTTGCTCGTTGACTATATTTTAACGGTAGCAGTGAGTGTCTCAGCTGGAACAGATGCCATAACATCAGCCTTTCCAGCATTACACGACCATAATGTGGGTATTGCGATTGTTTTCGTCCTTTTTATTACAGTTTTAAACTTGAGAGGTGTAACGGAGTCTGCTTCTATTTTAGCATATCCTGTCTATTTATTCGTCCTAGCCTTATTCATTTTGATTGGAGTGGGAATATTTAATATTCTAACAGGGCAGGTTCCGGCAGAATTGCATACACCTGTAGGTACTCCTATTGCTGGGATATCTCTATTTCTGCTTTTAAGGGCATTTGCTTCAGGCAGTTCAGCGCTTACCGGAGTTGAGGCGATATCAAATGCGATTCCGAACTTTAAGGACCCGGCTCCAAATAACGCTGCAAAAACACTGGCAGCAATGGGAGGATTACTGGCCATATTATTTTCGGGGATTGTAGTGTTAGCCTATTACTATGGTATTACTCCCAATGAAAAGGTTACAGTCGTTTCTCAAATTGCGGAGCAAACATTCGGACGTAATTTTATGTATTTCTTTATTCAAGGGACTACAGCGTTAATTTTAATTCTAGCTGCCAACACCGGATATACAGCTTTTCCATTGTTAGCTGTGAATCTAGCAAACGATAAATTTATACCGAGAATGTTCAAAATAAGAGGAGATCGGTTAGGTTATTCAAATGGAATTATCGTCCTAGGCTTGGCTTCAATCCTCTTAATTATTTTTTTCAAAGGCCAAACGGAACATTTAATTCCGCTTTATGCGGTTGGTGTATTTATTCCGTTTACCTTGTCTCAGACTGGGATGATGTTAAAATGGCTTCGTGAAAAGCCGCAGGGGTGGACCTCGAAGTTCATCATTAATACATTGGGGGCAATTATCTGCTTTATCGTTACCATTATGTTCTTTTTAACGAAGTTCGCTCAAGTTTGGCCTGTATTGGTGTTCTTGCCAGTAATTGTTTTCATTTTTTACCGAATTAGAAAGCATTACGAAGCAGTCGGAGATCAACTAAGATTAAATTGTGATCAACCTGCAGTCCCAATAGAAGGAAATGTGATTATTGTTCCAGTAGCAGGGATTACGCAGGTAGTTGAAAACACAGTAAACTATGCAAAGTCACTTGGAGCAGATCAAATACTTGCTGTATATGTTTCCTTTGAACGTGATGATGAGAAGAAATTCGAAGAAAAATGGAATCAGTGGCAGCCGGATATTCGACTTGTAACCCTGCATTCCCATTACAGGAGTATCATTCAGCCTTTGACTAAATTTGTTGATACAGTCCAGCATAAAGCCAGTGAAGCGAATTACCGGGTGACAGTTGTCATTCCACAATTCATACCAAAAAAAGGCTGGCACAATATCCTGCATAACCAATCAAGCTTACTAATTAAAGCATACCTGCTGTATAAAAGAAATGTAATCATTACTACAGTACCTTTTCATTTGAAAAAGTAATAAAAGAGCAGCTCCCAATTAGGGAGCTGCTTAATTTTGGTTTTCAGCATGACTAAAGATACATCCAGGTATTTCAAAAGTCTGTCCGTTTGCGGTTAATGAAATGGAACAAATGGCATTTCCGATAATCGTTTCATAGAGAAAGTGTATGTTTGATAGAGTTGCGTTGTCATTAAAATTGACTCCAGAGACTTCTCCTTCTGCCGACACAATCATTCCAGTGCCGCCTCCAGATACAGGTTCACATGTGGGTAACCCAGATACCACGGATCGAAAAACAAAGCTATTGTTTTGATTTTGATTGTCACCGTAAAGGATGGAAATAAAACTGTTTTTGGCCGAACAATTAACATCACAAATTCGTGCAGATACAGTAATTTTGCCGCTGGAGGGAAAACGATTAATTAATGTTTCAACAGGTACGGCAGTTGCTGTTACTGTTGCACGACAATCACAACTTTTCATAAAACACCTCTCATTTATAGTTATTAATTATATATATGAAACAGCTTGTCTTATGGATTGGACAAAAGAGTAATAAAAAGGAATTTTGGTTATGAAAGTTGAATGTTAAAAGGTAGGCAAACTTGTATAATAGGGTACTTTTGAAAAAGAATTAAAATTCCTTAATATGGGAAAATAGATTTTAGAGGTGATGAATTAATGAGTAATACGAAGATGAAATTTGATTTACATACACACCATGACCGGTGTGGGCACGCTAGGGGAGGTATTCGAGATTATATTGAGGCAGGTATAGAAAATGGCTTAAATATCATTGGGATATCTGACCATACTCCATACTTCTCGAGTGAAGAGGATCATCCCTTTCCACATATAACCATGGCAACAAGTCAATTTCCTGATTACGTAGCTGAAGTCCTGAAGTTAAAAGATGAGTATACTGGAAAAATTGAGGTGCTTTTAGGAATTGAGGCCGATTTTTTCCCTGAATATGTAGACAACTATCGTCAGTATTTTGACCGTTATCCATTTGATTATATTATCGGATCCATTCACCATGTTGATGGAGTAAGCATTTTTAAAAAAGACCGCTGGGAAGGTTTGAGTTCCAAAGAACAAGTACGAACGAAAGAAACGTATTATTCTTTAATTGAACAATCTGCCCGCAGCGGCATGTATCAAATTCTAGGTCATATTGATGCCATGAAGGGCTACTATCCTGACTTTTCGAAGATCCAAACTGCTGCAGTCGAACATACTTTAAAGGTGATAGCAGAGTGTGATGTAGCTATCGAAATCAACACCTCTGGAAAAACCAAATATGTGGGTGGCTGGTATCCTGCCGATGAGATTTTAGAAATGGCACTCCATCACGGAGTAAAAGTTACCTTTGGGTCCGATGCCCATGACCCACACCGAGTAGGAGACGAATTCGAACAAGTTCGAACCCGCCTCAAAGAAATAGGCTTCAAAGAATGGGTCTACTTTAAAGGACGAAAGAGATATGCAGTCAATGTATAAATGGTGACAGGCACCAAAAAATGGGCACCAAAAAATGTAATGGAAGATTTCCATTACATTTTTTCTTGTTTGTGTTTTAGTTTAGTTTTTTTAGATAATGTTCGAATTAGGTAGATACCACCGATGAGGGCAAGTAAGTTCAATGAATCTCCAAGGTTAATGGTTAGGTTGAAATTGTTGTTTACTCGTACTGTGTTTTTATTGTTGTTGGTGCTCGGCAGAGAATTTGTTTCCTGGTTTTCTATTTTCAAAAGAACCACCTCCGTATGACTAGTATATCAAGTTAGTCATACAGAAAATTCCAACTTAATAGAAATAATTACTAGTTTTTTACTAGAACAACCTTTTTAAATTTCCTTGTTTGAGCATACATGAGAAGGAATACCAATGCACTGACTATTCTCAACATGGAGTTTAACTCCATTGATTTTTGAATGCCAATGCCCTCTAATAGTAATATTCCAATCTGAGGGGCTATAAAGGCAACAAATGATAGAAGTACATTGTAGGTAGTTATGCAATAGGTCCTATTTTCCACTGGTGATTGCTCTAGTAGTAAGTTAAACAATAAGAGGACCACTCCAGAAATAAAAAATCCGGATATTGCACTCACCGCCGTTAAATAATATAGATTGGTAGATAGTATTGTTAAAAATGGAACGAGCGCCATTCCTAGTGCAGCCCAAACGAGCATTAACGTGTTCGACTTTTGTTCTGCCCACTTTTTCCAAAGAGGGAAGGTGAAAATTTGAACTACTTGATTGGCAACCGAAAAAATACTAATCCAAAGAATAGTAGCTTCTGCGATTCTGACATTGTAGATATTGAAGATTCCCCAAGACATTTGCCAGGTGAAATTAAAACATAATGCTGCTATTAGGAACCATTTGTATCCATGGTCTTTAAAAATGGACCAATTCATAGACGATTTTTTCAAACTTGTGGAGGGTTGGACTTTTTCCTTATGCTTCATTAAGAAAAATACCTCTCCTAATCCAAAAAGTAAGGCAACGAAAAATAACCATTGATATGCCGAGGCATTCGTTGTTTGATTTTTCATTATAATCCCGATGACCAGTGTGGATATCATACCGGCAATGGTTAACAAACGGTTACGATCACTAAAAAATACTCCCCTTCGCTCGTCTTTAATCATCCCGCTAATCAATGTCTGCCAGCCTATGTTGGAAAGGGTGGCTGGTATATTCATAAGCGCGATAATAATCAAAAAAGCCCATGCTTGGTAAGGAGAGGAAACATAAACAACACCAATCAGCAGTATAAATAACAAGCGAGCCACTAAAACAGCCATCGCTACCGTTTTCTTCTGGCTCTCTAAACGGTTTAATAAAATGGCTGCAGGTATTGTCATCACGAGTGCAATTAAAGGGGGAAGTGAACTAATCAATCCAACCTGGTAATTGGTTGCTCCCAGTATTGAGATAGCGAAGATGGGATAAAAGTTACCTGCAAGGTTAATCGCAATGGTTGAAACCATTCCATGATAAATACTTATTCTTTCATTATATGTGCGCACGTATCTTCACCAGTTTCTCGATTAATCAATAACGAGATTATTATACTACGGTATCCGAAATTTCTATAAATTACTTTTCAAATTATTTCAACAAAATTTTTACTAGATTAGAGCAACAAATATTCTCTTGGTAGCAAAAATCGAGTATAATGAATATTTGGCTTTTCCATTTCAGTTTTTTAGGAGTAAATATATGAATCAGACTTTTACATTAAAGGAAAAGACAAAACAAATTTTTGTCATGTTAATTCCTATCTTAATTACACAACTTGGAATGTTTTCGATGGTATTTTTTAATACCATCATGTCTGGAAAGTACAGTTCTTCTGATCTTGCTGCTGTGGCAATTGGTTCCTCGATCTGGAGCCCGATCTTTACTGGTATTAGTGGGATTCTACTGGCAGTATCTCCGATAGCTGCTCAGCGATTTGGGGAAAAACGGGGCAGGGAGGTAGCTTCTGTTGTACGACATGGACTTTATCTTTCCTTGATGATCGCACTAGTGGTGATTGTACTTGGAGTTTTCTTTCTTGATCCAATTCTGGATAAAATGAATCTTCCTAGTGCCGTTCATGAGACGGCTTTTGACTATTTGGCTGGGCTATCTTACGGAATTCTTCCTTTATTTATTTTTAATGTGCTAAGGTCTTTTATTTATGCATTAGGAAAAACAAGGGTAGTGATGTATATCCTGCTTCTGTCCTTACCTATCAATTTCTTCTTGAATTATGTGTTAATCTTTGGATATTGGGGATTTCCCGAACTTGGCGGCGCAGGAGCAGGCTATGCCACTTCTATCACCTATTGGGTGATAACCGCAATGACGGTGTTCATAGTTAAAACACAGGACCCTTTTTCAAGTTTTTCAGTTTTCGAGAATCTAAGACACTTCTCATTTGAGGAGTGTAAAGAAATATTAAAGATTGGTGTTCCCATGGGACTATCAACATTCTTTGAAACAAGTATGTTTGCAGTAGTAACGATCCTTTTAAGTAAATTTAATGTTACGACGATTGCGGCCTATCAATCAGCCTTGAATATTGTTTCTTTCCTATATATGATACCGATTAGCATTTCAATGGCACAAACGGTATTAGTGGGATATGAGGTAGGTTCAGGAAGGTACAAAGACGCAAAAAGCTACAGTTGGCTGGGTATCTATTTGGCTATCTTAATTGCCATCATTACAGGGGTTTTCGTAGTTCTATTCCGGTACCAAGTTGCAGGATTCTATTCGAATGAAACAGAAGTCATAAACTTAACAGCTCACTTCTTGATTTTCGCGTTGTTCTTCCAGATTTGTGATGCCATTCAAGCCACTGCACAAGCAGCATTACGAGGCTACAAAGATGTCAATCTTGCCTTTATCATGACCTTAATTGCTTATTGGCTTATCTGCCTCCCGGTTGGATATGGGCTTGCGAACTTTACCGATTTAGGAGCAACAGGCTATTGGCTAGGACTAACCGTAGGCTTGTTAGCTGCAGGAATCGCCTTATCCTGGAGACTCCTCTACATTCAAAAATATAAATTCATAGACACACAGAAATTAAACGCATTATAAAAAAACAACCCAACAGTAACCGACAGAAAAGTCCTCATTACCCTTCCGGTGATGAGGACTTTTCTGAACTATAAACTGTCCGCCTGAGGTGGACAGTGTCCACGGCTGGTGACAGGCACCGAATTAGCACCGATTTGATGACAGTGTTGTCATCGATAATTTGAGATTATGTTTATATCATTAATAGAAAGAAGGGGTTTGAGTGGAGAGGCATTTTGTTTTTGTTTATGGGACGCTTCGGAGGCATGAACGCAATCATTATTTGTTGGAAGGTGGGAAGCTTGTTGCTAAGCAGGCTTGGACGAATGGTAAGTTGTATGATACTGGTTTGGGGTATCCAGCATTACAGGAGTCAAGAGCGAATGTGGTGTATGGAGAGCTATATTTAGTATCGGATAAACAGCTTAGTAGATTGGACGAGTTGGAAGGATATAGTATGGATGGTAGTGATAATTTATATGATCGTGTGAAACAACTTATCATACATGATAAAGGTGAAACACAAGCTTATATTTACACCATAGCAGAAAAGAACCAGCATATGTTAAATACTCCCATCAAAAGTGGTGATTGGAAGGAGTATCGCCTCCGCAATAAAGACTCAATCCTATATTTTGCGTATGGAAGCTGCATGGATGATGCGCGCTTTAAACTCGCGAAGGTTGATCATTATTTTCAAAAGGTGACAGGCACCGGTATCTTGCAAGGCTACACATTACGTTTTTCTGTTCATATGCACGATGGTGGTCGTGCTGATATTGTGGAAGAAGGGGGGATGGTGGAAGGGAAGGTGTATGAGATTCCTGCAGATTGTGTGTCTTATCTTTATAGGCGAGAAGGGGTAGGTTCACGTCTGTACCGTCCTGCTTTCGTAGATCTTTCGATTAATGGAACACTATATAAAGATGTATTAACCTTTGTCGTGGTTCAAAAGGGAGCAGAAACAGCACCACCTGAACATTATGCTGAAGAAATTTTGCGTGGTGGCACCCATTTTTTAAGTGAAACTTATCTAGAAGGTTTAAAGGAACACATAAATATATTATGTAAACTAAAATAAAAAAACATAAATAGAACTAACCCTTGTAAAAAATAACACAATGAGAGCAGCTTCCTTAATGGAGGCTGCTCTTATAATTTGGAAGTTTTGATTTCCTGCGAAGAAGCAGATCAATTCCTGCTAAGACAATTCCCATTATTATTGGAAAAAACTTTATTCCAATGGTCTGATCATACAACAAAAAGCCAAATATATTTATTACTTCAGTAAGAAGCAATCCTAAAACAAAACCAGTAAAAAATAGTAAAAGTACTCTCATTCTGCAGCAACCCCTTCACGTTGCTTTCTCTTAAATGTCATTTCCCATACCTTTGGGACAGACTTGACTGACATCCAGAACAAAACGAAAGCCATTACTGGATGGAGGGCTGCGGCCCAAGGGAGGACAGGAGTTATGTTTGCAGTAAAATACATAACGAAAATAACACCAAATAATGCTGCACTATGTCCGATTACCCAGCGCGGTAATTTACCAACAAACGCAATAATGAACATTAGAACAGGGATAAATTCGAATAAATGGATAAATCCTGTATGTTTTGTCCAATTTGCAGGATTTACAAAAATGGCTAACCCTGCAAAAAATACTTGAACAAGTATACAAATTAAAAATAAAATCGACAGCAATGCAAAGCTTACACCGCTAACTTTGAATCTAGTTGAAACTTCATTACTTTTCAAATTATTCTCTCCCTTAAAATCATGTGTTTACTATATTTACAGTCTATCTCTAAAACAAACTCAACATAACGAACCCGGGTTGTAACTCTCCCTAAGTCTTTAGCCTTATTTTAAGAATGAGTGAAGGGAATATCCTCAAAAAAAGGATATTTAATCTAATTTGCTAAACCATAACTAAATACCAAATCGTTCAAGTAGCCCTCCTAGGAGGAGAACCTATATGAAAAGTCATTTTTTTAAAAAGAATAACCGATTCAAAATGGAAACTAGTAAGGAAATTATTGATAATGAAACGTCGAATCAAGAAACTTCTTTTTCTGTGGATTTATCAAGAGATGAGGAACTTATTAAGAAGCTCTATCCTTTTCCACAAAACATTGATTTTCAAGTGCGCAAGATTAACATTCCCATGATGGGAAAAGAAGGGGTTATTTTTTATATTCCATCATTGACCGATGTGAAAATGGTCGATGAACATATCATAAAACCATTGCTCACAAACAGAGATAGAACTGCCAAAGAAGTGCCCCTTATAATAAGTGCCAGTGCCATCAATGAAGAGAAAAGTTTAAGCAAAGCGATAAAAGAATTAAACACAGGAAATACTTTACTAATTATTGACCATGAGCCTCGCTGCCATGTGATCAACACGAGTACGGCGGCCGGAAGAAGTGTAGAAAAACCACAAAACGAAACGACATTATTTGGTCCGAAGGAAGCTTTCGTAGAAAGAGCAGATATAAATATTTCTCTCATTCATAAAAAAATTCGATCAGAGGATTTTACAGTTGAGAAAATGGTAATTGGTGAGCGTTCAAATAATGAAGTGTTTATTATTTATAACAAAAAGTTAGCTGGGGATAGGGTTCTAAATGAAGTAAAAGCGAGGATTGGGGCTGTTCAGAGGGATGCGGTTCAAAATCTCAGCCTTCTCATCCAACATATTGAAGACAAGAAGGCTAGTCTTTTTCCAACCATATTACTGACCGAAAGACCGGATAGAGCGGCTTCTTTTATCGAGGATGGTCATGTCATCGTGGTCATGAACAATTCTCCATTTGCTGTTGTTGCGCCAGCGACTTTTTGGGCTTTTTATCATTCTGCGGATGATCATTATTTACGGTTTATGTATGGAAACTTTACACGTTTCCTCCGCATGACAGCCATGTTTATTACATTGTTCACACCATCCATCTATATCGCGATTACCAATTATCACATTGAAATGCTGCCGCCAAATTTATTATTAGCCATTGCAGGTGCAAAAGAGATGGTGCCATTTCCGGCTATTCTTGAACTCTTGATGATGGAACTTGCCTTTGAATTAATTCGAGAAGCAGGGATACGCGTACCCACCCCAATCGGACCAACGATTGGTATTGTGGGAGCATTGATACTTGGGCAGGCTGCAGTTGAAGCCAATGTCGTCAGTCCCATTGTAGTAATCGTCGTTGCTCTCACAGGTTTGTCTTCCTTCTCGATAAGTGATGTTAATCTAAATTATGCCATTAGAATTGCTAGATTTGGGTTTCTTCTTGCTGCCAGCGTTTTTGGGATATTTGGGATGGTTGGTCGTTAGCAGTCCGTCCCTTATTCAGTACCACAAAAGAATACGAAGACTGGGATTGGACAAATAAAAATTACCCATTTGTCAACATAGCCATCGATGTTCAAGTCGATATTATCGGATTCGGAAAGCAGCTAAAGGAATCAGAAATGGAAGGTGAAGGATTAATGAGGATGATATTTTGGGCAGTTGTCCTCTTTGGAGGTGTCTATAGTTTTCTTCATGCCTATTTTCTATTAAAAGATAGAAATAAAATGGGCGCTTTTGGCATCTCACTAGTCGGATTAGTTATACTCATTCTTGCATTTTTTGTAAGATTGAAATAATGCAGAAGTCCTAGGGGATTTCTGTTTTTTAATTTCTGTTTTGGGAAGGCAGAGGAGGAATAATATTGGTGAATTGGTAAAAATTATTAAGTAGGAGGTGGTTGTGTGTCCTTATTTCGATCGAAGAAACGAAACTTTAGAAAACCTCAATTGTTAACCCCGAGTAAGCTGGTAGAGAAAAAGGGAGACACACCACCAACTTCTAGCTCATTAGTGGAGACAGAGAAGAAAGTTAAAGAAATCCTTGGCAATAATGATGATTTACAAATAAAACATTTTAAAATTTTTGGGAAATTCCCCGCTGCTAGCGTATACCTTTCAAGTTTAGTGAACCAGGATGTAATCAATCAGGATATTTTAAGGCCACTAATGTATGAACCTGAGCATTTAATGGGAAGGGAAAAACCTCTGAGCGAATTAATCAACCTCATCATAACTGAAACTCTTTACCATAGTCAGGCTAAGGTAGGGGATAGTATTGACCAATTAATTGAGTTGATGTTACGCGGGGAAACCGTCATTTTCATTAATGGAATCAAGGAAGCTATTCATATAGGAACACGCAAGGTAGAAAAGAGATCGATTGCCCAACCGGAAACCGAGCAGGTTATTTTAGGACCACGGGAGGGTTTTATCGAAAATATCTCTACGAATATTTCCTTGCTTAGATATCGTCTGCCGACTCCAGACTTCCAGGTGAAAACAATGAAAATCGGACGCTTAACCAAATCAACCGTGGCAATTTGTTATCTGAAAGGGATAGCGAATGAGACGGTAATAAAAGAGGTAGAAAAAAGGTTATCAGAGATTGATATCGACGCCATCCTTGATGTGGGATATCTAGAACAATTTATTGAAGACAATCCGTTTTCACCCTTTCCACAGACCCAAACGACAGAAAGACCGGATAAAACAGTAGCCAATTTAGTTGAGGGCAGGGTAGCAATTCTTGTCGATGGTTCTCCATTTTCTTTGATGGTTCCAGTTGTGTTTAACCAATTCTACCAAACAACAGAGGACTATTCTTCAAGATTCCTAATGGGGAGTTTCGTAAGGATTGCACGTGTGTTGGCACTAGTCTTTTCACTTATCTTTCCGTCCCTTTATGTTTCTTTGATTTCCTTTAATCCAGAGCTGTTGCCGACTGAATTTGCAGTAGCTGTTGCTGGTGGACGTTCAGGGGTTCCTTATCCCGCTGTTATCGAAGTCTTGATTATTGAAGTTGCGATGGAGATATTACGAGAAGCCACCGTTCGGCTTCCAAAACAAGTAGGTGGCGCTTTATCAATTGTTGGTGTGCTGGTTATTGGACAGGCTGCTGTTGAAGCGGGTTTATCTAGCCCAATCACCGTTGTCGTTATTGCCTTAACCACGATTGGCTCTTTTGCAACACCTACCTATACAGCTGCTTTCGCACTACGAATGCTGCGATTTCCAATTATGATATTATCTGGGATTTTTGGACTATACGGCGTTATGGTCGGGGTCATCTTTATCTTTAATCACATGCTATCATTAAAATCCTTTGGTGTACCGTACATGGCACCAGTATCTCCGGAAAACTACCAGGGAATGAAGGATGTTGTTATCCGTAGTCCTTTATGGTGGATGCCAAAAAGACCTGGATTTCTTCAACCAGCCAATCAAAATCGATTGAGTCAAAATGATAATAAAATTTTAGAACACAATAAAGTTGGAAATGATCAGCGGGAGGATACATCAAATGGGGGATCCAAAGGAGATCACAACACTTCAAGCAACAACCGTATTAATTAGTACCATTATTGGGGTAGGCGTGCTTCCTTTACCGTTATTTGCAGTTAGGGCGGGTGAAACAAGTGCACCATTTGTAACCTTAATCGGCATTTTTTTGGCTGCAATTGGTTTATTTATTCTTACCTACCTAGGGATGCGACACCCTCAAAAAACAATTATTACGTACAGCCAAGATATTATCGGTAAATGGCTGGGAAAGATTTTTAGCTTATTTGTGATCTTCTTCTTTTTAATTTTAACCAGCCTGGCAGCACGGGAATTTGGTGCTGTAGTCGTAACGGCTGTTTTAAGAGAAACACCTCTTGAGGTTACTGTTGTTGTTATGCTTTTACTGGCGTCTATTAGCTGTAGGAATAATATCAATGTTTTTTCTTATATCCACAATTTTTATGTCCCCATGATATTGGCGCCTGTATTGATTGTGGTTGCATTCTCATTAAAGAATGCCAATCTCTTATATTTGCGTCCAATATTTTTAGGGAATGATCTTCAAGATATGGCTGCTGGCATACTTACGATTTCAGCGTTATTTCAGGGGTCATTTATTATCACAATGATTATCCCCTCCATGAAATCGCCAAAGAAAGCATTGCAAGCTAGTTTTTGGGGTATTTTGATTTCAGGTGGTTTATACCTATTAATTGTTATCGCAACAGTGGCTATATTTGGACCAGAAGAAATTAAACAAATCTTTTGGCCAACTTTAGAACTGGCTAGGACAACTGCTGTACCTGGTAACATACTGCAAAGATTAGATATTATCTTTTTAGCAGTTTGGGTTTTGGCTGTATTTACTACTTTATTTTCAAGTTACTACTTTACCATTCATTCTATTAAAGAGCTATTCAGACTAAAGGACCATAAAATGCTCAGCTATTTTATTCTGCCGTTTGTGTTTTTTTTGGCAATGTTGCCGCAAAACGTTTTACATATGTATGAGATCATCCAATATATCGGAAGAGCAGGCTTGATGATTACGGTCATGTATCCAGCAACCCTTCTAATGATTGATTTCCTCAGGAGTTGGAGGAGGAAAAAAAATGTGGCAAAATCATCGTGATATAAAAATAATAATCGTGTTTTTTATTCTCATTCCTATCCTATCAGGATGTTGGGATAGTAAAGAGATTGAACAAAGAGCAACGGTATTGGCTATTGGAATTGATAAAGCGAGCGAGGAAGAGCGAAAGAAGGAAGATGATGTTTCTCATTTAGGAAAAAAATTTCCGATTCCAGATGAAAATATGATAAAGGTAACGGTACAAATTGCTGTTCCTGGTAGAATACCTCTAGGGCCACAGCAGCCTGGGGGAACCGTAAAGCCAGTTTTGGTTGTGAAAGTCGTGGGTCACACCTTAGAGGATGCCATGTTAAATTTACAACAGGAGGTTGCGGATGAATTGTTTCTAGGACATTTACGAATAATTGTCCTAAGTGAAGAAATAGCCAGAGATGGAACAGCCCGGTTTAATGATTTTCTTAGACGAAATCCCGAGATTCGGAGAACGGCTGCTCTTGTCGTGTCAAAAGAATCAGCAGATAAATATATGGATTTAACTCCTGAGTTGGAACGTGTTCCATCCCTTTATTTAGCAGACATGGTAGATAATTTAACGGCAATAGGCAAATTTCCGCCGAGCTTCATTGGGCTCTTTTGGACGATTTACTCCAGTAAAGGTCAGGACCCTTATCTCCCTTATTTAGCGCTAAAAGGAAAAAAGACCATTCAATTAAACGGTCTGGCATACTTTCAAGGTGATAAAATGGTCGGAAAAACATCACCCCTGGAAATTGGCGTCTTTATGGCTATTAGAGGAATTGGCAGAGGTGGGTATGGTGCCTTTGCCGAAGTGCCTGGCAAGGATGAATCAGTTTTAGTAAGGGCTGTTAGCCGAAAAACCAGGACGAAAGTCTCGCTTAAAAATGGCAAACCACATGTCTCGATAAAAATTCAGTATGAGAGTGAGATCGATGAAAAGGAAAGTGCAAAAATACTGCTCTCTGATTCAGCTATTCTGAAAAAAATTGAAAAGGAAGCATCAAAAAACACTAAAAAATCGATTGAAAAATTACTCGCAAAAACACAAAAATCAAGTGCGGATATTTTTGGCTTTGGTGAACATTTTCGTGCTAGATTACCGCAATATTGGAATAAGAACGTACAAACAAAAGATAAATGGGATGAAATTTATCAGGGTATTACATTTGATGTAAAGGTTGATTCCCATATTCACCGAGTTGGAATGAAATCTAAATAAGGAGTACCTTGGATGTATATTGGTTATTTGAATTATGTGATTGTAATCTGCTGGGTGACAGGAGGATTAATCCTTCTTACTGATGTAAAGGCATATCGAAATGCTTCTCTGAAAAAAGAACAGAAAGTATCAAAATTTTTAGGGTGGGGAAATATATCACTTGGCTTCGGTTTAATTGCTGCGGATTTCATATACTCACATTTCATGTGGTAATTTGGTTTTGGACTTCAATTTTGAGGTCCATTTTTTCTTGTTAATTTTTATCTAGATGTATCCGTTACCACCATTATGAAATAAGGGCTTCTAGGGTACTTTATCGGGTTAAAGCGTTGAAATAATATGTTAGATAACCTTCCAAACTCATGTTAATAAAGTTGCCATAATGTTATAAATAATTCAGATAATTCAATACAAACAAGGAAGGTGTTGTCCCATGATAAAACAAAAGTTAGTTCTCATAGGAAATGGAATGGCAGGGGTAAGAGCCGTAGAAGAAGTGTTGAAAATCAACCCAGAAAACTTTGAAATTACGATTTTTGGCACAGAGCCCTATCCGAATTACAATCGAATTCAGTTATCTAAGGTGCTTCAAGGTGGTACTTCGGTAAGTGACATTACTTTGAATGAGTGGGAATGGTACGAAGATAATAAGATCCGGTTTTATCCCGGAGAAAGTGTTACATCTATTAACACAAAAACACAAAGTGTGAGCACAGATAAAGGACGAATAGAGTCCTATGATCAATTAATTATTGCGACAGGATCTAACCCATTTATGCTTCCGTTACCTGGAGCAGATAAGGAAGGGGTTAAGGCGTTTCGGAACATAAAAGACTGCGAAGAAATGATTGAATATTCAAAAAGATATAAGAAAGCGGCGGTCATTGGTGGAGGCCTACTTGGACTGGAAGCAGCAAGAGGGCTCCTGAACCTCGGAATGGAAGTAGATGTCATTCATATTTATGATTACTTAATGGAGCGTCAATTAGATCGAACGGCAGGAAAGTTACTGCAAGTAGAGTTAGAGAAACAGGGCATGAACTTTATTTTACAAAAAAATACCGCAGAAATTACAGGCAGAAAACATGTAACAGGATTAAAGTTTTCTGATGGCAGCAAAATTAAAGCTGATTTAGTGGTAATGGCTGTTGGGATAAAGCCGAACGTCGCTTTGGCTCAAGAAGCAGGAATTCCAGTTAACCGCGGGATCATCGTTAATGATTATTTAGAAACAGAAATCCCCAATGTATTTGCTGTTGGAGAATGTGCCGAGCATCGCGGGATTGCATATGGATTAGTGGCACCGTTATATCAACAAGGACAAGTGTTAGCAAAAAGACTTTGTGGGATTAGAGATGAAGGCTACCAAGGGTCTGTCCTTTCTACTCAATTAAAGGTTTCTGGTGTCGATGTTTTCTCAGCAGGGAAAATCAATGAGGATGAGAGTACAAAAGTTTATAAAACCTACGACGATTGGAATGGTGTTTATAAAAAGGTCTTAATTGAAAACGGAAAAATTGCCGGAGCTGTACTGTTCGGTGATACGAAGGATGGAAATAAGTTATTTAATTTTATTAAAAATGAATCACGGATTGAAGAATATTTAGAGTCATCACAAAGTGTTATTTCTGAGGTGAATACCGTTGCTGATATGTCAGATGATGAACTCATTTGCGGTTGTAACGGTGTCACAAAAGGAAGTATTGTAGAGGCAATTAAGGCAAATGGCTTAACCACTGTCGACCAGGTAAAAGGCTGTACGAACGCATCCCGTTCATGCGGGGGCTGTAAATCACTCGTTTCTGATCTACTTGCCTGCACGCTTGGTGATCAATATCAGGCGGATCAAAAGGAAGCAATCTGCGGCTGTACGACATTATCGAGAGATGAGGTCTTGGCAGAAATTCGTGAAAAAGGGCTTACCCATATCCGCGAGGTAATGAACGTCCTGGAGTGGAAAACAGATGGCTGTTCGAAATGTAAACCTGCATTAAATTATTACTTAGGAATGATTGATCCCTTAAAATACCAGGATGAGAAAGAAGCAAGGTATGTAAATGAAAGGATGCATGCGAATATCCAAAAGGATGGGACTTACTCCGTAGTTCCAAGAATGTATGGCGGCGTTACAACATCCGAGGACTTACGAAAAATTGCCGATGTCGCGGATAAATATAAGGTAGGTATGATTAAGGTTACTGGCGGTCAACGAATTGATTTGCTAGGAGTATATAAGGAAGATTTGCCAAAGATATGGGCGGAATTGGATATGCCTTCTGGATCAGCTTACTCTAAAGGGCTTCGAACGGTAAAAACCTGTGTGGGTGAAAGTTACTGTCGATTTGGCACTCAGGATTCAATAGGGATGGGAATTCGACTTGAAAAGAAATTTGAAGGTTTAAACACTCCACATAAAGTGAAAATGGCTGTTTCTGCCTGTCCACGTAACTGTGCAGAAAGCGGCATAAAGGATGTAGGGATTGTCGGAGTTGAAGGTGCATGGGAAATGTATGTGGGCGGAAATGGAGGAACACATTTACGCGAAGCAGATTTGTTATTTAAGTTTAAAGATGGAGATGACCTGGTAGAGATGATTGGTGCATTCCTCCAATATTATCGTGAAAGTGCAAAATATCTAGAGAGAACCTCCGCTTGGGTTGACCGTTTGGGGTTAGAGCATATTAGAGAAGTCTTATCCGATGAGTTAATGGTCAAGGAATTCAATAATCGAATCAATGAAGCCTTATCTGTGGTTCAAGATCCATGGAATGAAGCGATTCACAATAAAAATCTCTTAAGAGATTTATATCAAACTGTAAAAATATGATAATTGAGGAGGAGTTGGAGCTTATGGAAAAGACAATGCGCAGTGTGTTCATCGGGGAAGTTGCAGATCTACCGCAAAAGTTAGGAAAAACAGTAACCATCGGCAATAAGGAAATTGCTGTTTTTAAGACGGAAAATGGTGATATCCGAGCGATTGAGAACCGCTGCCCCCATAAAGGTGGAGTCCTTGCTGAAGGAATACTAAGCGGCGACTATGTATTTTGTCCAATGCACGATTGGAAAATCAGCATTACAGACGGCAAAGTACAGGCACCGGATGTAGGATGTGTCCAGACGTATCCGGTTGAAGTCAAAGAAGATCGAGTTTATATCTTAATCCATGAAAAAGTGGGTGGGGAAGGAAATTGTTCTACACCATTGGCAAAAGGAGTTTAGGAGGTTCATAGTGACCGAACCGGAAGAGAGAGAGTAGGGTTTGGCTCACTATACGAAGTTCATATTAATGATACCTTAAATCTTTTAGGGAAGTGAATAGGGTGACGATTGTAAGTCCAAATCAAGTTGTGGACAGTATGATAAAAGCGGGTGAAGTGAAGGCAAAATTACCAGTGAAGGATTTGCTCATTCGTGGAGGTTTAGGCGGTGCGTTGCTCGGTTTTGGAACGACATTAGCTTTTACGGCTGAGGTCCAAACCGGACTAGGGATTGTAGGAGCGTTACTTTTTCCAGCAGCGTTTGTCATTATCATTCTCCTCGGTTTAGAATTAGTTACAGGTAGTTTCGCTCTGATACCCGTTGCAGTAATGGCTAAAAAAGCAACAGCAGCCAACATGATGAAAAACTGGTTTTGGGTCATCGTCGGTCATGTGTTAGGAGCTGTTTTTTACGCAATCCTCTATATCATAGCACTCACACAGTTCGGTCAAGTCACCAACCACGCTGTTGCAACAAAAATTCTAGCAGTGGCGGAAGCCAAAACGCTTGGGTATAAAAATCTTGGTGCAGAAGGTTTACTGGTTGTATTTGTAAAAGCGATGCTTTGTAATTGGATGGTGACGCTTGGGGCTGTAATGGCCATGACGACAAAGTCTGTTATGGGGAAAATTGCCGCCATGTGGCTTCCAATCTTAATCTTTTTTGCGCAGGGCTTTGAGCACGCAGTGGTGAACATGTTTGTCATTCCAGCTGGCATGATTCTTGGTGCGGATGTCACAATTGCAGATTGGTGGGTATGGAATCAAATCCCTGTATTAATTGGAAATTTAGTCAGCGGTGTTCTTTTTACAGGAATTGCACTCTATTACACTCATAAAAATGCAGATTCCAAAATGATTCTAGAACTGCCACAAACAAAGAAAGCGATAGCGAGTACACAGCGATAAATTGGAGGGGTGAGTATGAAGAAGGCATATATCGTTGGAGCAGGTCCTGGTGACCCGGATTTACTAACAGTTAAAGCGTTAAGATGTATTCAGAAAGCAGACGTGATTCTTTATGACCGGCTGGTTAATCCAGAAATTTTAAAGGAAGCAAAACAAGATTGCCACTTCATTTATTGTGGTAAAAAACCAAATTACCATACACTCCAGCAAGAAACTATTAATCATCTTTTAGTCAAATACACGAAACAGGGGAAAAATGTTGTTCGATTAAAAGGTGGAGACCCGTTTGTATTTGGGCGTGGGGCGGAGGAAGTAGAAGCTTTGGTAAAACAGGGGCTGCCAGTTGAAGTAGTTCCCGGGATCACAGCAGGGGTAGCAGCACCTGCTTATGCTGGGATTCCGATAACCCATCGTGAACTAGGCAGCTCTTTTGCGATTGTAACGGGTCACAAGCCAAAGGGAAAACCTACCGACATAAATTGGAAGAGTCTAGCAACTGCTGTTGATACACTGGCCATCTACATGGGAATGACAAACCTACCATATATTTGCGAGGAATTAATGAAGCATGGAAAAAAGGCAGAGACCCCTGTTGCTATCATACAACAAGGGACAACAAGTGCGCAGCGTACGGTAACAGGTACGTTGAGTTCTATTGTTGGCATAGTAAAAGAAGAAGAAATTCAAAATCCTGCTATGATCGTTGTTGGAGAAGTTGTCACTTTCCGTGATAAAATAAATTTATTAGTAGAAGGAGAGAAGGCGGAAAGTTATGCAACAATGGCTTAAAGAAGTCGCAAGAGGAAAAAGAGGGTCAAAAGATTTAGATTATCAACAAACCACAGAAGTTGCCCAAACAATCATAAATGGGGACGCAACAGATGCTCAAATCGCTGCTTATTTAATTGCACTGCGTTTGAAAACGGAGTCGCCTGAAGAACTGTTAGCGTTCGTCCATGCCTTTGGGGATAACAGTGAAAAGATAGATTCGATCCAGCAGCCAATAATTGATTTAGCCAGTCCTTATAATGGAAGAAACACTTTTGCGGGAAGCATTCCGACTGCAATTTTAATGGCTGAATATGGATTACCGGTATTTTTACATGGCAGTGATGCATTGCCGCCAAAATATGGTATTGCGATGAATGAGATTCTATCCCTTTTAGGAGTAGAAATATCTCAAAATGCTCCGCGTTTAGCAAAAACAATAACAGAAGCAGGAATTGCTTTTGCCTCAACCGAAGAATTTTGTACTAGCTTAGGAAGGTTGCGGAAAATTCGTGAAGAGCTTGGAGTTAGAACTCTTCTAAATACAGTTGAGAAATTATTAAATCTAGCGAATGCAGATTCAATCATGATGGGTGCGTATCACCGAACAGCAATTAATAAAATCGCTCCTATTTTCAAAAGACTTTCCTATAAAAATGTGTATGTGGTGCAAGGGATGGAAGGATCTGAAGATTTACCTGTTCATCGCAATAGCTTTATTTTTAAAATAACAGACAATGAGATGGAATCTTTCATTGTTAATCCAGGGGAATATGGACTGACGGCACCCGAAATGGAAAAAGATATCAAACTATCAGCTAGGGTTCAATCAGATATTACGATGGCGCTTCTAAGTGGAGAACAATCTAAATTTCTCCAAACCTATTATAATCAGGTGCTGTTTAACACGGGAATACGGTATCATCTTTTTGGGGCTGTTCCAAGTGTTGGAGAAGGGATTGAAATTGCAAAAGAGCAGCTCAAAGCACAAAAAGGACTGCGTCAATTAGAAAAATGGAAAGCAAGTCAACAAAAAATGTAATTGCCTAAATATTGCGTTCTGGACGGTACTTGTGTCTAGGGCGCTTTTTTATTTTTTGGGGGGCGGGCAATATGGGAAAATTTATTTTTCTAAATTTTTTGTTTTTCTTATTTACATAAAACCTATTGGTATGGTAGGATTAATTTCAACAAATACCAAATACTTATCAAGAGAGGCTGAGGGACTGGTCCGATGAAGCCCGGCAACCTGCTTTGCAAGGTGCTAATTCCAGCAAAATGGACCTCATTTTGGGAGATAAGGCGTTAAACAAACGTGAGATGCCTTCCTTTTTTGGGGAAGGCTTTTTTGATGGACAAAGGAGGATTATAGGAATGACTACACTGGTTACGTATGAAAACTGGAATCAAATATCCGATACGTTTCCTATCGAGGATAAAACGAAGGGAGCAATATCGGTGTTGAAGTGGGCGTACAGCTCATATCCAGAAGAACAAATTGTCTATGCATCCAGCTTTGGTGCAGAAGCAATCGTTTTAATCGACCTCATCCAGCAGGTAAAGCCGGATGCGCATATCGTTTTCTTGGATACAGGCCTGCACTTCCCAGAAACATATGAGGTTATTAACAAAATTGAAAATCGTTTTCCTTCATTAAAAATTGAGCGAAAACTACCAAAGCTAACCCTTGACGAGCAGCGTGAGCAATATGGTTCAGCTCTTTGGAAGCGGGAGCCGAATCAATGCTGTAATATCCGAAAAGTAATTCCATTAAGGGAAACGCTAACGGCAAAACAAGCGTGGATCTCAGGGCTTCGCCGGGAACAATCGCCAACTAGAGCAAACACTCAATTTCTTAATAAAGATGATAAGTTTCAGAACATAAAAATCTGTCCGCTGATTCATTGGACATGGGATGAAGTTTGGGCCTATATCAAGGAAAAAGACCTCCCTTACAATGCTTTGCATGATCAAAATTACCCTAGTATCGGCTGTTTTCCTTGTACACAGCCTGTGAGTGCAGATGGTGATTCTCGTGCAGGACGCTGGGTGGGAAGCGGCAAGACGGAGTGTGGGTTGCACACATCCTAAAAGGGGGCTTTTAGTTTGCTCACAATTATAGCAGTTACGATAGGGTTATTTTTTGCAATTAATATTGGTGCTAGTGGTGCAGCTGCTTCAATGGGGATATCTTACGGAGCAGGAGTGGTTAAGAAAAAGCTGGCACTGTTACTATGCGGTATTACTGTATTCTTTGGGGCTTGGCTAGGCGGCGGAGAAGTGGTAAAAACCATTGGGAGTGGAATTGTTCCAAACAGCACATTTACCGTACCCGTCGCGCTTATCGTTTTAGCTTCAGCTGCACTTTCATTATTCTTAGCGAATATATTCGGGATTCCACTTTCTACTAGTGAAGTAGCAGTAGGGTCAGTGGTAGGGGCGGGAATCGTTTATCAATCCGTATTTGTTAGTAATCTAGCATGGATTATGGTCTTTTGGCTCCTAACACCTTTTGCGGCATTCTTGATTGCCATTTTGGCTGCGAATTTATTAAAGATTAAGACTCTGAAACGCTGGATGGAAGCGCCAAAAGCCATTCCGATTCTTTCCGTTCTTGTTGTATGTATGGGATTATTTGAAGCTTTTTCAGCGGGGATGAACAATGTGGCAAATGCAGTTGGACCACTTGTCGGGGCTGACATTATGTCGACTAGCAGCGGCATTTTCTGGGGCGGTCTTTTTGTTGCAGCAGGTGCGGTCCTGTTAGGCCATCGTGTTCTTGAAACAAATGGTAAGAAAATTACCACTCTCCGTTTGGAAGAGGGATGTGTCATTTCAGGAACGGGAGCAGCCATTGTCACCGTAGCTTCTGTTTTTGGGATTCCAGTACCGCTGACTCAAATCACGACATCTTCGATTATCGGCATCGGCTTTGCCAAGCATGGGAAGTCTGTCTTAAAAAAGGGTATAGTGGTTCAGTTACTTACTGTGTGGATTGTTTCACCTGTATTATCCATGGTGCTTTCCTACACACTCATCCAATTGCTGATTGAGCATAACTTTTACCCAATTGTTGCAATGGCAGGTGTTTTAATCTCCGTATTTGGGGTGTCGTCATTGATGAAAAGGTCCAATCAACCAGTCACAGAAGTAGCAGAAAAGTAGTTTGATAGCTTACCAAAAAACATTACGATTTCAACGATAAATTCATTATCGCTGATATAAATCTCAATTAAGAGGATTTTTAATTAAAAAACGCAAATTAAATGAAGAAAGGTTTGATTCTGTTGTCATTTTTACCAACACCTCATGGAGGTAAACTAATCCAAGCATTTGATCCAAACTATGATGTAACATCCATCGTAAAAGAACTTGAAATCGACGCCATTGCCTTAAGCGATTTAGAGTTAATTGGTGTTGGGTTATTTAGTCCACTAACCGGTTTCCTTCGAAAAGTAGATTATGAAAACGTAGTAGAGAATATGCGTCTTGCGGATAATACGATTTGGTCTATTCCCGTTACACTTCCTGTTTCCTATGAAACTGCAGCGACACTTGAAGTAGGGGAAGAAATCAAGCTTGTTTTTAATAAAGAGGTATATGGGGTTATTAAAGTTTCAGAATGGTATGAACCAAATCTGGATAAAGAAGCGGTTGAAGTTTATAAAACGCTAGAAACTGCGCATCCAGGAGTTAAGCGTCTGTATGAAAGAGGACCTGTCTATGTGGCCGGGGATATAGTGTTAGTTAAAAAGCCGGAAAAAGGAATCTTTGGTGATGTCTGGTTCGAGCCGAAAGAAACACGTGCATTGTTTGAAGAAAAAGGCTGGAAAACAGTTGTAGGTTTCCAAACGAGAAATCCGATTCACCGCGCCCATGAATACATTCAAAAAGCAGCACTTGAAACGGTTGATGGATTGTTCGTTAACCCGCTTGTTGGGGAAACGAAATCTGACGACATCCCGGCTGATGTTCGCCTAAAGAGTTATCGTGTCCTGCTTGAAAATTACTACCCAGCAGAACGTGTACAACTTGGTGTTTATCCTGCTGCTATGCGTTATGCAGGACCAAGAGAAGCGGTTTTCCACGCGATTGCCCGTAAGAACTTTGGCTGCACACATTTCATTGTCGGCCGTGACCATGCAGGTGTAGGTAATTATTATGGTACTTACGATGCTCAATTCATTTTTAGTGAATTCCCTGAAGGTGAACTTGGCATTAAACCATTATTCTTTGAACATAGCTTCTATTGCAATAAGTGTGAAGGAATGGCTTCTGATAAAACTTGCCCGCACAGCAACGAAGACCGAGTGATTCTTTCTGGAACAAAAGTAAGGGAATTGCTTCGTGCAGGACAGCTTCCTCCATCCACATTCAGCCGTAAAGAGGTTGTTGAAGTGCTGATTGAGGGAATGAAAGAAGAAACGACGGTTTAAGGAGGAAAAATAATGACTAAAGCTACGAATATTACTTGGCATGCTAGTACTGTTACCAAATCCGACCGTCATGCTCAAAATGGTCATGGAAGTTGTGTTCTATGGTTTACAGGACTTTCTGGTTCTGGTAAATCGACGATTGCAAATGCCGTATCAAGCGCCTTGTACCGTCAGGGGATCAATGAATATGTTCTAGATGGGGATAATATCCGCCATGGATTAAACAAGGATCTAGGTTTTTCTGACCATGACCGGACAGAGAATATTAGAAGAATTGGTGAAGTTGCAAAATTGTTTGTAGATAGCGGTGCAGTTGTAACGACAGCATTTATCTCGCCATTTCGCTCCGATCGCGACCAAGTTCGAGCACTTTTTGAAGAAGGCGAGTTCCTTGAAGTATTTGTTGATTGTCCGATTGAAGAATGTGAAAAACGTGACCCAAAGCAGCTTTATGCAAAGGCTCGCCGGGGGGAAATAAAGGATTTTACGGGGATTGATTCTCCTTATGAGGCACCGGAACTTCCAGAAATCACGGTCCGTTCTGACCTTTTAACAGTAGAAGAAGCAGTGAATCATATTTTTAGTTATCTTCAAGATAAAAACATTCTCTAACTGGAGCCGAAAAAGAAAGGATGGTTGATCAATGGTTGGCAAGGTTTATTTAGTAGGTGCGGGTCCCGGGGATCCAGATTTAATTACAGTAAAAGGATTGCGCTGCCTGCAGCAAGCTGATGTCATCCTCTATGATCGGCTGGTAAATCCTGAACTTTTGGAGAATGCGAAAGAGGGAGCACAACTTGTCTATTGCGGTAAGCTCCCACATTATCATACAATGAAGCAGGAAACCATTAATCACTTCCTAGTGAAATACGCCAAAAAGGGATACACAGTAGTCCGTTTAAAAGGGGGAGACCCTTTTGTTTTCGGACGCGGAGGTGAGGAAGCAGAGGAATGCGCTAGGCATAACGTGCCATTTGAAATTGTTCCAGGAATTACTGCTGGAATCGCGGCTTCGGCTTACGCGGGTATTCCTGTTACTCATCGATCCCTAAGTAAAAGCTTCGCCTTTATTACTGGACATCAGGCTGGTGATGCTTGTGCAGAACACCAGTGGGCACATTTGGCAAAGGGAGTAGATACTATTTGTGTGTACATGGGAGTGTCCCATCTTTCGACGATAACCAAATATTTAATCCTTAATGGGAAGTCTCCACAGACTCCTATCGCTTTAATTCATTGGGGTACATTAAGCGACCAGAGAACAGTGGTGGGAACGCTTGAGAATATTGAAGAAGTGGTAGAAAGAGAGCAGATTACCAATCCAAGCATGATTGTGATTGGGGAGGTAGTCAATTTGCACAAAAAATTGAATTGGTTTCAAGAAGAAATTGTACCAAAGATTCCAATAGCCAGCCGGTAATAGTAGAAGGGAGCACATAGTATGAAAGCAATTCTTTATATCGGCCACGGTACTCGCTCAAAAAAAGGGGCGGTCGAGATTAGAGCCTTTATCGAGAGGGTGAGGGCGAGAATTGATGTATCGATTCAGGAGCTGAGTTTCCTAGAGCTCACAGAGCCGCTGATTGAAGAAGGCTTTGAAAAGTGTGTGCAGCAAGGGGCAACCCAAATCGATGTGGTTCCACTGTTTCTTTTAGCTGCCGGACATATAAAGCGGGATATCCCAGAAGCTTTATCACCATTAATTGCTAAATATCCTACTATTCCGGTAGAAATAAAGAATCCTTTCGGAGTGCAGGAAGTCATTTTGGATGGTGTCGCTGAATTAATAAGGGATTCTGCAGGTGAAGTTGATCGTGCAGACAGGTTATTAATTGTTGGTGTGGGCAGCAGTGACCCCGATGTTCATGTGAACTTTGGAAAGATTGCGGATGGCATTGAGGAGCGGCTTGGACCTGAAAGGGTATCTGTTTGCTATTTCGCTGCAACCGAGCCGAGATTAAATGAGGGCTTGGAGACGATATCGGAGGGAGCAGAAGGCCGAGTAATTGTGGTTCCTTATATGCTGTTTACCGGTCTTCTTCTTGCAGAATTATACAAAATCGTTCGATTACGTCAAAAAGAGGGTCAGAGTATTCTTTGCACCCCAGCTTTAAGCAACCACACTGTGATTGAAGATATCGTAATCGAACGCGCCATTGGTGAGTAGAGTCTAAAATTTGGTTAAGAGTGACCGAAAGCTGGATGGAGAAGCGGTTTGGGTCAATGTAGAGGTGTTGGAGTGACCGAAACCTGTCATGAAAAGGAATTTGGGTCAATGCAGATGCGCTGGAATGACCGAAACTCGATACGAAAGTTGATTTGGGTCAATGCAGAGGTGCTGGAGTGACCGAAACCTGATATGAAAGTTGATTTGGGTCAATGCGGAGGTGCTGGAGTGACCGAAATCCGAAACGGATAGGAATTTGGGTCAATGCAGATACGCTGGAATGACCGAAACTCGATACGAAAGTTGATTTGGGTCAATGCAGAGGTGCTGGAATGACCGAAACCTGATACGAAAGTTGATTTGGGTCAATGCAGAGGTGCTGGAGTGACCGAAACCTGATACGAAAGTTGATTTGGGTCAATGCGGAGGTGCTGGAGTGACCGAAATCCGAAACGGAAAGGAATTTGGGTCAATGCAGACTTTCTATAGTGCCCGAAAACGAATTCCAAAGAGGATTTGGGTAAACTATAAAGCCCTTATAGCGCCGAAACCCAATTTCCAGAAGAATTTTGGTAACTTTAACTTTTTAAATAGAGAACTAGGTCAACAAATAGACCAATTTATTTCTAGCAGCCTCTAAAAAATACTGTATGATAAGTTTATATTCCATAGTGAGGTGGATAACGTTGCAACTTCAGGTAATGAACAGTCCGTTTAATCAGGAGCAAGCGGAACTCCTAAATCGTCTTTTACCTACTTTTACCGAATCTCAAAAAGTTTGGTTGAGTGGGTATCTAGCAGGTGCAGCTTCGGCACCAATTGCTTCTGTCCTAGGTGTACCAGGCCAACAAGGAAGTACAGAAGGTGCAGCTTCAAAAGAAGTAACCATTCTATACGGTTCACAAACAGGTAATGCGCGTGGCCTAGCAAAAAAGGCTAGTACAACGCTTGAAGCGAAAGGTTTTCAAGTAAGTGTTTCCGCTATGAGCGATTTTAAGCCGAACAATATTAAGAAGGTAAAAAATATACTTATTATCGTAAGTACACACGGTGAAGGTGATCCACCGGATAATGCAATAACATTCCATGAGTTTTTACATGGGAAGCGAGCACCGAAGCTTGAGGACTTAAACTTTTCAGTCCTATCTCTGGGAGACAGTTCTTATGAATTTTTCTGCCAAACAGGAAAACAATTTGATGCTCGTTTGGAAGAACTTGGCGGAACTCGACTCTATCCACGATTTGATTGTGACTTAGATTACGATGAACCAGCAGCAGAATGGCTTGAAGGAGTTATCAGCAGCCTAGGTGAAGCAAAGGGAGCTACTCAAGCACTATCTCAGGCAGCATCCACACAAACGGTGGAATCAACCTACTCTAGAACAAATCCGTTTCGAGCAGAAGTGCTTGAAAATCTCAATTTAAACGGACGAGGATCTAATAAAGAAACAAGACATCTCGAGTTGTCACTCGAAGGATCTGGACTAAGTTTCCAACCAGGTGATAGTCTCGGAATCTATCCAGAAAATGATCCAGAACTGGTGGAGTTACTTCTTGAAGAATTGAAATTCAATTCAGAAGAAAGCGTGACGATCAATAAGCAAGGTGAAGTTCGTTCTCTTAAAGATGCCTTCACCACGTACTATGAAATTACGACATTAACAAAACCGCTTCTTGAAAAAGTAGCAAAACTTACTGCAAACAGCGAATTACAGGAACTTCTAAATGACAGTGAAAAAGTAAAATCCTATCTTGAAGGACACGATTTACTCGATGTGGTACGTGAATTTGGCCCGGTAAATAGCTCTTCTCAAGAGTTTGTTTCAATACTTAGAAAAATGCCTGCACGTTTATATTCGATAGCAAGCAGCTTAACTGCGAATCCAGATGAAGTTCATTTAACGATAGGTGCTGTCCGTTACCAGGCACATGGTCGTGACCGTAAAGGTGTCTGCTCTATTTTTACCGCAGATCGCTTACAGCCGGGTGACAATGTACCGATCTACATTCAGAACAATGAAAACTTTAAGCTTCCAGCGAATCCTGAAACTCCAATTATTATGGTTGGCCCAGGGACAGGAGTTGCACCTTTCCGCTCCTTTATGCAAGAGCGTGAGGAACAAGGAGGAGAAGGAAAATCATGGATGTTCTTTGGTGACCAGCATTTTGTGACAGACTTCCTTTACCAAACAGAATGGCAAAAATGGCTGAAAGATGGCGTTTTAACCAAAATGGATGTTGCTTTTTCTCGTGACACAGCTGAAAAAGTCTATGTACAGCATCGCATGCTAGAACAAAGCAAGGAATTGTTTGAATGGCTTCAAGAAGGTGCTCACCTTTACATTTGTGGTGACGAAAAACATATGGCACATGACGTTCATCAAACACTTATCAACATTATTGAAAAAGAAAGCAGCATGAGCCGTGAGGAAGCAGAAGCCTACTTAGCAGACATGCAGCAGCAAAAACGGTACCAGCGAGATGTGTATTGATACAGTAGTGGAAGGAGATTTTTCATAAATGGTGAAGCAAAAATTAATGGCACCGGATGGCGCGCCAAGTGATGTTGAGCGCATTAAACGAGAAAGTAACTATTTACGCGGAACACTGAAAGAAGTCATGCTTGATCGAATCAGTGCAGGAATTCCAGACGACGATAACCGCCTAATGAAACACCATGGCAGCTATTTGCAGGATGACCGTGATCTTCGCAATGAACGCCAAAAGCAAAAGTTAGAGCCTGCTTACCAGTTCATGCTTCGTGTGCGTATGCCAGGTGGTGTGGCTACTCCAGAACAATGGCTTGTCATGGATGATTTAGCAGAAAAATATGGAAATGGTACACTAAAACTAACTACTCGAGAAACATTCCAAATGCACGGAATTTTGAAATGGAATATGAAAAGCACGATTCAGGAAATCCATGCATCTCTTTTAGATACGATTGCAGCTTGTGGAGATGTAAACCGAAATGTAATGTGCGCCTCGAACCCATATCAGTCTGAGGTCCACGCGGAAGTTTACGAATGGTCGAAAAAATTGAGCAACGACCTATTGCCACGAACAAGAGCGTATCATGAAATTTGGCTTGATGAAGAAAAAGTGGCTGGAACACCAGAGATAGAAGAAGTCGAACCAATGTACGGCCCGCTTTATTTACCACGTAAATTTAAGATTGGTATTGCTGTACCCCCATCGAATGATATTGATGTCTTTTCACAAGACCTTGGACTTATTGCAATTGTGGAAGAGGGGAAACTAGTCGGCTTTAACGTAGCAATTGGCGGAGGCATGGGGATGACTCATGGAGACAAAGAGACGTATCCACAGCTTGCCAAGGTAATCGGCTTTGTTAAACCAGAGCAAATCTATGATGTAGCTGAAAAAGTGATTACCATTCAACGTGATTACGGAAACCGCTCAGAACGTAAAAACGCACGTTTCAAGTATACTGTCGACCGATTAGGGCTTGAGACAATAAAGGAAGAACTAGAAGAGCGCCTTGGCTGGAGTCTTGGTGAAGCAAAGCCTTATCATTTTGATAACAATGGCGATCGCTATGGCTGGGTGAAGGGCATTCGTGGAAAATGGCATTTAACACTGTTTGTTGAAGGTGGACGTGTTGCGGATTTTGATGGTTATAAGCTGAAGACAGGCTTACGGGAAATTGCCAAAATACATACAGGTGATATCCGTCTGACGTCTAATCAGAATATAATCATTGCTGATGTATCAGCCCAGAAAAAGAAGAAAATTAATGAATTGATTGAACAATATGGTTTAACGGATGGTGAGCATATTTCAGCACTCCGTCGTAGCTCGATTGCTTGTGTTGCTCTGCCAACATGCGGTTTAGCAATGGCAGAAGCAGAACGTTATTTGCCAGGTCTAATCGATAAAATCGAAGAAATTGTGGACGAAAACGGTCTTCGAGATAAAGAAATAACCATTCGTATGACAGGATGTCCGAACGGCTGTGCACGTCATGCACTCGGAGAGATAGGTTTTATCGGTAAGGCACCAGGAAAATACAATATGTACTTAGGAGCCGCCCATGATGGCAGCCGCTTAAGTAAAATATACCGAGAAAATATCGGCGAAGAAGAGATCTTGAGCGAACTACGTGTCATTCTTTCGCGTTACGCAAAAGAACGCGAGCAAGACGAGCACTTTGGTGATTTCGTTATTCGTGCTGGAATTGTCCAGGCTACGACAGATGGCACAAATTTTCATGCTTAATCTTAAAAAAGAGACAGAAATCCTGTCTCTTTTTTTTATGCAAAATAGTCAGAAATTTTAAAATTCGTCTAGTTTTGTCATATTTTAACTTGTTTTATCGAAACGATTTAATAGATTTAAATACATGCTATAATTCTGTTCATGACTAATATATTAAAGCAACTAGATAATTAATTATATTGTTTAGAGGTGTGTTTTTGTTATGAAGATAGTAGATTTAGAAGAGGCAATTAATGAGAAAAGAGCTGAGATGATAGAAATAGGAATGGCCAAAGGACTTTCTAGTGAAGAAACAATTGTTTGCAGTCAGGAACTTGATAGACTACTTAATGAGTATAGAAGTTTAACTGTAAAACAGGGAAGTTCTAAATCAACATTAATACTAGATGATCTTTTTGCTAGTGTTCAGCATTTAGTAAAATTAATTTCAAGACCTTACAGATTTATGATTCCATACAAAAGTAATAGACTTTCATAATTAAATCGAAAAAGGTATGTTTAGACCCACCCATATGACCAAGATGGGTCTTTTTTTTGCAAAAATTCTTACGTACGCTGGATCGTAGAGGTAGAAAAGCTTTTTACCATTTTCTGCAGGTTTCTATGTGCTTCTCTTAGTTTTATCGTTTCTTCGATGATTTTTTGGAATCCTTCAATGTCTCTATCAGATGCATATAATAGTGTCTTTGGTACTCCTTCAGCGATTTGTTGTAGGGTAATATCTTGGCTCATAGCAATGACCACCTTTCAACTTATTCAATAGACTTGTTTTTCGTCTACTTTAATAGTTTTAGAAAAAGGTGGGTTTCTCCTGCTTTGACTGTAAAAAACTTATCTACATGAATCACCAGATTCTTTAAGAAATAGGAACGTTCTTGCAAATAACGACGGGAAATCGGTAGAATTGCCAGTCATTTGTAGAAAAATATTTAAAGAAAATTCAGTTAATATCAAAGGGCTGATACAAAAAAGGAAGGAAATTTTGCAGAATACTAGAATATTAGGTTGACTTACCTAATGTTTGTAATATAATAAAACCAATAGATTTACTGGGGATTTAAAAAGAGGTGGAAAAAATGTACTTAACGATAGATAAAATCGAAAAAAGTTTTATTAATGATAGAAAAGAACATGTAAAAGTTCTCGACGGGATTAATTTGAATGTTAAAAAAGGAAGCTTTGTTTCCATTGTAGGACCTTCAGGATGTGGTAAGTCTACATTGCTATACCTTATTGCTGGACTGGACAAATCAGATAGTGGAGAAATACGTGTTGATGGAAAATTGGTAACAAAACCTGGACCAGAGAGAGTCGTGGTTTTCCAAGAAGCAGGTTTGTTTCCATGGCTCACCGTTTTAGAAAATGTAACCTATGGGCTGATTCTGAAAAAGATGCCCAAAGAAGTAGCGAAAGCAAAGGCACTTGACGTTTTAAAAATGGTTCACCTCAGCCGTTATGTGAATTCCTATCCTCATGAATTATCTGGTGGGATGAAGCAAAGGGTGTCCATTGCAAGAGCACTGGTTATGGAACCAGACATCCTGTTAATGGACGAGCCTTTTTCAGCACTTGATGAACAAACGAGAATGGTGCTGCATAAAGAGTTGCTCGAAATTTGGCGGAAAACAAAAGTTACGATCTTTTTTATCACTCACAATATTAGGGAAGCCGTACTTCTTTCAGAGGAAGTGGTCGTTTTTGCAACACGTCCAGGGAGGATTAAGGAGATTATTCCAGTTCCAACCATGAAAGACGGGGTTACACCGGATAGCATTACTTTAAATACAGAACAACGAATATTATCAATTTTACAGGACGAAATCGAAAAAGTATTGAAGGAGGAAATGGGTGATGACTACAGCTTTAAGACGGATCATCTTCATCGCGGTGATAGCGGTGATATGGGAAGTCACATCTAGATTTTCCAGCCTTCCGGATTTTATGTTTCCAAGTTTGACCCAAGTATTAGAAACGCTTTTTAATGGCTTACTAAGTGGACAAATTACCCTTGCCATCGGAAAAAGTATGGGACGTATTTTATTAGGATTTACGATTGCAATTGTGGTCGGATTGATTCTTGGTTATTTCATTTGGCGGTATAAATTAGTTGAAGACACACTTGGTTTTGTCGTAACAGCACTTCAATCCATTCCAAGTATTGTTTGGTTCCCACTCGCGATTATTTGGTTTGGTTTAAACGATTTTTCCATCTTGTTCATTGTTACCATCGGAGCCACCTGGACAATGACGGTGAATGCTACAAGCGGCTTTAAAAACGTTCCACAACTATATCAGCGAGTTGCCAAGGTGTATGGTTCAGGCGGGATTCATTTTCTTCGCACGGTAATTCTGCCAGCATCTGTCCCGCAAATTATATCAGGACTTCGGATTGCTTGGGCATTTTCCTGGCGTGCACTGATGGCCGGTGAGCTTCTCGGCGGCGGTGGCGGACTTGGACAACTGCTTGAAATGGGTCGTTCACTTGGTCAAATGGATTTAGTTATTTCTGTCATGATTATCATCGCGATAATCGGAACCATTGTCGACAATGTTGTCTTCTCAAGACTTGAACGAAATGTAGAAGTAAAATGGGGTATTAGAGGAAGAGCTTAATTAAAATTATAAAATTGCCAGGAGAGAAAAATTTATGTTGAAAAAATCTATGCTTTATTTATTCATCACGGTATTGTTTATTGGATTACTTAGTGGATGTGCTCAATCTTCAAATGAAGGTGAAGGTGGAGAGGTGAAAACCGTTAAGATTGGATATTTTCCAAACCTAACTCATATCGCAACCATCGTGGCACTTGAAAAAGGCTATTTTGAAGAAGCCTTTGGTAAAGATGTAAAGATTGAAACGAAAACAGTTGCAAATGGCGGATTATTTATGGAAGCAATGGCAACCAAAGCAATTGACGTTGGTACCGTTGGACCTGGTCCATTACTTAACTTTTATGTGAAAAACAAAGAATACCATCTGATCTCAGGTGCGGTTAATGGCGGAGCGGTTCTGGTCGCTGCTGAAGGCAGCGGTGTTGAAAAATTAGAAGATTTAGATGGTAAAAAAGTAGCGATTCCAGTCATTGGAAGCACTCAGGATGTTATGTTACGAAAAGCTTTAAAGGATGCTGATTTAAAAGCAAAAACAAGTGGCGGTACGGTAGATTTATTTGCTGCAGCACCTGCAGACACGGCGTCTCTTTTCATTCAAAAGCAAGTAGATGCAGCTGCAACACAAGAACCTTGGGGATATGTTCTTGAAAATCAAGCAAATGGTAAACTCCTTCTAGACTGGGATGAATTTGCATGGGGGAAAGAATCTACTAATACAGTAGTTGCTGCGAGAACTGACTTTTTGAAAAACAAAGACTTATCACAGAAATATTTAGATGCTCATAAAAAATCAGTTAAATTTATTCAGGACAATCCAGAAGAAAGTAAAGAAATTGTCATTAAGCATTTAAAAGATCTTACTGGTAAAGAGTTGAACAAAGACGAAGTAGACGCAGCGTTTTCACGTTTAGCCGTAACAACAGATGTTAATGAAAAAGTAATTCAGGAAATGGCAGATATCAGCAAAGAAGCAGGCTATATTCCAAGCAGTGATATAAAAGGTCTAATTGACTTGTCATTATTGAAGTAATTATTTAAAGGTTTTGGACTCGTTAATGGGTTCAAAACCTTTTTTAAGGTAAAATAAGGTGTGATTACATAGATGAAAGGGATGATAGGTATGAAATCAACGATTACTTGGACAGGGGATATGGCCTTTACCGGTACCACACCATCAGGACATGAATTAAGGATGGACGCAGCACCAGAAGTTGGCGGTCAAAATAGTGGTGCTAGACCTACAGAACTGCTGCTGTATTCTCTTGCTGGCTGTACAGGTATCGATATTGTGATGATACTGAAAAAAATGCGTTTAGAGCTGACAGGTTTTGCGATGAATGTAGAGGGGACCCGGGCAGACACGGAGCCAAAGAAATTTACAGATTTCCATATACACTACTTAGTAGAAGGCAACCTCCCAGAAGAAAAAGTCGTTCGTGCAATCCAACTATCAAAAGACAAATACTGCTCAGTATCCCATTCATTAAGCGCCAACATCGTAGCAAGCTACTCAATTAACGGAGTAAAAGGAAACCAGGTTTTATAATAAAAAAAGGATTCAGCTTTTTGCTGGATCCTTTACTTTCGTGTAGTGTTCATAAAATACTTTAAAGAGTCGTTCATCGCCACCTCTATCAGGGTGAAGGGCTTTTAAAATCTTCTTGTATTCTTTCAAAATGACTTCTGAATCTGCCCCAGGATCTAAGCCTATCAAGGACGTTAAGGTCAGGGGTGGAGTCTCCGACAAAGCATACTCTGCTTTTAGCATTCTTTTTAGTGATCTATTCTTTGCCTGTTCAATCCGGATAGAAGTTTTTAATTGTTCGATCTCTTCTTTGAAAGTTTGATTCTCACGAAACGTTTTTTCCCACTGATGAAAATCAACGCCAAACTGTTTTGTTTTGTTCTCAATACTCTTTTCTAAAATAAAGGACACTAAATCCACAGGATGGATCGAGTACTCAAGATTTAGATGCTTGGTCCTTTTTGCCTTTATTTTTCCATCGAGAATCCAACGGATGACAACCTGTTCACTATCTGTGATTCCGGCAACCCTTAACTGTTCGGTTACCTCTTTAACATTTAACATGCGATCAACTCATTCTTCATTCGTCTAGTCTTTACTAAACTCAATGTATCATAAGAAAACCGATAAAGGTTTACAGGACTATTTAATTTTTATTAAATATAGTTTTCAAAATGGAACTTAACGATTATCTACTTTTTCCGGATAAAGGTCATGGTTCATCAAGCGGAAAGTTGCCATTTCTTCATATTTGGTACCTGGTTTGCCATAGTTACACCACGGATCAATGGAGATTCCTCCGCGTGGAGTAAATTTGCCCCAAACCTCAATATAACGTGGATCAAGCAGCTTGATTAAATCGTTCATAATGATATTGACACAATCTTCGTGGAAATCACCATGATTTCTGAAACTAAATAGATACAGTTTCAGCGATTTACTCTCAACAATCTTTTTATCTGGAATGTACGAAATGTACATCGTTGCAAAATCCGGTTGATGAGTAAGCGGGCATAGACTAGTGAATTCTGGACAATTAAATTTCACAAAATAATCTCGATTTGGATGAAGATTATCGACTGCCTCTAGTACCTGTGGTGCATATTCAAATGAGTATTTTGTATTTTGATTACCTAGTAGTGTTAAATCCTTTAATCCTTCTTCGTGGCTACGGCCTGACATATATAAACCCCCTGTAAAATGTATCCCAACACTTTTGCGAAAGAGAGCACTCAGCTGTCGTTCTATTACAAACTATAGTGATAAAAAACAAAAAAGCCATGTCCGTTATGGACATGGCATAGAGTCATGTATCCATAGTTTTTTATAGAGGGTATCAGCTATGAACCTCTCTCGTTCAAGTACGAGTATTATCTTCTACATATAATATAGGACAGCTTACAAAACGTCAATTGAAAAATAATGGTTGAAAAATAATCCTAAAATTATAAAAGTTACTCTTTTAGATTTTTTATGATATTATACTAACAGAAAATAAAAGAGGTTTTTAGCACCCCTCGTAAAAAAAACTAAGATGAAGCAGTACTTCTATCTTGGGGTACTGCTTTCTCAATTTTGGAGGACTAAACCATGTATGGATTTAGAATCGTCGATAAACTACAGAAAATAGATGAAGACATTCAGCGTAAGGAATTAAAATATCATACGAAACGTGTGTTAGTGAGTAAAGAATTTACTTTTGATGCGGCACATCATTTACATTGCTATGAAGGAAAGTGCAAGAACCTCCACGGTCATACCTATAAAGTCGTTTTCGGAATCAGCGGCTATGTGGATGACAGAGGATTAATGATGGACTTTGGCGATATCAAGGAAATATGGAAAAGTGAAATTGAAATTCACCTTGATCACCGCTATCTAAATGAAACACTTCCACCGATGAATACAACAGCAGAAAATATCGTTGTTTGGATATATGAAAAAATGCAGGAAGCTTTAGGCAAAGAAGAGAACATGGATCGATTTCACGGAGCAAGAGTAGAATTTGTCCGCCTTTTTGAAACGCCTACCAGCTATGCAGAAGCTAGAAGGGAATGGATGGAAGAATGAGTAAACTTCCTGTTTTAGAAATTTTCGGGCCTACCATCCAAGGTGAGGGAATGGTCGTTGGTCAAAAAACCATGTTTGTCCGCACAGCTGGCTGCGATTACTCGTGCAGTTGGTGTGACTCAGCCTTCACATGGGACGGCAGCGCCAAGGATGATATTAAGCAGATGACCGCAGAAGAAATATGGTCAGAGTTAAAGTCAGCAGGCGGTGACAAATTCTCCTTTGTAACCATTTCAGGGGGGAATCCTGCACTGTTGAAAAACCTAGATTCATTGATTGATTTATTAAAAGAACAGAACATTAATATAGGAATTGAAACACAGGGAAGCAAATGGCAAGATTGGTTTTTAAAAATTGATGAACTGACCATTTCACCAAAACCACCGAGTTCAAAAATGGAAACTAATTTTGATATTTTAGATTCAATTTTTATTAATCTAGATGAAAACCAGTTTGAAAACAATGTAAGTTTAAAAGTCGTTATATTCGATGAAGCTGATTTAGAATACGCAAGAATGGTTCATAAAAGATATGAAGGTATTCCGTTCTACCTCTCTGTTGGAAACGATGATCTAACAAATGTCAATAACCAGGAATTGGTACAAAAGCTGCTGCTTAAATACGAGTGGCTGGTTAATTCAGTCGTCGAAGACAGTCAATTAAACGATGTCAGAGTACTGCCTCAATTGCATGCTCTGCTTTGGGGAAATAAACGCGGTGTTTAGATAGCAAGGCCCACCTAATAAGTGTTAGGTGGGCTTTTTTGTGTAGGTAGACCATTATTAAAAATACAGTTTAATTTCTTTTATTAAGTTAAGATGAAGTTTGCTTTAAGAGTAGGTAAATATGCTAAATATCGACACACACAAAATCTGGAAAAGTTTAAAATCGATTAGGTAGTTAAGGAGGCATTAAAAATCTGGAGGTGACATGGTATGAAGAATATTCTTCGAACCGCTGTCCAGCAAAGAAGGCAATATCTCATTGATAAACTGCTTAAAATTGGTGTATTCAAGAAAGAAGATCGACATCTTTATGAATGGACCTTAAGTGACCTAGAGAAAGAATACAAACATATCGAATCCATAACTATTAAGGGAAATTTGGAACAAGAAAACCAACAGCTGCAATAAAGAATTATACTTAATGAACATGTATGGCCGGTCATAAAGACCGGCTTTATTAATTAATCTTTTATTTTTTTTCCGTACCTAACTCGCCACGGTCTGCAGCCATCGGAGGTTGTTCCAACCATTTATTGTTTATCATTATATTGGAACCGTCCTCTGAATACAATTGAACTTCTAAAGATAATCTGTTAAACATGACCCCCAAATCCATCCGAGGACTTTGAGCTACACCCGTTCCGTAATAACCGATACTTAATGCAATTAACCCAGTTGTAAAGAACATCATTAGTTTATCGGAAAATGTGTACGAGGTACTGGTTGTTACTTCTGCAGAAAGTGAAGCCGGAACAGGTAAATTACATTCCTCTAATTTTGCTCCAAATACCTTAACATGTTTCTTTCCAATGTCAATTCCTCTAAGAAAAAACTTGGTAACTTCCCTGTCCTTTGAGACCTGACTAAATCCTATCAGGGTAGCTACACCTAATATGTTTCGTTGGATGTTTGCATATAGATTGCCTACTTCAGAGACAATTAAGGGTCTTTTTTCACCAATAACATCAAAAAGAAAAGCTTGTTTATTTACAAATTCAACCTTTTCATTAGGAATAAATGGAGACCTTACATAAAGACCCTTTGCCAACAATAAGTCCTTGGATACTTTGTATAATTGCATGGTTTCAGAGACGCATTCACTATAATAATCTGTAATATCTGTTCTGACTGCTGAACCGACACTGGCGGAATAATTGGTTAGTCCAATCTTCGCCATTTGATGGATAAACTGAAGTACATAGCTGTCTGTATATAATTTTGGAGCAGATAAATCTACGTCTTCTTCTACTTTAAAACCATAGGGGACAGCATAATCCTCTTGATTAAAGAAGACCGTTAATTTTTCTATATGTGTCTTTGATAATCGTAAGGCAAATTCAATAACAGATTTAATTTCAGGGTCTTCAACCTTTGCTAAAAAAAATGTTAGGACACAAACACTTCCACTGTCATTCATATATTGCGACCAAAGTTGAGCTAATTCTGCTGAAGTTATCTTTACTTTTCGATCATTCTCCATACTTTACCTCCAAAATTTGAATACCTACTACAATCTTTTCCATTGTTATTGATTATATGTATCACTGTTATCCTTTTTTGTGAATATTGAGCGTTTGGTACTAGTAAATGTAAGACTTATTTCTCATTAACTTTCATGATTTTCGTTTTAAAATGAAACGATATGTAAAAGGATAAAGAAGTTATCAGAGTTAAAGGGTGGTTAAGACGTGGGACGAATGGAACGAAGACAGAAAAGAAATGCGTCTAAACAACGTGATTGGAGTCAGTTTTTTAAAAAGGGTTTGGTTAAAAAGTTAATGATTGCAGGAATCATTGCCGCTTTATGTGGCTTACTGATTGTAAATATCTTTATTTGGACCAGTGATGTCAGTAAATTAAATAAGCCTGCGCCACAGCCAACCATTATCTACGACCGAAATGGGGAGATTGCAAGCAAGGTTTCAAACACCAGTATTGAAGGAGTAGCGATCAAACAAATCCCAAAAGAGGTCATCCATGCTGTGATAGCAACTGAGGATCAACGTTTCTACAAGCATCATGGAATCAATTATTTTGCGATTATGAAGGCTATGTTTAAAAACATGTTGAGTGGTGACATTGTTGCAGGCGGGAGTACTGTTACCCAGCAGCTGGCCAAGAATGCATTTTTGACACATGAACGGACGTATACTCGAAAAGTGAAGGAACTAATTATCACGAAGAAAATTGAACGTACTTACTCCAAAGACGAAATCATGGAGAGATACTTAAATCAGATCTATTTTGGCGAGGGTGCATGGGGTATCCAAAGGGCTGCTAAAACCTATTTTGGAAAAGAGGCTAGTGAATTAACCTTAAGTGAGTCGGCGATGCTTGCTGGGCTAATTAAAGCTCCATCGATACTTTCACCATTTAAGAATATGGAGAAATCAGTTGAGCGCAGGAATCTCGTTTTATCTTTGATGGAAAAGGAAGGATACATTAGTAAAACAGATGTTGAAAAAGCAAAAGAACAGCCAGTGGTATTAAATGAAGAAAAAGTAGATGACGAGTATGATGGCAAATACCCTTATTATGTGGACCATATAATAGAGGAAGCAATGAAGAAATATAAACTAACGAAAAACGAAGTTCTTTCTGGTGGTCTTCATATTTTTACAGAATTAAATCCAACCATTCAGAAGGCGACAGAAGAAGTCTATCAGAATGAAAATCTTTTCCCAGCGAGTCCAGACGATCAACTGCTCCAAAGCGGGGCCGTTTTCATTGAACCTGAAAGTGGAGGTATACAAGCACTTGTTGGAGGTAGAGGCGAACATACCTTTCTAGGGTTTAATCATGCCACACAATTAATTAGACAGCCAGGTTCGACCATGAAACCATTAGCTGTTTATACCCCTGCAATAGAACAAGGCTATGAAGTCTTTGATCTGTTAGAAGATAGACCTCTTAATATCGGTGGCTACCAGCCTAAGAATTATGATAAGCAATATCGCGGCGAGGTCACGATGTATGACGCAGTTGTGAATTCCTACAATGTTCCTCCAGTTTGGTTATTAAATCAAATCGGATTGGAAAAGGGTACGAAGAAAGTGGAAACATTCGGTATTCCTTTACAAGAAGAAGACCATTCACTCGGGATTGCACTTGGAGGTATGAACGAAGGAACTTCGCCATTATTTATGGCACAAGCCTACTCCGCATTTGCCAATAACGGAACAATGGTAGAGGCTCATTCTATTCAAAAAATAGAAGACGCAGATGGAAAGGTTATTGCGAAATGGAAGAGTAAATCGACTACAGTGACAAAACCTGAAGTTGCACAAAAAATCACCTACATGCTAAAAGGTGTTGTAAAGGAGGGTACTGGGAAGAAGGCTTTCATGAATGGCATTGATGTAGCTGGTAAAACAGGATCAACGCAGCTGCCGTTTGCGAATGACGGTGGAACGAAGGATCATTGGTTTGTTGGTTATACCCCTGACATTGTCGGAGCGGTCTGGTTAGGCTACGACCAAACGGATGAAAATCACTATCTAGACACATCAAGCAGTGGGACCACGCCAGTCATTTTTAAAGCAATAGTAGAGAAATCAAAATCAGAGCTTTCTGACGAGAAATTTGCCTTATCAAGTGTTGAGAAAAAATATAAGAACGAAATTAAAAAGATAAAAGAAAAACAAGAAAAGGCTAGAAAAGAAAAAGAAAAAGAGGAAAAGGCTAAGAACGAAAAAGAAAAAAACAAAGGGAAGGGGAAGGAAAAAAATAAGGGGAAAAAAGATAAGGATAAAAATAATGATGATGAAGATGAAGACGACGAAAATGAAGAAGATGAGGATGAATAATATCTGATTTTTGATGATTTTCTTGAAAGGGCTGGTCGTAAAACACCGGCCCTTTTTGTGTACATATAAAAAGTGAAACTGGAAATAAATAAATAGTATTATTTTTTAGCAATGGAGGGATAAAATGGAAGACAACAATGGGCGGGGGACAGGTGAAAGTGCAAACTCATTAACAAATCGCCAAGGTCATCCTGTAACAGATAACCAAAATATTAGAACCGTTGGAAACCGAGGACCATCAACACTAGAAAATTATGATTTTATTGAAAAAATATCTCATTTTGACCGTGAGAGAGTGCCAGAGCGGGTGGTTCATGCACGCGGAGCTGGTGCGCATGGATTCTTTGAGGCTTATGGTAAGGTTGGTAATGAGGATATCGCCAAATATACAAGAGCAAAGCTATTCCAAGAAAAGGGAAAACGCACTCCGGTTTTTGTTCGTTTTTCGACGGTAGCCGGCGCGATGGAATCACCAGAAACTGAACGTGACCCTAGGGGCTTTGCGGTGAAGTTTTATACGGAGGATGGAAACTGGGATCTTGTGGGGAATAATCTTAAAATATTCTTTATTCGTGATGCGATGAAGTTTCCTGACATGATTCATGCGTTTAAGCCCGATCCAGTGTCAAATTTAAGTAATCCTGAACGGATGTTTGATTTTCTCTCTCGGACACCAGAAGCTACACATATGGTTACATTTCTTTTCTCTCCATGGGGAATTCCTGCGAATTATCGCCAAATGCAGGGCTCAGGTGTAAATACATATAAATGGGTGAACAAGGACGGTGAGGCTGTTTTAATTAAGTACCACTGGGAACCGTTGAAACAAGGGATTAAGAATCTTACCCAAAAGGAAGCATCGCAAATACAAGCTAAAAGTGTTAGCCATGCTACCCAGGATTTATATGAGGCCATTGAGAATGGTGATTATCCTGAGTGGGAGCTTTGTGTTCAAATTATGAGCGATGATTACCATCCTGAATTGGATTTTGATCCGTTAGATGACACCAAATTGTGGCCAACAGACAAGTTTCCATTCTTAAAGGTAGGAAAAATGGTATTAAACAAAAATCCGGAAAATTATTTCAATGAAGTGGAGCAGGCAGCGTTTGGTACAGGAGTATTGGTAGACGGATTAGATTTTTCTGATGATAAAATGCTTCAAGGCAGAACTTTTTCCTATTCAGATACACAGCGATACCGCGTAGGTACGAATTATTTACAACTTCCAATTAATGCTCCTAAGAAGCGGGTTGCAACCAATCAGCGGGGCGGCCAAATGTCTTATCATGTAGATTCGGGTCAAAATCCACACGTAAACTATGAGCCTTCAGTTATCGGAGGCTTAAAGGAAGCGGAACAGGTAGGGAAAGTACACGAACCACACTACAATGATAAATTGGTTCGTGAAAAAATTGACCGTACCAATGATTTTGGACAAGCAGGCGATACGTACAGGAACTTTGAAGACTGGGAAAGAGAAGAACTCATAAGCAACCTAGTCGACGCGCTTAAAGTCTGCAGACCTGAAATTCAGAATAAAATGATTGAGTACTTTACTAACGCAGACGAGGATTATGGTAAACGGATAAGCGACGGAGTAGCGAAGGCAGTGGAGATGAGGAAGGAAACTACCCATACAAGCAGTGCTGCCGCTGATGAGGCGACCAATAAGGCACAACAAATGGGACATGAAGCAGACCCATATTAATATAGGATGGCCGAACTCTTGGTGAGTTCGGCCATTTTTGTGATTTATTGGCGAAGTGATTTGATAGGCAAGATAGAAGGATTTTATCAAGTTGTGGCGAAAATTGTATTTAATAAAACATTCATTTTAAGGGAAGGTGTTTATTTTATGTATCGTTTTAAAGCCATTGATCACATTCAACTAGCGGCTCCTAAGGGGTGTGAAGATGCTGCAAGGAAGTTTTTTATCGATATATTAGGATTTGAGGAAATGGAAAAACCAGCACAATTGAAGAAGCGCGGCGGTGTTTGGTTTCGAAATGGAAGTACACAAGTACATATTGGCGTGGAAGAGCCTTTTGCTCCGGCGAAAAAGGCACATCCTGCCTTTGAGATAGAAAATATCGAAACATTGAAGAAACATTTAATTGAAAATGGATTAGAAGTAGTTGAAGACAATAATCTTCCGGGAGCTAATCGTTTCTATACATCCGATCCCTTTGGTAACCGCATTGAATTGCTAGAGTGGATCTGACATTTCATAGAAGGGAGGGAGGAAAATGAGTTTACGGGATAAATCAATTGAAGAATTAGAGGAAATTGAAGAAGAACTGAATGAGCAGGAGAGGGAATATGGATATTCAAATTATTCCATGAAAATTGACTTGTATAGGGAAATGTACCGAAAACTCTCCCAGTTTGTCAGCCAAAATATTGAGGACTATCAAAGTTCACTCGATTATGTAAAAAGGAAATTGATTTACTCTCTCATCCACTATGGAACGTATTTGAAAACGGAATACCAAAAAGATGATTATTTGGCTCGGAGTTGTCTGGAGGAAGCCTTACTATACGATAAAAGAAATCCATTGGCTTCTTATCGTCTAGGTTTTTTGTCTTATAAGTATAATGAATATGCAAACGCGATTCAGTATTTCCAACATGCAATAGACCATGATCAATACCAGAAACAGCATCTTTATCAACTTAATGAACAGCAGCAGTTAAATGCCCATCTTTATTTGACAAATTGCGCTCTGCATATTGCGAAGGAAACATATGAAAAAATGAATCAATTACCTCTTGTTAAGACTTTTGAAATACCGAATCAGGAATTGTCTCCATTGTTTAGCAGTTTAATTGAAAATGATAAATATTTGCTGCGAAATGCTTTTTATAAGATTGGTAAAGATGTGACTGACACTTGTTCAAAAGCGGAATGTGAAAAATTAATTTCATCTCCACCTCCAGAAACACTACTAGTATATTTCAGTGATCGGACGATTATTGCCGTATTTGAGGATGAGGAGGTTACCCTCACGCAGGACCAAGGATATATGCTCGGTTATTACCTATTAAAAAGTTCAGAAGAGCATCCAGCTACAAGACATGATTTCTCTGTTGTCGATACCATTAGACCTAACACCTATATACAGTCTGTGAATCGGTTAAGAAACAGAATGATTAATCGAGGATTTCCTCCGTTAATACAACGCACAAGATACCAAGAGGAAACTGCATATTATTATGACGGATCGTATCCTTTTTATATCATGTATCGAGTGGATGAGGAAATTGAATATCGTTAAAATATGCGATGACGATGCTGTCATCGCATTTATTCAAGTCTCAAAAAATAAATTTTGAATATTCATGTGTGTATTGAATATTAGTTAAAATAGGTATTTTATCTTTTAAGACCTTCAAAATGGAGGGGATCCTTTGAAAATTGAATACCAACATACTTTTGGTTTGCCGAGGAAAATTGTCTGGAAGTACATCAAGGATGAAAAAGTTCTAGGTAACGCAATCCCAAACTGCAGAACAATTTCCCAAAGGACACCTGGATTATATCAATCTGAAATTAACATGAACATAGGTCCACTGAAGGATTTATTTACACTCGAGGTTAGGATTGAAAAAGAACAGGCATCATCTTATTGTCATTTGCTCCTGCAAGGAAAAGGGAATTTAGGGGAAGTTAGCGGAAATGCGCATTTATTCTTTAATGAACATCAAGGCAGCACTCAACTCACTATTCAGGCTGAAGTGAAAGTAACTGGCACACTGTCTGGGATTGCAGAGCGTGCTATCAACGGCGGAGCAAACAAGGGAATAGAGAGATTTTTCCTAAGTCTTGAAAAAGAAATAAAGAAAAACCTTTATCTATCGCGTAAAAGTCGAAAATGAGAAAAAGCAACGACATGGAGCGTTGCTTTTTCTCATGTTATTTATTCATGCTCCGGATAATTCGCTAATTCTTTTATTCCTACGATCCAGTCTTTGAAGGTAGCATACTTATTGGCGTCGAAGCCAAAGTGTTTTTTAATTAAAGTGATTGATTCTTGTTCATTTTCATGAACAATTCCATCTGAATAGACTAGTCGAAGAATTTCAGTTAGTACAATATGTTTGGAGCGTTCTTCTTTAAAAACCTTAAGAATATCATCTATCGCTACGCCTTTGATTTTATAATCTTCAAGATCCATTTCCTTTTGATACTTCGCAATAACTGGATTTTCAAAAACCGAGAATTTCCCATCAATCGTGGCCATTAAATAGGCTAACTCTAGAAACGCTTCTTTCTCCTCTTGTTGAAGCTTGGTTAAAAACATTATGTGTAGCTCCTTTTTTAATAAAAAATGAATTATGTTATTAGACATCTTAACAAGTTTAAATACCATTTGTCTATTCTTTATATGGTGGAAAAAGGAAAATTCTTGTTTAAAAGCGAATAAAATGAAGGTTGGGTAAAAAAGGGGGTAATGTTATGGAAGGATTTCTTTTTATGTTTATTACATCTCTTCTTGGAGTCCTGCTTTTTATTAATTTTGTATTTTTTATTAAAAATACAAAAGATGAAAAAAGTACTCATAATCAAACGGTCTTGGATAGGGTTCTGACCTTCTTTTTTATTTTTTCATTCTTAATTTGTATTAAGGGGGTATAGTAGGAGACTCTTTATGTAGATTGGGATGGCCAAAATGTAAAGTTGACTTGGATTCCCAATATGAAAATTAAATATTCTACTATTATTATAAGTGTTCACGCTATTTGTTTTTTGTAATGGACGATCATGGACTTTCGAACGTTATTTGACACGATGCTTTAATTATAAAAACATTTTAAAGGGGTTTAATGCTTTTGCTTAAGACAAAGAGATGCGTACGAATAGAAAGGGGAATATGAAATGGAACAAAAATTACTTAGAATTGGAACTACCTATTTACCAGTAAGCAATGTAGAACTTTCGTCAGAATGGTATGTAACCAAATTAGGTGCAGTATTAAACTATAAAGATCAAGACAAAGCTATACTTAATTTTGCCAATCAAAGTATCTTTCTTGTAAAGGCAAAGAAAGATGAAAACTCCAACTTCTATAATACTTATGGAGATGAGTGTTTCTCAATCACTTTTGAAGTGAATGGAATAAATGCTCTTGAAGCCATTCATAGCGAGTTCAAGGAAAAAGAAGTTAGAGTAGGGGAAATCGAAAACCGTGGACATAGTGGAAGAAACTTTGTTTTCTATGACCTTGACGGAAATAAATTTGATGTGTGGAGTGAACTTAGTCCAATATATAAAGAGAAGTTTCTTTCTTAGTAGTGATGGAGAAACTATTAGAACAATAACTCGAAAAAAGGTGCTGGATTGAGGGGTCTGACAGAAAGGGCAGGTTTGGTGACGATGGTTCATGAAACAACATTACATATATTAAATGGGCAAGCAATGTACGATTTTTTTAAAAGGACGAATTTCCTCCAAGGTGAAATAATGATTCCCTTTAACGAAGCAATGTGTTTTGGGGACACAACAGATAAGCTCTTCACACGTGAATTTGTCGAGATACGTGCAAAGGTTCATCATGTAAGTCCAGAGCAATATACTGAAATCACTATAAATCCGATAAAACCGCTTCTTAGCAAAGGTTTTACCCACATAGAACTATGGTTTGACGAGGATATGTTTTGTCAAATCAATATCCTCTCGATTCTTGCTTGGCTCGATAAAAACGGTCACAGTAAGCCCATTGACCTTCATATTGTTGGAGAAAAGTTTGAACCTATTAGTAAGTACACATTAATGGCAGCGGGATATTATGAACTTTTTATAGATGTATTGATACATAAAACGCTCCCTAAATCGATCCATCTAGTACCCTTAAAGAAGGGAGTTGAGTTATATTTAACATATCTTAATGAGGACAGTAACCTAACGATGTATATCAAAAAGCACCAAAATATGACGGAAAAAGAACTTGTATACTCCCTTATACAAAATTTCAAAGAGTATGGATTGGGTGATGTACAATACCTAGAAATTTTAAGGGCGCAACGTTCTAAAAGATTAAAGACGAGCAATTAATCGAGCGTTGGACAAAAGCCTACACTAAGTTTATTAAGGTTTAATAGTTTGTTGCTAGCGTTTCTATCACATGCAGAAGCGCTTTTTTGTTCGTTTGTTAAGCTAATTCTTATTTACACAATTATGGAATATCCAGTTTATTTCCAGTAAATAATATTTAAACTGAAATGATTTTTTGTTATTGATAGAAAAAACGGAGTTGATAAGGTGCATTTATTATTGAATAGCCTGTTTCTTATTGCTGGTCTGAAATGGGGTGACTGGAAGCGATGGAGTAAATACCATTCCACTATTTTATTCTTTTGGTTTGGTGATTTGCTTTATAATGTTCTCTGCAAAAATTATCTTATGTGGGAGTACAAGGAGACGATATTTGGTCAAAATCTCCTGCCCAATCATCTAGCTGTTTCATTTTTAATCATGTTTGTAGCGTACCCGGCCACTGTTATCATTTATCTCGGAAATATTCCAAAGGGTACATATAGAGTAGTCCTGTGGCTCCTCTTCTGGGTGATTTTATATTCAGTGGTAGAATACATAAATTTACGTTACCTTAACCTAGTTTCTCATCATCACGGTTGGTCGATGGGATGGTCAGTTTTATTCAATTTGATCATTTTTTCCATGCTGCTTCTACATTATAAACACCAAGTTGCAGCTTTACTAATCTCCATTCCAATCATTTTATTCTTTGTCATTTTCTTTGAAGTTCCCATTTATTGAAGAGCAATAGAATATATTTTGTTAGGATGTAAAAACTAAAGGTAAATTAAGGTTAAGGGGATTTAACATGGATTTAATCAAACCGATCAACATAAGCTCTGATAAATTAAGTCCAGATCAGCCATTTACTGCCATCGAATTGGGAAAGCTATGGGCTGCATATTTAGGAAATAGTATGTCTAACAGGATTTTGAGCTACTTTCTTAAAAATGTAGAAGATGAATATGTAAAAATATTACTGGAAAATGGATACAACCTTACAGTGGATTTTATGAAGACCATTGAAAAGTTTTTAACGAATGATAAGGCCGTAATCCCCATAGGTTTTACAGAAGAGGACGTTAATCTCGGAGCACCTAGGTTATTTGAAGACCAATTTTACGTTCATTATTTGAAATATGCTGCTAAAGCTGGACTCAGTTTATATGCGATTGCCATTCCTTTGACGTTGAGAGAAGATATACGTGAATTTTTCATCCACTGTAGCACCTGTACCACAATTCTATTAGGGCAGATTAACAATGTATTACTCGAAAAAGGATACATCATAAAGGCTCCTACAATTCCTGTGCCTACAAAAGTTGATTTTATCCAAAAGGAAAACTATTTGAATGGCTTCTTTGGCGATATCCGACCTTTACATGCGTTAGAAATTACACATTTGTACGATAATATTGAAAATAACATAACGAGTAAAGCACTTTTGATTGGTTTCAGCCAGGTAGCAAAAAAAGAAAAAGTTAGAGAATATTTTATTAAAGGAAAAGAAATTACGGACAAAGAAGTTCAGCGTTTTCAAGATAAAATGCATAAAGATAATTTACCATTTCCATCTCAAATTGATCATTTAGTTACGGATTCTACTTTTTCACCTTTTTCAGATCGAATAATGGTGTTTCATAAAGTAGATATGTTTTCAATCAAGATTCGATCGTTTGCAAATTCTATGGCCGTAAATGGGAGACGAGATATTGGTATGATGTATATGAAATCACTTACCGAGGTTTCTTTATTTGTAGAAGATGGGGCAAATATCATGATTGAACACGGTTGGATGGAACAACCACCTAAAGCAATAGATCGTGAGAAATTGTCTTCAAAGTAATCTTGATTTTAAATGTTGGAAGGTCTTTTAAATGTAAAGGAGAAGTGATATGGATTCAACTCGAATTTCACTAACCGCTCCAGAGGTTTCCAGTTTATGGACACAGTACATGTTTGATTCCATGTCCATTGGTTTTATTAGGTATGCGCTTGAACACTTAGTAGATGAGAAAATTATTGAAATTTACAAACAATCACTTGAGCTTTCTGTGAAACATGTTCAAAAAGTGAAGGATTTTTTTGGAGGGGAGAGTGTTCCCATTCCAAAAGGTTTTACAGAGGAAGATGTCAACACGCATGCCCCGCGCTTATTTCAAGATCCTTTCTATTTGTACTATATATACATAATGTCATTACAAGGGCTGACCGGTTACTCCTTATCTCTAAGTACCTCTATTCGAGCTGATCTTCGAAAATATTATATGACCTGTAATACGGAAACCATGGCGCTTTTTGATAAAACCATTGATACGATGCTGACGAAAGGGCTTTATTCAAGGCCAGCGACCCTTACCCCTGCTGAAAATATTGACTTTATTAAACACCAGAGTTTTTTAACGGGCTGGTTTGGGGAGAAGCGTCCCTTAACGGGGATTGAAATAGGGGATATTACCTTTAATATGAACAAAATGCATATGCATGTCGCATTAAAGGTCGGGTTCAGCCAAGTAGCGGCATCTAGTAAAGTGCGACAATATATAAATAGGGGTAAAGAGATATCCAATAAACATATCGCTTCATTTGGTAAAATTTTTCGTGAAGAGATGTTGAATTCACCGATATCATGGCAATCGCATGTTACCAACTCCACAACATCCCCATTTTCAGATAAATGGATGATGTATCAAGTTCAACTTTCAACCCAGATAGCGATTGCCTTTTATGGAACGGCTTTGAGTGTTACCTCTAGAGCGGACATTGCTGAAAAATATATCGTGATGACTAGTGAACTCGTCAGATACGCTGAAGATGGTGCCAATCTAATGATTGAAAATGGTTGGATGGAAGAACCGCCAAAAGCAAGTGACCGTAGAGCATTATCCAAAGGCAACAAGGAAGGCATTGAAAATAAACAACATGATAAGTAAAAGGTAATTATTTGAAAAGGATAGAGCTCAAGTCTATCCTTTTTTCTATGAAAAAAATGGATAAAAAGAAGGTGTTAATAGAACTTAAATAGAAAAATATTGGAGAGGTTGTTAAAACAAAAGGAGAGTATAGAATGTTGACGAAAGAAGAATTGTTGGATATAAAAACGCTTCAGGAAATTTGTGAGAAGGAGGGCAGTCTTCAGTTAAAGTTAAATTTTGATATGCTTGAAACCAGGTCTGGAAAACGGAAGGAAGACTTTTTTCATTATGAAGATGGTGCCCTTGTTGGTTATCTAGGCTGCTATTATTTTGGAAATAAAGTAGAGATTTGCGGTATGGTTCACCCGGATTTTCGAAGAAAAGGGATATTTTCTAAGTTGTTAGAAGGTGCCCTAGATGAAGCTAAGAAACGTGAAACGAGGACCATTTTGTTAAATGCTCCAACCGAGTCCCAATCTGCGAAGGAGTTCTTAAAGAACATCCCCTGCACCTTGTCGATGGTAGAATATCAAATGAAATGGCATAAAACCGTGTTAGCAGTCGATGATACAGTTATGGTTAGACCATCATCTTCAGAAGAAGATTGGGAAGCGGAAATACAACTCGATGTCCAGTGCTTTGGATTAAAAGAACAGGAAGCACGTCAGTACAAGAAGGAAAACGAAGACCTTCATACAGACATAAGACTTATTATAGAATTTGAAGGGGAAATTGCTGGGAAAATGCGTCTTTCTGAAATGAATGGTGAATCGTGGATTTATGGATTCTCCGTTTTTCCAGAACTCCAGGGAAAAGGAATCGGCAGAAAAGCACTATCGAAAGTAGTAAAAATGCAGGAAGAGAAAGGTTTGTCTATTTTTCTAGAGGTTGAAGCGAAAAATGCGCATGCGCTAAAGCTCTATGAATCATGCGGATTTAGAAGCTATCATTCACAGGATTACTATAAGGTAAATTAATTAACCAGAAGGGGGGATCTTTAATCCCTCTTTTGATATATTTTTCTCATATTACTACTTTTTTTATAAAAAAAATAGAGACAATTGTAACCGTTTACATTATAATAATAGTAAGAACTAGGAGAGGGGAACGAAACCATGGAACTTTTATTTGAACAATGTGAACATAACAAGCAGGAAGAACCTTGTGAAGAGTGTGCCCCGCAAAAAGAGTGTGAAGAAAATTTAGATCTCTATGAATATGATTATTATAAAAGAATATGGTTTTAGGATAGTATCACTGAATTATTATTCCTAAAGGTAAACGGAGCTGTCATGATGACGGCTTTTCTTTTTTTGGAAAGAAAGAAATACTATCTGGAAGTTTAAGTCAAAATCAGTGCAGAAGAGAAAGTACTGTCATATAATAGTCTAATAAAATCTATCAATAAAGGGGAGTAATATAAATGAATAACCATATAATAAATGAAATAAAAAGTTGGGCGAAGTCCATTTGTATTGCATTAGGAGTAACACTAGTGGTTAGAACATTTATTTTTGCCCCATACATTGTCGAGGGTGCTTCGATGGAACCGACATTACATAATCATGAAAAAATCTTTGTAAATAAATTAAATGTAACCGACAATTTTAAAAGAGGAGAAATTGTCATTATTAAAGGAATTGACGTTAACTATGTGAAAAGAATAATCGCTTTACCAGGAGATACGATTGAAATGAGGAAGGATCAACTTTTTATTAATGGTGTTCAATTCGAGGAATCCTATCTTTCTAAAAATCGTAAACAGGCGGAACAAAAGGGGAGTCTATTAACAGGTGACTTTGGACCCGAAATCGTTCCGGAAAATAATTATTTTGTTATGGGTGATAACCGACTCCACAGTATGGATAGCCGCAATGGTTTAGGCTATATTCAAAAAGAAACTATTGTCGGGAAGCCTGAATTTGTGTTTCTGCCATTTACGCAAATTAGAAATATTAAATAATACAGTAAAACTATTTAGGAAATGACGTGTGCTGGTTGGCACACGTCATTTCTTTTTTAATGGAGGTAATGTCGTAACTGCTCAATCTGTCTTCGACTTGTATCAATAACATCTTCTGCAAGTTGCCTGCTTTCGGAATCAAGATCGCCACGTACAAGTTCCTCAGAATATTCCACTCCATATTGATTTAAGCCCTTCAACGCATCTTTAATGATTTCAGTTTGGGCGTCAGGGAGCATGGCATTGTGCATAAAGCTATGCATCGAGCCTGAGAAACCTTCACCGTCCGCCGGAACACCGCCTAAATTTTGAATCCGCTCCGCAAGTTTCAGTGCATTCAACTTTGCATCCTTCTGCATCGATTGAAAGACTGTCTTTAGTTCTTCATCCTCAACCTTTTGGATATAGTGTTCAAAAGAACGTATCCCCATATAGGTACCTCTTAATAATGTATTTAACTCCTCAATAATGACTTCATTCGCCATTGTCGCACTTCCTTTCATTCTATTTTGACACGATGTTAGGTTTTTTTATTCGAGATTTGCTAGTAAATCATCCATACTGTATGAATATGAAATTTTACGGAACCATTTATGGGATAGCTTCGTCTAAGGTTAGGAAAGAAAGAGAGGGGTTAGAAATGCTTGTGAAGAAGATAGAAACTACTACATTACCTATTCAGTTTGATCAGTTAACGAAAGAAGACCAACTTAGCTGGCTGATGGAAGAGTATGGGGACATGGTTGTAAGGCTTGCTTTCACGTATGTTAAACAAAAACAATTAGCTGAAGATATTTCACAGGAGGTATTTATTAGCTGCTATAAAAGTTTGGAAACGTTCCAACATAAGGCTAGCTATAAAACCTGGCTTTATCGTATTACGGTAAATAAATGCAAAGATTATTTTAGAAGTTGGTCTTATAAAAACATTCTTTATCAAGATTTCTTTCGTTCTATTTTTCCAACTGGGGGTCAATCGGTTGAGTCGGAGATTCTTGAAGGTGAAGAAAAAGAAATTATCTTTGAACAGGTTTTAGCACTTCCCATTAAATTAAGAGAAGTAATAATCCTACAATACTATGAAGAATTATCGGTTAATGAAATATCTGAACTACTAGGTATTAAATCCAATACGGTAAAAACAAGGCTTCATCGGGCCAAGAAATTATTACAAAGTTCTTTGAAGGAGAGGCATAGTTATGAGGGATAAACTAAAATATCCGAAAAATTTACATATGCGTTTTGAAGATAAGCACAAGCAAAAAGTGATGGAGGCGATAAAAAATCTTCCTGAAGAGAATCGTAGTAAGGGAAGCAAGATCATAATAAAAAGATGGGGCTATTCAACTTTTGCAGCAATTGTATTGTTTTTGTTGTTGATAGGTTCAACCCATGTTTCTTTAGCGATGGCAAAGGTTACAGCAAAGATTCCTTACTTTAGTTATTTTATAAAGCAAAAGGAATACTCAAATGCCTTACATGGAGTCATATTTGAAGTTATAACTCAAAATAAGTATGACATTAGTAATTTAAATGTTTCAGTCCCAGACAGAGAGATTAAGATTTGGTTGGTAGGCTCAAAAGATGAAGTACGATCAATGAAAACTGAAGTGATCGAAAACATTAATAGTGAATTAGTAGCACAGAACTTTGGAAAATATGAGATTGAAGTAAAAAGAGGAAAAGTACGACAATCTGATGCAATGGAATCTACTCCAGAGATAAAGGAATATATTAGAAAGTCATTTGAGTTAGAAGAAAAGCTAATCGACATGCTTGCGAAAAATAATTACCATCCAGCCTTCCCAGTTCAAGTCCGTATAAATAGTAAGGAGAAATTTATCTATGTTGCCTTGCCAAAAACGGAAAAAAGAGTGGCTGAACTAAAAGAACAATTAAATTTACTTACCAAGGATTATGGTAAATTTAAATATAAAATTACCAGTATCGACATGGCCGCTAGGGAACAAGAACTAAGATGGGTGCAAAATGGGATTCTCGATATCATTTTTGACGGATTAGGTGAAAATAAAGCTTTTAAAATAGAAGGGCTTTCTTACTCCTTCCATCCATTGCCATTACAAATCGGAGTAAGAATATCGCTTAAGTCTACGGATCCAGAGGCAATTGAAATAGCAGAAACAATTGAAAATGAAATTGCTGAATTTATTAAAACACATGAAATGACAGCAGATGTAAGAAACGATCCATATGAGGTAACGATTTACGGTAAGGATGAGAAAAAAATTAATAAGAAATAAGTGTTAGGAGAAAGGACCGTTTTTAAAACTGGTCCTTTTGGTTATTTTTTAAAGACATGTTGTCCAATGACAAGTGTGGTTGCTCGTGTATCAAGCCAACGGCTGGTGGCGATAGCAGGATTATAGAAAAATAATGCTCCTGGCGCTAATTGACGTTGATCAGTTAATGCGGCTTTGACAGCTTGAATACTTTCCTCATCTGCAGGCTTATTGATTTCACCATTTTTCACCGGTTGGAATTGTCCAGGGGCATAAATGACTTCCTTAATGGTGTCAGGGAATTGGGGACTTTCAACTCTGTTCAGTACTACACATGCGACTGCAATTTTCCCCTCTAAAGGTTCCGTTTGTGCCTCAGCTCTAACCAATCGAGCGAGCAAATCTATTTCAGAATCAGAGAAACTGATATTCTTAGTTGGCTCTACTACTTTTGATACATTGGTCATAGTGGATTTAATAGTATTAATGTTTTGTCCTATGTAAATAAGATTTAGGTTCGAAATTTGTGGATTTACATCGGCTAATTCTTGCAGTGTTAATTGATGTTCCCTAGCAATTTTTGACATCGTGTCACCAGGTTTAACCTCATAAGCAAAAGCAGGGGAAGCAAATAATAGGGTGGCAGTCAAAGTTAATAACGTAAAAAGTTTTTTCATAATTCTAGTCCTCCAAGTTGGTTTAATGTATTTAACTCTATTACTATGAATTGAAAAAATAGATTAGTATTACAGTTAAGTTACATGGATAAGACAATTAGAAGACTATTGTTTGGAAGTAAATACCATATTGATAGAGTTTGTGCTAGAATTTAACAAGTTGTTAAGGTGGGAAATCGTTTATGAAGCCCAAACGTTCGATTGGATTGGAAAAGTGGTCCTAATGAAGCCAAAAACTTGTGTAGGACTTTTTGAAATAAACAAAAACCTGTGAATCATTTATTATAAAGTTACAAAGGTTAATGAAGGAATCTTGAAGCCAAAGCAAATAAGTTTGTTTCCTGTATTTCTATTGTTACAATAGACTATACCTTTAAAAAGAAAGGACTTATATAAATAATGGGAACTATTAATATACCTGTATCTGTCTTGAATTTAGCCCCGATTCGCCAGGGGAAGAGTTCAAAAGAAGCCATAGATGAAATGACAGCTCTTGCACAAGCAACGGAAAAAATGGGCTATCAACGATATTGGATTGCTGAGCACCATAATACTCCGACACTTGTCAGTTCAGCGACCCCGATTTTAATTAAGCATACGTTAGAGCACACGAACACAATCAAGGTAGGATCTGGCGGGATTATGCTGCCAAATCATTCGCCACTTGTGGTAGCTGAACAATTCGGTACAATGGCAACCATTTATCCGAATCGAGTAGAACTGGGACTAGGGCGTGCACCTGGTACTGATATGATGACGGCTAATGCATTGCGACGCTCAAAAAATGATTCAGTCTATACCTTTCCTGACGATGTGAAGGCATTGCTAACTTACTTTGGTCCGGAAGAGCACCAAGGATATGTGAGAGCTTATCCTGGTGTAGAAACCAATGTACCAATTTATATTCTGGGTTCCTCCACAGATTCAGCCTATCTAGCCGCAAGTTTAGGACTGCCATATGTATTTGCATCTCATTTCGCACCAAAAATGATGGGCGAAGCGATTTCCATTTATCGAGAAAGATTCCAGCCTTCTGAGTATCTAGACAAACCGTATATGATGGTATGTATGAATGTTATTGCTGCGGAAACGGATGAAGAGGCTCGAATCTTACAAACCACGATGCATCAGTTTTTCTTAAATGTTGTCCGTGGTTCACGTAATCCGTTACAGCCGCCTGTAGAAAGCATGGATGGAATTTGGACTCCGATGGAGGAAGAAATGGCTAGGTCTATGTCAAGCGTAACCTTATTGGGGAGCAAAGAAACCATCCGTCAGCAGTTGACAGATTTCCAAGACATTTATGCAGTAGATGAAATCATGGCAGTGTCCTATATCTACGATCCTGATAAACAAATACGTTCGTATGAAATATTTAAAGAAGTTGTTGAGGGAAAGTAGTTTTTTCTTAAGGAGTGATTGTGACGGAATGTGAGGCTGTGTGAATTATTAGGGCACAATGAGCGAGGATTGTTACCGAAATTATCGCATGACTACATTTTAGGAAACAATCGTATAACAGTGAAAAAATGGCGTATAAATTTACGTCATTTTTTCTTGAGTAAAAAGGTGTTTAACATTAAAATAACATTTAAACTTTCTGAAAAACGCATTCATTCACACCACCATCCATTACCTCATAGGATAGAGTAATGTGGGGTGATTTGGATGAGTACTTGGTTAAAAGCCGGTATTTTACTATATCTTTCGCTTCTGTTCTTTGGGAGTTTCATAGCAATTGGAGTAGTTTGGACAGGTGCACTTGATGATAAATTCCCCTTTATAGATGACATAAAGATTTTCCTTTATTATTTCTTCGCGGGATCCATTGGAGGTTCACTTCGCCATTTATATATGTTCTGTTCGCACTATATGAAAGATGAATTGAATGAATATCGACAATGGATTATGTACTTCTTTTATCCAATCTTTGCTACCGGTACAGCAATAGTAGCAGTTACCTTAATCCAAAGTGGAATCTTACTAATCGAGTTCGTCGACTTTGACGATACTCCATATGCACAAATAAGCTTCGCCTTCTTTGTGGGATTTGGATTCAACCGGTTCGTAAACAAACTAAACGCCCTATCCAAAGACATGTTCAAAACCAATCAGCAGCAAACAATAAACACCGAAGAAAAAACTGAAAAACAGCCAGAGTCCCAATAAATAATGGGATTCTGGCGGTGACAGGCACCATTTATACATTTTCGCCTATTTATGCAGCGTTTTGTGTATATGAAAGTTATTATTCTATGTATATGTTTTATTTTCATACATACATATTAACGATTTTCGAAAATTAAGGAGATGGTAACTTTTGTGGAATCATCAAGGGTATCAGAATTGGCCGCTAAATCTATATAGTTACTATGTGGGCTATAATCCGCCAACTTCGGTAAATCCTTATGCCAGGTTTCCGAATATTCATAGTCAGGCATTCCTAAGTCCTTTTACGTATGTGGTAGGAGATGTGACGATTCAGAAAAATACGTATGTAGGTCCATTTGTTAGTATCCGTGCCGATGAGGGGACTCCGTTTTTTATTGGCAGTAATAGTAATCTTCAGGATGGTGTGATTTTACATGGCTTAAAAAATAAGTATTTTGAAATGAACAACAAACATTACTCTATATATTTAGGGAATCGGGTTTCTTGTGCGCATGGGTCCTTGATACATGGACCATGCAGGGTGGATGACAATGTTTTTATTGGTTTTAAAGCAATTGTATATAATGCAATTGTTGGGGAAGGAAGTTTTATTTCCTCCGGTGCAGTGGTTACAAATGGAGTGGTACTGAAACCAAATAGCTTTGTGCCACCTGGTGCAAACATTGATACACATGAAAAAGCCAATGTTTTAGCCACTGTACCTAAAACAGAGGAAGAGTTTGCGAAAGCGGTACAGCGTGTGAATGCAGAATTCCCTGCAGCATATTCCTTGTATTTTGGGAAAAATAAGTGTTCGTGCGGTCTAGCTTGTTAGGAAACATGAAAACAACAATGCAAATCTGTATATCTAATAATAATCGTCAAAAAGCCCTCAGTGCACTCACTGGAGGGCTTTTTTTGTCAGAAACAGTTCACAATATAGACATATATTATCGAAATTTTCAAAATACTTTTCGACATTAATTGGAAGTTATCTAGTGTTATTCTATTCCGAGTAGTATTAATAGTGAAATTTACAGTGAATTTTGTAAGATTTAGTTAGAAATAGTCGACTTTTTTGATTTTTCAATAAATAATTTGTTTGGTAAAATAAAAATACAATCACAAAATATATAGAATAGACGATTTTAATAGATAAAAAGAGTAGAAATGTGTAGAAGTATCTTTAGAAGATTTCTAATTGTAGGAATAGACAGGAGGGCTTTTTATGTATTTCAAAGTTAGTTTCTGGAGAAGGTTAACCAAAAAACAGAAGTTACGATTACTAAAACAAAAAGCTCACGTTAATTTAATCAGTAAAGGATTTATTGCATAAGTGGCAATGCCAGTTTAATTAGAATAATTAATAGTAAACGAAATTACCGTCTTACAATACTAGACGGTATTTTTATGTTAGTTTCTAATATATCGTAGCCTTTACCAAGAGATTCCCAACATGGTACGATAAGGTTGATAATATTTTTATAATCACTCAGTAATGAAAAGAAAGTTGGAGTAATTGAAATGGTAGATGTAGTAACAGAAATAATGATTAACTGTCCTATTTCACAAGTATCAGAGTATGCATCGAATCCTGATCATGCTCCAGAATGGTATGTTAATATCCATTCAGCGGAGTGGAGATCACCAAAACCACTCGCGATAGGTTCGCAAATTGCGTTTAAAGCAAAGTTTCTCGGTCGAGAACTTGCTTATGTGTATGAAATTGTTGAACTTATTCCAGGAAAGAAACTAGTGATGAAAACTGCCCAAGGCCCTTTTCCTATGGAGACCACCTATACATGGCAAGTGATGGATGCAAATCGAACGAAAATGACATTAAGAAACACAGGGAATCCTACTGGATATAGCAAGATAATGTCTCCTTTCATGGCCACAATGATGAGAAAAGCCAACATGAAGGATTTAAAAAAAATTAAAGACATCCTTGAAAATAATTAATAAATACAAAAACACCGTCCAAAATATACGGTGTTTTTGTATTAGCCAATTAATATTTTCTCTTCTGCATATTTAACCTTCGCTTCTTTTCGAGGATTCAATAAAGCAAATGCCATGGTTAAGGGACCAAGTCTTCCTATAAACATCATAATGGTAATTAATATCCTTCCAAATGGAGAGAGTTCTGGTGTGAAATTTGCTGACAATCCTACGGTTCCAAAGGCTGAAATGGTTTCAAATAGTAGTTTACTCATAACCGCTTTTTCAGTAAAAGTTAGCAAAAAGAAAATTAGAAAGATAAAAAATATCGCAGCTACCACGATTGATAATGATTTATTTACCAATTCCCAAGAAATTCTTCTTTTAAATAAGTTCACATTGTCTCGATTTGTCACCACTGCCCAAAAAGCCAAAATAATGATAGCAAAGGTAGTTACTTTAATTCCACCACCAGTCGATCCAGAAGATGCTCCTATAAACATCAGTGCCATCATAAAAACAAGCGAGGAGAGATTCATGGCTCCAATATCAATCGTATTAAAACCAGCAGTCCTGGTTACCACTCCTTGAAAATAGGAAGCCCAAAGCTTATCTTCAAACGCAAGGTTTCCAATAGTTGAAGAATTATTATACTCAGAAACCAAGATAATAAGGAATCCTGCAATATTTAAGAAGAGTGACATGAGTAGTGCTACTTTAGAATGCAGCGATAGTTTACGAAAAGATTTCTTAGCCCATAAATCAAGAATAACGGTAAACCCAATACCTCCTGTAATGAACAGAGAAGTGATGGCGATGTTTACCGTAGGGTCACCTACCCATTTACTTAAATTATCAGGTTCTAGCCCGAAACCAGCATTATTGAAGGCGGAAATGGAATGGAAGATTCCATAATAAATGGCTTTCCCAAACGGCATTTCAAATGACCAGCGAATCGCTAAAGCAGTAGCTCCCAGCAATTCAACTATAAATGTTATAAGAATGATTCGCTTAACTAAGGTGACAACACCCGCTAGAGAAAATACATTGAGTGAATCTTGCAGCAGTAAGCGTTCCTTTAATCCGATTTTTTTCCCTAAGATAATGAACATAAATATTCCTGTCGTCATAAATCCCCAGCCGCCAACTTGAATCAAGCAAAGGAGGACAATCTCTCCAAACAAGGTAAAAGTTGTTCCCGTATCGACAACCGCCAACCCAGTAACACAAACAGCTGATGTTGCCTCAAATAAAGCATCAATGAAGCTTAGTCCACGTCCCTCTTCATAAGTAGCAATCGGCAGCATAAAAAGGATAGTCCCCAATAATATTAGAGATCCGAAGCCCAATACAAGTATTTGAGCAGGGTGCAATCTAATCATTTTCCCTTTTCTTTTATAAATATCCACTCATACACTCTCCCTCAATAACCCGTCATCAAGAACTGATATTGGTAATAATAACAAAAAGAATGCTGAGTTGGTAGTTATTCCCGAGGGTTCTTTTTACCTAAAAAACAAGTGTCTTTATTTTGGTAAGGCATAAGAATTCTTGGTATGATAGTTTACAATAGATTTAAAAGTTGAAAATGGAGGCATTTTAATGTACAGCTTTAAGAACGATTACAGCGAAGGGGCACATCCTAGAATATTGAATGCATTACTCGAAACAAACCTGGAGCAGGACGAAGGGTATGGGGAAGACCGATATTCACGGCAAGCCATTGATCTTATCAAGGAAAAAATCGGTAGAAATGATGTTGATATTCATTTCTTATCTGGCGGAACACAAACCAACCTTATTGCGATTTCGGCATTCCTTAGACCACATGAAGCAGCAATCGCCGTAAGCAGCGGACATATTCTCGGGCATGAGACAGGTGCCATTGAGGCAACTGGTCATAAAATACTATCTGTTGAGGGGAAAGATGGAAAACTTTCACCCGCCGATTTACAGGGAGTCCTCGACGGTCATCCAGATGAACACATGGTGAAGCCGAAATTAGTATACATATCAAACTCTACTGAGATAGGTTCCATTTATACAAAAAGCGAACTACAGGAGTTACATGATTTCTGCCAACGTAATCAACTCATTTTATATATGGACGGTGCAAGACTCGGTTCTGCGTTATGTTCAGAAGAGAATGACCTTCAGTTGAGCGATCTCCCAAGGCTGGTGGATGCTTTCTATATTGGCGGAACGAAGAATGGAGCGCTGATCGGAGAGGCATTAGTCATTTGTCGTGATGCCTTAAAAGAGGACTTTCGTTATCATATTAAGCAAAAAGGGGCGCTTCTCGCAAAAGGAAGATTGATGGGTATCCAGTTTCTTGAGCTTTTCCGGGATAATTTGTTCTTTGATTTGGCTAAGTATGCCAATAAGATGGCGGGCAAGATTAGGGAAGAGCTCGTGAAAGCGAATGTAGAGTTTCTGACCCACTCCCCATCCAATCAGATTTTTCCAATTCTAACGAATGCTGCCATCAGCGAATTGCAAAAAAACTATGCCTTTCATATATGGGAGAAGGTAGATTCTGATTCATCCGCTATTCGCTTCGTAACCTCGTGGGCAACTAAAGAGGAAGAGGTAAATAGTCTTATAGAAGATTTGAAAAAGATCTTGTAACTTTTTGGAGTAATTAGAAAGGATACAAAAATTTTGTATCCTTTTTTATGTGGATTTATCTTATTCAAAAATAACCATTTCTTGCTAATTGTCACTCGTAATTCACAGATATCTTCATTTTAATCCCTTATAAAAATAGCTGGGAATATTTTTTTTACATAAGTTTGTGAAATATTGAACAAATAATAAAGGAGGAATTGGATGAAGTACAATCATTTATTTTCAAAAGGAAGAATTGGGGATCTGGTATTGAAAAATCGAGTCATCATGCCTGCGATGGGAACCAATCTCGGCGGTCCTAATGGAGAGGTCACTGACCATCAAATTGCCTACTATGAAGAACGAGCAAAAGGTGGAACTGGGTTAATTATCGTGGAATACACGTCCATTGATTATGACTATGGCAGATCCACTTTTAATCAATTAAGGATTGATGAAGACCGTTTCATACCGGGAATCCATCGGTTGGCGGTTGCTGTACAGAAATACGGAGCCAAACTATTTGTACAACTACAACATTCTGGAAGAGAAACCTCTACACATATTTTAGGAGGGGGGAGACAAATTGTTGCACCTAGTCCTGTTACATGTGCAGCCATTGGGGAGGAACCAAGAGAATTAACCAATGCTGAGGTAAGAGAGACCATTAATAAATTTGTAATGGGTGCATTAAGATGTAAACGTGCTGGTGCAGATGGTGTGGAGTTACATGGCGCTCACGGCTACTTGATCAACCAATTCCTCAGTCCGAACACGAATTTAAGAAATGATGAATATGGTGGCAGTTTTGAAAATAGAATGAGGTTTGTTGAGGAAATCGTTGTCGGTATAAAGGAAAAATGCGGTCATGATTTTCCAGTTAGCATACGCTTAAGTGTAGATGAATTTGAAGAAGGCGGAACCACGATTGAATTAAGTGAGAAAATTTCCATTTCCTTGGAAAAAATCGGAGTAGACGCTATCCACGCTAGCTGTGGAAACTATAATTCCATGGATAAAATGGTTGAATCAATGATGTTTGAACAAGGCTGGCGAGTGTATCTGGCAGAAGCAATGAAAAAAGTTGTGGATATCCCTGTCATTACAGTGGGAGTTATTCGTGAACCAGAATTTGCTGAGAAGGTTTTGGCAGAAGGAAAGGCAGACTTTATTGCAATGGGACGTTCCCACCTTGCGGATCCTGAATGGGCGAAAAAAGCATTGGAAAGCAGGGAAAATGAAATTCGCAAGTGTATTTGCTACTTAAATTGTACGAGAGGAGGCCCCCATGTTTCGTGCTCCTTAAACGTTAGAACAGGCAGAGAACTAGAGTTTAGAGAACTCAAGCCTATCGACGAAAAACGAAATGTAGCAATTGTAGGCGGCGGTCCAGGTGGAATGGAGGCTGCGAGAGTTTTAACCTTAAAAGGCTATAATGTAACGATTTTCGAAAAGGACATCAAGCTTGGCGGCCAATTAAATCTAGTAACACAGCCAAAAGCACAAGAGAAAATGAACTGGATGATTCAATATCATACCAATGAAATGGAAAGATTAAACGTTGATGTTCGGCTTAATACTGGAGCTTCGATTGAAAAAGTCAAAGCGTTGGATCCATTTGCAATCTTTCTTGCGACAGGTGCCAAACCAATTATTCCAAAAGTGGATGGGGTAAATCACCCGATGGTTTGTGATTACGAAGATGTTTTATTACATCGAAAAGATTTTACACATAAAAAGATTGTAGTCGTAGGAAGTGGGATGGTTTGTTATAGCGTAACGAGCCAGCTCGCTTCTAGAGGAAATGATGTTGTGCTGGTGGAAGTTCCAACAGAAACAGGCAGCAAAGTTACACCACCTACCAGAATGATGCTAATCAATCGTTTGAAAAAAGCGAACGTTGAGATTATTGAAAATCATAAAGTAGCCAACATCCTTCCACATTCAATGATGATTATGAATAGTCTGGACGAACAGCGTGAAATCATTGTGGACCATGTTGTGTTCTCGATGGGAACAGAGTCTTTTAATCCTTTAGAAGAAATGTATAGCCAACATTTTGATAACGTTTTTGTCATCGGTGACGCCATTAATCCTGGCTCAATTACGAATGCGATAAAAGATGGATTTGAAAAGTCATATGTACTTGAATCACTGGTTATTCAAAATAAAGAATCGAAGGTATTGTCAGAGGTATTTTGATCCAAGATGCAGGAAGAATATGTTCATTAATAAAAGCAGCGGATTTCAAATCTTGAAATCCGCTGCTTTTATTATGTGAATATGGGAGTGTTACAGAGATGGATGGAATGAACAAAGTGGATTATTTCTGGAGATAGTAGGAGGTAATGATTTAATGCATTACATAATGATACAAATTGGAATCAAGATCACAATCCTAACCAGAAACTCACGCATGCAATCCACTCCTTCAAAAAGATCCTTACTAACTTCAGTATAGAAGTGGATTATTAAGATACAGTTTATGAATTGTAAATTTATTGTCAATTTTAGTCCGGTTTAAAATTCTAACAAGATATCCCAAGGAATCATCTCCTAAATGAAGTAAATAATAAACAGAGGTTATTTTTAGAAAATGGGTGAAAACGCAAATGGGAGAAAATGCATTGAAGAGTAAACGTAAAGGATTATCTGCTTGGCAACTGACAATGATGGCGTTAGGAAGCGTTATTGGAGGTTCTTTTTTCCTAGGTTCATCGGTAGCCATTAATGCAGCAGGACCATCAATATTATTATCGTATATTTTAGCCGGAGTCTTGGTATATCTTATTTTATATGCTTTGTCTGAAATGACCGTCGGAGCACCTACAGTGGGATCATTTAGTACTTTTGCAGCAAGAGAACTTGGCCGGGGAACGGGATTTGTCGTCGGTTGGCTTTATTGGACGGGGACAGTTTTATCGATGTCGAGTGAAGCAACAGCGATTTCACTTTTAGTTCGCGAATGGTACCCAAATATCTCAATTGCTTTGTTAGGTGGCTCGATTATTGTCGCTGTTACACTACTAAATTTATTAGGTGCCGATAAAATAGGGAAACTGGCTGGTGGTCTATCTGCAGTAAAAATCTTTGCGATTATCTTTTTTATCATCACAGCATTGGTGTTAATTTTAGGATTCATGCCTGGAACTCCAGCAATTGGTGCTGGAGAGTTAGCGAGGGAACCACTAATGCCTGGTGGAGTACAAGGGATTGCTGGTAGTATGTTACTGGTGGTTTTTGCATATGCAGGCTTTGAAATCATTGGCTTAGCAGCGACCGAAGCAGACAATCCAACTGAGACAATCCCTAAAGCGATTCGTTATACGGTTTTTTCTCTAGTCGGTTTGTATGTACTTTATGCTGCAGTCCTGTTACCACTCATTCCTACAGCAGACCTTAGTGAAAATGTTAGTCCGATGGTTGCTTCCTTAAATCGGTGGGGAATTGGCTGGGCAGGTACAGCGCTTAATTTGGTGTTAATTTCAGCTATTCTCTCAGCCATGCTGGCATGTATTTTTGGACTTGGACGAATGATTCGCTCTCTATCTGATGAAGGTCATGCTCCAAATTGGCTTAAGGACAAGAGAGATGTTCCATACCGTGGCATTTTATTTTCTGGACTTTCCATGCTGATAGGATTGTTTTTTGGTTTGTTATTTCCAAGGGCCTATTTGGTTTTGATTACATCAGGTGGATTTGCCTTAATTTTCACTTATGCTGTCATCATGGCAAGTCATATTCGTTTTCGAAAAAGAGAAGGGTGTCCTCCTGGAGGTATATGTCAGATGCCAGGTTTCCCTTACTCCTCATGGGTCGCATTAATAAGCTTAATTATCGTTTTAATGTGTATGCCGTTCATTCCAGGTCAAACAGCAGGACTAATAACCGGAAGCAGCATGGTCATTGTGTTCTCTCTTATTTACTATGTGATGTATTACCGGAAACGCTATAACGTAGAAGAGACACCAAAAAATGGACTTGCACCAAGTGATTTCCAACCAAGTTTCGCTGTTGAATTCTCAGAAGAGATAGTAGAAAAAGTTGACGAAAGCAACAAGGAAAAATAAACTGAAAGAGGTTTCTTAAAAAATAACAGAGTATTTAAGGGGAAGCAAAAACATGGAACAGAAAGAACCTCTTTTAGCATTTGAATTTGCAGATTCAAATGGAAAAATAAATCCGATTACGTTTCAAAATCCGGTAAGTGTAATTACCGCACATAAAATTGAGGATGTGTTACCAAGTTTTCAGCTTGTCCAAGAGGCTGTTGATAAGGGATATTACGCTGCCGGATTTTTATCATACGAAAGTGCTCCTGCCTTTGATCCTTCCTTTAAGGTGAAAAGTGGGAGTGCTTATCCTTTACTCTGGTTTGGTATATTTAAAAATCCACAGTATGATCAGCCTACTAGCAATGGGGATTTTTCCGTTTCAGAATGGAATCCATCCATTACGATGGAGGCGTACAAGCAAGCTATTACCTCCATAAAAAAATCCATCCAGGCAGGGGATACATACCAAACCAATTATACGATCCGACTCCATTCACAATTTGAAGGCGATGGGCTCGCTTTCTATAATAGGCTTAAAAAAGCACAAAACTCTAATTATTGTGCTTATATACATACTGGACAGCATAGTATTTTGTCTGCTTCACCTGAATTATTTTTTCAACTTGATAATGGAAAAATCACGACCCGGCCGATGAAAGGTACAATCAAAAGAGGGGCATCGTTTGAAGAAGATGGTGCAAATGCGCACTGGCTCTTCCATTCTGAAAAAAATCGTGCAGAAAATCTTATGATTGTCGATTTACTACGAAATGATCTTGGGATGATTGCAGAATCTGGCACGGTTAATGTAGAAAAACTGTTTGAAATAGAACAATACCCAACAGTCCATCAAATGACTTCAACCATCTCAGCCAAGGTATCCGAATCCACGAACATGGTTGATATCTTTAAAGCTCTATTTCCTTGCGGATCGATTACAGGCGCACCAAAGATAAGCACAATGGATATCATCGCCGAATTAGAAGTTGATCCACGTGAGGTTTATTGTGGGGCAATCGGTTACCTAACACCAAACAAGGAAGCTATTTTTAACGTACCCATCAGAACAGTGCTAATTGACCATTTATCTGGGAATGCTGTCTACGGTGTGGGCGGAGGGGTGACTTGGGATTCAACAACGGAAGGTGAATATCTTGAAATCCTTGCGAAAGCAAAGTTGTTAGAAGAGAAACCCACTGAATTCCATTTGTTAGAAAGTTTATTACTAGATCAAGGAGATTACTTTTTATTGGAAGAGCACCTGAAACGACTAGAGAATTCTGCACGATATTTTGGTTTTCTTTTTGAAGGGGAAAAGGTAAGAAATTCATTACTCGAGTATAGAGATTCCCAGCCCAACTGCTTTATAAAGGTACGATTACTTTTAGCGAAAAATGGGAAAGTGACTATTGAGGGTCAGTCTATCACCCAGCAGGCCAGCATTTTGAAGGTAAGCATAGCAGATGAACCAGTCGATAAAACCAATCCATTTCTGTATCATAAAACAACCAATCGTGAGATTTATAGCAAATTTCAAAAGCAAAAGCCATCAGAAGTATTCGATGTGCTGCTATGGAATCAAGACGGGGAATTGACAGAATTTACAAATGGAAATGTTGCTTTGGAAATAAACGGGACTTTATGGACACCTCCAATCGAGAGCGGATTATTAGCTGGAACCTATCGTGATGTGTTACTTAAAACTGGAGAAATAAAAGAAAAAATAATGACAAAATCAGATTTAAAAAAGGCAACAAGAATCTTGTTTATCAATAGTGTCCGAAAGTGGAAAGAGGTTCATTTGCAGGAAAATCTTTCTTTATTAAAAGATATGCATTGATAAAAACGTAATAAGCGTGATACTATGTATCAATCAGTGTGTAACAAATGCGTTTCAAAAAGAGAATAATTTTTCATGAATTAGTCGATTGGTTTGATTTAAAATCAGTCGGCTTTTTAGTTTCCTGACACTTACCTCCTGTAAGTTTAAGAATATCTTAAGGATTCTATAAATCTTTTCTTAAGTTTTTGTATGTATAGTGGAAACAGAAGAGTTTTCTTAAGTACTTAGTAGGAGGCTAATGATGACAGAAAAACAGGTGTATATTCTTTTAACGAACACTGGTTCGTTACTAACAAAATTAATAAAGCTATATACGAAAAAACCATATAATCATTCATCGATAGCCTTTGATCAACATTTATCAGAGGTTTATAGCTTTGGGAGAAAAACAGCCCGAAATCCATTTATTGGAGGATTTGTTAAGGAAGATGTCAGAATGGGTTTATTTAAACATGCCGATTGTGCTATTTATTCCATTACTGTTTCAGAAAGTCAACTTCAAAATTTGCGACACTATTTACAAGAAATCGAAGCACAACAGAAACAGTATCGCTATAATTTTTTAGGGTTATTCGGTGTTATGTTCAATAGACCACTCAAAAGAAAAAATGCTTTCTTTTGTTCTCAGTTTGTTGCTTATATATTAAATAAATCTACGATCATGAAATTTGAAAAGCCATTGGGTCTTATTGCCCCTTATGATTTACAATGTGTTTCCAATCTTCACTTGGTTTATGAAGGCAAGCTAAAGGATTACCAGAATGAAAATAAAGCTGAAATGGTTTGTTATCCCGTAACAGAAAAAGGTGTGTTTTCTCCTAGTTTGTTATATTTGCGTTAATTTACAATTATGCAGGTTTCCTACCGCCTTTTGTGGAATTGTAGTATGGAGGTTCTATCAATTTGGGAGGTATATGAAATGTCAATTTACGCTTATCAAGCAGAGCTTTCAAATGGAGAAAGTATTAGCTTAGAGGATTTTAAAGGAAAGGTATTGGTCATAGTTAACACTGCAAGTAAATGTGGTTTAACACCGCAATATGAGGGTCTTGAAAGATTATTTAGAAATTATAAAGATCAAGGTTTTTCCGTTTTAGCATTTCCATGTAATCTGTTTGGCGGGCAAGAACCTGGCAGTGATGAAGAAATTCAAGAATTTTGCTCCATCAATTATGATGTGAGTTTCCCAATCTTTAAAAAAGTTGATGTAAACGGTGAGGATACCCATCCACTATATCGTTATTTACGTGAGCAGGCACCTGAGGATAGTAACATGGATACTAGTAGTATGCTATATCAACATTTAAATAAAAATCTTCCACAAATTCTTGAGAGTTCAGATATTAAGTGGAATTTCACTAAGTTTTTAATTGATCAAAATGGAAATGTCGTGAAACGTTACTTCCCAAGCACATTGCCTGAGGAGATGGAAAAGGATATTAAGAAGTTACTAAAATAGGAATAAAATGAAAGGACCCATGATGGTCCTTTTTATTGTGAGTACCAGCCGCTTTTCATCGAAAATGATATGTACTAGCGATAGATGGAAATGTTACTATATAAACATCTAGAGCAAGAGAGGTAAAAGGAATATGAACAAAACTGAGGTCATTGCACGCAGGATACTAGGATGGAAATTAAATCGATGGGATCGCTGGTATGATCCAGAAAAAGGTGTTTTTATATATGATTTTCAACCTGACGAAAACCCTGATCACGCTTTTTTAATAGTTGAAAGATTAAAAAGCTTTGGATATACATATATGGAAAAAGGGAAATATGAGGTTTGCTTTAATGATGTTTGTGAGACAGGGAAATCGTTAGCAGAGGCCATCACAAACGCAGCATTTTCACTTGCAGATAATACTTCGATTCCGGAAGAGTGGCTATAGAAGTTTGCATAATAGAGGGGGAGAGTTCAAAATGGAAATTATTGAATTACGAGATAGAAATGATCTTTTTGAAGAAGCAATTAAAGTATTTTGGGATGTTTGGGGGAATGAGGATAATTACAAGTTTTATGAAGATTGTATGATTCATTCGATTACTTCTAAAGATCTGCCAAGGTTCTTTGTAGCGCTAGAAAATAGTGAGATTATAGGCACGTATGCTTTATTAAGAAATGATCTTAATAGTCGTCAGGATTTATGCCCGTGGCTTGCATGCTTATTTGTTGATAGAGAATATAGAGGAAAGAAAATAGGGTCAATGCTATTGGATCACGGTCTTAAGGAGGCAGAGAAAAAAGGCTATAAAAAGCTCTATTTAACTTCTGACCTTGAAAACTTTTACGAAAAATATGGATGGAAGAATAATGGTGTAGCATATGGAGTGAGCGGTGGTCATATTAAGGTATATGTAAAGGAAATATAAACTCAGAAACGTACAAAAAGCCCAATGACTAGAATTTATTTCGAACATTGGGCTATTTATACTATTTCTCTATTGCTTCGTGTTTAAAGCCGCTCTGTGTTGCATATACTTCAAACCATTCGTATTTCGGAGATTTGAACCATTCATATCTTGGCAAATACACTAAGTATCTCGTATTGCCTTCAGCATCATAGATAGCTTTAAAGATGGTGACATTTCCAAAACCAAAGGTTCTGTCCAAATATCCTTCCATTCCGTCTCTTATGATACTTTTCTTCTCTTCCTTTTCTTGCTTATGTAACTCCATCACACCATCGATAAACATACTCATTAAGACCAACGTAATTAGAATTAAAACGAAAATAAATAATTTTAACAATCTTACATCCTCCTATTCATTTTTTATATTCTATATAATATTACATCCATAAGACTTCCTAAGGTGTGATAAAAATAACAGGGGAGGTGTTTGTTCAATAATTTTATAAATTCCTGTAGAAAATGAAAAAAGGTCAACACAATGATAGTGCTAACCTTGATTATTGTGATTATTCCCCTTTAATAATTTTGGATCGATCTTCCATTTGTGGCGGTTCCTCGAACCAACCGTTTTTAATCTTAATCTTAATACCTTCTTGTGCGTACGTATAAAGATCTTTGGCTAAGAACATTGTTTTAACGGAAATATCCTTCCTCAAACTAAAATAGGCACCGAAACTATTTCCTACCAGTCCAAATCCATTAAGAAGGTAAATACAGTGCATCATTAGCTTATCAGTAAATGGGGCAACAGTTGATGTCGTAACCGTGCATCCAGAAGTAGCCGAAAACGGGACATCACTCTCAAGAAGAATGTCCTCCATTACTTTGATTTGCTTCTTAGCAAGCTCTTTTCCTTTTACAAAATATTCCTTAACATCTTTATTCTTGGCACATTGGGCAAAACCTGTAATGAGTTGCAGTCCAATATTATTTGTCTCAATTCCATGGTGAAGAATTCCGACCTCAATGTCATTTAAAGCTCGTTTATCCCCAAAAGGATTTAAACCATCCAGGTAGCTTTTACTTTTTATAAATTCATTTGTTGTCGGCATCGTTACTTTTGGAGGTAGAGTAAGGATCCCTTTTTCAAGCAAGTAAAGGGTGGACAATTTATAAATTTTCTGAGTGACTGTTGTTAGTCCCTCATAAATTTGCATAACTTTATCATTATATGCCATATTCATATTAATGGTGTACATTCCCATGCTTACTTCTTTTAATATTCGGACAAACATTACATCGAATCCATTGTCAAATAACTTAGGGACTTCTAAATGAACATCTGCCTTGGTGTAACCAATCGGTTTCACCATTCCTTGTTCCCTAAATATCTGCTCCATTTGAAGTACATAGAAATTCAATTCTTGCCACAAACCACCTAGTATGTTTGTGGCTTGTTGGTCATCAGACTTTTCGATAAAGTGTTCTAACATTCTCATAATAAGGGTCTTTTCTTCGTATGTAAGCCACAGTGTCCCAACTTCTGAAGCGCTTAAAGGATTTGTTAAGATCAATACATGTACCTCCTGTTATGTGTTCAAAAATACGATTTACCTTAATTTCTCCAATTTTGTATAAAAATTACCAATTATGCGAAAAAGTTATTCTAATAAAATATTAATAGTCAAACCTGTCCTTATTTGTATCTTACCTATATATAAAATATGAAAGGAATGGGAACCAGTCAGTTCCATTTTCAAAAAAAAGGGAGATGATAGTATGTTAAAAATAACCCATGCGGCAGGACATGCACTAGTTACACCAGGAAAGCAGTCACCTGATGGTTATAAGGAATGGCAGGTCACGAGTGAGATTGTTGAACTGGTGATGAGGGAACTAGAAAATTATAAAGATGTACTTCAAAAACGGATTGATGATCCTACTGGGAAAATTGATATCCCCCTCAAGAAACGCTGTGAACGAATAAATGGCTGGGATGGAAATGTCCATATCGACTACCATTTAAATGCTTACGGATCTGGTTGGAACAGTGCGGGTGGTACTGAAATCTATACGTATACGACAAAACCAAAAGAGGCTGTTGCTCTTGCCGAAAAAATACAAACCAATCTAGTAAGAGATGTAGGATTTCGTAATCGCGGTGTAAAAGCGGCCAATTTCCAAATGGTACGAGAAACAAAAATGACTGCAATAGTAATAGAATTTGCTTTTATGACCAATCAAAACGAAGCCATGAAAATGAGGACAGCGGAGTACCAGGAAAGAGCAGCAAAAGCAGTTGTGGATGGGCTAGTTTCTCAGTATGGTCTGAAAAAGAACCCAGCCGAATCTCCAGCAAGCATTAGCCTTTATCGTGTACAAGTAGGAGCCTTTACAGATCTTAATAATGCAAAGAACTTGGCTGAAGAGTTGAAAGCAAAAGGATATCCAGCGATTATTGTATAACCTTACTCTATAAGTAGTCATAAATAAATAAAATTCACATCTCTTATAAAGAGGTGTTTTTTTTATGAGAAAGAAGTTTATTTGGTCTATTGTGGTATTTGTTCTGTTAATTTCATTCTATGAAGTTATGGTAAGAGGGAAAACTGTTACCTATATGGGTGAAGATGAGAATTGGCGGATTACGATAAATTCAAAAATAAAAGGACTTAATAGTAGTTACACAGTAGTAGTTAAATATAAAGGGATTGCAGAGATTGAACAGCTCAATTTTAATATACATCCTCATTATGAAGCGGGTTTACCAGTACTAGATAAAGATGGATATTATATTTTTGAATGTAAAAATGAGTGTACCTATTATGATAAAGAATCCAAACTACTTCTATTTATGATTTGGAAGGAAAAGAATCATTCGATAGAGAACATGGATTTTATTGAATTAAGGAAAATGAATAAGTAGTAGGTCTATAAGTCTATTTAATAGTTATAACTTTATATGAAAAAGCATATGATGATTGTGCAAACATTGATCATACATAGAGAAATTTATAGGAGGTTTTTTAATGGACTTTATGAATAGAGTAGCATCAGAATTGAAAGAAATGCTTACGGTTTTTCCACCGCTAAGCCTTCCCGAAGGATTGGAAGCGGCTAGACTAGCTCCCGCATTTCCTATTGAAAAATCTGAAAATGTTACCAATGCAACACGCACTATACCTGGTGGCGATGGCCAAGATATGAAGGTAAAAATATATGAACCCGTATCGAGAAATGCGGAAAAACTTCCAGCACTTTTGTTTATTCATGGTGGCGGGTACGTATTAGGAGATGCGGATGGTTCTGATGGCGACTGCCAGCTCTTTGCTGAGCAGGCACACTGTGTAGTTGTATCGGTTGATTACCGCCTTGCTCCTGAGCATCCATACCCGGCACCACTAGAGGATTGTTATGCTGCATTGGTATGGATGACAAATGCTGCTGAAGAATTGAAGATCGATGTCTCGCGTGTTGCTGTAGCTGGTCAAAGTGCCGGGGGTGGATTGACAGCAGCGCTGAGTTTGTTAGCACGGGATCGTAAGGGTCCGGCGATATCATTCCAAATGCCATTGTACCCGATGATTGATGACCGAAATGTGACACCTTCAAGTTACGAAATTACCGATGAACGTGCGATCTGGAACCGTGGAAACAATTTAGCAGGTTGGAGGATGTATTTAGGAGAACATGCAAATGGAGAAATTTCACCATATGCTGCACCTGCCCGGGCAAAAAACCTTTCTAACCTGCCGCCAACCTTTACTTGTGTTGGTCAATTAGATCCATTCCGCGATGAAACCCTCGAATATGTTGCTAAATTAGCTCAAGCAGGAGTAGCAGTGGAATTTCACCTGTACCCAGGTGCTTACCATGGTTTTGAACTATTGAATCCAACATCCGAAATTGGTAAACAAGCAAGAAATGAATATGTTCAAGCGTTGAAAAAGGCGTTACAGCCTCAACAGGAATCAGTAAGTATATAAAAATTAATTTAGTGCAATGGATTCGTCCATTGCGCTTTTTTGTTTACAGTCTAGCCAATAGAATATTAGAATAATTGAATGCGTTCTCTATTTTTAAATGTGAGGAGGAAAACGAAATGATTGTTGATACAAAAGAATTTACTGTTAATGGTTTACGCTATACCATCAGGTCTGCAATAGAGAAAGATGCAATGGGTTTGTCTGAAGTCCGGGTACAGATTGATGGCGAAACAGAGAATTTAGACAGAGAGCAAGGAGAGGCATACATAGATGAAACAGGATTTAAACAAATAATTAAGGAAGATTCCGAACGGGTCAACCACTTATTTTTAGTTGCTGATGTCAATAATAGAATTGTAGGTTTTTCTAGATGTGAAGGGAACCCATTGAAACGGACCTCTCATAAAGTAGAATTTGGGGTTTGTATTTTAAAAGAATATTGGGGCTTTGGGATTGGCAAAAAGTTCTTAGAAGAATGTATACACTGGGCAGATAAGAATGAAATAATGAAAATCTCCTTAAAAGTTCTAGAGACTAACGAAAAAGCAGTAAAGCTTTATCAAAAATATGGCTTCGAAGTAGAAGGTATTCTTAAAAATGACAAACTTTTATCAGACGGAAAGTACTATAATACCGTGTTAATGGGCAGGTTTAATCAATAGAATTAGCAAGTACTTAGGAGGTGTTTTGAAAAAGTGTTTAAAGTGGATGGTCTAATTTTTGGTGAATTGGATGGTTAAGAATTGTTTCAGCTGCGCTATTATTAATTAGTATAAGCACTAATAAAAAAATACGAGGTGCAGCATGGAAATATTATCAGTATTAGTTATATTAATTCTAATTATTGCTGTTGTTTTAACCCTGATATTAACGGGGAAGCCTGATGAAAACTACAGTACTTCTACCAAAAGAAATACAACCAATTTGACCTTAATATATGTGGTGATTATTTTTATAGCATTGGTTGCACTTGGAATCTACATTTGGTTAATTTAATAATTGGTAAAAAGGATCAGAATAAATCCTGATCCTTTTTATTTCTTTGAAACAGCTTTAAGAGCTAGCGCAAACCTTCTAATTCCTTCATTAATATCTTCTTCTTTTTCCCGTGAAAAGGTAAAACGGACAAAACCTTTCTCAGATCCCATTGTTGATCCTGGTACATAGATAACGCCTCTTTTAATGGATTCTTCAAGCAATTGAATCTCATTAACATCGTTTTTCTTTATCCCGCACCAGATATGAATTCCGCCTTCGGGTATAAAAAAATTGACCTGATCTTTTAAATAGGTTTGAAGGCTGTTTACAATTTGGTTTCTTCTATTTTCTAACTGATTTACTAAATTCTTTATATGAGATTCAAAACCGTTGGAATCAATAAAATCATTCGCTATCCATTGCGTGTAACTGGCGTGTCCAAAATCAACTTGCTGTTTGGCATCTGATAACCTTTCGATAACCGCATTAGGTCCGATAATCCAACCTATTCGTAAGCCAGAAGCAACGATTTTTGTTAGAGAACTAATATATAAAACATTCCCATAATAATCTAATGATTTGAGGGTTTGAATTTTTTCTCCATTAAAAGAGGTTAAACTGTACGGATCATCCTCAACAATGGGAATTCCATATTCAGATGATAGTTCAAGTACCTTTTTGCGCCTTTCTTCAGACATCAAAGTCCCGGTAGGATTTTGAAAAATAGGATTTAAAAAAATCATCCGGATTCTATGTTTTTTATACAGTGCAGTGATATCATTGGGATTTATTCCATTCTCATCTCCCGTTAAATCATATGTTTTGATTCCTGCTGATTTAAAAACAGGTAGATTGTAATGATAGGAAGGATTTTCAATCGCCACAGCGTCTCCAGGTTTTAATAAACATTGTACAACCAGATGCAAAGCTTGTTGGGCACCTGATGTAACCAGTATGGAGGATGGATTCGTTTCGATTCCACGAAACTGCTTTACATGGTCCGTAAGGGTTTGCCTGAGGACTGCATTGCCCTGGGGATGGTCATATCCTAATGATCCAATAAAGGAGCGATTAGAAGTAATCTCTCGTAATGAATTCATCGGAAAGAGATCCTGAGATAATTCTCCACTAGCTAAATTAATTAAGCTGTGCTCAGCCATTTCTTTGTGTATTCTTTGCGTTACAGGCAAATTTGGTAAAAATGAACCTGCCTCAATGTATCGGTTCCAACTTGGGATCCGTTTCTTAGAAATTCCCCAAATATCTTTATTGATTGTTGTTCCGCTGCCTCTATTTCGATTAATCAGACCTTGGGATTCCAATTCGTCATAAGCAGCAATCACCGTGCTTCTGTTTACGCCAAGTTCAGCAGACAAACCTCTTTCGGAAGGTAATGGTTTATCAGGCGGAAAAGTTCCATCACCGATTCCGGTCTCAATATATAAAGCAAGTTGTTTATAAATCGGGATTTTAGATGTTCTATCCGGTTTCCAATCCATTTCTTACATCCTTTGTATTCATTTAGGTATCTTCATAAATATTGTATACTTTTTTATTTAATAATTCATTTTAAGAAAACAATTCAAGAACATAAAAATGGAAGGGAAAAATAAATAATGGGAAGTGGAAGTTAGGGGATAGCGCAGCGTTTACACCATGGCAGGGGTAAGCACTTTATTCGTGCTTACCAAATAAAACCTCATCTAGAGAAAGGACTCTATGCTTTAACTCATTATTCCAATCTAAAAATCCAATCACCATTTCATTAGCCTCTGTTATCGTCGCATATCGGAAATGCTCATTCCCATTTATCACAAAAGCTTTTTCCTGTTTTGCCTCCATCTTCGCAAAGACACATTCTGTGTACTCAAGTGGTAGAAATTCATCTATACCTTCTGCTGGTCTGCCAACCCATTTAAAAAGGAAATCTTTGATTGCAAATTGCTCAATCATCGATAATTTTTTCTTAAATGTCAGTTTATCTACAGTTATTGTATTCAACTTAATCACTCCTTATTTAGTAGCTAAAGTTTATACTCTCAATTTCCTAACATCAACTCTATTACAGTGACAGAATATTTACATTTTGATTGCAGGCATAGTTCAAGGGAGTGATAGGTTTGAAATTTCCGTTGCGATCTTTGGTGATATGGGTCATTTTTCATTTCAATTTTTCATAAATAACTAAGAAACGTTAAAAAGGGGGGATGGTGTATGCGAGCAAGTTACAGAAGATGGTCAGAATATCCTTACCCAGAGGAAGAAAACCCTCCTCAAGGATCCCCAGAACCAAGAGATTGGCCGATGTTTTTTATTTTTAGAGAAAAAGACAATATTTTCTTAGATCCTTTTCGTCAGCGTATTAATTGGAGTATTAAAAATCCTAATGATATTGATTGGGAGAAAGAATTACCAACGGTAGAGGCAACATTAAAATCATTAACGCCAAGCCAAATACAAATTGCAAAATATTGGGGAATAGTAGAGATAACGGAGAGAATTTCTACTATGACCTGTGATTTAGCTGACAAGCATAGTCTGGGATCACCCGATTTAGCTAGGGTGTTAGGATTTCTTCATGCTTCATTAAATGATGCCTTTGTTATAACCTGGTATTTTAAATACCTTTGGGACGTGGCACGTCCAAACCAATATAGCAAAGACCTAACTCCTGTATTGTCAACCCCTCGTTTTCCGTCCTATCCCTCTGCACACGCTACTGTGGCAGGTTGTGCAGAGGTTCTATTAAGTTATTTTTTTCCTGAAGAGGTATTTGAAATAAAGGGAAGAATGGAATTAAGTGCTCAATCTCGTCTATATGCAGGCGTCCATTTTAAAGTAGATAACGATGAAGGATTAGATTTAGGCAGACAAATTGGTGAAGTGGTTGTGAAAGTTTTAAGAGTGCAAAATGTAAAATTGAGGTAAAAGCGAAGCTTAACGCATCGCTTTTTTAGGCATAGCTTAACTTGTAAGTAATTTTCATAATCTTATATTTATCTATGATTCTGAATTCCAAGTTGGTTACATAATTATAGACAAAAAAGATAGGACAAGGTGATGTTTATTTTTCAAAAATTTATAGCCACTATTATTGGCAGTTTGCTATTAGGAATTGGAGTAAACGGGTTTCTTGTTCCTAATCATTTAATTGATGGTGGAATCCTAGGAATTGCATTAATCCTTCATTATTTCTATCATTTTCAGACAGGAATGACCATGATCGCTTTGAGTGCCCCAATCTGTATATTGTCAATTTTGAGTGAGAAAAGTTATTTTCTTAGCAGTTTGCAGGGATTGTTGGTCTCTTCTTTGTTTATTGATTTGCTCTCACCTCTTCGTCACCAATTTATCATTTCTCAGCTTGGCAGTGCTTTAATAGGAGGAGTCATCATTGGAACCGGAGTTGGTTTGATGCTGCGGTATAAGTCAAGTACTGGGGGAACGGACTTACTCGCAAAAATCATTTCTGGAAGGTTTTCTTTAAATTTAGCACTTGTCATTATACTAATCGATGGAATTATTGTTTTAGCAGGTTTTAGTGTACTGGAAACGGACAGCTTCCTTTATTCTTGTGTCGCTATGACCACTGTTGGAATAACAACTTTTCTGATTGAAAAGAAATATTGAACAAGGGATAAGTCAAAAGGGAACAGCTCATATATATATAATTACTACATTCCTTTAAATTACTGAAGTTATTCGTTGTGCCTATGGGTAAACGCCTAATCTTGGGACAATCGTGATACATAGTATGAGATTGTGGTTATAGAAGACGTAAGAAATTACTGTTTCATTTGAAGGAAGATAAAAAACAAACAAGGCGGGGGATGGTGTCAAAATGACTGAGCCAAAACAATATCGGGATGATTTATTGGAATGGTGTCAAATAGCTGAGTTAAATTGGGGGAGTATGAAAACAAGGTATTCAAAACTTTGTGATCATGAAAGCTTAAAGGAATGGGAAGACTCCTGTCGACAATTAAAAGCTAAATTACAGGAAGGCATTCAAGCGGACCTCGATGATTATGAAACAGCTAAAAGGTTATATGATCAATTAGTAATGTTTTATCCTGAATCCAACGAGTATAAAGATGAAACGGAAGGTAATATTGACAATCGTTTGGAATATGAAGAGCAAATCCATGAAGAAGGTTTAGAAACAGATTCTCTTCAAGAGGAGAGTGAACTTGAACCAGAACGGAATATCGATATAGTGGAAGGTGAACAATACCGAGAAGAATTGTTGGAATGGAGTCATAACCTTTTTTCAAATTGGAACAGTATGAAACCAAAGTTATCTATCCTTGTTGACAATGAAAGCTTAGAAGAATTAGATAAATTGTACCGTCAAATAACAGAGCAATTACAGGAAGATATTAAACCTTTATACCCTCATTTAAAATCACATGTGTTAAATAGTATTGCTCCTTTTGTAAAATATGGATTACATGAAGCAAAACATACGTCATTTGCACATGCATTACAGGAAGTGGCTGCAATAACCTATTTAATGGGTAATGGAATGGATCCACAAACAGCCTATTTAACGGTTGAATCTTGGGAAATTAATGAGATGTTTTAAAATTGAATGGTTCAAATAGAACAACATCAGGTGCAAATCCATTGGGGTAGCGCCCTTTTTTTATGTGAAAAAACAGATGGAAGTCCTGTATAATCTAAAAAAGAAGGAATTGTATGATAGAGAGAGAATTTAATATCATTATAGTAATATTGAATTTTTTAGGAGGATATATGAAATTTGTTTTGATATTTGGTCCGCAGGCTGTTGGGAAAATGACAGTTGGGCAGGAATTAGCTAAATTAACTGGATTAAAGCTTTTTCATAATCACATGACGATCGAAATGGTTACCCCCATTTTTGACTTCGGTACTAAAGAAGGACAAAGATTAGTTACCTTATTTCGGAAGGAAATATTTGAAGCCGCAGCAAAAAGCAATTTAGAAGGCTTGATTTTTACCTATGTCTGGGCGTTTAACCATCCATCTGATTGGAACTATGTCAATGAAGTCTGTGAGATTTTTGAGTCAAGAGGCGGCACTGTTTACTTCGTCGAACTTGAGGCTGACCTGAATGAAAGACTTGAGCGAAATAAAAGTCCTCATCGACTTGAGCATAAACCTACAAAAAGAAATATTGAATGGTCTGAAAATAATCTAAAGAAGTCATTGGAAAAATACAGATTAAATTCCTTAGAGGGCGAAATTACCAAAGAAGAATATATCAGAATTAATAATACAAACATGAGTGCCGAAGAAGTAGCGAAAGCCATTAAAGACAAATTTCAGTTATAAGTATCGATTAGTTATAAGAAGAGGAGAACATTATGGAGACTAAATTTATCAAATTAACATACCCTGACCAAACGCTTGTAGAGGTATTTAATCGGTGGGATAACGATCCCGAATTAATTCCGCTAACACGACCTAACCAAAACAAGGCTGCATTAGAACGCCGTGATACCATGACCCTGGATGACTTAAAACAAAGACTGGATCACCATCATACATATCTGATTTATCTTGATGACTTATTGATTGGTGAAATGAACTATATGGTTGATCCGAACCATCTCTACAAGAAAGAGGCAGGAACTGCCTGGATAGGCATTACCATAGGAGAACCGGAAGGACGAGGGAAAGGTATCGGGTACCACGCTATCCATTTCTTAGAAGAGGAGATTAAGAATAATGGGTTAAATCGTGTAGAATTGGGCGTGTTTGAATTTAATACACAGGCTCAAAAGCTATATAAGAAGCTGGGCTACAAGGAAATCGGCCGAATCGAGAATTTTACCTATTGGGCTGATAAAATGTGGTTTGATATCCGAATGGAGAAATATTTAGGAGATAATAGTTGATAATCCTGAAGGAAGATGCATTTCATATTGATGGAATGCATTTATTTTTTAGGCTCTGTTAAATTACTTTGTTGATATATAGCCATACCTACTGGTCACTTATGAATGTTATGAGTGCTCGAAATCTTGTTGAATTTAGAATAGTGGTCATTCATAATGGCCATGAGTACCTGAATTCTTATTGAATTCTAAAAAGTGGTCACTCATGAAGACTATGAGTGCCTGAATTCTTATTGAATTCTAAAAAGTGGTCACTCATGAAGACTATGAGTGCCTGAATTCTTATTGAATTCTAAAAAGTGGTCACTCATGAAGACTATGAGTGCCCGAATTCTTACTGAATTCAAAAAAGTGGTCACTCATGAAGACTATGAGTGCCCAAATTCTTACTGAATTCAAAAAAGTGGTCACTCATGAAGACTATGAGTGCCCGAATTCTTACTGAATTCAAAAAAGTGGTCACTCATGAAGACTATGAGTGCCCGAATTCTTATTGAATTCAAAAAAGTGGACACTCATAAAAACCATGAGTGCCGGACATCTTGTTGGAATAGAAAAAACCATTCACTAATAAATTCAGTTGGGACTGAAATCATTCGAAAACAGGGACAGCCTAAATCACAGGTTTATCAAAAACAACAATACATGATAACAAAGCAATTTTTTAAAAAAGGGATGGGAAGAATATGAAAAACCTTGGAGAACTTGATACCCCCACTTTGCTGCTAGACTATCAAAAGCTTTTAAAGAATATACGTGACATCGCTAACTATGCAACAGAACACGGTGTTACATATCGTCCCCATATCAAAACACACAAATCGGTAAAAATTGCTCAGTTGCAGATAGATGCAGGAGCAGTTGGAGTGACGACAGCTAAAATAAGCGAAGCAGAAGTTATGGCGGCAGGGGGGATAAAAGATATCTTAATTGCCTATCCGATATCAAGTCCTGACAAAATTAATCGATTAATAAAGCTTTTACAACTAGGAGTTCAACTGAAAGTATCTGTAGACAATCCTAAATCATTAGGGTATTTACAGAAAGGACTGGAGCATACTCCATTTACTCTGGAGGTATGGATTAAAGTGAACTCTGGGCTCAATCGGTGTGGAGTGGAACCTGGCCAGGAAGCAGTAAGTTTAGCAAAGGCAATTATGACTCATTTAAAGCTTAAACTTGGCGGAATCTATACCCATGCTGGGCATTCTTACGCAGCAAGGTCCTATAAGGAAATCGAAGCAATTGGTCTAGAAGAAGGGTTGGCAGTGGTAGAAAGTGCAAATGAATGTGAAGCGGCTGGAATAAATATTCCTGTTCGCAGCGTTGGGTCAACTCCAACTTACAATATTGCAGGTAAAGTACCAGGAGTAACAGAAATAAGACCAGGTAATGCGGTGTTTTTTGATGGTATTCAAGTAGGTCTAGGAGTGACAAGCGCTGAAAATTGTGCACTAACGCTACTTGCGTCTGTAGTAGGTGTCTATAAAAATCGGATTATTTTTGATACAGGCAGTAAATCATTATGTTTAGATAAAGGTGCCCATGGCAACCAAACAGTCACAGGATTTGGACAAATCGTCGGACACCCTGAAGTGAATATCGAACGCTTATCAGAAGAGCATGGAGTAGGAGTTTTATTACAAGAAACCAATTTAAAGTTAAATGATAAAGTTCAAATCATTCCAAATCATGCCTGTACTGTGGTGAATCAGTTTGATGAATATGTGGTTCATGAAAATGGGCATGTGATTGATAGCTGGAAAGTGGATGCCAGAGGGATGGTAAAGTAGAAGGGAGAAATAAAATGGTGTACCTATTTGTTTTTTTAGCTGTATTCATATTAAGTGTCATTCTTTTTGTATCCATCCATCCAGTGTTTGGAGGTAGACTTCGTAACAGCGACAGAGAACGGTATCGTAATCTTGATTTTTATAACGATGGGAAATTTGTCAATATAACCCCGACAGAGATGAAGATGAGTTTTTTAACTATTCTTTCATTAATGAAGGACTCCTTTACCGGAAAAAATGCTCGTAGACCAAATAAACCAATTCCAATATCTATCGATTGGAAAAAAATAAAGAGTGATAAAGAGAGCTTAACATGGTTTGGTCATTCAACCTTCCTTCTAACGATAGACGATAAAAAAATCCTGATTGACCCGATGTTTGGACCTTCTCCCTCACCGGTTCCTTTTATCGGCAGCAAGCGTTACAGTGAAGATTTGTTATATCTAATTGAAGAACTGCCTTCAATTGATGCAGTCATAATTACACATGATCATTACGATCATTTGGACTATCCATCAATTCTAAAATTAAAAAATAAAGTAAACCATTTCTTTGTTCCTCTAGGAGTAGGGGCACACCTAGTCAAGTGGGGAGTGGGTATTGAAAGAATTAGTGAATGTAACTGGTGGGATGAACTTGATTGGAATGGGCTAAGAATAGCTTCAGTACCTTCACAGCATTTTTCTGGGAGGGGACTGTCTAACCGAGATAGTACCTTATGGAGTGGTTGGGTGATTTGTGGGAAAACCCAACGGATATATACAAGTGGAGATGGAGGATATGGGCCACATTTTAAACAAATTGGTGAAAAATATGGACCCTTTGATCTTACGTTAATCGAGGGTGGTCAATATGATAAGAGATGGGCCGCTATCCATATGATGCCAGAAGAATCCGTCCAAGCTCATCTCGATGTAAAAGGTAAAACCATGATGCTGATTCACTGGGCTGCATTTACCTTGGCATACCATAGCTGGACAGATCCTGTGGAGCGGGCACTAGCTGCTGCACATGAAAAAGGAGTGAAATTAATTGCTCCTAGAATTGGAGAAACAATTTTTCTCGGTGGAAGCCTGCCAACACCTAAATCCTGGTGGAATTCACATACAGCTGACAACTCACTTGAAATTAGGTCGACAATTTAACTAGATAAAGCAAAGGGATTGTCAACTAAATTGACAACGCTTTCTCGGTTCTGTATAGTAGATGTGTAGATTATTATCATTGGAGTGAATCATTTGATCCCAACCTCTGAATTACAAAATTTAGATCTGATTGATCTATTAAGTGAACGACACAGTTTGGTACGAAGAATTTCAGAAAAAGCATGGAACAATCAAAGTGAGATTCATATTTCTAATTCTGAATGGTATATCATGGCTAGGATTTATAAAAAGAAACCTACCATTTCATATATTACAAAAAATGTAGAAATTTCTCGTCAGGCGATACATAAGTTTATTAATAATCTCTCTGAAAAGGGATTAGTACATGTTGAAAATGTAGAAAACAATAAGAAAGAAAAGTGTATCCAATTAACAGCGTTAGGCGAGGAATGTTACGAAAAAAACGAAGAACTTAAAGCACAACTTGAGCTTAAAATCGCTGAAAAAATAGGTGCTGAGCAAGTAAGTATTCTAAGAGAAATATTAAAGCTTGATTGGGATATATAAGGAAAATAGAGAACCCCGCTTTGTTTTAATACAAGGCGGGGGTTTTTTTATTCCATGCCCTTAAATAATTTTCTCGGTAGAACAGTTTAATGAGATATTTCCTTAAATTTTTCGTCAACTAAGTTGATAATAGCTCTAAAAAAATATTTTGTCAACTTAGTTGACATTATGAAAAAATTTTTGATATATTTAGCAAGTTCGTAGGTGGGGGTGGACAATGGGGATTGGATAATGGCTGATAATTGAAATTACGACTATCATTTCAGCACAATAGATGAATATAAGGAGATATTTATGAGTACACAAATTCAAGTTAAAAATCCTAAAACAATGGCGTTTATCTTAATGTTAGGTGCTTTTGCTGGATTATTTGGAGAAACAGCTCTAAACATGGCATTATCTAATATTATGGAACAATTTTCAGTCACAGCTGCAACTGCACAGTGGCTGACAACAGGATATTTATTGGTTTTAGCGATTTTAGTGCCAGTTTCTGCACTATTAATGAAATGGTTTACGACAAGACAATTAGTGATCGGGGGACTTGTAATTTCGCTGTTAGGAGCAATATTAGCAGCATTAAATTTCAGTTTTGGTATTTTATTACTTGGCCGTGTCGTTCAAGCAATCGGTACAGGTCTTTTATTACCAGTTATGCTAAGTGTTATGCTTCTTATTTTCCCAATTCAGAAACGTGGAGTAGTAATGGGGCTTATGGGTCTTGTTATTACATTAGCACCAGCCTTAGGACCAACGCTTTCAGGTGTCATTATTAGTACGTTGAGCTGGCCATATATTTTCTGGTTTAGCGCTATTGCCTATGTATTATTGATCTTGGTTGCTGCAGTGAAAATTGAGAATGTTTCGGAAATCACGAAACCGAAAATCGATGTTCCGTCTATTCTATTATCGACAATCGGTTTTGGCGGGTTAATATTTGCTTTAAGTACAATGGCTGAAGTAGCTATTTCATCACCAAAAGTATGGGCACCGTTACTAGTAGGTGTTATTGCACTATTATTATTCGGAATTCGTCAAAATAATATGGCTCAGCCTATGGTTAATTTACGAGTTTTTAAGTATCCAATGTTTACATTAGGAACATTGACAATGTTCCTTGGTATTTTGATCATTTTATCAACTGGAATTTTATTACCATTGTATTTAAAAGGTGCGTTATTATTCAGTGCGGCAATGGCAGGTTTAATATTACTACCTGGTAATGCTGTTAACTTTATTCTGTCACCGATTGTTGGAGCCTTATTCGATAAAATAGGAGCACGTCGTTTCACCATAATTGGCTTTATCTTTGTTTTGAATGGGAATATCGTTTTTCTCTCTACTATTTCAAGCCAAACACCGGCATCGCAAATCATAGTTGCATTTATGATATTATTCTTTGGATTAACGATGGTCATGATGCCAGCTCAAACAAATGCTATGAATCAATTACCACGTGAGTTATATGCTGACGGGTCAGCTGCTATGAATACATTGAATCAAGTTGCAGGGGCAGCTGGTACAGCAATTGCTATTACGGTATTTACAAGTGGCCAAAGCAGTTATGTATTGGATTTTCCTAATGCTACTCAACCTGAAATACTAGCGGCAGGAATTAAATATGCTTTCTACTTTATTACAGGGATTTCAGTAGTTGGATTAATAGGTTCTTTCTTTGTGAAAAAACCAAGCGCAGTATCGGAAAAGTCTCTTTCTGCTGTAAAAGCGACCGAACCTGTACGCAGTTAGTGATTTTAGAGGTGTCAAATAAAGAAACCATTCGTAAGTATTTTTACGAATGGTTTCTGCTATGATGAAATTATTTTTTTCGAAATATTATGGATAATGTCTCCTCTGCTTAGCACACCAATGACTCGTCCTGCTCCATTCACAACAGGGAGTTTTTTGAAATGATGGCGCGATAATAAACGAATGGTCTTATCAAATTCTTCATCGGGTGATACGAATAGGAGATTTCTTTTAGTCATGATATCTTTTACGGGTGTATCCAGCTTTTCTTGTACTACATCTTCAATTTCTCCATCTTCTATGATATAAACTAGACCAGCAATACCAAGGGGTTTGGGTGCTAGGTAGCGTAATACGTCTCCATCTGATACCATACCTACCAAATGACCTTTGTCATCAACAACTGGTACTCCGCCAATTCGATTTGAATTGAGTATATCTAGCAATTCTTTGACAGTATCCGAAGGTTTTACAGTAAAAACTTTTGTAATCATGAAGTCTCTTACCTGCATTATAGGTCCCTCTTTTCATGTTGCAATCGCATACATCCTTTATCTAACAATATCTTAACACAAATAAAACTCTGTTCTCTAATAAAAATTATATGTCGATTTTGCGCCATAAAGGGTATTTTTGATAAGGAGTAGGTATTGTCAAGTATTACTATTTTTCTTTTTGAACAGTATAATCAAAGGATGGGAGTTGAGATTAATGAATGCAAAAGATATCGCTAATATACGGAAGCAATTTAAGTTAAACAACAATCTCATGCAAATTAGAGAGATTTTAAATGTTTATGTTCAGAAAGAATCTGGTGAAATCTACCATTCTGTCATTTCACCTTTTGAATTGTTGGACCAGGAGTCACAAGAGTTATTTTTGGTGAATTTCAAAAAGGTTTTGACTGGTAATCTTGATGCCAAACTATTTGAGTTGAAATTTCAAAGGGATGTGGAAGATAGCACTCAAACAATCCTTTTCGATGGATTGCAGGCGTCGACTACGGATGATTGGATTGAAAACATGCACCAAATCGTGGGTAAGATGTTCGCTCATACTGTTTATGAATTTGATACCGTGGTGACGTTCATTCGAGGAGAGTATAGAAAGGCGACCAAGAAACGCGATCAAGAATCTGAAGAAGGCGGGGATGATGAAGTTTATTCTAACGAGTTTATTCTCTGTAGTCTTAATAAAACGGACCAGCCGAAAAGAGCCTTGGTGTTTGATTATGTTGAAAGAGAATTTAGATCGAATAATGCCTTTGATCCAATCATTAATTTAGCACAACCTTTGTCAGGCTTTTTATTTCCTGCTTTCAATGACAATGCTGCTGATGTGAATCATATCCTTTATTGTGCAGGAAAAGCGAATCAACCAGATGAGTCTTTTATCGAACAGGTACTTAATTGCGAAGAAATTATTACAGCATTAGAGGAAAAGGACAGCTTTGAAATCATTCTTAATAAAGTGATCGGTGACAAAGTAGAATCCCAGGTCATTTCGAATGTCTATGAGGAAATTGATAGGGTGGTTCAGGAGAGTAAAGAAAATGAAGAAAGTGAAGCGCCTATGTTGGATTCGCGGGATATCGAACGCATATTAACGGTCAGCGGTGTTGAAAATGTAGATACTGCCAAAGTGGAACATGCTTTCAAAGCAATCTTGGATGATGAAAAACATGAACTGAAAGCGAGCAGTTTACTTCCTAAAACAATAAAAATTGAAACAAAGGTTGCAAATTTATCTCTTAGCCCGATGGACTTGAAACATGTAAAATATATTATGTTCCAAGGGAAACGTTGTCTAATGTTGGAAATTGATGAAGATGTAGTAGTGGAAGGATTCACATTAGAATCAGAAATCGTCTAAGGATTAACGCTTGCCAGGATCCACAATAATGTGTAAGTTGGTTTTCTACGTTGGTAGGAACCAACTTTTTTGTATATCGCTCAACTTGTTAGCTTCGTTGCTAATTTGGTATCATTTGTTTAGGTGATTAACTTGGAACAACTGATAAGCAAATGTTGGCAAATGAATAAAGCCTTTCAAATAGGTGTACAAGCAATAGATGATAAATTGAAGACAATCATACATATTGCCGATGATAATGAACCCTTGATGGTAATTGAAGCCCGTAAAAGAATGTTAGTCGAGGTACAAAAAGAATTAGTGCAGGCAACGAAAGATAGTTTTTGTTATCAAACCGATCCTTTTCAACAATCGTATTTAGCAGTACCTATACACGAGGATGAACAGTATAGGGGGATGGTGGTCGTTGGACCATTCCTAAATGAACCGATTACTGACCATATGATCTGGAATGTGATAAAGGACAACAATCTTGAGAATAATTGGTTGAAACCATTAGAAACCTATTATAAATCATTACCATTGTTAGCACAGTCCTACTTAGCAATTGGTGATTTGTTAGTAAATATAATGATAAACCCTCATGTTAAAGCTCAAATTCTTGCCTCTAATAAGAGTGGTGAGCATTATCGTCTTGATGTCGAGCCTGAGGACTATGACCAGAATGGCTTCGAAATCATACAAAGGTATGAGGCAGAAAAGAAATTATTGCACTTCATAGAAATCGGTGATAAAGAAAATGCAAAGAAAGCCATGCTTGACCATCATGCAGGAGACTTTTTATATCGAGTGCCAGGGAACCCATTGCGAGCGAGAAAAAATATTACCTTTTCAGGTAATACCATGTATAGGATAGCTGCTGGAAACGGCGGTGTTGAACCACAATACTTACATGCCATTTCAGAAAAATTTGCGCTTAAGATCGAGTCAGCAGTGACTATGTCCGAATTAAATACGATTGACGTTAGTATGATAGATGAATATTGTGAGGGAGTTAAAAATTTCGCTATCAAAGGGTATAGTCCTGTAGTAAAAAAAGCATTAATGTATATAAATCTTCATTTTTATGAATCGATTAACTTGCAATCCGTTGCAGATGAAATAGGATTTAATCGAACATATCTCGCGAAAAAATTTAAAACAGAAATGAATCTATCGGTGATAGATTATATCCAAAGAAAGCGAATCGATGAAGCAAAGTTTCTAATAAAACTTGGTAGGTTATCGATAACAGAGATTGGATTGCAGGTGGGTTTTACCAGTTATAATTATTTTTGTAAAGTATTTAAAGAAATAACAGGTATGACTGCTACGGAGTATAAACAAAACAGACAATTAGAAAAAGAGGCACATGCATAAGGCATTGCCTCTTTTTTATGTTAGAAATGAAAATCTTCAATTTTTATAAAGTATTAAATAAATTTTATAGATAGTTGCAATTTTATATAAAAGACAACAATATTGGGTGTGAAAGCCTCTTCAAATTGCTAATATTAACTGTAGGGGATTTAAACAAGTTTAGGGGGCAATACATTGGAACGTAATCAGAAACAACCGAAATTAGAAGTTAGAGTTAAAAATATCATCGAGATCGATGGGTTAAAATTTAAAGATTTAAATAATAGTGGGAAACTAGAACCCTATAAAGATTGGCGCTTAAGTCCGAAAGAACGAGCTGAGAACTTAGTTTCTTTGATGAATACCGATGAAAAGATTGGCATGATGCTGATTAATACGCGTAAAATGGGTCTTTCCCAAGAAGATAAGAGTAAGACAAGTCATGATGGAGTGCTTGATGAAGCAATCGTTGAAAAAGGTGAAAACATCTTTGCGGTGGGAAAAATATATGGAACGACGCATACGATTGAAAATATGCATTTACGTCACTTCATTCATCGAGACAACCATAGTCCAGCACAAATGGCAGAATGGATCAATAAAATGAATGAAGTAGCGGAGGGAACTCGTCTGGGGATTCCTTGTTTAATCGCTTCTAATTCACGAAATGAAAATGGTGAATCCATTTTTGGTATGAATGATGCGGTTGGAATTTTTTCAACTTGGCCGGGTACTTTAGGGCTTGCTGCTGCAGTGAAAGGTGATATCAAAAATGGCGGCGATGCATCACTTATTAGCGAATTTGCTAAAATTGCGCACGATGAGTGGGAAGCTACCGGAATTAGAAAAGGTTACATGTATATGGCTGATACCGCCACTGATCCTAGATGGCAGCGGACATATGGTACATTTGGAGAAGACCCTGAATTTATTTCAGAGGTGATTGGCCGTATCATAGACGGATTCCAAGGAAAAGAGTTAGGGGAACACAGTATCGCCATGACCACTAAACATTTCCCAGGCGGAGGTGCAAGGGAAAATGGATTTGATCCTCACTATGCAGAAGGAAAATGGAATCTATACCCAACCCCTGGAAGTTTAGAAAAATATCATTTACCGCCATTTAGAGCTGCGGTCGAACATGGAACTTCATCCATTATGCCTTATTATTCAATACCAAGTATAAGTAAAAGTGTGGTTCAAGAATTCGAGGGTGAAGACATTCCTTTCGAAGAGGTCGGCTTTACATTTAATCAGTATTTCTTACAACGTATCCTTCGTGAAGGACTTGGATTTAAGGGCTATATCAATAGTGATAGCGGCATCACAAATAAAATGTCCTGGGGTGTTGAAGATAAGACTGAGGCTGAGCGTTTTGCTAAAGCAATCAATGCTGGGACCGATCTTGTTGCGGATACCAATGATATTGAAAACTTGAAAGTTGCAATCGAAAAAGGTTGGATTAGTGAAAAGCGTATTAATGAAGCGAATGTACGACTTCTTACTGAAATGTTTACATTAGGATTATTTGATGATCGTACGTATGTTTCTCCTGAGCAAGCGACTGAAGTGGTTAGTAATCCAAAGCACTGGGAAGCAGCTTATGAAGCGCACAAAAAATCGGTAACGGTTCTAAAAAATTCAAATGGTACATTACCTTTACGTGCTGAAGAACTTACGAATAAGAAGGTTTATGTAGAAGTTTTCCATAAGGATCAAAAACTTGCAACTACGTATACTGAACAAGCACGGAAAGAATGTCAAGAACTTGAGATGTTTACTTTAACAGAGAACCATGAGGAAGCAGATTTTGCTATTTTGTTCTTGCAGCCAAAATCCGGATCTTATTTCAATGCCACACCTGGACTTTTAGAACTTGAATTATGCGAAGATAAAACGATCACAGCGTTAGATGGCAGTACGTACCAAGAAACTACCTTGAGTAATTTGGCTCGTCTAAAGGAAGTCGCAGATAGCGTCCATGTTCGTGGGGGAAAGGTAATCATCAGTGTAAATGTCACATTGCCATGGATTCTTGGAAATGCAGAACCTTTAGCAGATGCATTGATTGCAGGTTACGATACGTTCTTTAAGCCACAATTTGAGGTAATCGCAGGGGGGTTCCAACCTGTGGGAGTCCTGCCACTAACATTGCCAGCAAGTGAAGAGGTAATTGCTGTTGATGAAGATGGTTATTGTGTGTCACCAAACGATGTACCTGGCTATGACAAAGACAAGTATATGCCTGAAGGTCTTTCATATGCTTATAAAGATAGTGATGGAAATGTCTATAAACTTGGTCATGGATTATCATTTTAAATCGTAATATTTCTTAAGCTAAGGCGAAATGCCTTAGCTTTTTCTCATTGCCTAGACTACTTAAGACAAATTGTACAAGGTGCGAAAGGGGACCTAGGGAATATGGACTAACAATCGATTCATATATATGGGAGGGAAGTGTAAAGTTAAGGAGGGACAACATGGCAGTAAATCAGATTGTTGCTCGGTCATTAGACGAAATAAAATTTTGGTCTAGGATTATGAAAGAGCATGCTTTATTTTTAAGTCTTGGGTTTACGTATGAACAGAAACAATTGATTGAGGAAGCACAGCAGTTTATGGCTTTATTTGAGAGGATTGAGGAAAAGTTATCTAGATTTACGGTGAATTCAGATCCACGTCAAGTTCAGGCTTTGAATACGGAGGTTTATCAAGCAGCCGCATCGATTTATGGATATAAAAGGAAAATATTAGATTTAACTCTTCGATGTCAAATTAGACACAATAATTACCCTTTATTAGTAGATCATATAAGCAGGGAAGCAGCTTATTTTGCAAATCGGTTAAAAGAATTAAATGAAGGGAAATTAGCACCGACACCAGATGCAGTAATTGAAGAAAATGTATTTTTCTTGAAGATTATGGCTGACCATGCTAAGTTCATTGGACACCTTTTAGATCCTTCAGAAAGAAAATTAGTAGATCAGGCGAGAGAGTTTAGTAATGATTTTGATCAATTGTTGTTCCAGGCAGTTGATTTGGATTATATGCGCCCACAATCTGAAACCCAACCTATCCTTAGCCAATTTTTAAATCAAAATAAAGTATCTGTTGCCTCCTTAAGAGATTTCAAGAAAACTGCAAGAGACTTAATAGAAGAATGTCGTATTAAGAGCAATATACATCCTCTCCTAGCTGACCATACATTTAGGGAAGCTTCAAGATTCTTAGAAATCATCGATATGTTTGAGGCTAGTCTGAGTAAAACTTAAAAAACAATAAAAACAAACCTTTCACTTAGCACAGGTGGAAGGTTTGTTTTGTTCTTATTTGTTCATTTGGAAACGCTATTGACTCAAATTTCTTAAGCCTCTTTGGTCCTTATTTCTTGATCTAAAAGGTGGCCAACAAACGAGATTTCTTTTATTGTTACCGAAAGTTCCCCTGTTGGAATTTTTAAAGAAATTTTTTCATCAATATTTTTAAATAAAAGTTGTCTGCCTACCGGAGATAAGAAGGAAATATAACCACGATCCGGGTCCGATTGTTCAGGGTAACAAATGACATAATCTTCTTTGTCGTTATCTTCGTCATATAATACTGTAACTTTTGTCCCGATAAATACTTTCGGAAAAGATGAAATATGATTATTCTTTTGATTTACTTTTAATAATTCCTCAACTTCTAGTACATATAAATTAAAAAAGTGTTTTAGTCGTTCTTGTACAGGGGTTGAGGATAAATAGAGATTCGTTAGTTCCTTAATATTTTCATCGATATATACCAACTGTTGAATGAAGTATTCCTTATTTTGAATAGCACTATGGTTCATAGTAGATAACCCCCAAGCTAGGATTCAACTTTTTGCAAAACTTCATTGAATGTTTCATTTATAACTCCTCCTAAATATAAAAATAAATCCTCCGTACAAGAAACCAGTTACCAACATTAATATTGGAGATAGCTGAAATTCTGTACAATAAAGAGAGCAAAGCCCCTTTACCTAATGGAAGATATTAGTCTAATATTACCATAAATAAATATAAAAATCATGAATAGAAATTAGACGCGGTGACAAGCAACGAAAGTGGCCAATTCAGAGAACAAGTAATTATAAGTGAAACTAAATTATTAATATGAAATTTCAATAAAATTAAGTTAAAATTACCTTAGAATCGTTACATTTTCCTTTGGACTACTAATCTAGAATAGAGGAATATAAAGGACATATTAGTTCGTAATTTAAGACCGATTCTTTTACCATAGTAGAGATGCGGAACTGTTTTATTACTGATATAAGTTCACTGATTTTTCGACTCTCTATCCAAAACAATTGAGGAGTTGGATTAAGATGTGGTCATTTATTTTCAAAAAGAAAAATAATGATAGTGTAGAAGGTTCAAATGTGATCTCAGTTCAAAAAAACACAAAAGAATCGGAAATTGAAAAAATTGCAAATAAACTTAAAGAAGTACTCTCCCAAACATCTAAAGAAATAATCTTTTTGTGCGTAGGGTCAGACCGTTCTACAGGTGATTCACTTGGCCCAATGGTGGGGACAATGTTAATGGAAAAGAATATTCCTTTTCCGGTCTATGGGACATTAGAAGAACCTGTTCATGCACTAAATATCAAGAACGTTTTGAAGAATATCCATAAAAGATATGGAGACCCATTTATTTTTGGAATTGACGCTTGTTTAGGGGATGAAGGGAGAATAGGGTCTGTTTTTATAAAAGAGGGAGCCTTTATCCCAGGAAATGCTGTAAATAACGTTTTACCAAGTGTGGGTAATTACCATTTGAAGGCAATCGTAAATTATCTGGACCCAATCTCACCGGTACTGTCCTTAAATAGCACGCGATTATATACCGTTAAGATTCTTGCAGAAATTATTACGGAAATCATCACCAAGGCTGTATTTGATGTTAGAGAACCAACAGAATAACCTTAGAACACAATGTTTCTTATAGTAAGGAGCGTTATCTGAAATCATTCTACCAGTGTAATATACCTAAAAATTGATGTTATTAAAAAGAATACGTTATAATTGGTATAAAGTATACCGCGTAGGAAGAAGGAGAAAAAATGGTAAGTAACTGGACGGAGGATAATCTAATCTCGATTCGAGAGAGGGTTTATATTCACATTAAAGATCTAATTTTAGAAGGGGAATTCAAAGCCGGAGATCGATTGGTGGAAAGGGAACTGGCAGAAAGGTTAAACATTAGTCGAACGCCAATTCGCGAAGCTTTATTTCGCTTAGAATCACAAGGATTTGTTAAAACAGTCCCTAGAAAAGGTGTTATTGTTGCAGATATCTCTGAGAAGGAAATTATTGAGGTGTTTACGATTCTTTCATCCCTAGAAGTATTGGCAGCAAAATTAGCTGTCCAAAAGTTAGACGATGAAACAAAAAGTAAATTTATTGCCTGTATTAAAAAAGTGGAAGCCTGCTTGCAGGATAAAAGAGAATCTGATTATTCGGAGTTACACTTTGAAATGAATCATTTATTATACAGTTCTGCAAAAAATTCTAAACTTTATGAAATTCTAAGCGGTTTATCAGATTATATAAAAGCCTTTGCAAAGCTTGGTTATAAGAAAACTGGAAGAGCAGAACAGTCAATGGAAGAACATATAAGAATTATGGAAGCAATAGTGAATCAAGAAACAGAAATGGCAGAATTTCTAACAAAAATTCATATTGAAAATTCTAGAAAGGCTTACATTGAATCAGTTAAAAAAGGAGAAAAAAAATAATCATGATAGGGAGAAAGAGTGACTCCAGCTCTTTCTCCTTATCATTTAAACTCCTATTACGATGGAAGATGTTAAGTTTTTTAACACCTTTGCGACACTCATTGCTACAATTGGACTGGATTTAGGATTTTGTTTGTATGGTTCATTTTGAACAGAAATCTCGATTTCACCAAAATAGCCTTTAGCCTTAATAGTATGAATATTACGTTTAATGGTAGGATCTACGTAAACTTGAACGTTTGTTTTTTCGAATCCGATTCCAGCAAGACTTAATGTGGCTGAAACGTTGACATTTTCAGGGAATAATTTGGCTGCATTTCGAGCATTCCCTTCAAAGATACAATAGGGCTCAGTTATCGTTTCAAGGTTAACTTTTTCTTCCGCTATCGTTCCATACCAACTTTTTACAGGCTTCCTCGTAATAAGAGTAATCCCTTCAATTTCACCTAAAGCCCCTGCAGCAATTCTATCTAAACCACCAATAGCAGCAGAAGGAATCAAAATTTGTTTATTATTTTCTTGTGCAGCTTTTTGTAATGTTTCCAGAAATTCTTTATCAGCTAAAGCTCCCACCGAAATAACCATCAAATGACACCCGCTTGCCAAGGCCTTTTTCCCGTATAATTGTAAGGCATGATGACCAGCTGCTTCGATAACAATGTCTAAATCTTGATTGAAAAAAAACTCTTCATCGTTAGTGATCGAAAAAGGGTGCTGCGAAATCTCCTCGATTCGCTGTGGGTTCCTTACAAGAATGCTCTTTAGCTCAATTTCACCAGCTTGTTGTGTTTGAATTAATTGTGCAATACCCTTTCCTATTGTTCCATAACCAATGATTCCAGCTTTTAGCATGATTAAAACCACCTCTAATTATTTTATATTTAGAAAGATTAATAACATTAACTTAGTAAAAACTCTGATAGATTTCTTTACAACTTTCTAGTATGTACCATTAATCCATGCTATCGTAAAAGTAATAAAAGGTGATAGCGAGTAAAATCTCAAAATAGAAGGGGGGATGGAAAATATTGTATAGATAATTTGGTATACGATATACCGATTTTTCACTCTATTGTACCGAATGCTTAAAAAATTAGCAATATAGTATTTAAATAATACAAAAATATCAAAATATTTAAAATTATTTGCATGTTAACAGTAATGATGTTATTATGATTTACAAGGTGGGTATAGTGAAAACACGGAGGTGGGTTACCGGTAAATAAATTATGAAAGCGTTATCTTAGGTTGCTTGGAGGATCGGTCGTTAGAAATTGCTGCAGATTCTAGTAGGGACTCATTATTCTATTAAAAAGAAGAAAAAATTTTTATTATGGTATACAATCTACAATGCACAATGTACAAACGTACGAAATCGCAATAGTAATGAATCTATTGTAAGTGAGGTAAATACATAAATTAGCCTGCATAATAAATACCTCATCTACTTTGTAATGACTAATATTACTTGTCATCCAAAAGGAATTTAGATCTAAACAATGTTGAGAGCCGGAGGGGAAATATGGAATTAACATTAGCTCATTGGGTGTATCTATTTGTCACTGTAGCCGTTATTGTTATCATGCTCTTTAGAAAAGGTATTGTTTTACCTCTTATTATTGGTACCTTTGTAATAGCAGCAGTTTATAAAGGGAGTTTTATTGCAGGGTTTCAAGCAGTCTTTAATGCAAACCTCGTTGCTGCTAAGGAGCTATTCAGTATTTTCTTAATTATCTCTATCATGATTGGCCTCCTTAATTCTTTAAAAGATCTAGGGGCGGATAAAAGGATGGTCGTACCTATTCAAAAAATAATGGTAAACGGACATGTCTCTTATCTCGTTTTAATGGTCACGACATATGTGATTTCCCTCTTTTTCTGGCCAACCCCAGCGGTTCCACTCATTTGTGCGTTGTTAGTTCCAGCTGCAGTGAGTGCGGGATTACCAGTGATGACATCAGCAATGGTTATTTGTATCGCAGGTCAGGGAATGGCACTTTCTTCAGACTATATTATGCAAGTAGCGCCAATGCTTAGTGCAAAAGCGGCAGGAATTGATAAAGCTTTAGTTTCAGACAAGGCATTCATTCTTTCTCTCATTACCGGAATAAGTTCTCTAGCGATTGTGTATGTAACGCATCGAAAAGCTATTACTAAAAGAGTTGGATCTGTATCAGACGCGAATAAAGAAGCGAAAGCATTCTTTAATGTTAATGAAGAACTTGCTGCTACTGTAGAAGAGAGTGCTCAAATTAACCAGAGAAAAGCGACTTGGGGAAAAGTATTTGCTATCATTGTTCCTTTAGCAATGTTGGCCGTTATGATTTTTATGTTCCAGACCAAACTTGGTAATGGAGCAGGATTTGAAGGTGGGGACGGTGCAGCATTTATAGGTGGGGTTGCTACCATCCTATTAGTATTGGCCACTATTGCTTTCAACCGTATTCATGCACTCGAAAAAATAAGCGAGCATCTTACAGAAGGTTTTGTTTTCGCATTTCGTGCAATGGCACCCGTGATTCCCATTGCAGGTTACTTCTTTATGGGTAGTGGAGATTTTTCAGCGTCTATCCTTTCTTTAGGTGAAGAGGCAGCAAAACCAGCATTTCTATTTGACTTAATCCAAGCTGGACAAAATTATATACCGCAAAGTCCTTCTATTGCAGCGTTTAGTATCTTGATAATTGGAATTATTACGGGGTTAGATGGTTCCGGATTTGCTGGGCTTCCTTTAACAGGCGCATTGTCTGGTGCGTTAGCTCCTGGAAGTAACATCGATCCTGGAACTTTGGCAGCGATTGGGCAGATGGGTGCGGTTTGGAGCGGTGGAGGCACACTTATTGCCTGGTCATCTCTTGTAGCAGTAGCCGGTTTCCTACAAGTTTCACCATTAGAGTTAGCCAGAAAAAACTTCTTCCCAGTAATAACTGGACTAATCATTGCAACTATTTGTGCAGTATTAATTTGGTAAAAGAAAGCTGTTTTGATGAATCTCTTATCTAGTTGAAGTTTGTTAATAAATATCGGGCTATTCCAAAAGTCAGTAAGGAACTGATTTTTGGAATAGCTTTCTTATTTTAGTTGATTAAGGCTAATTGTTATTTTGAAAAGTTGGAATACAAAGGATGATAAGATGAAAGGGGAAAAAGGATGAAACAAGAAAGGATCGGTTTAGTTGGTATTGGTAAGCTCGGCACGGCGATGATGGCTCATTGGGATAAAAAAGGAATTTCAATAGGGGTTTACCACCCTACGAAAACAAAATCAGAACAATTTGTTCAACATTTTCAACATGGTTTTATCTTAAAGGAAAGAGAATTAGCGGAATTAGATGTCCTAATTCTAGCACTGCCCGCAATGGAGATAATCCCATTTATCTCAAGTTTAGAGATTCAAAGTGATTTACAACAGTCACCTGCTATTATCAATATGGCAACAAATCTTCCTACTAACGAAATTTCTGCTAAGTTTCCATCCTTGAACGTTCATGGTGTGAAGTATATGGGGCATGGAAGAGACTTACTGGAACATGGAAATGGCTTATTTATTACAGAAGCTACATTATCTAATCAGATAGAGGAACTTTTTCAGCAAATTGGAAAGGTAAAAATAGATAGTGAGAATTGTTTAACAGAGGTAAATAAATTAGCAACTTATTTCGCTTTAAAAACAGCGATAAATTTGGAGACAGAATTTGCTAGGCGACAATTATCACCAGAATATCTTAATAGAGCTTTAACATCCCTTGCACCTGAAGTAATCCGTTCCTATAGTAACGGGACTCTTGGTCACTTTGCAAAGGAAATCATTAAACAAATCGAGACAGAGAAAGAATAAATGAATTGAAAAAACCAGTAGCTGCATTACGAGCTCCTGGTTTTCCATATTTTTATAGTTCTAGCCAGTAAATACTTGCAAAAGAAACACGTAAAGCATAACAATACTGATATAAATTGTCGTAAAAGAAATATTCCAATTTGATACTTTATAAGATGTATCTTTTACTAGGTTTGACATCAGACCTAGTGTGGCATTATAAGGACCTACTAGGAAGGAAGATACTGCTCCAGCCAACATGGCCACTGTTAGTATGTGTGGATTAAGTCCAAGAACAGATAAATCCAATCCTCCTGTCATCAGTGCAAGGGAGACGGCAGGATGAAGACCTAAAAAGGCAAAAGCCAAAGGTACCAACGGAAGTAATATCAGAAAGATTTCCACTCCAGCCACTTGAATAAACTCCATAATCCAGCCATTTAACAATTCATCGGTATGTGAGATATTGATCGTTGATATAAAAAATCCAGCTGATAGAAAAATGAAAAATTGATCTTTCATACTGATTGAAAAGGAGTGAAAATGGTTTAATAATTGACTGTTAAATTCTGTCCCTTTTTTTAGGAATAGTGACCAGGCAAATGCAAATGGAATCACAATTAATGAAACTAGAATTAAAAAGGAAAGATGAAATCGAGACTCTGCTATAGAAATAGCAATAATAAAAATAATAATGGCCAAGAAAATTTGAATGATTCTACCGGGAGAATTCAATTGACCAGGTTCTATCGCAGCGGCAGTTTCATGGACAGAAACGTCTGGAACAGAAGTAAGCATTTTTTTAGACCTGCGTGCTCCTATGAACCAATCCATTCCCAAGCCTAATAAGCTTAGTGGCACCACATAGGGTAATATTGATACCCAGCTTACGTTGGTTACAGAAATTACAATTCCGACAATAGGGGTAACGGGAGCCCATAGTAGTGGCATGGCAAAACCTCTGGTAATGGCTCTACTCATGAAACGTTCTTTATTCTCAACAGCAAACATGTTTAAAGCAGGGCGAATGGAATAATACGCCATTGGCAAAGTTGCGAGATTCATAAAAATACTAAAAAAATAGGAAATACCTGAAGTTATCATATATAACTTACCAGAATTCGTTATCTTTTTTTGAATAATTGTTTGTATGCCACCGCTATATCCACCTAATTTGATAGGGATTCCTAATATAGGAACTAATGTAAATAATGTAATCAAGTCAAGCATAGGACCAAAAGATAATATGTAATTGTGCCAATACGCTCCGCTTTTCCATAGGAGCATGATCCCTAAGAGTAGAAATGCACCACCCAGTATTTGAACGGAGCGTTTAGCAAGAAATAACGTTGATAATACAATAATGAAACATAGAATCGATAGCAGGAAACTAAAGTCTAGTTGAGGCAGTAAAGTAGATAATAAATACATAAATATGACCAATAAAAATAGGAATCTCAACATAGCAACACCAGCTTTTTTGGAATTTGTTCATTATACAAATTTTGTAATTATTACTATTTTGGTATACCGAACAAAAGATTTCATATGATTTGTTCACCATTTATACATATTATACACTATATTTTTGGTATTTGGTATACAATGTTGTTGTAATTTTTTCAATACAGTAATAGAATAAGTGTAAGCAATACACAAATTAGGAGGTAATGGGGATGTTTAATTTTCTATTTGGTTCTAAGAAAGCAGTGGAAAAAGCTGAAAAGAAGTTAGCGCGACTAAGAAAAACATTAAAATTTTAACTTTCCCATATGAATAAAAAGAACCGTCACTCCATAGTGACGGTTTTTGTTGTATTCTTAAAAAACAAACAAAAAACCGGAGGTGAGATGGGTGTGCTCCGGTTTTTACATGATTAGTGTATGCTGTTGTCTAGCTTATAGAGCTACTTCTTCTGTTTTTACCAGCTTTGAGTGAATGGAATCTTCACTATTACCTGATGCTTTAACAATTTCATTTAATTCTTCTCGTGCCGCTTCAATCGTTTCAAATCTTTCGAAAAACTTTACAGCAATGTGGTTTACATATTCTTTTCCTTCAAATTCTTCGAATAATTGAATCTTAATATTTTCATCGATAACTTTTGCAATCGTGTATTTGGCTTTTAATTTTTCAAAGAAATAAAAGTCATAGGTTTCTACTACCTGTAATCCTTCGTTTTCAAGGATGGTTTGAAAAGTATCTTTATTCGTTAATACAATATAGTTCCCCATTTGTAACACTCCCTCTAATTATTCTTTTTCTTCTTGATATAAATAGAAACGTAGGAATAAATGGTTTGAATGATCACCTCTCAATTTGATATTTTGTATACCAAATACCTTATGAGTAGTGTATCTCAAGTTATCAAATTGTTCAATGGTATATTCTAATTTTTTAAAAAATTATAAAAAACTTCTTTTCTTCTCGTGCAAAAAAGATGTATAATTCAGAAAAGTATCAAATTCTTTGTTCTATACTGAAAGGGGATATTTTATGCCAAAAGTAATTCTTCATGTAGATGGAACTGTTGTCGAACAGCAAGTTAAGGATAATGCGAATTTAGTAGTTTTAGCTGGTATACGACAATTTCCTCAATTAAAGTATGGTTGTGGAATGGGTCGTTGCACGAAGTGCACATGCAAAGTGATCAGTGGTGGAGAATCGATTGCACCTCCGAATTGGAAAGAAATTAAAATGTTAGGTGATAAGGTGGAAGAGGGATATCGATTAACCTGCCAATTAACAATTGAACAAGATATAGAAATCTCACAAGAGAATATCTCGATTCAGGCACCAAAGAAGCAATCTGCTACACTACGGTAGGAGATCATTTTTATAGAATTTGTTGGTATACAAAATACCTAGATGAATAAAGTTAGAGTGAGGGGATTTTATTGGAGTGTTATAATCTAACAAAAATGACATGGCAGGAAGTAGAAGAGTCGTTAAAGACTGTTAAGTTTGCGATCATTCCAATTGGAGCTCATGAACAACATGGTCCTCATATGGTAGAAAGCTGCGACGCAGTATTGGCTGAAAAAATGGCAGAAAAACTAGGCCAAAAAATGTTTCCTTATGCATTGGTTACTCCTACAATTAATATGGGTGTTTCGCCACACCACTTGAACTTTCCGGGAACTATTTCCCTGCAGCCCAATACGTTAATTGCGATCCTAAAAGACATGCTATCATCACTAAGTCATCATGGAATCAAAAAATTTTTATTGTTAAATTCACATGGTGGAAACCAAACTACTTTAAATGTTGCTTCTATGACATTGACAAAAGAACTGAATGTTGACATTTACTATGCAAAAACCACAGCATCGGCAAAAAAAACAATCGGAAATTTCATAACATCACCTTTGTTTGGACACAGTTGTGAAAGAGAGGTCTCAGAAGCTTTGTATTTAGCTCCAGAGCTTGTTCGGCCAGATCAACTTGAGAAAGGTGATATCCAAGAATCTGGAAGATGGGAGCAGCTTAGACCTGGAAAGGCTATTCAAGGCTTTTATTTTTATGAAGAAATGACTCAAAATGGTTCGATTGGAGATGCCACAAAAGCTAGTTGGGAATTAGGGCAGCAGATCGTTGAGGAAGCATTGGAGAATCTCTCAAAAGAGCTCAACAGTTTATTAAATCTAAAAATGGATGTATATATATAAAACGCAGGTTTTACATTTATTTGATTGATATTTTAAAAAATTCTAAAAATTATATTTACAAATAAAAAATAATAGGTTAATATTTTTATTAAGGTATACCAAATACAATAATCAGAAATTTATAGAGAGTATATCATTACAATCTATATTTTTTACTGTAATTTGGTATACAAAATATCAAATACAGTTATGGGGATAATGCCCAGGAAACAGGAGGAGTAAAAATGTCAGAATTTTTATCAAAAGATGAATTTCGTAAAGAACTAGAAGAAGCAATTAAAGGAAACCATAGCCAGAAGGCTCCATTTACAGTAGCTTGGGCTGAAGGAAAACTTGAAAGAAAACACTTTGCAAGATGGGCTGAAAATCATTACCACTATGTAGGGCCATTCGCAGATTACCTTGCGTATATCTATCACAATACTCCAAGCGATCCAAAATTTGCAGCTGCAAAAGACTTCACTTTACAAAACATGTATGAAGAAGAGATTGCAGCAGATCGTCATACAGATTTATTGATTCGTTTTGCGGAAGCATGTGGCACCACTGCTGAACGAGTCATTAACCCAGATAATATGGCACCGACCACATTAGGTCTTCAAAGCTGGTGCTTTGCTGTAGCGGCACGTGAACATTTCGTTGTTGCCACTGCTGCCCTAGTGGTAGGTTTAGAATCTCAAGTGCCTGATATCTATAGAAAGCAAACACCAGCATTACGCGCTCAATACGGATTTACAGATGAAGAAATTGAATTCTTTGACTTACACATTGTTTCAGATGAAATTCATGGTGAACGTGGATATAAGATTGTTCTTGACCACGCTGATACTCCAGAATTACAACAACGTTGTCTTGAAATTGTTAGAGTGGGTGCTAAAATGCGCCGTATGTACATGGATGGTTTATGGAGAGAGTATCTTGAGCAGGACTTAGGGTCTTTAGTTCAAACCAACTAAAATACTTAGATTTATATAAATAGATAGGATTCCTTAGGGATAACACTCCATTGATAGAATCTATCTTTCCAGGCCGTCATATTAATCTTGTAAAATCGAGGTTCTAAATGACGGCCATTTTCTATTAAAAAAGAAAAAGGTGATTGTTTGTTAACTACTAAAGTGAAAACGTTCAATAACTATATTAATGGTGAATGGCAGGAATCAGTAAGCCAAAAACAGTTTTTTAATGTTAATCCTGCTAATACAGAAGATATTGTTGGCTCCTTCCAAGCTTCCAATGAACAAGATATCCTGGAAGCCATAGAAGCAGCCCAAAATGCTTTTCCAAATTGGGCAAAGACATCTCCATCAAAACGGGCAGCTATTTTAAATAAAGCAGCCAGCATACTGGAAGAAAATGCGGATCAATATGCCGAAGAGTTGACAAGGGAAGAGGGAAAGCATGTTACGGACGCTAAGAATGAAGTGATTCGGTCTGCACAAACTCTCCGATTTTATGCAGTTGAAGGACAAACGATAACAGGCGAAACATATCCAAATGATGATCCGGATATGAAGGTTTCTTCAGAAAGAGAACCACTTGGGGTAATAAGTGTCATTACTCCATGGAATTTTCCGCTTTCCATTCCTGCAAGAAAGATTGCACCAGCATTAATCACAGGTAACACGGTTGTATTTAAACCTTCGTCCGATACACCATTAATTGCTTTACGTCTTGTTGAAGCACTACATCAGGCTGGTATACCAAAAGGCGTGATAAATTTTGTTACAGGAAGAGCTTCAGAGGTAGGCGACCTTTTGGTTACACATCCTTCTATTAAGGCCATTACTTTTACAGGTTCAACTGCTGCGGGAGAAGATATTCACAAAAAATCTTCCTTTACAACTCGAACACAGATGGAACTCGGCGGAAAAAACCCATTAATCGTCATGGATGATGCAGATATTGACCTGGCAGCCACTTTAACGGTTAACGGTGGTTTCTCCTTAACGGGTCAGGCGTGTACGGGAACAAGCAGAGTAATCGTGTTGAAAAATGTAAGAGAGCAATTTGAGGAAAAATTAGTTGAAAAAACGAAAGCTTTGAAAATAGGAAATGGCTTTGAAGAGGGCGTGAAAATCGGTCCTCTGGCAAATGAAAAGCAATTGAAAAACGTCCTGAAGTACATTGAGTACGGGAAAGAGGATGGAGCATCATTGGTTTATGGCGGAGAACAACTTACAGAAGGCCAATTTCAACAAGGATATTATGTTCAGCCAGCTATCTTTACCAATGTAAAACCTGATCATCGAATTGCAAAAGAAGAAATTTTCGGTCCTGTCGTGGCTGTCATTGAAGTAGATACATATGAAGAGGCCATTCAGGTTGCAAATGATGTTGAGTATGGTTTGTCAGCAGCGATTGTTACAGACAGTCTGAAGACTGCAAATAAATTTACAAAAGATATTCAAGCCGGAACCGTAAAGGTCAATCGAACCACCACTGGGAATTTAATGAATGCACCTTTTGGCGGGCTGAAAAAATCAAGTACATCTACATTCCGTGAATCCGGCCGGGTTGGTTTGGAATTTTTTACGCAATTGAAGACCGTATATATCGGATATTAAATTAGAAAGTTTGAGGAGAATAAAGTAATGAAAACAAAATTAACATTAGAACTAGAAGAAGCAAATTTAATGATTGAAGCTGCAAAGAAAAAATCTGAAGACATCAATGTACTTGAAACCATCGCGATCGTGGATGACGGAGGAAATTTAATCGCCCTTGAAAGAATGAATGGAGCGAGAATAACTGGACCTGAAATTGCGATTGCTAAAGCATACACGGCTTCTGGTCATAAACGATCTACTCACCTATTTAATAAAGAGCCAAATGGTCCTGCATTACCAGGAAACGAAGCATTCGGTATACAACAAATGCTGCCAGGTAAATTCGCCATTTTTGTGGGAGGATTTCCAATTGTTGTGAATGGTGAAGTGGTTGGTGGAGTGGGAGTGAGCGGCGGGAATGGAGAGCAGGACATAGCGGTTGGTACGGCAGCACTCGAAGCTTTGCAAAAGCATGTAGAAAGTAAGGGTCTTACAGTATTAACACAACCGGATATTAAAATATAAGGAAAAAGGGACCTCATCCTGTTTAAATTAAGGAACAATTTGAGGTCCATAAATGAGCCTCAACACCCCAAAGAGTACCTACAAAGGAAGGATGGAGAGAATCAATTGAATAAATATTTGGAATTAGCCATTGGCTTTGCGCGTACCGGAGTTACAGGCTATGGAGGAGGACCTTCTACCATCCCGTTAATCGAATTTGAGGCAGTGAAAAAATATAAATGGATGTCAGAAGAAGAGTTTGGTGAGGTATTGGCTCTAGCTAATACGCTGCCAGGTCCTATTGCTACAAAAATGGCTGCCTATATCGGCTATAAAGTAAAAGGCAACATAGGCGCTGTGGTAGCGATATTAACCCACGTTCTTCCCTCTGTCATTGCCATGCTTGGTTTGTTAGGTGTTCTTTATTCATTTAGTCATTCACCTATTGTAGGTGGAATGGTTCAAGGGGTTACGCCTGTTATAGGGTTTATGCTAGCCGAAATGGCTTATCGTTTTTTCCAAAACGGCAAAAAAGGTTTGGGTTTACCAAAGATGTTATTGTTCTCGGCCATTTCTTTCATCCTAATTCAGTTGGTCGGACTTCATCCAGGAATCTTAATTGCCACTTTTTTAATTTCAGCCTTTTTTATAGCTAGCCGAAAAGAAAAGGCTGCAAACACTCCTCCAAAAGATGTGATTGAACTAAAGGAGAAAAGCTCATGATTTATTTGGAAATATTTTGGTCGTTTCTTATTGCAAATCTTTTGGGATACGGAGGAGGACCCGCTACAATACCATTAATACAAATCGAAGTAGTCAATGAAAGAGACTGGATGACTCTATCAGAGTTCGGCGACCTGTTAGCCATCGCCAATGCCTTACCAGGTCCAATCGCGACGAAGATGGCAGGTTTTATCGGGTATGAAATAGGTGGTGTTCTCGGTTCGATTGTTGCACTTGCTGCAACGATACTTCCATCAGCCATCGCCGTTATTTTGTTGTTTAAGTTTGTGAATTTATTCAAGGATTCACCCAAAGTTAAGCTAATGACAAAGTCAGTCCAGCCAATCATCGCGATCTTACTTGCAGTGATGGCCTATCAATTCTTCTTAACAGCTTTTGAAAATAGCGGTATCTTTCACCTTGTACTTTTAGCTTTGCTCAGTTATCTCACCTTAAGCAGGATGAAGGTCCATCCATCTTTTGTGATAATTGGTGCGCTGCTTTATGGCGGTATCTTTTTATCTTAATCTAAAAAAATAAACAAATTTCAGGAGGTGAAATGATGGAAGTAATATGGGAGGAAAATAATTTATTATCAATAAGAGAACATGCCTATCTATATTTAAAAAAGATGATCCTAGAAGGAGAGTTTAAGGCTGGAGACCGTCTAATTGAAAGGGAGCTTGCAGCTAAATTGAAAATTAGCCGTACGCCAATACGGGAGGCTTTGTTCCGACTAGAATCACAAGGATTTGTGAAAACTGTACCAAGGAAAGGGGTCGTTCTCTCCAATATATCTGTAAATGAAGTGATTGAGGTTTTTACGATTCTTGCATCATTAGAAGTTCTAGCAGTAAAATTAGCTTCACAAAGAATGGATCAAGAGACAAAAAAAGAATTGGATCAAAAAATAAAAGAACTGATGGAAATTGAAGAGAATGAAGAAGAAAATTTTAATTTTGAACATATTAAAATGAATCATTTAATTAATAAAGCATCGAAAAGTCCTAAATTATTTGAAATTCTATCTGGATTAATAGACTATATCCATATGGCGGCTAATATGGGCTATGAGACACCAGGCAGAAGGAAAATTTCTTTAAAGGAACATATCGATATTATGAAGGCATTACGTGATCAAGAAACGGAAATGGCTGAGTATTTGATGAGGATTCATATAGAAAATTCAAAAAAAGCGTATATTACTTATATGGAAAATATCCAGGAGAAGCTTTATAAAAGTAAAAGTTAAGGCAGGCGCTATTTAATAAGCAGCCTGTTTTATTTTTATCCACTTGATAGGTTAATTGAATAAAAAGATAGTAGAAATCTAGTTTTTATTCTGATTTATACTAACAGTCGTCATCAGTTTGAAAAGATAAAATAAATAATTAGAATATTTTAAATTTACGCATTGTCTGATAATTAAATTTATGGTATATTGTATACCAAGAAGAACATTTCAAGGAGGAATTCATAGATGCCAACGATTCGATTTATTAATAGTAATAAACAATTAGAAGTTCCAGAGGATTCCAATATTTTAAGAATGTCACTTCGCTATGATGGAGATCTTCCCAATCGATGTGGAGGAGGAATTTGCGGTACTTGCGTTTTTAAAGCGGAAGAAGGGGCTGAATTCCTTGATAATGTAAAGATTCAGGAAAGAAGGAAGTTAGGCGAGGAATGGCTAGATAAAGGGTATCGTTTAGGCTGTCAGACCTTTGTTACAAATGGGGATATTGAAATTTCATGGGATGATGAAATTACTAAACAAGTAAAAATGAGAAAACCAGATAAATTAAAGCAGGAAGTGTCTGCGAATAAATAAAGATTTTAAACTTTACCCTGTAAGTAAAATCAATCATATCTTTTGAGGTGAAAACAATGTGGGTTTGTCACACGCATATGAAAGAAGCATTATCATTGTTAGAAATTCCCCATATACGGAAAGCTCCTTATAAAATTAAGTGTACGCTATGTGATAACCACGCATCTGCAAAAGTTTATTACACGCATCAAACATACAAAGCAACAAAAAATCAATATATGAATTTCCGAAAAAAATTAGGTTAAGTATAGAATATGATATAGAAGGAAAACAAGAGTAAAATGTAAACCCTCAATTCCCAAAAAAAGCCTATTTAGATAATGAAAATTATCTAAATAGGCTTTTTACTATTACTTTTTAAAATAACAGCGCCAGACTTTCTTGAATATGAGTAGTCCAAAAACAATCACAACAAGGAAGCCGATTAATGCAATAAGGATGTTTAATATAGTACCAAGGCTACCTAAACTTAGTAAAGTAAAGAAGCCTGTTACGACATTCAAAATGGAAAGCAGCAACCATATTACACCTGTTAAAAACCCAAGGAAAAGTCCCAAAATGCCACAGGAAGAATGACCATTACCCATAAGATTCACCTCCTCACTATGGTTGTTCAAGATTATTGTATGCAGAGGTTGTAGAGCATGTTTTATAAATTCAGGAAAAGGGGCATAAAATAGGCAGGAAAAGAAATGGTGACAGGCACCGGTCGTGGACACTGTCCATCTCAGGCGGACAGTTAGAAAGGTTTAGATTTACATATGTTAAATATCTTATTCTGATTTGGGAATTCTAAAAATTATGGAGGGATAATTGATGATAAATAAAGTAGATATTGTTAGATTAACAAGTGCTGAAATATCAGTTTTATGGGCTACAAATATTAATATCAGTGTAGTAATCTGCTTAATGACTCACTTTATTGAAACGTGTACTGATCCTGAGATTCTTATAAGACTTGAGGAGACAAAGCATTTGGCTCAGAAACATAAGAATGATTTAGAGCAATTATTTTTAAAGGAGAACATCATTGTTCCTGAAGGATTTAAAGCGGAGAAACATGTAGTGCCAAAAGCACCAAAACTATTTTCGGATATCTATTACATACAGTGTGTTCTACAGATGTCGAAATTTGGGGTGGCATCACATACGGCGAGTTTAACAATTGCTGCTAGAGAGGATGTGCGGATGTTATTTAAAAACCTCATGGACGATGTTTCTCAATTGTATAATAACGTTGTTACAAGTATGCAAGAAAAAGGGATATATGTAAGAATGCCTTTTATGAATTATCCATCACAAATTGATTTTGTTAATAAAGAAAATTTTATGACCGGTTGGTTCGGGCGTAGACGTTCATTGTTAGGCATTGAAGTCACACATCTCTTGATTAATGCAGTTCAGAATGAAATGGGCATGCATATGTGCACTGGTTTTTCACAAGTAACAAAGGATAGTGAACTTCAGGAATATTTTCTTCGAGGAAAAAATTTATGTCAATATATTTTAAGCTCCATTCATGACACATTGGAAGAAAGTGAAGTACCAGCAGCTGTTACATGGGACCAAGGTGTAACTACTTCGACTATTCCTCCATTTTCTGAGCAATTAATGCTATTTGTCATCGGAATGCTTTCTAATCTGGGGATAGGAGCATATGGTATGGGATTATCAACTACCATGCGTAGAGATATAAGTGCCATGTACGCAAATTTTATAACCAAAACAGGAGCTTTTGCTGAAGATGGAATGAATTTATTGATTGAAAGAAATTGGATGGAGCAGCCTCCTCAATTTGAAGTTGTGAAATAACATAGGAGAACAACATGAAGACAATTTTAAAATCCCCAGCTCTGTTAGTTCTAGATGTTCAAAAAGGTTTTGATGATCCCTATTGGGGAGAGCGTAACAACCCTCAAGCAGAGGAGAATATTTTAAAGCTTTTAACTGAGTGGAGAAAACGTGGCTGGGAGGTTATTTATTCTCAGCATTTATCGTTATTGCCTAATTCACCTCTCAATTATCAAAATAAAGTAGGTGTCGAGTTTAAGGAAATCATTAAACCGTTACCACATGAGATTGTTTTTCAAAAAAATGTTAATAGTGCGTACATTGGGACAAAATTAGAGTTGTACTTAAGGGAAAAGCAATTGACTTCTCTGGTAATTACGGGGTTATCCACTCAACACTGTGTTTCCACGACTACAAGGATGAGTGGAAATTTAGGGTTTGAAACTTTCCTTGTAGAAGATGCGAGTGCTGCATTCGAAATTACCGACCATACTGGGACAACCCATTCTCCTAAGGATGTACATATGTATGAAGTGGCTGCATTACATAACGAGTTTGCGACTATAGTTAAGACGGTTGAACTACTGACGGAACTGCAGCAAAGCGGTTATCCAAACCAAACATAATTACAATAAGGCAAAGGTGTCAATATTCGTTGACACCTTTTTCTATGTCTTAAATGCAATAACTTTTTGTGAATAATTAGAAAAGTAACCATTTTGTGGTAAAATTAAAAAAATAGATAGGGTGAGGAGAACAATATGGGGGAATTTCTTTGGGCAATCATTACATTAGGTATAATTCTTTTCGTTAATTGGGGTGCAGCAACATTATTCCATTCCAATTTTATGGATTGGTTATTTATGGCGGGACTGGTAGTGACATGCAGTATTTGGTTTTTCAATTCTTCAGGCGGATTTACTTCTGATTTAGCTGATGCAAGGCTACAAAGCGGTAATAATGATGATAATTGGGCAGCCACTGAAGTGAAGACAAAAATTGATAGGCAAAAACTTAATTTCCAACCTACAACTGCTTTTTATGTTGCTGTTGGCTACACAGTGGTCGCTGGAATCATATCTTTAATTTACTTCAAAGACTTTTTTATCAACTAATTCAAGAAGTTTAACTCCAGCAGAGGGAATCCCTCTGTTGTATCATTTTCTAGAGTAAATACCTCATCTTTCTTGAATGATAAATGAACGGACGGTAAAATAACATCAATCACACCAGATGAGGTATATACATGAAAAGGTATAAATTAATAAAAGATTTCAGATATATTTATAAAAGAGGAATGATTTTCTATGTAATAGCCGAATCTGAGTTTATCGGTGTTAAAGAGTTTGTTTTACAAACCATAAATTTAGACGGCAAAATCATTCTATCGGAAAAAGAACTGAAGGATTATTTTAGGCAATTGTATTAAACTATTTTGGTTTATCAGCGTTCCAATCCATTGTAGAAGGATTTCTTTCAATTTAAAAGCTTTTAAATAATTTATAATTATCATATAATAGAAGATATTTGGATTTAAAAATAATTGATATAGATTACTTTATGGATTTTTTTGAGACAGAAGAGATGTTTGACTGGATCATCCTAGTGATTGTGAAAACGCCTACATCTTTTTTGCGCAAATTTCAAGAGAAAAGGTTGGTTATTATGAGCAACAGTGAAACTAAAACGGACGTCATTTTAATCGGTGCCGGAATCATGAGTGCTACTTTAGGGACACTCTTGAAAGAATTAGTACCAGAATGGGATATTAAAGTATTTGAGAAACTCGAGAATGCTGGAGAAGAAAGTTCTAATGAATGGAATAATGCTGGAACGGGGCATGCCGCACTTTGTGAACTAAACTACACAGTTGAAAAACCAGATGGATCGGTCGATATTAGTAAAGCAATAAAAATTAATGAACAGTTTCAGGTTTCCATGCAGTTTTGGTCATACCTTGTAAAGAACAAGTTGGTAAATAATCCACAGGAATTCATAAGACAATTGCCTCATATGAGTATGGTACTAGGCGAAGAGAATGTAAACTTCTTAAAGAAACGTTTTGAAGCCATGTCTGCTAATCCCCTTTTCCAAGGGATGGAATTCTCCGACGATCCTGAAAAATTGATGGAATGGATTCCTCTTATTATGGAAGGACGAAAGTGGAATGAACCTATAGCAGCCACAAAAGCTGACTTAGGAACGGATGTCAACTTTGGTGCTTTAACACGTATGTTGTTTGAGCATTTAGAGAAGAAAAATGTAAAAATAAACTATAATCATAGTGTAAATGATATTAAACGTACAAACGATGGTATGTGGGAATTGAAAGTCCAGAATCTCTTTAGTGGTACGGTCAAACGCCATACTGCAAAGTTCGTGTTTATCGGTGGCGGTGGAGGAAGCCTGCATTTACTGCAAAAGTCCGGTATACCTGAGGGCAAACATATTGGAGGATTCCCGGTTAGCGGAATATTTATGGTATGTAATAATCCTGAAGTTGTAGCACAGCATCATGCAAAAGTATACGGCAAAGCAAAGGTTGGTGCTCCGCCGATGTCTGTTCCACATCTTGATACAAGATTTATCGAAAATGAAAAAACATTGTTATTTGGACCATTTGCTGGCTTCTCGCCCAAGTTCTTGAAAACAGGTTCAGTGCTTGATTTAGTAACTTCCGTAAAACCGAACAATGTCTTAACGATGTTGGCTGCTGGCGCAAAAGAGATGTCATTGACAAAATACCTGATTCAGCAAGTGATGTTAACGAAAGAACAACGAATGGAAGAGTTGCGTGAATTTATTCCGAGTGCTGTTGCTGAGGATTGGGATTTTGTTGTAGCTGGTCAACGAGTACAAGTTATTAAAGATACTGAGGCTGGTAAGGGAACGCTTCAATTTGGTACCGAAGTAATCACAGGTGCAAATGGCTCAATTGCTGCCTTGCTAGGCGCATCACCTGGTGCTTCTACTGCTGTACACGTAATGCTTGAGGTAATTAATAAATGTTTCCCAGAACATATGAAAGAGTGGGAGTCGAAAATCAAGGAAATGATCCCTTCTTATGGCGTTTCACTATTGGAAAACCCACTGTTACTGAAGGATATCCATACTTCAACAGCACAATCGCTTGGTCTTAGCGAAAAAGAGATGGCCTTTAGTTAATTCTTTACTAACCGAGAGAAAAGAGAGGTTACGTCATGATAAAAGTAGTTGCCGAAGGAAAATTAAAGCTAGAAGTGAATATAGAAGAATATTTAATTCAGGCTAGAGAATTGGTCGCAGAAACAAGAAAAGAAGAAGGCTGTATCACATACGCACTTCATCAAGATATCAATGATCCATCTATCGTCACGATGCTGGAAGAATGGGTCGATGTAGAGGCTTTGAATCAACACAATAAAGCTGAACATGTCAAAAGAATTGTACCGGGTCTTAGGAGTATGCGTGAAAGTACAGAAGTTAACATTTATAAAGAAGTCGAGTAATTTTCATTGAATAATAAAAAAGTAACCGTCCTAGTTAAACTGGAACGGTTACTTTTTTTATACGATGATAAGTCTTAATGCTCCAATAAGCGCAAATCCAAGAATAAGTGTTTGAAAGACTTTTTGCGGGATGAGAGGTACCACTTTGATACCGATGACTGCTCCTATTAAAATAGTAGGAATCAACCAAGCATTAAACGTGATGGAATCAACCGTAATTAAACCTAAACTGATATAAAACGGTATCTTAATCAAATTCACAAACATGAAAAACCATGCCCCTGTGCCAACAAACTCTTTTTTTGGTAAGCCTTTCATCAATAAATAGATGGCCATAACACCGCCAGCAGCATTTCCTATCATAGTCGTAAATCCTGCTAAAATCCCCATAGATACCGTGAACCATAAGGACTTAGGAAGTACCTTCGTAAACTTTTCTCCTAATCTCTCACGACTAACATGTAAGATTATTAGTGCTAATACGATCATGCCAATAAGTGGTTTTAACTGATCACTATTTATTTGGTTAAGGACAAAATAACCGATTACGATTCCGATTAGTACCCATGGTATCAGTGAAATGAGATATTTCCAAACGACACTTCGACGATAAAAAATAACAGCGAAGAGATCACCAACCACAAGCATGGGCAATAAGATACCGATTGATTCTTTTGCAGGGAAAACATACATTAGAATAGTAGCGACAAGAATTCCCATGCTGGATACTCCGGTTTTTGTAAAACCGATAAACACAGTACTTAAAATAACAACAATCCATTCGATGTAAGATAATTCAAAAATGATGTCTCACCCCTGTTTTATAATCTCTATATTATTTTAAAGCAGAAAAGGATATATTTCTATAAATAGTTTCTTTCCAGAGTATATAACGGTAATAGAAAAAGGAAAGCAGTGGAGGATTACACTCCCTACTTTCCTTATTATTTCTAGTTCTTTTTAAATTTGCTGCCTGTACTCTTAGAACGGAGTTTTGTCATCATGTCATCAACTTTTTGCTGTTCAGATAGGGTGGTGTGTTTGTCCAATTTCATCGATGTAATTTTATCATTTTCAATGGTAATCTCGAAATAGGACTGTTCCTTGCTGCCTTCTGGCAATTCTTCTGTTGGAATGATAAATTCTTTTTTCATTTCCTCGACTAAAATAACAGCAAATTGATTGTCTTCGATTCTGTCTAAATATCCTTTAATAAGCCTAACCTCCTACACAAGCAAGTCCTTGTGATTTAATATCAGCAATTCTGGCTGGACCAATTCCTGATTCTTCCTAAATCATCAACTGATGTGAAAGGTCTTAATTTTATTAAATCTTGCGCACGGGCAGCACCAATGTGAATGATTTCTTGTAATTGCTCAGGAGTGGCACTATTTACGTTAACACAATTGCCAACAATCGGCGCGGATTCCACTTTTGCCTCATCTTTTGCAGTGCTTCCACTACTTGAGGGTGTAATGGTGCCTTCTTTTTTCGTTAATACTTTATATTCCTTCCCATCCGTTTCAACAATGATGGTCCCATTAACATCAGTTCCATAAAGCTGAATGTTTGAACCTTTAACAAGGTTTACCACCTCATCATGTGGATGGCCATACGTATTATTTAGCCCGGAACTGTAAATCGCAACAGCTGGATTCACTCTTTGTAAAAACGTCGGATGAGTGGAAGTGGTTGAACCGTGATGGCCCAGTTTCATAATGTCAGCTGTTACATCAATTCCACTTTGAAGCATGTTTAATTCATCATCAGTTGTGGCATCACCTGTTAAAATAAATGTAACTTTACCATAGGTTAATTTTAACGAAATTGATTCTTCATTATCATGCTCGCTTATCGTTTTTGGGTATAAGACATCAATCTTGAGCGGGCCAACTTCAAACTGATCACCCATTCTTGGTTCATAGTAGTCAACGTCTTTAGAATTGATTGCTTGTAACAACCTTTGAAAGGTCTTAGAGGGGTTCGTATTACCCGATAACCATACCTCTCCTACGTTTAAAGTGTTAATGACTTGATCCAACTGTCCAATGTGGTCGGCATCCGGGTGTGTCCCAATCGCAATATCAAGTTGTGATACACGCTGAGATGAAAGATAATTGACGACTTCATTACCAGTCCAGTTTCCAGCATCAATGAGAATTGCAAAGTCTTCATCCTCATCGGAAAATTGCAGTAACGTCGAGTCACCCTGCCCAACATCAATGAAGTGGACCTTAAGGCCAGATAAGGCCGCTTGTGTCACTTCATTATTTTTGGTTTCTTCTTTTTCCGGAGGCAATGATTTTTCTGTTTTGTTATCTTCTCTAGTGGCGATATCTGTTTGATTAGGATTGACTGGTTCTTGTCCACAACCACTTAGAATAAAAATAATGATAAAACTAAATAGAGCAAAAAGGTAACGTTTTTGCATTCAATTCCCCCTTTTCACCTATTAGCTTAACATATTTCAACCAAATTCAGACAATTTTGGACTGACTGAGTAATATCATCTTCAGTTTTCTATATTTTTAGGTGTTGATGCAGGCAAGCCGAGGAATTCAATGATATGATTAATTTAATTTAGAAGGCAAGGGAAGGAGTATGTAATGATAAATTATAATGGGCGTCATTTTGTTTCAATTGAGAATACAGAAAATGGAGAAGTTTCTTCACAAACTTTCTTTGAATACAAACAGGAAGGAAACATTATCTCGGCAACTTATGGTGGTGGAGATATCGTACAAGGGACATTAATTGGAATTGTGAGGAAAGATGGTTCCTTAGAATTCAGATACAATCACGTGAATTCCAAATCTGAAATTAGAGGAGGCAAATGTGTTTCTACTCCCAAAATCTTGCCTGACGGACGAATTAGACTATATGAAAATTGGCAATGGCTTGATGCGGAAACTACAGAGGGAAGCTCAATTATTGAAGAAGTGTTTAGGTGAAATGAATAAATTATTCATTTTTTAGCCAGTGTGTGAAAAAAAGAAATATTACTTGCTTAAAATTTGAGTGCCAGGTACTGTCCGATATGTTGGAAGGTGCTTGGCACTTTTTAAAAGCAAAACAGTTTTATTAAAAGATTTAATTACCCTGTTCAATTTGAGTTAGCCGTTCCATAATTCTCCGTTTTCGGAATAACATTTTTCCTGCTTCAGCAACATCACTAATGGACGAGCGATTAATAAACGCGCCGAATATCATTCCTGCAATCGGGATCATTTGAAAGAGTTTTTTCCAGCCAAATGAATCGCGATAAGTGGTTACAACTTCACGCCACCCCTGCAATTGGGAGATCATTTGTTGATTTTGACTGCCTTGATGAAAGGAAGAAAGATCGTCTAAAATTGCTTTTTTCCCAACAATATCGGAGGAAGTAAATTGCAAACATTTTACAATGAAAATTCTTTCGGATTTTTCTTTCGGATCATACCCATAACATAAGGAAATCTCCTGTAAGACTTTAAGTGATAATCCTAAAAGAACAGGGATATCAACGGCAAGGGTAAAAATCCCGCCAATTCCAGTGGTTGCACCTTGAACGGTTGCTATTTTCGTTCTAGAATTTGCAATCTCATCGGCAATCTTATCCATTTGGCTAATGGGAACTTGTTCAAGTAATCCAACATGAAGTTCATTGGATGGAGTATGGGGTGCAATCTTCTTCAGTATATTTTCTTCTTTAATTAAATATTGGCCGCCAGTCTGGATGTAGTTTCCTAATTCATCGATCGCTAAACCGATTTTATCTTGAATAAATTTAGGCGTCAGCTTATCAAGCAGCATGAAGGGTAAACGGCCAATCTTTTCCCAGAACCATAAATCCTTTTGTTCATTTTCCCATGTTTCGATCTTTCTCAATTCTTCCTTTAGATAATCCGTTGATTCTACATCTATCAAAACATTCACTCCATTTTCATCAATTAAATAGGTTTGTAAGTATATACGTAAAAAACAACTAACAAGTTTCAATATTAATATGTACCAATTTTTTAAACAGCAATTCTTGAATAGGATACGAACACTTTCTGAAAGGAATATTTCAAGCTAAACGAAAATATTTATATAAAGTAGAAAGTTAACTGGTACACTCTGTGCCCCTATAGTGTTCTAGAAGGGAGCAAATTCGTTGAATCGGTATCGTAATCGAAATGTACAAATAGCCATTTTAGTACTCATATGCATACTAGTCATCCTGATTGTTCATGCGATTCTTCATATTAAAATATACATTGTATATAGTACAGGTGTGGGTCCGATTCTTTTAATAGGACTAATCATTTTCCTAATAGCTTTACTATATTTTCAAGGATAAAAATATTGTATTTTCACTTTCCAAATGGTAAAATATATCTCCACTGTTAAAAAAAGCATCTACAAAAGGTTTGTAGATGTTTCTTTTTGTGCTGTTTGAATTTCCAAATGGAGAGGTGACGGTTTAAGAGAATGAGTTCAAAAAAACAAAAATCAGTTCGTGAGCACAAGGATTATCAATTAGAAATTGAGCGCTTAGAGTTTACCAAGGAATACATAAAAAGTGTTTTGGAAATGTCAAAGGGGAATAAAGAACAATTTGTTGAAAATCTGAAGGAAGCTTTTGCCGAACTTGATACTTCAGATAGCAGTTTAAGCTATATGACTCTTTTGACTAATGCTCAGTATTTAGAACTGGCAAAGAGTGAATTGGAAAGATTAGAAAGCGTGATTGGCAAACCGTACTTTTCAAGAATTAATTTTACGAGCAGCGGTGATACCAATGAAGAGATTTTATATATTGGGAAAGCATCGCTGTTTGATCGTGTGAACCAGATACCGATCATTGTCGATTGGCGGTCACCGATTGCAAATGTTTACTACGATGGCCGACTGGGGGATGTCACGTATGACGCTTATGGAGAAACGCAAAGCGGCTATTTATCTCTTAAAAGGCAGTATGAAATAGAAGAAGGTTTACTGAAAGAAATCAGAGATATCGATTTAACCACTCATGATGAACTACTGCAGAAATCTTTATCAGGTAAGGCTGACAATCGTTTAACAGAAATTGTTGCCACTATTCAAAATGAACAAAATGAAGTAATCCGAGCATCTCTTAAACACCCCATCATCGTTCAAGGGGCTGCTGGCAGTGGAAAAACAACCATTGCCCTCCATAGAATATCCTACTTTCTCTACTCATCTGGGTATCGATTTCCTCCAGAAAAATTAATGATTCTCGCACCAAACCGATTGTTCATTGATTATATTTCCGCCGTTCTGCCAGATTTAGGGGTCAATAAGATTAAACAAACCACCTATATTGATTTTATGAGAAAAAGTTTAGAGAAGAAAATGAAACTATTATCTCCTAACTCAAAATTAATGACACTTCTGAAAGGTGAAGCGAAATCAAAATGGCTGCATTGGGTGTCTGGATATAAAGGCTCACTGGCGTTTAAAGAATTAATTGATAACTATTTGAAAGAAATTGAACTCAATTTAGCACCTTCAGAGGATTTTATCATCGAAAAATCACTCCTAATGAGAGGGGAAAAAATTAAAAAACTATTTTTACAAGAATTTCACTACTTACCGATTTATCGTAGATTGGATAAAATAAAAAATTTATTAGCCAATGATGTAAGATTAAAAAAGTCGATTATGCTGTCTAAAATTAAAACAAAATATGACGATGCCTTAGATAAAGCACTATACACCAGCAAACTGGATTCAGAAAAAAGAAAAGAAAAAGTAGTCTACCTGATGGATACAAAAGCAAAAAGAATTAGTACGGTGGAGCAAGAATCGAAGGTTGCAGTTAAGAATTATTTGGATCCTTTTGTAAGAAAGGATATTTTTACCTTATATAAGGAACTAATGACATCCGCTGAACTTTTACAAAAGTATTCAAGTACTCTTTCAGAAAGAGAGTGCAAGAAACTGAGTCAATACAGCCAAAGGATTTTTGCTAAAAAAGCGTTAGAACTAGAGGATTTAGCTCCTTTATTTTATATGAAGGCGAAACTTGAAGGAATCGATGAAAAATATAAAATGAAGAGTGTTTTCATTGATGAGGCTCAAGATTATAGCTATTTTCAATTTGCAGCATTAAAGGAAGGCTTTGAAACAGATTTGTTTACGATTGTTGGCGATTTGGCCCAAGGGATTCATTCTTATAGAGGATTAAATAGCTGGGAGCCGTTAGTAAAGGAAGTTTTTCCAAATGCAAATTATCATTCTTTACAAAAAAGTTATCGTACGACTGTCGAGATTATGAAGTTAGCAAATGACATTCTTTCGATTATGAAGAAAGATTTGCCGACAGTTGAGCCAGTCATTCGACATGGAGACAAACCACGTTTTACAAAAATTGATCCAGCCAATCTTTCGCAGATTAGAGAGATAATTGAACGCGATGTTCAATTACTGAAAGAGGAAGATCTGAATTCAATTGCGATCATTGGAAGAACCGACAGCGAGTGTATGCGAATACATAAAATGCTAGAAAATAGCAATCTTCCAATCCAATTACTAGAAGAAAAAGAAGATATGAAAAAGGGAAGCGTTGTAATTTTACCTTCCTACCTTTCAAAAGGATTAGAATTTGATGCTGTACTGGTCCTCTCCTTGGAGGAAGTGTTTAGCGAAGAAGAATTAGATATTAAATTGTTGTATGTGGCGATGACGAGGCCGATGCATAGATTGTATGTATATGGGAGCGAACCTTCAAACCTATTATTAGATAGAGCTGCAGCTAACCATTTTGATACGAAATGAAATAAATCCGATATTCATATAATATTTACAACCTGTAAAGCATTCTAAACAGAAATTGTTAAGAATGCTTTACAGGTTTTTATTTTGTGTAAAGGAAATGATTGATAGAGTAGGAAAATTGAAGTTGGCACGAAAGTTGCAATTGTAAAAGTATGAGGTGAGGATATGAAATTTGCTGAGTTATCCATCGGGCAGAGGTTTGAGACAATGTCCTATAAAGTAAGCAAGGAAGAAATTATTGCATTTGCTTCCCAATTTGATCCGCAGTATATGCATATTGATGAGGAAAAAGCGAAGGAGAGCAGATTTAGAGGAATTATCGCTTCAGGGTTACATACTCTAAGTCTCTCATTTAAATTATGGGTCGAAACAGGGATATTGGGTGATGATGTCATCGCTGGAACAGGGGTCAATAATCTTAAATTTACTAAACCTGTGTTTCCTGATGATGTCCTTTATGTCACTACTGAAGTAATAGAATTGGAAGAACGAAAAGAGTCTGGGGAAGTTACTTTGCTACTTTCAACTTTTAAAAATGATGGTGTTCAGGTATTAAAGGCAGAAATATCTGCACTTGTATCAAAATAATAGCACGAAGGGTGAGGATTTATATGGCTTATCAAACAATTATTCATGAAAGAAAAAATCAAACAGCGTGGATTTATTTGAATCGACCTGAAGAGATGAATTCCATTTCCAAAACCTTATTAACAGAACTGGTAGAGATTCTTCAGGAGGTGGAACAAGATGATTCCGTTCGAGTTATTGTCTTATCTGGAAAAGGGAAAGCGTTTTGTGCCGGAGCTGATTTAAAAGAATTGCTAGCTGATTTAGAAAAAAAGCCAAATGGGCAGAAGGGCTTGTTAGATATAGCAGGGGGAATATTTGAAATTCTAAACAATTTATCCAAACCTGTAATAGCGGCACTAAATGGGATTACGGCAGCAGGTGGCTTAGAAATAGCAATGACCGCAGACATTGTTATTGCATCTGAAAAAGCAAAGATTGGAGATGGCCATGCAAATTTTGGCGTTCTTCCTGGTGGAGGCGGGGCTGTAAGACTGCCACGGAAAATAGGAATGAACCACGCAAAGTATTTGTTATTTACCGGAGAATTTATAACAGGCCAGAAAATGAAAGAATATGGATTGGTAAATGAAGTGGTCCCAGCAGAAGAACTAGAAAGAGCAGTACAGGAAATAGCAGATAAAATTTCTGCTAAGAGCCCGCTTGTATTAAGAGAAATGAAAAGGCTTGCTAGAGACGGTCAAGAGCAGCCGCTTGATATTGCATTAAGACAAGAATTATTGGCACTAAAGAATCATACCCGGTCATATGATTTTCAAGAAGGACTAGCAGCGTTTGCAGAGAAAAGGATACCAAATTTTAAGGGTTATTAAACAATACAGTGAGGTAGAGCCATTTTTGCCCAACCTCACTTTGTATCTATTTGGTATATTACTTAGAAGCTAATTATCGGATTTAGTTCAATTGGTATTTTTTCAATTTTGCATAAAGCCAAGGACGACTGATACCAAGAATTTCACTGGCTTTTGACTTATTTCCTTTTGCTTCTTTTAGGGCAGAAAGAATCAAATCTTTCTCTGTAAAGTCCAAGCGATCTTTAAAGGTGGAAGGAGCCGGTTTTGCATCTGTTTTTTCTACATGATGTTGGACGAAGTTTGGTATATCGTCACCATCAATATAATCTCCCGTTTTTAGATTGGCTGCTCTTTCAAGTATATTTTGGAGTTCACGAACATTTCCTGGCCAAGAATGTTTCATTAGTTTGGTCAAAGCAGAATGTGTAACACCTTTTATATAAAAGCCGCTTCGATTCAAACGATAGATAATGGCTTGAATAATGTCTGGTAAATCTTCTAGTCTATCTCGTAGAGGTGGAATATTTAATCGCAAAATATTTAAGCGATAGTATAAATCTTCTCTAAACTTTCCTTCGGCCACCAATTGTTCGATATTCTGATTTGTGGCCGCAATGATTTTTGTATTTAAATGAATGGTTTTAGAGCTGCCGATTGGCTGAAATTCTTTTTCTTGCAACACCCGTAAAATTTTCGTTTGTAATGGAAGAGACATATCACCGATTTCATCCAAGAAAATGGTTCCGTTTTGTGCAAGTTCAAATTTGCCTTTCATACCGCCTTTCTTGGCACCTGTAAAGGCGCCTTCTGCATATCCAAAAAATTCGGATTCCAATAATTCAGGTGGAATAGCGGCACAATTTACTTGAACAAATGGCCCGCTTTGTGCGGAAGTGGCATGGATTCCTTGCGCAAATAATTCTTTCCCGGTTCCGCTTTCGCCAATGATTAAAACGGTAGACATGCTCTTTGAGGCTAAGGTCGCTTCGTGTTTTACTTTCCGGATGGCTTCTGATTCACCGGCAATATCAAATAACGTATACTTTGTTCCTTTCATTTCATTGATCTCTTTTTGATAATCAAATAATTGTTTTTCCAGCTTTTTCACTTTTGTTAAAGCTTCGTGTAGATGCGTTAACCCCCGGTACGTCACTTTACATATGGCACTGATGGTTTCGCCATTTTCCTTAATTGGAAGGATGGAAATAAGAGATTGCTGTCCGGCAATAATTTGCGGGGTATTGTGGATGCTTATCCCGCTGGAAATGACATTTTCTATTTCTAGTTCAGGAAATAATACACTAGTAGATTTATTTAATACATCCTTGCTCGTTAATCCGAATAAATCGGTGAATCCACGGTTAACCATGGTAATCTCTGCTTTTTTATTTACAAGAATAATTGCATCATAGGCAATTTCGAGAACAGATGTTAATTGGCTATAAACAAAACTATAGGAAGACAGTAATTGTTCTGTTGAAATCACTCCAATGGGAATATTGTTCTCGTCAACAACGGGTGCATGTCCGATATTATGCTTCAAAAGCAGTCTTCTTGTATCATCGATTGTCTCGGAAGGGCGAAGGAAGATGGGATCTGGGATGTAGAATTGGTCTATGGTTGTATCATAGGCTGGTTGAGTAGTTAAAAATTGAAAAACCTTATTCTTTGTAATAACTCCAATCAATTTATTGAAATGATCCACCACCGGAAGGATATTGGAGGATGTTTTAGTAAACATAGGAAGTAATTCACGTAACGTTTGATCTTTAGTGCAACAGACAAAATTTGTTGTCATGAGATCGGAAACGAACAATTAGATCAACTCCTTTTCAGTGTCATTATAGCAGAAGAAACTGTAAGCGTTAATAATTTTGTGTTAATTGATTTGCAATTAACAATTTTCTGTTAACATTCCTTTACACATTGAGCGGTAAAATCCCTCTTTACTCATAATCAAAAAATGGCACAGAACTTGCAATAGATATAAATATAAAATCTGGAAAGTGAGGAGAGTATATGAACCAATCACTTGCGATTGAAGAAGAAATCACCTTATTCAGAAAAACGATTGAAGCTTTTGCGAAAAAAGAAATAGAAGACAAATATTCCAAATGGGAGCAGGATGGAATTATACCAAGAGAACTATGGAAAAAGCTAGGGGATGCTGGCCTGCTTTGTGTGGATATTCCTGAGCAATATGGCGGTTTAGGAGCACCTTTACAGTTTGCAGCTAGTATTGTCGATGAATTTAGCAGGCTTGGTTATAGCTCTATTTCGGGAAACTTAGCTGTTCATTCCAATATCGTCGCCCATTATATTCTTAACGCGGGCTCAGAAGAACAAAAGATTCGTTATTTACCGAAAATGGCTTCTGGGGACTTTGTGGGTGCTATTGCGATGACAGAGCCTGGTGCTGGAAGCGACCTTCAGGGTATAAGAACCACTGCAATCAAAAATACTTCAACGGGAAAATACGTGATAAATGGCTCGAAAACATTTATCTCTAATGGGCAGAATTTTGATTTTGTCATTGTGGTGGCTAAAACAAATCAAGCAGTTCCTGCGGCAAAAGGTACAACACTCTTTATTATTGAAGGTGACAGTAACGGTTTAACGAAAGGAAAAAAACTAAAGAAAATAGGACTCCATTCAGCTGATACTTCTGAATTATTCCTAGAAGGTGTTAATGCGGATTCGAGCCAAATATTAGGTCAACTTGATCAAGGATTTATTACATTAATGCGTGAATTGCCAAGAGAGAGGTCGATTCTAGCGGTTGGAGCATGTGGAGCAATGGAAGGGGCTTTAGAGATTACGGTTAAATACTTACATGAACGCGAAGCCTTTGGAAAACCTCTCAGCCAGCTGCAGGTTATCCGTCATAAAATTGCTGAAATGACAACGGAAGCAAAAGTGAACCGTGCCTATGTGAATCAATGTCTAGCGCAGTTAGAAAGAAATCAACTGTCAACGGCTGATGCCAGCATTGCGAAATTATCGACAACAGAAGCTCAAGGACGGATTGTTGATGGTTGCCTACAACTTTTCGGCGGATATGGGTATATGGAGGAATATCCGATATCAAGAGCCTATACAGATGCAAGGGTTCAACGTATTTACGGCGGCACATCTGAAATTATGAAAGAAATTATTAGCAAGGATGTATTAGGGAAGTAGGAGGAGAGGAGGAAACGATGTGGGGATTTTAAACGGCTTAAAAGTCTTGGATTTCACTACGCTCTTGCCTGGCCCTTTTGCTACCATGATGCTGGCAGATATGGGAGCGGACGTGATTAAAGTAGAATCACCTGATCGTGTGGATTTAGCAAAACACCTACCTCCAATGGATGGAGGGGTATCGGCGTTGTTTGGACAACTGCAACGCTCGAAGCGATCATTGGCCCTAGACTTAAAGCAAAGTGAAGCAAGAGAAATCATCTATCAATTAATACAGGATTATGACATTGTCGTCGAGCAATTTCGCCCCGGCGTCATGGATAAATTGGGGATTGGTTATGAAAAGTTGAAGGAAGTCAATCCAAGAGTTATTTATTGCTCCATTACTGGGTATGGGCAAACTGGACCTCTGCGGAATCGGGCCGGGCATGATATCAACTATTTAGCCATAGCGGGTGCAGCAAGCTACTCTTCTAGGAAAAATCAGGCACCTGTTCCAGCGGGAATTCAAGTTGCCGATCTGGCAGGAGGCTCTCTGCAGTCCGTAATTGGATTATTGGCCGCGGTTTATCACCGGGAAAAAACAGGCGAGGGCCAGGACATTGATATCAGCATGACGGATGCAGTATTTTCCTTAAATGCGATGTATGGTGCCGGATATTTAGCCGGAGGAAAAGAACCTGAACCGGAATCAGAGATGTTAAATGGAGGATCCTTTTATGATTACTATGAAACTCTGGATCATCGATATTTATCCGTTGGCAGTCTCGAACCGCAATTTCAAACTAGATTATGTCAATTAATTGGGGATAGTAATCTAGTAAAACTGAGCAGCAGTCAGAAACCTGACGAACAAAAAGCATTTAAAAGAATTTTAGCAGCAGCCATTAAACAGAAATCATTTGAGGAATGGCTGACCATTCTTGGTGATGATTTTGATGGCTGTGTGGAACCTGTATTGAAATTTTCAGAAGCGGTAAATCATCCGCAAATACAGGAAAGAAACTTGGTAGTTGCAGTACCAAAGTTACAAGGGGGTACTCAAAAGCAGATTGCCTTTCCGATTAAGTTTTCTACACAGCCTGCAGAGTATCATTTTACAGGCGTAGAGACTGGATCGCATTCGGAGGAAATTTTAAAAGAGGCTGGCTTTGATTCACATACAATTGAAACATTGGCTGATAAAGGAGTTTTTGGAAAACAACTAAAAAGTAGAGGAGATGTTAGAAGATGAATTTACAAGATAAAGTAGCAGTGGTAACAGGGGGAGCGTCAGGATTGGGATTAGCGACAGTTACAAGATTAGTAGAGAAGGGTGCTAAGGTTGTCATCTTTGATTTAAATGAAACAAAAGCGAAGGAAGCCGTCGAACAATTAGGTGAGAAAGTGCAGTATGCATTAGTGAATGTGGCCGATGAAGAATCCGTTCAAAAAGGAATCAACCAAACCATTGAAGCTTTTGGAGCAATTCATATCTGTGTAAACTGTGCTGGTGTTGGTACACCTGGGAAAACGATTGGCAAAAAGGGTGTTTTACCGCTTGAGGATTTTAATAAGGTCATAGGAATTAACTTAATTGGTACCTTTAATGTATTAAGACTAGCCGCGAATGAAATGAAAAATAATGAACCACTCACGGATTCTGGAGAAAGAGGTGTCATCATCAATACCGCTTCAGTGGCAGCCTTTGATGGTCAAATGGGGCAGGCAGCATATGGTGCAAGTAAAGCTGGCGTCGCTGGAATGACGCTTCCGGTTTCTCGAGATTTATCAGGTTTAGGAATTCGTGTGAACACGATTGCACCAGGCTTATTTATGACACCTATGGCCGATACATTACCTGAAAATGTGATAGAAAAGTTAGCGAATAGCGTAGAGTTTCCAAAACGATTAGGGCGTCCATCGGAATTTGCAGAGTTAGCGACTTTTATAATGGAGCATGAATATTTAAACGGAGAAGTGATTCGTTTAGATGGCGGGATTCGTATGTCTCCTAGATAAAATCTAGCAATCTATGAAGTTATAAAGGAGGTAAGTGTTGTGACGAGGCAAGCAAATGTTATCGGGGTCAGTATGGTGAAGTTTGAAAAGCCAGGCAGAAACGAGCCCTATGAGGTTATGGCCTCAAAGGCGATCACAGGTGCCTTGATGGATGCAGGAATTGATTTAGCGGATGTTGAGCAAGCCTATGCAAGCTATGTTTATGGGGATAGCACATGTGGTCAAACAGCTTTATATCAAGTAGGAATGACGGGCATTCCGATTATTAATGTGAATAATAATTGCTCTTCAGGTTCAACAGCTCTTTACATGGCACGACAAGCAGTGGAATCTGGTTCCGCCGACTGTGTGCTGGCTTTTGGATTTGAAGAAATGAAACCAGGGGCGCTTGGGGATAATTGGACCGATCGTACATCACCATTCCAATGGATTTACAATCGTTTCAACGAATTGAACAGTGAATTACCTGATGGTCCTGTCGCATTAAAAGTTTTTGGTGCAGCAGGAATAGAGTATCTTGAAAAATATGGTGCCAATCCGGATATCTTTGGGAAAGTAGCGGTGAAATCAAGAAAACACGCCGTTAATAATCCATATTCTTTGTTTACAAAAGAGCTTCAATTAGAGGAGATCATGAATTCACCTGTAATTTATCCTGGACTGACTCGATTTATGGCTTGCCCGCCGACATGTGGAGCAGCAGCGGTTATCGTTTGTAGCGATGGTTTTGCCAAGAAACATTCTATTAATCATCCTGTCAAAATTATCGCACAATCGATGACAACAGATACACCTGATAGCTATGAGGACAATCTTCATTTAGTCGGCAGAGGCATGACGGCTCGTGCAGCAGGGCTGGTTTATGACAAAGCTGGCATAGGACCTGAGGATGTAGATGTAATCGAACTACACGATTGCTTTACTCCTAATGAGGTTATTACCTATGAAGCATTAGCCCTTTGTGGTGAAGGGGAAGCAGAAAAATTCATCAATGATCAAGAGAATACCTATGGTGGCAAATACGTCATCAACCCATCTGGCGGGTTAATGTCAAAAGGGCACCCGCTTGGTGCAACAGGTTTGGCACAATGTACGGAGTTGGTTTGGCATTTACGCGGGACCGCGGGTAAGCGGCAAGTAGAAGGAGCGAGGACAGCCCTACAGCATAATTTAGGGCTTGGTGGTGCGTGCGTCGTAACTTTATATCAAAAAGTGTAAGTGAATTTTGATAGTGATTGAATGCTGTAAAGGAAGGAGTGAAAATAGAGTGAGTGTTGTCAACACAACCCTTAACGAAGGGGTATATGAGATTGAACTTAATCGTCCCAATTACCTTAATGCATTAAATCAAGAGTTATTTTTAGAATTAACAGAAGCGGTGAGAGAGGCAAAGCAGAATCCAGCTGTTCGCGCATGTTTACTCTATGGGAATGGAAGAGGATTTTGCGCAGGTGGGGACTTGAAGGATTTCGGGATAGACCCCTCAAATCCGAATGAAGTTAGAGAGTTTTTGCAAAAAGGCCATGAAGCGATCATTGACCTTTATAATATGGAAAAACCCGTGATAGCAGCTGTGCACGGACCAGCAGTTGGGGCGGGATGCAACTTAGCTTTTGCCTGTGATTTAATCGTTGCAGAAGAAGGTGCTGTGTTCTCTGAAATATTTGCCAAAGTGGGGGCAATTCCAGATTTAGGAGGGTTATACTTCCTGCCCCAAAAGATTGGAATGCATAAAGCAGCGGAATTAATTTTTACCGGTAAGAAAATTAATGCCCAGACCGCATTAGACTACGGTTTAATTAATGAAGTTGTAGCAAATGGTCAGGGAATTGAAAAGGGAAGAGAACTCGCACAACAATTAGCAAATGGACCGACAAAGGCACTAGGAGTGGCGAAGCGAATTATGCACCAATCTGCACATTTGTCCTTAGAAGAAATCTTAGAACTGGAAGCGTATGGACAATCACTCATTTTCCAAACCCGTGATTTTTCAGAAGGAAGAAAGGCATTTGCTGAAAAACGAGAAGCTAGATTTCTGGGATATTAGGAAGGATTCTAAAGTATAGGCACATCAGTAGCGAAAATTTAGTAAAATAGTAATCATTAAGAAAGACGAGCTTCTCTAAACCAATTAAGGGAGGATATGATGGGGATGTTCAACAATCTAAAAACGAGAGGGATTATTGGAGATGGGTTAAAAAGGGCAAGTTATCGGTTCCCTACAAAACAAGCCTTGCTCTATTATAGTGCAGAGGGAAAGCGAATTTCTTACACCTATAAAGAATTGAACGAAAAGGTGAATCAAACCGTACATTCATTTGTTCAAATGGGGATAGAAAAGGGAGATAGAATTGCTGTCATTGGACGGAATAGTCCTGAAATAGTTATTTTGTCTTATGCTCTTTTAAAAATTGGTGCTTGGATTACCCCCTTGAATTTTATGTTAAAACCCCATGAGATTAGCCAATTAATACATTTTTCGAAAGCAAAGATGTTTTTTGTAGACGGTTTGAATATGGAAGGTGTTCAGTCTATTGCCAATGAATTACAGAGTATTGAAAAATTTATTGCTTTTCGTACAAACGAAGTGCCGACCGGCTGGGAAGATTTCAGCCAATTTGTAAATGGAAGTGCCGATGAATTGGAAACGGAAATTGATGATGAGGATGTGGCTGCGTTATTCTACACAAGCGGAACAGAGTCATTACCAAAGGGTGTCATGATTACCCATCGTAACTTTTTCCATACCAATTATTCATATATGGCAAATGGAGTTTTTCAACCTGAGGATAAATTGTTGCTATCTCTTCCATTAATTCATATGGCAGGCTTTACTTTCATGTTAAATAGCCACATGGTAGGGCTAACCATTGTCATGACAGAAATACCTATTCCAGCACAAATGGCGATGTTGATTGACAAGCATAAAGTGAGTTTCACGGCCTTACCGCCAACTTTATACTTGGGCATTCTTAATGTTGCTGACGATCATGATCTCACTTCGCTTCGTAAATTGATCACGTGGTCAAGTACGATTCCAAAAAATATGGTTGTGGGTTGGAATCAACTTTCACCGAATGCGAACTTTTTCACCATACAAGGTTCGAGTGAAACAACAGCCGCTCCTTTAACCGGAAGCTGGTTTAAAACATGGGAAGAAGTTCCAAATGGTGATGGCAGATATGTCGGTAGAGTGATGCATACTGGCAGTGAAATCAGACTTGTTGATGATTTAGGCAACGAAGTTCCTGATGGTGAACCGGGTGAGCAAATTGCCCGAGGTCCAGTGGTGGTCAAGGGTTATTATAATAATGAAGAAGCAAATATGAAGGCATTTCGTAATGGCTGGTATCATACTGGTGATGTGCTTATTCGGGACAAGGAAGGCAACTATTATTTTGCCGATCGGAAAAAAGATATCGTTAAAACAGGTGGGGAGAATGTCTCTAGTCAAGAAATTGAAAGCGTCCTCAGTCTTCATCCGGAAATTTTGCAATGTGCTGTTTTCGGTGTCCCTGATCCACGTTGGGGAGAAGCCGTAACGGCAGCGGTCGTATTAAAGGATGGATCCACTCTTACAAAAGAAGAAATCATTGACTATTGCAAGAAAAAATTGTCTGGTTTTAAAACTCCAAAGTATATTGTGTTTAGAACTAGTCTGCCGACTACATCTGCTGGCAAATTATTAAAGAGAACCTTGAAAGATGAATACAAAAACTTATTACAAGAAATATAAAAGAAAAGTACCAGGCACCATCCAATTTGGATGATGCCTGGTACTTTTTGCTATTTTTCATTTCAGTAAATTCGTTTAGTTAACACCGTGCACCTGCCATTGATCGGAACAACCAAGCGTTACTTGTAAAAATTAGCTCAAACTAGGTTACCCCACGGCACATAGTAGTGGCTACTTATGGCTGCTTCCTTCCGGACCTGACCAGATTCATAGGTACCATTGCGTAGGACCCAGCTTTTCAACACTATTTTTACAAGGCAGACCTTACATGCTCAAACCTAAGGAAGGATTTCAACCCTGCTATGGCGGATTGCAGGTAACAGGGCACCGCCAACTCCCCGTCTAGCACGGTATGTATAGGCTAGACTTTACTTATGTTTGTTTGGTGTAGCGACGGCGCATGAAATGGCTGTAAGCCAGGTTCTGTTCCTGCGTGCTTCAAACGATGCCAATCTCGCACAACAGGTGTAATCATATAACTATCGGTCACGAAGACCGATCCATCCGTTTGGTTCATTTCCCGTGGGATGGTGCCCCTACCATAGTTTGGGTTGCTCGCTCGTGGGGTTTACCCGTTCCATTTCTTCTGTTTCCAGAAGAATTCGTCACTGTGGCACTTTCAGGGTACACTCTGCATATCCATCAAGGACTTAGCAAGATTTCCCCGCCGTCAGCAGTACAAGGTCTGCTGCCCACCTTTGCAGATGGCACGAACACTCCGGGCATCTCAGCACCGGGCGAGCCTGGACTTTCCTCAACCCATGTAAACATGAGCCGCGATTACTCACCATTTCATGTTTTGTTTCTCTTGACTACGAAAATAAATATATCACAAAAGAGAGAATGCGGTCATTAGGAGGCGTGTCCCAGAGTTGGAATATTTAGGACTTAGTTAAATGCCAGTACTTTTTTATTTAAACAATATTGCCATTCTCATTGTTCATTTTAGGATAGCAGTTAAAAAATGATAAGGCAGATGGACATAGTTATACCATATTTGGGGGAAAGTATTGGAAAAACGATCAAATGGAGCATAAAATGAATTTCATTTCCTTTGTATTAAAAAAGTTCATAAAAAATGAATCCAAACAGATTCCTTTTGAACAGAAGTCTAAACCGTTTGTAGGAGTATTTACTTCAATAGATGAAAATATTTCTTTTTTTAAGCATACTTTTTCTGGTTCAGAAGATTTAATCATGAAAGAAATAAACATAAGAAATAACCAGGGGATTCTAATCTTCTTAAATACGATGACAGATTCCGATAAAATTCAAGATAATATCCTAAAACCTTTTCTAGAAGCAAATGGCGACCAGATCGAAAATGTATTGAAAGTTAAATTTCTAAAATCAGATAACTTAAAAAAAGCACAAGAAGAACTTTTAAATGGATCCTGTATCATAATCTTTGATGGCGACCAAGAATTTTACATGTTGGAAGTTGCCATCTCCAATGATCGGGCAGTCATGGAACCTAATAATGAACAAGTGATAAAGGGATCTCATGAAGGTTTTATCGAAAACCTTTTGACAAATCTCCATTTAATTAGGAAATCGATTAGAACTTCAGACTTAGTCATGGAACACTTATCAGTGGGTGTGCAAATTCAATCCAAGCTAGCCATGGTTTATATGAAAGACCTAGCAAATAAGGAAATAATAAATGAATTCAAACGAAGGATCAATTATATTTCTATGGATCATTTACCCAGCATTGGATTTCTTCAGGAATTAATAGAAGATTCCACATGGTCACCTTTTCCACAGATTTTAAGTACAGAGAGAGTAGATCGTGTATTAGGTCATCTGAATGAAGGTCGAGTTGCGGTTTTTATGGAAGGGAGTCCTACTTGTTTACTTATACCCGTCACGTTCTTTGCATTCTTTCATTCACCTGATGATTATAATTCACGCTGGATGATTGGAACGTTTGTCCGTGCCATGAGACTCATGAGCATTGCCATTGCGGTTAATTTACCTGCTATTTACATTGCAGTGATTGGTTTTCATTTCGAAGTATTGCCGGATGATTTAGTTCTCCCTATTGTAAGTTCAATTAGAAATATTCCATTTCCCCCATTAATTGAAGCACTTGTCATGGAGTTGACCATTGAGCTGATTCGTGAGGCTGGTGTACGGCTTCCAGCAAGAATTGGCCCAACTATTGGTATTGTCGGGGGGCTAGTTATTGGTGATGCGGTTGTCCGTGCTGGACTCATTTCGAATACCATGATTGTAGTTGTGGCGATTACGGCCGTTGCAGCCTACAGCATCCCAGCCACAGAAATGAGCGATGCCGTTCGATTTTTGCGTTTTCCCCTTATGATTCTTGCTTCAACTTTTGGATTTGTTGGGATTGTTTTTGGATTTATGTTTACTTTAGCTCATTTATGCCGGTTAGAATCATTTGGTACACCCTATTTTGCACCTTGGGCACCATTTCGTTTAAAAGATATAAAAGATACTTTTATTCGTTTACCTCTATGGAAATTTAATACACGTCCGCTCGATTCAAAGCCGAAAATTCTGAAAAAGCAATCTTTGCCAAGAGGGTGGAAGACTAATGAAACCAACCGCGAATAGAATCACAAATAAACAGCTAGTATTCATGATTATCCAGGCTCAAATTGGTGTTGGAATATTATCGTTGCCACATGATGTGGCATCAATAGCAAAACAGGATGGCTGGATTTCTACCATAATAGCAGGAGTATTTTCACAGGCGATTATTTTCGTCATTTGGGGACTCTGCAGAAGATTTCCTGACCTTTCACTGTATCAAATCCTGCCGAAATTACTAGGGAAAGCTTTCGGGAAATTATTTATTTTTTGTTATGCTTTGTATTTTATGGTAACAGGGAGCTTAGTTCTAGCAAGATATAGTGACATTATCGATAAATGGATTTTGCCGAGTACCCCAAATTGGATCACCATGCTTTTAATGCTACTAACCTGCATTTACATCGTCAGTGAGGGTTTAACCAGTATAGCAAGATTCTATGTACTGGTATCGCCAATTCTGATTGTATTAGTAGTGTTGATTTCGTATTCCATGAAAGATGCGAACTTATTGTATATCTTTCCAATAGGGGATCATAGCATTTCAACGATATTGAAAGGTTCAAAAGAAGCAGCCTTCTCGATGTTGGGCTTTGAACTTTTTCTCTTTATCCATCCATATGTTCAATCTTCCGGAAAAGACAAGCTCGTCGCCATCACTACAGCAAACATATTTGTCACAATCTTTTATACCTTTATGGTGATGGCAAGTATTGTCTATTTCGAACCTAATGTGGATATAGGACTGACTCCAGAGCCATTATTGTATATGATTAAAGCTTATTCGTTCCAGGTTCTCGAAAGGACGGATTTATTTTTCTTATCGCTCTGGCTGGTCATCGTTGCTACTTCGATAGCAAACTGGTTATTATTATCGTCAATGGGGTTGGCCAGCCTTGTTCGAAAAAAACACTATGCCCGCTTTCTTCCAGTTGTTGCCGGGATCTATTTGGTTTTGGCTCTTATCCCTGATCAAGGAAAAGACTTTGAAAATTTTAATCAGTTTCTAGGGCCCACGCACTATATTTTTATTGTCATTATACCTGTAATTCTATTAATTCTTTCGTTTATTTTATCGAAAAAAGAAGCGGTGAATAAGGCATGAAAGGAAAACAGCCTATCTTGGCAGTTCTATGTTTATTACTTACTGGGTGCTGGGACCAGCACCTGATGAAGAATGCGGTATTGGTGCAGATTTTAAGTTTTGATTTAACACCGAAAGAGGAACTTTTATTAGGGGTTTCCATCCCCGTAATTGAGGAGTCCTCCGGGGGTCCGCAAGCCTCGGTGAAAAGCGAAACATTTTCTGCTAGCGGTCATACACCGAGGGATAGCCGTCTGAAAATCGACAGAGAAATATCTGGAATATTAGATACATCTAAGAATAAACTGATCCTGTTCGGCGAACGTATTGCTGGTACCGGTATTTATTCTTCATTAGATGTCATTTGGAGAGATCCGCGAAATTCACTGGGGGCTACACTAGGGATTGTGGAAGGTGAGGCAATTAATCTGCTTGGTATTAAACCAAAACATGAGACAAACGTAAGCGAATATATACAAGACGCTCTAATAAGCGCAGAAGAAAACTCGATCATTCCGAATCAAACGATCCAGACGCTTGCTTCAGAAATGATTGATCCCGGAGAAGATATCGTCCTTCCACACCTTAAAATGAATAATAAGAAAAGCGCAGTGGTTGTAGGACTAGCCCTAATGAATGAAAAAAAATATTCAGGAAAATTACCGCCGCAAGAATCAACCCTCCTGCTTTTATTGAATAACAAAAAAGGAAAGAACGCTCGATTTACAAAACAAGTAAATAATGATGAGCAAGCCGAATTAAATAATTATATTTCCTTTAATGTCCAAAATATGAAAAGAAAATTAAAGGTTCAAGTAAAAGATAGAGAGGTATCTGTTTCGATAAATTTAGATGTAAAGATAAGCGTTGAAGAGTACCCAAAGGGGGATGTTCCAGAGGATATAGATCGTCTAAATAAGTTATTATCAAAAGAGCTTACAGAAGACGCGAAACAGGTTATTACAAAATTACAGCAGGCGAATTGTGACGCATTTGGAATTGGGAGGAGACTGATCGCGTTTCACCCCAAAACCTGGGAAGTTCTAGATAAGAAGGATTATTTTAAGAATATTAAGTTTAATACAGTTGTCGAAGCTGAAATTATCAAACACGGAATTGTCATGTAACAATTGAAGTTAGAAACCACGAGCTCCAAGTTGCTTCGTGTTTTCTTTTTCAAAAAAGACGGAATATTCTTAAATTAAAAGTATATATGTATAAAGAAAGTAACTAACCTCATGAAAGGATGATGTCTGAATGGATTGGCTATGGCTGGTTGGTCGGGCGGTATTTGGTCTTTATTTTGCTTATTCAGGTCTAAATCATTTCATCCAATTTCAAGGTTTAAAGCAATATGCGTCCTATAAGAAGGTACCAGCACCAGGACTATCGGTAGTGGTAACTGGATTAATGCTCCTAGCAGGTGGATTGAGTATCCTTACGTCATATTGGATAGAATGGGGACTGTATTTATTAGTAATATTCCTAGTGGTTTCAGCTTTCATAATGCATAATTTCTGGAAAGAAACAGATCAGAATGCAAAAGTAGGCGAAATGAATCAATTCCTAAAGAATATTGCATTAGCCGCAGCTGCTTTAATGTTACTCTCCATCACAAATTGGACTTGGTAAAAAATATCAGTATATAAAAAGCCGACCCTCTTTCTTGATTATTGATAGAGGAGTCGGCTTTTCTTACTTTTACAATAACTGAGAAAGATTCGTTATAATTTTCGGAAGTATTTCGTAAAAAATCTCAGCGATAATATTGACCAGCATGACGATTGCAGGTATGACAAGAAGAGCAAAACTTAGATAAGAAAGTCTCAACCTTCGATGCGAATGATCGACCCATCTAGAAATTTTATCGATGAAATAGACAAGAATGAGAGCACCAATAAAGAATAATGCAGAAAATAAGGCTACACCCAATGGGGCTTGGGGTCCAAATAATTCGTTGTTGGGATTAGACAAAAACAAAGGAGTACCATAAATCAGAAGACTCAACAATCCAAAATATAAGCCTTTTTGTACTCAGCTTTTTCTTGATCTTTGAAAAAAAGTGGTGTAAACAATACTGTTGGCTAAGGTGACAGCAATACCAAGGATCACTAACATAAGAGTCCCACCAACTGTAAACCCAGTTGCTAAATGAGGGAAGAACATTGCAATGATTCCCATAACTAACCGCAATAAAAGACCAAAAATAATCCCTGCAAAAACAGCAGCCATAAAACCAATACCTAAAATTCGAATGATCCTAGCCCAGCGATTTGTACCCGTTCCCTTGACCACCTCGTTACTTAGCTGCTCATTCATAATAACGACTCCTTTTCATTGACTACCAAATTAACACAATACTAAGTATATTCAGTAAGCGGAATTACTTGTGAAAATCTTACTATAAGTAGCCATAATACGAATAGCCTAGGGTGATAAGCCCCTAGGCTATTTTCCATGAAAGTGCAATAACGAATCATCTAATTTGTCATTTTGCGATCGTAAATCTAAACCCAAGGACTTCAGCTTCAATAATTGCTGTCACTATAACATCCATCATCATAACACCAAAAAACTGCACCAACTATAATTAACAGGATAAACAAGATTAACAATAAAGGTAAACTTATACCTACTCCGTATTCCGAACTCATCATGAAAACCTCCTTTTTCTGGGAAGACTACATCTTATGATATTCGCCTATTTTTTGATACAAATATCAGAAAATTCTTGACGAAAAGCAATTACTGGAATATATTTTAATTAACGATTAACAAATTGTTAATTAAAGGAGTGACGAAAATGGAATGGAAAGATAAATTTACAACCCCTGATGGATATACCAGTGATATAGCGGTCTTTACCATCACGTCTGAAAGTAACGGAGAGTATAAGCCTCCAATCAAAAAATTAAAAATCATGCTGATTAAACGAAGTGAACAGGATCATGAAGGCAATCCAAATATTGAAGCAGGGAAGTGGGCATTACCAGGGGGATTTGTTCACCCTGATGAGACTGCGTTTCAAGCAGCGGAACGTAGGCTGCTTGAGGAAACGGGGGTAGATGGACTGCGAATGAAGCATTTCGGTGTCTACGATTCCCACAGTCGAGACAAAAGAGGTTGGATTATTTCAAATGCTCATTACGTCATTGCAAATGAAGCCGCATTAAAGAATCGGCAAACCACATATGACGCTTCCGACATTCAACTGTTTACGATGGAAGAGGCGCTAGCGCTTAATCTAGCCTTTGACCACCGAATAATAATGGATGATGCACTCTGGTTTATTAAAAAGGATATGGCCCTCACTACCCTTGCCAAACATTTTCTTCCAGAAGAGTTTGTCCTTTCAGAACTGCAAGGAGTTTTATTAACGGTTTTGGATGATCCATCCATTTCATCGGATGCAGCTTTTTTTAGAAAAGCACCAACATTGCCATTTATTGAAGCTGTTACAGAAAACGGTAAGCCAAAGAAATCAAATGCCTATTCAAAAACACCTGCACAGCTCTATCGTTTTAATGATTTTCAACCGATTGTTTCCGTTTATAAAAATAAACTAAAAGGTTAAGGGGAGAGGAACAGATGGGGATATTTAAGAATTGGACGCGGTTTGAGATTGGCTGGCTTTTAACATTTACACTCGTTAACATCTATTTATTCATTGCTTGGGCAGACTCACTTATTGGCTTGATTTCATCTATAACTGGAATGCTTTGCGTTGTATTAGTAGCAAAGGGGAAAATATCAAACTATTATTTTGGGATCGTCCAAACGTTAACATATGCTTATATTGCTTATGGGTATGGTCTTTACGGAGAAGTTATGTTAAATGCACTGTTTTACTTTCCAGTACAGTTCATCGGAATTTATTTGTGGAAAAAGAACAAAACCGAGCATGGTGTAAAAGGTGAAGATGTTAAAGTTAAACGCCTCACAAAAACAGGCTGGTTTTATACTGTGGTATCGATCGTCATTCTTACAATTGGATATGGGTTTTTCTTGAAATACTTAGGCGGTAACAATGTGTGGACAGATTCAGCGACAAATGTATTGTCAATTGGAGCACAAATCATGATGTTAAAACGATTTGCAGAACAATGGTTACTCTGGATTTCAGTCAATGTCTTATCGATTTTCCTTTGGCTAAGTGCACTAATCTCGCAAGGTGGCAATGATTTTTCGATGTTAGTTATGTGGTCCGCATTCCTCGTCAACAGCGTTTATGGGTATATCAACTGGCGAAAACTTTATAGTAAACAAAATCATGAGGTGGTTTAAATGAGTGTTGGTTTTATTGGCGGTAAGTTTCTGCCCCTGCATCTTGGTCATGTGTATGCAATTGTTCATGCATCATCAATCGTGGATGAACTGTATGTTGTGTTATCACATAGTGAAAGACGTGACAAGGAACATTGTCTGGATACAAAGATGGAGTACATTCCAGCCCAAATACGTTTACGCTGGCTTTCTCAGTTATCGAAAGATATGCCACATGTAAAAGTGCTGTCCATTGAAGATCATCATGGAAATGATGATTACGATTGGAATGAGGGAGCTCAACTGATTAAAAAGGCAATCGGTAAGCCGATAGATTACGTGTTTAGTTCGGAATATGAGTATAACTGTATTTTTAATGAACTTTATCCAGCGGCAAAACATGTCCTCGTTGATCCTTCCCGAGAGCATGTAAACATCTCGGCGACAGCAATTCGCAAAGAGGGTGTTTTTCATCATTGGCACTTCATACCTGACTTCGTTAAACCTTATTTTATAAAAAAGGTGGTGGTAGTGGGAACAGAAAGTTGCGGAAAATCAACCCTGACGAGAAACCTCGCAAAAATATACAATACAACCTATGTGGAAGAATATGGCCGGATCATATGTGAAGAGATAGGCGGATGCGAGGGAATCATCACGAAGGAAGATTATCATAAAATTGCCTATGGTCATAAGTTGGAAGAGATGAAAGCGATTGAAAAAGCAAATAAGGTTGTTTTTATCGATACAGAAGCGATTGTTACACAATTTTACTCTAATCTCTATAACAACGAACATCAAACGGTTCTGGATGAAATTGCTAAACTACAAGATTACGATCTTTGGCTCTACCTTGAACCTGATGTTAAATGGGTCGATGATGGGCTGCGCGTTCATGGTGAGGATACCATAAGAGACCAAAACAATCAGCACTTAAAGTTGTTATTAGATAATCATAACATTGACTATAAAATCTTGAGCGGCGATTATGTGAACCGGCTTAATGGTGCAATAAAAATGATAGAAGAGTTACTAGCTTACTAGTTAAAGTGCCAGGCACCATCTAATTTTGGATGGTGTCTCGTTGCTATTTTTGCAGTTCAAATTTATTTTTTAAAGATTCGAAAATTCTATGTAAATAACAGGAAAACTTCTATTCCTTCACGAATACTTTTAAATGGCATCATAGAACGGTTTGTCTTGTTAGTAGATTTTAATATGGAGAGGAGTAGGAATATGTCTAACACAATTGTTGGAAGCGCTTACGGTAAACTACAAGGAGAAAAAATCGATGCTGGTGTATTTGCTTGGAAGGGGATACCATATGCAAAGCCTCCAGTTGGATCTCTTCGCTTTCGGGCTCCAGAGCTGCCCGATTCTTGGGAAGGAATTCGTAAAGAAACTTCATTCTCACCTGTTGCCCCGCAATCACAAAGAGAAATAATGGAGTTTTTTGGAAATGATATCTCCAATATGAACGAGGATTGTCTGTACTTAAATGTCTGGTCGCCAGGAGCAGATGATAAAAAACGGCCAGTAATGGTTTGGATTCACGGTGGAGCATTTGTATCGGGATCAGGATCAAGCACTTGGTATGACGGTGCGTCGTTTGCTGCTCAAGGTGATGTTGTCGTCGTTACGATTAATTACCGACTAGGGATTTTGGCTTTCTTCATCTCGGAGAAATTGGCGGTGCAGAATACGCGACTTCTGGGAATTGCGGTATTCTGGATCAGGTTGCTGCTTTGCAATGGGTACAAGATAACATCGCAGCATTTGGCGGGGATCCGAATAATGTAACAGTATTTGGAGAATCCGCAGGGGCTATGAGCATAGGTGTGTTGCTAGGATTCCCTTCAGCACAAGGTCTTTTTCATAAAGCAATCTTACAAAGTGGTGCCGCAGCAAATGTACATTCATCTGAGAAAGCAACAAAAGTTGCGGGTCATCTATTAGCTGCCTTACAAGTAGAACCAACGAATCTTTCAAAATTAGAGGAATTGCCAGTTGAACAGTTAATTCAAGCTTCCGACCTGGTTCCTCCGATGAGTTTAGGCCCAGTAATCGATGGTGTATCACTTCCGAAACATCCAGAAGAGGCAATTGCGGAAGGATCAGCAAAGGATGTCTCTATTTTAATTGGTACAAACAAGGATGAATACAATATTTTCAGTGTCTTTGATCCTGAGTGGAAAAATGCCGATGAAACAAAGGTTAGACAGATTTTTGAAAAACATTTGGGCCATTATTGCCGTTGATTTCAATGTCAAATAAAGGGCAGCTAAACCAAGATCTTTTTAATAAATTGTTAACCATGAGTATCTTTACGGGTCCTGCATTAAAATTAACCGAGCTTCAGGTTAACCAAGGTACTCCTGTTTGGATGTATCGGTTTGACTGGGAAACACCGGTATTTGGCGGTGCACTAAAATCAACGCATGCGTTAGAAATTCCATTTGTTTTTAATACACTTAATACGCTAAATACAGAAAATTTCACCGGGTCTTCTCCAGAAAGACAATTGCTAGCAAATCAAATGCATCAGGCATGGATAAACTTTGCGCGAAACGGTAATCCAAATACAGAAAACCTTCCTGAATGGCCGAAGTATGACATGAATGAACGTTCAATCATGATTTTTAACATAGAGAGTGCAGTAGTGAAAGATCCAAACCGGGAAGAGCGGATAATATGGGAACAGGCAGCTATGATGATGAAATCTTAATAATATTAATTGTGTAAAGTAAGAAAAGTGCCAGGCACCTGTTAATCCGGAAGGTGCCTGGCACTTGTTTTTATGCTCTAATCTTAGGTGGGACTCTAGAATACAAAGTATTAAAGTTGAATATACTGTTTTAAACCATCCCAAAAAGAGGTGTTGACATCATGTTTTCTGTTACGGGAATGCAGGGTTTCAGCTTTCTTTCAATGGATCATATTGTTACATTGATTCTCTTCTTTTTGACGTGTTTCTTATTCGTATTTTACAGAAAGAAGCTTTCTTCATACCAGCATATAGTAAAATGGACATTATTCATTACTTTGATTGTTTGTGAAGTTTCCTTTCATTTATGGTTAATACTTACCAACCAATGGGAAGTGGCTGATCTTCCTCTGCAGCTCTGCTCACTAAGTACATTTTTATCCTTGTATTTATTTTTGAAACCGAATCAAAAAGTATTTAATTTGTTATTTTTTATTGGTCTCCTACCAGCCATATTAAGTATGGTTACACCTGATATCGTCTACCAATTTCCTCATTTTCGTTTCTTAAAATATTTCCTTCATCATTCAGCCATTCCGTTAGCCGTCCTGTATTTTATCCTCTTTGAAGGGTACAGAGTTCCGCGAAAAGCCGTTATCACCAGTTTTCTCACATTGAATGTGATAGCGGTACCTGTATTTTTCCTAAATATCTGGCTAGACACAAACTTTTTCTTTTTAGCAAGCCCATCGGAAACAGAAACATTATTATCATTTTTCGGCAGTGGAATTATGTACTATATTAACCTTGAAATCGTTGGTATCTTTGTATTTATCATCACCTATATACCTATGGGGATATTGATGAAAAGGGAAAATAGGAACGTGTCATAGTTTAAAGTGTACAGTTCTTACAATAAAGTGTACAGTTCTTACAAAAAAGCTTACAGTTTCTACAATAAAGTGTACAGTTCCTACAATATGGCATCAGGTCCTACAAAAAACCATACAGTTTCTACAATAAAGCGTACAGTTTTTACAAAAAAGTATACAGTTCTTACAAAAAAACATACAGTTTCTACAAAAAAAAAACCATACAGTTTGAACAAAAAGAGAGCGTACCCTCATTATTGGGTACGCTTTTACAAGATTACGGTGCCAGGCACCACTGAAATATTATTGAATATTTAAAGTATTGTAATTTTAAAACTTTTCAAATATAATAAATCTAGTTTTTATTTATTACTAAGTCGTTTATATTGTTTACCTAAAATTTTATCGAATCGTACATATTGTATACCTTATCAAGAGAGGCATAGGGACTGGCCCGATGACGCCCGGCAACCGCTATTTTTACTAGTATGGTGCCAAATCCAACAGAACAAGTGAGTTCTGAAAGATAAGGAAGAGAAAATTCATAAACCCTCTTCCTATTACTTGGAAAGAGGGTATTTTAATTGCTGAAAAAGGTAAAACACGAACGATGGAATAAAAAAATATAAAAATGTTCGATTTTTGTATTGCTATATTTGATATTTTTTAGTAAATTAATAGACAAATAGGAATAAAAACGAAATATATTATAGGGGGAATATCATGAGAAAACTACTTTCACTTATCGTACTAGCTTTAGTCCTGCTCGTCGCTGGATGTGGAGCTGAAGAATCAACAGGAAAAGATGCGGCGTCAAGTAAAGAGGATAAGAAGAAAATTGCCCTTGTCTTGCCAGAAAAAATTGGGGTTAACCCATTCTTCCAGCAAATGGATGAAGGTGCGAAACAAGCTGCAAAAGAATTTGGAGTAGAACTAAAGACGATCGAATCGACGGATCATTCTGCTATCGAGGAAAACCTACGCGTAGCAGTAGCAGAAGGATATGATTTAATCATTACATCTTCATTTGAATCAGAGGATGCTTTAAAAAAGGTAGCAACTGAAAATCCAGATCGTCAATTTGCGATTATTGATACGGTAGTAGACCTTCCGAATGTTCAAAGTGTCAATTTCAGAGAGCATGAAGCAGCTTATCTTTTAGGTGCTGCAGCAGGACTTTCTACAAAAACAGATAAAGTCGGTATGGTAGTGGCAATGGATATTCCATTAATGAAAAAGTGGACAGTTGCGTTTGAAGAAGGATTAAAGGAAACCAATCCGGATGCAGAGTTTCTAGTAAACTATGTTGGAGGCTTTACAGATCCAGCAAAAGCGAAAGAACTAGCGTTGTTACAAGCTTCTAAGGGAGCAGATTTTGTTGCAGGAGCTGCAGCAGTGGGAGACTTAGGTGTGTTTGAAGCAGCAGAAGAACAAGGATTCTTTACATCAGGTCAGGACGTTGACCGTACAGAAGTTGATCCAGAGCATGTTGTTCTCTCGCAGCTAAAAGGGACAGATGCTGCTGCATTTGAAACGGTAAAAGCATTTGCAAACGGCAATTTTAAAACAGGTATCGTCGAGTATGGCTTGAAGGAAAAGGGTGTTGGCTTGACATATGTGACACATGAAAGCAAAACTCCACTAAACAGCTTTGTTGGACAAGACGTTATTGACCAAGTCAAGGCTCTTCATGAAGAAATTGTTTCTGGAAAAAGAGAAATCAAAAATCCATTGAGCAATTAATCTGAAAAAAGTAAACCGACTGCACATTGTAGTCGGTTTCCATTTTTAAAGGGGGGAAAAACCATGACCTATGTGTTAGAAATGAAGGAAATGACCAAAAAGTATGGTGAGTTCCTAGCGAACGACGGGATTTCGATATATCTGAAAAAGGGAGAGGTTTTGGCTATTGTCGGAGAAAATGGCGCCGGCAAGACGACCCTCATGCGGATGCTTTACGGCCTTGAACAACCGACTGGCGGGGAAATAAAACTAAACGGTAAGACCGTCAATTTTTCAGGCCCACAAGATGCGATCCATAAGGGAATCGGCATGGTGCATCAGCACTTTATGCTATTTTCTGACTTTTCGGTAACAGAAAACATTGTCATCGGTCATGAACCGAAACGCAATGGTTTCTTTAATAGAAAAGAAGCGGCTGAAAAAGTGCAAAAATTGAGCGATCAGTATAAAATCCATGTCAATCCATTGAAAAAAGCCGGCGATTGCTCGGTTGGAGAACAGCAGCGGATTGAAATATTAAAAGTGTTATACCAAGGTGCTGATATTATTATACTGGACGAACCAACAGCGGTCTTGACTCCTATTGAGGTAGAGGAACTCCTAAAAACGATTCAATTCTTAGCAGAACAAGGGAAGAGCATCATTTTAATTACACATAAGCTGCCAGAAGTTATGAAAGTGGCCGATCAAATTACCGTGTTAAGAAATGGCAGGGTTACAGGAAATGTTTTAAAACAAAATACAGATATCGAACAGCTGGCCACTATGATGGTTGGCCGTGAGCTCCAAAAGCTTACGGACAGAATCCAATTGGACGGATCACCTCTTCTTGAAATTGACAATCTAACCATTGGCGGGAAGGACGCGAAGCCCATCTTGGATCATCTTTCCTTATCCGTACGCCGCGGAGAGATTGTCGGGATTGCCGGAGTATCGGGGAATGGACAGTCTGAACTGATCCAGGCAATTTCAGGATTAAGCAAAATCGATAGTGGCAGTATCCGTCTAGGGGAGAAAACCTTGACGGGCAAATCCGTGGCATATAGAAGAAATGCTGGTCTCGCCCATATTCCTGAAGACCGATACCTATGGGGAGCGGCGAAGGAAGCAACCGTCGAGGAAACAGGGTTGATGGGATATTATCGAAAGAAAAACTTCAATCAATCATCCTTTATTCGACGGGGTGGATTCCGAAAGATTGTTAAAGGATGGATTGATACCTTCGAAATTAAAACACCATCGTTAGATGAAAAGTCAGGAAACCTATCAGGTGGAAACTTGCAGAAATTAATTGTGGCAAGAGAACTAGGATTTGAAACAGATTTTCTGATTGCGGCCGAACCAACCCGTGGTGTTGATATCGGTGCAATGGAATATATTCATAAAGCCATTATAGAAAAAAGAAATAATGGGGACGGAATTCTTCTCGTTTCATCGGAGTTATCGGAAATACTGACGTTATCCGACCGAATAGCTGTTATGTATGAAGGGAAAATTGTCGATATCCTTGATCGGAAAGATGCGACGGAAGAGAGATTAAGCGTACTTATGGCAGGAGGAAACAAGAATGAATCTTCAACGAAAACTACAACAACTGCTTAAATCGTTGGTACAGCCTCTTACGGCCGTGGTGATTGGGCTATTGACAGGGGCCGTTGCCATTAGTTTAGTAGGGGCATCTGTCTTGGAAACCTATAAAGTCATGTGGGACGGGGCATTCGGTAATTTTTACTTTGTTACCGCTACACTTGCTCGTGCCACTCCTATTATATTCATAGGTTTAGGGTTGGCCATTGCTTTTCGTGCGGGTGTCTTCAATATGGGAGCAGAGGGGCAAATGGTGTTAGGTGCCGTGAGTGCTGCACTTGCGGCTTTGTATGTACCAGGATCTGGGATCATCAAATTGCTAGCAGCCTTGGTGGCTGGATTTTTAGCAGGGGGCTTATGGTCGCTCCTTGCGGGGTGGATGGAAACTAGATTCAAAGTACAATTATTGATTTCTACCTTACTCCTAAACTATGTAGCGGTATTATTTGCAGGTTATTTGGTTTCAGAGCCGTTTCAAGACAAAAGTGGATCAGCTGCATTAGCACAGACCCACATGATTGATCAGGTGGCATGGCTGCCTAAGTTATTCCCAGGGATGAGTGTCCATATGGGATTTGTGATTGCCATTGTTTTGGCAATTATTCTATATATTATTCTGCGATTCACATCAGCGGGGTACGAAGTAAGAATGCTTGGGTATAACCCATTTTTTGCTGAGTATGGCGGGGTTAATAAAGTTAAGGTGCTTCTGTACAGCATGTTTTTTAGCGGCGGGATTGCTGGACTAGCTGGAACGGTTGAAGTTTTAGGATCACAATATCGATATGTAGAAGGTTCCCTAACCGTACCCGGTTATGCCTGGACAGGATTAATGGCAGCTCTTTTGGCAAACTCTAATCCTCTTGGTACAGCGGTAGCGGCGATTCTGCTGGCAGCACTTCAAACTGGTGCCATGGGAATGGAGCGAAATACTGAGGTTCCGTTAGAAATTGCCAGTGTCATCCAGGGGGTTCTTATTCTTTTTGTTACAGCAAAAATCACTTTTAATTGGTGGAAAGTAAAGAAGAAAGGTGGTGACATCCATGGAACTGCTTGATCTCTCCTTTTTTACGTCAGCGATTCGCATGATCAGTCCGATACTTTTGGCAGCTTTAGGAGGAGCCTTATGTGCTCGTGTTGGAATTTTTAATGTTGGCCTTGAGGGATTAATTTTAGCAGGAGCATTTTCTGCGATTGTTGGAAATTACTATAGCGGCAGTGTGCTAGTAGCTGTTTTAGTGGGAGCACTGGGATCGATCCTGGTTTCGCTGCTATTTGGTTTGGCAGCCATTCGTTTTAAAGCAAACCCAATCGTAGCAGGAATTGCGATAAACTTTTTAGTTCTTGGTCTGACCACGTTTGGACTTCGAGCCATTTTTAATGTAAAAGGTGCTTTTTATGATAAAAACATGGAAGGACTTCCGAAATGGGACATTCCATTGATTGAGGGGATCCCGGTTGTTGGGAAACTTCTCTCGGGACATTCACCACTCGTATATAGCGCTTTTCTAGCGGCAATTTTGTTGTACATTTTCTTTTTCCGTACAGTTGCTGGCTTCCGTGTACTTGCGGTTGGGAAAAATGAAGCAGCTGCCCGAAGCCTTGGGTTAAAGGTTACTGTCCTGCAATATGGAGCCATTGTAGGGTGTGGAATCCTTTGTGGTTTGGCAGGTGCACAGTTATCACTTGGACAAGTAACGATGTTTACAGAGGGAATGACGGCCGGCAGGGGTTTCATTGCTCTTGTTGCAATGATGTTAGGTCAATCCCACCCGATCGGGATCGTTGGATCAAGCTTATTATTCGGACTGATGGACGCATTAAGTATCAGACTACAAGGCTTTTCGATGCCAACTCAATTTACAGCGATGCTTCCTTATATTATCACCATCTTCGCGATGTTCTTCTTAAAGGATCGCGGGGCAGATTCACAGCTTTCAGGACAGCAAAGTTCTAGATAGGAAAAAGGAGAAAGAAAATCATGAATAAAGCAGATAGAATTAAGCGGACCAGAGTTCCGGCAGTTGATCCAAAACTTGCCGATCGTCTTCCACCTGGTCAGGCATTAACAGAACGTTTCCCGATTCTCCATGAAGGAGAGGTACCCGTGTATGATATGGAGAAATGGGATTTAAAGGTGTTCGGTGAAGGGGTCAAAGAAGTCGTTCTCACGTATGAACAAATCAAACAAATGCCACAGACGACCATCAAGGTGGACATCCATTGTGTAACACGCTGGTCTCGCTTTGACAATCATTTTACCGGTGTCAAATTCAGTGATTTCCTTAAAGAAATTGGCGTGACGCCTAAAAGTAAGTATGTGATGCTTCATGCTGATCATGATTATACAGCCAATATTGCTTTGGATGATCTACTTAAAGAGGATGTTCTGCTAGCACATTCGTTTGAAGGAGAACCGCTAACAGCAAAGCATGGCTGGCCGCTAAGGCTGGTTGTACCGCATCTATATTTTTGGAAAAGTGTAAAATGGATTCGTGGTTTTGAGGTTATTGACGAAAACCAGCCAGGATTCTGGGAGCAAAACGGATTTCATCTTAATGCGGATCCGTTTAAAGAAGAAAGATTCTCAGGAGAAGACCTGCCAATACCAGAGGATGAATGGGAGCGAAAAGACTTTGACTAAACAATTGCCAAATCTAAAAGTAACATCAGATAAACTGCCGGAACGTGTACTTGTATGCGGGGATCCAGGTCGTGCAAAACTGATTGCCGATTTAATGGATAATCCTATTCAAATCGCTCAAAATCGCGAGTACCACACATACAGCGGAAGTTGGAATGGGAAGCAGGTAGCGGTAGTCAGCCATGGTGTTGGCGCACCTGGGGCAGCGGTATGTTTTGAAGAACTGATCATGGGAGGCGTACAGTCGATCATTCGAGTAGGAACGGCAGGTTCTTATCAAAAAGAAGTTAAACCTGGAAGTCTTGTGGTCAGCACTGCTGCTGTGAGTTGTGATGGTTTAACGAAACAAATTGTCCCTCCTGGATTCCCTGCGGTTGCAGACCGTAAAATCGTCGAGGCATTAGTAGACGCGGCCGTTTTAACTGGGGGAGACATTCCTGTAAAAGAGGGGATTACTCTTACACTCGATGCCTTCTATTCTGGGGTTCTCGAATTTCCACATCAGCTTTATAAAAAAGCTGGAGTTCTAGCAGTAGACATGGAAAACTCGGCTTTATTCGTTATTGCTGCGTTAAAAGGAGTACAAGCTGGGGCGATTCTAGCCATTGACGGCTATGCGGATGCAGAGCTGCGAGAGGAATACAATCCACACAACGACTTGGTCGCCGATGCGGTGGAAGCAGAAATGAAAATAGCCCTGGACGCCATTACAGCGTTATAAAGGGAGAAGGGTTCTTTCGCGAACTCTGAGAATATTCCTATATAGTTTAAATGGAAGTAATGATTCTGTTAACATTAAAAATGATCAAATAAGGATCAAGGCTTTTATTTGCTCCTCAGGTAAAAATGAAAGCTGCAAAAAGCCGCTGTTTACCATTTCCTGCTACAAGCAGGGTGTGATATATTGGTAAAACCGTAAAGATAAATTTCCTTTACGGTTATTTTTGTCTATAAATTAGGTGATAAGCTTTTTAGTTAGATAAGAGCACGCTTAAGAGTTTTATCTTTAATCGATTCTATGGATTTGAATGAGAGATTGGGATTTTAATTTGTTCAGATCCAAAGGACTTAGAATGGCTATATGAGGTTTCCTAGTTATCTGCTTTAAAACATCCAGTTTTTCTTCAGGAATGGATCAAATAATTGAAATTGGTTATCTTTTGTGGTATTGTTTTTTAGAACATTTGTTCTTATTTTTTTGAAAGTGTATAATCTTACATAAAAGGTAAGAAATGTTGACTCGGAAAATGAAAGGGGAAAGAATTTGAACAATCATATCGAATCAAAACCAAACGAAGGGACATTTGGGAATAAAGGCAACTTTTTCTTAGTCCTAATCATGATTCTAGGTGTATTTGTAGCTATTTTGAATGAAACGCTACTTAACGTGGCCTTGTCAAAAATCATGAGTGACATTGGAATCGCACCTAGTACCGCACAATGGTTGTCAACTGGATATCTTCTAGTCATAGGTGTACTTATACCAGTCACTGCTTATTTAATTCAGCGGTTCACGACAAGAACCTTATTCCTAACGGCTATGGGAATTTTTACGATTGGTACATTTGTTGCTGCAATCTCCCCAGGGTTCGCTGTTCTTTTAATCGGAAGGATGCTTCAAGCGGCGGGAACCGGTTTGCTCTTTCCGTTACTCACCAATGTAGTTTTCGCCATGGTTCCTATTGAAAAAAGAGGGTCGGCAATGGGTACGATTGGTATTGTCATTACATTTGCTCCTGCAATTGGACCTACTCTTTCAGGTATCATTGTCGAGCAATTTAGTTGGCGTATTCTCTTTTACGGTGTTCTGCCTATCGCACTGTTGGTTATGATCATTGCATATTTCAAACTCAAAAATGTGACGGAGACCACGAATCCTAAGATTGATCCAGTATCACTACTCCTTTCAACGATTGGTTTTGGGGGGATTGTGTACGGTTTCAGTAGTTCTGGTGAAGGCCAAGGGGGATGGTCGAGCAATGAGGTCATTATTTCAATTGCAGTCGGCGTTGGTTCTTTAGTACTGTTTACATGGAGGCAATTGACGATTGCACAACCGTTACTAGATTTAAGAACATTTAAATACAACATTTTTAGGTTGTCGACCTTGATTATGATGATTATCATGATGGCGATGTTCTCTGCGATGATGCTGTTGCCGATTTTTCTCCAAAATGCATTAGGTTACAGTCCATTGGAGGCAGGGCTGGTTATGCTGCCAGGCGGTATTGTAATGGGAATTATGTCACCGATTACAGGCCGATTATTTGATAAATTTGGTGCCAAGCTACTTGCGGTCGTAGGATTAGGGTTGGTTGCAAATTCACTTTTGCAATTTGCCTTTATCACATTGTCGACCTCGTACAGCAAGATTATGATTTTTAATACGCTATTGATGTTGGGTATTTCGATGGTCATGATGCCGGTCATGACCAACGCTTTGAATGTTCTGCCTCCTCATTTATATCCGCACGGTACGGCCATTATCAGCACACTTCAGCAGGTGTCAGGCGCTGTCGGGACAGCACTACTTGTATCCATCATGACAAGTACCTCAAGTCGTTTTTTGGAAAATACATTGACCACAAAAGATGAGTCTGCACTACAAATTCTAGCGATGATTGCTGGAATGAAAAACTCGTTCTTGCTTGCATTTGGGCTTGTATCCATCGCTTGGATCGCCTCGTTTTTTATTAAACGGGCAGTTCCTCAAGAAAAGGAATTGAAGCTCAAGGAAGGTACTGTGAACTGATAGAATATACCTGCCTATATCATGTATCACAAAAACGCGAATCTCTTGAGTTCCAAGTGATTCGCGTTTTACTTTTAGGGAAATCCCGCATCGAATAAAAAAGGCTCGTCAGTGACCAGTGTATTCTATAAAATTTATAGTCTAACTTTAACTTCAGTCCCATCATTAGCTTTGACATCTATATATCAAAAGCTCAGAGCTTATGTGCTCTGAGCGGTTTTCTGTACAATATTTGGTTCAATTTTGCTTGTTAAAAAAGGTTTTAATTCTGTTAGGGTTTCATCATGATAATTTTTTACTTCAAAACTGAACCCATTATGGCAATTTGCCCTATTTATTTCCGACCAAACGTTTGGGCGAGATGCTTGCTTTGTTCTCTTCGGAGCTTTCGGGCAATGGACCTTTCTTCTCCAGTATTAAATAAATAGTGCTCCTCTTCCGTTTCAGGATAAACAGATGGAACTGGGGCCGGATGCCCTTCTTCATCTAACGAGACAAAGGTTAAAAACGATGTCGCCGCCACTCGGCTTCCCCCTGTAAATAAGTTGTCTGCTATCACTTTTACAAACACTTCCATCGATGTATTCCCGGTCCAAGTGACAAACGCTTCTAATGTGACTGCATCCTGAAGGGTGATTGGATGCAAAAAATCGACTGAATCGGTGCTTGCGGTCACTGTAGTTTTTCTGCAGTGTTTGACCGCTGCAATGCCAGCAACGCGGTCAATTCGGCTCATCAGAGCACCTCCGAAAAGAGTCTGGTGCGGGTTTGTGTCATTTGGCAGGACGCCGTCGGTTTGAATGGTTCTCGATTCACTGCAAGATTTTTTCTTGGATATATGTTCCTACTTTCACTGATTGCGTTTTTCCCTATTATAACAGAAATTAAAGTAAGAACCCTACCTCAAAGGATAGTAGTTTACATCTATTTGACTATTCAACAAAGGTGATTATTGGAGGTTTATTTAGGAATTTGAATAAATTTTCTCCGTCTGCCTCTGCTGCTTGTGCCTCAGGGCTGGATAATGCTGCATATATTCTATTGTAATAAACTCTAAATAGTCTTTAACTGGGTTAGTGAAGGGTGCATCCCTCATTTAAAGAAACAGAAAATTAGTAACCATAAAATTTCTCATTAAATCATAGAATGTCTTTATATATTTAATCGTTTTTCTGTTATTTTCAAAAAAAAGGTGGACAACGAATGAAAGTTGAGTCTTTTTTTAGTGCTGCCCCTCATAAACGTGTAAGTGAAGATTCAATCGTATTAAATGAAAAGATAAATGTTTATGGGGTTTTTGATGGGGCAACTCCATTAATACCATTTAAAGATGAAAACGGAATGAATGGTGCATATTTAGCCTCTAATATATTTAAAGATTATTTCTTTAGACTCTATCGAAGTACCCTTTCATTAGTTGAAGGAATCATGGCTGCTAATAGAATGTTGAGAGAACATATGGAAAAATATAAGGTGAATCAGGCAAAATATGAAAATCTTTGGTCAACATGTGCTGCAATTATAAAGATTGAAAAAGACGGAAAGATTGCTTATGCACAGCTTGGTGATTGTATGATCATTGCTGAGTATCAAGACGGAACCATAAAAGCCTTAACAAGGGATACTGTAAAAGATATTAGTTATAGAGCGAAGGCATGGCGTGAGGAACAAAGAAAGCATGGAGTTAAAATTCCAGATGAGGTGTATTATCAGGATCGTACTCAACAGCTTATCTTTAATCGTTCATTAGCTAATAAGGAATATGGTTACACGGTTGCTAATGGAAAAAAAGAAGTTTTTAATTTTATTCAGCATGGTCAAGTAAACATCGGTGAAATCAAAACATTATTATTAATGACAGATGGCCTTTTTCATCCAAAATATTCAATCGAAGAAACATTTAAAAAGATACAAACAATCGGTTTAGATGTATATGCTGTCGAATTAGGACAATATGAGAAAAGCAATAATCTTCGTTCAGATGATAAAACTGGGGTCATGATCAGCTTTTGTGAAGAGGTGAGGTCTTTATGAAGGATGAACCGGATTGGATTAAAGATATTCATTTGGGGTTTAAGGAACCACAGGTTGCTATAAAAGATGTCATGTTCATCATTGTACACCATACAGAAGAAGTAGGTTGGGATATTCATAAGACACATCGTTTTCATCAGGAACATCGTGGATGGAGCGGAATCGGATATAATTTTTTTATTGAAGAAAATGGTGATATCATGAAAGGAAGAGGATACCATGTTGGAGCACACGCATATTCCTATAATGAAAAATCAATTGGTATTTGTTTAGCTGGTAATTTTGATATTCAAACTCTATCAAAAGAGCAGCTAAAATCATTAAGTAAACTATGCATTTATCTATTAGATCAATATAAGTTATCAATCACACGCATTTTTGGGCATCGTGAATTAAAAGGTATCGAAAAAAGTTGTCCAGGTAAAAACTTTAATATGGACCATTTTAGAGAATCGATTAAGATTCAGTGGCCAAAATAACAGGGCAAGGAAAATAGAAATTTAAGACCAAGATGATTTTAAATACATCTTGGTCTTAATCATTTAGAGATTTATAGTAGTAACCTTAATTAATCAAAATAAACACCATCATGGGGATTTTTTAAGTATTTAAATGCCATTTCAATTTGGGATTGTGTATTTCGAGCTGTTGACAGTGGAGGCAGTTCGTTTTCAGCAAAGAATTTCACTTCACTTGTTTCAATTCCTTTAACTGGCTGCCCGCCAATGATTTCACATTGTATAAATATTTTATAAACATGAAAGGCAGAAGGAGGGTGTGGATGGCACTTTTTATCGGCTACAGCTATTACTCTAATCGGTTTCACAGTAAATCCCGATTCTTCTTTTACCTCCTTTACAGCGACTTCACTTGGTGTATATCCTATGTCAGCCCAGCCGCCTGGTAATGCCCAATGACCATCGGTATTTTCACGGACCATCAGTATTTTATCATCCTTAAAGATAACTGCCCTAATATCAACCTTAGGAGTTGCATAACCAGTTCCACCTGCAAATAAATCTTTGATTACAGGCTTGTCCATATCTGTATAATGGTTTAGAATGTCAACGCTTATATTTCTTATTAATTCAAATCTCTCCAAATCATATACATCTTTTGAATACGTTAATCCCGCCTGTGCAATGGATTGAAGCTGTTTTGCCCAATCCAGCCATTTAGGTTCCAATATCAACACCACCAGCTTGTCTTATATTATTTACTATTATTATATATATGAAACTTACAAAACTTTGCTACAACTTGTTTGTATTATGCATATACATCATTTAATGGTTAAAGTTACTAAAGCAGACCTTTTGACATTTTGGATCAATGTGAGTAAGGTTACCTAGTATGGTACAAACATTAGATTGATTATGATGAGGTTAAATACCTCTAATTTTTCGTAATAGAATTAACCAAATCATCATGCTATTACTAGGAGGAATTATAATGTCAAACTCTCAAACTATAGAAAAAATCGAACAGCAAATGTTCTTAGATGTTATCCGTGAACGCCGATCTGTCCGTGTATACGATCCATCCGTGCAAATTTCACGTGAAGAAATGACGGAAATGCTAGAGCTCGCAACCTTAGCTCCATCGTCTTCAAACCTGCAGCCATGGCGTTTTCTCGTTATCGATAAACCAGAGTTGAAGGAAAAGCTTTTGCCTATCGCGTTTAACCAACAACAAGTAGTGGAAGCATCTGCCGTGATTGCGGTCCTTGGCGATGTGAAAAGCTACGAGAAAGCTGAAAAAATTTATGGACAAGCTGTTGAAGCAGGATTTATGCCGGTAGATACGGCTGCCTCATTCATCGAACGAACTGTCGGTATGTACTCAAACCTGTCTCCTGAAGTAGCTCGCCAAATCGTATTTACAGATGGCGGACTTATCTCAATGCAGCTTATGCTTGTCGCACGATCCAAAGGGTACGACACGGTCCCAATGGGAGGATACGATAAAGCGAAGTTCGTTGAAGCGTTCGGAATTTCCGAGCAGTTTGTGCCGGTCATGCTCATAGCGATCGGAAAAGCAGCGAAACCGGGACATCCTACTACACGTCTTCCGATTGAGGATGTAGCGTTCTTTAACGAAATGCCAACGGAATAAGCATGACATCATGCAAAAGAAAAGAAGTATTTAAAATCAAAATTTAAAATCTTTATTCTATCCCCCGTTCTTTTTTTGAACGGGGTAATATGTGTTTGAGGTTTTAAAATTAATTCGAAAACACACCCTCTTTTATAAATGAGGGTTATGGATAAACCAATGATATTTATTATTCGGATGCAAACAATTTAAGCTCTTCCTTATCGTTAGGAAAAATTATAGTTCCTTCAAATTTCATCCCGATTTTTTCAAGCAGCTTGGAGGAACCATGATTATCCATAGATGTTATGGCCAAGATTCGCTTAAGATGCAGTTGTTCATGCCCATACTTAAGAGTAGCTGAGGCTGACTCAAATCCATAACCTTGTGTTTGATATTTTGATAGAAAAGCAAAGCCGATATCAGGATATTCTAATGTATCTCTTTTTAACAAACCGCAAATGCCGATGGGGGTCCTTCCTTGCTTACATTCAACCAGATAAAGACCAAAGCCCAGTTGGGAATACATATTTAAGGGGCCAGTTAAAATATAGTTTTTTGCATCTTCTACCGTTCGGACACCTTTATCTCCGATATAACGTATCCAAGAAGGTTCATTTAAAAGTTCGAGTATAAACGCTGCATCATCTGTTGTTAACCAACGAAGAGTTAATCGTTCTGTTTCAAGTACATTCAAGTAATAAGCACCTCAATCATGTGATATTGCTATTATGATCTGTGTTAGCTAAATAGATATTTTCAATTCTATCTATATTATTGAGAAATTTTCAATATGTAAATCTTGCAAAGATTAGAGAGCAATAATTGGGCTAGAGCATAACTTATTAAAAAATAACTGCTCTTTGAACCCAGACAGTGCTCTCACTGTTTGGGATATTTCTTTTATAGATAAGTGTAACCTATAGGCCTTTTTCATGTATAGTAGAGTAGAACTTAATAATGCAGAAGGAAACGTTGTGATTTTTTTAATAGAAGTGGGGGATATTGATGACAAGAATTATTTTAACGACTGAGAGTGGTGCGGATTTACCAGTTGAATTAGCTGATAAACATAATGTACAAGTTGTCCCGATGCATGTAATTATGGCTGGAGAAGATTATTTGGATGGTTCGTTACCTGTAACAGATATTTATGACTATTACGAGCGGACAAAGAAAATACCTTCTACAACGTCTACCAATTCCCATGAATATCTTGAATTTTTCACGAAGATTAAAACTGATTTTCCTGATTGCGTCATTATACATATTGGTTATACGTCAAAAGCATCATCATCCTTCCAAAATGCGGTCATAGCTACGGAAGAAATGAAGGATATTTTTCTCATTGATGCATTAAATGTTACTGGTGGATTAACTGCTATCGTGATGTATGCGGTGACCTTATTAGAGAATGAACCTTCGATTGACCCTGTTCGTCTAGTAAAGAGTATTGAATCAAAGGTTCCAAAATCAAGACTGGCTTTCGTTCCTGGAAGTTTAGAGTTTTTAAGAGCAGGTGGAAGAGTTAGTAATCTAGCTTATCTCGGAGGGGCATTGTTAAAAATAAAGCCACGGATTGAATTAATCGATGGAAATCTTGTTTCAACAAAGAAATATCGTGGCAAAATGGAGGTAGTTTCAGAAAAACTCATGCGAGATTATTTAGAACAATATGACATAGATAGAGGACAACTTTACCTGCTTTACTCTATCGGATTAGATGAAGAGATCATGCAGGGGATGGATATTATTGCAAAAGAAGCTGGCTTCCATAATGTAAATTGGATTCAAGCCGGTTCCATGATATCTACACATGCTGGACCTGGCGGAGTTGGAATTGCTGGTTTGGAAGTTTAGGAAGTGTAATGCCAGTGATTAGCTCCATATTTTTAAAAATGAAAGGCTGATTATATGAAGGTTGCAATTTTTGATTTTGATGGAACATTATTTCCTGAAGAGACGTTCCCGCTTTTGATGGGGCATTTAAAGAATCATCCGATCCATTCTCAGAAGTATCGAAATTTCTTCGTTAGGATTTTACCGATTTACCTAGCATATAAATGCAAACTTTATCCCGAACAAAAAATGAAAGAGTATTCTATGCGCTCCTACATAGCTGCTTTTGGATCGTCTCCAAAAGAAGAAATTGAGCTGTTTTTTTCTCAAATAGGCGGAATCATGAGTCAAAACCTTAGTGAATCCATGTTACATAGACTGGAACAACATAAAAAAGATGGCTATTATACGATGCTGGTGTCAGGAGCATATGAGCCACTCCTAAACTCAGTCACAAAAAATATTAACTTCGACTGCGTGATTGGAAGTAATATTCCGTTCAATGATGAAAAACTGAGTAAGAAGGCAACCGTAAACTATATATACGGTGAGCGAAAAACAGAATTTATTAATGCACATCTGTCTAATTCAGACATTGACTGGGAAAATAGCTTTGCCTATGGGGATAGTTATACAGATTTAAATGTTCTTGAATTAGTAGGAAATCCTGTTGCTGTAAACCCAGAACCTCGGCTTTTTGAGGTAGCTAATCATAAAAAATGGGAAATCATAAAGTAAAAAAAGTGCCAAGTTCCAGTCCTTAATGCTGGTGCCTGGCACTTTTTATTTTTTTACTTAAAATGTATTCAGTTGTTCATCTTCAGTTCACAATCCAATTATAAACTTAGGATGTGAAAAAGCGATTGGAGGAATTAAGATGAATATGGCTTTGAAAGAAATGAAGAAAAATAAGGTAAGATTTTTGATTTTAGGTTCGATTGTATTTTTGGTTAGTTTATTAACGTTTATTATATCTGGTTTGGCAAATGGATTGTCACAAGACAATGCTGCATTAATTAAAGATTTGCCCGAGGGAAAATTTTATATGGCTAAAAATAGTGATCAAACAATTAACCTCTCGAGAATTGATCCGATTGTCCAGAATGTAATTTTAAATAAAGAAAAAGATGCAGTTGCATTTTCAATTCAAATGGGGTTTTTGAATAATGATGATTCCAAGCAACAAAGTGTTGCATTTGTAACTTCAACTGACTCCTATTTATTTACGAATGTCAAAAAAGGAGAAATCGTATTAGATCGGTCTTTGGAAGATAAGGGGATAAATATTGGAGATACCTTAACGAATAATCAGTACAGCGGCTCATTTTTTGTAAAAGGTTTTGTGGACAAAAAGAAATTCAGCCATGCACCTGTTGCATTTATCAATCGCGAAGACTACCACGAAATGTACCGAAGTAATGAAATGCAACTGATATTCGTACCGGGAGAAAATTCATCTGAGTCAATGACTGGTTTAGAATTATTTTCTAAAAATCAGTTCCTTAATACAATATCCAGTTACAAAGCTGAGCAGACCTCACTAAATATGATTGTCTGGTTTTTAGTTGTCATTTGCGGAATGTTATTCGGGATCTTTTTCTATATGATGAACGTCCAAAAAATGGGTTTATACGGTATCTTAATGGCAATCGGGGTGAAAACAAGAACACTGTTTACTATGATGTGGACACAATTGATCGTTATTACAGCCATTGCATTAGCTATTTCCATTACGCTTAGTCAGGTTGTTAACTTGATTGCACCTGAAGGATTGCCTTTTCGTTTGACCCTAGAAACAACCGTACAATTATCCTTAGTCTTCTTATTGATTGCTTTTATCGGGGCTACGATATCAGGATTACAGATTAAAAAAGTCGAACCATTACAAGCAATCCAACAAGGAGAGGTTTAGTATGACAATATTTACAATCGATCAAGTTAGAAAAACGTTTAAAAATGGTGAGGTAGAAGAAGAAGTACTAAAAGGAGTCAATCTTTCTCTTAAAGAAGGTGAGCTAACGGCATTGGTTGGTGCTTCTGGATCTGGAAAGAGTACTCTTTTAACCATTGCGGCAGGGCTTCAACAAGCATCATGTGGGCAAGTGGTATTTGAAGGTGAAAATATGACTACCATGAATGGAGAACAAGTTCGGGAAATTCGAGCAAGTAAATTTGGTTTTGTTTTTCAATTCGCCCATTTGGTTCCTTTTCTCACAGTAGAAGAGCAATTAATGCTAATGTTGGATGTATCAGAATCTAAATTAAAGAAACGAGAACAAAAAAAGGAAATTGACAAAATTCTAGAATTAGTAGGAATGAACCATCGGAAAGATGCCTATCCAGCAACATTATCAGGTGGGGAAAAGCAGCGGGTTGCCATTGCTCGAGCCATTATCCATAAACCTAAGGTTCTGTTCGCAGATGAGCCGACTGCGAGCCTGGATTCAAAAAGGTCAAAAGATTTGATGACGATCATTCGTGATTTAACGAAAGCGCTAAAACTTACAACACTAATGGTGACGCATGACCAGGAAATGCTTATGTATGCAGATTGTATCATTAAGATGAGTGATGGAAAGGTTTTGCATAGTCAAACTTAGATTTCAAAGTTGGTTATAATGAATAGAATAGCATTTACCGGGGGAGAAAACCTCAATGACAACTATTTTAATTGTTGATGACGACATGATTATATTAAATCTAATCAACATTCAATTAACGAATCAAGGCTACACTGTAGTACAAGCAAAAGATGGGATTGAAGCCTTGGAAATATTAAAAAAGGTAACTTGTGATTTAGCGGTTGTCGATGTGATGATGCCATTCATGGATGGCTTTGAACTAACAAGGGAAATTCGAAAGCAATACAAAATTCCAGTTCTCCTATTAACCGCAAAAAGCCAAATCGAGGATAAGGAGCAAGGATTTCTAGCTGGAACAGATGATTACTTGGTTAAACCCTTTGAACCAAAGGAATTACTCTTTCGAATAAAAGCATTGTTACGCCGATATGACCATCAAATAGAACAATCCATTATACGTATTGGCAATACAACCATCAATAAAAAAAGCTATGAAGTACAGATAGGAAATCGAACCATGCTTTTACCTTTAAAAGAATTTGAACTCTTAAATTATCTATTTTCTAATCCAAAGCAAGTGTTTTCTAGGGAACACCTAATTGAACAGATTTGGGGTATCGATTATGAAGGGGATGATCGAACCGTAGATGTTCATATAAAAAGAGTAAGGGAACGTTTTTCTAAATTAAGCGATGATTTTCAGATAAAAACAGTACGTGGGGTTGGCTATTTTTTGGAGGTCAAACGGGTATGAGAACTCTTTATGTGAAATTTATTGTCATAACAACTGGAATGATGTTGATCAGCTTCATCATTGCTTTTCTAATCTCAAATACGTATTACCACCAAAAAATTAAGCCAGTTAATGATCAAAAAAACACAATGGTTGCACAAAACATTGCCACGTTTGCGAAAGAACATCCAGAGATCATCCTAGAAGACTATTTGGAAAACCTTTCTGCCGTTGGATACCAACTTTATTTAGTCGATAACCTTGGGTATGAGAAGTTTTTTGGTGAACCTTTCAGAGATAAAAATCTTCCCATTTCAACGAAAGATCTTGTATTAAATGGTGAAATTTTTCATGGTATTCTTCAATTTCCACGGGAAACGTTTGTCACAGGTTTTTTTGCCAATGAACTCAGGAACAGTATAGGTGTTCCATTAGAACATAACGGTAAAAACTATGCTCTTTTTATAAGACCAGATATCAAATTTCTATTTAGCGAGATGCATGTTTTATTAGGATGGATCCTGCTATTAGCGATTATTTTGACCATCGTAATGGTTCTGATAAATACAAGATATCTAATAAAACCTATTTCTACACTAACGAAAGCAACAGAATCACTAGCAAAAGGAAAATATAATGTGGAACTCGATAGTAATCGTGATGATGAGTTAGGGCAGCTTTCCCGTAGTTTTTTACAAATGGCAAGAAAGTTAGAACAAATGGAGGATATGAGAAAGGAATTTATCTCAAATATCTCACATGATATCCAATCACCTCTCTCGAATATTAAGGGTTATACGAATCTTTTAGATAATGATTTACTAAGCAAAGAAGATCGAAGGCAATATGTGACCATCATAAATGGTGAAATCAAAAGGCTTTCTTCCTTAACGAAACAACTATTACTACTTGCTTCATTAGATAGAAATGAGGATGTAATGAAGAAAAAGGCTTTTAATATTGGTGAGCAAATTAAGGGATTAATCCGGAATTATCAATGGGCAATCAATGAAAATGGATTAATGCTTAGTTACTCCCTGCCTGATATCGAAATTGTCGGAGACCCTTCTTTACTGAATACGGTTTGGGATAATCTTTTATCAAACGCTATTAAATATAATAAACCGAATAGCAGTATAGAGATATCATTAGAAGAAAGAGGAAAATCGATTTTCGTGACATTTGGTGATACTGGATTAGGGATGAGTGATGCTGAAGTCGATAAAATATTTGACCGCTTTTACCGGGCAGATAAAGCTCGAACCAGAAGTGTTGAGGGGACTGGATTGGGTTTGTCGATTGTTGCAACCATTGTTAAATTGCATGGCGGGCAAATTGCTGTAGAGAGTCAAGAGAATATAGGGTCTACATTTATAATTGAATTACCCGTTAAGTAGAAAATTTATCAAAATATCCACCATTGGAGAACAATGTGCCAGGCACCTTTCAATTTTTTGGGTGTCCGGTACTTTTTGTTTAATCCAAAAGCAATTAGTAAACAATAATTAACAATTAAATACTATTTACTCCAAAATAGAATTTTCAATAGTATAATAGATATATAGGTAGTACTATAGTGTAGATTCAGAAGAATCATTTTGGAGGAAGTCTAGTGAAAGAAAATATCTTTTTGATTGGTCTTGGTTTAATTGGCGGATCGATTGCTTTAGCGATTAAAAACAGTCATGATTGTCATTTAATTGGTTATGACATAAATGAAGAACGGGCAGGGCTTGCGCTTTCTCTTGAGGTAGTCGATGAGTATGTGACAAGTATTGAAAGAGGCGTAGGGAAGGCGGATGTCATCTTTATTGCAGCTCCTGTAACGGAAACGGTTGAGATCCTACATAGGCTAGGGAAATCATATATGAAAACAGGTACACTCATCACCGATGTAGGAAGTACCAAAAAGGAAATCGTAGAAACGGCGCATAAAGTCTTGCCTAATTCCGTTGACTTTGTTGGCGGGCACCCAATGGCCGGCTCACATAAAAGTGGGGTAGAAGCGTCAAAAGCGGACCTTTTTGAAAATGCCTTTTATGTGATTACACCCAATGAACAAACGTCTCCTGAAGCAATCCAAAGACTTGAAACTATACTTCAGGGTACAAGATCTAAATTTATAAAAATGAGCCCAGAACAACACGATCATGTCGCTGGTGTCATCTCTCATTTCCCGCATATTATTGCATCAAGTTTAGTTCAACATGCTGAATATTTTCACCATGAAACACCAATCATTCAAGATTTGGCAGCAGGTGGATTTAAGGATATCACACGAATTGCCTCTTCTAATCCTAAAATGTGGAGTGACATTCTGATTCATAACCGAGAACCAATCCTGCACCAATTTGATGTGTGGATGAAACAGATGAATGATATTAGAGAAAGTATTCGGAAAGCTGCCAAAGACGAGATTTATTATTTCTTTGAGCATGCCAAAGAATTTAGAGATGAATTTTCTGCTCATAAAAAAGGCGGCCTAGACGCTTATTTCGACTTATTTGTTGATATTCCGGACTCACCAGGGGTATTAGCGGAAATTACTAGTCTATTAGCGAAAAATGGTATTAACATTACCAACTTAGAAATTATTGAAAGTCGTGAAGATATATATGGAGTACTGCGTATCAGTTTCCGTAATCATCCCGATCGTGAAAAAGCAGATAACTTGATAGCAAATTTATATGAAACATTTATCATTGAATGATGTCGAAACCGCTCCCTCCACAGGGGGCATTTTAATTCCATTCTTTATCCATTGGAAATTACCACGAAATACGGTATAATTTATACCTATTGCTTTTTATTGAATCTACTAATCAAATATAAAAAATTCCGCAATTAGCGGTGGAGGTTGTAGCACCCCTCGGTAAAAAAACTAAGAAGAAGCAGCACTTCTATCTTGGGGTGCTGTTTTTTCCTATTTAGAAAGGGGTTTACTTAAGATGTTAAGAGATGAAAAAGCAATTGTGGTGTTTAGTGGCGGGCAGGATAGCACCACTTGTTTATTTTGGGCGTTAAAAAACTTTAAAGAAGTAGAAGCTGTTACATTCGACTACAATCAAAGACACAGTCTAGAGATTGAATGTGCGAAGGATATTGCCAATGAACTTGGTGTCAAACACCATATTTTAGACATGTCGTTGTTAAATCAACTGGCTCCGAATGCATTAACTCGTTCGGATATTGAAGTAACTGACGGCGGGGAGGGGGAACTTCCATCCACCTTTGTCCCAGGAAGAAACCTATTATTTCTAACGTTTGCTGGCGTTTTGGCACGTCAGATTGGTGCAAAGCATTTAATTACCGGTGTTTGTGAAACAGATTTCAGCGGCTACCCAGATTGTCGTGATGTCTTTATCAAATCGTTGAATGTTACCCTAAATCTATCAATGGACGACCAATTCGTGATTCATACCCCATTAATGTGGTTAGACAAAGCAGAAACATGGGGATTAGCAGATGAATTAGGGGCATTTGAATACGTACGAGAAAAAACATTAACATGCTATAACGGAATCATTGCCGATGGTTGTGGCGAATGCCCAGCTTGTGTCTTAAGAAAAAGAGGGCTGGATGAATATCTAAAAGCAAAATAAGCAAAAAGGAAATAGAAAGCAGGGGGAAAAAATGAGAATTCTTTTATATTTAATTTCAATAATCGCCGCGAACGTTGTAACGGCGGCATTTGCACCATTAACACTAGGTGTATTCATTGTTCCAATGGGAACATTGCTTATCGGAGCAACATTTATCTTCCGTGACTTGGTTCAGAACAAATACGGAAGAAAGAAAACGTATATGTTCATTGGAACAGCGTTATTTTTATCAGCAGTTGTTTCTGCTTTATTAGGGGATACATTAATCATCGTATTGGCATCCGCCATCTCATTTGCGATTGCTGAAACAACCGATACAGAGATTTATACAAGATTAAACCTGCCAATGAGTTTGCGCGTTCTGTATAGTGGAATCGTCGGTGGTTTACTTGATTCTGCGATTTTCGTCGTGATTGGTCTAAGCCCGCTAGGTGCAAACTTTCTACCATGGGAAGCCGTACCAGCAGCAATCTTAGGTCAAGTCATTGTTAAAACGATCATTCAAGGAATTGCAGCACTGATCATTCACCAAACCAATAACATGACAAATAAAACAGTTTCTAATTAAGGAAAGAAAAGCTCCAGAACCTTGAAAATGAGGGTTTGGGGCTTTTTTTTAGATTTTTTAAGGTTAAACCCTAAAGATCGTCCAACTACTCCTTATCAACTACTCTTTATCGGACCCAGGCTTTGCATCTTGATTAGACTCATTAGACTGTTCCTCTATCTTAATTTGCTCTGTTTCTTCATCCTGTTTTGGAAAATCATACTTTATATCCAACAGAATGATTATACTTAGGAATACTGCGGAAGCAACGGCAATGGTTCTTGCTGAAATGGATTTATTCTTATTTAGAAGAATTAATAATAATATTGTAAGCAATGTTACGCCAAATACCACATAGCCAAGATAGAAGTTATTACTATTTGTAATAAGAGGAACATTCATCCCTAAAATTCCAGTCGCAATGGATGCAGGCAATAGGAAAAACGTGATTGTTTGAAAGATATTATTTTGCTTTTCCTGTTCCTCTCTTGCCGATTCTTTCTCCTTCATCTCTTGTTCATACACTAGGGATTCAATTACTTGATGGAAAGCTTCTGCTTTAGGCGATAGTTCTTGCTGCATTTCTGGTATCCGAAGTGCCTTAATAAGCTGTACATATATTTCGTTGTAATGACTATGGTAGGATACTTGTTCATAGTAACCATGAACGGTGAATTTTAATGTTTCTGCATAAAAATCACGTGTGCGTTTTAGCTCTTTATCTCGTTCTTCCTTATTAAGTTCCTCACCTGAATAGACAGAAGACTGGAACAGTATATCTGTTGAGCGGATTGTGAAATAAAGAAGACTATACTTTTGAAGCAATCCCAAAACGTACATAAAGTAAAAATTCGTTTCACGTTTCGTTTTAAAAGAACCGTCAAAAAATTTCATCGCTTGTTCATCTTTAATTGTATAAACAATGTTTGATGCGCCTTCAGACGAAAAATTCCACATAATATTGTCAAACGGACGTAGAATATCCTCGACTTTTACATCTTTATAATACGTCTCCCGGTAGCCGTGACTAATTTTGTAAACTTTATTTGCAATCATTAATTCAAAATTCTTACGTGTTCCTGCGGTTGCGTCTATTTCTTCAGGAGGTTGAATGAATGTTGATGTATATAATAATGCATGGTGACCAACCTTTTTCTGATTCGTAAAACTATGTACTTCACCAAGTTCTTTTAAGAGACCGTTTGTTAAGTCTGTCCATTTTACTTTTATAGGAACCAAGGTTGGTTTGGCGGGTTCCTCCTCAGTAAAGTGTTCATTGTTTTGAATGGCTGCATCTCTACGCATAAAGTATTCTTTCCTTCGAAGAACCTGTTCAGGATCTTGGATAGCAGCAACCAAAAATCCCTTATTGGCAATCTGCAGCTTACGCAAATAATACATCGCCCATTCATAATTCTCAACAGTTTGTGTAAGAGACTCCTTCTCACCATTCTTGATTTCGTATAATTCAATAACCTTTAAATCATAAACGAGAAACCCAACTTTCATTTCACTTACAAGCAAATGGACATTCTCAATTTTAAAACGAATGTATTTTTGTAAGGGGGAGTTCTTCTTCCCCTCAACAAGATATTCATATTCCGTTTCCTTGAAGGGTAATGGTACATCTTTTTTTTGATAGGAATCATGATATAGGATTTCATCACTTAGATTCCAGTCAATTTGAAAGGACTTACCAATTTGATTGTGGAATGAAGGGTCTTTTTCCTTCAAAAACATGAGATTATCGATATGATCGTAAAACATTTCTTTTGTAAAGGTTAAGGGTCTAAACCCTATTGGGTTATGAATCTCTGAGAAACCCTTTTCAAAATAAAAGGGCTCTATTCGATATGTAATCGAAGAGTCTTCAATTAATAAAACGTCCTGCATAAAATCCTCCTAATTGCCTAGTGTATCCTTATTAATAATACCAAATATTTAGAGATTGAGTTTATTAAAGTAACAATTTTATATCTATTTTCTCTTCTTCGCGAAGGCCGGTATACTGCCACTGTAAGGCAGTGTCCGGCCTATTTTTGTAACTTACACTTGACTTAATGTATAGTTTGCTTTACATTAAGTATAACAAGTTTAACTTTTAGTAAAATTAATTATACAAGGAGGTGCTAATCATGACTTATCAAGAAAAGAAAAGTATCGTATCCGTAATTACTGCTATTCTCATTTTCGTCTCTTATTGTTTGTACATGTACCCGCAGTACCCAGGAGGAGGTGTGGAGTCAAGTGAAGTTTTCCGTTATTGGGGTTCATTCGTCCTTTTCCTGACTTTGTTTTCAATTGTTGCTCATATCATTATCAGCATTATTTTTAATATTGTATTTAGAATGACCACCAATGAAAAAGAACCTACATTTGCTGATGAATTAGATAAATTAATTGACTTGAAAGCAAACCGAAATTCATTTTTTGTGTTTGTCATCGGTTTTCTTTTTGCAATGGGTTCGCTGGTCTTCTATCAACCGTCACAGGTAATGTTCATTATTCTGATTACTTCAGGTTTCATTTCAGATGTAACCGGCTCGGTTACAAAACTATATCACTATCGGAGAGGAGTGTAAAAATGGGTAAAAATCTTGTCGGCAATCACATCCGTAAATTACGATTCAACCATGATGAAATGACACAGCAGCAGTTGGCTGACAAGGTGGGAGTAACTAGACAAACCATCGTCGCTCTCGAAAAGGGAAACTACTCCCCATCACTGGAACTAGCTTTTCGCATCGCTCATGCCTTTAACTTACCATTGGAAGAGGTATTCTTTTATGGAGATAACACAAAGCAGTAAGAACGATTAATGCTTAATGTTTTTTGAATTTATTATGTTAGGGGATAAAGACATGAATTCAAACAGAAAAGCTGCAAAAATTGTGGGAGTACTGTTTATACTTGCTGCTGTTACAGCGGTGATAGGTCTAAATTTATACGATCCTATCTTAAACGGCCCCGATTATCTTATTGAAGGTTCCCAACACGCCAACCAAGTGATATTAGGAGCATTAATGGAATTAATACTGGTTGTTTCCGCGATTGGTACTGCAACAACCATGTTTCCATTGTTAAGACAGTATGATGAAACCATAGCCTTATGGCATGTTTGCTTCAGGTTTCTTGAAGCGATTATTATTACAGTCGGTATAATCAGTATGTTGTCCCTCTTAACCTTAAGCCAGGAATTTGTAGCAGCAGGAGCCCCAGATCCCTCATCATTTCACTCTTCAGGTATCATATTAAAGGCAGTACATGACTGGACATTTATGCTTGGCCCCCTATTTATGTTGGGGATAAACACGGTGATGTATAGTTATATATTTTATAAAACCAGACTTGTACCCAGATTTATATCGATCCTTGGTATGACAGGATCAACTTGTGTTTTCGTTTGTTCTTTGTTCGTAATGTTTGGTGTGTTTCCTCAAATTTCTTTTTGGGGTGCTATTTTGGCTGTGCCAGTAGCAGCTAATGAAATGATTTTAGCTGTATGGCTTATCACTAAAGGATTTAATGAAAATGCGATTGCTTCCATATCTGCAAAAAGGAAAATTAAAACACAAGAGTTTACCTCAATGTAAGGAATCTAATATGAAAATAGATTAAATTTGAAAACGATAAGAATTCTCGGCCGAGTTCGCGTTTCCTTATCATTCCAATTAAGAATCTATTATCCTAACGGGTTCAAGAGTTAAGGGTTCAGCTGCCAATTAGGCGGCTTTTTTTAATGCAATAAACACAGCACGAGATAGGATGAATGAGTTCATGGTTTAACTTTTCGTTGAATAAAGATGTAATAGAGAAGATTAGAAATATGACATTCCTTAAGAGGACCCTTCGCATAAAAAAAAGAGGAGATTGATAAAAATGTAGTATTGCAATATATTTACATATCCTGTTATAGTTAGTGTAATATTACACTAATTGGGGTGATTTTGATGGAGCCTTCACAATTAAAAAGTAATAAACAGGTAATACATAAAAACCCATGGTTTCTTGGAATTCTATTATGTATTTTTGTTGTCTCCGTGTTAGCAAGCATTCCGATTGAAAAAAGAAAATACGGGCTCTCACAGAGCAATTTGACAACAGATTATACTGGTCTGCTCCCTGAACGGATAAAAAAAATAGTAAAAGCAGGAGATCGGTCCGAAATACAAGAAATGGTGAAGGAAGCGAATGAAATGGGTTATCATATTTCCATAGCTGGACTTCAGCATTCGCAAGGCGGACATACCTATTACAAGGATAACGTAGTATTGGATATGAAGACATTCAATAAAGTCCTAGAAATAGATAAACAGAATCAGACGATAAAAGTAGAAAGTGGAGCTAGTTGGGAAGAAGTTCAGGAAGCGATTCAACCGTATGGGCTCGCTTTAAAAGTCACACAGTCACAGTCGATTTTTACTATAGGTGGATCACTCTCCGTTAATGCTCATGGCCGGGATATCCGCTTTGGCCCTATGGCTGGAACAGTTAGGGAAATGACGATTCTCACTCCGACAGGGGAGATTAAAACAGTAACTCGGAATGACTCTGAGGAATGGATGAAGTATGTGTTTGGGGGATATGGCTTATTTGGCGTTATTTTAGATGTGACGTTAGAACTAACGGAAAATGACGTTTACACGATCCATACAGAAGAACTTAAAACAAATGAGTATGAAGACTATTTTGCAAATCTGATAAGAAATGATGATACATCCATGCATTATGCAAGAGTAAGTGTTGCACCGAATTCATTTTTGGACGAAATGTATGTCATAGATTACATAAAGACTGGAAAAGTGGATCATAAAACGCCGCTTAAAAAAGAGCGCGGTGCCCGGATTGGTAAGTTGGCATTGGATATTGGCCGGCAAGGCGGGAGCCTAGAGGATCTTTTCTGGGAAAATCAAAAATTGCTGATTAAGTCACTCGATGGCGACGAGGTTACGCGAAATAATGCAATGCGCGGGAATTCTGCATTTATGGAATTTACAAAACCTGGTCGGGTAGAAGTACTGCAAGAGTTCTTCATTCCAGTGGAGCATTATGAAGAATACATGAGTGATTTAAAAAGAATTCTCCCACCTAATGATAAAAATGATGATTTTAAAATTCATAACATTACGGTTCGTTATGCTGCAAAGGATGACTACACATATTTGAATTATGCGAAAGAAGATATGTTTGGACTCGTCATCTTAATCCAACATGGGTTAAAGGAAAAAGAGATTCATAATGCGAAAACAATTATTCAAGAATGGACGGATTTAACACTCAAGCACGGAGGCGGATATTACCTCCCATATTATCATTATCAATCAAAAGAACAATTTAGAAAATCTTATCCATCGTGGGAAATGTTTCAGGAAGAGAAATTAATAAGAGATCCAAATGGTGTTTTTCAAAACATCTTCTATGACTATTACTTTTAATGAAGGAGACTCGGATGAAGATTATAAGTGAACGTTATGTCCCCTTGGTTGTCTCCGTCGGTCAGGTTGTCATTTTTCCATATTATATCCTTTGGTTAAAAGAAGTTTCATTGACATTAACCTTATTTACCTGGTTTTTTGCTGCTTTTTCATTTAGTGCTGCCCTGGGATATCGTCTTTTCCAGGTTGGAAAAAAGCCTGCTGATTCGTTTATTCCATACATTTACATGGGGATGGGTTGTGTTTATATATTAGTAGGCTATATTACTAGTACATTTGAAGTTCTTCCTTATATTGCTCTTTTTTTTCAGGTAATTTTGGGATTATTACAAGGGTACCATCACGCATGGCATATAGAGCAGAAATCTTTCCGTTTACATGCAATTAATCACTATCTCCTTGTTGGGATAATTATGATAGGGCTTTCTAGTGTAAAAATAATATCCCCGATAAGCTTCATTTCTACTTTTGGGGCTATTTTATTCATTTGCGGGATGGGGTTACTAATCAAGAAAAGTAAGGACAGTAGTGTTTCAAATTGAGGTAGTGAGTATTCGTATTCAAATAAAGCTTATAGTTTTTACCACTGTGGGGGAGGATTGAAATGATAATAGATTGCCATTTTCATGTAGATGAAACCATGCTGACTCTTGAAAAAATGATAGAAGGTATGGACCAAAATGGAGTTAATAAAACGGTGCTGATTGCACCTATGAATGAAACCATGTTTGAGCTGGATAGCCGATACCAACATAATTTGCAGAGTTTTTTCCGTTTTTTAATCTTAAATGTGCCGCAATTGGGCCTTCCAATTTATAATGGGTTGGTAAAGGAAGGATATTTTAATCTATATGGTTCTTCATACAAGATTTTTTGTAAACCCAATAATGATATCGTTGCAGCAGCAATTGAACGATTCTCGGACCGTTTTCTGGGGTGGGCTGCCGTGAACCCACTAATTCCTGATTCAGTTGATGAACTAGAATCCTATATTACTAACCCTGGTTTCATTGGTGTGAAAGCCCATCCGTTTATGCATCAATATAGTATCAAGTCCCTTGACCAGGTTGCTGCACTTTGTGAAACAAAAGGCATTCCTATCATCATTCACCTTTCATCCGAACCATACTCGTATCAATATTTACCCGAAACATACCCTAAACTTAAAATAATTTACGCTCACGCTGGACTTCCTTTTTGGAAAAAACTATGGAAATACGTGAAAGATAAACCTAATGTCTATGTTGACACATCAAGTGACTATCTTACTCCGGCGATTGTAAAGAGAGCAGTAAATGTTCTAGGATATCAGAAAGTGCTATATGGCTGCGACGGACCTTATGGAATGCAAAAATTCAATGAATATGACTATTCAGTAAAGAAAAATTGGGTAGAATCTCTTGATATTCCTGATCAGCAAAAAGAATATATACTGGGTAAAAACTTTTTAGCATTGATTGGTGAGAGTCCATCAGAGCTTTAAAGGCATTAAACACCAATAAAGCGAAGGGTGGTTAAAGATTATATTTACGAGTTTTGATTATTGGATGAACCCATATAGTTGGAATGTAAAACACTTCAAGATAAGTACTTCTGTTAGAAGGAAATTTCAAGAAGTGATTTTTTGTAGAAGGAGATAGTGTTCTGTTGCCCATGAAATAATTGATAAAGGAACTGCAATATGAAGGGGCTACACGCTTATTTGTCGAATATTAAAAGAGAGATTCATGACTGCAAATTAGCCATTCTCTGTAGGAGATGATTATGTGAACACATTACTTGCAAATACCCTAGAAATGCGTGGATTTTTAGTAAAACCGATTGATAACTATATTTATTTTTCTCAAGGGAACAAATTAGAGGATTTTTCTCAATTAGAAAGATTACTAGCCTCCCTGGATCTAAAATTTACTTTGGATGGGAACAAATTATTTATCCTTGAGGATGAAATACTAACAACGATACTAAACCAAATTTTATGGTATCCAGCTAGAAATCACGAATCCGATTCAGGTGCAGGGTGGTATGGTTGGAAATATTTCATTAAACGAAACCATGGACCCAAAATTAAAACTTTTGTATTAGAAACCGGAGTTGCTTTACTCGTAAAGGCGATAAGCGCAGCAGGAATCGTTACAGATGTTAGTTGTGATGGTCATGGAAGACGTGCGCCACGTATCTTCTTTTGCGGCAAACAAAATGCAGCTTGGTTTAAGCTGATTTTTGAAAACAAATTTAGCGATACCAGCTTTCACTATGAATGGTATCTTAAGAACACAGAAAGTATAAGCATAGCACTTACTGCTAAAAGCAAGGATGGCAGGTGGGACTTAGAGAAAGTGTTAGAGGATACATTGCTAATGGCTCGATCCATTTTAAAGGAGGCAAATAAGCAATCAAAAATGAAAAAAGAGATATTTGGAGGAAACTATAAAACTACCCGAAAAATCGTTAAAGAAATGGACTTTGAAGAGCTTTATAAATGGATGAAGCATAGATACGATGCCTATCATAGTAAAATTTCATATTAACAATAATATTTAACAGAGCCTTTCAAATTAAAAAGGAATTATTAGCACAAAAATACATTAAATAGGGTGATCGCAATTGGGTATGCCTGTTTCTAGTTATTCATTTTTTCATTCATTGAGCCAAATCTATTATCAAAAATATAATCCTGAATTATTTAAAACGTTAAATCCTAGAGATCAAAGAAAAATTGACGGAATGAAAAAACTAACAGATCGTGTGTTTGAGCCATATAATTTATTCGCTTTTATTATTCATGACCCTGAAAAACATCGTGATTTCTCTGAAAATCTAAAAAAGCAATTCCTAAGTCTGCATCATAAAACAGGAAAAAAGTTACTGTTTTTCGCTTTAACACAGCCGCCTGAGCAGTGGAACGACGAGGAGGTACAACCGGATTATTTTAGGCATTTACAGCAAGTATTTCGGGAAGAGCGGAACATGGCAGCCTATCCGAGGGAAATTGAAACCAATTTATTCAATCAATCTTTTAATGTACAAGCGATTGCAAATACACTCAACATACCCTATGACCAGTTGCCAGCCATCGTGATTACAACACATCCATCATTGTGGTCTTTCCAATGGTACCGTACTTGTACCAAACATATTGGCAAACAGTTAAAGGAACTTGCCATATTTGCAAATGAACTGGACCAATTTAAGACACCGCAAACTCCAATAGAATACCAAAATAACATGTTTGAGTTACTAGGAGAGGAATATGATGAAGAAATAAACCTATGCGAAGGAAAAGGGAATGAATTTTTAACTGAGAGTTTAGCAACAGCTTTATCTGAATTACTAAGCTTTTTAATCAATCGTGAAAACCATTATTCGGAGTTTAATGAGATGGCAAAATCGCAGATTGACATTGCTATGACAAGAGTAATTAATGCAATTAGGGACGCGAAGTCAATTGGAAATATGGATGATGAGCAAGAAGAACTTCTAGATAGTCTTTGTGAAAAGGTGGCAACCTTTATTACTCTCTTGAACTCACCTAATTTGCAGAGATGGGAAAAAATGATACAAGATTTTGAGGCTGACTCTAATCAACTATTAGAAATTGGGTTAAGTGTGGGTGACTTCTTGCAATACAATCAAAATAAATATCCCGGTCTGGATTACACCCCAGCAGCCATATGTTTAGCGAAGGCTTATGAAATTGAAATTAACAAATCCATTGTGCACTGGATTAGGAAAAAGAACGATATAAAGTTGCCTGATTATTACTATGAAGTACAGCCAGAAGTAGAAGCTCTCATTACTCCAAATGTTACAGATGGTCAACCAATCGATTTTAATAAATCAAGAAAGAATGGTACATGGCATCCGCCTGCAATCGGGCAATCGTATTTAATAGCTTCTAAGAATCTAGAAAAACAGGAATGGACCCCTTACTGGTTGCCTGAAGAACGTAAGCTTCTTCTGAGAGAATGGCAAAAAATCACAGACATAAGAAATCACGCAGCACATTCAGAAAAAGTATCATCAAAAGACATGATGCAATTGTTTGATTCAATTAAGACACTAAATACGAATAAGATCTTTAGCAAAATGGCCATAATGAGAGATTCTTTTAGACCGGATGATAGTGAACGTTCGGAGAAATTTGTTTAAATAAAAAACACCTACGATTCAGAAGAATTTAGGTGTTTTTTCATTGAATATATTATCCCTTAATAAAGTACATGAAATAAACCTTGGAAAAACCTTTATGTTACATTTGTAATCACAGTCATTGATAGGAGTATATATGGTCCATGCTTGAAAGCCTTTTCATACAGTGTATCCTTGAGTATAATAGAAACTATTAATCTTCAGGAATTAGCATATGTCAATTTTCATCTTTCATTCACTCGCAGCTAAGATTTACTTTTTTCTTAACAAGATTAGAAATAAAGGGAGCATTGGAATGAAAACACTAAAACTAAATGACTTATTACATGTGCGCCAAAAGAATGAATTATGGTTTGCAAACGATGAAAGATCTGTTTTTGTTTCAACCAAGGCTTTCGGAGCAATGCAGCGGGATTTAATTGAAAATATTGGGATTAATCGAATGAAAACTTTTTTCTTTAAGTATGGCTATCAATTGGGAGTTGAAGATGCGCAAGAAGTAGCTAAAAATGATTCCTTAAGTTTACTCGAGAAAATCGAATATGGTCCGATTATCCATGCCTTAAAAGGACATGCGAAATCCCACATCACTGAAAAAGAGTTTGAAGTGGAAGGAAACGAAGTTAAATCGTTTCGTTTTAAAGGTGTTTGGGAAAACTCGTATGAAGCTGAACAACATCTTAAAAATTTTGGGATTAGCCAAGGGCCAGTTTGTTATACGTTAACAGGTTATGCCACGGGATATGTTACGGGTGTGCTGGGAGTGAACGTCTTTTTTAAAGAATTGCAATGTATTGGACAAGGAGCACCGTGTTGTATTTGGGAAGGGCGCCTGGTTTCGGAATGGAAGGAAGAGGCGGAGGAATTCTTTTCTTATAGTAAAGAACTGCCGATATTGAAGGAATTGGAGCAAACAAACGAGAAGCTCATGCTGGAAAAAAACAATCTCGCACTTGTGTCAAAAACATATAATGAGATGACCAATGAACTAATCAAAGGCAATAACATCGAGTCAATTCTCGACATTTTACATAAACAAAATCATTTACCGATTGTCGTGGAGGATATTCGTCAAAACGTCTTAGCCTGTAAAGGCATTAACCTAGAAGACTTGGAATCTATTAAAGCTACATTTTCAGAGATTCCAGATAAAAAGCAATGTCATTCCAAAGTGGGTATTTTCTCGTTTGAAAAAGGGGTTAGTCTGAAGACTCCAATCTACCTCTTAGGTAAGATTGTAGGTTATTGTTCATTTCTATACGAACGAGAAAGAACCCCTAAATATGAGATTGACACGATGATTCTTGATCGCTTAGCGTCGATTTGCTCGCTGCTGTTTTTAAAGGAAAAAACAGAAGTGGAATCGATGGAACAAGTGAAAGGTCATTTTCTTGAAGAAATTATTAGCGGGAAATATACGCAACAAGAAATCATGAGGAAAGCGGATTTTATCCAGTTAGATCTTTCCGATCACTATCATATTGTGGTATTGTCTTACAAGTTTTTGAATTCATGTGATGAAAAGGAATTCACTATACATAAAAAAACATTTGAAACGGTGTCTGCTTACTTTCGCGAAGTAGAAAACCTCAATGTGCTAATCGGACAGCAGCCAGATAGCTTAATTCTTTTAATTACCGAGAAACATGTCACGCAGAAAAACATGAAGAAAACAATTCGGTCGTTAGTGGCCTTTTTAAAGAAACAACTAAAAAATGCTCTATTCTTAGCAGGAATAAGCTCACAAAACAGAAACATCCTAGAAGCAGGGGTTGCTATGGAAGAAGCGTGTTCAGCCGTTCGTCTTTCTTCTAGGGATGAACCGATTACGCTATTTAGTGATTTAGGCATGCTTGGAATCTTGATCAATGACCAAAACGAACAAGCCATCAAGAAAATGATCCGAGATCATCTTGGGGTTCTCTACGAAAATCTCGATAAGAATAAACTAGAATTGATTGAAACGCTTTACCATTTTCTTGAGCAAGGCGGAAACTTGGATCAAACAGCGGAATCCCTCGCGCTATCTAAAAGCGGGCTTCGTTACCGTCTTAACAAAATAAAGGATCTTCTTGATTGTGACTTGCGTGATCCTCAAAGACAATTTCAGTTGATGATGGCCTTAAAAGCATTGAAAATCGTTGAGCATGAAAGAATCAAAATAATTCAAGCAGGGTAAAGGGGATTACTCTAAAACTATCTATATTTATGATTACGCCGGACTTCACACAGGTATTTAAGCCTGTAGGGTTGTCTGGCTTTTTTTTGTGAGACTGACACAAAGTAGTAGTATTTGCTACGTTTTCTATCATCTTGTGTCATTGTTAAGAATTTTCAGATAAATTATGATAAAACTAGTGATTGAGAGATTAATCACATTTCAAAATCGTACTAGTCTAAGAATGGAGTTGAAGAAATGTACACAGGTAAAGAATATTTGGAAAGTCTCAATGATGGCAGGGCTGTTTATTTAAACGGTGAAAAAATTAAAGATGTTACCACGCATCCCGCTTATCGTAATTCTGCACGCTCATATGCGAGAATGTACGATGCTCTTCATGATCCAGCTACTCGTGATATCTTAACTACAACAACCGAATTTGGAGACAGAACACATAAATTTTTCAAAACTCCTACTAGTTCTCAGGATTTACTAGAGGCAAGAGATGCCATTGCTCAGTGGGCAAAGCTAAGCTATGGATTTATGGGACGTACCCCTGACTACAAAGCTTCTTTCACTGGACACCTAAATGCGTTTGGTCATTTTTATAAAGGTTTTGAAGACAATGCATTGGCATGGTACAAAAAATCAACAAAGGAAGTACCATTCATTAATCATACAATCATTAATCCGCAAGTGGATCGTTCAAAACCTTTACACGAGAATAAAGATGTCTTTGTTCGTGCAGTTGCGGAGCGCGATGACGGAATTATTGTAAGCGGTGCCAAAATGGTTGGAACAGCATCAGCCTTAACTCATTATAACTTTGTAGCGAACTATGGACCAAAAGATTTAGGCGGGGGCGATGATAGTCATGCACTGATCTTCTTCGTGCCGATGAATGCTGAAGGCCTTAGCATGATTAGCCGCCAATCCTACGAATTAAATGCATCCAAAAACGGAACTCCATTTGATTATCCGTTATCTAGCCGCTTTGATGAAAATGATGCGGTAATTGTGCTCGATAATGTATTCATCCCTTGGGAAAATGTGTTGGCTTATCGAAATATTGAGGTTTCGAATAACTTTGCAAAAGTAAGCGGTTTCATTCCGCGCTATACTTTCCATGGTTGTACACGTCTCGCTGTAAAATTAGATTTTATGACCGGGCTGTTATTGAAAGCAACGGAAGGAGCAGGAACGAAAGATTTCCGTGGGGTTCAGGCAAAGATTGGCGAAGTAGTCGCGTTACGAAATATGTTCTGGGGTCTTTCTACCGCCATGGCAACCGATCCTGAAAAAGGGCCAAACGGTTTAGTGATTCCAAACTCTTACTCAAGTTCCGCTTATCGCGCGTTAGCTCCATTGGCTTGGGTGAAGATAAAAAATATCTTTGAGCAAGTCGTGGCCGGTGGGTTAATTCAATTGCCTTCTAGTTCAAAAGATTTCCTCAATGAAGATTTAAAACCTTACTTGGACACGTATTACCGCGGAACAGGAATTACTGCTGAAGAACGTGTGAAATTATTGAAAATGGTTTGGGATACGATCGGCACAGAGTTTGGTGGCCGTCATGAACTATATGAAGTCAACTATGGTGGAAACCATGAAAACATCAATATGGAAGCGTTATTCCATTTTGAGGCAACAGGTGCTGCTGATCAGCAAAAAGCATTCGTTGAGTCTGCATTAAGCGATTATGACCTTAATGGTTGGACAAACAAAACCTGGGCAGGTACATCGGAAAAAGAAGCGGTTATCAAATAGTTTATTAGGAGGAACCAGAATGGATGATCGTCAATTTCGCCAAGCTATGGGAAAATTCGCTACCGGTGTCACGGTCATTACGACTGAAGTAGAAGGAGAGGTGCACGGCATGACGGCTAATGCCTTCATGTCGGTCTCTCTAGATCCAAAGCTAGTGGTGATTTCCATCGGAGAAAGAGCGCAAATGCTCGAAAAAATCAAGAAAAGTAAAAAATTTGCTGTCAATATTTTATCGGGAGAGCAGCAAGAATATTCAATGATCTTTGCTGGTCAAATAAAGGAAAAAAGAGAAATCAATTTCGATGATTTAGCTGGACTCCCTGTTTTAACAGAAGCCATCGCGCAGGTAGCATGCGAAGTGGTAAGTGAACATATCGAAGGAGACCATACCTTATTTATCGGCAAGGTCCTCGGTATTAAGCTTGAAGAGGGAGAACCGCTCATGTTCTTTAATGGACAATATCGCTCTTTATCACCTCAAGTGAGTCTAGCAAATAAGTAGTCTATTTCAACCAATATATCTAATAGGAGGATTACCATGACTTCTTACCAGGAACCAATTTTTGATGTAGCACAGCTTGCTCATGTGGAACTACTTTCTCCGAAGCTTGAAAAATCTGTTGAATTTTTTACAAGATTTCTAGGAATGGAAGTAACGGCTCGTACTGAAAAATCCGTGTACCTTCGTGCTTATGAGGATTTCTATCACAACACGTTAATCATTACAAAATCCGAACAAGCGGGGGTCGGCCATGTTGCTTGGCGTGCCACGTCTCCGCAAGCACTGGAGCGTCGTGTGGAGGAAATTGAAAAGACAGGATTAGGCAAAGGCTGGATTGATGGCGATATCGGACATGGAAGGGCATACCAATTTACAAATCCTGATGGTCATTTAATGGAAATACTTTGGGACGTTGAGTATTACCACGTGGAAGAAGGCCTAAGATCGAAACTATTAAATCGACCATCCAAACGCCCAAATCGTGGCGTGCCGGTTCGCCGCCTAGATCATATTAATCTCATGACTTCGAATCCAGGAGCCGATACGGATTTTATGCTCGATACACTCGGATTTCGATTAAGGGAGCAAATTCAAGATAATGGCCATGTGCTGGGCAGTTGGATTAGTGTTTCCAACCTCGTTCACGAAATAGCCTATATGCAAGAGCCTAACGGAGTTCAAGGTAAGCTGCATCATCTTTGCTACTGGTATGGAATTCCTCAAAATCTTTATGATGTGGCAGATTTGCTTAAAGACCATGGTATTAAAATTGAAGTTCCTCCGAATAAGCATGGAGTCAGCCAAGCGTTCTGTATGTATGTGATTGAACCAGGCGGAAACCGCATCGAATTATTCGGAGATGCTGGTTATATCATAACGGATCCAGCATGGAAGCCGGTGGTTTGGGATATGAAGGACGTTCCTGGCAATGGCGACACTTGGATTGGAACCGATTTCCCACAATCATGGTGGACGCAGGGAACACCGCTCACACCAGTGAAAACAGAGGAAGTCGTGAAGTCATAATAGATTGATAGAGGACTTTTAATTACGAAAGTAGTCCATAAATTTTGTGAAAACTGGAGGGAGCTATCTTGGAATTCATTCATGTGACGAGCAACAACCGCGAACAAACTCTTTTACGAACAAAGCCCTGTGTGGTGGCTCTAGGATTTTTTGATGGAGTTCATTTAGGTCATCAACAGGTGATAAAAGAGGCAAAAAGTGCTGCGGAAGAACAAGAACTCCCTTTGGTGATTATGAGTTTTTTCCCCCATCCGAAAGAAGTCCTTTCAAACGGGGAAAAAATCATCCCTTATCTTATGCCAATGAACGATAAACGTAGGATTTTTGAAAAATTAGGGGCAGATTATTTTTATTTGATTGAGTTTACGAAAGAATTTGCTGCGTTATCTCCAAGGGAATTTGTTCAAACCTATCTTCTGGGCTTTGGAGCAAAACAGGTGGTAGCAGGTTTTGACTTTACATATGGACACAGTGGAGAAGGCAACATGGATACCCTGAAAAGTGACTCAGATGGAAAAATTGAGGGAATCAAGGTGGATAAAATAGAGTGGGAAGGCGAAAAAATCAGTTCTACTCTCATTCGTCATCTGGTTTTGGCTGGTGAAATGGAAAGGATCGCTTCGTATTTAGGAAATGATTATCAAAGTGAGGGCAGAATTGTTTTCCGTAAAAAACATACGGAGGTCTTACTCCAGCCGCATTATTTGCTTCCGCCTCCAGGTTGGTATGAGGTTACCGTAAACCTTCACCCGGAGACGACCACGCATATCGCGGTCGTTCATGACGGGAGGATTACTTTACTTCAAGGGCAAGGATTTCCTTATTATGAATGGGAAAATGTTCGACTTTCTTGGAAGAGAGTTTTGCCTAAAAAGTTTGTTCACGAAGAAGTTCCAAGACAAGTCTTTTTCAGCTCATCTTTAGTGGGTCTGTGAGGGTAAATTACCTTTTCCAGTAACCCAGTCTCTCGGAAATTAGGTTTCCGGAATGGATTAATTCGCTCGCAAAATACTGAATCCGTAGTTTGGAGATTCGTGAATTAGGTCCTACTAGATTAATAGCAGCAATGACTTTTCCAGTATGGTCTCTCACTGGAGCTGACACGGATGTCCGTCCAATTGTATATTCATCGACACTAACGGAATAGCCGTTCTTTAAGATTGTGTTCAATTCTTCACGGAACACATCTGGGTCTGTGATCGTATTCGCTGTGATCGGATCGAGGCCATTTTGAATCACAAGATCGACCAGATGTTTACCGCTATGGGCAAGAATAAGCTTTCCTGAACTCGTACAGTGAGCATAATTATGCAATCCTAAGTGAGAGGGTACTTTATTCGAAGTTTTACTTTCAACTTTGTCTAAATAGACCACATGATTTCCATCTAGGATTGCCAGGTGGGCGGTTTCCCCACATTTATTAGCAAGGTCGGTTAGAATCGGACGTGATTCTGTATGCAGATCGATGTTGCCTAGGACAATGGAGCTTAATTCAACAACGGAGAGACCTAGCTCAAATTTATTGGTCTCTTTATTTTTATTCACTAAACCTTCAGATGCAAGCGTTGTAAGAATTCTTTGGACACTACTTTTTCCTAATCCAAGCTCTTTCGCCAGCTCACGTACCCCTTTTTGTGGTTGATCCATTTTAAAAGCACGCAGGATTCGAATGGCATTTTTTACAGAAGAGAGCAGCTTTTCTTGTTCTTGTATCATTTTTTCCTCCGAGTATAAAAAAGATATAAAAAATTCAGAAAATGTCCCGCATAAAGGGACATGGTCGTTGTGAGAATCTTGCCATCCCCTTAAGATGATAGCATACATCAGGTTTTCGACAAATGAAGATGAATTTGATACCGAATATAATGAAAACGGTATCACTATTCAATATATTTCGTCAATATAGTTGTTTATGTTTTACAAAAACTAAAAAAATAAAAAGGAAAATGTAGGAGGACCGGACATGACTATTTTTAAAGAACCAATTTTTGATGTAGCACAACTCGCACACGTGGAGATTCTTTCTCCAAAACTAGAACAATCTGTTGAATTTTTTACTAGATTTCTAGGAATGGAAGTAACGGCTCGTTCTGGAGGATCCGTTTTCCTTCGTGCTTATGAAGATTTTTACCATAATACATTAAAAATCACTGAATCAAAAGAAGCAGGGGTTGGTCATGTTGCCTGGCGTGCAACATCCCCTCAAGCACTACAGCGCCGTGTAGAAGAAATTGAAAAAACGGGATTTGGAAAAGGATGGATCGACGGAGATATCGGTCATGGAAAAGCGTATCAATTTACTACTCCTGATGGTCATTTAATGGAAATTCTTTGGGACGTAGAATATTACAATGTTTCAGAGGAGCAGCGCTCAAAACTATTAAACCGTCCATCTAAACGCCCAGATCGCGGGGTACCGGTTCGACGCTTGGATCATATCAATCTAATGACTTCCAATCCTGGAGTTGATACGAACTTTTTAATCGACAATCTTGGCTTCCGTTTAAGAGAGCAAATTCAAGATAATGGTCATGTCCTGGGAAGTTGGATCAGTGTCTCCAATCTTGTCCATGAAATTGCGTATATGCAAGAGCCTACTGGCGTGAAAGGAAAGCTTCATCATCTATGCTACTGGTACGGCATTCCGCAAAATCTTTATGACGTGGCTGATCTCCTTAAAGATCATGATTTTAAAATTGAAGTTCCACCTAATAAGCATGGGGTTTCCCAAGCATTCTGTATGTATGTGATTGAACCAGGCGGCAACCGCATCGAATTGTTCGGAGATGCAGGCTATATCATTAGTGATCCAGCTTGGAAGCCAGTGATTTGGGAAATGAAGGACGTTCCTGGCAACGGCGATACTTGGATTGGAACTGAATTCCCAGTATCCTGGTGGACCCAAGGAACACCACTAACCGTTAGTGAAGCAGTTGAAAAAGAAGTTGTAAAACCTTAATTCATTGATTACTAGAAAGCGAGGTGTGAGGGTCTTGACGAAAATAAAAGCAGCGATTTTAGGATCGGGTAATATAGGAACAGACTTGATGTATAAAATTTTAAAAAATGATGGAAACATGGAGTTAGCCTTGGTGTCAGGAATTGACCCAAATTCTGAAGGTCTAGCGAGAGCGAAAGAAAAAGGAATTGCCGTTAGCCATCATGGAATTGATCCGATTCTGGAAGATCCAGAGATTAAGATTGTGTTTGATGCAACAAGTGCGAAAGCCCATAAATTGAATGCGCAAGCACTACAAGAACAAGGGAAATTAGCCGTTGATATGACTCCGGCAGCGATTGGACCGTTTGTCGTGCCAACCGTTAATTTACATGATCATCTTGAAGCAATGAACGTTAACTTGATTTCTTGCGGCGGTCAGGCGACGACACCACTTGTCCACGCCGTCAATCGCGTAGTACCTGTTCATTATGCAGAAGTTATTGCGACAGCGGCTAGTCTATCGATTGGACCGGGAACAAGACAAAATGTCGATGAATTTGTTCGCACAACGGCAAATGCGGTTCAACAAATTGGTGGAGCGAAAATTGCGAGAGCCATTCCTGTTTTTAATCCAGCGCAGCCGCCTATTAATATGACGAATTCCGTCTATGTAGTGATTAAAGAAGAATTTGATGAGGCAGCGGTCATTGAGTCGGTTCAATCGATTGCAGCTGAGATTTCTAGCTATGTTCCAGGCTATCGTTTAAAAGGTACGCCATTTGTTGATTATCGTGAAACTCCATGGGGCCGCTTGCCAACGGTGGTCATCATGAATGAAGTAGTTGGAGCGGGAGATTTCTTCCCTACCTATGCCGGGAATTTAGATATCATGACTGCCTCCGCTTACCGAGTCGGTGATGTCTATGCCGCACATTTTCTTTCTGCTAAGGAGGTAACACGATGAAGATTCCTAGACTGACAGATACAACCCTACGAGATGGCGATCATGCCGTTAGCCATAGTTATATTCCTGAACAGGTACGTTCCATTGTAAAAGATTTAGATGAATCCGGTGTTCCTGTAATTGAAGTGAGCCATGGTTCTGGCTTAAACGGATCGACGATTCAGCAAGGATTCTCTACTCATTCCGAATATGACTTGATTAAAGTGGCGGTGGAAACGGCGAAACAGGCTAAAATTGCTTCACTATTCGTTCCGGGGATTGGGACGAGCAAGGAGTTAAGAGAAGCGGCTGAACTTGGCGTTTCGGTGCTCCGGATTGCGGTTCATTGTACGGAAGCAGATGTGACCGAGCAGTACTTCCGTTTAGCGAAAGAATTAGGTCTTGAAACAGTTGGTTTCCTCATGATGTCTCATACACAGCCTGCAAGTGTGCTTGTGGAGCAGGCAAAGTTAATGGAATCATATGGTGCCGATTGCGTATATGTGGTTGACTCTGCAGGTGCTCTTGTTCAAAGCGGCGTTCGCGAAAGAGTGTCTGCTTTAAAAGAAAACTTGACCATTCAAGTTGGTTTCCACGCTCATAATAACCTTGGCTTGGCCATTGGCAATACCATAACGGCACTAGAAGCAGGTGCCGATCAAATTGACGGAACGCTAAGAGGACTAGGAGCGGGAGCTGGAAATGCGCCAACGGAGGTTCTTGTTGCAGTACTGAATAAAATGAAAATCGAAACTGGAATCAACCTAGCAATTTTAATGGATGCCGCAGAGGAAAAGGTAGCACCGCTTATGCAATCACCGATCGTGATTGATCGCGGTAACCTATCAAGTGGGTATGCCGGAGTGTATAACAGCTTTTTATTACATGTTAAACACGCTGCAGAAAAGTTTGGTGTTGGGGTATCGGAAATAATGGAAGAGCTTGGTAAAAGGCAAGCGGTTGCAGGCCAAGAGGACTGGATTTTAGATGTAGCGGTTGAACTAGCAGAGAAAAAGGGGTTAACAGTTTAGTGCCAGGTCAGGAGGAGATAGGTGTGTCGATTATTCAAGAAGCTGCCACTCATCTTTTGGAAACAGAGGAAACAAAGCAGGTTATCCAGCCGTTAACGGTTTCTTACCCAGGGATTACCGTTGATGAGGCATATCATACGCAGTTAGAGATTATCCGTAGAAAAGTTGCAAATGGCGGAATTATTGTTGGTAAAAAAATTGGCGCAACAAGCAAAGCGATTCAAAATATGTTTGGTGTAAAACAGCCTGATTACGGTCATTTGTTAGCCGACATGATGGTTGTCGAAGGTGAAGCGATTTCACTTGGACAATATATTCAACCGAAAGTAGAATTTGAAATTGCTTTTATTTTAAAAAAGGATTTAAAAGGACCGAATGTTTCCATCCTTGATGTCATCGAGGCGACAGAATATATCGTTCCGGCCATTGAAGTGATTGATAGCCGGATTGAGGATTGGAAGATCAAGTTTGAAGATACAGTCGCAGACAATGGATCTTCCGCCAGTGCGATTATAGGCGGGAAACCGACAAAGCTTGATGGCTTAGATCTCACTCATATTGGGATGGTCGCTTATCGAAACGGGGAAATGATTGATTCAGGAGCTGGGGCAGCCGTCCTTGGAAATCCACTTCGTTCGGTCGCGTGGCTGGCGAATTCATTAGGGAAATACGATGTTTCTCTTAAATCAGGGGAAATCATTCTTTCAGGTGCTTTAACCAGTGCGATTGAAGTAGAGGCAAATGATACGTTTACGGCGGAGTTTGCCCATATTGGTTCAGTCACGGCATCATTTATAAAATAGCAATGCTAATTTACATTGTTGATTGATAGTGCAGCGATGTAGTTGTCGATGAAGGACAAATCAGATGATTCATTATTGAAATTTGTCCTTCATTGTGGTGATGAAAGACAAATCAGAGGATTCCTCGTTGAGATTAGTCCTTCATAAGGTTGATGAAAGACAAATCAGAGGATTCCTCTTTGAGATTAGTCCTTCATTGTGGTGATGAAAGACAAATCAGATGATTCCTCAATGAGATTAGTCCTTCATAAGGTTGATGAAAGACAAATCTTAAGGTTTCCCATTGAGATATGTCCTTCATAACGATTTGCGCACGAACAATCAACATCAGACCTTAACAAAGCTTTAAGAATAAACGAGAATTGATCGGCGCGGGACTTGACCCCGTAACGTAAAGATGGGAAATCAAAAGAAACTAGGTGATAACATGATTAAAACGGATGTAATTGAGCAAATAGCTTATGAACTTTACCTGGCAGAAAAACAGAAAAAAGCTGTAGGTAAGTTCGTTGATGCCTACCCTGAACTGAACGAAGCGTTAGCTTATCAAGTGCAAGAACGCTTAGTCGATATGAAATGTAAAGAAGAAAACACTAAAAGGATTGGCCGAAAACTCGGATTAACGAGCAAAGCGAAACAAGAAATGATGGGTGTCCATGAACCATCTTACGGGGTTTTGCTTGAAAGCATGCAGCTCTTTGAAGGAGAAAAGATTTCACTTACACCTTTTATCCATGCCAAGCTCGAGCCAGAAATTGCCTTTATTTTTAATAAAGAATTAAAAGGTCCGCATGTAACCGTAGCGGATGTACTTCATGCAACGGAATATATTGCACCTGCAGTTGAAATCATTGACAGCCGCTTCCATGGGTTCAACTTTACCTTACCTGACGCGGTCGCAGATAACTCATCTTCCTCCCGCTTTATTATCGGCGAAAGATTCTATTCACCGAAGGATTTCGATTTGAAATTGATAGGAATGGTGTTTAGACAAAACGGAGAAGTTGTTGCGACAGGCGCTGGTGCAGCGGTAATGGGGCATCCAGCGAGAGCCATTGCTTGGTTAGCCAATCGGTTATCCAAAGTTGGTCAGAGTATTCAACCAGGAGAAGTCGTATTAAGCGGTTCCTTATCCGCTGCTATTAAAATAGAAGCTGGTGACCATTTTACCGCTGGGTTTGATGGCCTAGGCAGTGTTGAGGCGGTATTTACGGAATAAACTTCAAAGCAAAGGGAGAGGTTTTTATGCCATTTATTCAGATTAATATTCTTAAAGGCAGATCACCTGAAAAAAAGGAACGATTAATAAGAGAAGTTTCTGACTTGGTATCAGATGTGTTAGATGCTCCTATTCAAAGTGTGCGTGTGATGATCAATGAACTAGAGCCTGAACATTGGGGCATCGCTGGAGAATCAGTTAAAAAGAGAATTGAGGTTTCAAAATGACAAACGTTCAGACAGGCGTTAGAGAAGTAGGTCTTTATATAAACGGTGAATATGTAAAAGCAAGCGATGGTGCTACGTTTGAAGTGAAAAATCCTGCGACACAGGAGATCATTGCAAAGGTTAGTGAAGCCTCACAAGAAGATGTGGATCGTGCTTGCCGGATTGCACGGGACGCTTTTGAAAGTGGTCCTTGGAGAACGATGACAGTAGCGGAGCGCTGTGCCAAGCTTCGTCGTATGTCTGAAATCATCCTTGAGCGAAGAGAAGAAATTGCTCGCTTAGATGCGACCGATGTCGGAAAACCATATCAATCAACGGTCCACCATGAGGTTCCACGCGCTGCAAACAATATTAAATTCTTTGCCGACTTCATGGAGCAGCAAGGTGGAGAAGTGTATCCCATGGGCGAAGAGTATTTAAACTATACTCGCTACGAACCAGTTGGAGTTGCTGCACTCATTACTCCTTGGAATGTTCCGTTTATGCTGACTACTTGGAAGCTTGGTCCTTGTCTTGCGGCGGGAAATACAGCTGTGATTAAACCAGCTGAAATGACTCCACTGTCTGTTTCCCTTCTTGGAGAAATTGCGAAAGAATCAGGTATTCCAGATGGCGTAGTCAATGTGGTTCATGGTCTAGGCGGAGTGGTTGGAACGGCGCTGACCACCCATCCTGAAGTAGATCTCGTTTCCTTCACGGGCTCGACGGCTACAGGAAAGAGAATTATGAAAAGCGGTGCTGACACGTTAAAGAAGGTTTCCTTTGAATTAGGCGGAAAAGCGGCAAATATTGTGTTCGAAGATGCCAATCTTGATAAAGCAATTCCTGTTTCGATTCATGCAGCGTTCATGAATTCTGGGCAAGTCTGTTTAGCAGGATCAAGAATCTTGGTACAACGCACGATCCTAAATGAGTTCCTTGAGAGATTTAAGAAAGCCGCAACAGAACTAAAAGTCGGCGATCCACAAAATGTAGAAACGAAAATGGGACCAGTGGTAAGTGAAGAGCATTATAAGAAGGTATCGAGTTATCTTGAAATTGCCAAAGAAGAAAATGCCACCTTGATTTGTGGTGGAAAACGTCCAGATTTACCGGAGTATTTACAAGATGGCTACTATCTGGAGCCTACTGTGTATCTTCAAGAAAATCCTAAGTCTCGTATTTGCCAAGAAGAAATCTTTGGCCCAATCGTGACGATCATCCCATTTGATACCGAAGAAGAAGCACTTCGTATTGCCAATGATACAGAATACGGATTGAATGGTGTTGTTTGGACAGAAAATCTCCAGCGTGCTCACCGGATTTCACATTCTGTTCGTGCCGGTACAATTTGGGTCAACTGCTGGTTTGTTCGTGATCTTCGGGCTCCATTCGGTGGTTTCAAAAAGAGCGGAGTTGGACGTGAAGGCGGCCATCACAGTTTGGAATTTTTCACAGAAGCGAAAAATATTTGTATTGCTTTGAAATAGGTGGAACTATTCGTGGACAATGGTGTAGATATAATCATAAAAGAGAATGCACAACAAAGAATATATATTTTTATAAGAATATAGTGAAGTAAATACCTATTGGAATTTTAATAAAAAGTTTCTTAATTAGAGAATGGAAAAGCCAATGATTTTGTTAGAATCATTGGCTTTTCTCGTCGTTTAGGAAACTATAATATCCCTAGACTTGTGCATAACTGTTCAATAAAATTTTCGTATAAAGTTGATGAGGTTGTTTGTAATGTAACTATCTATGTATAGGATGACAGTTGTAAAAAGGTAGGGGTATACCCTCTTTTTATGGACCAAAAACAAGAAGTGGGATTCTAAAAATCTGTTGCTTCCATAAGAGTCTCATTTCAAATTACATTTTTCCTATTTTTCCTGTTAAATTTAATGATAATCTTGTGTTGCAAGTAAAAGACAATTAAAAAAGAATCGCAAACAATCGATTTGATTGTCAAAAAAAAAACGAGCATCCTTAAACCAATGACCGTTCTAAATCCTAGGAAGCCGAAGAAAGCTGTAATAAATCTATTAGATTATTTACATTCTTGATTAAAAACATATTTGTATGAACATATTTTGACCGAAATATTGTATGTAAATTGGAGAGAGTGAATTGACTTCCATTTATAAGCTCATTTTTGCTATAGATGTAAATTGAAAAATGTTGTTGTAAAAACCGCAAAAAGTCATTTAAATTTACACCGGATTTTTCCATATACTCAATAAAGGATACATAATTTAGTTTTTCAAGAGTATTTTTTTAGAAATACTTTTAATGATCCTAGAACTAAACAAAGGGGATGGTTAGTTTGATAAAACTAGTGAAGTATGATGATCTTACATTATTTAAGAAAGATGTGATCCCATTCTTAGAAAAAGATGAAGCTGAAACAATTTAGCTTTAGGTGTTTTGCAATCTTTAACCGAAAAAGATGAAAGTCCTTTTTTGATGGCTGCTGTAATAAAAGACGACGACATAGGATTAACCTTACTTCAAACACATCGTAGTCAAATTATCTTTTCAAAATCTGTTCCTTTTACATCACACGAAATACAGGTTATAGGAGAAAAACTGAATAACACAATTCAAGAAATACCTGGCTTTGTAGGGGAAAAAGTATTATCTACTGAACTAGCTTTTTATATTGCGGATATAAAAGGGATTCATGCACATGTCCAAATGAACCAAAAAATTTATAAGCTAGAAAAAGTTAAGAAAAACACAAAAACAAAGGGAAAACTTCGGAAAGTTGAAGAAAAGGATCATAACACTATTAAAGATTGGTGTATCATTTTTGTAATGAGGTTAATCAACCTATAAGTTTAGTAGAAGCTATCAAAAAAACAAATGAAATGATTTATAAAGGAAATTTAGTAGCATGGGAAATGAATGGTAAGTTGGTTTCCATGGCATATGCTATACGTCCAACCAAAAGGAATATTACAATCAGCTATGTTTACACACCGATTGCTGAAAGAAAAAAGGGCTATGCCTCTTATTGTGTTTCAGCTTTCACTCAAAACTTGTTAGATCGAGGTTATAAAACAACAAGTTTATACACTGATATTAGTAATCCTATTTCAAATAAAATTTATATTCAAATTGGATATGAAGCGATTATGGATTCAGTCCATATCCTATTTAAATAGAAACAATGAAATTAATAATTTTATTTTTAACCTAGTTTAAGAATTAAAACTTAAAAGTAACAAACACTTTTACTATTTTCAGGAAGATTATTCCTTTAATAAAAATTAAATGCAAGGTGATGATATAGAAGTAATTCAATATTAAAGGAGAGATCCTCATGACTCAAATCGATGTAAATCAACTAAATCAAGCAAAAGCAAATGTAACTCTCACGCAGGAATTATTAACAAAAGCAATTGAAAAGGCAAATTCCGACCCTATACTCGCCCAGGAAGCGATTAAACAGGCATCAAACGAAATTTCGTCTGCTTTAACTGCCGTAACTCAAGTACAAAAGTCATCTCAAGCCCAATCGACACAAACACTATTTGAAAAAGTTGGAGGAGAAGAAGCGATTGCAAAAGTTGTGGACTATTTTTACTCCGAGTTGGTACTGAAGGATGAAACAGTTAATCATTTTTTTATAGAAACGGATATGGAAAAACAACGCCGACATCAAACAAAGTTTATAAGTTTTGCATTAGGCGGTCCAAATCAATATTCTGGTCAATCTATGACAAAAGCTCACCAAGGAATGAATCTGCAACCAGTACATTTTAATGCTATTGTAAAACATCTTCACGATGCTCTTGCTCACTTTAGAGTGAATGAAGCGGACATAGACACAGCTTTAACTAATGTAGCGTCATTAAGAGACGATATATTGTATAAATGATTGTTATTCTGCTTACATATCCTAGAGGAGAAGAACGAGTTACCATTAAAGGTAGCTTTTTCTGTGTGCATCTTTTTTAACACTTTTCGATTGGCAATTGTCACAGTTTTCCTTATTCTTTTGATAGTTTTTCTGATGGATATTTTTAGGGTCTAGGGACTAGCCAAAACCGCTTTCCATAGCACTTCTTTTCGGTTGGACATTAATTGGCAAACTTCGTGCGTGGCTTAAATAGAACCTAAATGTTATTGTAGGATTCATATAGACCAAATTGACCATATTGATATAGCTGTCAAAAATCTGGACTCTTCATTTCTTGGTATCAAAATGTTTTAGGTTTGGAAAGGCGTTATGAAAATGAATGGGAGGGTCCGCCAATGATGCTTTGTGCAGGATCTACTTGTCTGGCGTTATTTCCTAATGATGAACAAACTGTAAAACATGAAAAAGTAAATACAGTTGGTATGCGTCACATTGCTTTTAGAGTCGACAAATTCAATTTCAATAAAGCACAAATAGATTTGACCAATTTAGGCAAATCTTTCAGAGTTTTAGAACATGAAAATTGCAATTCAATTTATTTTGATGATCCCAGTGACCACACAATTGAGCTAACGACTTATGATCTTATTCGGGAACGATAAATAGTTTCTGACCATATTGGAGGAACATAATATATTGATTCAGGAATTCTAACCATTATCAAATTAATTAAAAGACGTTGAGAAACGTTTTTTTTGTTTTCAAAATTTTTGATTTTGGGGATGGAGATTTACCCTAAACGTACCTGTAGTAAAATAGACCTCCTAATAAAATTCATTATATTTAAAATATTTTGAATTTTAATTAAATTTTGTGTTGTTTTGTGGAAATGAGTCATATATAATAATAAAAAAAGCTGAAACTTCAGAAAAAATAGAAAATTAAAGTATAAACTTCAAAATTGGAAATTTCGCCCTAAAAAGACCTATCGGATGATGTGCTAGTAAATTTGAAATAGAAGACGTAGAATGGGGGCTAGCAATCTATGGGTTTGCTAAATGGAATTACATATAAAAGAATTGAAGAGTCAGAGGATGTTTATAAGGTTGTCAAGCTCCAAACTGAAATTTGGGGTCCGGAGGTTGTGACTCCTCAGCCACAGCTAGTAGCTTCCATTCACAATGGTGGGATTGTGATTGGAGCCATTTCTGGAGAACAGTTAGTGGGTTTTTGCTACGGTTTCGCTGGCTTTAAGGATGGGGAGGCATATTTAATTTCTCATATGGCAGGTATATTACCAGAATACCAGAATACTGGAATTGGCTACCAGCTTAAGATCAAGCAGAGAGAATGGGCAATGAATTACGGATACAAAAAAATGGTTTGGACCTATGACCCATTAGAAATAAGAAATGGTTATTTTAATGTTTGTAAGTTAGGGGCATATTCGAAACGCTATATTCCCTCTTATTACGGTGAGATGAACGATAAATTGAATAAAGGACTTCCAACAGATCGTTTGTTAATTGAATGGGATATCTGTTCAAAACGAGTGGAAGCTGCCATTCTTGGCGCATACAAAAATCAAACCGAAACCAACTATGAATCTCTCCTCAGCTTTCATCAAACCTGTGAGTATCCAACTCCAGTACCGCACGAGACACAAATCATAGAGAGTCAAGGCGGATACCGTGTTCCAGTCCCTTCAAATATGCAAATAATCAAGCAGCAAAATCCAGATGTAGCACTAGCATGGAGATATGCCGTCCGAGCTGCGATAAGTGAAGCGTTTTCAGGCGGCTATATGATTACTGGAGTTCAAAGAGAACTAGGTTCCAAGATTCATTTTTACATACTAGAAAAAAGTGGAGGGATGAGATGATTAACGAAATAAACGATTGGGTTACTGGGCACGAAGAAACCATTAAATCAACTTATCATTATCTACATACAAACGCCGAAGTAAGCTGGAAGGAAATAGAGACGAAAAAATTTCTGTGTTTGAAGCTAGAAAGATTGGGCATTCCATATGAAACATTTAATAACCATACAGGAGTAGTGGGTTATTGGGGAAATAAAGAGGAAGGACCAACAGTCGGGATCAGAGCAGATATGGATGCATTATGGCAGCTTGTGGATGGGAAATGGCAGGCAAATCACTCCTGTGGACACGATGGACATATGACAACGGTTCTTCATGCGATTACTTGTCTAAAGGAGATTGGGTTTGAACCGAAGGGCTTGATTAAAATTATTTTCCAACCAGCTGAGGAGTCTGGACATGGAGCAAAAGCGATTATTGAAACAGGTGTTATATCTGATCTCGATTACCTGTTTGGTCTTCATGTTCGTCCGATTCAGGAAATGCCATTTGGAGTAGCTTCACCGGCTATCTATCACGGAGCGGCTACGTTAATAATGGGTGAAGTAAAAGGCGTGCAGGCACACGGGTCAAGGCCGAATCTTGGCATAAATGTTACCGACTCACTAGCGGCTATCATTCAGGCTGTCAATTCTATCAAAATGGATCCAATGGAATCAGCATCAGCTAAGGTAACGATGGTCAAGGCTGGTGGGAATAATCTCAATATCATCCCGGATTTTGCGGAATTTGGTATTGATGTAAGGGCAGATCGGAATGAAGTGATGGCTGAATTGCTTGAAAAAGTCCATCATGCAGTGATGACAGCCGGTTCCTTCAATTTTGCCGAAGTGAAGCTTGATCCACGAGCCTCCATGGTGGCTGCTGAAGCAAGCCCGGAGCTAGAGGATCTTGTCAAAGAGGTGATTGTTCAAGTGCTTGGAGAGGAGGGGATTGTTCCGGCACCCGTTACACCAGGCGGAGAGGATTTCCATTTTTACAAAATGACGTATCCGAACCTGCAGGCAACGATGGTAGGTCTTGGGACAGGACTATCACCAGGCTTACATCATCCCAATATGAGCTTTAATCTGGACGCTCTTTTAAATGGTGTAAAAATCCTGAGCCTTGCACTCGTAAAGGTTTTGGAGCAGAAGGCATAGTCCCCTAAGGAATCGCAACTAGAAACAGGTAAACTTGAAAGAAGGGTTCACATAAATGGAAAAATACACAGAAAATATTAGAAAAAACTACAATAACATGACGAAGCGACAAAAAATGATTGCAAAACATTTAATGGATTTTCCAAGAGATGTTGCTTTTCAAACAGCAAAACAAATTGGGCAAGCGTGTGGGACGAGTGAGACAACAGTCATTCGGTTATGCTACACCCTAGGATATTCGGGATTCAGTGAGCTGCAAAAAGAGATTCAAACGAGCTTACTAGAAGACTCGACAAGTCCCGCTAACCCAATCGAAAATTTCCGTGCTATGTCCAATACGTTAAAGGATACAAACTTAATTCAATATGTGATGGAACAAGATAATGCCTATGTGAAAGCCACTTTAGAGGATATTGATTTCAAACAATATCAAGAAGCCGTTGGAAAACTGATTGAAGCGGACAACCGAATTGTCCTTGGATTCCGTTCCTCCTATGGTCCAGCGAGCTGGTTCATGAATGCCTTGAATATCGTGATTGGAAATACTACACAATATCGTGGTGAAGTAGAGGATGCAAATTATTTGTTATCCAAGGTAGATGAGACCACGGTGCTGGTCGCCATTTCCTTTCCAAGATACATCCAGGAGACCTTATCGTTTGTTAAGGCAGCTAAGAAAAAAGGAGCGTGTATTATTGCCATCACAGATGATCGATTATCTCCAATTGGACAGTATGCTGACTACTTATTTAGGGTCATTGCACCGACGCCAATCCCGTTAAAAGGAATTACACCCACGTTTTCACTCTTAAATTTGCTAGTGACAAGTATCGCGGCAACTAGTAATCCCAAGGTTCAAAACCATATGGCGAATTATGGCCAAAATAGTAGTGAATTTTATCCATTTACTAAAAAAGAGAAAATGGACGTTTAAGTCTATTCTTATAAAGGAGGGGTGAATCATGAATAATAAGCATCTCCCTACTGATTTCCTACATAACACATTGGTGATTGATGGCCATTTTGATTTGTTAATGGATGTACAGATCCAACGAGAAAGAGGGAGAACCAAGGTAATTGAGACAGACTACTATCCACGATTTGTGGAAGGTGGTGTGAATGTCATTGTCGCAGCTATATTCGTAGATAGTGGTTTCTTACCAGAAATGGGACTTCGAAAAGCATTAAGTCAAATTAGTGCTTTATATGAAGAGGTTAGGGAATCTCCTGATAAGCTAATGATTTGTTTAAACACAGAGGATATGAATATCGCCAAGAAAAACAAAAAGATTGGCTTTCTACTATCCATGGAAGGGGCCGAACCAATCGGGACAGATCTTAGCTTGTTACGTGTCTTTTACGAGCTGGGAGTTCGTAATCTTGGGCTTGTTTGGAGTCGCAGAAATGCAGTTGGTGATGGGAGCTTCTTTCAACCAATAAAAGAAGGGAAAAAAGGTGGGATTAGTAGCTTTGGTGTGAAGGTCATTGAGGAAGCAGAACGACTTGGAATCACCATTGATGTTTCTCACTTAAATGATGAAGGCTTTTGGGATGTAATCGAGATCGCTACGAAGCCAGTGATTGCTTCTCATTCGAATGCTCGGTCACTTTGTAGATCGATGCGGAATTTAACAGATGAGCAAATACGGGCGATCAGAGCAACCGATGGCGTAATTGGAATCAATGCCGCTAGCTTGCTCGTTGGGGATGATGATGAAAGCTCCACATTGGAACATCTAATGAACCATATCGACCATCTGGTAAAGGTGGCAGGTATCGAACATGTGGGGCTCGGACTTGACCTTTGTGAGGACTTTTTGAAATATGTCTCACCTGATAACTTAGCCAGCTTGCCGAGAAAACCATTTGATGTCGTTTCAGGTCATCAATCGATTCCACAGCTAGTTGAAGGTCTAATAAAAAGAGGTTATTCAGAATATGAGCTCACTGCATTAATAGGTAGAAATTTTCAAAGAATCTTCATGAGGTAAGTAGAGTCTTTAACTAGTAGAGGAGGATGAACATGACCAAAAGCTCAATTTCCATAAGGGAAGTGACCCTTCACCGTATGGTAATGCGATTAAACGATCCATTCACTACCAGCTTTGGAACCTTCCAGGATAAAGAGTTTTTCGTGATTGAAATGGAGGATGAAACGGGTGCTATTGGTTTCGGAGAGTCCGTCGCCTTTTCAAGCCCTTGGTATAGCGAGGAAACGGTTGAAACGAATAAGCACATTATGCAACAATTTTTAATTCCTTTACTACTTGAATCGCCCATTGAGCATCCTGATGGAGTATCGAAACGATTTGAATCCATTCGTAGAAACAATATGGCGAAGTCCGCGTTAGAGGGTGCAGTCTGGGATTTATTTGCCAAACGAAATAATAACCCCTTATACAAAGAACTAGGTGGCAGGAAGCAGCAAATCGATGTTGGAATCAGTATTGGGATTCAACCTACTGCGAATGATCTTGTACATGTGGTCGAAGACTTTGTGAATGAAGGGTACAAGCGAATGAAAGTAAAAATAAAGCCCGGTGCCGACTATGAGATGCTAAAGGAAGTAAGAAGACATTTTCCAGATATCTTACTGATGGCGGATGCCAACTCGTCCTATACCTTAGATGACATTGACATTCTAAAAAAACTGGATGAATTAAACCTCATGATGATTGAACAGCCACTTTCGCATGATGATATTGTAGATCACGCAACATTACAGTCAGCTCTTGCAACACCTATTTGTTTAGATGAAAGTATCCACTCCTTAGAGGATGCAAGAAAAGCTGTCGAGTTAGGTAGTTGTAGAATTATTAATATAAAGATTGGTAGAGTTGGAGGCCTTACGGAATCTAAGAAAATCCATGATTATTGTGCCCAGCAAGGAATTGCCGTGTGGTGCGGGGGAATGCTAGAAGCCGGAATTGGACGCGCACATAACATTGCCTTAACGACTTTGCCTCAGTTTGTTTTGCCTGGTGATACAGCTGCTTCTTCAAGGTATTGGGAGAAGGACATTATTGTGCCAGAAGTCATCGTGGAAAAAGGAGTCATCCATGTGCCGGATAAACCGGGTATTGGCTATGAAGTAAACCGGCAAGTACTTGAGTCATATCGAGTGGACAAAACCGTGTTTTCTAAGAATAATATATGGGCCTGATTCATGACTTTTTAAAGTTAGGAGGGATGAACGAGTGAAGGTTTTCATTTCAGCAGATATGGAAGGTATTTCTGGGGTTACCGATTGGGAGGATACAATCCCGGGTAAACGCACATACGAGTACTCCAGGAGATTACTAACCCAAGATGTAAACGCTGCCATTGAAGGTGCACTTGAGGCTGGTGCAACGGAGATTGTCGTCAATGAATCACATGGTCCGATGCGAAATCTGATTCCTGACGAGCTTCATCCAAAAGCGGAATTAATTAGAGGTTTTTATAAACCATTACTGATGATGCAAGGATTAGATGAGACTTTTGATGCGATCTTTTTCATCGGTTTTCATGGGAAAGCCGGAGAAAATGACAGTATATTAAACCACACCTTTTTAGGGAGCTGCATTCAACGTCTCCTATTAAATGGAGAAGAAGCAAGTGAATCAGATTTTAACGCGGCGGTTGCAAGTAGCTTCAATGTTCCGGTGACCTTACTTACTGGTGACCTACAAATATGTGAGGATGCGAAAAAGAAGATCCCAGGTATTCATACAGTAGCTGTTAAAAAAGGTATAGGTGCTTTTGCAGCTCAATCTCTTCATCCAACAGTCGCACAAGAGAAAATTAGAGCTTCTGCCAAACTTGCTGTCGAATCTGCTAAAAGCATTCAGCCACTGAAAAAAGAACAATCATATACAATCGATATCGAATTTAAGCATACCAACATGGCGACAGTTGTAAGTTATATGCCCACGATTGAATTACTAGATGGTAGAACCATTCGGTATGTAACAGATGACTTAATCGAAGGCTCAAAGGTGTTAATGGCCATTTTGCTATTAGCCATTCAAGGCTCAAATTCTATAACTTTATAAAATGTAACACTGATTATGAATTGTACCCCAGTACAATTTTATAATAAAAAAATGAATGGAAAAGGGAGAGGTTTTGTTTGACACAAAAAACAGTTACTAGTGAATTCGAACAGTATTGCCAAGAGCTTGTAGGAAAATATGATATTCCAGGCTTTTCAATTGGATTAGCTAAGGATGGCCAATTATTCTATGAAAATGGTTTTGGATACCGCGATGTCGAAAACAAACTCCCTTTGACATCTGATACTGTTTTTGGGATTGGTTCAGTGACGAAGTCCTTTACATGTGTGGCGATTATGCAATTGCAAGAGGCAGGAAAGCTGAATGTAAATGATCCAGTGATTAAATATTTACCAGAATTTAAAACACCGAATGAAGAATATACAAAGCAAATGACGATTCACCACTTTATGACTCATTCAGCGGGTCTACCACCATTAGCAACGCTTTTTAAGGCTTTAAGTAAGAGTGTGGCCAATGATCCAAAGTTTGATGATGGTGTGAAATCAGAAGGAGATATTGGGAAAGTAGAGCAGGAAGCAACGAAGGAACACTCAAGTGTTGAGACATTCGAAGAGTTAATGGAAGACATTGCACAACAGGAATTTACATTACTTGGAGCTCCTGGAACTGAGTTTAGTTACTCCAATGATAGTTACGCACTTTTAGGGGCGATTATTGAAAGAGTAAGTGGAGTTTCGTATGAACAATTTGTAAGGGATTACATTCTAGTTCCAGCTGAGATGAAAAATAGTGTCTTCCATCTAGAAGAATTAGACGGTTATGAGGATATCTCTTCACTCTATAATTCTCGTAAAAAAGATGATCAAACCCTTATTTTTGAATCGAACAACCCTTGGGATGCACCGTCTATGCGTGCAGCAGGATTCTTAAAATCTACCGTAAACGATATGCTTAAATATGCTGAAATTTTTCGCAATCAAGGTAAAGTAGGAGATGCTCAAATACTAACACCAGAGAGTGTGGAATTAATAACGACACCGCATATTGAGTGTGAGAAAGGCCGTTATTATGGGTATGGTGTCATGGTTACTCCTGACTATTATGGATACAAGCTTGTAGACCATGGTGGGTCTATTAAAGGAGTCGCGGCGCAATTGAATATTCTTCCTGAACTCGGATTGACAGGAGTATCATTTGCTAATTTAGCAGGGGTACCATCAACGAAACTATTATTTAGTGCCTTTGCTGATTATTTAGGAAAATCAGTAAAAGACTCTTATTTACCTTACGAGGAAGTAGAGATTTCGGAAGACGAGTTAAAGCAATATGTAGGCGTATATGCTTCTGGTGAAGGAGCGAAATATACAGTGGGGATTAAAGAGGGTAAGCTCCAGGTTCAAGCAGAGGGCTTTGATTTAGATGATATAAGACCAATTGGTAACGATAGATTTATCGTATCGTTCAGAGAATCAGAACTTGGACTTCGTTTTGTAAGAGATGAAGACAACAAGGTGATTCGCACAGCATTTGGATTTAGACAATCATCAAAAGTAGAATAGGGGGGACTCTGAAATGTCTAAGACACGTCTAACTAAAATATTTTTGTTACTAACAATGATAGTTCTCTCGTTTGTTTTAATGATCGGATGTAGTTCTGGTACTACCTCTTCTGAAAAAAATAGTTCGTCGAATGATAAGAATAAGTCTGAGGAGGCTTCTGAACCACAGTCAGGTGGTACGATTACAATCGCTTCGATGCTAGAGCCTGATACGTTAGATGTTCATAAAACAGCGATGAGTATTGCCGGTCTTGTCACTAGTCATATTGGTGGGACATTACTTGCGATTAATCCGGAAACAAATGATCTAGAACCATATCTGGCTGAAGAATACAACGTATCAGAGGATGGAAAAACCATTACCTTTAAAATCCGTCAAGGAGTAACCTTCACAGATGGAACAAAGTTAACAGCACAGGTATTTAAAGATACATTTGACCGTATTTTGAACCCAGAAACTGGGGCAACAGTGGCTGCAAGTTTGATAGCAGGAATCCAGTCAACTTCTGCTCCAGATGATCAAACATTCGTTATTGAGCTAGCTGCTCCGTCAGCACCATTTTTACGTAACCTAGCAAGTCAAGGATATTTACAACCAATATCCAAGGCTGCGATGGAAAAGCAGGGTGATGAATATGGACGAAATCCAATTGGAGCGGGACCATTTATCTTTAAAGAGTGGGTAACAGGCCAATCAATTACATTAGAAAGAAATAAAGACTTTAATTGGCCGAAAGCTTTCTCTAAAAACCAAGGAAAAGCCTATCCAGATCAAATGGTTTATAAATTTATTGCGGATGAACAAACGATGCTAGCAGCACTTGATAGTGGCTCGGTTGATATCGCCATGAATGTATCTCCTAAGAATGTTCAAAAGTATCGCAATAACCCTAATTACTACGTTTTAGAAGCAGAACGTCAAGGCTTAGGATTATTTTTAGAAATGAATTTAGAGGATGAAGTCCTATCAGATCTTAATGTCAGAAAAGCCATCAATATGGCCATTAATAAAGATGCCATCATTAAGGCAGTACTAAGCGGTGAGGGAACACCAGCCTATGGTCCTATCCCAGCAACCATTTTTGGTTATGACTCAAATGTAGAAAAATATGGTCATAAGTTAAATAAAGATAAGGCTGTAAGTCTATTAGAGAGTTCAGGATATTCGAAAAATAGTAATGGGATGATGGAGAAGGATGGGAAGGAGCTTGCGTTTGAACTTTCCATTATGGCACAGTATAACCAAGCGGCCCAAATGGTTCAAGCAATGCTGAAGGAGGTTGGGATCACGGTAAATATCCAATCTATGGAAGCAGGAACATTAATTGAAAAGGTATCACAGGGAGAATATGATTTATCATTCCTAGCATACTCATACGCTGATCCTGATATTCTATCATTGCTGTTTCACTCAAGTCAGATTGGCGGTTTAAACCATGTTCGAGCGAAAAATTCTGAGCTGGATGAATTGTTAGAGAAAGGTAGAACAACGATCGATCTTGAAGAAAGAAAACAAGTGTATGCCCGTATACAAGAGATTATCGTTGAAAACGCATATTGGGCTCCTATCTATGCAGAAAAGGTCTTTTATGTCGTGAATAGTAGAGTTAAAAACGTGAAATTAGAAGGTGTCACAATTGAATTCCATGATAGTTGGGTGCAGCAGTAATGAAGCAGTTCATTATTAATCGGGTGTTATCCGGTATTCTAGTAATTTTCGGAATTTCCATCTTCTCGTTTTTGTTGATTCACTTTATTCCAGGTGATCCGGTTAAAATCATGCTCGGAATCAATGCATCACCAGAGCAGGTGGAAAAACTAACACACCATTTGGGGCTTGATAAGCCCCTTTTGGTTCAATACGGGCAATATATCATGAATGTGTTTGAAGGTGATTTCGGAACATCCTTAAAAACAGGTAGACCGGTTTTAACGGAAATTTTAGACCGTTTTCCAGAGACGGTTAAGCTAGCCGTTTTTGGGCTATTTGTTGCTGTTGTTATTGGAATATCATTAGGCATTCTAGCTGCTAGATTTAAAGATTCATTCATTGATAAACTATGTACCGCTTTAGCCACATTAGGAGTATCGATTCCAAGTTTTTGGTTAGCTATTCTATTAGTCATGTTATTTTCAGTTAAGCTCAGCTGGTTTCCGATTGCAAATGGAACAGGCTTTCGAGATCTCATTCTCCCAGCCGTAACACTCGGTGTCGTCGCATCAACGATGATTATGCGTTTAACGAGAAATGGAATGGTCGAGGTTCTTTCGAATGATTATATTCGGACTGCAAGAGCCAAGGGGCTTGAGGATGGACTCATATTATTCCGTCATGCGTTACGAAATGTATTAATTCCAGTAGTGACGGTGATCGGACTGCAGTTGGCAGCTTTGCTTGGTGGAACGGTCATTATCGAACAAGTATTTAACTGGCCAGGCCTTGGTACATTAGCATTAGGGGCAATCATGTCGAGAGATTTTCCTCTTATTCAAGGGATTGTTTTATTTATGGGTGTTACGTATGTAACGATTAATATATTAGTAGATGTTTTATACAGTTTGATTGATCCTCGGGTAGAAATGGGCACAAAGGAGGCGTGATACATGCCAAAACTAGAAACGTTTAAACCTATCCAGGCACGTGTTACACAAAAAGCACCATTGAAAATCAAGACAAATACACTAAGGGCGTTATCTCAGGATAAGCGGGCAGTAGTATGTATACTCTTCCTTTCTATCCTTGTTCTAATCGGTATATTCGCGCCTTTACTTGCACCATACAACCCCGAGGAATTGTTTTATGAGTCCATTTTAGAAAGACCAAGCAAAGAGCATCTTTTGGGAACGGATTCGATTGGAAGGGACCTACTTTCTCGACTGATCTTCGGAGTTCGAGTTACCTTAACGGTCTCCATGCTGGCTGTTGCAATTACTTTTTTTCTCGGGACGCTAATCGGGCTGATATGTGCCTATGTTGGGGGCTGGGTGGATAATGTGTTAATGCGAATCATGGATATTTTGTTAGCTCTGCCAAGCATTATCCTAGCACTGGCGATCGTTGCCATTTTAGGTCCTAGCTTAACAAATGCGATGATTGCTGTCGGAATCGCATCAATACCAGGCTTTTCTAGATTAATAAGAGGAGCGGCCTTGACCATTAAGTCATCTGGCTTTGTAGAAGCTAGTCGGTCCATTGGCAGTTCACATAGCTGGATTTTGCGTAGACAGTTTCTACCTAATGTAGCAGGTGTATTGCTTGTCTATACTACACTTTTTATCGGTGTTGCGATTTTAGATACGGCAGCACTTAGCTTTATTGGGTTAGGTGCACAGCCTCCAACTCCGGAATGGGGAACGATGCTGAGTGAAGGGAAAAATTATATGTATGATGCATGGTGGTTGTCTACTTTTCCAGGATTAGCCATCACATTAGTTGTATATACAGTAAACCTTTTAGGTGATGCATTGAGAGATATTTTTGATCCGAAATCATCACGGTAAGAGAAGGAGGTGGGAAAAACGTATGTCAAATGTGTTAGAAGTAAACGGATTAACCACTCAATTTAAAAGTAAAAATGGTCCGTTAACGGTTGTTGATCAAGTTGATTTTTCCGTAAAAAAAGGTGAAGTCCTCGGACTAGTTGGGGAGTCGGGCTGTGGGAAAAGTGTCACTTCACTTTCAATCCTTCAATTGCTAGATAAAAACGGTAAAATTTCAAGTGGTGAGGTCTTTTATAAAAATAGCAATCTTGTAGCTAAAACGGAAAAAGAAATGAAGAAAATCAGAGGAAAAGAGATTTCAATGATTTTCCAGGATCCGATGAACTCTCTGAACCCTATCTTAACCATTGGGAAACAGATTGGTGAAGTGATTGAAAAGCATGATAAGATAAAGGGTGCAATTGTTAAGAAAAGGGTTGTTGATCTTCTTACGCTTGTTGGAATTCCACGGGCAGATGAAATCTATCTTGAGTACCCCCACCGCTTATCAGGTGGGATGAAGCAACGTGTGATGATCGCAATGGCCATTGCTTGTAATCCTGCTATGCTTATTGCTGATGAACCGACAACTGCATTAGATGTAACGATTCAAGCGCAAATTTTAGATTTGCTGCGTTCGCTTAAGGATGAACTAGATATGTCTATCTTGTTGATTACACATGACCTTGGTGTGGTTGCGGAAATGTGTGACAGGGTTGTCGTAATGTATGCTGGGCAAGTTGTCGAATCGACCGATACGAGAACACTGCTACGGAACCCAAGGCATCCATATACGGTTGGCTTAATCCAATCAACGCCCCACCAATCAAAAGGAGAAAAGCGATTGAAATCGATTGTTGGACAAGTTCCAACTCCTGATGAGTATACACAAGGCTGTCGTTTTGCAAACCGCTGCCCAAAAGTTCTGGATATTTGTAAGAACACCGTTCCTCCACTTGTAGAAGTAGATGGTCAAACATCATGTCGATGTTGGTTATTTGAGAAGAAGGAGGAGGTTATATGACAAATGCTCTTCTCGAAGTAAAAAATTTAGAGAAAAAGTTCGCTGCTAAATCAGCTTGGTTCCAGTCAAAGCAATATGTCCATGCCGTGAATGGTGTGAGTTTAGAGTTAAATGAAAAGGAAACGATCGGGATTGTTGGTGAATCAGGTTGTGGAAAATCAACAACTGGCCGGTGCTTATTACGGTTGATTGAACCAACGAGTGGCGAAGTTATCTTTCAAGGGAAGGATATCACTACTTTAAGTAAGAGAGAGATGAATGTAATTCGCAAAAATATTCAAATGGTCTTCCAGGATCCAATGGCTTCAATGAATCCAAAGCTGAGAGTTAAAGAGATCTTATCGGAGCCGTTACTTGCACATAATGTTCCGAAAGGTAAGCATGAACAGCTATTGAGTGAGACCATTCGATTAGTCGGGTTATCAGAAAGTCATTTAGCACGTTTCCCACATCAAATGTCGGGAGGACAAAAGCAACGAATTGGAATTGCTAGAGCGATTATTTTACGACCGAAGATTGTTGTTTTGGATGAGCCGGTATCAGCACTAGATGTATCTGTACAGTCTCAGATTTTGAATTTATTGCAGGATTTACAGGAAGAGCTGAGTCTTTCTTATATTTTCATTTCTCATGACTTAGGGGTAGTGGAGCATATTGCCCATCGAGTAGGTGTCATGTATTTAGGTGAAATGGTGGAAGTCGCTGATAAAGAGCAGCTATTTGAAGGACCGCTTCATCCCTATACAAAAGCACTGATGTCAGCCATTCCAAAAACCGATCCTGACGAGGTAAAGGAACGAATCATCTTAAAAGGGGAGCTCCCATCACCATCCAACCCACCAACAGGATGCAAATTCCACCCACGGTGTAGCTTCGCAAAGGGCATCTGCAAAACCGCCAAACCAGAACTAAGGGAGGTTGCAGGTAGGAAAGTTGCTTGTCATTTGGTGTAGGTGATGTCAATGGGTTTAGATCTCTGTCGTGTAAATATTTTAAAGACTCCCTATTGCTACATTAAAAATAAGCGAGTAAAAGAATATGGTCGGTTCTTTCACTTCTTAATTAGAAGAGAATGAGCCGACCTTTATTTTTCTTATCCAATGAATGAAAGTACCTATCAATCGTACTCAAATCAATTAACAAGATTATGAATTAGAGTTATATCCAGACTATAGTAAAGAGTTTCAATACATTATCCCAATTAAAGTAACAGGAATATATGAATTTCCTCTCTTTGCAATCTGGACCTAGAACATAAAGCCACAGTTAAAATATTTTTCAATGGGAGTGCTGGATGCACTCTCATTTATTTATATAGGAATCCCAACTGTGATAGACCGTTTCATTTAACAGGTCATAACCCAACAATTAACCAATACATTAGTCTTTTTAACAATAGTCCTTTTAGATGCTGAATATAAGAACCAGTAAATGCCAACAATAAAACGCAGATATATATCAACAGGAGGTTTTATATGTGGTTTCCAATGTTAAGGCGCCCCATACAAGATAAAGCAAATACTACGAATAATTCTCATATGAGCAATATGTATGATAAAAAGTTAAATAAAAAGCTTCAGCACAATATAAATGTATTTAAGGATATATTTAATCAGGATGATACAATTATAACTAGGCAATTAGAAAATCAATTAGATAATTCAGTCAGGTGCTGTATCGTATTTCTTGACGGTATTGTTAACAATGAAATCGTTAATGAAAATATAATCGAGCCAATAGTGAAAAATCAATTCATAAACTACCAGAACAACACCATAGATACATTACGTTCTCAGGTTATCTTATCAAATAACATCGAAAAGGTGTCTGATATTGAAAAACTTGTGGAAGCAATTCTAAATGGTGATACTGTCCTTTTACTAGAGGGGTCAGACGAAGCATTAATAATAAGCTCTAAGGGATGGCAAACCAGACCTGTAGGAAATCCTCCATCGGAAGTTATATTAAGAGGCCCGAGGGAAGGATTTACAGAGTCTTTAATGATTAATCTCACGCTGATTAGAAGACGGCTCAAAACACCTGATTTAAAATTTACCTTTAGGACTCTAGGGGCTCGTTCTCGTACAAAGGCAGCTATTTGTTATCTTGACGGTTTGGTTAATGAGAAGATATTGCAAGAGCTATTAAAAAGGCTTGAGGACATAAATATGGATGGTATTTTAGACACAGGCTATATTCAGGAAATGATTAAAGACGCTCCTCATTCACCTTTTCAAACTATAGGAAATACTGAAAGACCCGATGTAGTTGCCGCAAAATTGTTAGAAGGCCGGATTGCCTTGGTGTTGGACGGTACGCCATTCGCTCTGACTTTACCTTATGTTTTTATTGAGTATTTTCAGGTCAACGAGGATTATTATAATAATTTTTTCTATTCTTCAATAAACAGGCTGATCAGATTATTGGGGTTTATCATCACAATTAGTGCTCCAGCTGTATATGTTGCACTAGCCACATTTCATCAGGAGTTGATACCATCCCCCTTGTTGTTAAGCATTTCTGCAGCAAGATATGGTGTACCCTTTCCAACAATTTTTGAAGCATTACTACTGCTTTTTGTTTTTGAAGTATTGAGAGAAACTGGATTACGAATTATACCAAACATCGGTCAGACAACAAGTACCGTTGGTGCACTGGTTTTGGGACAAGCTGCAGTAGAAGCAAGCTTAGTGAGCGCCCCCATCATCATTGTTGTTGCGATTACGGGTATTACCGATTTATTGATTCCGCAATTGAAAGGCGCAAGTATAATCATAAGGTTTTCATTGCTGCTTATTTCTTCTTTTTTAGGGCTTTACGGGTATATTTTCGGTATCCTGTTTTGGATGATTCATTTATTTGGCATACGTTCTTTTGGCATACCGTATATGCTGAATTTCAACTCCTTTAACCCACAGGATTTAAAAGATACGTTTATTAGAGCACCCTGGTGGTATATGCAGTATCGTCCCAAATTTATTGCTGCAAATAACTACAATAGAAAAGCGAATTCAAAAGGTAAATGAGGATGAAGCGAATATTAAAAATAACACAACTTTCTTCTCTGGTTTTTTTGAACTTGTTTTTTATTTCAGGCTGTTGGAATTACCGGGAAATAGACCAATTGGCCATTGTTGCTGGAGCAGCAATTGATAAACAAGATGATAAATATCTGGTATCAGCAGAAATCGTCAATGTAACAGGTGGAAAAGAAGCCAAAGTTAGTCCAAAGGTCGTTACGGGAATAGGTGATACCATATTTGATGCCATAAGAAACACGATAAAAATTTCAGGGAAGCAACTTTACTGGGCTCATTCAGAAATATTAATAATAAGTCAGGAAATTGCCAGAGAAGGGGTCGTAGAAGTCATCGACTTGTTTGCCAGGGATCCGGAAACAAGAATGTCTTCAAATCTGCTTATATCAAAAGAAAAAACGGCAAAGGAAATTTTGGAACAACAAAGTATTACTACAGAAATTCAATCATCTCAAATAAATAAAATGTTGATGTCACAAAAGGGTTTGTCAAAGGCTCCCGTAATAGCCATTTATCAATTTGTGAATAATCTTGCTGACAATACGAGATCGGCTGTGCTTCCTGCTATTAGTAATAAGAAAACTCAAGGTAAGAGTGAGACTGAATTATTCGGCTCAGCAGTTTTTAAGAAAGATAAGCTGAGTGGTTTTCTCAATGGGGAAGATACTAAATATTTTCTTTTTGTTTTAAACAAAGTAAAAGGAGGACTGCTTATTCAAAAAGAAAAATTAGAAGGCTCTGATGTTAAAGTATCTTTAGAGATATTTGCAGATAAGACCTATACCAAAATTAAACCTGTATACTCCAACGGAAAGTTGACAATGAAGTTGGATGTTTTTGTAAATGTGGCAATCGGAGAGTTAGAGGGCAGCAAAAACTATATGAATGAACCGGGACGTACAAAACTGCAAAAGGCTGCTGAAAAATCGCTTGAGGATAACATAAACCGAGTGATAAAAAAAGTACAAAATGAATATAATAGCGATATTTTCGAGTTTGGCAGAATTGTTCAAGATGAGAGGCCTGATGTTTGGAAAGAATTAGAAGATGATTGGGAGAAAATCTATAAAGACTTGGAAGTAAAGGTAAAGGCAGAGATAATTATTAAAGACAGTTCCCTTCTACTAAAACCGATAAAAATAGGAAGCTAATCTATGCAAATATTAATAATTTTATTCGTTATCTCGGCTTTTGCATTCCATGACCTTGTACCGGTCTATCGAAAAAGACAATGGAAAGTTTTTGGAACGTATGTATCCATCATGGTTTTGATTGTTTTTGTAGAGATATTGATAAGTTTAAACGTAGATATACCGAGTCCTGCAGTACTATTGGAGAAATGGGTTACCTTGGTCTTTGGACAGCATCACGAGTAATAACCTTGGCTTAGGTAATTAAATTAGAAAGTAGGAGTTTTATGAGTAAAGAGATTATTTCAGGTAAACAGGGCATCTCAATGATGACATTGTTTTTTATGGGCAGCACGTTGATTGTGGGTACCAGTGGGGTGGCAGAACGAGATACTTGGCTTGCAATTTTACTTGCTGCATCTATGTCTTTACCGGTTATGTTTGTTTACTCCAGGATTCTTTCGTTTTACCCAGGAAAGGATTTATTCGATATTTTAGAGATTATTTTTGGCAAAATAATATGTAAATTCATACAGTTCCTATATTTTTGGTTTCCCTTTTTCTTAGGGGCTTTAGTGATTCGAAATATTACAGATTTTATCAGTGTTGCTGGCTTGCCTGGAACCCCGGAATTCATTCCGAAATTGTTAATGGTCATTCTGTGTATTCTAGTGATAAAAGATGGAATTGAAGTACTCGGACGAATAGTGACATTTATTTTACCAATTGTTTTTATTATTATTCTTATGGGGACTATTCTATCATTCCCCATGTATGAGTTATCCAACATACGTCCAGTGATGTATAACGGATTTAAGCCTATATTATTAGGTGCCTTTGAAACATTCACTTTCCCATTTACTGAAGCAGTCATTTTTACAATGGTGCTAAGTTCGTTAAAGAGTCAAGTAAGTTCCTACAAGGTTTATTATATGAGTCTGCTTTTTGGTGGTTTTACCATCATAATTATTAGTGTTAGAAATCTTCTGATATTGGGGAATGAATTTGTTACTTCGTTATATTTTCCATCCTATTCAGCTTTGAGTGTGATAAAGTACGGAACTTTTATAGAGCGGATTGAAATTGCAGCGACTGTAGCATTCGTCTTTACCAGCTTTGCCAAGATAAGCGTTTGCATGTACGCTGCCACCAAGGGATTTGCCAAATTTCTTCATTTGGGTAACTATCGGACTATGGCAGCCCCAGTAGGCCTATCAATGGCGCTACTAGCTGGAATCCTATTTGAGAATACTTCACAATTTCAGGAATGGGGTAGAAATATTTCACCATATTATTCCCTTCTTTTTACAGTCATTTTACCGGTCTTTATATTAATCGCAGTGGAAATTAAAGTTCGTTTCAAAATAAGTGTATAGCTGCATGGGAGCCTCTTCTATAAATTAAATTAATGAAACCTGCCAATCTCGTTAAACCGGTGATTATGTCTCAGTGTTTAGAGTATATAGACAAACGTAAATAAAAAGAAGTCAGTCGGAAGTTTTGCGGACACAAAGCACAACTAGTGATTTTTCAGCTAGTTGTGCTTTTGTTCTCTTTAGGTAAAAATTCAAGTCACAAAATTTTTGAATACCAGAGATGAAACAATAATTTTAGTAGTGATAAAAATTTCTGTACTTTTTTAGGTTGATTAATAAGGAAACACCTTCTAATTAAGTGAAATGTATTTGTACTTTTTCATATTTAATCCTAAATTGAATGGATTATGGATAGAATAAAAAATAATTTAATATAATTATTTTAGAATGTCCTCCTCCATTATTGTTTAACAATCTTAATCTTATAAAAAAACATCTGTATATCATAAGAATATTAATAAGAAGAAGGTATAGGTCAAAGGTTTAATTGTAAAATACTAGATTATTTTTTAGAAAATAAAGGAAGGTTTTACCACAAAATAGAATCTATTATTTAAAGAAATTCTTTTAATAGGAGAATGGAGGAATAATATCCATATGTCTAACTTGCCGAATATATTTAAGAATTTGAAAATACCTGTCATCGGTTCACCACTTTTTATCATTAGTAATCCCAAGTTGGTAATTGAGCAATGTAAGGCTGGAATTGTAGGTTCAATGCCCTCATTAAATGCACGGCCTGCCTCGCAGCTGGATGAATGGCTGGCAGAGATTACTGAAGAACTCGCAACGTACAATGCACGCAATCCAGAGCGTCCTGCTGCACCATTTGCGATTAATCAAATTGTCCATAAAACCAATGATCGTCTGGAACATGATATGGAACTATGTGTGAAGTATAAAGTTCCAATTATCATTACCTCTCTTGGGGCACGGGAAGAAATCAATATCGCTGCGCACAGTTATGGAGGAATAGTTTTCCACGATGTGATTAATAACAAGTTCGCTCACAAAGCCATTGATAAAGGAGCAGATGGTTTGATTGCGGTGGCTGCAGGGGCTGGCGGTCATGCGGGTGACAAGAGCCCGTTTGCATTGATCCAAGAAATCCGCCAGTGGTTTGAGGGTCCATTAGCATTGTCGGGGTCGATTGCAAACGGAAACGCGATTCTTGCTGCTCAAGCCATTGGTGCAGACTTTGCCTATATTGGATCGCCATTCATCGCAACCCACGAAGCTAGAGCAGCAGAATCCTATAAACAAGCCATTGTGGAATGTAGCTCTGATGATATTGTTAATAGCAATCTATTTACAGGTGTTCATGGCAACTATTTAGCACCATCGATTCGTGCTGCTGGTTTGGACCCTAATCAACTACCAGATAGTGATCCATCAAAAATGAATTTTGGCGGAAGTGGGCAGGCAAAGGCGTGGAAGGATATTTGGGGAAGTGGCCAGGGGATTGGAGTCATTAATGAAGTCTTAAGCACAGCACAATATGTTGATAAACTTCATCAGGAGTATGTTGCTGCTAGAGAGAGAATAATCAAATCCAGTCAGGTTTTCGCTTAAGAATAGCCACGTTAAAAGCTCAGCCTTAATAAGGTTCTGAGCTTTTTTTAGATATTGTCCTTTGGTCACATCTTTAGTTAGATGATAAATCCGCTATATACCATTCCAATATTAATTATGATATGAAAAACAAGGGTAGATGCTGTTTGTTTTAAGTGTAATTATTGCATATATTGCCCCTGCAACTGAAATCAATAAACAGAGTGAAATAGAAAAACCAATTGATAAATGGAGTAGTCCAAAACCAACACTTGTAACGAAGATAGCATATCCTGTGGTAGTGGATTCCACTAGAGACGAAAGCATTATCCCTCTCCAAATAACTTCCTCAAAAACTGCATTAATCAGTGAAAAAAATAAACAAAACAATAGTAGCGATTGGATATATTCTACATCCTTTTGAACAATAAAAAACAAATATATAATTCCATTAACGACTATTCCAATCATCCAAAACCAAAATGTATTAACTTTATGAAAAGGTAAGATGATAGGATTTTTCCAATCAGGTTTGTTGTTGTACCAAGAAACTTTTTTATTAAATAAGATATGGGTAAAAAAGATTCCAATCATGATAAAAATAAGAAAAAGGCGATTAAGAATAATTGTTATTTCCTTTGAAATGTTCTTCGGTTCAATGAAATGATTAGAAACAATAAAAATAACATAACCGATTAGAAACGATAACAGCAGCGAAATAATGAATCTCTTTTCTTTATTAATCAATAACAAAATCAATAATCCTATTATTACAATTGAAGAAAAAAATACTTGTTGATGGGAAATAGAAGTAATCCCTAAAAAAAACAAAGCTGCAATAGCAATTAACATAAGAAGTTCCTCCTTTCCACGTGTTATTATTTTGCTCCCATTAGTCCAAACACTCCGTCATATCAATCTTGGGGATTCATTAGATCTTAATAAAACACGTCTAGCCAATGAAATTAGGCAATTTTCGTTCTAAAGGCGGAGGCATAAATCCTTACGCCACCATACGACTGTCCGAATAAATTGACAGTAAGTCAGACGTATGGAGGGGAAGGATGAAAACAGGAAAATTGGTTTGGATTATTTTTCTAAGTGCTTTACTGGTTATCCCAATTCTTTATGTTTTTTTTCATCAAACTAGTATACCAGCAACTACTGAACCTATAAAAGAACCGCAAACTGTAACCGATTCTGGTAAAGAAGGGCAGATGCCAGCACATCCGCAACCACAACCTGAGCCTACACCACCGCCACCACAGGAACCGCCTCAGTTATTATGGGGAGTCGATACCGCAAGTAAGCTAGACCAAGCTTTTTTACAATGTGTAATAGATAACTATGGGAAACCTTCTGTCTTTGGACGATATCTAGAGACCAAAGAAGGGGTTTCGACTGGTTTGACACCTGATGAAGTGGAGCTTCTTCATCAACAAGGGATTAAGATTATCCCTATCTATAACCACTTTACAAACGCAACAGTATATGAAAATGGTGTGAAAGAGGCACAAGAGGCGATTGCCTATGCACAACAGCTAGGAATCCCGGAGGGGAAAGCGATATTTGCAGATATTGAACCAACTTACCCCGTTGATGAGGCGTTTATCCGTGGTTGGGTCGCCACCTTATTAGGGTCGCCCTACAAGCCAGGTATCTACGGGGTATTCACGAATGACAGTACACTTACGGCCGCATATCAAGCAGCCATTACAGTAAATCAAAACGTGCAATCCAAAACGATTATCTGGAGCAGTAACCCGGATCTTGGCGTAACTCCCCAGGTAAATGCTCCAGAATTTCAGCCAGGTGCACCAGCAAACGTGCCAGTTTCCATTTGGCAATATGGAATTGATGGAGAAGCCTGTAATATCGATACGAATCTAATACAATCCACGATCTTAGACTTCTTATGGTAGTGAATAATTAATATTAAAAAGGTAACTAATAGGCGGAGAATTTCCGGCTAATGTATATAGTGGAAGCCTAAGATGCAGACATAAGCGGAGATATTCCGGTTAACTGCTCTAAATAAGACAAAATCCAAAGATTTGGAACATATAAGCGGAAAAATGCCCTTATTTTAAATGATATATAAAAATTTACCAATTTAGCCGGAATTTTTCCGCTTATTTTTCAAACACAGTGGAATCAACATTCAGTTTTAACAGAGCATTTTTATTAGAAAAGCTTTATATTTCCAGGATTAATTATAGGTATTCAATCCAAGTATGACCCTCTGGAAATTGCTTTTGAAGAGAATGCTTAAGCCAATTTTTTTCTTGTGTTGATAGGAAAGGGAGCACGGTTTGAAAATCCATAAAATCTTTTTCTCTAACTTTCGAAGACCCAGCCTTGTATAGAAGTTGAATTTCTGGCTTTAAATAGGGGATGCCAACACTCGTTCTTAAATAGATACTACTCTTTAGTTTTTTAATGGATCTTTCTCTTCTATAGATCCAATTATCATGGACACTATCTAATAACATAATTTGAAAAGACCATGGTGAATTTGCATTCTTACTTACCCATACATCATTTATGGAATCTAAATATTCCCCATCTTTCCAAGGAACGACCTTTCCGCCACCAGCTTTATACAATACCCAATCACTAGATAAAGACTGATAAACATCTTGTTGCTGCTCCCGGTAAATAACCACATCAATATCGCTATGTTCTCTACTTTTTTTACCCAAATGTAAATCCAATGCTTCTCCTCCTGCAACACACCAAAAAGCAGGTATATTAGAGAAGACTTGATTTATTTCTTTCACGAAAATAGGTAGCCAATTAGTAAAATCAGTTCTCAAATGCTACCTCCCATAAACTTTTTGTAATATTTATGGCTTCATGTATTTTCTTTTTTAGCTTATATGTCCCTTTATAAGTTTTTAATGCTTTTTTAACATTCGTCCAACCAATTTTGTATCGAACGGTTTCATCTTTTAAAGAGAATTCTTCATTGTTTTGGTACATTTTTAAAAACCATTCTTTAGATTTTAAAATCTCTATGTTTCTATTAATTCGACCTTCGTCGGGCATCCCCCGAATAATCCCAGCCATTGTTAACCAATACTCTCTAGTATTTCTAAAAGCACCTTTTACCCAGCTTTCAATAGTTTATAACTGGTAAATATTGATAATTTTAGACTATCATATGTGAAGGTTATTGAGAACTGTTAACTTTAAACAATGGACCCACTTTTTTAAAAATGACTGATTTCAAACAATCATTTGATGAAAAGGGGAGATATGTGTGGTTAACTACGATTTATAAATTTATCCATTTTTACGATATAATAAGGGAGAGTGTACCAAAAGGCAGAAGTACTATAAAATAATATTACAAAAAATTAGAAGGGAGTCGAATAATGTCCATTGAAAAAGTAGTCCAACAGCAAATAGAATTTTACAACACTCAAGATATAGAAGGCTTCGCTAGTACATATTCCGACGATATTACGGTTTATACCTTCCCGGATAATACACTTACATTAAGTGGCAAACAGGCGCTAATCGAAAGGTATACTGAAACCTTCAAGAAGAAAATGTTTGCGGAATTAAAAAATCGTTCGATCGTTGGTAATAAAGTCATCGATTGGGAAATTGCAACCAATGGAATAACAGGAGAAAGTATGAGCTTAATGGCTATTTATGAAGTAAATGATAATGTAATATCGAAGGTTTGGTTTATTCGAGAATAGAATGGAAAGGAATATTAACATGTCATTTTTAGAAAAGATTAAACCACACTTACTTAGCAGTGATCCTTTAATCCAAGAAACTGTACTTCATGAAACGTACCTGTAGAAAAGGAACCTAAAGTAGGTCGAAATGATCCATGCCCATGCGGCAGCGGAAAAAAATATAAAAAATGCTGTGGGAAATAAAATAATGGGCTAGTGTTTAATCCACATTTCTCGAGTATAAGAAATAAGAGCCAGGAACCACCAATTTATTAAAATTCATCAGTCAAATCAAGGAGGATTTGTATGCCACATATAATTATTAGAGGGGTTACAGTTGATCAGGTAAAAACAATTAGTACTTTATTCGTTCAAGAATTAGCGGATTTATGTGCATGTGGAACGGACAATTTTACCTTAGAAATTGTCCAATCAACCTATGTGTTTGCTGGTGATGAAGTTCAAGGATACCCATTGATTGAAGTAAAATGGTTCGAACGCGGTCAGGAGATTCAGGACCAATTTGCCAAAATTGTAACCAAACATATTCACGCACTCGGAATTCCTGAGGTAGAAGTCGCTTTCAGCACCTTTCAGGAGTCCGCGTATTATCTAAACGGTAAAAGTTTTGCCTCTTCATAAAGAAAAAGATTTTAAAGTATAAAAATGGCGTGCCATTAACGTCTCCTTTTGTGGCTCTCAATAGTGCCTAGCGAGTATTAGAGTATTTGAAAGAATCCAATGAAGAAACCGACATCCACAAAATCGAGGTAGCACCATAGACATTATAAAATGTAATTTAAAATGACCGACAAATTAGTTGCTATTTTGTTGGTCATTTTTTTTATTTAAGGGTTTGTGAATTTATAATACTATTTCAAAGCATGTAATATATAAGGAAGTCTAGATATATTGTAAAGGTGTCTATATACATATTTGAAAAATTAATAGTAAATAATAGAAATTATATCGGTTAAAAGGAAGGAACTTGAATGGGTCGCTTACGAGCTATAGTTAAAAAGATGGTCTTTCAAGAAAAGACGGATTCTAATCATATAAATAATAAGCATCATTTGAGTAGTAATAAACAAGCTTCTAATGAAAAATCAATTACTAAAGCAACCTACCAAAAGACACTATCAGACTTTGGCGATAGTTTTGATCTTGTTCATCGTTCATTTAATCATGACGAAATCCACATCGTTTATTTAAATTCATTAGTTGATTCCAACACATTAGAGTGGGAAATACTTTCACCATTAAGAGAAATGTCAATTCATAATTTAGAACAATCTTTTCAACAATCATTGTTTAAACAAGAAAATAATCACGAAAAAGTAATAAAAGGAATATTAGATGGTAATGTGTCTATGTTCGCTGGGGAGAATTCCTATCTAATAAATGTTGCTGGATTAGAAGAACGTTCCATTTCACAGTCAGAAACAGAGTCTGTAATAAATGGACCACATGATTCATTTAATGAGGCATTAAAAACGAATGTTTCGTTGATTAGACGAAGAGTCAGAAGTCCCCGCTTAAAAATGATTCAGTTATCTGTTGGAGAAATTTCAAAAACAAAAGTACTTTTAATCTATATTGAGGGTATTGCAAAAATGGATATTGTAAATCAGCTAAAAGAGAGGATTCAATCAGTAAAAGTTGATTCCATCCCTGACTCCAATGTTTTGATTCAAATAATTGATGATTATCAATATTCACCATTCCCACAATTTTATACCACTGAAAGACCTGATGTAGCTGTGGCAAAACTATATTCTGGAAAGATAATCGGACTTACCGATGATAGTCCAAACATTTTTTGTACTCCTTCTAGTTTCTTTGATTTTTTTAAGTCCCCAGATGACTATAATCAACGTTGGATTTTAGGAACTGGGGTTAGAATTCTACGTTACCTAGCCTTATTTATAACATTAATACTCACAGCTTTTTATGTCTCTATATGCACTTATCATTTCGAAATGATTCCACAATCCCTGCTTCAAAGCATTATGCAGTCTAGGAGCAGAGTACCATTTCCGCCTATCATTGAAGCTATATTTTTAGAAATTGTAATTGAACTGCTAAGGGAGGCGGGTGCGAGACTTCCTACTAAAATTGGTCAAACAATTGGAATTGTAGGCGGTATTGTGATTGGCCAGGCAGCTGTTGAAGCAGGGATTACTAGCAATATTTTAATAATTGTTGTAGCAGTTTCGGCCATTGCTTCATTCATAGTCCCAAGTTATATTATGAGTTCCTCCATTAGAATCGTTCGGTTCCTTTTTATTTTAATGGCAGGATTTATGGGGAATATTGGGATTTTTTTCGCTTTAGGTATAATAATCATTCATTTAACAGGATTAACAAATTTATCTTCACCTTATTTTATGCCGATTTCTCCTACCTTTCTCAAAGATTGGATGGAAAGTATTATAAGAGGGCCATTTAATATAATAAAGAAGGGGCAGCCATCGATGCAAAACGATTTCGAAAAAGAGAGGAGTTAATGGTGATAATATGAAGGAACGACTCCATCCGCTTCAAATATCTATACTAATCTATATGATTCAAAATGGTCTAGTCTTGTATAGTTTACCTCGATTAGTTGCGGAAAATTTCGGCACGAATGGCTGGTTAAGTATTATTTTCATTTTCGTATTCGTTAATATTAATATTATGATGATTGCGATCATTTATAAGCTGGGTAAAGGAAGGTCCATGTTTGAAATCATTGAAGTCACGGTTCCCAAATGGGTAATGGTGCCCTTCTATTTGTTTATCATTGGTGTTTGGATTGGATTGGCAAGCATGATTATGAGTGCATATATCTACATATATAAAATGATGTTTTTCCCAGCTTTACCTGCCTCACTTTTTATTATGTTCTTTATTTTTCTTAGTTTTCAATTATTAAGAGGTGGCATCTACAAGATGGCTAAAGCCATTGTAGTTCTATGCGCAATCTTACAACCGATGATTTTTTTGCTATTTTATCTTATTCCAGAATTTGAATTTGCACGTTATACGACTTTCATTTTTAAAGGAGAAACAGATTTTTTTAAGGGGGCACTTGATGTTTATTCAGCCTTTTTGGGTTTTGAAGTTTCTATCCTTTTTTTCCCTATGGTAGAAAAAAAGTGGACAAAGGCTCTTTTTATAGGGAATTTTCTATCCACAATGGTCTATTTCATTATTACCTTTATCTGCTTTGGCTTTTTTAGCTTCGCTCAAATATTAAATGATATATTCCCAGTTATGACATTGTTTGAATATACAGAAGTTGCATTCCTTACAAGAGCAGAAAATCTCTGTTTTTCCGTTTTAGCGTTCAAGATATTATCTATAATGGCACTATATTTCTGGGGAGCTCAGCAAATTTTGGGAAATATGATTAAAAGTATTAAGCCTGATTTTTGGTTATTCATAATACTAACATGTGGATTAATCCTCGCTTTGATCCAAGATTCCTTGGTGGATGTCGAGAAATGGTTAAAGTGGCTGAGTTATTGCGGTATTGGCATTGCTTGGGCATTACCAATTTTTGTGCTATGCATCCTTTTTATTCAAATTCTTAGGAACCATAAGGGGATAAATAATGCAAAATAAACTTACTGTTTTGAACGTATTATGTTGTTTGTTTTTAACAGGTTGTGGAGCAAGTAATGTTATTGAAGATTTAGCAATAATTGAATCTGTTGCCTACGATCTGTCTGAAAGTGGAAAAAATCCAATAAAGACAACGGTCCTTTTTCCAACTGTTTCTAAAGAAGGAAAAGCTGGTACTAAGACCCTGACTGCTAATGGAAAATCATCTCATGAAACCTTCATCAAACTTCAAAATTCAACAAATTTAAAGCTAGTTGGGGGGCAGACTACGATTCTCTTTGGAGAAGAATTGTCAAAAAAGGGACTTATAAAAATTGTTAAGTCGTTTACAAGGGATCCAGAAGTTGGAACTCGTGTTAAATTTGCGATTGTGGAGGGAAAAGGCGAAGAACTACTAAAAAAAAAGATGCCCTCTATTCCAGATAATGCTGAATACCTTTATACGTTCATCGAGAAATTAGGCACACAAAATAAAGTTTTAAATACTGATAAATATCGTTTTTTAAGAGATTATTACGACGATGGTATTGATCCAGTTTTACCAATTTTTTCATATATAGGCGAGAACATTGAATTAAAAGGATTAGGTTCTTTTAAAGGAGATCAATATGTTACACGCCTAACTTTAAGTGAAACACAGATTCTTAACTTTCTAAATGGAGACATTAAAAATGGAAATTTAATGATTAGTATTAATGATGATAAGTCAGGGAAAAATGAGCAACTCTTCTTAAGAAATATTAACTCTAATAATGATAAAAAAGTGAACACTAGTAAAACAAAGAATATGATGGTCGAAGTAATAGTAGATTTAAAAGGAAGCGTCCTAGAATACACTGGTGAAATCGATTTAAGTGAAGAAAAGTATCAAAGACAACTCGAGAAACAGGTTGAAAATTATTTAATTACTAATTCAAAAAAGCTATTAACCAAATTACAAAAATATCAAACAGATCCTATCGGAATAGGAACACTGGTACGTAATCGGTTATCATATGAAAGATGGAACAAGATGAAATGGGAAAAAATCTACTCAAGCTTGAATATTAAAGTTAAAGTACATGTAGAACTGGTTAATACAGGAAAATCAAAATGAGGTTTAAAATAATGCGGTACAACATTATTTCATCGTTATTTTCTTTATCTGAAAAAGAAAAATCCCTGAACAATTTCAGGGATTTTTTCCTATACACAAAAAAGGACTAACCACTTATAATCTTCCTCTTTGAGAAACGATCCTTAATTTGCTTTGAAATAAAAAGCAGAGGTATGTATATATAAATAAATACAAATCCGACATTTGAAGCAATATCACTAACCTTATCTACACTTTCAATATCTTTCAAACTTATGGAAGCAATAATGCTTAAAAGAATAAAAAATAGCAAAGAACCTTTCGGCGGAATTGAAAATGTTCTTTTGGCTATTCTAGTACAAGCCCACATAGATATACACATTGGAGGTATGATGACTAATAGCCAAATAAAAATAAATACATATTCAAATCTTTCCATAAAACTAAAATGGACTATTTTCACCATCATTAGAGTAGCCCATGGTAGCTGTTCAATAACATCTTGATTAAAATAGAGAAATGAAATAAATGTTACGATCAGGTAGACAAGGATCGTATATAAATTTCCGAAGTATGCCCATTTAGGTATTTTTGATGAGCCTTTAATAAAGGGGTAGTACATTAATAACCACTCAAACCCGAGAAAAAGCAAAGTTGAAGACTTTGCAGATAAGAGTATATCCTTGATAGGATGACTGAAAACGGGCAGTAAATAGATGTAGTTCATATGTTTCATGGGGAAATATATGAGTACAAATAATAAAGATGGTAATATGACTCCCCAGAAGCTGAAGCCTGTTAATATACGGAATCCACTTGATACGATATAAAATAACAGAACACCGAATATGATGCTCAGCTGCCAAGTTTTAATTGTCGGATAAACCCATGTTTGTATCACTACAATATACGTTCGAAAAACGGTAAACGAGGCAAGCCAGAAATAGCATAAAACCAGTATGGAGAGCACACTTCCGAAGACCCGTCCAAAACAGTACTGGTGAACAGCTACTAAATCGTTATTTTGGGAATCTAACATTTTAAAGATGATAAAAAGGATGAAATGAATAGAAACTCCCGATATGATTAATGATATCCAGGCATCCTGTTTTGCATATTTACTGATTTCGGCTTGGTAGTTTAAAATGCCAATGCCAGTTTGTGAAGCGTGAACTAAAAAGAAAGTAAAAAAAGTAGATACTTGGAATTGTTCTTTTACATTTACGCTCACTATTTTCCCACTCCAGCATGTCTAATGATTATGTTCGTACTTACATCAAACGTCATTTTAGGGTAGATATTCTTATAAAAGTCATCTTCAGACCATTTTGTATGACTAATACTGTGTATCCTGCCCAAGCCTATAGGATCCACAGTATTTGCTTGGAAATTTTTAAGAAGTGTTGCAGCATCACTTGAAATTGATTTCTGTAATTCATTCTTTATGAGCCTGAAATCGTCCTCATTTTCAACTGACATCCATTCTGGTAAACCTCCTAGTTCTACATTTAGAACTAGATTGATTTTTACCTTTTCACGATTGTTTTCGTTAATAATATTAACTTTATGTTTTCCATAAAGTGATCTTACACCTATGTAGCTGCTTCGACCGTTCTTGGTAAGTTTTAAATTATATACTCCAACTTTATTTCGATCAGTCATTACTTTTAATAAAAATGCCTCTTTAGTTGAAATTTTATATTTTAATTTATCCTCTTTAAATATTCCCACACCATCCACTTTAATTTTTTCGCTAGCGTCTACTTTTAGAAGGGGAAAGGACATATCTATCCCACTTCCAAAATATTGATCATACGTCGTATGGATGTTAGATTCGGGAATACCTTCATTTTTCATGCTTTGGTCGATTAAATTCATCAAGTAAAGTGGACGCTCATTTAATGTGTTTTTGAGTATTTTGCTCGGTGAATCATTAGAAATGACAATCCTGACAAAGCCAACTTGAGGGTCTTTACAAATGGTATCCAGGATTTGAGCTAAACCGAATGAACTTAATTTATTTCCAAAAATAATTACCCGTAATTGCCCCATTTCTACTTTATATTGAGATTTATAACCAAGTTCTTCACGTAAATTAGAAGGATTCGTTGCAACAGCAGAAATTAAAGAAGACGTATTACCTTGTTGATAATCAGGATAGACTACAATACCTTTTAACAGTTTCTTCTCTCGGTCGAATCCAATATTATGCATTAAAGATACCTCGTCAATAATATTTTGAGGTACACATCCAGACAGGAGTAACGATAAAACAACAAAACCAAATTTCACAATAGTTTTATTCGTCATTAATATCCTCCTTCTTTTGGATTTTTTCATTTTGTGTATATTTTATTGTATCTTTAGCTTTCAAAAAATCCGGCCTTTTGTTGATTTGACTAAAAGGAGAACGAATAAAACTATCTTTAAAATTATTGCGCCGAAACGGATACAAAGGAACCATGTAAGGAGTATCAAACGATTTTAGTTTAAACAAATGACACAGCAGCGCGGCAAAACCGATCATAATACCTAAACCGCCCAGCAAGGATGACAGAATGATAAAGGGAAATCTTAATAATCGAATCGTGTTGGACATAGACATTGTTGGTGTAGTAAATGATGCTAGCGCTGATAAAGCGACGATAATTAATAAAATATTACTCGTCAGTGCTGCGGCAACTGCTGCCTGCCCAATGACAATACCTCCAACAATTCCCAATGTTTGTCCTACCTTTGTAGGCAATCTTGCGCCTGCCTCTCTTAATAAGTCAATCGTCATTTCTAAAAAAAGAACCTCTAATAACGGTGGAAATGGTACATTTGCTCTGGACTTTATGAGCGGACCTAGTAAATCCGCGGGAATAACTTCAAAATGAAACGTCACAACCGCAACATAAATAGAGGAAGAAAAGATTGAAAAGATGATACCAAATATTCGGATTAAACGAAAGAACGACCCAATAACCCAGTTATAATAATAATCTTCTGAAGCGATAAAAAAATCGAGTATGGTAGAAGGCCCGGATATTGCGTGTGGTGAACCATCACAAAATATGACGACTTGGCCAATAGAAAGTGTGTAAGATATTCTATCCAGCCTCTCGGAAGAAACATAAAGCGGAAAGGGAGTGTTTGAATTATCTCTTATGATTTGGTCAATGGCAGAAGAATCCCAGATAATATCAAAATCGATTTCGGAGATTCTTTTTTTGACGGTTTCTATATGTTTTTCATTTGTTATGCCATCTAAATAGACAATGGTAACCCTTGTTTTTGACAATGTGCCTAGAACAAACTCTTCAGTCGTTAATAAGGGCGATTTTAACTTACTTCGAAGTAAAAGTATATTCGTATCCAGGCTCTCAACAAACCCTATTTTCGGACCTGTAACACTAAACTCATTTTCCGTTTCATTCGTTTTTCTAATCCCTTCAGATAAATTGCTCACGTTTACTAATAGAAATTCTTCAGAGTTATTTTCAAATGAAATAAGTACATATCCTTGATGAATTTTATCTTCGATTTCTTTTGCGTCCTGAGTGCTAATTACATCTTCAAGAGGAAGGTTATTTTTGAAATGATTAATATCGAAAGAGTGGTTTTTCTGTTTTTCACATTCATTTATATAGGGTAGAAATACACGTTCCATCGTCTTATGTTCGATAAGAGTACTGAAGTATAAAATACTTATTTGGACTCCTGAAACCTGTTTTTTTATTTCTTTAAAATCAGATGATTTCTTTGCTTTTTTCACTATTTCAGCAGTGGTTTGATTTTCAGCAGGGTTCTGATCATTTTTTTTCTTTAGCATAAACAAATGTGCTCCCTAAATTGTTGTCAATACTTATTATTTTACTAACTAAAGATTGTATTCACTTTCACATTTTTATAATTGCAATATAAAAAACCTCTCGCAGGATTCTCTTAATGTAAGAATCTAACGAGAGGTTTTTTAATTGTTGCTCTTTGAAAAGAATTTCCGAGTATCTTCACGGATTTGTTTAGGTAAGACAGTATCAAGCTCCTTATTTAACCAGGCAAGTGTTTTACTGCGCAGGAAATCACGCATTTTTTCCTCTGCAGAGAGCATAACTAAATTAATCGTACAAGAGGAGGGAGCCGAACAGCAATTTTCTCGATACAAATAACCATTATCTTTAATATTTTTACATTGAAAAATCGGTTTAGGACCTTCAACTGCTTCAATTACATCCCAAAAGGATATTTCTTCTGGAGACTTAGATAGTCTATAGCCACCCTTAACCCCAGGAACTGACTTAACAATACCTGACTTTGATAATTTACTAAAGATTTTTGAGAGATATGTATCAGAAATTCCTTGAAAAAAGGAAAGTTCCTTTATTCCAGTGGGAGAATCCTCAGGAATATCAATTAAATAAACGAGGCAATGAAGTGCATACTCAACGCCAATACTATACTGCATACCAACACCTTCTTCATAAATAAAAAGTAATTCCTTCCATTTATCTTAGAAATGTTTGATTTCTTTGTCAAACAAAGTTTTGTTCCATTTTTCTCTCTTGAAAGAAGGGTTGACATAATAAAATAAATCACCTATATTATAGACAGTGTTAATCGCCGATTAACATTATCCATAATTGAAACGTCATAAGGGGGAAATGATAGTGAAACAACGTATAGATTATTACAATGCAGCACCAGATGCACTTAAGATCATGATGGAAATGGAAAAGTATACGAAAACTACTGGCTTAGACCGTAAACTTCGTGAACTGATAAAAATTCGGGCTTCTCAAATAAATGGGTGTGCTTATTGTATCAACATGCACACTGCCGATGCTAGAAAAATGGGAGAGACGGAGCAACGGTTATTTTGCCTTACTGCTTGGAGAGAGTGTACATTTTACACAGATGCTGAAAAAGCAGCTCTTGAGTTGACAGAGTACGTGACATTAATCGCGACAAAACGAGTACCAGATGAGCTTTACCAAAGAGTTCGTGAACACTATGACGAGAAACAGTATGTTGACCTCGTTCTATTAATTAATCAAATTAACAGCTGGAATAGAATCTCTATTGCCATGGGGAATATAGCTACTGAAAAGTAAAATTAGATCAATTAAAAAATCTTATTGAAAAAGGGGACAAACATCATGAATGAAAATAAGATTTTTGACCTATTTGAATATGCTCGTAACGCTACATTAAAGGCGGCACAAGACATAACGGAAGAAAACGGTGACATCATCCCAAATGGATATCCAAATTCACTACGCTGGCAGTTAGGTCATATTTATGTTGCTGTTGAGGGAATTGTCTTTCATTTTGCAAACGAAATTCCAAACCTGCCAGAGGGATATATGAACTTATTCAAAACGGGGACAAAAACAACTGACTGGAATACAACTCCGCCTTCAATAGAAGAGCTAATTTCATTACTATCTGAACAAGTAAATCGTGTAAAAGAAACGTTTGCAGGGAGACTCGATGAAAAAATTGCAAACCCATTTACAATGGGATCATTAAAACTAGAAACCATTGGTGAACTTCTTTCTTACGCTTCATTCCATGAAAGTGAACATATTGGCATAATAAAAAGCTTAAAAAATGCTCTTAATGTAGAAAAATAGATAAATATATCAATCACAATGGGTCTTTTTAAAAACGAGAGTTGACTTTATTCAATGCAATTGGCAAAAAAACCTTTTAAATAATATATTAATTTTTTTTGGAAAAGAAAAGACCAGTTGGTCTTTTCTTTTCGGATTTATATACAAGTGATTTAAGATGTTCTGTGTGAACATAAATTATGACGTTTTTTTGCGACTCCGATTCTGATAACAGATATAACTTGCTTTGTAAATTATTTTTTTGAAAAAAAATTCGTAAAGGAGAAAACACATTGAAAAAAATACTATGGGTTGTTTCTATAATGCCGCTGATTGTATGTGTTTCCTTGTTTGGTCTCTCCTCCTTTTCAACCTATAATTTTTTACCAGATACAGACAAAAAGCCAGCAGAGAAGCCTGATCAAACGGTTGATAGTATTAAAACGAGCGCTCCGGATAGTAGTCCTGTATTGGTAAACAAACAAAACAATCTTCCAGAGGACTTTGAGCCAGTGGATTTGATTGACCCTTCCATCCCTTTTATTTTTAATGAGAAGTCAGAAAAACGAAAAATGAGTGTCGAATCCGCTGGAGCAATTGAAACATTGTTCACTGCAGCAAAAAAAACAAGGTGTGGAGCTGCTTGGCGTTTCAGCCTACCGATCACACGAAACCCAAACGGCATTGTTCAATCACTATGTGGAAAAGGATGGCTATGAGAAAGCCCTTACCTATATTGTGCCGCCTGGAACGAGTGAGCACGAAACAGGGCTCGCGATTGATGTGACTGGAGGAGACGGCAAATGTGCGGCAGAGGAATGTTTTACAGGAACGAAAGAGGCAAAATGGCTGGAGGACAATGCAGCCCAATTCGGCTTTATTATCAGCTATCCGAAGGGCAAGGAAGCCATTACCTGCTACCAATACGAGCCATGGCATCTTCGCTACGTGGGACCAGAAATCGCCAAAAATATCACGAACCGCGGTATTACCTTGGCAGAATACTATAACGCGATTCAAGTTAATAACTAATCTGTACTTTGATTTTCTGTATAGTATCATCAAATTGTTATGTGTTTTTCCTATGATTAAATAGTCAGTTTTTACCATCTAATTTGTTAATCACTTCAATCAAAAATCTTGTATTGTTAATGTTTTAGAATACTTATACTATTGTGTAGTCTTTACCAAATACAAAGGAGGTAACGGAAATTCGTACCTGCAGTATAAGCAGTGGTATGATTTTAGTCCAGATGGGTTGGGTGGTTCATCAAAAAGAATTTCAAAAGCTTTGTGTTAGCTCCAAATTCAACATTCGTTCAAGATACCAATAGTCAGCCAAACGTGTTACCAATAGGAGCACAGGTAACACTAGTAGACTCTGGATACTCAGTAGCCACGAATCCAGAAGATGGAAGCTTTTCTATGCCGCATAAGTCAGGGGAATTCACTCTTCGTGCTGAAGCCTATGGTTTTCAATCTAGTGACCAAGCTGTTTCGATTCCAAAAGACGTTTCCGTCGAAGCAAACTTAAATCTTAAACCAAGTGAATACAGAATTGCCTGCCACGGGCTCAACTAGATTTCAGGTAGCCGTATATGATTCCAAGAGTGCAAACGGGGCTCCTAGAAAAAAAATCGCAGGACCGCTTGAGGCAGTGCGCGTACTGATGGGGAATGGACTCATGTGGATTTAGCGGATAAAAACATTTTTGTTCTGGAGATTTCTATTTAGTCTATATACAACCTGACGCCTCTTCAGCAGGTACATCACCAAGTCTATATAGTGATCATAATAGCCCTTTTCATACCCGAAATTGGTTATTTGAAGATTCAAAATGGGCCCACGTTACAAATCCAGAATATGGAAACATGATATTCGAGCTGTCATGAACAATGCAATCTCTGAACCTATCATTGGAACACCACAAGGTAGAATAGTAAGATAGATAGATTGAAAGGTATCAAATAGTAAGGGGAGTAAGGGGTGAAAAATCTTGGAACTGAGACAATTAGAATACTTCATGGCCCTATGTAACGATCTTCATTTTACAAAGACTGCAGAAAAACTAAGAATTGGGCAGCCTACCTTAAGCTATCAAATGAAAGCGTTAGAGGATGAACTGGGTGTTCGTTTATTTGATCGTTTAGGAAAAAAAATAGCAATCACGGAGGCTGGTGAAATTCTCCATAAACAATGCAAAAAAATGTTTGAAAATTTACATTCTGCCACCGAACAAATAGAGGAGCTGCAAAAGGTGAAGAGAGGGAAATTAGTGATAGGGGCACTGTCTGGTGACTTAAGTCTCATAGCCTCTAAGGTTTTGCTAGAGTTTCATGCTAAGTACCCTCATGTTCAGATCCAGTTATTTTCGATAGATGATGCGGTAGAAAAGGTAAAGCAAAACGAAATTGATTTGGCTCTAACCTTCATGCCAAAACCAGATGATAGTTTTATCCATATTCCTTTATACCAGGATGAATTCTTTTTAGTCGTGCAAATGGATCATGCTTGGTCTGATAGAGAGGCAATTGAGTTTCGTGAGATACAGAGTATTCCGCTTATATTAAATCCCATCGGTCATTGTTTTAGGAAATTACTAGAGGAAGCTTGTCTATTTGCGGAGATTGGTCTCCAACCTATCATTGAATCAACCGATACGAAGGCGATATTGGAATTAGTCGAGGAAGGGATAGGGGCTACCATCCTATCCGGTAAACTCTTTTTATTGGAAAATAAAGGGGATTTAAAAGCTATCAAAATAACAAATCCAACTTTTATCAAGGAAGTGTCCATTGTCCACCATAAACAAAAATTTATGGGTACAGCTGCAAAAGGTTTTATCGAAATATTAATGAATTTTATAAATGAGAATGAGGCATTAGCGGAGAGTTATAAAGAAACACAGTTATCCTAAGCTTGACAATAGAATCCGGCAAAAAGTTTTACCAATTTAAAGTTTAGGAAAAAATACTTCAGATACTCATGCACATACAGAAATAATGAAAAGAGCTAAAAAATGTTTCAGGAGTAGAAGTATTGTATTGGTTGTAGTTATCAATAGTCTATTGAAAGATTTGTTTCCTTGAACAAGGAAAAAACCTCTCTAAATTCCTTTTAATTAAGGGATCTAACGAGAGGTTTGTTTTATTGGTTGCTCTTCGAAAAAAATTTTCGAGTTTCCTCACGTACTTGTTTGGATAAGGCACAATCCAGCTCTTCGTTTAATCATGCAAGTGTTTTACTCCTCAAAAATTCACTCATTTTTTCTTCAGCAGAAAGTATAACCAAATTGATAGTACAAGAAGCACCTGGGGAGCAGATATTTTCCCTATACAAATAACCATTATCTTTAATATTTTTACACTGGAAAATTGGCTTAGGACCTTCAACTGCTTCAATTACATCAAAAAAGGAAATTTTTTCTGGGCTTTTAGCAAGTTTATAACCACCCTTAACCCCAGGAACTGAACTTACAATATCTGCTTTTATAATTTACTAAAAATCTTGGAGAGATATGTATCTGATATACCTTGAAAAAAGGAAAGTTCCTTTACTCCAGTGGGAGAATCCTGGGAATATCAATTAAATAAACGAGGCAGTGTAAAGCATACTCAACTCCAATACTATGCTGCAAAAAAACTCCTTCTTCATATATAAAAAGTAATTACGTGAATTAATCTTAAGAATCTTATATTTCTTTGTCAAACATACTGACATTATTAATCGAAACAGGTGAGTGCTGAAATTTATTTTACAAGATATGCGGTCTGTTGTTAAGGAAATAATAGATTTTTTTCCGCCGATAAAAATTTTACTAGTTAAGTAATGATCCTTTATTAACCATCTATAATCTTGATTAATTCAATCAAAAAAGTTGTATTGTTAAATTTTCAGAATACCAATACTATTGTGTCTAGTAGTTTATAAATTTTATAGGAGGGATTTTAATCAAATTGTAAACTACTACTTAGTTGATTAGAAAAGTTAAAAATTGAGAGGAGTTCACACCACCTTTGATACTGGTTTGCACTCTTCGGGTTCCTTTGTTCTATTTTGATAATTGGGAGGAACAGGTAGATTGTGTTGATTGATGTGTTTATAAAGTTTATAAAAGGAGGGTTCAAATGAAAGGGTTAAAAAGGAGAAAATCGAATTTAGTAGCTTTTTTGATGATATTTCTTTTACTAGGAACAGTCTTCCCTGTAAGAGGGGGGGCGGTTCAAAACGGAGTATCAAATCCAATGGAAGGAAAGGTGGATCCGAAAGTAATACAGGCCTTTGAAAATAACAAGTACACGAATGTGATTGTAGAGTTAAAAAACCAAGCGGATGTTGGACAAATTGCTAATCAAGCTCGGGAAGAGGCTAAGAAAGGGAAGGCTACCCGCTATCAAGAGAAACTCCGCGTCCGTTCAGCTGTTGTGTCAGGACTACAAACGAATGCTGAACTAACACAGTATCATATCAAGGATTTTATTCGTCAAAAGAAAATTGAAGGAAAACTGAAAGATGATCAATCTTACTACATCGTAAATGCGGTTTCATTTACATCCACGAAAGATGTTTTACAGGAAATAGCAACCTTTCCAGAAGTCAACCATATTTACCTAAACGAACGGCAGGCTTCGCCTAAACCGAAGACATCTGTAGTTCAAAAATTAACAAGTGAGCTATCTTGGAACTTGGAAAAAATTCAGGCAAAAAAAGCATGGGAAAATGGGTTGGATGGATCAGGTGTCGTAATCGCAACGCTTGATACTGGGGTGGACGTAAACCATCCGTCGCTTAAGAAGCAATACCGAGGACTCAATGCGGATGGCACCTTTACACACACTTTCAATTGGCTGGACTTGGTGGGGGATAGTCCTATTCCAATTGATGAACATGGACATGGTACACATGTGACAGGGACAATGGTTGGCTATGACCCGGAAACAGGCACGCGTACCGGAGTGGCTCCAGGGGCACGCTGGATTGCTGTTAACGCATTTTCAGAAAACGGGGCGCTGGATACAGACTTGCTAAAAGCAGGAGAATGGCTTCTTGCCCCACTTGATGAAAAGGGAACTCCTCATCCAGAGATGGCACCGGATATTATTAATAACTCATGGGCTGGCAGTTCTACCTTGAATGACTGGTTTAGATCGGTTGTCAAGGCATGGGCGGCTGCCGACATTACACCGGTTTTTGCCGCAGGAAACGACAGCAATGGGACACCCGTTGGGCCAGGTTCAATAACCAATCCAGCTAATTACCCTGAAACCATTGCAGTTGGCTCAACAGATTCAGAAAACCGAATCTCATGGTTTTCTTTGAGGGGGCCTTCTCCCTATGGCGGCAGTGAAATAAAGCCGGATTTGGTTGCACCAGGGGAAGAGATTTTCTCAACCCTGCCAAATAACGAATACGGGTTGTCATCGGGGACCTCCATGGCTGCACCACATGTATCAGGCGCCATTGCCATCTTAAAGCAAATGCAGCCAAACATACCAATCGAAAAACTCAAAGAAACTCTGTATGCCGGATTGAATCCTTTATCAGATTTAAAGTATCCAACTTCCCCAAATGACGCATATGGGAGAGGGATTCTTGACCTAACAGGTATGGTAATAAGCGGTTCTAACGGCGTCGGCAGTCTTGTAGGAAAAGTAGGTTATAAAGCTGTCGATAAAAAGAAACCAGTCGCGAGGCATGAGCCTCTTCCCTATGCTTATGCTAATGCACCTTTGAAACTCACTGTACAAGCCTCTGACGATTTTGCAGTTTCAACGGTGGAACTTCATTATCAAGTTGACAGAGCACCAGAGCAAACATCAAATGGCAATCTTTTTAAAGGCAACTTTAAAAGCAGTTCCTATTCAAGTGAACTTCCTTTAGAAAAAGTAAAGGGGAAAGAAATTACTTATTACTGGAAAATTACGGACTATGCGGGAAACAGTACGGAAACCGTCCCTGTTCGCCTACCGCTGAAAGAAGGGTTGTCGGTCGGGTATGCAACAGACTTTGAAACATCACCTGTAGGGTGGTACAGTACAGGTAGAAACAGTTCGTGGAATTGGGGGAAGGTCATGCATACGTATTTGGAGGTGCCTTCTGGGACCAATGCCTACGCGACCGCGAACCCTGACTGGAGAAATACCGATGCGAACTGGAGTTATAACAATAACGAGGAATCCATGCTAGCTATGCCTCCTATTCAAGTCAAGAAAGGAGAAGCGGTATTCCTAAACTTCAAACAGACCTTTGGCCCTTCTATCAACTTATTCCGAGGATGGGATGATTGGGGACAAGTGCTCGTTTCTGAAGACATGAAGAACTGGCATGTGGCTAAAACAAACGATGAGCACTTAGAGACAAAATGGGAAGCCATTTCGGTCGATTTGTCTTCCTTCTCAGGGAAAACTGTTTATGTAGCTTACCGTTTCCATTCCGACAGTGCGGAAACAAATTTAGGGTGGTACTTAGATGATGTTTCCATAGAAGACAAACCTTCCGGCAATGTATATCAACCCGCGCAATCAACGATAGCATTTGAAACATTCGAGGAGTCTACAAGGCTACAAGGCACCCATGAAAAACAAGTTCTCATCCCGCTCAGTGCGCAAATACAGATTGTTGAAAATGGAAGGCTTGTAGATAGCGATCCAATGGATGGTAGCTTCAGCATGAAGCTCCCTGCAGATGAATACCATCTACAAGCCGAGGCCTATGGGTTTAACCCAAAAATTCAAACGGCGAGAGTAACGAAAGATGCTTCGACCATTGTAGATATTCAGTTATCCCCGTTAGATAAAGGCGCCGTCAAGGGAACTGTAAAGAACAGCGAATCCAAAAAAACGATTAAGGGAGCAACGGTGAAACTCATTGAAGACGCCGCTGTCGCCCCGGTAAGAACAGGTGCAAACGGCAAATACTCGCTTAACCCTTTTATAGGAACATACACACTTGAAGTGAGTGCCCCCTATTTTCATACCTACAGAGAACGGATTGAAATTAAGGGCAATTCCATCCGTTCAATTGATATACACTTAAAGCCTTATATAGGTACAGAAGGTGAAATCAGCTATGATGATGGCTCAGCTGAAAATGTCTTGTTGGTATCTGGTGCGGACGAGGCCGCAGTAAAAATGTCATTGAAGGATGGACAGGACCAAGCATTGCTGACCGCCGGCCTGTTTTATATCGACCCACGCTGGTGGAATCCGGGTGGTGAAAATTTTCAAGTTGATGTGTATGATGCCACTGGACCTGAAGGTGGCCCTGGAAAGAAATTAACGGAATCCATTTCTGCAAAATCGGATGTCGTTCCTGGCTGGGTCAAAGTAGATCTTGTCCCTTACTCCATTTACGTTCCGAAGGAATATTTCCTTGTATTTAGCACCCAATATCCAGATCCATATATACCGACCATTGGATTTGATCTGAGCAGCCCGTTCTCAGACCGCTTTTGGAAGCTTTACAAAGGCGAGTGGTATAAAGTAGAGGAAGGGTCGGCGATTGGACCATTTGCAGCAGGTTTAGATGCATCCAATCCGATGATTCGCTCCGTCGTTTCATATGAAACCAAATAAAAATCTATAAACCTGGAAACATTGAGAGAAAAACGAATCAAGTTCAGGTAAAATGGCTTGAAAGTTTCCTAGACTTTGTGCACCATAGAAGACATGGAAGGAACGTTATATTATGTAACCTTTGAAGATCAAAATTACAAATATACTGACGCCGAACTCTTCGAAACGAAGCGAAGCGGAATATAAAGGCTGGTAAAGATATCGGCATCAAGTGGAACGATATTTACATCGCATTTGTAAACGCTGAAACCGGGGAAATCGTTTCTACTGAAAAAAATCCAACGGCACCTAAAGGAGCTAATTAAATCACAACGAATCACCCTTGTAGTTTTCTGGGGACATGGAACCTTGGGTCGTATAAAATTATACGACCCAAGGTTTTTTTTTGAAGTATATCAGTCTATCTGATAGCTTTTCCAACCATTCAGGAATCATCAAAGCTTAAAAATTGGCTGTTCACGATAGCGGCAAATAAATGCCGTGATTACTGGAGAAAGGAAAATAAGACCAAGCAGTTTTGGAAGGAGGCGGTTTATTCTTACTCAGCTGTGATGGAGCCGACACCTCTTCTTGAAGAAAGAGTTTTACTCAAAGACTATGCCAGCCAAATGGCTAAGAAAGTCAAGACCTATGCAATTAAAAGGAATCCGCCTAAGAATGGGAAATTTCGTTCTATTTTGCCGCATGTCTGCATCGACCCAAAACAGTAAAATGATCAAAGTTTGGTCATTTTACAAACATCTACAAATATTTTCATATTAAAATGTCCAGTTCGATCGAACTAGACTTTTTTACTTATTAATCATTACTTGATGAGAGGATTCCGAAAACGAGAAAATGTTTATATGCTGAGCTTGATCGTTAAAAAAAGGATAAGGTGAACCGTATCACAAATAGTGTTAAAGTGTAGAGTGGAGGTAAAACTACCTAAAGTAATCATTTTAGTGTCATCTCTAGTGCCAAATTGACTGTGAATTAGAGGTCAACTTCGAGAGGGAGAATAATAAATTTCGTTTTATTGACTTAAAATAATTTACAAGAATGATATACAAAATAACTTATTTTCTCTAGGAGGGATATTGTGAGATTTTTACCGTACGTTGTTAGATATTTGTTTATATTGTTACTAGTATTTTCATTCTTTTTACTGGGAGTAGGCTTCCTGTTTAATGATACCGGAGCCAGTGCAATTACTATATTAAAAGTATTTTGGTGGATTATACCCATTATTTTATTCTTTGGAATCAATGAGTATTTGATAAAAAGAGGGGTATTGCGTTCATTAAATAGTTTATGTATTTACGGAATATGTGTATTAGGCATTGGAATTTTGATTATTACATGCGTTCGAGTCAATTGATGTTAAACTAGCCCCAAATAAACATATGTCTTATACCTTAATAGGGCAAATTATTTGAGAAACTAGACATTCTTTCTATGGCTATTTTAATTGTCAATTTGGATGTCCATAAATCTGCCAAAATGCTGGCATGTACCTTTAAAGTAAGCCTTTGCTCGTTCGCAAGACACTCTTTTCCTTTACAGGAGAAATCCTTCTCTATGAAAGGTAGCCATTAAAACTAGACCACAATTTGCTTATAATGGTTAACACTTGACAAAAACGGTTCCTAAGGTATTTAATAAAAAAGACCAATTGGTCCTTTTGAAAAATTATAATTACAAGCACATTAATTACGATTTGAAAAACTTCTTGAAAGTAGGAAACATTACAAGAAAATCAAAGTTGTTTGGAGGATTTAAATGAATCGTAGAGTCGTTATTACAGGTTATGGTGCCATCACACCATTAGGAAATGATGTCGCGACATTTTGGAATAATATAAAGAACTCAAAATCTGGTATTAAAAAGATTGAATTTGAAGGTTTTGAAGACATAAATACTAAAATTGGCGGAAGGATTGATGCTTTTTCACCTGAAAATTATTTAGATAAAAAAGAGTTAAGTAAGTTTGATAAATTTGTCCAATATGCCTATGCAGCTGCCAAACAAGCTCTAGATCAATCTGGATTAAACATTGAAAATGAAGATGAAAATCGCTTAGGGGTATTCATTGGTTCAGGAATTGGCGGATTAGATACCGTTCTAGAAAATCATCAAACCCTATTAGAAAAAGGCGCAAGAAAAGTATCTCCATTTATGGCACCGATGATGATCATAAATATGGCTGTTGGTATTGTATCAATTAAAACGGGATTTAGAGGTACAAGTTTTTCACCTGTATCCGCTTGTGCAACAGGTAATCATGCGATTGGTGAAGCATTTTTAAATATCCGACATGGGTATTCAGATGCCATTTTGGCAGGAGGAACAGAAGCATCAATTAATCCATTATCTTTCGCTGGCTTCTCTAGAATGAAAGCCATGTCAACGAACAATGATTCACCAAGTACAGCAAGTCGTCCATTCGATAAGACACGAGACGGTTTTGTAATGTCTGAAGGGTCTGGAATTTTGTTACTTGAGGAATATGAACATGCGAAAAATCGAGGGGCAACCATATTGGGAGAAATTATTGGGTATGGATCTACCACAGATTCCTATCATATTACTTCACCAGATTATAATGGCGCAGTTCGAGCAATGAAGTTAGCGATTGAAATGGCGAACATAGAAACAACCGCCATTGATTATATTAATGCACATGGTACAAGTACACCTGAAGGCGATAAATCAGAGACAAAAGCAATTAAAAATGTCTTTGGTGAACATGCTTACAAGCTAAAAGTTAGTTCAACAAAATCAATGACAGGACATTTATTCGGTGCAGCAGGCGGGGTCGAATCTATTATCACGCTTAAAAGCATTTCAGAAAATTTGATTCCTGCAACCATTAATTATGAACATCCTGATGAGGACTGTGACCTTGATTATGTACCAAACAATCCAATTAATGCGGAGGTAAATTACGCAATTTCCAATGGATTTGGTTTTGGAGGTCATAATGCGGTTTTAGTATTTAAGAAATTTAATGGAGATTGATCTGAGTATATAATGTTCTAGAATAAATGATATACAAATTTAAGATGGCTTATTTAGTCATCTTTTTTTAGAATAAACAGTACTTTCCAAGGAATCCTTTTGTATGGATACATCCCTTTCCTATTTTTATTGATACTTATTATTAATTTTTTTAAGAAAAAAGTAATATTAAAATGAGAGGTAATCAATAATACTAGATTATCATTGGAAAATAATTAAGATTATGATGACTTCATCTATTGACAGAAATGTACCAATAGTATTAAATAAAAAAGAACAACTGGTCTTTTTTTATGGAGGTGTGTAAGGTGAATAAAGGGGAACGTACGAAAAAATATATCATTGAGCAATCATCATCTTTGTTTAACACAAATGGCTATAAATCCACTTCTATTGCTGAAATCATGAAAGCAACCGGATTAAAAAAAGGAGGGATATTCTACCATTTTGATAGTAAGGATGATTTAGCGAAGGCTTCTTTTTCCTACTCGTTGATGACACTTAAAGAGAATTACCTAGAAGCCATTAAATCCAAAACGTCAGCAAGCAATCAATTTCAGGCTTTTATCACTATTTTTATGACGTTGTTAAACAATGATATCATAGTAGGTGGATGTCCTTTAATGAATGCAGCCATTGAAGCTGATGACACCAATATTTTGATCGAAGATTCCATTAAAGAAGGCTTCGAAGGCTTAATAAAAATTATTAAAGACATTATTGAGTTTGGAAAAAGTCAAGATGAAATTGACAAGCATATGGATTCTGAAGAAATGGCGGTGTTCATTCTTTCATCTTTGGAAGGTGCATTGGCCCTTAGCAGATTGTATAAAGATAAGCGTTATTTAGATATGATTACTAAGCAGATAAACGCCATGCTTTTCTAATTCTTAAATTTTTTTGAATTAAAAAAGACCGATTGTTCTTTTTTAGGAATGAAAAATACGTGAGAGTAGGGAACAGAATGAAAAGAATGCTATGGGTTATTCTTATGATGTCGTGTGGGGCAACGTTTATTTCATCTTTATTTCCTATATACAGTGAATACTACCAGTTGAATAGTCTACAAATAACCATATTGTTTGCCATCTATGCCGCTATCCTAGTGCCAACATTGCTTATTGTAGGAGCAAAAGGCAGTACATGGGGTTTGAAAAGAGTTCTTCGGGTAAGTATATGGATTTCAATCGCTTCCACCTTGATTTTTCTGGCGAGTTTTAATGTCTGGATGCTCTATCTTGCAAGGATATTAGAAGGTGTCGCATATGGAGCTTTTACGGGTACAGCTGTTGCCTTTTTAATTAAAGTAACTTCTCCAGCTAAAATGAGCACAGCGATTAAGTTATCAGGAGTAACGGTACTAATTGGTTTTGGCCTGGGACCCGCTATTGCAGGTTTAGTGTTGCAATATCTAGATTGGCAGCCGCTTCGTTTACCATTTTGGATTCTCCTTATCATGTTAATTAGTGCATTATTGATTTTGGAGACCCTGCCAAAAGAGCATTACTTGCATGGTCAAAAATCTGGAAAAACTAAGATCTCAATTGGTGTACCGACCAATATTCGCTCCCATTTTTGGTCGTTTATCGGGCTGCCGATTTTTATAGGTTTCACGTTGCAAGGAATTGTTTTATCCCTTGTACCTTCATTTGCTAAAAATGTCATCCATACTTCCAACCTATCTGTCCCTGGCTTATTAATTTTGTTACTTCTAGGTGGAGGGGCCTTGGCTCAGTTCATTCCTTGGCCGGGTAATCCCGTTACACGAATCCGTTTAGGATTACTTTTGATTATTATTGGGTCTTGGGTTATTGTGCTTTCTGGTCAAACAACGAGTTTAATGTTACTCTGGACCGGTATATTCTTCCAAGCTGTTGGCGGTGGCTGGATGTTTCAAATTACGTTAAGGTTAGCCGGTGAGTTACCGAAACTAGAAGAACGTCCACGAGTTATCACGGCTTTTTATTTATGTGGCTACACCGGGTTTATTGTTCCGGTTGTGGGGGTAGGAGCACTGACTCAATTTTTTAATTTGAACGTTTCGTTAATGGTACTAAATGTGCTCGCCACCCTAATGGTTATTTATGTGTTGAGTTATTCTGTGAAATTCAACCGTTCCTATTCAAAGATAAATAAATCAGTTACCATCTAATCCAATAAAAAAGGAGCTTGGAATTGTCAAGTTCCTTTTTTGTACAAACAGGGTTTTGATTTTCCTTTACCGCTATGTTCATGGAAAGACAATCTTTTATTTCACCTTAGAAATTGTCCAATCAACTTATGTATTTGTTGGTGATGAAGTTCAAGGATACCCGTTGATTGAAGTTAAATGGTTCGAACGCGGTCAGGAGATTCAGGACCAATTTGCCAAAATTGTAACAAACATATTCACGCACTCGGAATTCCAGAGATAGAAGTAGCTTTCAGCACCTTTCAGGAGTCTGCGTATTATCTAAACGGAAAAAGTTTTACCACTTCATAATAATAAAGATTTTAAAGTAATAAAAATTGCGTGCCAAAACGATTATCAGTTTGTGGCTCGCCATTTTTATTATCATTCTAGTATTTTGCGATACAAGGTGGGGACTTCAAGGAGTTGCCTTCATTGGATTACAACCCGTAAAAGGATGTAACCCCAAGTAAAAATATCTAATTATCCGTGAACAATTTCTAGATATCGTAAAACAAGAAAATAATAGTGTGATATTAATTTAGCGATGTATTGCCAAATTCCATCTGCATGTTGAACCCATTCAACCATTTAAACAACTCCTTGTGACAATACAAAAATTTCTTTCTTTTTATAACAATAGTAATAAAAACCTGTTTAATTTTCTTTTTGAAAAGAAATTAATTCCAAAGCCAAATGAAGAATTTATAGAAAATAAATAATGAAGATTTAATTAAAACAGCGGAGTTAATAAAATTTAAGAATTAGAAATTTATATAGCAAATTGTTTGGTAAAGGATCAAGCATTATTGAAAATAAAATAGGGCTGTAAAATAGTTGACTTGAATTTGTCAAGTGAGTTGGAACTAAACATGGTGAGTCCATAAAATGATCACTATGATATTCATAACTATATTATGTTAACTAAGTGATGATTTAAAGATAAAAGGAACAATAACAATCAAGTAGAACAGCTGTTTGAAAGGAAAGACCCGACGTGTAATTAGAAGTTATAAGATCCTTCCTCTCTCGAATATAACTAGGTAAGGGACTATAAATGGAGGGATTCTTATGGCTTTTGTATCAATTTATACGGTTGGTAGACTAAATCAACCTTATGACCATCCTGCTTCTCGTGTGTTTTTTGAAGTGGGGTATGAAGTAATTCGACAGGCTGCCAAAACAGGGCAACTAATAAAGGAGTTTTCACCTTATGGAGTCCCTATCCCCGTGGAAGCCACCAAAGGGGATGGTTATCCCGTGCTTACACTAACAGTATGGAGAAGCCTTCAAGCCTTGCATCGTTTTACCTATTCAGGTCAGCACCGGCAAGCGTTGAGAGATCGAAGCAAATGGATGGAGTCTTATCCAGAGAAACACCTTTCATATGTAGTGTGGTGGACAGAGGAGGTGAAGGATGTCTCTTGGGAAGAGGCTTTTAAAAGATATAACTATTATGTACAGAATGGACCCACTTCTTTTGCGTTTGATTTTAAGCACGCTTTCGATGAAAAAGGGGAGAGGTGTATGGTAAAATGAATCATCACGCATAACTAATAGGGTGTGGCGAGGGTTCACATCTTTCTAATATTTACGATAATGTTAAGTCTGAAAAAAGTGTAGTAGGAGTAGGAATATATATTTCTAAAGAAGGTATCATGGTAGCTTCTAAGGACTACTCTAATAAGATTTGGGCTGTTGCTGACCTAGCTAACACACCATTTAAGAATAAACAGTTCGATGTTATTCTTAATATCTTATCTCCGTCAAATAATGCGGAATTTAATAGATTGTTGAAATCAGATGGTTTAGTAATTAAGATTGTGCCTCAAAGTGGTTACCTGAAAGAGTTAAGTGAACATCTTTTTCATAAACCTGATAAACAAAATTACTCTAATGCAGAGACTGTGGAGAGATTTAATGAGAGTTTTCAATTTGTAGAAAGTTTAAGATTAAGTTACACTATGAACCTTAATAAATCTTCAATTGAATTGTTGGTTCAAATGACTCCATTAACTTGGTCAAAAACCGAGGAACGAGTAAAATCTTTTTTTAATAAGGATTCGGCTCAAATAACTGTGGATTTGGATATTAATTAGTAAAAACACAATTTAGAAAATAGACTATAGGGTAGCCTCGTGAGGGTGCTACCCTATAGTCTTTTCTTCAACTAATAGGTGCGTAAGTTGTAGAGGATAATAAATTTGATCACATATAATAGTTATGTCTAGAATGTGTGGTCCTTTAATTATCCTTGTTATTTATGTCGTTTTTGCTATTCATACCTTTTTCCGCTACTAAGGCTGAGGTTCCTCCGAGCGGTAAAATAAAAAAGGAACTTTATTCAACGCCTGATGACATGATGTTGGATTTTATTGAGCCAAAAGTGGATCAGATGATCACGAAAGAGTATGGAGAACCCATGTCCTGGGATTGGGAAAAAATCACAGAAGTGCGCCACGTCTTGGATCATACCGGTAAAGTATCAAAGAGATGGTATGAGGTAACAACAATAATTAAAGTTTTTGTTCCAGAAGGTAAAGAACAGGATTTTAACCTTGATTCCATGACATTTAGTTTCACGCCGCTGCAATCGAAACGAGATGAAAATACAAAACTCAATGATTTAGGTGATATAAATTTTAAATTGTTGAAATACAAGCACATCCTTAAGCAGGAATAGAAAAGAGAAGGATTTACTCTTCTTCGAAATGATATTAGTAAAAAGACCTTCGATTTGATGGTCTTTTTGTGATAGTATCCATCAATGCATTCATTTCCGGTTTTTGCCGATAATAATTTAAATAAGGTAATATGATAAAGTTACATCTACCTTAAATTCGGTGGTGTGCACTAAAGCAGGGTTTAATACTACTGATGAGAGAAAGATAACTTTTCTTGTTAGTTCAATGATTACTGCAATAAATGAAAAAGATGCTGAAGGTTATATTCAAACCTTAAGTGATTATTTTATTAATGTAACTTATGGTGATAAGGAGATAAATACTATTTATGCACAGAAAAAGCATTCATATTTTGAATGCTTTTTTATTTATCTCTTTTGTAAGTATTGAATAAGGTTCATCAATAAACGTTTGGTTTCCATATAATAATAAAGATTCAAACATTGTAAGTATGAGATGATGTACTCCTGTAAATTTTACATATTTTAAATAGTTTGCCTTCTCTAGAAAGGTGTCATGAGGGACGGTTCTCATGGTACAAGTTAGACAAAAAGGACCGCTAGAACCGTCCCCATGGTATGCTTCAGCAAAGTATGATTGTCTTAAAGACCATTATTATTCCTTGAATGATTTGAGTTTTGTCTTTTGTTGTTAAAAGAATTATAAATGCGGATTATCTTGTTGATGATACTGAAAGTCAATTATAAGATTTTCTGGTCAAGGATTCTGATTACAGCCCCACATAATATTAATAAAAAAGGCTTGATTTTAGTGAACATAAAAGTTTTTGTTAAAATAAACGAAGCAGATTATCAAAATCAAGTGTATTTAACGAGGTGGAAACAAAAAAATGAATAATAGAGAGGAAGTTATTGATTACTGTTTAGAATTGGGGAACGCATATATAGATACACCCTTTCGTGATAAGAAATGGACAGTAATACGACATATGGATAAGAAAAAGGTTTTTGCATGGATATTTGAAAAGGATGAACGTGTTTGGGTTAATGTAAAAGATGAACCTAATTTACTAGACTTGATGCGTCAAATTTATCCTTCCGTGGTTCCAGCATTCCACCTTAATAAAGACCATTGGAATTCTATAATTCTTGACGGTACTATTCCAAAGGAAGGAATACAAGATATGATAAGAAAAAGTTATATTTTAACAAAAGGAAAGTAAAAATTTTGATATAATTACGGGAATTTTAAACGCATGTTTAACTTTATATCCATGCGATTTTGTAATTTCCCACAAGAGGAATCACATTTTCTTTTTGAACTAAAGGGGCAGGATTGTTGAAAAAGGAATTCAACCTATGTTTGTAGAAATAGTAATATTTAACAATGTTTGGCGTTTATCTAATAGTATTTTAACAGTTAAATTATTTTCAAAATGAGGAGGGGCATTATTGCAGACTTTTTTTAGATATAACTGGATGGTAAGAGAAGACTGGTATCGTTGGTGTGAAGAGTTAAGTGAAGAAGAACTTTTGCGGAACCGAACGGGTGGAATGGGAAGTATATTGCATACACTTTTCCATATTGTTGATGTCGAATGGAGCTGGATACGTCTATTACAAGGTAAAACTGACTTTCAGGAGAGTTTCGATAGTTATAAAAGCTTGAACAAAGTTCGAAAATTGGACACTGAATTTCATTTAGAGGTGGAAAACTTTGTGAACAACTGGGATGCTAGTATGGAAAATCAATTATTTTATGATACCTTGCAAGATGGAAGAATTGTGACGGATACTTGGGGTGAAATAATGCGACATACTATTGCTCACGAAATTCACCATATAGGGCAATTATCAATTTGGGCAAGGGAATTAGGGAAAAAGCCTGTTTCTGCAAACCTTATAGGTCGGGGTCTTTCCTCTCATTCGAATAAATAATTCATATAGATATTAATCTAGTCGGTTTCTATATATATTGGGTGCGATCCTTTAATTAGAAATCGCCTTTTCGATGTTCTGCTGCAGGTCAGTTTTGTGAAGCAATATCAGTTTGTGAAGAATTGTACTTAAAGTAACGGGGACCATAGTTGAAGAACGTGGATCGCTGCGGCGATCCATTTTTGTTATTGAATTAAAGAAGTAGTTTAGCGACAGAAATGGAGGGTCTAGCCATGGGCATTAGGAATTATCTGATTGAAGGTGTTTCCGGCACCGGCAAAACTTCGGTCTGCAAAGAATTGAAGCGGCGCGGCTACCATGCCATTAATGGTGACCATGAATTGGCTTATCAAGGCGATCCGGAAACTGGTACACGGACGGATGGCGTCACGCACGAGCACCACATTTGGTATGTAGATAAAGTAAAAGCTTTGGTCGCCAACCAGGATGAGGCGGTAACATTTTTCTGCGGTGGTTCTAGGAACTTTTCGAAATTCATAGATCTATTTGACGGCGTGTTTGTCCTCGAGGTCGACCTTGATACATTGAACCGGCGGCTTGACGAGCGACCGGAAAATGAGTGGGGCGGAAAGAAAACGGAACGGGAACTCATTGCGCGATTGCACCAAACGATAGAAGACATTCCCAAAAACGGAATTATAATCGACGCCACCGCACCGATCGAGCACGTCGTTGACGAGATCGTCCGTCAAAGCGAAGAAAATAAACGCCAACGACAGTAACTTACGGTTGCTCACGGACAGCCTAATACACCGGTGCACCTGGATACGAATAGTTCCATCAACTACGCTAACCGGGGCAAGAATTAAAGAAACGGAGCTGTCAATTTGACGGCTTTTCTCTTTGTGCTAACTGGCAGTTTAGTTTAATAAGAAGGGAAACAACCGTAACTTCTTGAATATTGGATGATGAAGTTATTGGGGGGAATGTAAATGTTATCTGATTTAGAATTGATGGTACATCATGTAAATGTGCTATTTAGACACGATACTGAAAATAGAGTGACAGTCGTTAATGAACTGCCATACGATGCTGCACCACGAATTTTTATTGGTGCCACCAGATTGGGTAGTGTAGTAAGGTTTTCAAAATCGCTGGATGATAGTCTTGTAAAGAAGTTAGAACAAGTTATGGGGTCAAATCCTGGTGCTCATCTAGGAGAAGTAATAAAGGTTTTAGGCATAGACCGTATAGTAAATAATTTATGGATTGGACCAGCGTATGTGTTTCCCGATGTCAGGGACAGGACTTGTACAAAAGCAATTATAGTAACTAATAAAAACAAAGAAATTTTAAAGCCTCATTTCCCATACACGTTTGAGGATTTTGAGAATAAGCAACCTTGTTTTGTAATTGTTGAAGATAACATTCCTGTTTCAATTTGTTGTAGTGCAAGGCAGACCTCAAAAGCGGCCGAAGCAAGTGTATTTACACATGAAGATTACCGAGGAGGAGCATACGGTGCGGATGTTACCAATGCATGGGCTTCAGAGGTACAAAAACAAGGAAGAACTGCTCTATATAGCACTTCTTGGGACAATTTCGCATCCCAATCTTTGGCAAGGAAACTACAATTGGTTCGTTATGGCAATGACATTCATATGAGTTGATTTAACGTAGAACTCCTTCTTCAGCTATCCTGAAAATACACCTCTAATCGACATGGTAAGATTGTTACGACAGTCTTTTTAAATTAAGAAAACGTTTGTGATATATTGCTATTAAACTAACGGATGCTTACGTTAAATAGGGATATGCTTCGAAGAACCTTTATTCTGAAAGGATATTTAGTTTAATAAGAATTCGGTGCACTTGAAATGGTCTTTTTTTATTAATAAATGAATAATCAGTAAGAAAGGGGTTTTCTAAACCTGTATAGAATAAGTAGTTATATCTGTTAAGGTGGGTGTTTTGATGCTTCAACACGAATATGGATGGGTTCGACAGTCTAGAGGAACTCTGTTAGATTTTTGTGGGAAATTAGATCCTAATCACTTTACTCATACTAATGGTTTCGGTTGGCAAAGTGTAAGAGACACATTGGTTCATATAGCAGATTGCTATGTTGCATGGCTTGGCTCATTTGTTTTATTGAAGACAAAAAAACCACTTACTCCAAGGGAAGAATTACATAATCTCAGTTTAGAGGAAATAATAGCACGATTTGAACAAGTAGATTCAATAGTAAATGAATTATTAGAACTACATGGACATAAATTAAACCTGCTAATTGAGAGAGAAATCCCTTGGAGAGAAGCACCTGAACTACTATCTATTACTCCTCGTAAATTGCTAATGCACACCATTACTCACGAGTTTCATCACAAGGGACAAATAGTAGCCATGCTCCGTCAGATGGGTTATGAGCCCCCAAATACAGATGTTTTAGGGACAGAAGATTAATTTATTCTAGAAGTATTTTGGGCGATGTTTAATTAACATTGCCTTTTTCGTTGAGTAAGTTTGTGAAGTATCGTACTTAAAGTAACGGGTGCAAGAGTTGAAGATCTGGGCTGTCATTATGGCAGCCTTTTCTTATTCGCCTAACGAAGCAGTTTAATTTAATAACAATTATAAGTACATGGATCCCTTGGAGGATTAATGTACTTTTTTGTTGAATTACATTAACAGCAATTTAAATGAATCTATACTGGAGTAAATTATAAATAAGGGGTGAAAGTTTTTTTATTATATAAGTTTCATTAGGTCATAATTAAAATTTTAGAGAGGGGAAATTATATGAATCCTATTTTAATAGATGTTCCGTTACAAATAGAAACAGACAGACTAATTCTTCGAGCACCACTTCAAGCTGGTGACGGGAATGTAGTAAATCAAGCTATTAAATATTCAATTAATGAGTTAAAGCAATGGTTGTTTTTATACAATGCAATTCCTACTGTTGAAGAAACAGAAATTATCCTGAGAAATGCCCATATAGATTTTTTGAAAAGAGAAAGCTTTCGCTATCTTATCTTTCATAAGGGTACTAATGATTTTATTGGAACTGCTAGCCTTCACGGAATTAATTGGAAGATTTCTAAATGTGAAATTGGATACTGGATTAACTCCCAATTTAGTGGAAATGGATATATGACAGAAGCAGTAAGTGAGTTAACTAACCTTGGCTTTCAGCAACTCAAATTTAGAAGGATTGAAATTAGATGTGAATCAACAAACTTTAAAAGTCGTTCGATCCCAGAAAAACTAGGTTTTGAACTAGAAGGAACATTAAGAAATGATGATTTATCCGCAGATGGTAGCAAGCTAACTGACACTTGTATTTATTCAATGATAAAGTAAACTTTGTGAAAGAGGATTCCACTTAAATTAAATGAAGAGATGTCAATAAGGATTCTAGCACGTTCTTATTGAAGTATAGGGGCAGGTTAGTTAAATAATCAAAACTTGGTGTTGCAACCTTTATCATTTTTTGTTATTATCATTTCATAGCTAACGATTCAGAAAATTAGGAGTGGATATTATTCATTCATTTAATGAAGATGGAGAATTACTCCCTGAAGAAATAGATACAATTAATCGCTTAACTAAAATTCCTATTAGTTCCCTAAATCTTGATGCAATATCAGTCGTCACGAATATTTATCGAGTAGCACAAGGATTGAGAAATAAAATGGAACAGGAAGTCTTATCGCAATATGGCTTATCTTGGACAGCCTTTTCTATGCTTTATGATTTGTGGATCTGGGAATCAATTGAGACTAAAAAATTAGCTGAGTCCGCTGGAGTCTCAAAAGCAACAATAAGCAATATAACCAAAACTCTTGAAAGAAAAGAGTTGTGTTTTAGGAAGACGGATAACAGGGACAGAAGAATTACGTATGTTTCTCTAACCGATAAGGGAAAAAAAGTGATGGAGGACCTTTATCCCCAGTTCCATAATGGCGAGGTTCAGATTGTATCAGGTTTATCTGCCTATGAACAGAAAAACCTATCCAGAGTCCTAAGAAGAGTAATAATGGATAATAATTTTTAGAAAACAACTGAATATTAAAAGCGTTGATGGGAAACCCAGTAGTAGTTATCTCCCTGTAAGCAGAGAGTCGATGGTTGGTGCAAATCGACACACAGATAACAACGAATTACATTTCTGGAGCTTTCTTTGTTAGTTATAAGCAAAGAACGGACGAGCCGTTATTCGTAGAGTGGAAGGATGAATTCCTTCAACAAGGGTGGTACCGCGTGCAAAAGTTAAACCACGTCCCTTTTATAGGGGCGTGGTTTTTATATTTTAAAATTTGGAGGAATGAGCAATGAATGAGGTAATGAATCAACTTAACGCAGAACAATTAGTTGAGGTAAAAAGACAAATGAGCATATACACACAAGGGGTAAAGGACATTATTCCGCTTGAAGAATTAGAGGAAAAAGTAGCCAAGTCGGTTCTGCAAAACAAACCATTAAAGATAAAACTTGGTTTAGATCCTTCTGCTCCAGATGTTCATCTTGGGCATACCGTGGTCCTTAACAAAATGAGACAGTTTCAAGAGAACGGACATATTATCCAACTAATTATTGGGGACTTTACAGGGAAAATTGGAGATCCGACAGGGAAATCGGTGGCTAGAAAACAATTGACAGATGAAGAAGTGAAGCATAATGCCAAAACATACTTCGAGCAATTTGCAAAAGTTATCGATATGGAAAAAGTTGAATTACATTACAACTCTAAATGGTTGACTGAACTAAATTTTGAAGATGTAATTCAATTGGCAGGCAAGATCACCGTGGCAAGGCTTTTAGAAAGGGACGATTTTGAAGAACGTATCGCATTGGGGAAACCAATCTCACTCCACGAATTCTTCTACCCTTTGATGCAGGGATACGATTCTGTTGTACTGGAATCAGATGTTGAGCTTGGCGGGACTGATCAGCATTTTAATATTCTAATGGGAAGACACTTTCAAGAAAAGTTTGGGAAGGAAAAGCAAATTGCGTTGCTAATGCCATTACTGGAAGGGCTTGATGGTGTCGAGAAGATGTCTAAATCCAAGAAAAACTACATCGGCATTGATGAGAGCCCGCAGGAAATGTACGGAAAAGCAATGTCCATTCCAGATGAGTTAATGACTAAATACTTCGAGCTAGTAACAGATTTTACACCTGAACAAATTCAGACAACTAAGAAACAGTTAGAAACAGGGGAACTTCATCCAAGGGATGCCAAAATGCTGCTTGGTAAGACAATTGTAAGAATGTACCACGGTATTGAAGCGGCAGAGCAGGCTGAACATCATTTTGTCACGGTCTTCCAAAAGGGCTCTATGCCCGATGATATTCTTGTAATTGAATGGAAAGGAGATAAGGAAACATCAATCATCGACCTATTAGTTGGTTTGGAAATGTTATCCTCCAAGAGCGAAGCAAGAAGAATGATTGATAACAAAGGCGTAAAAGTAAACGGGGAACAAGTGGACAATCCTCATTTAACCCTAATTGTCACTGACGGCATAATTGTGCAGGTAGGAAAACGGAAATTTATTAAAGTGAAAATGTAAGAAAAAGAGTTAAAACCTCTAGAGGCTGTTAATGCGATTAACAGCCTCTAGTTTATCTTGTGTAAAAAGTTTGTGAAAACTTGTACTTAAGCTAACGGGTGTAGTTCATCTTGGATTAATGCCTCCATTTGTTTAAGTGTATTCCTTCACAATGTCGCATGTGTATTGATACTATTTGTTAATAACAATGGATAATTTGGAGCTCACCAAATTGCTCAAACCTGTCAAGAATTCATAGAATATTTCATTGCATGGGATATTGCATTCGAGAAGATAACAGCTTTCACCACTGACTTTGTAGTTGTTTATGATTAATGATTCGTGCTTTTCGTATAAATATGTATAATTGCGTGAACAAGATACCCCATTTTTACTTGATTCACTTTAATGGTGTACCCCTCAATAACCCCATTGTCCTCTAATTTCGCCACTCTAGCTGAAGTAGCCGGTCCAGTCAAATGGACTTTTTCACCCAATTTTTTTCATTTTAATCCGACTGTTCTTAGTTAGTTCCTTCAAGATATGCATATCTGTGTTATCTAACATTTATTTAACTTCTTTCATAAATAAAGTCAAACCGCCAAAAGACTTTACTTAATCTATGTATCCCTCATTTTCAATAGTTTAGACTATACATTGTTCAGAGAAAATTTCAAAAGATAAAGGAGTTAATATATATGAATATACATCAAATTCGTAATGCAACAATTGTCGTTGAATATGCGGGAAAGAAGTTTTTAATCGATCCAATGTTATCAGAAAAAGGGACTTACCCGCCTTTCCCCTTATTAAGAAAAAACAACTCAAATAATCCTTTAGTTAGTTTACCAATATCCATTGACGATATCATTCATAATGTTGATGCTGTTATTGTCACTCATCTACATTATGACCACTGGGATGATGCTGCTAAAGAAGCGCTGCCCAAAGAGATTAAAATATTTTCCCAAAATGAAGAAGATGCAACTGAAATTCAAAATGCAGGCTTCCAAAATGTAGAGGTTTTACAAGAGAATACAGTCTTTGAAGGAATCCAACTAATTAAAACAAAAGGCGAGCATGGAAGAGGCGAAATCCTAAAGGTTACTGGTCTAGTGTGCGGCGTTGTCTTCAAACACTCAAATGAGACAACATTATATGTAGCTGGAGATACTGTTTGGTATGAAGCTGTTCAGGAAGTAATTGAAACACACAAACCAAAAATCATTGTGGTCAACGGCGGGGATGTTCAACTCTCTGAAGGTGGTTCTCTAATTATGGGGAAAGATGACATTTATGAAGTTTATAAAGCTGCTCCAGATGCAAAAATCATTTCTGTCCATATGGAAGCTGTCAATCATTGGACATTATCAAAAGAAGAATTAAAAAGCTTTATTAATGAAAAAGGAATCTCCTCGAATGTATTAGTACCTGATGATGGAGAATCATATTCATTATAAAGAATCAGAGCAGATAGAATTTTATTTTGTGCAGTTTCTAAGCATTTATTTGTTCTGTAGTGATACAAGGAGCTCATGATTATGCAGTTGATAATCATGAGCTCCTTAATTATTTATTGAACGAAACCTTCTAAAAGAGTAGAAGCCTCTTGGACAGTATTGTAGAGAATGTTTATACAGAAAGTGGTGTATATATGAAGAAAACAATTAAAGAACAAAAGTTGGTATTAATTATTCTTTTAAGCAATATATTCATTGCATTTCTAGGTATAGGTCTCATCGTTCCGGTTATGCCGTCTTTTATGAATATCATGCATTTATCTGGAAAAACGATGGGCTATCTTGTCGCCGTACTTGCGGTGGCACAACTACTTATATCACCGCTCGCAGGACGATGGGTTGACCATTATGGCAGAAAGAAAATCATCATAATCGGCTTGTTTCTTTTTGGTGTTTCAGAACTTATCTTTGGTCTAGGCACGAATGTATCAGTGCTTTATATATCCAGGATCCTAGGGGGAACTAGTGCCGCCTTTATTATGCCAGGCGTTACTGCATATGTTGCAGATATTACATCGGTTCAGGAACGGCCCAAAGCGATAGGCTATATTTCTGCCGCCATTAGTACTGGCTTTATTATCGGACCTGGCATCGGTGGCTTTATTGCAGAATACGGTATACGTATGCCCTTCTTCTTTGCGGCAGGCATTGCCTTTTTAGCATGCATTTCATCAATATTTATCTTAAAAGAGCCGCAAACAAAGGAACAGCTTGCAGAAATTTCTGCTAATTCAAAGCAAATAAACTTTATAGGCGATTTCAAAAGATCACTTAATCCGCGTTACTTTACTGCCTTTATCATTGTATTTGTACTTGCTTTCGGTTTATCAGCATATGAAACAGTTTTCAGCCTTTTTTCTGATCATAAATTTGGCTTCACGCCGAAGGAGATTGCAGCTATTATTACAATCAGCTCAATCTTCGGAGTTGTTATGCAAGTATTCATGTTTGGAAAAATGGTAGATATACTTGGTGAAAAAAACTGATCCAATTATGTTTAATTATAGGTGCAATATTGGCGGTGGTGTCCACTGTAATCTCTAGCAATTTGGCAGTACTGGCGGTAACTTGCTTCATCTTCCTCGCATTTGACTTGCTTCGCCCGGCATTGACGACTTTTTTATCAAAAGCTGCCGGGAAAGAGCAAGGATTTGTTGCTGGAATGAATTCAACCTATACGAGCTTAGGTACTATCGGTGGGCCAGCGATGGGTGGAATATTATTTGACGTAAACATCCACTATCCTTATCTATTCGCTGCTGTCATTATGGTCATTGGCTTCGTTATTACAGTTTTGTGGAAAGAAAACCGATTGGGAGAAAGCTTAGGGGAAAAATTAGAAAAGCTCGAGGCACCATTGTAACAATAAATGGCCTAGAGTGTACCTGTGATGATTATTCAAAGTAGCTTTCCTTGTGGAGTTAGAAAACTATCTAACTTGAAAAGCTATACTCTTATCTTTGAACATTTGAACAAAAACCTCTTTTCCAATAAAAATATTATATGTGTAGGGTTATACTTAAACTAACAGGTGGGTTCGTATTATAAGGTTACCCAGTTTTTACTGGTTGACCTTTTTTAAAAGAATCTATTATATCAGTAGCCAGGGTAGGACGTACGGGTGCGTGGGAGAATGATCCCGTCAACTAAACTGTCCGCCCCCTACTTGGAGAAACATGATTGAGGCTGGTTGGGACAATGATCTCGTATAAAAAGCGAAGCTATGATACTGCATGGAGGAATAGGGGTTACTGACAAATAAATGGATAGGAAGAGATAAAAAATGAATCCAGTAGTTGGTGTAGATGTTTCAAAAGGAGAAAGTCAGGTTTTATATAGGGGGATCGCTGTGGCGGTCTTTTTTCTTGTTGAACTAAGAGGAGACATCCAGTTCTAAATAGAATAAGTATTAAAATGTATTAATTGATGTGGGTGGTTTAATTTGAAAAATAAAATTCCTAAAAAAATACGTATTATTGGTTCCGTTGGAAGTGGAAAAACAACGTTAGCAAAAAAATTATCCACAAAGTTAAATATCCCATTTTATGAATTAGATAATGTTGTTTGGAAAAGGAAAATGTCTGGAGATATAAGAAGAACAGATGAAGAAAGAGAAAAGTATTTATATTCTATTATTCATTCTAAAACTTGGATTATTGAAGGAGTTCATAATGAGGATTGGGTGGTTAGTAGTTTTCAAAATGCTGAATTGATTATTTACCTAGATACAAAATATTCAATAAGAACCTATCGCATAATAAAGAGGTTTTTATTACAAAAACTTGGATTAGAAAAATCAAATTACACTCCTACAATAAATATTTTTTTTAAAATGTTTAAATGGAACAGACATTTTGAAGAAGTTGGAAAACCTAATTTTTTTAATAGATTTGGAATATACAGTGAGAAGTTACTAGTGGTTACAAATAAAAGAAGTATTGAGAATTACTTCAACTAATGGGGTGCATTAATGATAATCCAGCTGCCATTTGGCAGCTGGATTTATTATGCTAATGTTAGGTTAGTTAAACAAGAAAGCAATAAAGGATTTTTTTTATTTCAAGAATTAGGCTTGAAGGAGTTGAAGCTATGAAAAGGTTAGTAATTATTACAGTGGGTAAAACCCATTCTGGAAAAACTACATTTGCAAATGCGTTAGAAAAACAGTTAAATAACTCTTTTGTTATGGATCAGGATAACCACGCTGAATTTATTAATACATATTATAAGAACTTACAACCAAGACAAGGACCCAATACTCTTAAGCATTCTCTCTCAAAGCTGATTGTCGATTATGCTAAAGAACATACTGATTTTCACTTTATTATTTGCAACGCAAATCGAAGTCGAAAAGGACGATTGTATTTGCTTGAAGAGTTGTTTAATGCTGATGAGTTTGTCCGTATCTTGGTCCATTTTGATATTCCTGATATTGTTCTTCAAGAACGAGTTATTCAAAGTCAAAGAAGTACGAATATATTAAGGGGTGCATATACAAATTTTGAGGAAGTGCTTGTTAGGCAACAGACTGAAACTATAAAAGAAGATATAGTTGACCCAACAGAGGGTGAAGCAGATCATTTATTTGTAATTAAAGACAACGAGGAAGTTAACTCAGTTATTCAAAATATTGTTTATATTTCTGAAAGTTATTAAACGGGTTAGGTTAGAACAAAAAGTATTAATTGAGGGTTGCTATTTCATAAAAGGGGAGAAATTCATTATAAGAAGGATACTTGTCGCACCTTATTCTTTCTTGAGTTTAGCAGGGTGTTCACAAGATAATAGAGTTTTTTATGCTTTTTAAAAGGACGGAGTAACTGGTAATCTTAGGAACAATTATAAGAACCTTGTCTGTTTATGTTCTACACCACTTACTTTCGAAATAGCATAAAATATATTTGAAGTAAATACAGGTCTTTCACCTATCCTTTAATCACCCATAAACTGAAACTAGGGTGATGAATATGCAAAAACGGAACCGGATGGACATAAACTCGTATCATCAAAAATATTTTCGTCCATCTTGCTTGAAAGCTTTAAATTTAAGATTTGAAAATTGGGAGTTCTTTTCGCCTTTTTCCGAAAAAGCTCAGGATCAAATCAAGCTACCTCTTGAATTAACCAGAACCCCTGAAGATACTATAATTAACTATTTTAGCGTCCTACGTGAAGCTGAAAATATTAGCAGGAGAAGTTGCGGTACGGTTGGTCAGGCTCGTACTCCATTTCCAATTGCTTATAATTTTTTCTCTCAAGAGTATAAAAATAAAGTAAGTTATGATAAATATTTTAATTCATTTGCAGGGATTGGGCATACGAGTTTAATAAAGCTTTTTCGAGTACCTGATGGAAAAAAAGGAATAAAGTATTTTTATGAAATTGAAACGATTGAGGGTTTTAAAGATAAGAAAGCGGAGTATTTTGGTTATTCATATGGATTTATCCAGCTAGTTTATGAAAAAGAGGGTTTTCGAATTTCGAATTTGAGTAAGTATGAAGAGGATTTTTTATGTGCACCGTATCATGGGTGGGATCATAACGGGGAAGATGTTGTAGGGATAAAATATGGGACCTGGTGTAAATTAATTCAACTTTTGTACCCAACCGTGAAAAATGGATACGTTAAATATATTTACTTTCATGGTAATGATGGAGCGGATTATTGTTTTATCTTTGTTACATTAACAAATGGAACGGATGTAGAAATTGCTCAATTTCGAAAAGTAATCAGTGAAGAGTGGAAACTGGTAAATATAAGGCCGGAAGAAGAGTGTTTACCTAAAAAAAGCACGGATAATCTATAAAGTGTTGACCTTTTGGAGAGGAAATTTACAATCTTGAAAGTGCAAATAACATAGGATTGATCATTCACGAAAAGAAAGTCTTCTTGTTCAACGAGGCTTCTTCGATACAAAGAGTCGTAGCTGCGGCTCTTTTTATTGTTCCACTAACGGGTGAGGTTACTTTAAGATAAAATTAAACCCATTTTCCAAAATCTTGTAGTATTATTGTTGTAAATAGGGTATAGGGGAGATGTACTTGAAAGAGAAGTTGTTAGTAATGTTATCAATGTTCATTTTACTTTTCATAGTAGTTGTTCCAATTGTATTTGCCAGTTCACCTTTTGTTATCGGTGAAGAAAAAGCAGGAGGCTATCAATACACTGTAATAAAAGAACAAAACACATTTACTTGGTAAATTGGTGATCGAGATAACATAATTACTGTTGTATAGAATAACGATACTAACGAAGAGTTGGAAAGTTTTAGAATTGCGGTTGAGGATATTAAAATGGAAAGATATAAAATAATAATATCTGCATCATATTTTATAATTGTTGTTGTAACAACGTTACTTTTATACAAGAAGAACAAACAAATACCTAAAGGTAGTGGTGCAATTATTGCTATATTTGCAGGGATTGCATTGTACTATACAATAGTAAATTCTATTAACCTACTGCATTTCAGGATGCGAAGTTTTATTATTTAATGCTAACCAATTAAGAATTGATATTTCACGAACGGGTTCTATAGTTGTACAAGACCACACAAAGACTAAAACAATGGTGCATTTTTATTCAATATCTAAAATCTAAATAATATTTAACCCAATAAAAAAAGAGCCAACTAGCTCTTGCTTTAGTTCGTATCAGCCCCGCCTACGCTAAATACTATGATGTCCACGATTACCATCCAACCCAGTATAATTATACAATAAAACGTTTGTATATTCAATATATATACATAGACTAATATATTCCATTTTCTTTATAATATAATCAATTAGTAAAGGGGCATTATCCTTGAATAGAGAAGAAAGAAAAAAGCGTATCGAATATCTAGTCCAAAAAAGAAAGAAACAGGAAGAAAAATTGCGTAGGGAGCAACAAATTACTGAGATTTTAGAGGTATTCCCTGAAAAAGAGAAAGTGGAAATATTAGATGACAGCGAAAGCGGCACGATTACAAGAAATATGACAGGTTGTTTTCCGATTGCATTTTGGGGAGGAATTGATTGGGACAAGGTGCATAACAAAATTTTTCTTACTTCAGATGACATTTTCACTATTCCTACAGTCCTTTCTAATCATTCATTTGACACATCAGTTCCTGTTTACCTTATCGCAGGTGACTATAATACCCCAGTAGTAAAAACTTCTTTATTCACAATACTAGAAAAGTTGAGGATGTTATGTGCATAGGGCCAGACCAACGATTTATAGTCCACATTTAAAATACGTAATTGAATGTACAAACAAACTTATTCATTGGATTTTTGCCTTACTAATAAGCAAAGAAACTTTCCTTGATTTGGCTTAAGAGATACAATTAAGTAACTAATGAAAAACCTTCCAATATAAGTGAGGAAGGTTATTTGGCATGAGCATTTTTAGTATAGCATTTAATTTTTTGTTTTTTAATGAAAAATATTGACATCCTATTAGCTGGTTTAGTGAAAGCAGGAATACTTCATTCGATGTTGAATTTGTATTATTACAGAAAAAACTATTTAGTTATGGCGGTGTTTATTTGATTAAATTAATTAAGCAAGAGGAAGAAGAAACTATTTATTGGGAAGTTTGGCAAGACGGTAGAACCTTAATGATCCATTACGGTACTGTTGGGGATACTGGTGAAACAGAAGAAGTGAAATTACAGATGTTTAAAAGGGCAGAAAAAGTAATGGATGAACTAGCTGAAGAAAAAGTTAACGAAGGTTTTGATTATCTAGAAGAGGACGAATTAATCGAGCTAGTGGTTCAATACAGCTACAATGAAGACGAAATGCAAACAGCACAGAAACTTAGGCACACCGTTGAAGACATAATGAATGAATGTTTAGGTTGGACAGGGAATGGTTCGTGTGATGGTGGTGATATTGGCAGTGGCACAGCTAATATTTTCAACTATGTCGTAGATGTTGAAAAGGCTTCACGAACAATAATAGAGGAACTTAATAATAATAATTTACTACAGGGTGCAAAAATTGCTTATTTAAATCCTGAAGATGAAGAATATGTCGTTTTATATCCTGATGGAGCAGAGTTTGACCTTATTTAATAGGCGTTGAGAAAACTCAACGCTTTTTTTGATTCTAATTATAGTGTAAATCAAATCATAAAGCCTGTAGCTGAACGGAATGAAGGGAATATTGCAGCCCCCTCCCTAATCAAATCATAAATGGACTTTGTGAAGGATTGTACTTACACTAACGGGTACAAGACTTGAAGATCGTAATGCGTTGCTGCGGCAGTTGATTCTTCTATTTCTTCTTCAACTAAAGGGGAAGGTTAGCTTAAGAAGGATGCTATAATAAATGGAAAAAGATGAATATGTTAAGAGGAGTATATTATGGCTGTAAAAACGGTATTTACCAATGAAGCACTTCAACACATTTTTGCTAATTATAATCTTGGGAAGTACATTAACTCTAAACCTATTTCAGAAGGAACTGTTCAAACCAATTATAAAGTTCAAACAACGAATGGGTATTTTGTGTTTAGGTATTATGAAAACCGTACAAAGAATTCAGTTTTATTTGAAACCAACTTGCTTAGTTATTTAAAGGAAAACAATTATCCCTGCCCTCAACCCTTTATAAATAATACTGGAAGCTTTGTGGGTAACTATAATTTAAAGCCATTTGTCGTTTTTAGCTACATAGAAGGTCATCATATTGAAGAGCCAAACGAAGGGCAAAAAAAGATACTGATTCAAAAGGCTGCTGAGTTGCATAAGATTACCCAAAGTTATTCGCCAATCCATAAGGAAAGTCGGTGGAACTATGGAGTAGAGTTTTGCCGAGAACAAGCGATAGCAGCATACAAACGAATAAATTCCTTAAATTCAAAGAAGAAATTTAATTGGATAGATAAAGGATTGCTTACGCTAGAACTTCCCCAATCATTGCCGATGGGAATTTGCCATTCAGACTTTCACACTTCAAATATTCTTTATAATAATAATAAATTTGTTGCTTTGCTTGACTTTGATGATGCGAATTACACTTATCTTCTTTTTGACCTTGTTGGATTAATTGAGTCCTGGGCTTGGACCCACGATAAATACGATGTGATTAATTTAACTGAAGCGAAGAAAATTATAGAAGAATACACGAAACATAAACCATTAAGCATTGTGGAAAAAATACATTTGTTTGACGTATATAAATTGAGCATTTTTATTGATAGTGTCTGGTTTTTTGAAAGAGGAGATGCTGAAGACTTCTATGAAAAAAGAAAGATTGACTACCTTGACCAGTTAGGCAGGGAGAATTTTTATAAAGTATTCTTTGATTGATTTTACCTTAAGTAATAAAGAGTTCGTCAATTTAGGGGTCTTGTGAAATTCCTCACTTATACTAACGGGTGCTTTACTTCAAGAACTGGCTGCTAATTAAGGTAGCCTTTTCTTATTGAACTAAAGGGCAGTTTAGTGAGAGAAGGATATAACCAAAAATTGCAGAATTTTATAGGCAAACAAATAGGAGATTACTTATGGATTTAAAATTAATGGCGGAAATATATAGACTAGGAATTTCCATTGGGTATTATAATGTTCAGGATGTAATAAAATGGGCAGACAAAGTAATTGAAAACCTAGATAGCCCACCTTATGAAATTATCGATATATCCTTATCTGCTAAAGAAAAGCCTATCGATATATGTTTTAAATTAAAATGCTTCAAGGGGGAGATCCAAAATGATTTGCCTCCTAAGATAATTCTGGGATTACTAAATGAGTATTTAAATAAATCGGGAGATACATCCGAGGTAATTCAGATGATGGACCGATTAAATGATCATATGCTAGAAAGTTTTGAGTGGATAGAAAAGGAGTTTCATTATTTTTCCGATGCGTTTTATTTAGCAGAACAAAAAAAATATGGGAATAAATCAGAAGTAATAAGTGATCTAAAACAATTCTTGATTCAAATTGGTGACTATACAAAATACCTTCCTTGATGTTTTTACTTTCGCATATCCATTCAGTTTGTGAATCGTTTCACTTAAACTATCGGGTGCAAGACTTGAAGATCGTAATGAGTTGCTGCGGCAGTTGATTCTTCTATTTCTTCTTCAAGTAAAGGGGAAGTTTAGTTGAAGAAGAAATGGTATAATTCTCCTTGAAAATATAATAACTTTCTATTTTACTTAGTATATTTTTTAATAATTATCGTAAAGGAATGACATATATGAAATTAATTAAACGATTTATTTTAAACCGTCCTGCTGAAAAGCGACTTGCATATTTTTATGGTATGGTTGTAACGGATGAACAGGTATGGTTACTACGCGATAAAAATGGCGACTTATTACTTTTAGAAGATGATGATGGAGACTATCCCTTTTTACTACCTGTTTGGCCCAGTCGAAGCTTTGCTGAAATGGAGGCTGTCAAAATAGATGAGTCTTACGAAGCTTTCAACATACCTCTTTCAAATTTTTTAGACGATTTACTAGTTGATATTGAAAATGACGGTGGTGCTACAGCAATTTTCCCAAATGAAAACGATACAACCATTCAAAAACGTGATGAAATAAAGGAAATGATTCGCAATTTATAGCAAGTAAGAAGCTCCCTCACATTAAATTAAAAAATATAAAGTAAGACCAGATTTTAAATCCAGCTTTTTGACATTTATTTAATTGTTATGATTTATAAAATAAATAAAAACGCAATTAGACTAGTAAAAGGAGAAGCCAAGTAGGTTCAATTCTTTAGTAGAAATTGAAATTGTTATTTAACTACCATGAAAATAAGTTTCTTCAAGATTAGAAAAATGACAAAACTTAAGAAGACCCTGCTCAATCGTTAAAAAAAGAGGAGAGCGATAATTAATAAGTCTATGGATTAGGGTTGACTGGATTAAGGTCAGTATCAGTATGGACACTTCCTAACCATTTTCATTCTTTGTGGAGCAGCACTCATTTTGTTCTGCATGGATGGCTAACGGGGTAGGTACTATGAGGGTTCCAAGGAAAAAGGATAGGGAATGTTTCAATGTGGGTCCAGGAGAACACAGACTGTTAAATTTAAGGGATATGGAGCCCTTTTTAAGAAAAATACAGTTTTGAAATACTCTCCTGTCGATGCTTGTTTTTGTGTTAGCTGTGGTAATGTATCATTGCTAAAAGTAAGAAACCCAGAAAAGTTCATTTGAATTTTATACAATGATTACGGTAATGAAAAGGTAACAGTGACAGGCGGCTTTTCTTCTTCAACTGACGGGCAGGTTGAAGATCTACCTGTGTAATATATTGAAGGAAAAAATCAGCTGTTTAATAGCAGCTGATTTTTTATTGCATAAAACATACGATACTGCCCCTATTGATCTTTAAGGTTTAAAGCTGTTTGTGCATCCTGCAGTCTTACATTTAATTGGTCACCTAAATTATTAGGGTGATAATATCCATTAGCAGTCATAAAATCTGTTATCTTGGCATGTGTATCCACTGCATTTCTTAATTGCTCGCGAAGAGCTGATTTCAGTTCAGGTGTGGCTGTTTCCGTAATAGCAAATGCGAGATTTCTGACTGCAGATTTAGATGAAATCAGAAAATCCGAGGCGATTGCCCGTTCTGTTAATCCTCCCATTCCAGCCATATTTTGCATGAGATTAGTCATTGTGAGTCTCCTCCCGGTTTGTTATAAAGGTCTGAAGTTGCTTCAGACCTTGACTTCCTGATTCTAAATCACCAGAAAGAATCGTTTTAAGATCTCCATCAGGAAGCAATTTGCTCATAGTTACAGCTTTTGTTATACATACTGTTTTAAATGCAATTAACTCGAGTGTCTCCAGTGTTTCATGAAGTCCTAAATATTTTGTCAAGTGTATCTCTCCAATCTTTAAAAACTTCTCTTATCATGCTTCAGTCAGGAGATTCATATTCCACCAAAAATATGCCATAACCAGTAATATTTCACTGAATAATTTTCACATAGTAAAGGGATTTTAATTTCAGGAGGTGAAGTTATGGAGAAGGAAATCTTGGCTTATCATGAAACAATGGAAACACATGAGGTATTAAACCTGAAAACTGTATGCTTATTGAAATCAAAGCTTATGCAGGGGCTTTGCTTCGATAATGATTTAAAAGCACTAATGGAAAAAGATGTTCAACAATCAATCGCAGCGATAAATGAACTTAAAGAATTTTATAAAGGTGCAAGAACCAATTATATAGGGTGAGGTGAAAAAAATGGAAATGGATTATTTGGATCCCCAAGGGGCTGAACATATGCCAGAAATGGCAGATTCGGGCATTGCATTAGAGTTTCTTCTTTCAGTTAAAACGGGCATTCATACATATGCCATTGCGTTAACTGAAACATCGAGCCTGGAGTTAAGAGAGGCATTATACAGGCAAATGGAACTATCTATTGATTTACACACCGAGATATCTGAATTGATGATAAGCAAGGGCTGGTTATATCCGAACGATGTTGGCAAGCAAGTTGAGTTGGATCTTAAATCTGCCGAAAATGCTTTAATGATTGCCGGGATGAACTTATTCCCGAATGATACGGATAGACTTGGAATGTTTGCAACGCCTAATAAATAAGGGAGGTTAGAGAAAAATGAAAGCTGTCACGTACCAGGGGAATAAAAATGTCCAGGTTAAAGAAGTAAAAGACCCAAAAATTAAAAATGGCGATGATATCATTGTAAAAATAACAACTTCTGCTATATGCGGATCCGATTTGCATTTGATTCATCAAATGATTCCCAATTTGCCAACTGATTACGTAATAGGCCATGAACCGATGGGGGTAGTCGAAGAAGTAGGACCCGAAGTAACAAAATTGAAAAAAGGGGATCGGGTAATTATTCCCTTTAATGTAAGCTGCGGGCATTGCTGGTACTGTAACCATGACATAACTAGCCAATGTGATAATTCAAACCCTCATGGTGAAATGGGCGGTTTCTTTGGATATTCAGAAACAACCGGTGGATATGCTGGCGGACAAGCTGAATATATGCGAGTTCCATATGGAAACTTTACACCCTTTAAAATACCGGAGAATTGCGAAGTAGAAGATGAAAAGTTAGTGTTACTTGCAGATGCAGCCTCAACAGCTTATTGGAGTGTAGATCACTCTGGTGTCAAAGCTGGTGATACTGTCATCGTTTTAGGATGTGGTCCAGTAGGTCTCCTTGCTCAAAAATTTGCCTGGTATAAAGGTGCTGAGCGAGTTATTGCTGTCGATTACCTCAATTACCGGCTTGAGCATGCGAAACGAACCAATAAAGTGGAGACTGTAAATTTTGAAGAACATGAAAACGTTGGCGAATATTTAAGAGAGATAACACGAGGCGGAGCAGATATCGTTATTGATTGTTCAGGTATGAGCGGCAAGATGACTCCTCTTGAATATCTTGCTTCCGGAATGAAGCTTCATGGCGGTGCGATGGGCGGGCTTGTCATTGCGTCACAGGCTGTACGGAAAGCTGGGACCATCCAAATTACCGGTGTTTATGGGGGACGTTACAATGGATTCCCGTTAGGAGACATCTTCCAAAGAAATGTTGACATTAAAACGGGTCAGGCCCCAGTTATTCCGTATATGCCTTTTCTTTATAATCTTATATCTGAAGGAAAGGTTGATATTGGTGATGTAATTACACATGTTCTTCCATTAGACCAGGCAAAGCATGGATACGAAGTTTTTGACACAAGGACCGATAATTGTATAAAAGTCATTCTAAAACCTTAAATTGAATAAATCTAAGAATGAATTCCTATAAATTCTTTTAAAAATGGAGATTGTTATTTTATATTACAAGGACTTATAATTTGGGATAGCAGTTTTTGGTATACTATTAACAATTATCTACACTGCAATACTTGCATCACAATTAATGGTCACAAAACATAAGGTTGAATACCTATATTTCACCGATAAATTTACAGAAAGACTAAACCAGCTAATAGTTTGTCAATATTTTCAATAAAAACTTAAAATAACTCATGCTATACTAAAAATGTGCATGCCAAATAACCTTCCGTTATTCTGTTTTTGGAAGGTTTTGTTTTATTTAGTTTATTTTTGGTTCTAAGCTATATCTTGGAAAGTTGTTCTGTTCTTTAAAAGGGCAAATATCCAATGTAAGAGTTTATTTACACATGCAATTACAGCTACTTTAAAGGGCTTTCCTTCACCACGTTTCTTGTCGTAAAACTCTCGCATTTTCTTGTTGCGAGGGATGATTTCATCCGTTGTTTTCTTTTTACGGCAATCACGAATCGCACAACGAACAGCCATATATAAGGCGTGTCTAAGTCTACTTGAACCTTTTTTTGTGATTCGATTTTTAGTGGCAGAAAATTTACCAGATTCAAAGACACTAGGGTCCACTCCAGCGAATGCTATAAGCTTTTTAGGATCATTAAATCGATCTATCTCCCCAATTTCTGAAATAATCGTTGCAGCGATTTTTTCTCCGATACCTGGGATAGATTTGATAATATTATATTCTTCAATTTCTTTAGCGAGGGCATCTATCTCCGACTCCAACTTTGATAGGTGCTCTTTGTATTGAAGAATCATATTAATATACATACCAAGGCTTAAAATATGACTCTGATAGACTGTCTTTTCAAAAGGGTTACGAGCTGCTGCAGTCTTAAGTTTAATTGCACTTTCTTTTGCCCACCTGATTGATCGACTTTTACCTCCACCTAAACTAGTAATTTGCCAGTACCCCTAATTCCTCCATGCAGTGTCACAGCTTCGCTTGTTATACGAGATCTAAGTCCCAACCAGCCTCAATCATGTTTCTACAAGTAGGGGGCGAACCGTTTAGCTGACGGGGTCGAAGCCCCACGGGCAGTTACGTTCTACCCTGGCTACTGATATAATAAGACCAAAATAAATAAGGTCAACCAGAAAAATTTAGCATTCGGGCTAACCTTATAATACGAACGGGGCAGTTTAGTTGAAGAATATAACCGAAGAAAAAAGCACCTTTATACAAAAGATGCTTGCTTTTAATTACTCGGTCGGCTTTATCTAAGGGACTTTTTTAGGTTTTTTAATTCAAAGCTGCTGATACTCCAGTTATTATCATGATTGTTAATACAAAGTAACCGAATCCAATCTCCTTATTTTTGTCCCCGAATATTTTACCTAGAAAGCTTTCAATTAATTGATTTAGAATTAGTAAAGTAAAAAATAAAGGTATAAGTATTAGTGGATTTTTGCTCACGAGATTATAATCGAAAAACTGAATAGCGATAAAAACAAACATAAAAGATATTAATCTACTAATATTATTGGAACCTCGTTTAAAAAGCCATTTGAAAAACTGCTTTGTGAATTCAACATTAAGCAGCCCCTCTCTTATTGGTATTTTTCATAATAATCAATTTATTGTAATTGTAACTTACTTCCATAAAAATGACTATATAGTTAAAACAACAAGTATCAAAGTAAAACAAGGAACGGGTGAATAGTAGAAGAACGAGGATTACTACGGGGATCCTTTTTTGTTGTTCAGCTAACGGTGCAGATTAATTCAATGAAGGAAAAAATTTTTCGAAGGTCATTTTTTCAAATAGTACATAAAAAAGTAAGTAATGAAAATAATATGAAAGGATATTTATCATTGGGATTTAATATAGTTAAACTTATATAAAGAGGGAATGTTGATGTACTGGAATGGTGTATTAAAAAGATTAGACATATTTGCTAAAGGTTCTTGGTTTATTTATCTAATAGGATCAATACTGCTATCACTTTCTATTACTACAACTAAAAATATTTCGCGAAGAGAGTGGCTTTTACTTTTTGGAATTATTGGTTTTTATGGTTGGATGGCTAACATTATCTTATTTTTTATATTTGATTTAATGGATTCAGGAGATCCTTCTATTGGTGGTATACCTGATATTTTTATGTTTGTAATTGGACCAGCTGCAACTGCGATCTTGTTTTTAAATCGATATAACACTCCTACAAAGTTAATCAGGGTAATTTTCTTTTCAATTTTATCTTTTCTAGTGGAATATATATTAGGGAGATTAGGTTATTTAAAATTAAAAGGTTGGAGACCTGTTTACTCAATCCCTTTTTATTTGTTGCTCTTTGCGATTGTTCTACCTTGGACATTAAAAATTATAAGAAAATAATTAGAGGTGAATTAAATTTTCTAACTTCACGGAAAGGGTGCAAGAGTTGAACTTAGGGGATCGCTGCGGCATTTCTTATTTATTGTGAAATCAAAGATTGTGAAACAATGTTCTTAAACTAAACCAGCTAATAGTTTGTCAACATTTTTCATTAAAAGTTTAATAGCCTCATGTTATACTAAAAATATTCATGCCAAATAACCTTCCGTTATGCTCTTTTTGGAAGGTTTTGTTGTATTTAGTTAGATATAGATTTTAAGCTATATCTTGGAAAGTAGATCTGCTTTTTAATAAGGCGTAAATCCAATGTAAGAGCTTATGCTTATTAACACAGGCAATGATTGCTACTCTAAAGGGTTTTCCTTCTTCTCGTTTTTTGTCGTAAAACTCTCGTAGTCTTCTATTGCGTGGAATGATCTCATCGGTTGTTTTCTTTTTACGGGCATCCCGAATTCCACTTTGAACAGCCATATACAGGGCATGGCGAAGTCTACATGAACCACGTTTGGTAATTCGGTTTATGGATGCAGTAAACTTTCCAGAAGAGTAGACACTAGGATCTATTCCAGCGAACGCAACTAACTTCTTGGCACCATTAAACCGATCTATCTCCCCAATTTCAGAAATAATCGTTGCAGCGATTTTTTCTCCGATTCCAGGGATAGATTGGAGGATTTCATATTCTTCAATTTTACTAGCGAGGGCATCTATTTCATCCGCAATATTGGATAGATGCTCTTGGTATTGAAGAACAATCTTAACCAAGATTTCAAGGTTAAAAATATGACTATCGTAGAGGTTGTTTTGAAAAGGATCACGAAGGGCTGCTTCTCTTAATTTCTGTTCCTTTTCCTTTGCCCATGACTCCGAACGACTCATACATAACGAAGCTATCTTATCAGTTAACTCTTTTTCACTCACACTTAATACAGCCTTAGAAGTAGGGAACTCTAGTAAAGTAAGCAATGATACTTTCAAATATAGGCTTCCAAATACACCTCGATACTCTGGAAATACCTGATCGATTAAAGAATGAAGCTGTAACTTTGTTTTCGCTGATATTTCTGCAATACTCTCTTGTTGTCTTGTTAGATTACGAAGGTTTAAGAGTTGTACTCCACGCTTCTTGTAAGGCTCTAATTCTTCTTTATAATACAATTCACAAAGGTGATAAGCATCGATTGCATCTGTTTTTTCCTTTCTTAGGCTTGAGCTCTTGGCTCTGTGTGAGATAAGAGGATTGACGATAATATAAACATATTTTTGTTCCTCTAAAAACTGAATAACGGGAATATGATAGTGCCCAGTTGATTCTAAAACGACCGAAGGTTGATGACCACCTGCTGATTTCTCAACTTCTTGAAGGAAATCTAATAAATTCCCCAAACCCTCAAGATCGTGATTAATACTAAAGCTCTTACGGTATGGCTTACCTTTATCTAAAAAAGCTTGTACCTGACTTTCCCCTTTTGATACATCCAGACCAATGACTGGATTCATAATTTATCTCCTCCTAGAAATGCAATATTAGTCGGTATCCCCTAAGGCTTCTTGTAATGTCATAGGTTCACTTGTAAAACGGGATCTATGTCCCAACCAGCCTGAAACATGTTTATACAAGTAGGGGGTGAACAGTTTAGCTAACGGGATTGAATCCCACTGGTGCGACGTTCTACCCCGACTACCGTAATCATAAGACCATATAAAAAAAGGTCAACCAGAAAAATCTGGATAACCTTATATTACGAACGGGGTGCAATAGTTAAAGATGATGATCTCTGCGGCGGTCATTTTTTCTTGTTGAACTAACGACGAGTAATTGAAAACGGGGTTACTATGTAATGGAGTTCCAGTTGAAAACGATCTTCAAGTTGAAGATCGTTTTCACATATAAAATCTTAATATTATGCCAAAATGTAGTACCCCTACTAGTGCACCTTTATATAATATTAAAAAGGAGTTTGATGACAAAAGTGGATATCATCTCCGTTTATATAATTATTGGGGTATTGATTAGTACATCAATTTATGCGGTAGCAGATTTTCGACCTTGGTATTTTTTTTCTGCATTATGCATTGCCTGGTTCCCTCTAATATTCATTGGAATGATTATAACTTTATTTATGGATTTAGAAAGAATTTCCAATAAAGTAAACAGATAAAAGCACAAAACCAAGAAAGAAATCCAAAAACCGTCACAATTGTATTTTCGGACCACCCATATTTTATGCCAAAGTGAAAATGAATCGGTGTCATTCTGAAAATACGCTTATGAGTAAGTTTGAATGACGAAACTTGTAAAATAACCGAAAGTTCTTCAGCAAAATATATAAAGAACAAAATGGGAATTAAAATTTCAACTTTCTCAATAACAGCAAGAAACGACAGCGACCCCCCTATAGCTAATGATCCCGTATCCCCCATAAAAGCTTTGGCAGGATATATATTATAAATAAGAAAGCCGAGTAAACATCCAATCATAATTAGACAAAAAAGTTGCACCTCTGATCTGTCTGAAACCATAAAAAAGAAAAAGTATGAAGGGATTGCAACAACTCCTAAAAGTCCGTCTAAACCATCCGTGAAATTTATGGCATTTGCAGAACCTACGACAAATAAGGTGATGACAATGAAATATAACACCGTTGGAAGATCAAAGGAGATATTTTTATAAATATTAATGCTGGTGTCTACGCCTATTTCGTTGATCGCGTAAAAAAGCAAAGTACCAGTAAAAATAAATTGAAAAATAAGTTTGGTCTTACCCGAGACCCCTAATGGATCTTGACGAGAAGCTTTCCAAAAATCATCCAAAAACCCAACAAAACTAAAAAGAATGTATGTAATAGACAAGAAATACATTAATGGAGTAGGTGAAAAGAGAATTGATATTATAATTCCTACAAAAAGAATAATTCCAAACATTAACGGAGTGCCTTTTTTTAACTGATGACCTGAGGGGAGTTCTCTTCTTATCGGTTGAAGGAGCCTAAGTCTTATCAAAACAGCTATTAATAGTGGAGATAAAATTGAAACAACTACAAAAGCAATTAACGCTGGGATTATTTGATCACTCACTTTTCATTTCTCCTTTTCTCTTTATTACCTATAATAAATTCTATAACACTCATTCATTTCCTCTATTTAATTCAATATGTATAAAAATCAGGTTTAAAAGTATATTACTATGTAAATAAGGAGTCTTTTTGATATACCCATACATATTAATGGATTAGATTTTGTTAAGGTAAAAAATATTGTGAAGATCCTCACTTTAACTAACGGGCTTTTAATTTAAGATCAGGCTGCCAATATTGACGGCTTTTTTGTTTTGCTTTAGCTCACATAAGAATCTCAGTAGTCGAATAAAATGGATGGTTAAAGGGAATTTTGAGAAGGCACAAGATTAAATTAATAGGAGATTATATATGATAAAACTCGTTTTATGGGCTTTCTTTTTATTACCCTGGCTTTCCTTATTCTTTTTGAACAATTCTACGCTGCGTAGATATATGCCTGTTGCTTTATTTGCAACGGTGATAAATACAATAATATACCAAATTGCTTGGACGTATGATTGGTGGAAGTATAAAGAAACTCTTTTTTCTTGGGATAAAGTTGCACAAACACATACTGTTTATAGTGTTTTTTTGATTGGGACCATATGGATATTTTATTTTACATTTCGTAAATTTTGGATTTATATCGTTGTTAATTTAATTGTAGATTGTATCTATTCCTTTGGTTTCAGGGCTTTATGGAAAAAACTCAAAATTACAACCAGTGCAGGAAATTTATCGCCTATTGAAGGAATATTAATAATGACAATAATCTCCATCACCCTTTACATTTATCAAATGTGGCAAGAAGGACTTATTGGAGGAGAAAATAAAATTTGAAACAGAAGGAAAATTGCATCATAGGAAAGGGCGTTATGATCATTATAAAATTAAAATACTAATGGAATTGGATAGCCAAAACAGAAATGAGCTTTTTCAATATATACTTGCATTGAACAAATCAATAAGGATTTTTCACTAACCGACTAAAATAATGGCAGTTTACTCCTTTTTCAGAGCAGTAAAGATAATGAACGATAAAAAAACTGTAATAAAACCGTGAGGCTTATTCAATTAATTGGGGCAAGAGTTGAAGAGTACTTGGAGAACATTTTAAACTTGATAGAGAATCGGTGTTTGATGTGTCTATTTGGACGAAATTCTTGAATTGGGGAAATATTACTTAGACCAATACAGATAAATTTTATTGGAGTAATGGGTGAGTTGATCCAGGAAGGATTAACCGCCTTTTTTGTTGAATTCCTTATTGAACAAACGGGGCAGATTTGTTGAAGAAGGGTATTTCCTGTTTTAAGCGAATTAGAATTTTATACAAACTTTACACGAATACAGGTATTGAAAATAACAGGAACATAGGAGGTTTCAATATGAAAATCAATAGAATAGATCATGTGAGTATAAACGTAAATGATCTTTCAGAGGCTAAAGCGTTTTTTCTTGATTTAGGACTTGAAGTGCGAGCGGAATGGGAATTGGATGGTGAACAGTTGGATAGAATAGTTGGTCTTAATGATGTTAAAACGGCATGTGTAGGATTGGGGATGCCAGATGGTCAGACATGGATAGAGCTAGTCAAATTTTATACGCCATCAGATGAAAAAAATATTCAGCAACCTTTTGCAAATACGCTGGGTATCCGACATATTTGCTTTGCTGTTGAAGATATTGAAGCTGTTGTTGCAAAATTGAAAAAGAGGGGTACGGAAATCTTTAGTGAGATACAGCAATATGAAGAAAGTTATAAGTTATGCTACGTTCGTGGTCCAGAGGGAATTATTTTAGAGTTGGCGGAGAAACTCAGATAAATATTGAATGGACTTTAAATAATTTAGATTTCAAGCTATAAAGAGTTCTTATTAAACTATCGGGTGCTTATGTTCAATAACGGGATGGCTGCGGCTATCCCGTTTTTCTTATTGTTCTAACGGGGCAGGTTAGCTCAAGAATGAAAGATTAAAACATTTGGATAAATAAACATTTTGTGGTATAAAAATACATAACGTGGATACTAGCTCTATCTAAAATAGAACCTGTGAAGGGGAGAAAACTATGGAATTTGAACTAATTGAAACGATTCCTGCAAAAAATGATTTTATGAAATTACATAAAACAACGGGATGGAATGCTAATGGGTTATATACTTACGACCAACTTTATAGTGCGATTTGTAACAGTTGGTTTAGTGTATCCATTTATCATAATAAGAATTTAATAGGATTTGGGCGAATTATTTCGGATGGGGTTTATCAAACATTTATATGTGATGTAATGGTTCATCCAGAATATCAAAAACAAGGTATGGGAAAGAAAATTATGAGTGCTTTACTTAAAAAATGTGAGGAAGAAGGAATTAAGTGGATTCAATTATCTTGTGCAAAAGGAAAACAAAATTTTTATAAGAAACTCGGCTTTGTAGAACGAGATTTGGATGCCCCAGGTATGTCACTATTTTTATAATTATTCACAAACAAAAACCAATCATCCCCAAGTGTTTTTACTAACGGGGGCGTTTCTTTAAGAAGGCAAAGTGTTTTTAAGGTGGTTGTAAAATGGATACTAATGCTTTATTCTATAAAATTCAAAAAGGAATTGTTGCTACGGAGGACTATGTAAAATGGTCATATGGTTTGATAGAAAATAGTGTATCATCTCCAACTTTAAATATAATTGCTTCATTTTCATTCAGTGATAATGTAATTGAAGTGGAGGATTATTTTAAAAGAGCTTTGAATGAGCTGAAAATACAAGAGCCGAGTTTTGAGACAAGTGCAAAAGGCTATATCGGTTTATTATCATGTGAAATAATACAAGCTAATGAATCAGAAGTGTTCAATTTAGCTAAAAGGATTTTTTGGATTGTTGGGACAGAGTTAAATTATCCTAATGATTTGCTTGAATGGTATGAAATTAGCGAAATGATTGATAGGCTCCAATATGATAATGTACCTTTGGAGTTTAATAGAGAGGATGTTATATTTAGAATTAAAAACGAAGCAAGTTCTTATTTAAGGTTAAATAAGTAGATTGTGCTAAAGGGTGCGTTACTCCAACAAGCTACAAAAAATGAATATTAAAAATGGCTCAGTATGGTGAACTGAGCCATTTTATTTTTAATTGCAAAAACAGATACAAAAGGAAGTACAAATTTAGTTGCATTTTTCGATTGCATTTTCGGGTTTTGCGATAGGAAACAGAAGGGATTGCTTTCTACTAATTTTCGTTTTTTAGAGCAAATCAAAAAATACATAACATTTTTAAAAAATATATGCATTTATATATCCTTCAACCTCCTCTATAATAGGTAGAAAAAGATGATTAAAAATTTTCAGAAAATGAAAGCGCAACCAAAAAAATAATAAACTACATACTTATATATTAGAGGAGAAAAGTGATGAGAAAATATGTGAATGTATCGATTGTTCTATTGATTTTCTTTGTGACTATAGGGTGTAGTAAAGAACTAGAAAAAACGGCAAACGATAAGATGGTAGAGGAAATTACCTTAGACGTGGCCATACATGTGGCAAATCCAAAAGGGCAGGAACCTGCTTTTTATTCAATTGTTCAGCGGTTTATGGAAAAACACCCTGAAATTAACATTGAGCTCCACGGAACGGAACAAAAAGCTCATATAAAAAAAATAAAAATGATGGCGCAATCGGATACGTTACCAGATATTTTTTGGGTCTTACCGTCCTCAGCGAAAGAATTAGCGGAATCAGGTTTACTTCTAGATTTACAAGCATTCTTAAATGATCACCACGAAATGGTGGAGAATCTTCATCCTAATATGTTAGATTCCTATAGCCAAGAAGGGCAGCAATTTGGCCTGCCCTATCAATCATTAGTAACGGGGATTTGGTACAACAAAATTGCCGAATTAAGAGAATTAGGGGCATTTCCTAAAAATGTAGCTACTCAGAGCTATTTTCAAGCCGTGCAAATGTTTCTAAATGGAGAGGCTGCCATGCTTGATGCAGGTATATGGGAAACCAAGAAAATCGAAGAAAGCCAGATTGTAGGTGATGTCGGCTTTTGGTGGGGACCAACGTTTGCTGATGGTGTCGGAAATCAGAAAATCTCCTCTATCGTACCTGCCGCGCCTCTCGTGGTAAATAAGCATGTCGAAAAAGATAAAGCAAAGTATGAGGCAGCGATGAAATTTTTAGGTTTCTATTATAGTGAGGAAGGTGCGGCGATTATGATTGAAAATCAAGTTGCGCCTATTATCAAGTTCGATGGAGAAGTTGACGGTGATAACCATCCGGTATTTGCAGATGTAATGAATGTCATGAATGATACGAGTTGGAAAAGTAAGCCAAACCAACCCGATCTTATTGTTTCAGAGGGAATCGCCAATGCCATGTATGATAGTATTTATGGCGTTATTAATGGTATCTATTCACCTGAAGAAGCGATTAAGGTAGTAGATAGTAAGATTGCGAGATAATGAAAAGGCATAATGAAATTGAGGGTTGCTCTATGAACTTTATTACTAGTTTTGGAAAAAAGCTATCAATCAAACGAAAAATTATCTTGCTCGCTATGCTTTCAACACTAATCCCACTCCTTATTGTAGGAACTTTTTCTTACTTTTATATGAATAAGGTAATCGAGAATAAAATTTCGGAAACGACCACCAACCTTTTAAGCCTCATCGATTGGAATATAAATACGTTCGTGAACGATATTCAAAGCAACGGCGAAATTCTTTACGCTTCAAACGATTCGCAGGATTTTTTAAAGCAAAAGGATTTAACGAAGGAAGCCTATGTCACACAAGGAGAAACGAGGGATCTCCTCATTACGATTAGTAGCAATAACCCGTATATTAACGCCGTATATCTGGGCAATGAGAATAACGAGTATCTCCAGTTATCTCAAGGACAAAGTGTTTATTATGGAAATATCTACGAACATATAAGAGGAACAGCCTGGTTCAAAGAGATCATGAAAAAAGATTTATACGGTATCTGGTTTCAAGATGATGTGACGTTTATCGAAAGTTCGAATCTTTTAACCTATGGAAGACCCATTAAAGATCTACAAACCTTAGATGTTATCGGGATGATGATCTTTAGTATTGATAAAGCGATATTTAAAGATATGTTTAAAGATATCGAGCAGGACGGCGAAATTTTCATCCTTGATAAGGGGAAAATGATTTATTCAAACTCAGAGGATCAAGTGAAAAGCAGCAAAATGGTCGAACGAATTAATGCTTTAGCAGGAAAGAAATCCGAAGTGGTTACGATCAATGATGAAGATTATATTGTAAATTTTGATGTAAATAAGATTACCAATTGGAAGATTGTTAGTATTATTCCATATAAAAGTATCGTGAAGGAATTCGATTTTCTCCGAAAGGTTTCGGTTATTCTGCTGATACTAACGCTGCTCATTGCTACGTTTAGTGCATTACTTATTTCGAATAAAATTACCAAACAGCTATCATTATTGCGCAATGTCATTAAAAATATGAGAAAGAGAGAGAAACTAGACAATATCGCCTTTGATCCTGAAGATGAAGTAGGGAAGATTGGTCACCAATTTATTCACTTGTATAATCGGAATAATGAGTTATTGGCTGAACTCTATGAGTCTCAATTAAAGGAGAAGGAAGCGGAGTTAAGAACACTTCAAAGTCATATCAATCCGCACTTTTTATACAATACCTTAAATTCAATTTTTTGGATGGCCGAGAAAGCAAAAATGAAACCAATCGCAAAAATGGCCATTCACTTAGCCAATATTTTCAAATTAACCTTGAATGATGGTGAATACATCACAAATGTTAAAAATGAAATCGACCAAGTAAAAAGCTATCTAGATATCCAAAACATTCGGTATGATAACCGAATTCATTACCAAATAAATGTGGATGAAGACCTGTTTAACGAGAGGATGATTAAACTATTGTTGCAGCCTCTAGTGGAAAATGCCGTCTATCATGGTCTAGAGATGAAACCAGGAATCTGGGATATTATCATCAACGGGAAGCAAGAAGAACATAGCTTAGTATTTGAAGTAAGTGATAATGGAGTTGGATTTAATCCTGATAAGGTGCTAAAGGAAAAGACGGGGTATGCCATTCGAAATATTAACGACCGAATTCGGTTGCAATATGGACCGGGTTACGGACTTACCATTCATAGTGAAGAGGGAAAAGGAACCACCGTATGTCTTAGAATAGGGCTAGAGATCAGTGAAGAAAAAGCTAGTGCAGGAGCTTAAGAATACAAGAAAGTGGTGAAGCAGATGTATAAGCTTTTCATTGTAGATGATGAAAAAGTAGTCATAGATGGGCTATTATCCGTAGTCGATTGGCATGAGCACCAAGTAGAAGTTGTCGGTACAGCGTTGGATGGAAATCGTGCCTATGACTTGATCGTCGAAGCGAAACCCAATATCGTCATGGCAGACATTCGCATGCCAGGGTTAAATGGTCTGGATTTAATTCAAAAAGTAAAAAGTGTAATCCCCGATACGGTTTTCATCATTATCAGCGGGTACACTCAGTTTGCTTATGCGAAAAGAGCCATCGAATTGGAAGCAATCGATTATTTGACAAAGCCGATAGAACTAGATGAAATTATCGCAAGTGTAAAAAGGGCAATTGAAAAATACGATCAACTTCGAGAACGAAAAGAGGCAGCGACTCAATTAGAACAATACCGTTCACAAGTTGAGGAAAAGCATATCTTGCATTCCTTGTTTGGCTATCCACTCGATCAGATACTAGAAGGGTATACAAGCTGTAGTGTCCTTGTTACCGATTGTAAGAGCCAAAGTACCGATCAACTTATCGAAATGGTTAAATTACTAGGTAACCAGGGGGCACCTCACCGGATATTCTCATACGAGATGGAGGATCATCTTGTTACAATTTATTTTTCATATGGAAATCGTGAACAGGACTCAGGTTTGTTCGATAAGTTAAAGTCGCTGTATAAAAATATACTAACTTCTCCGATTACGGGTATTAGTAGTACGTATATAGAAATAACATCGTTGCAACAACTTTACAAGGAAGCGCTGGAAGCGTACCATGTTGGGCTCTACTTACAACAGGAAGTGACCGACTATCGTCATTTAGTGAATATGAATAATACGATTGGATTAAGTATGATGAAAAGAATGGAACAGTTTTTTCTTAAACGAAATCTTGATCTTTCTTCAAGTGAGAGTTTGATCGATGAACTTTTAGCTTATTCCATCCGAGAAAACCTTACACCAGTGAAATCAAAATATTTATGTTTTAAGCTGATTAATCATGTGTTTGAGTATGTACAGCAAGAATTTGATATCAATGTAGAAACTGTCCTTCAAGAAGAAAAATACTTGATCTTTAAACAACTGAATCAATTAAGAACAATGGTAGACCATAAAGTGTGGCTGCTTGAGAAAATCAGAAAACTTGTAGACTACTTATCTGACAACCAAATGTCACAGAAAGATAAATTATTATATGAAGTGAAGAATCACCTCAAAGAAAATTACGCGCAACCGATTGGCCTTGATGAACTTGCAGGGAAATTCCATATTAGCCCAGCCTATTTAAGCAGCCTCTTTTCAAAAAACATGGGTGTGACACTGTTCGAATACATCATCAATATGAGAATGGAAAAGGCGAAGGAACTATTAAGGACCACCAATAATAAAATCTCTGATATATGCCAGCAAGTAGGATATGAAAATCAACGATACTTTAATCAGGTATTCAAAAAAAATATTGGTACTACACCTGGGAATTATCGTGCCAATCACTTAGTAAAGCAGTGAATTTTTGTAATGAAAATTCACTGTTTTTTTTGTCTACTCCCAAAAATCAGGATTCTCTGTGTTGCCAATCATAGTACTTGACTTCGCCTGTTTCGAGCCCATTTCACGGACATTTCTACTGAAAATTGTAGAGCAAAATGTAAATAGAATGTAGGGGACAATGTTATGCAACTTTCTAAAGATTCCGTTATTCCATGATACGTTAACCTTATTTTTGGTCGGGATATTTTAAACAGTTCTTATCAAAATGTAGTAATTATGGCTTCAGGAATTCTTTGTTCTTTGCTGAAAACAGAGAATATTAATAAACCAATTGATTGATGTTAGAAGACAATGAATTCAAGTTGAGTTCAACACTCTTAAATAAAATAATAATTCATAGGAATAATATTAGCGAAATCAATTTATAATTTAGGTTTTTTCCTATGAAAAGAAGTGATTTTTCTTATGTGTTTATCTTAGTTTTTTTGCTTACAACAAACCATTCAGTTTTAGCTTATACAATGATTTTTCATTAAAAACACCATCTTTTCAAAGTGCAGATAATTTTATTAATTGGTTATCGTATAACAAATAAAATACAGAGTGTACTTGGAGGAGCCTGTCCCCAAGGGATAGTTATGTCCTTTGGTAACAGGCACTTTTTGTATTTTAATTAAACAATAACAAATGATAATTACGAAAGGTGGTAATTTAAGTGTTAATACTACAATTAGCTATTATTCTAATTGCATCAAAAATAGCAGGAAGTCTGAGTGTAAAATTAGGTCAGCCTTCGGTTCTTGGAAAACTCCTAATTGGGATTGTGCTTGGTCCATCCGTATTAGGGGTAGTAAATGAGACAGATCCATTAGCTGAATTTAGCCATATAGGTGTTATTTTGTTGATGTTTATTGCTGGATTGGAAACAGATATAGATGAATTTAAACGAAGTGGAAAAGCCTCCACTTTTGTAGGCTTTGGAGGGATTATTGTTCCACTTGTTTTAGGTTATTTTGCTGGAATCATATTAACCTTAACGACAATGGAATCTTGGTTCTTGGGATTACTGCTTTCTGCAACCAGCGTCAGTATATCCGTTCAAGCACTCAAAGAGATGAACCATTTAAAAACACCTGAAGGAGCCACAATCCTAGGAGCAGCCGTAATCGATGACATAGTAGTAATAATTGCATTAGCTTTCTTAATGAGTTTTGCAGGTGGAGATGTTAATTTAACGACTGTTATTTTAAAGAAAGTTATATTCTTTGCAGGAGCGATTCTTATTGGCTGGAAAGCAATTCCTTGGTTTTTGAAGAAGTTCTCGTCGTTAAAAGTAACAGAAACGGTTATTTCTTCTGCTCTAATTATTTGCTTTGTTTATGCTTACTTAGCAGAATATACGGGAGTTGCTGCGATCATTGGTGCTTATATTGCTGGCGTTGCAATAAGTGTAACTGACTTCAAACACGAAGTTTTTGAGAAGGTCGAAACGATTAGTTATTCAATATTTGTACCTGTATTTTTTACTTCGATTGGTGTAACGGTTGAGTTCGCAGGTATTACCGATAATATAGTTCTTATAGCTATTCTTTGTGTTCTCGCAATTTTAACTAAATTAATTGGTTCTGCTATTGGAGCAAAAGCTGCTGGATTTGGTTGGAATAGTTCGTTGGGGATAGGTTCAGCAATGGTTTCACGTGGTGAAGTGGCATTAATTATTGCAGCTATTGGTTTAGAGGCTACTCTTCTTAGCCAAGAAATGTTTGCAGTGCTAGTTGTTGTGGTACTTGTGACAACTATTGTTACTCCACCAATGATGAAATTGTTTTTTAAATCAAATCCTCAACAGGAAATAAATCAAACTAAGAATTAGAACAACTAGAAAAATTGTATAAATGCTATAAAAGAATAGAAATTATAGTATAGCAATGCGATATATAAAGGGAGCATTAGCAATAACAATACTGGGTTTGGTAGTTGATTGGCAATTTAGCAAAGGAGAGTCAAAAAAGAGAAAGCATATCATTTGGGGCATTTCCATTTTGGTAGCAATCGCACTTTTCCTCTCTATTTCAATTGGTTTAACATATGCATTTATTGTAAGAAACGGCTGAGCTGGATTAATTATGTGGGTCTTGTTTCCAAGTATTTTCATCTTAGAGCTTATTGTATTATTGATTGGTGTCTATAAAGAAAAAGGAACGGTACCATAAAAGGCTCTTTGTTATTTTACTATTTGGAAAAATGTATGTTATTTTAAAAATGGAATGCTTTGGAAAAATGTAAGATAAAATAGAAGGTGGAAATATGAGCAGAATGCATGACAATGAATTAGAAGTTAATCTAAGTTTTGTTAGAGGCCTTATCAATGAGCAGTTCCCTGAATTCTCTATGTTACCGATAACTCCAGTGAATTCTGTTGGAACGGTAAATCATGTTTACAGGCTGGGGCAAGAGCTTTATATTCGCCTGCCAAGGGTAAAGGAGTGGGCAGATATAGAAAAAGAGTGGAGATGGATTCCATATCTTGCTCCCCACTTGACACTTAAGATACCAGAACCTGTTGCTTTAGGTAAACCCAAAGCCTCGTACCCTGTGAATTGGGCAGTATACAAATGGATAGAGGGCAATAACTATACTGATGATTTAATTCATGACGAAAGAGAAGTTGCAAAGGAGTTGGCGGAGTTTGTAAATGAGATGCACTCAATTAATGTGCCAGCTGATGCGCCCAGGGCAGGACGATTGCCTTTGCTCGAGTTAAATAAAAGAACATTAGAATGTATTGATGAGGCAGATGATTTGCCGGATAGAGACAGAGTATTAGCGGCATGGGAAGATTCATGTAAAGCTTCTGTTTGGAACGGTCATGCAGTATGGATACATGCTGATTTACTAAGAACAAATCTTTTGGTTCATTCCGGACGTTTAGCTGCGGTCATCGACTTTGGCGGAGTGGGAATTGGAGATCCGGCGTTTGACCTAATACCTGCTTGGAGTATATTCAACTCAAAAGGGCGGAAAGTCTTTCAAAATTCCATCCATGCCGACAAGGATACATGGCTTCGTGCAAGAGGGTATGCACTTCACCAGGCAGTACTTATCATTCCATACTATAGAGTAACAAACCCACAATTTGTTACTCTGGCAAAAAGAACGCTGGATGAGATATTGGCGGACTTGGATACGGGAGTATAAAATATTTATCTGATCAATCTATTAAATCAAGTATTGGTAGTGGCGGAAGAAATGATAATGCAATTGGTAGGTTGTTAGGTACAAACGAATACTTTTCAACAGTAGGAATTTCATTCGGCTTAGATGTAATTTATCCGACTATGAGTCCTTCAGAGAAAGAATTAAAAGAGAATCCGAATGTATATTATTATATAGTACCATTAGGTACTCAAAAAGAATTCATATTGGTATCAAATTATTTAAGAAAAAAAGGCTATAAAGTTGAATATGAAATGAGTAACAAAAAATTGGGTAAAGCTCTTGATAAAGAATAAAAAGAGAAGATTCGTAACGTTATTATTGGAGAGGATGAAGTGAATAAAATAAATTCAAAGTAAAGGATATGTTTTCGGGTGATGAAAGGATTGAATCATAACTGTTTAACTGATTTTTAAAATTATTATTAAAGTAAAGGGTGATTTACTTCAATATCAGGTTGCTGCGGCAGCCTTTTTCTTATTTTGCTAATGGAGCAGTTGAGTTGAGTAAAAAGGAGAATGTAATAATAAAACGTAAAAGGGAGGGCTTCCTTTGAGGAAAACCAAAATTGAATCTTGGACTGAAGAATGGGAAAAATCATACAGCCAAGAGAAGGTAAAATTGATAGAGGTTTTTAAGGATGAATTAGTTGATATTTTCCACATTGGAAGTACCTCTATACCAACAATAGGTTACGCAAAGCCGATCATAGATATTTTAATTGTAGTAAGGAATATTGAGAACGTTGATTTATACATTAGCGAAATGTTGACATTGGCGTATGAACCGAAAGGCGAGAATGGGATTGCTGGAAGAAGATATTTTACAAAAGGTAAGGATAATAGGACGCATCACGTCCATATTTTTCAAGTTGGAAGCGAGTTTATAAATATCCATTTGGATTTTAAAGAATTCTTGATAAGGAACCCTATAGAAGCTAAAAAGTACGGGGATCTAAAAATGAACTTGGCAAATCAGTTTCCTAACGAACATTATAAGTACCAAGAGGGAAAGCAGGAATTTGTTAATAATTTAGTTAAAATAGCAAAAGAATGGGCTTCCGAAAGATTTCCTTATTAAAGAAACGTGGGCGATCGTATTATAAGGTTAACTAGTTTTTACTGGTTGACCTTTTTTTAATAGTATCTATTATTAGTAGCCAGGGAGGTACGGGACCGTGGGGCATTGATCCCGTCAACTAAACTGTCCGCCCCCTACTTGTAGAAACATGTTTGAGGCTGGTTGGGACGTAGATCTCGTATAACAAACGAAGCGAAGTTACGATACTTCAAGATGGAATGTTACTTTCGTATATCGCTAAAAAGTCAAGTTTACGAAAAGATGCTTTTCGTTTGTGTGAACTGTTTTATAAGGAAGATTTTGAGATAAGAAAAGGGGAATCCAACTCATAAACCTTTGTAATCTTACAAGACAGCATGAAACAATTAATGGTATTTATGTTAAAGCTAAATTACGGTTCCATACGATTCTTGATCAGGTATTTCCTCAATACAAAGAGGTATTTGGATATACGGTATTCTAAAGTGTCTTTAAATTTACTGTTGGAATTCCTTTGTTTTGGATGTGCTGCCATTTTTCCAGCCATGATGTATGATACACCAAAAAGGTTTGAAGAAAGATATTCAAGTTCAATTATTGGGTTTCAAGTAGCTTCATTTTTGTTGGATTACCGCATTTACTTAAAAATATTGGAATTACATTCATACTAATATTTTGAAATGGTTTTCCTAATTACTTAAAGGGGTGTTGATCCGTAAAAGAATTATTGCCTTTTTGTGTTGAACTTAAGAAAAAAAACTTGATAAAAGTAAAACTTTTAGTTGGGTTACACGTCTAAACATCAAGTTAAAGAATGGGGGGAAGAATTTGTCTGATATAAGAGATAAAGAGGTTTTAGAGTGGTATGAACAGTTCCAAGATTCAATATTTAAATATATCTATATGATGCTTCAAGATTATCAATCATCTGAGGATTTAAGACACGAAACCTTTTTGAAAGCTTACGTTCATTATGATTCATTTAGAGGGAATTCCAATCCTAAAACTTGGTTGTTTAGTATTGCTCATAACATTACGGTTGACTACATACGGAAAAGAAAACCATTAACCATTCTTCAGGATGTACTTATGTTTAGAAAAGACCCTCAACCATTGCCGGAAGAAATGGTTGAGATAAAAGAAAGTTCTCAAGAACTTTATTCTGCATTAGCTAAACTTAAAGATTCCTACAGAGAAGTAATAATTCTACGAAAGATAAAAGAGTTCTCTATCGAAGAAACTTCTATAATTTTAGGGTGGTCTGAAAGTAAAGTAAAATCAACATTGTTTAGAGCAATCCAAGCTTTAGAAAAAAAGCTATTAAAGGAGGGGTTTCTAAGTGAAAAAATTGTCTGACCATAGCATATTCGATAACGAGTTGTATAAATTGGATTCCGATATTATTTGGAAAAAAGCCAATAGTATTGAATTAAAGAAAAAACTTATGTCTGACATGAATAAGAAATCACAAAGAGGTAAAGTAAATATGTTTCTTGGTCACTCCGTTAGGATTGGTACTTTGGCGGCGATCGTATTTATTGGTTTTATTTTTGTAAATCAGAATATAAAAAATGTCACCTTTATGAATGGTTCTAACAAAGAAGAAATAAACCAACAAGAATTACCAATAAAGAGCGGGGATCAAACAGTTTCTTTTACAGCAAAAGAACAAAATTTAATTGAAAGTTATAATGACACAAAAACTCTGATTTTAACTGAAGAAGCCACTTTTCCTATGTATTTAAGCGATGCTTTTTCGCCTTATATGAAGAAACCAGAGGTAATTGCAAGGAAGGAAAAAGACCATGTTTTGGTCAATTTAATATATCCTGATGATACCATATCGATTGAATCAAATATTAATAAGCAAGGTTCAGATAGTCTTGAATACAATTCTTTAAGACAAAAGTATCCCAATTCTTTATCAGTAAAAAGTATTTCAAAGTCAGCACTCCTAATTGAACCAGGCAATAAAAAACCACACCTACTAATTGTAACGGATAAATTTATCTACAAAATTTCGGGATCTAAAAGTAATGAAGATTTAATAAAAACAGCCGAGTTAATACAATTTAAGAATTAGAAATTTGAATGAAAAAGCATAATTGAAAGTTATAGGTCCAGGGGATACCTATTTTCATTCAAGCAGGGGTCTAATAAAGTTGATAAAATGGGGGAGTTGAATGGATGGGAATTCGAAAAGCGAAAGTTGAAGATTGCAAGCAGATTTCTTTGTTATTGAACCAGTTGGACTATCCAGATACGGAACTTTTAATAAAAGAAAAAGTCGAAAAATTTCTTATGGATCCTAATGAGGTATTATTAGTGTTTGAAGAAGATAAAACTGTTATTGCTTTAATATCACTCCATTTCATACCTCAATTAGCTGTAAACGGAGATTTCGCAAGAATAAGTTATTTTGCAGTTGATGATAACAGTAGAGGTCACGGGATAGGGCGAAAGATTGAAGAACATTGTACTGATTTGGCTCTAAAACGAAATTGCAATAGAATGGAAGTGCATTGTCATTCAAGGAGAAAAGATGCACATAAGTTTTATTTACGACAAGGATTTATTGAATCCCCAAAGTACTTTATTAAAATGTTACCTGAAACTAACTAATCCCCTCGAATATATAACACTCTAAACCTAAGGTTAAGGTGGTTTCGATTTCAATACAAGAGTTCTATTCGATTATGAAATCGAGTTTAGAAATGGCGGTGAGATTCAAGGGCAGGAATTCCGTCTGGATATTGATGGAGATGACATTCTGACGAAGAGTTAGCTAAGTATATAGTTGAAGATATGAAGTAAAAGAGGAAGAACTCACTATTGAGTTCTTCCCCTAGGCATTTCACCCTTTATCCAGCCTGCAACAGTTCTTCAACATCTGAGGTTAAAGGAAAATTTCCATTCTCTTGTTAAATTAATTGGAATCTTTATGAACAATCGTTACTTATTTATAGAGTTATTTTTATTACTTTCTTCACTATTATTGGAAGCTGTATTGGTATCTGCTTCAGCCGTCTCTACCAACTGGTTACCAATAATACCTCCTGAAACACCGCCTATAACAGCACCAAAAAGTCCAAATGGAGCACCTATCATTGCACCCGCAACGGCATCAGTTAAAGTCCCTGCTGTCTCACCAGTGTTACTGGTACCTAGATTAGTATTACTTTCAGTTTGGTTGTTACCACTTTCTTCTACATTTTCACCAAGGTTATTGCGTTCGTTACTGTGGTTCATCGATTCACTTCCTCATTGCTAAATATGAACGTACATCATCCTAAACATATACTACCCAGTTGAAGTAATTTTACTCACATTATGTTTAACTAAAGGAAGGGGGAATGGAAGGAAAATATTTTGATTTTAAAAGAAATTTCTTTACATGCCTCTAAATTGTAAATTATAATTTGAGTGGATAATTAAGATAATTTCAAAATTTCATAGTAGGAGGTGTAAGGAAATGCTTAATGGGATATGTTTTATAGTTTATTTTGTGAATCAACCATAAGTTTTTCCTTACCCATTCTTTAATTCAAATTAAAAGCCGTGGGCAGGTTTAACTTGCTCACGGTTTTTTGTGCTTTTCAAATGCGTTAAAAAAATAAGTCTGACAAAATAGATGTCAGTGAGAAATGAGGAAAAAAATTGAAAATGACTTTTCAGGCTTATCGAAAAATGGATCGTAATATTTGGATTCGTTTTATCGGTGAATCGATTAATGGTATTGCGATGATGATGTTAATGCCCTTTTTCGCCTTATATATGAGTGATAAGGTGGATCATTTTTGGCAAGTTGGTGTTGTTATGGCGATGGGACCAATTGCAGGAGTCCTCGGTTCATTATTAGGCGGAAAGCTTGCCGATTCATATGGCAGGAAGCCTATTATGATTGTTTCAATGGTTGGAAATGGACTGGTTATGCTTGGTTTTATTTTTTTCGATGGCTTCTATCCATTCTTAGTGATATCGAGTTTTTTCGGCTTGTTTAATTCACTTTTTCATCCTGCGGCATCAGCTATGGTCGCTGATGTGACGGATGAAGAGGGACGGACAGAAGCCTATGGGTTGCTGCGAATGGGACACAATATTGGAGCTGCGATCGGCCCATTGCTTGGAGCGTCCGTTGTGTTTTTATCAAAATCAGTTATTTTTATCATTGCTGCTACATCCGTTTTTGTGTATTCCATTTTTTTAGCACTCTTGCTTTCAGAAACACTACCGAAAAATGAACGAAAAAAGGATACGAATGTTCTTGAGGAAAAAGAAAAACTACCATCTATTTTTACGGTGCTCTTCAAAGATAAAATTTTACTTTTTTATATTATGACGGGAATTGTGATTTCGATGGGATTTTCACAAACGGAAGGGATGCTTCCATTGCATTTTGATCAACAATTGCCGGCACTTTCTGATGCTCAAAATCCATATCCTTATTTAATGGCTTTTAACGGAGCACTGGTCGTTTTCTTCCAATTTGCAATATCGAGATGGGCAAGTAAGCGCAAACTTGGAAAGGTTATGCTATATGGTTCGGTTTTATTTGGTTTTGGGCTGCTTGCAGTAGGATGGCTGCCTATATTTTTTACAAAGCTCCAGTTTTCTTATTGGAGTATCCTATTATTCCTTCTAATAATCTATGGAATATATACACTAGGAGAAATGCTTTTATCCCCGGTACAAATGACATTTGTAGCGAATATTGCACCTGAACATTTACGAGGCACCTATATGGGGGCAGCAAGTCTTCAATGGATCGTTGGGAGTGCAGTGGGTCCCATCGTTGCAGGTTTTTTACTTGATGATCATCTTGGTCAGGTTCTATTTACGATTCTAGGATTAGGTTGTATCGTTGCAGGTATTATTTATTTATCACTTGATAAATGGGTATCACAAGCGAAGGAAAAGAATCAAACACTTCCTATTAATAAGGAAGTTACAGCAAGTAGAACGTAAGTTCCAAGAATCAATATTTAAATATATCTATAGGATGCTATAAGTAATGAAGATTTAATTAATACAGCGGTGCCAATACAATTTAAGAATTAGTAAACAGAATCAAAAATTTTATACATTACCCGCCATATTTTCGGAAATAATAAAAAAAATATGTGATGGGGTTGGAAATCTATGGTGGAACACTCACCCACTATAACATCTGCTGAAATTTCGATGTTATGGAGTACCTATATTGGTGATACCATGTCTATTTGTGTTCTAAAACATTTTTTACAAACTTGCGAAGATCAAGATGTTATACCTATTATTAAACTTGCGCTTAGTTACTCATTAGAACATGTGGCTCAAATATCGGATTTATTTACTGAAGAAGGGATTCCACTACCAAATGGATTTGGAGAACAGGATGTGAATCTACAAGCAAAGAAACTCTTTTCCGATGTAACTTATATGCGATACTTACATCATATGGGTAGAACGGGATTGAATTCATACAGTTTGGCTAAGTCAGTCTCAGCCCGTAAAGATGTCCGTAATTTATTCAAACAGTTTTCGAATCAAACAGAAAAGTTGTATGACCGTAATGTAGAACTAATGCAGGAAAAAGGGGTTTTTATCCGAGCTCCTTATATAACTTATCCGGATAAAGTTGAGTATGTAACTGAGAAAAAATTCCTTGGTGGTTTAGTTGGTCATCGACGACCGCTCCTGGGAATAGAAATTGCCCATTTAGGCGTTAATATCGAAGTGGCAAATGTCGCGAAAACAATGCTTTTAGGATTTAGCCAAGTTGCTCAGTCCAAAAAAATAAGTGATTACTTTAAAGAAGGATATGACTTAGGAAAGAAAATGGTGGAAGATTTTATGATAAAACTAAAAGAAGACGATAATTCGTATCCCTCTACGTGGGATTCTACTATTACAAATAGCACTGACCCACCGTTTTCCGATAAATTAATGTTATTTCATACAAATGCACAAAGTGCCATAGGTATTGGAGATTTTGGACTTGCCATTGCAGCATCATTACGAAAGGATTTAACGGTAAATTATGAAGGCTATATTCTGAGAGTAGGGACCTATGCTGTGGAAGGGGCAAAACTCTTAATTGATCATGGATGGTTTGAAAAACCTCCCCAATCCATTGATAGGGAATCACTTAGGAATCAAAATAAATAATGAAAGGGTAGCATTCACCACAATTTTTTCATTTTCTTAATAAGAATGTGACGTATAGTACTTCAATTAACCCGTTAGCTGATGATGTTCCCAAATTAAATGATGAAGTAGCTCAGTCCAATTCGGATTGGGCTGTTTTTTTTACAATCAAAAAGCACTGTTTTGCAGTGCAATTTAATATGCATTTAGTATACATTTTTAGGTGCAGAATCAAATTTTGCGATAGGTACCCAACATGAATTTTCATCGACTAGGATTAATAAATTGGCTTTGAGTCTTTTTCAGCGGGATTGCGGAAGATCTTTAGTCTAATTACTTAAAAACGCTCAGAGATCTTTCGTTCTGTGCACTTTTTATTCTTAAAACTTGTGGATGTCTTTTTCCTGAAACCCTTTCTTGGGGGAAAGGCAATTTGTGAATAAGTTACAACATTTCTTACCAACTTAAGAAATATAAAAAGTAGAAGAAGGTGTATTATGGCGAAAAATTGTTATCTGTCATTCACCATTATGTCTGTAAGCATGGCATTATTACTAATGTCATCCTGTAGTCAGGTACAAAGAAAAGAGGAATCCAATAAGAATAAAACTCCTCGTGAAGTTTTAGGTTTCTACACAGAGCAGGAGGGAACGTATCCAGGATCGCAACCTACAGTGAACGCGCAATTCAGCAATTTGAGCATTATTGCACCCTTTTGGTATAAGCTTGATGATAAACGACCAGGCCATCTTATAGATTCCGTTACAGTCGACCATAAAAGGCAGGTGATTCAGAGTGCTCATGAAAAACATCTGAAAGTATATATGGTTGTACATAATCTTTTTTATGAAACCGTGGAGAGGGGCAAGCAGGTAGCAAGTAATGTCCTCGATAACGATGCAAACCTTAATGTTTTCATTCAGAACTTACGCAATGAAATGAATCAGTTTAAATATGACGGTATTAATATTGACATGGAAAATTTGTATTTAGCTGACCGAGATTCCTTTAGTCTGCTGATAAAAAAATTGTCTGATGTACTAAATCGTGATGGAAAAGTAGTTACGGTTTCAGTTCCGGCAAACACAGGTGATTCCCGTGCTAATCCCTGGTCACCATGGTTTGATTATGAAAAGCTTGGTCAATATTCAGATCGGTTAATGATTATGACATATGATGAGCACAACCCAAGAACAGCACCTGGGTCAACAGCATCAGTCGATTGGACAGAAGCAACGATTCGGTATGCATTGAAACATGAAGTACCATCATCAAAGATTTTACTTGGTATCGCTGGTTATGGATGGGACTGGGATACAACAACAAGCAAAGCCTCGTATAGTTCCTATGCACAGTTAATGTATCAGAAAACGAAATATAAAGCAAAGGAAATATGGGACTCCCGTTCACAAACACCTCATTTCAATTACATAGATAAAGAACAACATAGCCACCAGGCATGGTTTGAGAATAGCTATAGTCTGCGGTTTAAGCTAGACCTTGTAGAAAAATATAACTTAGGTGGAATCGGAATTTGGCGGCTAGGATTAGAAGACCCTATGTACTGGAAGACTATACCTGAGAAAATAAAAATTAAAAAGTGATGGAGTGATCCTCTAAATTCTGTTGGGATGGCTGCGGCAATCGCTTTTTTCTTTTTGCACGAACGTGGCAGGTTAATTAAATAAGGAACGGTCGAAGAAACGCTATTGTCTCATAACTTCAAGATTGTAAGGTCAGAAGAATCCCCATAAACGCAAAAAGATTCTGTATCAGTTCACAGAGCCTTTTTTTATGTTTATAAAAATAATATTCTATGCAAAACTATAATCCTTAATTCGACAAAAAGATAGAGGGAAATGGGTGAGAAATAAGGACAAAGATATTGTCCTTATTTTGATATTCTTTTATTTAAACAAACATTATTTATCCAGTTCCTTCTAGCAATTTGATAAAATTAATATAATTGAAATGGGATTTGAGGATGTAATTGTAATGGAAATCAATTGGCTGGCAGAAGTAGAAAAAAGAAAAGATGATCTTTTAAAGGACTTGGAAGGCTTATTGCGTATTGCGAGTGTTAAGGATTTAACAACGAGTACTCCCGAATATCCAATGGGGAAAAAGATTGGCGAAGCATTGGATTATGTTTTGGCATTAGCCGAAAATGAGGGTTTTAAAACTAGGTATGTCATTTAGCCAACAGGTCAACCAGAAAAATAAAATGTACCCTATAGAGTAGACACTTAAAAAGGTCTGACCTATAGGGTACTTTATTTGTCATGATGAAGGAATAAAAGCTGGATGAGCCGAATAAGTCATAGTGAACATGATTTTGTTGTATTCTCAAAATAAAAGAATGGAGTATTTGATTGAGAATATTTTTTCGTTATATGGCCGACAGTCGGAAATGAAGGTTATTTTATGCGTATGAATGGCTTTTTTCGAAATTGAATGAGGATTATTGTTATCGTCACCCGGAAATATCAGATTACCCTGCCATGTTGGAGAGAATTAGAAGCTGGAGAGAAAGGTAAGGTATGTCCAATATGGAAGGGACCACTTGGATTTGGTTTTTACCTTTTTAGGATCGATTAATTTATACTATAGTCATATTTTTTCTTTTCTTTAAACTTTGAAAGATTACATTAAACAGTGAGGAGATTGGTTGTATGCAAGTTGTAACCAAAATGTTTTTAGAACAACTCGACATGCATTGCCATGAGAATGATTGGTTTGCATCCATGGATCAGGCGCTTCATGGAGTCATCGCGGCTGAGGCAGCATGGACAAGTTCGGGAATCAGCAATTCGATTTGGCAGATTGTCAACCACTTGATATTTTGGAATGAAGACGTAATCCATCGAATTAAGGGCACAGAGAATTCGCATAAGGCAGAAGACAATGAAGAAACCTTTGGAAATCCTGGGGATCCAGAAGACGAAATTGGGTGGGCCCAGACAGTGCAGCGCCTTAATGAAGTCATGAATAAATTAAAAACGGTCATTGCGGACCTTGACGATGAAAAGTTAAAAGCTCCGTATGCAGCTAATAGGTACTCTATTGAGCGTTTACTCAGCAATATCATGATGCACGATACGTATCATCTCGGCCAAATTGTTCTGTTGCGAAAGTTGCAATCCTCTTGGGGTGGCGTTGATTGGTCCTAAAGCACCATAATTCAGTGACCTTCCTCGCCCAGCCGTAGAAGCAATATTGACGGTGTAAAGCCCTTTTCATTCTCTATGGTGAATCGGGTGATTTTCCTGCTTTATGGATGGCTAAACGGGTGTGTTTGTCAAATAAATTAGAACGTATTTGCAGAGCGATCTTTCGCATATTTCATTGTTCAACAGTCAGGCGCTTTCTTAAATAAGAAGGCGTCTTTTTGCATGTACACAACATTTAGGGATTGAGTTTAATGAGGTGTAAAAAAAGATTGTGAAGTCCTGCACTTAAAGTAAAGGGTGCAAGAGTTGAAGAACAGGGCTGTCGTTGCTTCAGCTTTTTCTTATTGCACTCCCATGAAAATTCAAAAAGCCAAAAATCAAAAAAAGTACATAAAATAGCTTTTTAAAAAAAGGCTGAGCCTTTATAAGTAATTCCTATATTTAATTTATGAAAACTACAATTATTGATCATTCCTTCAAGTGTTATAGAAAAGGCTTGGCTGGTGCAACAACCAGAAAAGGATTAATCTCCCATACATGCTACCCTTATAGGGCCCGACAGTCAGTGGTGCATCGTGGTCGCTGGAGTACTAACGGACGGGCTCTATAGCACCATAGTGTATCGACCTTCCTCGCCAGCCATTAAAACAGTATGGACCGTATAATCCATTTTCATTCTCTGTGGTGCAGCGCCGATTTTGTGCTGCATGGGGGGCTAATGGCAGTTTAGTTGAACAATCGTCCTTAGCTTTTTTTGGGGTACCACAAGCAAAACGCGGATTTACAACGTTAAGGAAATACAAATATAAAAAGCCTAATTTCTCAGGTGTTATAAGTGAGAAATTAGGCTTTAGTTACTTCAGAAAAACGCCTTTTCTTGAATAAGCCAGAAGCTTTATATTGGAAAAAGTGAGTTATAAATAAGCTGCTATTTTAATTAGGCTGCTTGCTGAAATCTCTCTGAGCTCCCCTATAGCTTCCAATAAGATTTTGATAACCAGGAAGATGGCTAGAAATTAAAGCGCCAAAACCTTCAACATCATTGCGCCAATCACGTTGTAATTCGCACGCTATGCTAAACCAGTTCAGAAGCTGCACCCCACCATGGGCCATACGCGTTAATGCCGCATCCGCTACTTGTTTACTGAATGTTCCAGAAGCATCAGTAGCAACAAATACTTCATAACCAGCGTTCACAGCGGAAAGTGCAGGAAATGCAACACAAACATCTGTTACTACGCCCGCAATGATCAGTTGTTTTTTTCCAGTTTCTTCGATTGCTTTGACAAAATCTTCATTATCCCATGCGTTAATTTGTCCAGGACGAGCTATTTTTGGCGCATGAGGAAAAAGTTCAACCAATTCTTGCATGAGTGGCCCATTAGGCCCGTTTTCAAAGCTTGTTGTTAAAATGACTGGTAAATCAAAAAACTTAGCAGTGTTAGCAAGGGCCATAACATTGTTCTTGAATTCATCAACACCATAGTCACGCACAAGACCGGAGATAAGGCCGGTTTGATGATCAACTAAAAGAACGGCAGCATCATCTTTATTAAGACGAGAATAGAAATCAGACATTTTATTGTCCTCCCTTTATTAAGTATAAGTAATCGAAGAAGATTCATAGATTGGAAAATGGATGTTAAACTCCTTCGTTTGTTCCAATGTAATTGAACGGATTACTGGAATTCGTTTTCTAAAAACTCATTATGTGTTAGTAGTATTTAAATAAAAATGATTGAAAAAGCTTGGAGTTTTTCAATTAATCTAGAGCTGGAGTGTGTCCGATCCAATGAATAAATTGATGTAAATATTGTTGAAGATAACGTTTTGTTTGTTCGTCTGTAAGGACTTTCTGATCCGAATCAATCTTTTTATGTACTTGGGAAATCAACACTTTTTGAAATGGAAGAACATGAACCTGCATGGCCTCTAGTACTTGTCTGATTTGCAATTGAGCAAAGGCAGTACCTAATCCCCCAGGAGTTGCACCAATTAAACCAACCGGTTTTCTGCTAAGAACGGCGGATTCCCGAGGTCTTGATGCCCAGTCCAACGCATTCTTTAATACGCCTGGAATTCCAGAATTGTACTCTGGACTTATAATAATGATACCGTCAACGTCCTGGATAGCAGATTTAAATGATGTCACTGTTTGTGGAACACTTATTTCTAAGTCTTCGTTGAACAAAGGTAGTTCATTAATCTCGATCCAACGAAATTGATGGGAATCATCCAGCTCTGTTAATGATTGAGCAATGATTCGATTATAAGAGTTTTTTCGTAAACTACCACAAATAAGGCAGATGGTCTTAGTCATACATTTCCTCCTCGTTTAAAATTATTTTAATGTTACCATAATATACCAAAATGGAAGAGTGTCGTTTTACCTAATTATCTGATTATTTAATTTAATGAAGTGTTTATTACAAAAAATCTAGGATGTAAGGATTTCTCTTTAGTTTTCTTATTATTCGGCTCGTGTTTTGCAAGCTATGGCAAATGGTCTATGTCAATTTTATTTTCTCTTTCAATTACTATATAATTCCATCATACTAGTAACTATAAAGAATTGGAGGGAGTGCAGAAATGGAAGAAAAGAAAGTGACCTGGTTAGAACTCTTTTATGATTTGTTATTTGTGGCGGCGGTTGCGGCTGCGACTCATGTTATACTTCATGTTGAAGATGGTCATATCCATGCAGAGTATTTAGTAAAGTTTGTATTAATTTTTATTCCTATCTGGTGGGCTTGGGTAGGGCAAACCATATTTATTAACCGGTTTGGAAAAGATTTATTTCATCAACGTATATTTTTAATTCTGCAAATGTTTTTTGTACTAATTATGACATCAAGTTTATCAGTTGATTTTGATCCTTATTATCTTTCTTTTTTAATTGGTTATATTGGCTTAAGAGCAGTGACTGCAATCCAATATCTTATTGTCCAGCGTATAGAAACGGGAGTACGAAAACAAGCAGCCCTCTTTTTGGGAAGGTATTTTTGGATTGGAATCGTCATTTCATTATTGTCCGTCTTTTTTGATTCTTGGGTTCGATATGCTGTGTTGTATACGGGAATCCTTATTGATATCATTGTCCCGGTGCTTGGACGAAAATGCTTAGAAAAGGTTCCCACAAATACGGCTCATTTATTAGAGCGATTTGGTTTATTTACAATTATTCTCTTTGGGGAAGCTCTTATTAGTACACTTGCGATCATTCAGCCTACAAAAGGAAATTGGGATTCAATAGGCTTTGCGATCATTTCATTTATCCTGATTATATCGATGTGGTGGCAATATTTCGATAACATGGAGAAGAAACTCGACAAGTCTTTACAAACATCCGGCCAAATCATTATTTATGGTCATCTGTTTATTTTAATGTCTTTGAGCATGATTGCAGCATCTATCAGACTATTGTTTTTACATGAGGTTCATTACTCATTTATCTTATTTTTTACTTTTGGATCTGTATTGCTCTATTTCCTGTCAACTACCTTTGTTTTCCATCAATATAGACATGTGCACCACCGATTGAAAATTTATCATTTAGGGTTATTTCTAGGAATTTTAACCGTCTTTTTTATTATTAATTTGATTATTGAAGTACCAAATATTTTGATAATAGCTGAATTAACCTTGTTTTTTATTATCTTTACTAAACTAACAATTTCTAATAAAAAGCAACCGTTGACAAATGAGATTCATCCGAGAATTGGAATTGAGGAAGATAATAAAAACTTTTATTGAGAGGATGTCTTGAACTGGTTACTCGTAATGTTATGGAAGATGATTATTTTAAAGTAATGGACGTTATTAATAATTGGTGGGGAGGTAGACAAATGACACATTTGTTGCCTCGATTTTTTTTTGAGCATTTTCAGTCAACGAGTTTTATAGTTGAAGATGAAAACAATAGATTATCGGCTTTTCTTATTGGATTTGTTTCTCAAACACATCCAAATGTAGCCTATATACATTTTGTTGGCGTAAATCCTGAAATTAGAAATAAAGGATTAGCGAGAGAACTATATAATTTATTCTTCTCAAAAGTTCGAAATTTAGGTTGTGATACAGTTAAATGTATAACTTCTCCAGTTAACGAAGGGTCGGTTGCATATCATAAGTCAATGGGTTTTTCTGTAACTTTAGGAACCGATTTTGCTGGTAAAGGACAAGACCGTATTTTATTTTCTAAAAAAATAGGTTAACATTTTGTACCAAAGTGGCAGCATTCTTGTAATAAACTAAGTTTGTGAACAATTGTACTTAAACTATAGGGTGCTTGAGTTCAACAATATTTGGCTGCTGAGGCAGCTCTTTTTTTGTTCTACAAACTGTGGGTTAATTAAAGATGTGTTCTAAATCGGAATAGAGATTTCCAATCAAATTGTTTTAAAATATAATCAAAGGAAGACGAGATTCTGACTTGGTTCAAAAAGACAGCATAGAACTGTAGGAATCATTAAGAATGGAGGAAAAAGGATGGGAGCTTGGGGTACTGGCTTATGGGAAGATGATTTATCTTGCGATATTCAAGATGAATGGAATGAACTGATGGATGAAGGGGTAAGTCCAAGAAAAACTACAAAAATTATCCTTAAATCGTGGCAGGAAGAATTTTCCGATTACGATGATGAAGAAGATAAACTGGCAGATGAATCAATTCTGTTCATTTCTCTTGCAGGTCTTCAAATGAGGCATAGGGCTTTGACCTCTTCGGTTAAAAAAAAGGCGATCCAGCTAATTAAAAAGGTGCAGATCTTACTCTATGGGAAGAAGGCGATGAGGAAAGTTACCAGGAAAGAAAAAAGGTACTGGAAGAGTTTAAAAATAAATTAAACAACACAAAGTCTAGTTTATTTTAATATCAGTTTCAGAAGGATTTTTTTAGAGAATTTAAGAGAAAAAAATAATCCAGCTTTAATTAGGACTGGTTATCTTATTCCTTATTCCAGAAAAAATGTGAAACATTGTACTTAAACTAAAGGGTAGCGTTGATCCAAGAAGATTAAGGCACTTTTTTGTTGAAGTTATTACACTAACGAAGCAGGTTAATAAAAAAATAAAAGGGGCAATCCTCGCCCAGTTGATTTTAATTTTTTTATCTCATGAATTTCTTAATTATAAAACCGACAGCTAATCCTGGTATGACAAATAACATCGGAAGCCAAACAGGTCCGAATAATATTCCAAATATCCTTAAATTTGACGAATAAATACATCCAACCGTTACAAAGTACGCTGAAAATACAAACGGAAGGAAAGAATATTTTTCATTGCCTCCCCCTGCGTCTTTAAACGCATCCCACATTGCAAAGAAATACAAACATGGATAAAACATCAACGATTGATAATCAGCTTTTGCAATGGCTTTTTCAATCTCCCCATGAAAACTTGATATAATCACTTCGTTAAAATTGGATTGAACATTTATTAGAAATTCTAATATTAACAAAACAGTACCTTTAAAGAGTTTTCCGTTTAAATACTGTCCGAATCCTGGAAGTGCAATACTCCATAATAATTTTTCTTTTGGATTCGCCACATTGTTCTATACCTTTGCTAGTTTATTTCGGTCAGATGCTAATGGTGGTTGTTCTAACCATCCGTATTTTATTAATAGTTGTGCCCCATCCTCTGCGTATAACCCTACTTCAGTCATCAAACTTGCGTACTCTACCGCTAGGTCTCTTCTTTGAGAAACCGATAAACCTGCACCATAATATCCAACTGCAGAGGAAACCAGTATGACAATATGATTTAACATTAATTTATCTGAAAATGGAGATATGGTTGAATTTGTAACCTCTGATACCCAAGAATTTGGAGAGGATAATTCATCTTTCGTTAATATACCACTAAGAATACCGAAATGTTTTTCACAAATTTCTTTCCCTTTGTGGAAATACTTTTGAATTTCTTTTGTTTGGCATACTTGTCCGAAACTAATTTCTAGAACAACTTTAACTGCATCTTTCATCATGTTAAAACTAATACCACTGATTTCTATTACGTTTAATGGTCGTTTCTTTCCAAACCATCCCGTTAAATACTGCTGATTATCAACAAAATCAACTTCAGTAGGAGTATTAATCCTTGCGGGCTTACTGTAAAACCCTTTATTAAGCATTACCCGTGCAATACGTTTATGTAATTCCATTGTTTCATCGTTACATTTAATAAAGTAGTCAATTTGGTCTTCACGGCATGAAGTAGCAACCGCACCTGCATAACCTGTTAATCCAAGTAAGGTCATAACGTGCATATAGACCATCATAAAGGCATCTGTAAATAGTTGTGGGGCATTAAGATTCAAATCTTCTTCTAGTGTAAATCCCTTTGGAATAGGAAAATTCTCTTCATTAAAAAATTCTGTGATTTTGAAAATATGAGATTCCGCAAGGCTAAGGGCAAATTCAAGTACCTCTTTAATATCTTGGTCTTCTGCCTTTGCAATTGAGTGAGTAAGAATACAAATTGATAATGAATCGTTTATGTATTGAGTCCATAGATTTGCTATTTCTGCTGAAGTAAGTTTAACGTTATGAGTAATGTTATCCACTAAATTACCTCCTGTTGGTCGTCATTAAAAATTAGATTTCCCTTTAATAGAAAAAATATCTAATGACAATAAAATCCTTATTATTAAGGGTAGGTATATAACTTTTAATAATGGAACAGAAGGTAATGGCAGCCTGACTTTAGAAGTCCTTGTAATTGGGGTTACACCTGCTGAAACAGTGATTAATAACTAGTATGTCTAATGTTTCTATAGAACTTACGAGGGAGACTCAAGATGGGAGGTCACTTTTTTATTGTGAAGTATTGTACTTAAACTAAAGGGTAGCATAAGCTCAAGACGAATCGCTGCGGAGATCCTCTTTTTTTAATGGAGCTAACGGTGCAGGTTAGTGTAACAGGGTGAGAAGGATTATTTTGAGGCAATTTTAGTGGAAAATGCCGAAAACATTAACGAATTAAATATGAACGGAACAGTACGTGGAATCTCTGTAAGCGAATAAAAACCCTTGCACTATAATGCAAGGGTTAAATGATTAGTGGTGTAAGGTAGTATCAGTGGTAGCTGCTTCTTTATTTTCAAAATTTACATTCAAAAAAGTGGCTTTCACTCTTTTGGATACAAGAAAATATGGAACCCATATCAATGCAGTTACGATAAGAAAAACAAATCTAATAAAAGTATAACCATCAACATTGGTATAAATAATTAAAACGAGAACTGCAGATATAAGATCCAAAACTGTTTCACTAATTAAAAAGAAAATCATAGCTTTCGGAAACAAACGACTTTTTCTAAACATCAATACAAGTAGAATTACAGGTACTAATACGAGAAGAATTTCATAGACAAGTATAAAAATAACGTAGGTACCCCATAAAGGGTGATATTCATTGGAACCAGGCCAATATTTGGGTAGAAGATGCACCGTTTGATAATAGATATGAATTGAAGAGATAAATAGTGTTATTATTAAACCAATGATAACTAAAATTAACCAACCTCCAATACCTTTGTACTTCGGGTTAGTACTCAATTCTCCGTTTTCCATAGAACCCCACCTTTTTTTACATTTTTATAAAAGCCTCTTGCTAATTTATATGATAAAATGGCAAATCCAATCCGCTTGTAAATGATTGACTACTATTTTAATTCTTTAATCCTCATTGAAACACCTCTTAAACCGTTACAACTATAATTTGTGAAGGATTACACTTAAAGTAACGGGTGCGTTTGTTCAACAGTGGGGGTTGCTGCTGCATTCAGCTAGAGGAGCGGTAAAGGTGGAAAATGGATTATGTATCTAGTTGTCGAATTGTTTAATTTACATAATCAAGCTGTTCATTCAAAGTGCTTCGTTTGCGGTCCGAGTTGTTCATCTTAGTCGGAAACGACTAAAGTAAAAATTAAATTAATTGAAATGAAAGAAGTGAAGGTTTTGATTAAATATAAATGCCTCCATCATGTAAGTCTTACCGTCACCAATTTGAAAAGAGCAAAAGATTTCTATGGGAATACTTTATGTTTAAAAGAAATACCTCGTCCTGATTTTGATTTTGCGGGTGCCTGGTATGAAATAGAGGGAAAGCAAATCCACTTGATAGTCGATCCCTCTTCACAGACAATTCGGCAGGATAAAAGCTTATCCAGTAGAGAAGGTCACTTTGCTCTTAGAGTCGAGAACTACTATGACACTCTTACATGGTTAAAACAAAATGAAGTTGAAATCATTGAAAAACCGTACGGAAAAAGTGGATTCGCTCAAATTTTCTGTGCGGATCCAGATGGTAATTTGATTGAACTAAATGTTGACCAGAAAGATTTATAAATAAAAAGATAAAAGGCTTCCAATACTGGAGGCTTTTCTTATTGAAGTAACGGGAGGTTAGTTGAAGAACAAAGAGAAGAGGTTTTCCCATAAGGAGTCAGACACCTTATGGGAAAGCCTCTTTTAACAGATATTTTCTTTATTAGTAATATCCTTCACAACATCTTCTAAAGTAACATTTCTTAAAACCTTTTCCATTGCCAATTGAGCTGTTGTGAATAAAGGTTCAATTGTATTCTGGATGTTCCTGCCTACGGGACAATCAGGATGTGGACTTTCATGTATACTAAACAATTCTTTCTCCTGTACAACATTCACTGCCTTATAAACATCGAACAGTGTAATATCAGATAATTCCTTTGCAAGTTTAGCCCCTGCAATACCTGGATGTACCTCTATCAAACCAGCTTTTTTTAACATTCCCATTAGTTTTCTTATCACGGCTGGGTTTGTGTTAACACTTGAAGCTAAAAATTCAGAAGATGTTACTCCTTCTTTATTAAATTCAATTAGAGTCAATATATGAATTCCGACAGCAAATCGGCTGCTAATGGACATGTTCTTCACCACCCCTATTAACTTTTCCGTTATTGATTTTATTTCTTCATCATGTAATTAATTTGATTACAAGTTTATTATACCAAATTACGAAAAAAATAATAAATAGCATTTTGCATACATGTTGACAAATCGATTACATGTAATTAAAATTATTACATGTAATCGATATTGTTACAGGGAAATCTGAATTGGAGGAAGACAAAATGAAAATATTAGTTACAGGAGCAACAGGGAAATTAGGTTCAAAGGTTGTAGAATCATTATTGAAATCTATACCTGCAAGAGAGTTGGCAGTAAGTGTTAGAAACCCAGAGAAAGCAGAAGGACTTCGTAGTCGTGGGGTGGAAGTTCGTCATGGAGATTTTGATCATCCAGAAACATTAGAAAATGCTTTTAAAGGGATTGACCGCTTATTAATTATTTCTGCGGATGGTGACAATGAAACGAGAATTCGTCAACATACTAATTCTGTCCGAGCAGCTGAACATGCAGGGGTAAAATTTATTGCTTACACAAGTTTAGCAAATGCAACAGAAAGCAAAAATATAATGGCTCCTCCTCATGTTGCGACAGAAGCAGCCATCATTAAGACAGGTATCCCATATTCTTTCTTGCGTAACAATTGGTATTTGGAAAATGAAATTGGAAGCATTCAAGGAGCTATGGCAGGAACTCCTTGGGTAACATCTGCTGGAGAAGGTAAAGTAGGCTGGGCACTGCAACAAGATTACGCAGATGCAGCGGCAGCAGTTCTTGTTGGAAGTGGTCACGAAAATACAGTATATGAACTTTCTGGTCCACTTTTAACTCAAGAAGAATTGGCATCTGCTCTTGGTAATGTATTGGGTAAAGAAGTACCTGTACAACAAGTTAGCGACGAAAAATATGCAGAGATCATGAAAGGCTTAGGTTTACCTGATTTTGTGATTCCGATAGTAATAGGAATTCAAGAAAGCATTCGGAACGGTTCACTAGAAGTTGAAAGCAATGATTTTGAGAAAGTTCTTGGTCGTCCAGTTGCTCCAATCAACGAATCACTGACCCAACTTGTTAATGCAATTTCATAAACAAAATAAAAATCAATTTGAAAACCGACATTAAGTCGGTTTTTTTTGCTGAATTATTCAGTTGTAATCCGAAAAAAGAAATTAAACATGAGAAATAATTATTAGATTGTGAAAAAATATACTTAAACTAATGGGTGCTTTTGTTTAAGATGTGGTCGCTGCTGCGACTTTTTCATTGTTCCACTAACGTGGCAGTTTAGGTGTAAGGTATTGTAATGATCTTTATAAGTAAAAGTTAAATTAAAAATTAATAAAAGTATCTATATCCCCTTACTATCGCCGTGTCGGATTTAACCTCCTCTACATGTAATATTGATGTACTAAATTTGTTTTAAATGGAGGTGATAAATCTTGGGATTACAAACAATTCGTTGTTGCGTTTATTTCAATCCTGATACCCTTACAGAAGAAAGAGAATGTATTCCTGCTACTGAAACGTGTGCTTTATTCAATGAAAATGGGAACCCATTGGTAAATGATTTACTCACTACATGTAATGATTGCTTAAATCCACAACCCGACTAAATAAACTTTAAAGATAAAAGACATTAGGAAAGAAACCTTTTGTCTTTTATCTTTTTAAGAAATACAAAAGAAGAGACTATTCAACTAACGATGCAGTTTAGTTGTGCGAAATGTTTCTAGCTTAAATGGAGGATGGTCACATTACTCAGGTAAAGGCTAGACAGTTCCTGTCGGAACTGAAGGATTATGTGGAAGAATCAAATGATGGGGTAACGCCCTGAAGGGGTCTCTCTTAGTCGAATAGCACTGGGGTTAGTAAGAATGATAGTGTTATAAGCTCGGCGAAAAGGCGTGAGAATTTACCGTAACAGGTTAAGCTGACGAAAGCCTACCCGATGGGGTGGTGTAAATCATGATGCTTGAGTTGAATGAATATGGTGAGAATGCGAATAAACCTAAAAGAAATGGTTAAGCTGACGAACTTCCGAATGTACGGGTCTATACCTGCGATACATAGAAATGTGTATATCACCAAATTGTGAGGTTAGATGTGGATGAGTAAGACTAACTAATATGAAAATCCATGATACGTTACAGGCGTATGAATGCTAACAGGCTTACAGGAAGCACCTACGTTCATTCTATAATAGATATAATTCAACGTTGTAAGCTGATAACGTGGAGGGCTTACTCCCGAAGAAGCGTTGGCAAGGAAAGCAATAATGACATTAGTTATTGTATAACTTGTCTTTTTATCAGTGAAAGTGGTGGCACAGTACCAAAGAAAGGTCTAATCAGCCTGGAGGGATAGCCACTAGACTAATGAAGAATCATTTAAACATGCAAGGCAAATCTTTATCGGTTAATAAGGTTCTTGTGAGACTAATAGAGGTTCACCTCCTACGGGAGGCACAGACTTATTAAAACGGAAGAATTGAGACACGGAAGGGGCTACGATTTCTGAAGTGTTGATGATTAAATCGAATTGGATTAGTTGGAACGCCGTATGAGGTGAAAGTCTCATGTACGGTGTGAACGGGGGGAAAAGGGAGCGATAACTTCAAACCCTTACCTATCTGTATGAAGAAAGCAAATAATAATTTTTATTGTAGAAAATGCTTTTACAATGAACAAAATGAATGATCGACGTTAGGTACCATGTTGACAATCTAAACTTTTTTTATTATCCTTTAAAAAACGTTAATGAATTAAATAAAATTTCGTATAACTCCAATAATATGGTTTGGAGGTCTCTACCAGGAACCGAAATTCCTGATTACGAAGAAAGTACAAGATTTGTATTTTCTTCGTAGTCAGGAATTTTTTTTTCTGTATTTTAATCTAAAAATATATTCCAGGAGGTCAAAAATGAACTTTTTATCATTGCCAAAAATTGAACTTCACTGTCATCTAGATGGAAGCCTTAGGATTGAAACTATTATCGATATTGCCCAGAAGGAAGGCATTCATTTACCCTCATTTGATAAGAATGAACTGCAAAAGGAACTGATTGCTCCGTTAGAATGTGAATCCCTTGATGAGTACTTAAAAAGATTTTCTCTTCCTAATTTGGTCATGCAGTCCAAGGAGAACTTAAGAAGAATTACTTTTGAGTTATTTGAGGATGCAACAAGGGAAAATGTGAAATATATGGAAGTCAGATTTGCCCCGTTACTCCACACATTAAAAGGGCTTGATGTTGAAGAAGTTATTCAATCTGTTATAGAGGGGATGAGGGAAGCTGAAAGCTGTTACGAAATAAAAGGAAATATAATCTTGTCTTGTATGAGGACGATGTCTGTAGAAAGCGCATTTGAGGTGGTGGAAAAGGGGAAAAAGTTCCTAGGAAAAGGCGTAGTGGCAATTGACCTATGTGCATCGGAAGAAGAAGGTTTTTGTGAAAGATTCGTAGAGCCGATTCTCTTAGCCAAACAATATGGCTATAGAGTCACTATTCATGCCGGTGAAACGGGAATCGGGAAAAACGTTCTAGAAGCTGTTGAACTGTTGGGTGCTGAAAGAGTAGGACATGGGGTATTTATTAAAGAATGTGCTGAAGCTTATAAGATCGTGAAAGAAAGACAGGTAGTGCTTGAAATGTGTCCAACAAGTAATGTCCAAACGAAAGCTGTTCATCATTATTCTGAACATCCGATTTATAAGTTTCATAAAGATGGAATAAAAGTAACAATTAATACGGATAACAGAACAGTATCTGATACTACAATGGCAAAAGAAATCCGTCTAGTTAACAAAGAATTTAATCTAAGCGAAGTAGATTACTGGCAAATTTATTTAAATAGTGTAGAAGCATCCTTTGCCGACCAAGAAACGAAAGAATGGTGCTTGGCAAAATATTAAAAGAAAAATTAGACTTAGTGACAAAAACAGTCCTCGAACTCGAACATATCTTTTAACTATTATAAAAATACACTTTTGTAATGTTATTAGATTGTGTAGAAATGTACTTAAAGTAACGGGTGAGAAGTGCTTAAGATGGGATCGCTGCAGCGGTCTTTTTTCTTGTTGTACTAACGGGGTTAGTGGAATAAGAAAATTGTTTCAATTTGGAGAGTGATTCATCAAATTTAGTATTCTTTCTTAAGTTCCTGAACATTAAAGGTATATGATATGCCATTTCTAAGACGTGATTCGTCTCGATTTTCTTTCTCAATATTGCACCGAATACAAGCATAGTTTATGGTTGTATTCGAGGATATGGTTCGTCAACTTAAACAATTCAACTGATCATTGGAGGTATTCAATTGCATGAATAAACATGACCAACTAAATATTATCAAAGAGGATTTTATTAATTGTCAAAAGGTACTATTGGCGATTGGTGATGAAACACGTCAATCTATCTTAATGGTTTTAATGGGAACGGATTGTCAAACAGGATTACGTGTAGGTGAAATCACTGAACAAACACATCTTTCTCGACCTGCTGTGTCACATCATCTTAAGATTTTGAGAGATGCCGGTGTTATTTTAATGCGAAAAGAAGGAACAAAAAACTTTTACTATATAAATGTACGTACAAAATTAGGTTTATTAAAAACGCTTGTGTTGGATATTGAAAAGTTAATGGAGAACTTTTATTGAAATGAGACATTTAAACATACATTATTTGGAGGTATAGGCAATGAAAGCAATGGTTATTGATCGGTATGGGAAAGTCCCTATGCGTTTGGTAGAAATGCCCACACCTGAATTGGGTGAATATGAGGTACTCGCAGAAATTTATGCAGCTAGTATTAATCCTGTTGATTTTAAAATCCGCGATGGGAAAGTGAAATTGTTAGTAAAATACAGAATGCCTCTTATCCTTGGGAATGACTTTTCTGGAGTCGTGGTAAAGGTTGGCGCAAAAGTTACTCGTTTTAAAGTTGGAGATGAAATATATGGACGTCCACGTAAGAGTAAAATTGGTACGTTTGCGGAATATATCTCCATTCATGAAAATGACATCGCCTTAAAACCTAAAAATTTGAGCTTTGAGGAAGCCGCATCGATCCCACTGGTTGGGTTAACGACTTATCAAGCCCTACATGACATCCTGCAATTACAAAGAGGACAAAAGATTTTGATTCAGGCTGGGGCTGGTGGTGTCGGTACCTTTGCTATTCAACTGGCAAAATTAATGGGTGCCACTGTTGCAACAACTGCAAGTGAAGCCGGTACGAATTTAGTAAAATCTCTTGGTGCAGATGAAATTATTAATTATAAGACAGAAAAATTTGAAGATAGACTGGAAAATTATGATACAGTATTTGATACACTTGGGGGCAAGATACTCGAAAAATCATTTGATGTTTTAAAAGACGGAGGAAAGATTGTTTCCGATTCGGGTTTACCGAATGCTCGTTTTGCCAAAGAATATGGTTCAGGATTTTTTAAAACACTGTTGTTCTCAGCAGCAAGTAGTAAACTTACAGCACTTGAAAAAAAGCATAATGTTCAATATACGTTTTTGTTTATGAATCCAAGTGGAAATCAATTACGTATTATTGCAGAGTTTATAGAGTCAGGTAAAATCAAACCTGTAATTGATAGAGTTTTTCCTTTTAAAGATGCTCAAAAGGCGATGGAATATGCGCAGTTGGGAAGGGCTAAAGGGAAAATCATTTTAAAAATCAGATAGTTATCAAATGCACCAAAAAACATGTCCTATCTTTTCATTTTTTAATGATTTTATTATTTTACCTTACTAACCTCGCTAATTTTTATTTAATTCTGTGTAATTGTGATTTTTATATGAAGGGCAATTATATGCTTTTGGAATCTTTTTAAAAACATCTGATAAACTTATCGGAGACATTTCATTAACTAAAATTGCTAGGGGAGACCTCCAGAGCTGTTGTACAGGATTTACTTTAGATAAGGAGCATAATGGAAAGGGCTATACCACAGAAGCTCTTCAACTGGTTGTAGACTTTGCTTTTATAGAATTAAACTACATAGAATTGAAGCAGGGGCTATGCCTGACAATAGAGCATCTATCCGTCTATTAGAAAAGCAGGGTTTATGAAAGAAGGTATAGCTAGAGAAAATCTAAAGATTAATGGTAAATGGACAGATCATCAGATATTAGCGATCATCAATAGTTTGGATATATAAGCTCATTTCACTTCCGACTTGTCTAAGGAGTTGCTTGGCGACTCTTTTTTTGAAAGAATGTGAAATACTTCACTTAAACAACCTGTGGCAACTTTTTAATAAGAGCATAGTTAATGTAGGATATTACCACCTTCAAGTCATTCAAACAAATCATAGGTATTCACCTAATGATCATTAATGAATATCTTATTGTTAAAGCTATTTTAGGGGGGATTGGTGTGGGATACTATGTTACTGTAGAATCAGGTGTAAAATTATATGTAGAAGATATTCATCCACAGGGCAGTAAGACGATAGTGTTTTTACATGGTTGGCCGTTAAGCCATAAGCAGTTTGAGTATCAATTTGATGTTCTTCCCTTAATGGGATACCGCTGTATCGGAATTGATTGGAGAGGGTTCGGAAAGTCGGATAAGCCAATTGGTGGATACAATTTTGATCAATTGGCAGATGATATACGTACAGTAGTTGGCGTACTTCAATTAGCCAATTTCACTCTTGTAGGTCACTCCACAGGTGGAGCAATCGCAATTCGATATATGTCCCGACAGAATGGTTTCGGAGTATCCAACCTTGTTCTTGTTGACGCTGCTGCTCCTATCGGCTTTACGACAGAAACTGCAACAAATTTCCTTACTCAAGCGTTAAATGACCGTCCTAAGATGATGCGGGAAGTAACAGATTCCTTTTTCTTTCAATATATATCGAGCTCATTTTCGGAGTGGTTTCTTCAATTGGGGTTACAAGCAGCAGGTTGGTCAACGGCAGCGATCATCATTACACTAAGAGATGAAAAACTTTATACAGATTTGCCCAAAATACATGTCCCTACCTTAATCGTCCACGGTATTCACGACAAAGTTATTCCATTTACACAAGCTCATGAACTTAATAAAAATATAAGAAATTCACAACTTGTTCCATTTCAATTCAGCGGTCATGGTGCTTTCTGGGAAGAACGTGACAAGTTTAATCAGCTATTAAAGCAATTTATTGGTTGATAGTCCACATCAAAGTTTCAAATAAAAGTAAGCTATGATGAATAATTAAAAAGCAGAAAGTAGCGCAGTCCAATTTGGATTGGGCTATTTTTTTAACAATTACAAAGTTACTAGGAATGCCTTAGAACCTCCGAGTATCACTCAAGGGATAGTCTTTCGAAAATTTGCTGTCTATCGTAAAGTTGTCCTGCATGTTAAAATAAAGAAATTGTACAATTATGATAATTTTTTCATAGATTATAATACTACATGAATACTAGGTGTGATGTGATTTGCAGAGATTAAAGACAGCAATATTTATTATTATAGGTATTATATTTGTGGGTGTGTTGCTATATGTCTTGCTGCCAGACCGTAAACTGGAAAGTGTTGAGACAACCGCATTTGTTAAACATGAGCAAGAAGAAAAACAAGAAGAACCTGACGCTAATCGTACAGCAGTGGAAGTACAGAAACAAATCAAAGTGGAAGAAGAGAATGATAACTCCATTACACATGAGGTAAAGGCTAAGGTTCGGGAAGTTGTAGAAGGTGCTTTAGATTTATTAATAAAAGATCAAAGAATTGTGGCTATCGGTGACTCTTTAACAGAAGGGGTTGGAGATGAATCGGAGAATGGAGGCTACGTCGGTATCCTCAACAACACATTTGAAGACAACAATCTAAATATTACGGTAGATAATTTTGGAAAAAAAGGGAATCGATCCGATCAATTACTAAAACGGCTGGAAAGGGAAGACATTTCCGCTGCCATAAAAGAAGCTGACATTGTTCTCATCACCATTGGTGCGAACGATATTATGAAAGTATTAAAATCCAATTTTCTGAACGTGACAATGGAACCTTTTCAGGAAGAAAGAGTGGAATATAGGAAACGATTAACAGCCATTTTTGATAAAATAAATAATTTGAATCCAGATATCCAAATTTATTTAATCGGTTTTTATAATCCTTTTGAGCGGCACTTTGGTGAAATCAAAGAACTTGGCATGATTATCGACAATTGGAATAATGACGGGAAAGCACTTACGGAAGAATATGAGAATGTAAGTTATATTCCAACAAGTGACCTTTTTAGTCAATCCACTATCGATTTACTAGCTGAAGATGAATTCCACCCAAATACTACTGGTTATAAACGAATGGCCGAGCGCATTTTACAATATTTGAAGGAGTCGGATGGAGATTCTGATATCAACAAAGCCGAAGTAGCATTATAAATCTGATAAGTTAAAATCATAAAGAAAGAAGAAGCAGAACTGTATCTGTTTCTTTTTGCATACAATTAAATAAAAAATAAGAGGTTTCCAAAGGGACGTTTTCTTAACTCAAACTTGTTTCGATAATAGTGAGTCCCTTGGTCTAGAAGGAGATATCATGGCGTCAAATCTGTATTATTATTTGGGCTTGATTTTTGTATCGATTGTTTGGGGAGTTAATTTTGGGGTTTCTCGTTGGGCAATGGAAGTGTTTCCCGCTGAGGTGTTTGTATTTCTAAGATTTGGACTAGCTTTGCCTGTATTGTTTCTGATGTTAAAATGGACAGAAGGCAGTGTAAGAGTAGAGAAAAAAGATTTGCTAAAATTAGCCTTTATTGGACTCATTGGGATCACGGCGTTAGAAATGATGGTTATGTATTCGATCAAGTATACAACACTTGCGAATGCCTCTTTATTAAATGTTGCTCCATGGCCCATTTTTGCTGCGCTCTTTGCACCATTATTTATTCGTGAAAAGATAACAGCTAGAGTAGTAACGGGAGGATTCATCGCTTTAGCCGGAGTAACGATGATCATCCTTGGCGGAAAGGATGGATTTGACCTCAGTTCTGAGTATATGATTGGAAACTACATTGCGCTAGCCATAAGTTTAATTGGTGCATTATTTAATTTGGCCACCATGCCGCTGATGGAAAAATACTCGCCTCTTCGCGTGACCACATGGTTCATTTTTTTTGGCTCATTATTCTTAGTTCCTTTTACATTCGATAAATGGAGCATGATCCAGTGGGACAATCTATCAATCATTACATGGGGAGCCGTTGCCTATAATGTGCTCATGTGTACGGTGGTTGCCATTGTTGTTTGGAATATATCGATGAAACGTGTTGGTGCTGCGAAAGCGAATTTCTTCCGTTACTTCGTACCAGCGGCGGCTACGGTTGCGGGTGCATTATTTTTCAAAGAACCTATTTGGGCAGCACAAATAGTTGGCGGAATTGTTATTATATTTGGTTTAGTTTGGATTGGGACAGAGAGAAAAACTCCACCAGCGATAAAGTTATCAAATTTTACTAGATAGTTTACGGTAATTCAATCAGGTATATACTAAAATAGTGGTACCACACCTGGGAATGATCGTGCGAATCTCTTCGTTAAGCAGTGAAGTTAGTAATGAGACTTCGCTGTTTTTTTGTGTTTACTCCCCAAAATTAGGATTCATTGTGCAGCCAATCATAGTACATGACTTCGCCTGTTTCCAGCACATATCGGATCGGTTTATATTCACTAACTTCAGTATATTGACTGAGAGTAAACTCTTTTAATTTGTTGGTTAGAATTCCATAAAAGAAGGCAATTGGTTTTACAACGGATTTAGTAGATTTCAGTTTACGGATTAATTGCTTAAAAGACTGAATCGCGATACTGAGAATGTCATCTGTATTTTGATCATATTCAAAACGAAAAGCAGCAATTTGGACCATATGCCAGTATTCTTCGATCGTCTTTGCATCAGAAAAGAAGTATTTTACGGATTGAACAAAAGCCTGAGGAACTTTATCTCTAACAAAAGTGTGATCGAGTTCAATCGCCGCTTCGTTACGTTTATTAATCTTTTGATTATTTGTTTTTAAAAGATTATTAGTTTCTTTAGGCTGGTTCAATTTTTTCGCTTTGGGTGGTTCACTTTGTGGGAAACGATTAAAGCTGTATAGATTACTAGACTGGGAGCCATTTTTTCGTTCTGTTTCATAGATGGTGAGAATTCCTAATTCTTTTGCTTTGAGGATCATCCGTTTAAAAGTAGAGCGGGAGATTCCATTCCCTTGATATTCTTCATTGATCGCTTTTAGCAGCGTTCCAATCTTTGCATTACTAACCCCAGGAACTTTTGCGGAAAAACGAACAAGACGTTTCAATCCAACAAGCTCACCCTTCGAAAACTCCTGCTTCTTTACCGCCAACCACATCTCGATATGCGTGTTGAACTCCTTCACACTTTTAAACTGAGAATACTGTTCGAACCCTTCAATTCTACCTGATTTTAAATTCATAATAATGCACCAACCTTTCTACCCTCTATATATAAATCCAGAGGGTAAAAGGACATGGTGGTTTGCAAGAAGTTGTTACAGTATTGTGAACGGATAATGAAGGCAGGTAATACCTTTAATAGAAAACGGAAGGGGAAGGGGAGTAGAGAATTATTTCGTCCTAAAAACATTCATACAACCAACAAAAATGAAATAACAAAAATAAATCCTGAGTGTAGAGCCTGACGATAGAAGGACGTAACGTTATACGAAACGGGGACAAAAAGAAAAGAAAAAAGAAAAACAACAACAAGTCTTTTATCCAGGTATAGAGAAAAATCCATTCATAGAGATTCTAAAAATTTTTTATAACAAGATTTATAAGAAATAGTTGATGTTTGGATCGCTAATTAATTTTGATATCCGAACATTAATTTTAACAGCATCTATTAATTGAGAATGCATAATTATATTATGTTAACTAAGTGCCGGATATATTCTAAAGTTATTGGAATTAGATATATGGATTATAGGGTCAATAAATCTCAAAAAATAAAGTAGATCAGCAGCAAAAGATGGATGTAGTAACTAGATAAGGGGAATTTGTCGTGATCGAAGTCCGGTCAGGTACTCTAAAACCCCAGACAAAACTGCGAAAAAAAATATAAGTTTTACTGGTAAGGTTCTCATGGGATCTCCACAACGATGATGCTCAAGGTTGGACCAAAAGAACCGTCCCCACGGTCATACTTGTTCATCGCATATCTTGGGATCAATTTTGCATCTAAAAATATTTTTGTCACATAACATTCACATATTAATATGAAGCACCATGTCCGTTTGCCTCCAAAAACTATATATGTCTTATGTAAGGTCATTTAATAGAAGAAGGGCAGTGGTTGAAGATGGCAAAGTTTAGAATGGTACGTACGGAATTTTGGGACATCCCAATGGTATCGGAGGAGATGACCCCGGAGGATAAATATTTTTACCTTTATCTTCTTACGAATCCATGCACAACTCAAACAGGAATTTATAAAATCACGAATAAACGTATGGCTTTTGATATGGGTTATACCATTGAAAGTGTTATTTTGTTGATTGAACGCTTCATTTCTCATCACAAGTTGATTCGTTACAATCCTGAAACGAGAGAACTAGCGATGAAATACTGGGGGAAATATAACCTGGAAAGAGGCGGGAAACCGATGATGGATTGTATTATTTCCGAGCTTAAGGGTATCGAGGATCTTTCTTTAATTCAATATGTTTCGGAAACCATTCAAAAGCAGGACATTCGCAGCCTCTATGAATCTTTTTGGAAACAAGCCGCCAATGGAAAATATGATGTAACGAATGCATACATAGATACTGAAATTCAAGAAATGGACGACACTTTAACGGAACCTAGTACTAACGGTAGTAGAAATTGACGCTTATCAAGAGAACGAAATGGTCCGGTTGGAATCATTACTGTGAATTACAATGAGATAACAGGAAAAATTGAGGAGCACAAGAGTTAGCAAGGAGGGAGGATTTATGAGAAAACGAACGGGTGCTATCTCCATAATCGCAGCAGCCACCTGTATAGCATTTTATTCATCGCCACCACAGAAAGAAAAATCATCCCCAGTGGAGGTGACTGAACAGCAAGTAAGTGAGGTACCTATTACTTTAGTCAATATCGTGGATGGAGATACCATTAAAGTGAAGGTTAACGGAAAATTAGAAACGGTCCGCTATTTGTTGGTTGATACACCCGAATCAAAAAATCCAAGAATATGTGTCCAACTCTATGCAAAGGAAGCATATGTACGGAATAGCGAGCTAGTAAAAAGCGGTAAATTAACCTTGGAGTTGGAACAGGAACACACAAGAGATACCTACGGACGACTGTTAGCCTATGTATTTGTCAATGGAGAATCGATTCAAGGAACACTGCTAAAAGAAGGATACGCCCGAGTCGCTTATATCATGAATCCCCCCTATAAATACCTTGAACACTTTAGGAAGGAGGAAAATCTAGCAAAAAGGAACGAAATCAACATCTGGAGCAGGTTGAATTTTGTGACGCACACGGGATTTAATGGGTGTGCCTATTGAATAAGCCATAAATAGAATGCTCAGAGATCTTTCGCTCTGAGCACTTTTTGTTTAAAATGTGTGGAGGTCCCACCATTCCATCTCACTTCTCTGAACCTTGTGCCAATGATTTTCTGTCAATCGCTACAGGCTGTTTTTCAAACCAACCATGTTTAACCATAATATTGAAAGAAAGTGCACCAGCTTCCATAGCATGGGTAAATACTTTAGAATAGTTCGCGATAATATCGGTTCTGAAGCTGGTACCAATGGATGCACCATAATAAGTAAGAGCCGCATTTACTAAAAACCCTGCATGAAACATGATCAATTTGTCAGAAAAAGGACTTACAGTAGAATTTGTAATTTCATTATCCCATTTCTCAGGTATTGGCAAATAATCCTCTTGTAAAATTGCGTCAAAGCTTTGAGCATCTTTCCCTGCTAATTTAACATTTTTTAACAAAAAATTACGAACGTCTTCCCGTACTGCCACCTGACTAAATGCCAAACTTAACGAACTGACAAATCCAGTTTTCGTTGAATTAAAGAAAAGGGTGCTGATTTCGGAACTATTTAATGGTCTTTTGTCTCAAACTAAATTTTCAATGAATCCTGGTGAATCCATAAACTGCGGCATATCTGGTGAAGGAATGGATGGGACACTTGAGAATTTTGGCTGATTTTTAGCCAATTCCACTATTTTTTGGAACAATTCCTTAGAGGATGTCGTACATTCAAAAAAATAATTTTGAAGGTCTTGTCGCTCCAAGTTAGTAATAGCTAAGCTATAGGCGGATATCCCATGTATGGTCATTATATAGGAGTAAAAAAGTAAAAATTGGTCAGAAAAGAGACGTGGGGCATTAACATTCACGTCACTCTCTGTAAATCCAATTGGTACTTGAAATTCAGCATCTTTTAAGAATTCAGTGATTTTCAAAACATGGCTCTCAGCTAACTGTAACGCGGCTTCTAAAATGGGTTCTATCTCTTCGTTTTCAACAATGGTAAGAAAATATTTGTAAACACATATTGCCATACTATCTCCTAAATACTGAAGCCATAGAGCGGATACTTCAGCAGCGGTTAATGTGTTGGTTTTTGCTTTCCTAAAGATACCCAAAGGAAATACCTTCAATTTTTCATATCTATTCTGGAAATATTTTATGGAATTGGTACTGAATTATACAGATAGAGTTTTTGTTTTCAAAAACACAGCAGTAGAAATTATCAAATAAATTATTTGACATGTTTGTTCTGCTTTTTGTTGCTCACTTATTATATAGAATATTCTAAAATTTCCCGATATAATAGTTTGTAAAATATGGAATAAGAACTAGAAGGAGTTTCCTATATGAAGAGTACAAAAACAATTTTGATAGTTCTATTTATGTTAGCTGTCATTATTATAGCGTTACAGAATACAACACAATATGTCGAGGCATTAAGAGTTATAGGATTTATTCTCTTTACCATCCTTTGCATACTGATGGCTGTTGAGAACAGAGGATCTAAAGGAAAGGTGACTGTAGTATTGCTTTTCTGGTTAATCTTGGGGGTTAATCAAATTATTTAACACTCTGTTTATATTAATCTCAAATTAACATTGCCTCTTGAAATTCGGCCATAATAAATAAGCGGGGATCCATTAAGATCCCTGCTTTTAAAATGTCTTATTTAAATGTCCAATAGTTATTTAATAAAAAATTGATGATAGGAATTACCAATGTTGTTACCAACTCTCCTATCGAATAATGAAGAGAAAAACCATTTACTACTATGAACATAATGAAAAAATTCAATGTAAAACCAACAGCTGAAACAGCGAGAAAACGTAACAATTTATTGTAAGAGAAGTCGCTCCCAAAGGTAAACTTCCTGTTTAGTAGAAATGAAAAATAACTCATAATGATAAAGGCAACAGCTGATCCAAAAATGGGGTTTTTGCCAAAAACTTCTACCAATACAAATACTGACAGAAAATAAATGAGTATGCTTATGCAGCCCACAACACTGTATTTTATAAATTTAAGAAAGAGTTCTTTACTTACAAGCATTCTATCAGCCTCTCATTCATGGTCATTCAATTCGTCATTTTTGTTATGGGAACTTGCCATTCTATTAACACATCAAACATGAAAATTTTCTTCCTGAAAAAAAATCAACCATTATATATTAACATACAAAAGGTTCTTTGTTAGTATATAATTTACTATCTAACTCACTGGGAATTGAAATAAATTAGTTTAAAAAGAGTAAGACTTTAATAGAGGTTTGCTCTTCAACCATTCGTTGAGGAATAGATTTACGTAAAGACTTTCCTGAAGAAGCAAATACAAGCCCATCCTATTTAGGGCTTGTATTTGTTTTAAGAATTTCTTCTATTTTATTAAGGGGTACTGGTGGACTAATGAGAAAACCTTGAATAAAGTCGCAATTTAAATCATATAGGAAGTTGAATTGTTCTTCTGTTTCTACTCCTTCGGCAATGACGGGCAGATTTAAACTATGGGCAATCGAGATGATTGTTTTTACAATGGCGGCTGTTTGCGAATTAAACATAACCTCATGGATAAAAGTCCGGTCGATCTTCAAAGCATCAAGAGGGAATTGTCTTAAATAATTAAGCGAAGAGTAGCCTGTTCCGAAATCATCCAACGCTACTCTAACCCCCGTTTTCCTTATCTGATTCAGTTTTGAGATCGTGTCATCGAAGTTATCAATGGCCACACTTTCAGTTATTTCTATTTCAAAGTGTTGAGGGATAACATGATATTCTTCTAAAATGTTCTTTATTTTGTTCAATAGTTGTGGATCCCTGAGTTGTCTTGGTGAGATATTAATACACACACATTGAGGGGCGAACCCTTTTAATTCCCAATCTTTAAAATTCTTACAAGCCTCCTGCATTACCCAATCACCTAACGGGATAATCAATCCAGTTTCTTCCGCTAGTGGAATAAACTCTGCTGGTGAAATCGGTCCAAGTTTCGGATGAGTCCATCTTAATAATGCTTCAACTCCATAGACGGATTGAGAGGTAGTGATGATTTTCGGTTGGTAATATAACTCAAATTCTTTGTTTTCAAGCGCTTTATGTAGGCCATTGATAATCGACATTTTACGATTATTTGCATTTTCTATGTCTAATGAATAGTATTTGGAGTTATTCTTTCCATAATACTTTGCATCGTACATAGCCGTATCCGCATTTTTTATTAAGGTTTCAGAATTACTGCCGTCCACTGGATAGCTGCTTATGCCGATACTGGCACTTATGAAAATTTCATTTCCCGTTATAAAAAAGGGAGCCTCAAGTGAAGACAAAATTCGTTCTGCTATGATGTCAGTCTCATCCTTTGAGACATTTTCAATTAAAATAATAAACTCATCCCCTGCATGGTGGGCTACGATGTCTTGAGAACGAACGCTGCTTTTGATACGTTGTCCAACTTCATTGAGTAATTGATCACCTATATTGTGGCCAAGTGAATCATTTACGATTTTAAACCTGTCTAAATCAATGAATAGAAGGGTGAAAGTATCATTCCATTTAGCATTCTTTATCGTCGTGTTAAGATGTTCATTGAAAAACTTTCTATTGGGTAAGCCAGTCAAATCATCGTGATAGGCCAAATATTTGATTTTTTCATCGGCCAATTTTCGTTCCGTAATGTCAAAGATGATACCAATATAGATATTTTGCTTATCACTATCTTTGTAAGGGATACCGCGGTCCTGCACCCAACGTACATCTCCATTTGGAGTAATGATCCGATACTCATCAATTGTAACTTGACCATTTTGTTTCTCTGATTTGCGTTTTTGGACAACCGCTAAATCCTCCGGATGTATGGTCTTCTCCCAAAGACCCACATCTTGGTAAAATTCCTCTGGTGATCGGCCAAATATTTTCAAAAAACCTTCAGAGAAAAATGCCTTGTTCGTCTGCATATTAATAATCCACACGGCCACATCCATATGATTGATCAATCGGAGAAGATCCTCTTTTAGTAATGAGAGCTTACCATGCATCGTTATCCCCCCTTAGTTGCAAAAAAGCATAATCGTTACTGGTTAGCTTTCCTTAAATAGGATGTGATTATAAGGGAAAGGCATTTTTTAAAAAAAACCGGGAAAAACCGCGGGGACGGTTCTCATGGTCAAAAGTAGACCACTAGAACCGTCCCTACGGTTCTTTTTTATTTTGTTTTTCGTAAATCTAAATACTGAACGGTCTTTCCATCGCGATCAATCTGAACGATTAATTGGTTTTTATTAAATCGATAAATGATTTGTTCACAAGTGGCACTTTCATAGCAACTTACGATGTTAACTTCATTCGGGTTGCCGTAAGCATGAAGGATTTTATCTTTCTCATTTGGGATGGAAGTTGTTTTCAGAAATTCTGGAAACACTTGCAGCTGTTCAATGGAACCATTGCCAGTATTGATTATTACACGAACTCCTGCACCATCATGTTCATAATATAGTGACCTTGTATTTTTATCATTCTCAGTTTTGAGGGGTTGCCCGAATTTTTGAACAAGCTGATTGTAAGAAGACCCTACTGTGATTCCATTAATATGGAGAGGCTTCTCAGTTAATAAGAAAGCATCTTTTATCCCGTTATTCTTTAACTTCTTGATCATTTTCTCCGCTTTTGATTTACTCGAAAAAGCACCAGCCTGAACGCGATAATACGTTTTACCATTTATCACTTTTTTAATGACGATCGCTTCAATCTCTTTCTTTTTCAAAAAAGCGACACGCTTATCTGCATTACTATTCTTGCTAAACGAACCAGCGACTGCTACATACAATGGTTTGGTTTGTTCAAAATCCGGAATGATTAACGTTTGACCAGAAATGATTTTATTACTTTTTAATTGGTTGTATTCCTTTAAATCTTCAACGGAAATATTGTATTTCTTCGAGATGCTATATAATGTATCACCTTTCTTTATGGTTATATATTGATCCGCGGCAAATGCAGTCCCACTACCGAAATAAGATACCGACCCGATCAACACTGTACAGAGAACAACTTGCATGAAACGTTTGAATTTTTTCATGTTATCTAATCACCTCAATTATTTTGACGAGGAAAATAACGTTTCGATTCTAAAAAATAAGCCCAATTATTGTTCTAAAACAAAAAAGGGCGGATTTCCGAGCAGCATTGAAGGGTAGTCCCTGCACATTAATGATCATCATACAATACATTGAAACAATACATAGTGCCAAGCACATCCATGGAATTGGAAGATGCTTGGCTCTTTTTTATATTTTCAGTCTCTATACCATTAATAGAATTCTAAATGATGATGTGGTGATAGACCCGTCGTATATTAAAGCTCGAGAGGAGGAGATAATCACCTAAACGGACGAAAGTAAGGAGCATATAGAAATGGCACATTTCTACCCTGACAGGATTGATTCAGTTTGCTGATTATAGGGGATTTGTGTTGTGAGTAATAATTAGATTTTTTTATAAGAAATCTATCTCAATATCCTGCATTTCTCCAGGAAACATAGACAAATAAACCTACTATGGTATTCTTTTGGTATATTAAAGGATTGAAAGGTTGAATGGGATGTACAGGAAAAAAGATTTATTAAATCAGCTTAAAGAGTTGGGAATCGACGAAAATGGAACATTACTTGTTCATTCATCCATGAAAAGTATTGGGCAGGTAGAGGGTGGGGCGGATACTGTCCTTGATGCACTTTCAGAATATATGAAAAATGGTCTTTTGGTTTTTCCTACCCATACATGGTCGTATATTAATGCGGAGAATCCTCGATTTTATGTCAATGACTCACCATCTTGTGTCGGTATATTAACGGAACTGTTTCGAAACCGTCCGGGTGTTGTTCGCTCATGGCATCCAACGCATTCGGTAGCAGCCCTGGGAAAAGAAGCACATGAATTTATTGCGGGAAATGAACAATTCGACACACCTTGTGCACGGGAATCAAGTTGGGGGAAATTACTCGATCAGAAGGCAGCCATCTTGTTAATCGGAGTCGATTTACGAAGATGTACATATATTCATGGAGTCGAGGAATGGCTTGAAATACCAGGTCGATTGACCGATGATCACGAAATGCTTTATACAATATTACCGGATAAAACGGAAATTTCCATACCGCAAAGAAGACATTATGGTCATACCTCTGAAAAATACGGTCGAGTTGAAGATATTTTTCTAACTAATCAAGCTATGTACAAAGGGCAATTTGGCGATGCAACAGTAAGAGTATGTGACACAGTAAAAATGACAGACTTGCTAAATCATTTACTAAAGGAAAAACCAGATTTATTTTCTTGATTTATGTGGACGGGAAACCACGGGGACGGTTCTCATGGTCAAATTAACAAGAGTAGAATAGATGGCGGTTTTCATAGCACAAAATGGAAAAAGTAGACCACTAGAACCGTCCCTACGGTTCTTTGCGTAAAAAGGAGGATTTTACTTTGAATATTTTAATTTTAGGTGCAACTGGACGAGTTGGAAGTCAAATAGTAACTTATGCCCTTCATGATAGACATCATGTTACTGTATTAGTTCGCACACCAGAGAAGATTCAAATAAGTAGTGAAAATTTAACCATTATTCAAGGGAATGTTTTAAATAAAAATGATATAGTATGTTCAATGCATGGGATTGATGTAGTTATTAGTGCACTAAATACTGATGGCACAACCACTCTATCAGAAAGTATGCCACTAATTATCAATGCAATGGAAAACGAAGGTATACAACGAATTATCACGATAGGAACTGCAGGGATCTTACAAAGTAGAACTACACCAACCGTACTCCGTTATCAGTCAAGTGAATCAAAACGTAAATCAACCCGTGCAGCAGAAGAACATCATAAAGTTTACGATATGCTTAAACAATCAACACTCGAATGGACTATTGTATGTCCTACATATTTACCGGATGGAGAAAGTATAGGTGAATATCGTGTGGAACGTGATTTTTTGCCGGTGGGTGGAGATAGTATATACGTATCGGATACAGCAGAATTTACATATAAGCAGATTGAAAGTATCAATTATATAAAATCACGTGTAGGTATCGCCTACTAATAATATTCTCTTACATTATGAATTGCTGTCACAAGATAAAATTTATTGATTGTGAAAAATTGTACTTAAAGTAACGGGTGCTATACTCGAACAATAGGGGTCGCTGCGGCAGCCCTTTTTTGTTGAACTAAAGGGCAGGAAACCTTAAAAAGAAAATAACATTTGAATCCTTTTAATCTATACTCCGTATATAACATTTAAGGAGGAATTACATTTGAGTGCTATTATAGGAACTTGGGTTCCATTACTACTATCTGTTTGAGTAAGTGCAGTAATAATTTATTTCATCTTAAAAGCAGTTAAAAGATAATATTTTTCGCTTTAGATAATCAATGCTATTGAGAACAGCATTGTTTTTCTTTTTCCGAAAGATAAAGATTTAGTTTCCATTTTGTGAAGCAATGTACTTAAGCTATGGATGCGATAGTTGAAGATCGAAGCTGTCATTTTGGCAGCTTTACTTATTGAGCTTAAAGATGCAGGATAGTTGAAGAAGGAAATTGTCATTCAAATCACGGATGGCTGCGGCGATCCCTTTTATTATTCCAGTAACAGGTCAGCTTAGTTGAAGAAGGAATAGCATTTAAAAACATAGAATATATACCCTAGATTATATATTTTGGGCTATAAAATATATTTGGAGGTGTGAATCTTTTTGAAAAAGTTAACTCTAAATGTTCTATCTTACTTTTTTTTATCTTTTGTACTTATTGGTTGTCAACAACAAGCGGGTGACGAAAAAACAGAAGAAAAACAGTACAACCAAAATTCGAAGGAAGTTCAAAGTATTGAAACCAATGCATTAGATGTCAGGGAGGCTGTTTGGAACCGACTTACAGAAGAACATAAAATGCAAATCCAAGGGTCTTGGAAAGATGCTACTGTATATCAAAGAGTCCTTAGAGAGGATATGGGATATAATTTAGACAAAACTTTTATTGGCAAAGAAGTTTACATTATTGACTATCCTTCAAATGATAATCGACAATAGGTGGAATATTAGTTTATGCAGATGTAAAATCACATCAATTGATTGGGTATGGACATAGAGACTAAAAGATATGGCTGCAAATAAGCAGCCTTTTTCTTATTCGACTAACGGTGCAGTTTAGTTCAACAAGTTGGATCAAATGCAATTTCTTTTTATGTTTCATTTGAAACCCTTTCAGATATTTCAAAATAAATCCTCGGAGGTGCACTGGCACCTCTTTTTTTGGGTTGACAAATTTTTAAAATATAAATATAGTTTAATTGTTAACCGAATATAAAAATTAGTTTACATTCGAAAGGGAGAAACAGATGACAAATCCACAATTGAAATTAAGAATGATGATTGTGACAGCACTTTTTGCTGCAATCATTGGTGTAATGGCTCAAATTACAATTCCACTTCCGCTCGTTCCAATTACAGGACAAACCCTTGCCATTGGCTTAGCAGCAACAATCCTAGGTTCTCGTTATGGAACCTTATCGGTCATTTTATATTTAATTATTGGTTCTGCAGGAGTACCTGTATTCGCTGAATTTTCAGGTGGAGTTTCAAAGCTTATCGGACCCACTGGAGGTTATTTAGTTGGCTTCCTTCCAGCTACCTTCCTAATCGGATGGTTTATGGAAAAAACAGCCTTCAACTTCAAGAATGCTGTGATTGCTAATAGTATTGGAATGCTCGTTACTTTGGCATTCGGCACTGCTTGGCTAAAGATTGCTGCCGAGCTTTCTTGGCCAGCTGCTTTTGCAGGAGGATTTACTCCGTTTATCATTGTTGGATTAATCAAGGCTGCCCTTGCTTCGTGGATTGGTGTCTTAATTCGAAACCGATTAACTTCTGCTAGGCTATTGTTTTCAGAAAAAAAAGACCAAACAAAATCAGCCTAAAAAATTTTAATGTTTGTAGTATATGCTTCAGATCCATCGCAGGGAAAGGCTAATAAACTCTTAATTCTGCCGTAAATGTGTTCCAATCCGTGCAAATAAAGGTTTATTATTTATGCAACTAACTGGTGCGATTCTTCAATAACGAGGGGTCGCTTTTTTTATTGAAGTAACGATGCAGGATAGCTTAATAAGAGATGTTAAGATTATAATTTTAAAATTGAAATCAATAAGTGAGGAGAAATAATGAAATTTTATATTGCATCAAGCTTTAAAAATATAGATAGCGTTAGGTATGTTAGTAAAAAATTAAAAGAAAAAGGGTATATTCATACTTATGATTGGACTTTAAATGAAAATGTTACAACATTGGAAGAACTAAAGGTGATAGGTCAAAAGGAGAAAAATGCTGTAATAGAATCTGATTTTGTTGTAGTTTTATTACCAGCAGGAAAAGGAAGCCATATTGAACTAGGTATTGCAATTGGGAATAACAAAAAAATTTATCTTTATTCACCGAACAAAGAAGTAGATAACCTTGAAACAACCAGTACATTTTATCAATTACCTGAAATTGAAAAGTGCTTTGGAACCATAGATGAGTTGGTAGATATTATAGAATTAAAATCAAAAAGTTTATTAAACTAAAGGGTTGCTATGGCAATCTTTTTTGATTGTTCCACTAACGATGCAGGTTACTTCAATAAGGAGAAGGGCATTTTAGATAAGAATGATAAAATGTAAGGTGAATAACTTCATCGAGGTGTGTTAATTGAGTAATAAACGTGAATCAATGGTAACTATTGATATAAGTAATGTCCAAACTGCAAATGAATTACATTTGCTTCTTAAAGAAAAGCTTGAGTTCCCTGACTTCTATGGAGAAAATTGGGATGCGTTTTGGGATGCGATAACAGGACTTATTAGTATGCCTAATAAACTTGTGTTTATTGGATGGTCTGGTTTCGAAAAAAAGTTGCCTTCAGATGCAAAAATAATGAAGCAGTGCTTTATAGATTACAATGAAGAATTTCCTACTTTGAAATGTGATTTCTTTTTCAACTACCATGAAAATTAACTTCTGTAAGAACCGGAAAATGACAATACTTAAATAGACCCAGCTCAATGATTTTTAAAAAAAAGAGCGGGGCGCCTGATCAAGGTGTTTATGGACTACAAATTTTGAATTAGGAAGCTTCGCTAATTGTCACAGTATAACCTAAGTTTTCTAATCTCCGAACTGAATGGCGTACAATTGATACTTGTCTTTGTTTATCAAAATAATCTTCGCCTAAGTCAACATACATTTCTTTTCGGGTTAGAAGGTAATATGCGATTCGCAACATCGCATGAGCGACTACAATTGCTGCCCTTTTCTTTCCTTTTCGTCCAGCTGTGCGTCTATACAGTGCACCAAGATAGTTTTTTGACCCTCTTACTGATTGAGCTGCTTCTGTTAATGCTGATCTTAAGTATTTATTTCCTTTTTTAGACTTACTAGATTTTCTTTTACCCGCACTTTCATTATGTCCAGGAACTAAGGCAGCCCATGAACATAGATGTGCCGCAGTCGGAAATTGGTTTCCAACATCCGTTCCTATTTCAGCTAAGATCTGCTCAGCCATTCTTGTGGCGATACCAGGAATAGAATCGAGTCGTTCTATGTCTTCTTGATAAGAGCTTACTCTTTTAGCTATCTCTTGATCCAAAATTTCAATTTGCTCACTTAGAAAATCAATGTGAGTTAAAATGGTTTTCAACATCAAACGTTGGTGTGGGTTTACATATCCCTGAAGAGCTAATTCTAGTTCTTCTTTTTTCCGCTTCATTGTACGACGAGCGAAGTTTGCTAGTTTTTCAGGGTTGTCTTCACCATCTGCGATTGCTCGAAGCATATCCTTGGATGAGACTCCCATAATATCAGAAACAACGGAACCTAGTTTGATATTGGCACCTTCTAAAACTTTTTGAATTCGATTATGTTGTCTGGCTCGTTCTTCAATAATACTTCTTCGATAGCGAACTAGTTCACGCAGTTCTCTTTGATTTCGATCGGGAATGAAACTTGCTTTCAGTAGTCCATGGCGAAGAAGTTGAGCTATCCATTCGGCATCCTTTACATCCGTTTTTCGTCCTGGAAGTGCCTTCATGTGTTGAGCATTGACCACTAAAAACTCGATTCCTTCGGACTCTAATAAGTTAACAATAGGTTTCCAATAAACACTCGTGCTTTCCATAGCTACGTGCGTACAATTATTCTCCTTAATCCAGTCCAATAACTTTAATAGAAAAACTGTTTTAGTAGAAAATGTTTGAACCTCCTTTCCTTGTGAAGTCATAATACAAGCTGTGATATTGTCCTTATGGACATCCAAACCACAAGCTCTTTCAATGATTACATCCATTGAAATCTTCCTTTCTAGGCTTGAAAATTGGAGGCTGGTGCAACAATCAGAATTAGGATTAATCTACCATGAGTGCTTCCCGTAAGGGAGCGACAGTTTGTGGTGCACCGTGGTCGTTGGAGTCAGACTAACGGATGGGCTCTAAGGCACCATAGTTGATCGACCTTCCTCTCCCAGCCATAGAAGCAGTATGGACGGATTAAATACATTTTCATTCTTTGTGGTGAAGCGATGATTTTTGCGCTTCATGGATGGCTAACGGGTGCGATGTTTAAAGATGACATCGCTTTTTTCTTCTTCAACAAACGAGCAGTTTAGTGCAATAAGAAGGAATACTGTAAACTGTAATTAAATGTGAATTTATTCAAGGTTAAAATAGGAGATGAACCAATGGGTAAGACAGTTACTTTTTCATTCAGTAGTACAAAATATGAAGGTACAGAAGCTACAGAAACATTTACTCTTAAAAAATTAGTATTGATGAGGATTTGGATGATGAAGCACTAAAAATTGAAATAGATAGGATTTTTCAAGCTTGGGTTTGGGATAAACTTAATATCTCATATAGTATTGTATTAGGATAAGGATAAGGGAAACGCACATAGTACAGATGATGTTCAATAACATTATTTGACTAAGGGGGGCAAGAGTAAAAATGGGATTGCTGCGGCGATCTTTTTTCTTGTGGAACTAACGAAGCAGTTTAGTTGAAGAAGGACTCCTCGTTTTACGATGAACTTTTTATGGAGGAGGCATTATGAATATATAAAAGGGAGATGAGGATGAATTGATCCGTACAGGTTGGATTGAGCTCTTAACTTTTTCAGCACTTTTTACAGCATATATGACTATTTGAGTTGTTGGAAGATTAGGGAAAATACTCCGTGCAGTTTGGCTACTCAGATGAATCAATCATTTATAGATCAGCTATTTTTATATTTAAATGAGGTGAATGATATTAGAATAAATCGTCAACACACAGGGGGATTATTTACCATAGGCTAAAGTCATGACTATTTCTTTATGTTTCTGGATCGTCTTGCTATAATAAATACTACAGTTGTAAAAGTAGGAGGGTTATCATGAAGGAGATTCCACAAATCTCAGAAGCGGAGTATGAAGTGATGAAGGTTATATGGAACTTTGAGCCGATTTCGACTCCTGAGGTAGTAGAGAAATTATCGAATAAGAGTGATTGGAAGCCAAATACCATTCACACCATGCTTGCACGCCTAGTTAAGAAAAAGGCTTTGCATGCAAAAAAAGATGGCCGGGTGTTTGTTTATACTTCACTGGTTGAAAAGCACCAATATGTTGAGCAAAAAAGTAAATCCTTTCTGCAGCAGTTTTTCGGTGGCACGTTAAATTCAATGATATTAAATTTTATCGAAAATGATAAGTTATCGAATGAAGATATTTCGGAATTAAAGAAAATATTATCCATGAGAGACAAGAAAGGGGAAAAATAATGGATACCATGCTGGTGCGGATTTTTGTTAGTACAATCGTGGTATCCCTCCTTATTTTCATCATTCTATTAATCAAAAAGCTATTAAACAATCATATGACGTTGAAAGCACATTATCATATATGGTATTTTCTTGGCATTCCAATCCTTGCTACCATTTTACCTTGGAATAATTTTTACTTTTTAGAAGGAACTCATTATTTTAAAAGCTTACTTTTTTTTCATTTAGACGCAACTTCGACAAGCGTAGGGATTAATGGAGTGGATGCCTTTCAGGCGCCAAACAGCGATCTATTACATGATTTCACGGTATCGGTAAACAAGTCAACGCCAGATTTCGTCTACCATTTATTTTTTACGGTTTGGGTCATTGGAGTGGTTTTTTTTGTGGTGGCTGCTGTTTATTCAAACTATCAAATCTATCAAATGAAAAAGTCAGCTGAGGCTGTTCATAACCAAAAGTTATATGAACTATTAATAGTGTGCAAAGAGTTGGTTGGGGTGAAAAGCAACGTTAGGCTGCGGGAGACCTCTCTAATTACCTCGCCTATCACGGTAGGGATTTTTCAACCCTATATTTTTTTACCAAGCAAAACGCTAGAAGCATTTTCGTTAAATGAATTAAAGTACGTGTTTTTGCACGAGCTGCATCACCATAAAAGCAAAGATCTGTTCGTGAATTACATTATGTGGATGTTTAATATCATTTATTGGTTTAACCCGGTCGTATGGTATGCCATAAAAAGGATTCGAATCGATCGGGAATTGGCCTGTGATGCTTCCGTTTTAAATCTCTTGGATGAGAGTAGATATATCGACTATGGGCATACCATCATTCGGTTTGCGGATAAAAAATATGATCGTACTCTTGAACAGTTTGCTCCAGGTATAGGAGGGACAAAAAAACAAATCAAACAAAGAATCCAGTGCATAGCAAACTTCTCTAGAGATTCTCTGTTATTGAAATGGAAAAGCAAGGTCATCTGCGCAGTTTTAGGAATTGTTGTGCTATTCCTTGCTCCAATCACCACCGTTACTGCGGGCCTAGATGATGTGTATCAGTTTAGCGGGAAGAATGCTGTCTATGAAGATCTAAGCTCCTATTTTAAGGGCTACAAGGGCAGCTTTGTTTTATATGATCCCTCAAAAAATCAATATCAAATTTATAATCGAGAGATGAGTGAACAAAGAATTTCGCCTAATAGCACCTATAAAATATATTCTGCCTTATTTGCATTGGAATCTAATGTGATTTCCACGAATAACAATAATCAGTTTTGGGATGGGAAAATTTATCCCTATAAAGAATGGAACCAAAATCAAAATTTAGCGACTGCCTTGGGCCGTTCCGTGAATTGGTATTTCCAGAATACCGATCGTGAGGTAGGAAGAAAGCAGCTGCAAGATTATTTTCACAAGATAAAATACGGGAATGAGGATATTTCAGGGAATTTGGATAGTTACTGGATGGAATCTTCATTAAAGATTTCGCCCATTGAACAAGTCCAATTATTATTCCAATTAGAAGAAAATCATTGGGGTTTTAAAGCGGAAAATATCAAAGCGGTAAATAAGGCAATTTTAATAGATGTACAAAAAAATGGACATTTGTATGGTAAAACGGGAACCGGCATGATCAATGGAAAGAATGTAAATGGTTGGTTTATTGGCTTTGTCGATAAAGGTGAGAATCGTTACTATTTTGCCATTAATATTCAAAATAAGGATGGGCAGGCACAAGGAAGCAAGGCAGCGGAGATTGCCAAGCAGATTCTGCAACATAAAAAGATATATTAAAAATTACCCCAGAAAGGATTACTCTTCCTTTTTGGGACTTTCAGGGTTTAAATACTACAGATGTAGTATTTTGAACGACCTTACAAACTTTCCAGTATGAAAGGGCTGATGTGTTTTGAAGCAGAAATTACAGAAAGAAAATATAGTAATAATCCGATCGAGACTGAATGCTCTCTTTACCATGGTCTTTGTTCTTTTTTCTCTCCTGATTCTCCGCCTTGGTGTGATTCAAATTATCAAAGGGGAAGTCTTTGCGGCTCAGGCAAAGAGAACAGATGTGACGCCCGTCAGCTATTCCGTTCCGCGTGGGAAAATATACGATACGAATCATAAGTTAGTAGTCTACAATATTCCAGAAAAGGCGATTATCTATACACCGCCGAAAAATCCCCAGCCGGGCGAATTGCTTGAACTGGCCAATAAGTTAAATACCTTTCTGGACATGACTGATAAAGAGATCAATAAAGTGACCGATCGGGATTTGAAAGATATCTGGCTGGTTGTACATAACAATGGCACGGATTTAATCACAAAGAAGGAGGAGAAATTATACAATCAGAAAAAGCTTAATGACGAGGATTTATATCGTTTAAAATTGAAACGCATTACAGAAAGCAATCTAAAGGCAATGGACAAAAACTTGGCGGCAATTTACCGAAAGCTGTCGTCCGCCATCGCTCTAACACCGTCAATGATTAAAAATGAAAATGTAACAGAGGAAGAATTTGCAAAGGTAAATGAAAATCTGGAAGACTTGCCGGGTGTGGATGCTACGACCGATTGGAAAAGGGGCAAAACTTATGGGGAAACGTTTTGGAATATGCTTGGGGAAGTAACAAGTGAAGATGAAGGTTTACCCGCAGAAAAGGTAGATTATTATACAGCTAGAGGGTACAGCTTGAATGACCGCGTCGGGAAAAGCTATATTGAAGAGCTATATGATGGCGTTTTGCAAGGCCAAAAGGAAAAAGTAAAAACAGTAACTGATCAAGATGGAAATGTGGTGAGTACAGACATTGTATCGGAAGGGAAGAGCGGCAACGATATTGTTCTGACCATTGATATGGACTTCCAAGCCCAAGTGGAAAATATTATGCAGGAAGAATTAGTTAATGCAATCCAAAAGCCGCATACGGATACCCTTGACACTGCCTTTGTTGTGGCAATGGAACCGAAAACAGGTCACATTCTGGCGATGTCAGGAAAAGTATATAACAGGCAGTCCCGGAAGTTTACCGATTTTACACCTGGGGCCTTCACTTATGCGTTTGAACAGGGTTCCGTTGTAAAAGGGGCAACCGTATTAACTGGATATCAATCGGGTGTCAGGGATTTCGGGGAAATCGTGCTGGATGAGGTCATGCGATTTAAGGGGTCGGGAACCTTTTCCTCCTACGAAGTTATGAACAAAATTAACGAATTAGAGGCATTAGAGCGTTCATCGAACGTATATATGTGGAAAACCGCGATTGAAATTATGGGCGGCAACTATGCTCCCAATGCCACACTGAATATTGATCCGAAAAAAATTGAAACCATTCGCTATTATTTCAATCAATTTGGTTTAGGCATCCCGACAGGTATTGATTTTGATAATGAAACGGCAGGAATTAAAGGAACCAATACTAGCACCTACTTTCAGATTGCCATCGGACAATTAGATACCTATACTCCGATGCAAATTGCCCAGTATATTACAACGATTGCTAATGGAGGATACCGGATGAAGCCTCAATTAGTAAAGGAGATTCGTGAACCCAATATGAATGGCAATGAACCGGGTAACGTAATCGAAGAAATTGAACCAGTGGTGTTGAATCAGGTGGATATGAGTGAGGAGATGATTAAGCGGGTTCAACAAGGTTTTTGGCAGGTTACCCATGGTGCCAAAGGAACAGCGAGAGGATATTTTAAAGAGGAACCGTACAATGCCGCGGGTAAAACTGGAACCTCGGAATCCTATAAAAATGGGGTGAAGACTTGGAATCTTTCTTTTGCTGGTTATGCTCCATTCAATGATCCCGAGATTGCCATTGCCGTTATTGTACCCAATGCCTACCGTGATGGTTATGCTCAGCCGCACAGTGCAGCTAATATCATTAGCCAGCGGGTTTTTCGAGCATATTTTGACCCTAATGAAAAAGGACAGCAAACTACAAAATGATTGACATCTATTTATTACAAGTGTAGTATAACGTTTGTAATAAATACTACAATTGTAGTATTTTTAACACAATCTAATATTACGCATGTAATCAAATTGGAGAAAGGAGGAAATTCTCACTAGCAATAAGGGCAGCAAAAGTTTATGGAAGTGATATTGAATATTAAAAAACTGAAAACAGAATAAATATTTCGTTGCATAAATAATCGAATTAAATTCGAAAGTAATCTACAATTTTTAGAATCTGTAGTTAATAGCAGACGGTGTTAATCAATACATACTGATTAAACCCACTTATTCTATTTTCACGACATCTATTAATAGAAAGAGGTTAAGATCTTGAGGAAAACACATGATATTTGCAGTATGAAAAATTTTATCAATGCACTGCTTGTCCTAGTGGTTGCAATTGTATCCCTCGGCGGCTGGTCGGCCACTAATAAACCTTCGGACAAACCCGAAAAGGCAGTCAAGAAAACACCAGCACCCCATATACACCGTGAGTTTGCAGAACTCGAGAGCCAATTTGACGCGCGGCTTGGAGTCTACGCGATTGATACAGGTACAAATCAGATCGTTTCCTATCGGCCTCATGAACGGTTCGCATACGCATCTACTTACAAAGCTCTAGCAGCGGGTGCATTGTTGCAGCATTACTCAATTGATCAACTCGAGGAGTTAGTCACTTACAACAGCGAGGACATCGTTCCGTATTCACCCGTGACAGAGCTTCACCTAGATACTGGGATGACTCTTCGGGAAGTTATCGAGGCTGCTGTCCGATATAGTGACAATACCGCTGGGAACCTTTTATTAGACAAACTGGGAGGCACTGAGGGATTCGAAACAGCACTGAGGCAGATTGGCGATAAGGTTACACAGGTTGATCGCTACGAGACTGATTTGAACTCAGCTATTCCTGGAGACACACGTGACACTAGCACACCAAAATCACTTGCTATGAACCTTCAGGCTTTCGCAGTCAGCGACTTGCTCCCTATTGAAAAACGTAAGATCCTAACAGATTGGATGCGTGGAAATACCACTGGAGATGCATTGATTCGTGCTGGCGCACCAACAGGTTGGGAAGTCGATGATAAGAGCGGGGCAGGAAGCTATGGAACGCGGAATGACATTGCGATTGTTTGGCCGCCGAATAGAGCTCCCATTGTCATAGCGGTCCTATCCAGCCGCGATACACAGAATGCCATTTATGACAATACGCTTATATCAGAAGCCGCCAAGGTTGCACTTAACGTTCTGAAGTGAACAGATAAATAAATTTACACATCACAATTCTCAATTGCTTCAGTGAACAGGCTTATCATTCAGTCATCATATACACACATTAGAAAGATTTAGTATGTGCTGACTGTTTTTTCTAGATACTAATAGGAATGGACAACATTAAGGCAATAGCTGTAAATTAATCGTGTAAGATAAAGGAATTAATTATTTCTCGAAAAACTTGTTCAACTGCGGGTGCAAGAATAGAAGATCCAGGCTGCCATCTAGGCGGCTTTTCTAATTGGACTAACGAAGCAGGTTAGCATTCCTGTAGATCGTTAATTATCAGGTTTGAAAAAAATAAAGCCCCTCAGTAAGATATGAGTATAGACACCACTCTAACTCAGACTCTTAAGGAGGAAGCCCTACTATGAATTTTAAAATGCAAGACAAACAAAATCAACTAATAGAAAGAATTTCCGATACACATCTTATTGTTGGTGTAGACATTGCTCAACAATTTCACGTTGCTCGAGCTGTAAACTTCCGTGGAATTGTAGTCGGAGATCCCCTTACATTTGAAAATAATGAAGAGGGGTTTGTTAAACTGCAAAATTGGATTGAAAAGTTAAAAAGACTAAAAAATCTAGATTCCACAATAGTAGGTATGGAACCTACTGGCCACTACTGGAAAAACCTATCTAACTGGCTTGTTAAACAAAAAATTGAGGTAGTAACAGTCAATCCCCACCTAGTAAAGAGAAACAAGGAGAATCGTGATAACACTCAGTCAAAGAGTGATAAAAAAGATGCACTCGTTATCGCTGATATGGTGAAAAACGGCTATTATTCCTTTGTTCACCCTTCATCTGAATCCTTTGAGAAACTTAGAGTTTTAATTTCTAATCGTGACGTGATTGTTAAACGTCTCGTAAGCTCTACCAATCAAATCCATAGATGGGTAGATATTGTGTTTCCAGAGCTTAGACAAGTATTTAAAGATGTTACTTGTAAAGGGGCAATTGCAACCCTCCGATTGTTTCCTATTCCTAATGAAATAGCTTCTTTTGAGCCTCTAGATGTCATGAGGGGATGGAAGTCTTTAATGCAGCGACAACCAGGATCCAAAAAGGCTCAATTACTAATCAATCTAGCAAAATCCTCGATTGGAACTGGACAAGCACTGGACGCTTATAAGTTCCATTTAGAACAATTACTGGAGGAGTATGACCTCGCAATTAAACAACTCGAAAGAGGTGAATAACAAGTTAAAGAAGTTTTCAATAAAATCCCATTTGCAAGGAAGCTGCTTATGATTAAAGGTATAAGTGAAATTTCATTAGCTGGCATTTTAGGAGAGGCTGGAGATCTAAGTGGGTTTTCTCATGGGAATTCCCTATTACGCCATGCAGGACTCCATTTAGCTGAAGCAAGCTCAGGAAAATGGAAAGGGCAGATTGTCCTCTCAAAACGAGGGAGGTCTAGACTACGGCGTTTCCTCTACCTAGCAACCATGAGCCTTGTGATGAATAACCCTGAGTTTAAAGCTATCCATGCATATAATGTGAAGGTCAAGAAGATGAAGAAAATGAAGTCTATCATGAAGTTGGTCGGAAAATTAGCAAGAATTTTTGTAGGTATAGCTAAGCGAAACGAATCTTACTGTGCAAATAAATTACAAGAAACAATCCCATTGGCAGCATAGAAACAGTATGACTAAAAGTCTTATAGTTAAATAGTTATCTTAGATTTTTGAATGTTGTCTTATTCGTAGGATTTCAAATATGCACGGAGTACCAGGTTTCTTAAACAAAAGGGCACTGTGACCCATCAGGTTAGCATAACTGGCCTCCACCCCTTGGATAGGCATGACGAAGGAATGAGAGGGCAATTGACCCGTTGAGACATGGGAGGGAAAGCCTCCAAGGGCGGCGTGGAGATGTGTATTATATGGTAAAATATGGAGTGGCGGCTGACTCCTTTATTTAACTATGCCTTCACGAAGCCAAGATGATCTGAACTCATTTCAATTACACGTAAATCCAATTACAAGGGTTATGAAATCCTGCGAATAAGTGAGCATTCAAGAGATATTCGTATCAAACTGAGGGAGTTCAAGATTAAGCAAGCTTGTATCATAAATAGAACAAAGTTTAATGAAGTACAAAAGAAAACCGTCATAATAATGACAGTTTTTAATTTTCATAAAATTGAAGTGGTATTTTAGAATTTAATTTTAAATAATGATATATTAACTAAAAATTGAGTAGTAAGGGGGAATTGACATTGAGGATTACAACAGTTTTGTTATATATTTTTATTTTGTTTAATATTATAGGGTTGCTCTATTGGATAGGTACAATGTTAAAAGGAATATTTAACTAAAAGCACTATTTAAGAACTACTATAATTTTTTTCTTTATTAGATGGTATAGAGGCAGTTCTTTTTCCTTCTTTTTCATAGATGACAAACAGAGTATCTAATTTAAAATATTTATCGAGACTGAAGTAATATATATTTGACCTAAAAATAATTAATGAAAATGCACTTGTATAAAGAATCAGGCTAATTAAATTTATATTTCCAGAAAGTATAAAGTTAATATGCATAAAGAGACAAGAAAGGATAGAAGGTATGGTAAATAAACCTACAATAAGAAATATACCAAGTATAATTTGGGCAATTGGGATAACGTAGTTCAAAACCATTACATGTTCTAAAGCTATATTCTCTAAAAAAACTTTATAAAAGGGTGGGACATTGGACTTTTGTAATGAATTTATTAGATAATCCTTCAAAAATAAACCTGGTTCGCTAAACCATAACTTATCAGTAATTTTAGTCACTCCTGCCAATAACCAACCTACTCCAAAAAGAATACGCATTAAAACAATAAGTGATGGAAACAATCCTACACATTTTCTTATTTTTACCAAAATTTTTCCTCCTTTGTTTTTTCTTAAAGAAAACTTTTTTCCCTAAAGAAGTTGTTTTTTCCCTAATGAATCATATGTTAAATAGGTTAAAATGTTTCTTTTTTGCACAAAAGTTTACCATGGGAAAGATTTAGTGTAAACATATATTATTAGTCAATGGAACTAGTTTGTAATGAAGTTATATAGTAATTAACACTTTATTTTCAAAATTTACTTTGTCCCTATAACCATTTGGTAAACCGTATTAAAACATAAGTAATCCAGCAGTACAGTTACCCTTTTGAACGCAAGAGTTGAAGATCTAGCTACCATTCCAGGTGGCTTTTTCTTATTAACTAACAGGGCAGATTAGATCAATTAGTCTTGTCAGAATTATTATTACTTAGAAATATAAACAGAATGATATAATTTTTAATTACATTAATTTTAATATCTAAAAGGGGGATTTAATTTGAGTAAATTAAGAGTTGCTTTATTGCACTTGCTACCAATCGCAGGTGAAATAAAAAAAAATCAATGTCTTATTGAAAAAGCAGTTAAACGAGCGGCAGATCAAAATGTAGATTGGATTATAACCCCCGAATTAGCAGTTAGTGGCTTGCAATTTTCTCAAAAGATCGGAACTAAGTGGATAAAGCAGCAACCCGATGAATGGATGACAAACTTTTTAGATTTAATTCGGTCTTTGAATACTGTTGTATTTCTTGGTTGTCCTGAAAAGTCAGAAAGTGGAGAGCTTTATAATTCAGTGTTTGCTATAAACCGAGATGGTCAAATAATAGGAAAACAAAGGAAAATAACAAGTATAATAGATGATTGGTCTACTTCCGGTGCTTTCATTGAACCAATAAATATGGAAAATGTTAAAATTGGTGTTTTAATATGTGCAGATGCCTACACTAAAAATATTGCAGACAGATTTTTAGCTAAAGGAGCAGAGATTCTAATTGCCCCGTCCGCCTGGGGTCCAGGTCTATACGGACCAAACGGTGAGTGGGAACAAAGATCGATAGATACTGGATTATGTTTATTTGTTTGTAATCGTACTGGAGAAGATGAGTCAGTTACCTTTTGGGAAGCTGAAAGTCTGATCATTAAGAACGGTAAACCCCTCCTTAAACATAAATCGAAACAATCTGCAATTCTAACTTTTGATTGGGATTTAGAAAAAATGGATTAATTTCAACCGACTTTGAAGTTGAATATATATTTTAGGTATTTAAAGCTGTTTTTAAAGGGAAGGTTTAATACTAAATTAAAAAGATTGTGAAGAAATATACTTAAATTAACGAAGGTTCTCTTCTTCAAGTAACGGGTCTTTACCTCAAGAGCTGGCTGCTAAATACGGCAGCCTTTTTCTTATTGAACTAAAGGAGCAGGTTAGTTGAATAAGATGATAGATGTAATCCTTTGGGATTAAATGTTTTGCTTTGTTAGAACGATAAATTAATTGGTATCTATAATGACTAGTTACAAGGAAGTCAATTTTAAGCTTTACTTAATACAAAATGAAGTTTTCTGGAATGATTATTTGCGTTGAGCAATCATAAGAATTAGTTGAGTCTCTACCTTGCTCAAATTTATGAAGAATATCTACTTATTGAGTTAAACGGGAACGTAGAAAAAAGGGATGTGAAATAGAAATGGAGAAAAAATTATTATCTATTGGATTACAAATTTTAGTTTTATATTCGTTTGTATTAATTTGTTTAGTTAAATAAAGGTATGGACTTAATTGAAAAAGAATTTGGGAAAAGGGCAATCATTCGTGGGGGGGATTTTTCTTTTTCAACCATCAGATGCCATCGAGGTCATACACAAATGCAAAGAACTTGGACTGAACATACTTGGCTTTATTTATCAGAATATTTAAAATATTCAAAGGGGGAATGATTTTTGAAAAAGAATATTTTTAGTTTTATACTTGTTATTATTTCAATTTTTCTGTTAAGTATTGGGATTTATCAAGGAATTAAAATTCACAAATTAGGAATTAAAAATCACAAATTAGCTTCAAGCTTAGAAGAAAAAGCAATAAAAGAAGTAAAAGCAAAAGCAGAAATAAAAGCACAAAAAAAAGAAATAGCAGAAATTAAACAAAAAGTAGAAGATATGGAATTTGGAGATAAACTTTGGGATATGATTTATAATGCAAAAATTGATGTAATAAAAAATGAAACAACCTTCATAAAAAGTTATACAATGATAAATACCAGTGGTAAAGCATTAAAGGATGTATTTATTGATTATTTTATTTATGATAAAAATGGAGTTAAAATTGCTAAATCAACTATGGTTTATACTGAACATATTGGAATTGGTCAAAAGTTTACAATGACAGCAGATGTAAGTGCAATTCAAGGTAGAGATATTGAATTAAATTATGTAACTTGGGATTATGCCGAAGGAACAGATATTACGAATTAAAATATTGTGAAGTTTTGTACTTAAACTATAGGGTGCTTTACTTTAATAAGGGTAAAGCCTTTTTTTGTTCCACTAACGGTGCAGTTTAGTTGAATTAGCCAGGATAACAAAAAAAACCGCATACAATGCGGCCGTTTTACAATTAATGTGCATTCATTTCTTCTACGATTTCTTTCCCACTTAAATTAGAAGGATAATAAGTTGGCCAATTCTCCAATTCATTTAAAAGAGTGTCATGCTCTTCACCCCCAAAATAAATATGGTAATGTTCTGATTTTGTTGGATAAATACTATGATCACTAAATTGGACATGTTTTGGTACCCCATTAACTTCTTCAACTAAATCAAAAAGATAACGTACTCCTCTATTTCCAGATTCATAAGTTAAAATCTTGTATCCATGATACTTATATTCTCCTGTTTTTCCTTCTCCATTTTTATAAAATGTGATCGTATTATCTTTTATAACGATTCGTTCAATGTCGGTTTCATACCCGACTTTATAATAATCTTTGTACTCTTCAAAGGTTTTATCTTTGTTTGTTTCGACTTTTTTATGTAAGACCTCATCTAAAATTCCATCTAATAAAAAAGGATAGAGTGATTGCCAATCTCCTTCCCAATCTGATAATTCTCTATCTTCAACTTCGTCATCTTGGAATATCCCTGAATATATCTCTTGCTTTTTTTCATCATCGTGACTATGTACATGGCTATGATTATGGGAATGCTCGGTACTTTCTGTAGATTCAGAATCAGAAGAAGTATTTTTAACAGGTGTATCTACTTTTTCTTGGCATCCTGCCAGCATTGTACCTAATAAGGAAAACGCAACTATTGATTTTATAAGGTCTTTTTTCATAAATATAAACTCTCCTTTTCTTTTTTAATAAAATAATAACGATTACGACTTGTTTTTTTCTGACTTTTTAAATTAAGAAATACCAGCTGACAAACTCAATCAGTTTCTTGTTTTAATAAAACAAGAATCCAGAAATGAATTAACACAGAATATGTACGTGGATATTACTAGTAATAAATTCTTAAATGTCTAAAAGACTTGGATAGAAACAAAAGATTTAAACAACTGTCCTCATATTTATCACCTTTCGTAAATTATTTAAAAAGGAACTTTATATTTTATTCAAATCGTAATGGTTCCTTTTTATACCTTTATGAATATACTATGCTTTAAATTTTCTGTCAATATAAAACGTAATGATTATGATTTGAATTTAAAAATAGATTGTGAAGTACTGTACTTAAAGTAACGGAGCAGTTTAGTTGAACAAGGAAATAAAGATAAAGTTAAAGAATATATGATAAATATGCAAAAATAAATTTAATTAAAGGAGGAATTCTATGCATAATAAATTTATTGATTTATTGCTGGATAAGACAGCTAGTGTTGGTGCACGTATCGGTCCAGCATTAAGAAGATACGATAGTAGCGATTTTAAAGATGCCCTTTTTCGTGTTGCAAATGATTTGACAGATAACAAATTGATAAGACGTGCTTGTGGAGAATCCTTGGCGGATATTTGGATAAGAACTAACCATTTTGATTTAGATTCTTTATTAAATTTACAAGGTATAGCAAAATTAGTAGTACTCGACAAAATTATGATGAAGAAACCAACCTGGTATAAAAAATTTTTAAAAAGCGGAGGGGAAGAACTTACGCCTAAAAAATTCATTGATTTATTGCTGGATAAGACAGCTTGTGAGCTTGAGCGTGAATATGCAGCTACTCTTTTAGTTAGATACGATAGTAGCGAAGTTAAAGATGCTCTTTTTCGTGTTGCAAATGATTTGACAGATAACAAATTGATAAGACGTGCTTGTGGAGAATCCTTGGCGGATATTTGGATAAGAACTAACCATTTTGATTTAGATTCTTTATTAAATTTACAAGGTATAGCAAAATTAGTAGTACTCTACAAAATTATGATGAAGAAACCAACCTGGTATAAAAAATTTTTAAAAAGCGGAGGGGAAGAACTTACGCCTAAAAAATTCATTGATTTATTGCTGGATAAGACAGCTTGTGAGCTTGAGCGTGAATATGCAGCTACTCTTTTAGTTAGATACGATAGTAGCGAAGTTAAAGATGCTCTTTTTCGTTTTGCAAATGATTTAACAGATAGCGAAGATATAAGATTTACTTGTGGAGAATCCTTGGCGGATATTTGGATAAGAACTAACCAATTTGATTTAGATTCTTTATTAAAATTACAAGATATTGCAAAAGTTAGAGCACTCGAAATAATTATAATTGAGAAAGAAACCTGGTATATAGAATATTTAAAAAGGGGAGGGGAAGAACTTAATAATTTGTTGAATGACTTTTGAACCATTGCTAGAGGGGATATTGGAAAAGGTATGTTTTGTTGTCCTTATGTTACTTTTTTTACTTATATTTCTCGTAAGTCAAAGTTGATAATAATTTTAAACATAATTTCTATTGTATGTTTTTTTATGATGGGAGTTGTTTTGTTCGGTAGATAAACTCCCAGGAGAAGTAGTAAATCTAAAGTATTATGATGCTAATTGAACTAACAGGGTGCGTTTCTTTAAAAAGGAATGCTCTTTTCGTATCCAATTAAAAGGAAGTAAATGTTATTATTATATTAAAGATGGTTGCTCTTCTATTATAGGTGGAGAAAGCTTTAATACGATATATACTACAATATTAACTTTGGAGACACACCACTGCAATAAGACTTATAACGAAATTAAGTTCTTGATATATCCCGTCAAGGACATATTATGAAACAGTGCTTTAATAAAGGAGCTGTATAAGATGAATGAAAATAAAGGTACAGAAATAAAACGCTTTTCAAAAGCAGAAAACATTCTACCTCAGATCAATAGTAAAACTAAGCTAGGCGACTTACGAAAAATCGCGAAGGACATTAAAAAAGATCACGAACTAGCTATGGAACTTTGGTCAACCGAAAAGTTTTTGCCCAGACTATTAGCAATCTTAATTATGGACAAAAAACTTCTTTCACAAGATCTGCTAAATAAGCTTGATAAGGATATGCAGACTCACACTTTTGATGAGCGAAATAACTTAATGGATTGGTTAATGGCTAATCAGCTCACCAAAGACAAGAAGAATATTGCATTGATGGAGTCATGGGAAAATAGTCCTTCTGCTCTTCAAAGGCGAGCTTTCTGGTATTATCAAGGGCGATTGAGATGGACTGGACAAACACCGCCTGATAACACTGCATACTTGCTATCTGCATTAGAAGCTAATATTACGCAGGAAGAACCGGAAGTTCAATGGGCTATGAATTTCACCGCAGGCTGGATAGGCGTTTATGATGAAAAGAATCGTGCACGTTGTATTAAACTTGGTGAGAAAACGGGTCTTTACAAAGATGAAATAGTAGCAAAAGGATGTACTCCCAGCTATTTGCCGGAGTTCATTACAATTGAAGTTAACAAACGACATAATAATTAGTTACCTCTGAAAATTTATTAGGGTTTAATGCAAAAAATAAAGGAATTCAAAGCCTCAATATGAAAATTGTAATAGGATTGGACCGAAAAATAAAGAAAACAACGCGTTATGGCAGCTAGTTAGTGAAATATACAAGGAAGATGTAAAGGATTAACCCACTATCTCTTTTTGGTCTGTAGAGCGCTTATCTTTAAGAAGAACAACTTTCCAGCTGCACAGTACAACGATACTGTTCAGCAGGAAATAAAAAAGGACGATTTCCACATAAATGGTGATCGTCCTTTTTCAACTAATGGGGGCGATAGTGAAAGAACGGGTATCGCTGCGGCGAGCCTTCTTTGTTATAGAACTAACGGTGCAGGATAATACAATAAGAAGAATATGTCCCATGTCTCATCAGACGAATAGTATTCATTAAGAAAGGGATGACTACGATGACAAAATTATCTTATAGTGGTTTAAAATATGGGGAAAGTGATGTGGAAGTAAAATTACTGGTGGATATACAAAATGATTGGTTTGAGATAACGCATACGAAGGAAGTGTCTCAAGTAATGAATAAATCAACAGGTGAATATATCATAGTAAAACGAAACACCCTGAAATTTGAGGTTGTTTCATAGTACGATGAGATTGTGAAGTATTGTACTTAAAGTAAAGGGTCATTCGTATTATGAGGTTAACCAGTTTTTACTGGTTGACCTTTTTTTAATAGATTCTATTATATCAGTAGCCAGGGTAGGACGTACGGGTGCGTGGGACAATGATCCAGTCAACTAAACTGTCCGCCCCCTACTTTTAGAAACATGTTTGAGGCTGGTTGGGACGCAGATCTCGTATAACAAGCGAAGCTATGATATTTCAAGGTGGAATAGGGGTTACTGGTGAGTAATTTTTGAGAGGAAGAGATAAAAATGAATCCAGTAGTTGGTCAGTATAGTGAAATGAGCCATTTAAATTTTTACAGCTAAAACAGATACAAAAGGCAGCACAAATTGGCCAACATTTTCGATTGCATTTTCGGTTTTTACGACAGGAAACGGAACCCGTTATGATTCGGCTCGTTTTTTACTTTGCCTGTATAATAAAGTAGAATAATTGTACAGATAACATAAAAGAACGAGAGGGTACATAATGACCTTTTTAGAAAAAATTAAACCACACTTGATTAGCGATGATATTTTAATTCAAGAGGTAGTTCTGCATGCCCTGCATGATTATCCGCATGTCCCAGAAGAATGGACCAATGAATTGCTGAAAGAAGCATTTCGAAATAAAGTCAAACTATCCTCGATCTTGATTTATGTAGAAAATCAAACCTTCAATGAAGAGGCTGTTAAGTTATTACTTGAACATATCCCATTAATGGACCCGTCCAAACGTCATTTGGCGGTGAACTTAATCCAACGAATCGAACCAGAACTAGCTCTTAAATATAAGAAACAGCTTCAAGAATATATTCCGAAGAGCACATGGACTTTATATGATTTATTGATAGATGGCACCCAAGAAGAAGTGTACTCGGAATATGGTCAAATCTTAAATGACCTTGAGCGTTCCGGTTCTGAGCAGCATGCTTTCTACATAAACGCAAAAAGACTTGCAGCCTGTTTGGTGAAAAAGGGCTGGGTTACAGAAAATGAAATGGACCTTGTACTTGAAGAGGAATTAAAGGAACAATGGTTTTCTTTTAATGGAATCTTAACGGTCTATATGATTGGATTGTTAAAATTAGAAAGATATATTCCTTTATTGGTTCGCTTATTGGATCGCGATGAGGACAGTTTGTTAGAAGAACTATCCGCAACGTTAATCAGTTTCCAGAGTGATCAGGTGGTTAAGGAAGTAGCACCTTATCTTAAAAAAGACAATTCCATTATTTATGCAGCTTCGATTGTTGAAAATATTAAGTCAGACTTGGGGGTTAAGGTTTTAAGAGAAGCGTACACTTCTGCAAAAGAACTGGATCATCAAGATATTCTCATCGAAGCACTTTGTCACCAGCTTTCCGAAGAACCTCTCCCTGAAATTAACGAACATATGAAGCTTGATTATTCTTCTGGCCTTGTTGATATTGAACAGACCGTCTATAGCTACTTTTCGATACTTGGATTAAAGCATAGAGAACTAGCCCTATGGAGACAAGTCGCACTGGAAAGAGAATTGGACTTTAGGCAAAAGGGGAATGATTTCTCGCAAGCTCCTGTCCGAAACGTAATTAAAGTTGGCAGAAATGATCCATGCACTTGTGGCAGTGGGAAAAAATATAAAAAATGCTGTGGGAAATAATAAAACAATTTCCGTTCATATGGGAATTCGTGAATAAGACAATAAGGGCCTCTACAGGAGGTCTTTTTTAATTCATGAAAAGCAATTTTGAATTAAATAACAGGTATACACTGTTTATCAGATTAATATATAAACAAACTAATTACATCGGTCTTGGTTGCACTCAATCAGGTATAAGTGAAAGAATAATTCTTATAAGAATAGGGATATGAATCACCATTTACATTTTTTTTCGTTTGTTCCATGTTTTCAACCTCAAGGGTAATGGCATTAATTAATATTAATGAACCAATGAATTGAATCCAGCTACCAACTAATAGAATCTGTTCTCCAATTACATTTTTTTCGTTAATAACATAAATATTACCGATTGCTCCTAAAAAAGAGCCTAACGAAATGAAGCTATTTCCTGTAATAGCAAGTGTCCTATAGGATGAAACTTCTTCAAGGGATGCACCAATTGCTTCAAAGGCTGCACCAAGACCTTGGACTCCACTGCCAAGGGTATCTATTATTATTCCCTCATCCTCAGCGCCATTAATGTCAATACTTACTCCAACTGAATTTGTAGTATTACCAGCCGCCTCAAGCCAATTACCGAAGATGGTATATAGTTGCGATAGCTCCCGCTCTGGTTTTAACAACCTGGTTCTCCCAATGGCTTGCAACGTATTTCCGAGAGCTTCAATCCCATTTCCTTTTATGATTAAATCTTTCCCCAGATCGCTGTGGGTGAAAGTTTGCTGGGTCTGCCCGATTGTATCAATAAGTGAGCCAATTCCTAGTAACCATGCTCCTGAAATAAGAAGGTCTTCTCCACGAATAGTCATTTTCCGAAACGCTCCTTAAAGGGGGTATCTTATAGTATTCATAACCCAGCGTAAATTTACATACACAAACAGGAAAATACCTTCAAAACTCACTTTCTAAATTAAATAAAAAATTTAAAAATAACTCTAAGCCCAGTAAGAACCCCAGTATTTCATTTCTTTGATTATGGTATGTAAGGATTGTCCCTTTTCAGTAAGTGAATATTCAACGGTTACGGGTACTGTAGCGTAAACAGTCCGAATTAGAACACCATTGGATTCTAAATGTCTTAGCGTATCGGTTAAGGCCTTTGGACTTACATTTGAAATTGCCTTCTGTAATTCTCCAAACCGTTTTGTCCCTTCGAATAACTCTCTTAATACGAGAAAAGACCACTTTCCACCAATTACACTAAGTGCTTTTTCAATCGAACATTCAATCTCTAAAGTTTCTTTTATTTCGCTCATAGACTACCTCTTTCTAATTTATAGAAACTATAAATTTTATAGTAAATAATATATAGGTTAGTATATCAAAAATATTTCAGTGGTTGTTGTTTAAATGATGAAAACGTATACTTTTTTGTGTAAGGTAATTATCAAGATATAGAAAGGGAGATCAAACAAATGAAATACCGCAAGCTTGGAAAAACAGATTTAAATGTGTCTGTTGTCGGAATTGGTACTTGGCAATATGGCGGAGAATGGGGAAAAGATTTCACACAAAAAGAAGTGGATGAAATCCTAGACAAAGCCAAGGAAATGGGAATTAATTTGATTGATACAGCCGAATGTTACGGTGACCACCTTTCTGAAAAATTTATCGGCAGCTACTTAAAGAATCAAAACAGGGAGGATTGGATTGTCGCAACCAAATTCGGCCATCATTTTCATGAATCCTTCACCCGTACAAATCATTGGTCCGCTGGGGAAGTCGTTAAGCAGTTGGACGATTCTTTAAGAGCTCTTCAAACTGACTATGTAGATATATATCAATTTCATTCTGGCAGTGATGACGTATTTCAAAATGAAGAATTATGGACTGTGTTGGACAAGCAGATGAAGGCAGGTAAAATCCGCCATTTAGGAATATCAATCGGTTCAAACCAAAATATCTATCAAACGGACTTAGCAACAGAAGTAAATGCCAGTGTGATTCAGGTTGTGTATAACCGGTTAGACCGTAAACCAGAGGAGCAAGTTTTTCCTTCCTGTGAAGTGCAAAATCTTGGGGTCCTGGCCCGGGTACCATTAGCAAGCGGTTATTTAAGCGGCAAATATAAGCCAGGTGCAGTATTTGATCAAAACGATGTTCGGAATAACCACTTACAAAGTGAAGTGTTAAAACAGCTTAAACTAGTTGAAGAAATTCAAAAAAATGAAGTCCCAGAAGGAGTTAACATGGCTCAATGGGCACTTGCATGGTGCCTAAAGCATCCAGCCGTTACGAGTGTAATTCCAGGATGCAAAAATGTAGAACAAGTTGAATTAAATGCAATGGCTGCAGACTTAGAATTGGTATCAGTTAATCATCCACAAGCTGTGGAAGTTTAAATCGGAGGTATGAAAATGCCAAAAGTAGTTGTAACAGGTGGCAGCGGCCTTTTAGGTCCAGATGTGATAAAAGAATTTTTAAATCATGGGTATGAAGTGGTTAATGCCGATACTAGGCATCCAAAAGAAGCGATTTGTAAAACGGTGATTACAGACTTAACAAATCTTGGCGAAGTTTATGGCGTCTTAGCAGGAGCTGATGCGGTTGTACATCTGGCAGCTATACCCGTTGCATACTCCCATCCAAACGAAGTAACATTCCAAAATAATGTGATGAGTACCTATAATATTTTAGAAGCAGCAGGGAATTTAGGAATTAAAAAGGCGGTGATCTCCTCGAGTGAATCGTCCTATGGCATTGTTTTTTCAAGACAGAATTTAGCACCGAAATATGTGCCTATCGATGAAGAACATCCACAACTGCCGGAAGATAGCTATGGATTATCGAAAATCGTGAATGAGAAAACCGCAGATATGATCCATCAAAGAACAGGTATGCAGGTTGTATCGATGAGGTTAGGTAATGTAATCTCGCCTGAGATGTATAAGAATTTTCCTAGTTTTATACATAAGCCTGAATTAAGAAAAACGATTCTTTGGAGCTATATTGATACAAGAGACGCAGCAACCGCTTATCGTTTAGCAGTAGAAACAGACGGACTAGGCTCAGTCCCTCTCTGTATTGCTGCCGATGATTCGAGTATGGATATGGAGAGCATGCAGCTTATGGAAACCTGTTTTCCGGAAGTGAAGGATTTCAGAAGTGATTTGTCAGGATTTCAATCATTGTTAAGTAATGAAAAGGCTAAAAAGCTATTAAATTGGCAGCCTGTTCATCAATGGAGAAATTATGTAGAGATATAAGAAATCTATTTTTATAAAGAGATAAAGGAGAGAGAGTATGATGACAAAAGGATTGCTAAGTACGACTACGTTAAACAATGGTGTAAAAATGCCTTGGCTCGGATTTGGTGTGTTCAAAGTACAAGAAGGAGCGGAAGTTGTTAATTCAGTAAAGACCGCCATTGAGGTCGGGTATAGAAGCATTGATACAGCTGCTTTTTATCAAAACGAAGAGGGAGTAGGTAAAGCGATAGCTGAATCCAACATCCCTCGTGAAGAGTTATTTATTACAACGAAGGTCTGGAATGGTGATCAAGGCTATGAATCTACCTTGGCGGCCTTTGAAACGAGTTTGAACAAATTAGGTTTAGACTATTTAGACCTTTATTTAATTCACTGGCCAGTACCTTCTAAAGGATTATATGTGGAGACATGGAAAGCGCTTGAGAAACTTTATAAGGATGGACGTGTCCGCGCGATTGGAGTAAGTAATTTCAATGTGAACCATCTCGAAAACCTCCTTGCAAACTGTGAAATTAAACCGATGGTGAACCAAGTGGAATATCATCCTGTCTTTAATCAAAAGGAATTACATGATTTTTGTAAAAAGAATGAAATCCAGCTTGAAGCATGGTCCCCCCTTATGCAAGGCAGTCTTCTTAACGACCCAGTACTAGTTGAGATTGCGAATAAGTACAATAAGTCTACTGCCCAAGTGATCCTGCGTTGGGATATCCAGACAGGTGTGGTGACGATTCCAAAATCAATCAAACCTCAACGTATTGCTGAAAATGCGGATATCTTTGATTTTGAACTTACACAAGAAGATCTAAATCAAATCAGCACTCTTAATCAGAATAAGCGTCAGTTCGGTGACCCTGAAGTGGTCGGAAGAGATTAATAGATCTTATATTGGAGCGGAAGAAACAGAAAATCTCACCAGAGTTTATTTATATTATATATACAAGTTAGATCGTGTGGTGGGCTTCCTCTGGAAGTCCATTTCTTATTTTTTCAGCAGGAAGTTTCGACAATAGATAAAAATGATTCTGAATGTAAAGTGATTAGTATACGTTCACGAATTCTATACGATACGTAGACATGATTCCTCACCTTTAGTAGTTTTACTTGTACTTTTCATTTTCTAAAATAATCACATTTTCATTGGGAGAGGTGGCAGCGACATGCTTCGTATTCTCCACCAACCGGTAAATATTATCACAGCATTGTTTGGCACCGACCACTAATAAAGGGACGCCAATGACATCAATATTCAGCTTTCTTGAAAACAATCCCCCAAGGGACATGGCCAAAGGAACAGTTGGGGAGGTATTTGAAAAGACAAGCTTTTCGTTTACATGAAATTTTTTCTGAAAGACCAACGCCAAATCTTGCATTGCAGGCACCACATATTTGTTTCGTTTACGTCCAATGGTATAAACGGAGTTACCTTCCTCATCAATTCCATGAAAAAGAAGTTTTCCAAAATCCTTTTTCGTTAATTGATTAAAATATGGGACATGAAGGATTTCTTCCTTCGTCAGTTTTCTTTCTGATTGCGGCAATTGTTTCAAATGGTAGGCAGCTGCCAAAGCAGTGGAGTGGGTCCCAGCGAAATCATTATAGATATATAACATCGGAAATCATCCTCTAAATATTCTCTTACCTATAATATGGGTATTTTTAGTATTAACATACAAAGGGGTTCGGTACAAAATATACTTTTTAAGTATTTAATCTACTTCAAAAAAAGGATTCTCCGAAATACGAAAGGGGGATTTTTGGAAAATATAGCTAGTTTTATAGTAAAATATATGAATACCAAAAGTTTAATATATGATTGAGGATGATTAGATTGAGTAAAATTATAAAAATTAAGGCTCTTAAATACCCTGATATTCTCCACTATGAGTGGGAAGGCGAACTACTTCGCCACACTCCAGATTATGTACTCGTCTTATGTAAACCTGGCCGGAAATTGGTTCATCATACCAAAAATAAGGTATTTACTGTCAATAACACCTCATTAGAATTTTTTTCTTTACGCGAATGGTTCACTGCTGCGTTGGAAATTGAAGAGGGAAAGGTTGTTTCTGCATATTGTAATGTAGCAAAACCATCCGACTTTCATAATGGTGAAATAAGCTTTATTGATTTAGATTTAGATTATATTCAGGAAAAGAATAAAGATTGGAAAGTAGTGGACGAGGATGAATTTGAGTTAAATAGTATTAAATATAACTATCCAGTAGAATTAAAGAATGAGGCTGTTAATGCACTAGCAAAGTTAAAAGAAGAAGTACAATTAGGAAATTTCCCTTTCAACAAGCAAGTTTTGTCTCAACTCGAAAACCACTATTTACATGACTAAACTGAGCGTGATCTTCTATTTTTGATACGTGTACAGGAGACTATACAATAAATAAAAAGGGGAATAGATATGATTGGTTTATTTAATCTTGGTAGTCTTATACTTGGACTCATTGCTTGGATACTTCCTATAATCAATCTAATAAGAAATGAAAAGCATAACCATAAGAAATGGGCCATTTTTTCCATAGTAAGCATAAGTTCGTGTGCTATTTCGTTATGTTTCCAGATTTATTATCACTATCACCTAGTAAAGAGTAAGGATTAGACTGCACTTATGGACACTACGGGTGCCACGGTGACCGCTTCAATAGTTCTTCTTACCGTTACCATCCTATTAAATACAATTAATTTGGTGGTATATCGTCGTAGAACAGCAATATAGGATATCAAACTACGGTTTATATGGTAATCGTGAAATAAGCTATTTGTATTTTACTATCATAGAGAGGGTATTAGTTCTATAACCCTTCGAAATAAATAAAGTATACAGCCTAGTTCATTGGGACTAGGCTATTTTTTATACTGTCTGTTATCATTCGGTTTTCGGGAGGCATTCTACAAATGGAGTTGGTGGACTTTAATCTTATGCCAAATAGACTTCCAATTCTTTCTTTTAATTCGCTCCTCGTAAATGGCAGCTAGTTCTTTAGTTTCCGTAAAATAGGGAGTCGGTTTCACCTCTAAATTGATAACATCATCTAACCCCCAGGGAGTAGTAAGAACTAAATTATTTTCCTTATCGAGTTTCACTCCTAGAGCTGTTGCAGTTTCTGGAAACCTCGAAATAGCATCTTCCGAAGAAGTATAGGAAGGAAGGTCATTCATGATGTGCATTCTTGCTTGATTTTTCACGGACCAAGGTATAGTAGGCATCATAGTTACTAGATTTTTCTCTAATTCTTTTTCAAAATTCTCATCCATGTTTTTGTTATCAAAATAGATGACATCGACATCTGGGAGCTCAGTTCTTTCACTAAATCCATGCAGTGTATCCCAGATTTTTGAACGCACAAATCCTGCACATATCCACCAGTCAGGTAAATTCAGTGTGCTTACAATCATAATAATCTCCATCATTATTTCATCGCTGCGGATTAGTTTTATTAAATCTTCTTTATTCTTTAACATGTTATTTTAACTCTCCTGTTTCAGAACGTACATTCCTATCCTAACACGTTAAAGTGAATTGTTGTAGGATATTCCATATTTTTAAAATGACAAATTTCTTTTGGGTAAGAAAGTTACATGATGTGATGCATGACAACTCGGGGATTACAACCTATAATGAGCAAGCTTATCATGAAGGGAATAAAGGGAACACATTGGATATCCCGTATGAAGTAAGTGATAACGGTGGAGAAGAACTATACCGGAAACATTTTGAACAAGGCAGGAAAGAGCGAAATCTTAAACTTGGGATTGTATGGTTAGGTATTGTTTCTATTTCGATCTTTATTATTTATTTCTATAAGAAATGGAAAAAGGCTTTATATAATGAACAATAAAATGAAGCAGAATCTTTCATATTAGTGGTATAAGTCATGAAGAGGCAGCGGTGTATCCGGTGCCTTTATTCTCGTACAATAAGTCAATAGTAGGTAACCTTTCAATATTTTGGTAAGATAAAATTATTACAAAAATAGTGTTAGTATAAGTTTTGAGAGGTGAAATGTGTAAAAAGCAGGCGGTCGCTGCTTATATTACCCTATTGCGAGTCAAGTATTAAGATCGATTGGAATGGAGGTCAGGTTGATGCATAAGGGCAGTATTTTTATTATCAAGGAAGATAACAAGTTACTGAAAATGCAAGAGACGTCTTACGACTCGGAGGAGATTCTTCAAAAACTTTTAGATAGCTATCCTGATCTGCTTGCGGGTGATCAAATGAATCGGGATAACCCAAGAAGATGGCTGCCAATTGCTAGAGAGTTTGGGATACCCTCGGGAATGAACGCAACTTCCCAATGGCGCATTGATCATTTCTTCATTGATCAGGACAGTATTCCGACATTCATTGAGGTAAAGCGGAGCTCAGATACCCGAATTCGAAGAGAAGTCGTGGGACAGATGATGGATTATGCAGCAAATGCCACCAAGTACTGGCCAATGGAATCCATTCAATCTGCTTTTATTGAAAAGTATGTAAAAGATGGGAAAAATTCGATTCAGGTTCTGAACGATTTACTAGGCATTGAAGCAGAAAACGAGGCTGACATTGAAGAATTCTGGTCCAAGGTTCAGGAGAATCTGCGTAATGGTGTAATCCGAATGTTATTTGTAGCAGATGAGATTCCAGAGGAACTAAGAAGAATCATTGAGTTTATGAATGACCAGATGACAAAATCCGAGGTCCTAGGTATTGAAATTAGACAATACCTAAATGTAGAAAATAATCTAAAAACACTTGTACCGCAGGTGATTGGTTTAACCTCCAATGCCATACTAACGAGGAAGCCTGCACAAAAGCACCAATGGAATGAAGATTTGTTTATGAATGAAATTAGCAATAAACTAGGAAGTGAGGCAAGAGAAGTCTACCAGGATATTTTCAATCATCTTTCAAGCGGCACTTATCGGATATGGTATGGGCAGGGTCAAAAAAGTGGCTCTATTTTCTTTTTATATGATGGTATAAATAGTCATAATCTATTTTGTATGTGGACATATGGTGCATTTGAACTCCAATTTCAGCATTTGAAGTTTCATCCGCCATTCTCAGATTTGGAAAAGAGAATGGAGTTCCAATCAAAATTAAAAGTATTATTGGGTGTTGAACTTACAGATGATAGCTTAAACAAACGTCCTTCGTTTTCATGGGAAAAATTAAAAACGGAAGAAGCTAGAAAGAATTTCTATGAAATATTGGATTGGGCAGTGAAAGAAATAAAGACTTATGAGAATGGTGATTAACATCACAAAATACCAAAAGTTTTGGTCCGTCTTCCAATTTCACATTTTTATAAAAAGAGATTGAGGGAATGATCTCCTGTTGAAATACTAAGATAACAGAATAAATAAAAGAGGTGAATGAAATGAAAAGGATATTAGATTGTAGAGGTTCTGATTTTCGGCAAATGGGCAGGGAAGATTTAAAACAGGCAATTCGTGCAGCAGAAGGTAGAACGATATTGGCTGAAACGGTCGTGACATCACAACCCTTGCTTCCTGAGGTTTCCAACCCGGAAGTGATGAAGGCATTCGGAGCGGATATGATATTACTGAACTTGTTCGATGTGATGAACCCTAAAGTAAATGGTGTGGATTCATACAGCATTTTTCAACCCAATGTTTCAGGCAGTGAAGTAGATGAAAAAATCATACATAAAATCAAAGAACTAACGGGCCTGCCAGTCGGCATTAATCTTGAACCTGTTGATGCGAATGCGAACTCCTTAGAAAAATTACATTCATTGCCGGAAGGACGTACAGCAACTGAGAATTCACTTGCAATGGCAAAGCAATTGGGTTGTGATTTTATTTGTTTAACGGGTAACCCAAAATCAGGGGTGACCAATGAGAAAATTGAACAGGCGATTACATTGGCGAATAAACATTTTGGAGGGCTGATCATAGCGGGGAAAATGCATAATGCTGGAACGGCAGGAAGCGTATTTGATTTAGATGCATTTTCTCGCTTTGCAGACGCAGGGGCAGACGTCATTCTCTTCCCCGCACCAGGAACCGTCCCTGGTGTTCGTGAGGAAACTCTTGCTCATGCAATCGAAAACGTTAAAAGTAAAGGGGCGTTAACCCTAGCGGCAATTGGCACCAGTCAAGAAGGTGCAGATGAAGAAACAATCCGTGCAATTGCGTTAAGCTCGAAACGAGCAGGAGTAGATATTTTTCATATCGGGGATGCGGGGTATTCTGGTATGGCATTACCTGAAAATATTCAAACCCTTTCGATTACGGTTAGGGGTAAGAGGCATACTTATATCAGAATGGCTGCATCTGCTTTAAGATAATAAAATTTGATTTTCCCTTTCTGTTAATAAGAAAGGGATTTTTTTGTCCTTCATTCACTAATTGCTTTTTCTTATTGAAGTAAAGGAGCAGGTTCGGGAAAGAAGGAAAATAACTACATATGTTGAATTTATCCTTTTAGAGTAATAAGGAATTAATAGGGGAGAGGCTAAATTTGCTAACTAACCTTTTTTTCGTACGACACGCTCATTCAACATATACACCTGATGAATTAAGAAGACCCTTATCAGAAAAAGGTCAAACTGACGCAGAACTAATTACTCAAATTCTAAAAAAGGAAAATATAGATTATGTGATTTCAAGTCCATACAAAAGGGCAGTTCAAACAGTCGAAGGTGTCGCAGATTTTTTTGGTAAAGAAGTTATAATTGAGAATAGTTTTAAGGAACGGATACTGTCTGAAGGTCCTATTGAGAATTTTGCTTTAGCTGTCACTAAAGTTTGGGAGGAACCTGCCTTTTCTTGGGAAGGCGGAGAATCCAATATTATTGCACAGAAACGAGGAGTTGAAGCAACTTTAAAGGTTTTAGAAAGGTATGAAGGTAAAAACATTATAGTAGGAACACACGGTAATATAATGGTTCTAATCATGAATTTCTTTGATAAAAAATATGATTTTACTTTTTGGAAAGAACTTCATATGCCAGACATTTATAAATTAACTTTTAATGGAACGACACTAAAAGAAGTAAATCGAATCTGGAAATTGTAATTGAACTAGCGCCACATTTGTTTAAGCATATAGAGAAAAAGCCGTTTAACATTTAAGTTATATCTCCTATGTTAAACGGCTTATTATTATTGGATTTTTTTCTTAAAGTCTTGAAAACTTTACTTCCATTCCATAACGTGGTTACTATTTTGTTTAATCAATTGGTGATGTAGCACCGATTCCACCAACAAAACCGTTTCGAATGTCGACTTGTAATTCACTGTTTCCGTTTCTTTGTGTTCATTTTGGTAGCCGGCTGATAGATTAACAGAAGGGATGCCGTACTCCGCAAAAACCATCGCGTCACTAATACCACCTGGAGTGATCTTCCAATCGTCCATTCCAGTTAATTGGCCTGCCTTCTCAAATAATCTACCATACTCTTCTGGACAAAACGGTACATAGTTACTCCACGATGTAACAATATCCCTATTTCCACGGCGGTCAATCACAATCGCGGCATCCACATCCTCGATAAAATTCTCGTCGATTGCACGAGATCCAAGGCAGCCAATTTCTTCTTCTACCGTAAAAGCTACTTTCAAGATTCCGCTAAAATTTGTCTTTTTAACTCTAGAAAGGATTGCGAGAATCGCTGCAACTCCTGCTCGGTCATCGGCTCCAAGAATTCCTTCTGAGCTTCTAAGAATGGAATTTTCTTCAATAATTTCTCTTCCTTCGACAATTTCTTCAACGGTATCCAAATGAGCGGATAGCAGAACAGTGGGGCCATCTCCAAGTTCCACAAACCCGAGAAGATTACCTTTCCGGTCGATAAAGGAATGATCGATAAGAGTGGACAATTTATTTCGCAGCCTTGAACGAAATCTTTTTTCGTCGGTGCTTACACCCGGTACATTTAAGCACTCTAGTAGCAAACCTTTAAAATGATTTGCCTGAAGATCCTTTAGAAAACTTGGTTTTTTCCAAACTTGATATAGGTTTTCAGCGAATTCAAGTAACAGTGACTGTCCTTTCTTGGGATAGAATACTCGGATATGTTTGCCTTCCATTCTGATACGTAGACTTGGCGGTATGGCAGCCTTCAATAGCTCAAGTTGCTTTCCATTCGGGTAGTTCTTTAGAAAAATCTTTGCCTCGCCTCTGCCATGTCCGTCACAGCTGCCAAACGTATAAATACCAAGTTCGTTCATCCAGCGGATCACTCCACGGATATAGGGATCAAAATCAGTAAGAGGCAAATCGCCAAGGACCGGATCAATCAGCATTCCTCGCCCAGGGGAATCGATGGTTTTAGCAGATTCTTGTAGAAAGAAAATAAAATCTTCATCTGTAATCTTGTCATTGACTTCTTGAGACAATTTCCCTGTACCAATCAATAGTTTACCAGCATTACATACTTCACCATTTATGGATCTCATCAAATCTTCTTTTTGTAGTCCGTGTCTTGCCAATAAAATTTCTTTGTTTATCATGCCCATCATCTCCTCTTTGTTTATAATCGAAGTATAGCAAGGCAGTCGTGACAGACTGTCACATCAAGAAAAGAAGGAGATTGACAAAGTAAAAGGGAATTTTTCATATAGAGGTGAATGGAAAATGAGGGACTTTGATGATGATATCCATCCGTTTATGGAAGAAAAAAGATTAAAAGAAATACTGGGAGTGGCTAGAAAACAAAGAGATAAAACCCTCGAGAAGGAAATAACCAAGAAACTGGTGAATTTATTTGTTTCCCAGGGAGAGTATTTTAAAATGGCGGATAAGCCTGACCCGAAAATAGCAAAAAGATATTTAGAAAAAGCACTGCATATGCAGGAAGACCATCCTGTTGCAAATTATCGCCTGGGCTATCTTTATTATCGAAACAGGGAATATACGAAAGCCATTTCCTTTTTTGAAAAAGCATTGGACGGTTCGCTGGAAGAAGAATTAAATGATACCCAGAGAATGCTTGCGAACATGTTTATGGTCAATTGCGGCATCAAAATAGCAAAAGAAGCCATTCAGGAGATTAATTTTATTGAGGATAGTGTGTATACAGAACTGGAGATCGATAGAATAGAGAGGTATAAAAATGAGATTCTCGTTCTAGATGAAGAGATCTTTAACAAAATGTTTTACCGGAAAATTGAAAATGGAACAGAAGAAAAGATCGGAGAATATGAATTTATCAACTTTAAACTTAATAGAAACCAAGTACTATTAAAAAGATCCGATCACGGAATGGAAATCCACTTTCAAGATTTCGAACCGATCTCGTTAAATCCAAAGGCTTTTTATACCTTATATGGAATAGTAACAACTACAGGTTTTAGGACGTATAGGGAGTTGCAAGAAATTACTTCCAATGGATGCGGACAAGAGGTAAGTGATGATTATATCCGTCAGATTATCCGGCGACTGTCAATTGACCTTCCTTACTGGGGACATATTATTGAAACGACTTCCATCTTACATCCAGAAACTAGGAGACCACTAGCAGCTATTAAGCTGGCAGATGGGTTTTCGGCTTGTATTCTTTGTCGAGTTGAGGATTATTTACCAGATTATCGTCATGTATGAGTTGATATGGTAATTGGTTTAGCACCGAAACTTGCTCCATTTAGGAAACAAGCTGTTTGAAAGAAGTAAGTCCATCATGTGAGAAAAATACATGTCTACAATTTATCTTAGCGTATTGTTTAACGATGATAATTATCATAGATTATGGAAAATCTAACCACTATAGTAAAGTGGGAGGAGATAAAATCATGAAAACATTCGACTTTACATCTGGCACAAAAGTAATGGTGAATGAGCATCAAATCGTAATTGAAAGATCAGGCGGAAAAAGTGCAATGAAAGGATTGTTTGCTGGTAGAGCGATGGGTCAGATGACAATCAAAATGTCCGCTCTGACAGGATTGATTTTTAATGCAGATTATATGGTGATCTGTGCTTCTGGTCTGCCTACACCAAATGATTTTAAAATAACGAGTATTGCAGAAATTAAACAATATCCCAATTGCATTGTTGCAAAGGAACAAGAGTTAGAAGAACTATATCAGTACCTTATTGGATTTATAAAATGATTTTCATTATTCGTTATAGAAAGAATTGACATCTGTTTTTGTGATATCGTCTTTTTCTGTTACCATGCTGGGGAAAAAAGCTAACAAACGGTCTAAATTCCCTTGATACAATCTTGTAGTGTAGGAACTTTAAATATGTTCAAATAAAACTCTCTCCTTTTTTTGAGAGCTAGTTTTCTATTGTCTTCTTCATTTTTGTGTAAAATAGAATTGAAAATAAAAAAGAATAGGTGAGAATATGAGTCAATTATCCGAATTTGTATCCAAGCATCATCAGCAAAATGTTGAGGAATTAAAAGAATTACTTCGCATTCCAAGCATCAGTTCCTTATCTGAGCATAAAGATGACATTCAAAAAGCAGCTTCCTGGATCGCCAATAAGTTAGAAAACATTGGAATGGAAAATGTTGAAATCGTACAAACAAAAGGTCATCCGATTATTTATGCAGACTGGCTTCATCAAGAAAATGCGCCAACTGTATTAGTGTACGGTCATTATGATGTCCAGCCCGTTGACCCAATTCACTTATGGGAAACGCCTCCGTTTGAACCAGACATCCGTGATGAAAAAATCTATGCCAGAGGGGCAACAGACGACAAAGGGCAGACATTCTTACATATTAAGGCGGTTGAAACACTACTAAAATTAGAAAATAAATTACCGGTAAACCTAAAATTTTGCATTGAAGGAGAAGAAGAAATCGGAAGTCCCAATCTTCCTCAGTTTTTAGCCGAAAATAAAGAAAAGCTAGCCTGTGATGTGGTGATTATTTCCGATTCTGATATGTGGGATCGAGGAGTTCCAGCGATTACATATTCTTTAAGAGGACTGTGTGCTCTTGAGGTTTCCCTTAAAACGGCAAATACCGATTTGCATTCAGGCATGTTCGGCGGGGGAGTTCAGAACGCTAACCATTTATTAGTAAAGCTGCTTTCTACTCTTCATGCTGAAAACGGAAAGGTAAATGTGGATCAGTTCTATGATGATGTTTTAGAATTGACAGAATTTGAGAAGGAACAAATTAAAGCACTGGGCTTTGACGAAGAAAAGCTAAAAAAACAGTTAGGCTTATCGGAATTAACAGGAGGGGAAACAAATTATCCTTATAATGAGAAAATCAGTTCCCGGCCAACATTAGAATTAAACGGCATATGGGGTGGATTTCAGGGGGAAGGTACAAAAACCGTCATTCCGAACGAGGCACATGCCAAAATCACCTGCCGTCTAGTCAATAATCAAAATCCAGAAAAAATCCAGGATTTGATCAAAAAGCATTTAGAAGAGCAAGCACCAAAAGGATGCAGGGTAAACGTGACCCTTCAAGATACAGGTAATCCATTCCTAACCCCAATCGATGATCCGATGATTCAAAAAGCGGCTGAAGCCTATGAACAGGTTTATGGAAAAGTACCGGTTTATAAAAGAGAAGGGGGTTCCATTCCGATTGTATCGGATTTCAGCCATACGCTAAATACGCCTGTTGTCTTAATGGGATTCGGGCTGCCAGATGAAAATCTTCATGCACCGAATGAACATTTTAACTTAGAAAACTTTGATAAAGGGATCTTAACGATTTGTTCGTTTTTAGAATTGATCTGAATTGATAGGAAAAGAGGGATTGCATAGCTAACGGGTCCGTTTCCTATCACAAAACCCTAAAATGTAATCAAATTTGTACTGCCTTTTGTATCTGTTTTTGCAATTAAAAATAAAATGGCTCAGTTTCACTATACTGAGCTATTTTTCATATCCATTTTTGGTAGCTCGTTGAACTACTGCTACCCGTAGCTTAAGTACAATATTTCATAATCTTGTTTTCTTGGATAAAAACTATTACTAAAAGGATTATTTTATTTTGTGTAAATATTCTAATTATGTAAAAAAGCTTACTCAAAGAGTAAGCTTAACCTCTATAAACACTATCACATGTTCCAGGTTTTGGTTCATAAAAACAATGTTCTTTAAATTGACCAGAATGAGGTTGATCGTACCATGTAGGAGGACACCCTGGCGCAGTTGGATTAAAATACCAAAGAGCATATTTCGCAGGATGATCTCTCCAATTATTAATATTTTGTTGTGCTAATCTTCTTTCAGAAGTTCTTGACCTTTGATAAAATACATTCCCTTTTTGCACTGCTTCAAAAGAATAATTTCCTCCTTGTACTTGAAATATTACATCATGAATATTGTTTACACTTTTGAAATCTAAGCATTCTGCTACAACACGATTTATTATTACATTTCCAACATATAACATTCCTTGCTTTCCTTCGCCTTCTGCTTCTGCTCTCATCATTCTTGCCATTTCATCTATTTCATGACTTCTAGCACTAACTCTTGGCATTTCAGCACCTCCCAAAAATATAGTATGAAAAAAAGCCTGCATTCATGTCATTGTTTATATAATAAGAATGATTAGGTTTTATTGCATACAGTTTTTAAGTAAAATGTAAACTGTTTACGATAGGAAACAGAACCTGTTATTGCATAGCATCCCTCTTTTTTGCCGATAAAAGTCCAGACACCTAAAAGAGACATTGATCTAAAAAATATCAATGTCTTTTTTATTGAAGGAATTTTTTACCTCTAAAATATGCTATGATAGGAATATATGTTCGTTTATTATGAAGCATACATATTAGGGGAGGTTCTAATGGAGAAAATAAGCTATCCGAAAGTGTGGAATTTAGATAAGGTCTTTATGGGGGAAGGCAAATCAAGTCAATTTTTAGATCATATGAATCGATTAGAAGATCTTGTACATGAACTAGAAGGTAGTCTTCATTCATTTATTACCCCACTTTCAACAAATGAAGTAATCAAAGTGGTACATTTAATAGAAAACATCGGAAACATTCGCTTGTACTTATCGCAAGCTAATTCGTTTATCATTTGTCTCCTTGCACAAAATCCAAAGGATCAAGATGCTGCTAGTTTACGAGGCAAAATTGCTCAAAAAGAATCTCGTTTTGAAAAGGAATTATCGAAAGTAAAGAAGATATTAACATATACAAAGGAAGATGTTTGGGAAAGTTTACTAGAAACCGAAGAATTACAAGAATATAGATTTATTCTAAACGAATGGCGTGAAAATGCGGATAGGAATTTGTCAGAAGAGGAGCAAAATTTGATTTCTGATTTAATGGTTGATGGATACCATGCTTGGGGACATTTCTATAATAATTTAATAAGTAGTATTATCGTAACTATTCATATAAATGGAAAAGAAGAGAATCTATCAGTTGGACAAGCCATTAACTTGCGGTCGCATCCTAATGAAGAAGTCCGTAAGGAAGCTCATTATGTATTAGAATCTATATGGAAAGAGAAAGAAGAATTATTCAGTAAAATACTAAATCACATTGCTGGCTTTCGGATACAGGTAAATAACAAACGCGGGATAAAAAGTGTAATAGAAGATCCTTTGAAAAAGAACAGAATGAAGGAAGAAACGCTGAATACGATGTGGACAGTGGTCAGTAAATATAAACAACCTTTCTCGAATTACTTGAAGCGAAAAGCGGAAATGATAGGCGACTCTAGTATGAAGGCTCATAACTTTTGGGCTCCTGTTACAAATAGTAAGCAAGAGATAACATTCGTGGAAGCTGCTTCACTAATAACAGAACATTTTAGTCAGTTTGGATCCGAATTAGAAGGCTTCGTTAAGCAAGCTTTCAATGAAGGTTGGATAGAGGCCGAAGATCGTCCAAATAAGTCCGCTATTCCATTTTGTGCTGGTTTTCCACTCACAGGTGAATCAAGAGTTTTTATGACATTTAGCGGTACTTTTTTAAATGTGTTAACACTTGTTCATGAGCTGGGGCATGCTTTCCATAATCATGCCATGAAGTCTGTTAAGGGGATGAATAAGCGTTATCCATTAAGTATTGCTGAAACAGCTTCAACCTTCTCCGAAATGATTATTTTTGATGGTGCTATGAAAAAGGCAAATTCCAAAGAAGAAAAATTATTTATACTGGATGAAAAATTAAAACGCAGTGTAATGAACTTCATGAATATTCATTCGAGGTTCTTATTCGAGCAGAGATTTTACATGGAACGTACTGGAGGTATTGTTTCAGCCCATCGCCTAAATCAGTTAATGGAAGAATCAATCAATGAGGCGTATGCTGGCTCCCTAGAACAACCTTCCATTTATTCTTGGGTTTGGACACCACACTACTATATTACTCAATCGCCTTTTTATAATTTCCCATATACGTTTGGGTATTTATTTGCATTGGGCATTTATGCAAAGGCAAAGGAGAAAGGGAAAGACTTTGAGAAAGATTATTTAGCCTTACTTCGTGATTCAGGAAGTATGACTGTGGAAGATTTAGTGATGAAACATTTAGGAGAAGATATTTCTTCAGAGGAATTCTGGGAAAAAGGAATGGAATTATGCGTAAAAGATGCAGAAGAATTCCTTAAACTAACTTCTTCTTAAATTGTAGGATGAGTTATGGTTCAAGCATTAGGAGTGATAAAGAGCTCACAATAAATTCTAGGAAAAGCAAAAATATGTTTTTGTCTTGGGTTCCTATTTTTTCTTATTCATTTTTTAAAAAGGTTGTACTGAATTCGCTTCCATGATATAGTAAGAAAAAGAAATTGTGAACAATTTGTGAAAGATAATATTCATTATAATTATTATGGAAGGTTTAATACGAAACAGCGATCCTGTTAATCGGTTAAATCTAGAATCCTATCTTTTTATAAACAGTTGGTACTTAACAGCGCTCCTGTTAAAGGCGAACCGTTGTATTGATTTCTAGTTTTCTGTAACATTCAGAAAGCTCAAGGAATCTTACAACGGTTTTTTATTTTTGTTCACAATAATAATAGAAATGATTTCTAAGGGGAGAATGAAAGAGAATGAAAACGAAAAAAAATCGCTGGTTAATTGCTTTATCTGCTGTTGGAATTCATATTTCCATTGGCTCCGTGTATGCATGGAGTAACTTTACCGCACCACTTAAAGAAATGTTTGGCTGGTCCGACTCACAGGTGGCCATGACCTTCAGTATTGCGATTCTTTTCTTAGGTTTATCGGCCGCATTTCTAGGACATTTTGTAGAGAAATACGGACCAAGGAAAGCAGGGCTATTGGCTGCAATCTTCTTTGGAGTTGGTATCACTGGGTCAGGTCTTGCTGTAGCATTAGAATCAAGACCCTTATTGTACTTTTTCTACGGGGCACTAGGCGGCATCGGTCTAGGTGTAGGTTATATTGCGCCTGTTTCAACACTTATTAAATGGTTCCCTGACCGAAGAGGCTTAGCAACTGGGCTTGCGATTATGGGCTTCGGCTTCGCAGCGGCAATCAGCAGTCCGATTATGAATATGCTGATTGAAGCAGTGGGGGTAGCCAATACTTTTTATATTCTTGGTCTTTCCTATTTTGTGATTATGCTTCTTTCTTCCTTATATCTGGAAAAGCCAGAGGAAGGATGGCTGCCTGAGGGTTATCAAGACAAAATCAACAGTGGAAAAGCAAAGCCGAATATGGATTTATCACAATTAATGGCGAATGAAGCGGTTAAAACGAAGCGTTTCTGGTATTTATGGTTGATGTTGTTTATTAACATTACATGTGGTATTGCGATTTTAGCAGTAGCCAAGCCGCTTGCAATGGAAAGTATCGGAATTGACATGGCACAAGCAGCAGCACTGGTTGGAGCCATCGGAATTTTTAATGGGTTAGGAAGAATTGGCTGGGCTAGTTTTTCAGATATTATTGGACGACCCGCCACCTATACAACATTTTTCATTTTGCAAATGGTGATTTTCTTCGTATTACCTGATGTATCGACTAAATGGTTATTTATTGGATTGCTGATTGTGGTTTATACCTGCTACGGTGGAGGTTTTTCATCCATTCCTGCTTATATTGGCGACCTATTTGGTACGAAGCAATTAGGGGCAATTCACGGATACATCTTAACAGCCTGGGCTGCGGCAGGTCTTGTTGGACCATTATTTGCAGCATGGATTAAAGACACAACCGGTAGTTATTCTGGCAGCTTAACGTTCTTTTCTGGATTGTTTGTGGCTGCGTTTATCATCTCGTTGTTGATCCGCTTAGACATTAACAAATTAAAGAAAAATCAAATACAAAATCAAACTGAATTGCAAAATAAGGTAGGATAACTTTTCTTGCAATTTAAAGACTAAACTTATAGAATTAACACTATGAACATAGTGAAAACCTTATGAATGCAAGCGAGATGACGTAAGTGAATAAATATGAAGCAGAATTTAGTAATATCGTTCGCGCCTACAGAAAACGACATATGGGAAAAGGTCCTAGTCAAGTGAGAACAACCTTCTGTAAGAACTGGGCCATTTGTGAGCTAGAGGGAAATTTATCTCCAATCGAAAAATTTATTGCAACGGCTGAAGATGGAAAACAAATGCTGCGCTCGGCTCGTACCGAAATGGTAAAAGAGATTTATAAGAAAAATCATCCTCAGGAAATGGAAGAGCTTCTTGGTGCGAATTTTATTTGTGTCTTTGTTGATATCGATATTGAAGAGGACAAGGGAATGTCAATCTTCGTGTTTGACCAAGATCTTGAGGAAAAGTTTAAAGTTTAATTGTAATCCCAATTACCCAACTATATCTCGTTGGCACTTGACAGCGAACCTGTTAAAGACTAACCACCATGGAGTAAACAACCTTGTTTTATAAACTTGGTTCTCCTTGGTGGTTTTTTTATGGATTTTTTTGACTAGAGGAGGAAATGAGAATGGGAAAAACACTACATCCAGGACCACAGAAGAAATCAAAGCTACCAGCTCCCAAACATTGGGTAAGTCCAATTCCTTTTGGACTCGGAAAAATCAAACCAAAGCATATTCGCGATACGATGAAAATTGCTTGGGATAATAAAGATAATATCGGATATGCCACCAATATCATTACAAAAGGAGTTTGTGACGGGTGTGCCCTTGGGGTATCGGGATTACATGACCAAACACTTGACGGACCGCATCTTTGTACCACACGCTTAAATGTTCTAAGGCTAAATACCATGCCTGCCATTAAGCCAGAAATCCTCCATGCTGATATTGATGAACTAAGAAAGTATGATAGTACAGAGCTTCGTAAGCTTGGGCGCATCCCATACCCAATGATTCGCCGAAAAGGAGAGCGGAAATTCTCCCGCATCACATGGGATGATGCAATGGGTATGATTGCAGCCAAGATGAAAACATTAGAGCCGAAGCAATATGCTTTTTATCTAACAGCTCGCGGGATTACAAATGAAAGTTACTATGTAGCAGCGAAAGTAGCCCGTTTCTTAGGGACCAATAACATCGATAATGCATCACGTATTTGTCATGCGCCAAGTAAAACCGCTTTAAAGCGTTCGATTGGTGTCGGTGCATCTACCTCTAACTATCTCGACTGGATCGGAACAGATGTATTATTGTTCTGGGGAAGCGTCGCCTCAAACGCATCACCTGTATCATCAAAATATATGCTTGAAGCAAAGAAAAAAGGGACCAAGATCATCGTCGTCAATCCTTACCGTGAACCAGCAATGGATAAATACTGGATCCCATCAAATCCGGAGTCTGCATTATTCGGAACAAAATTGGCAGATGATTTCTATCAAGTGAACATTGGTGGAGATATTGCCTTTATGCACGGAATTATGAAGCACTGGTTCGATATGGAAGACAAAGCATTTGGTTCTGCTATAAATCATGAGTTCGTAGCTAAGCATGTTAATGGCTATGCCGAGCTTAAGAAAAAAGTTCAAGAGCTATCCTGGCAAGAAATCGTTGAATCTTCTGGTGTAACTAGAGAACGAATCATTGAGCTAGCGGAGCTATTGGCAAACAGCAAGAATGCAGTTTATGCTTGGGCACTTGGTCTAACGATGCACTCCTTTGCGACAGATAATATATCTCAAGTTGCCAATCTTGCTCTTTTACGTGGACACCTCGGACGTAAATATGCCGGCTTAATGCCATTTCGTGGACATTCAAGTGTGCAGGGTAGTGGTGAAATGGGGGCGGACCCGTTCGTTCTCCCTGGCGGCGGCTGGGATGCAAAAAATGTGGAACGAATTGAAAAGCTGTGGGACTTTGAGCTTCCGAACTGGCAGGGTGATATTGTCGGTGTTACACTTGAGAACATTGTCCTTCCAGAAGACCATGAGCGAAAAGTGAAATTGTATTATTTATCGGGCGGAAACTTCTTAGAAACGATGCCAGATCCGGACTTTATTGAAAAAGCATTATCTCAACTTGATATTCGAGTACACCAGGATATTATCTTAAACACTTCAACGTTAGTTGATGCCAAGGAAGCAGTCATTGTCTTGCCGGCAAAAACACGTTATGAGCAAGAAGGTGGCGGAACAAGTACCTCGACAGAGCGGATGGTCTACTTCTCCCCAGAAATTCACGGGAACAAAAATGCGATAACTGAAGCCCGTGCTGAGTGGAAGATTTATATTGATTTAGCCAAACGTGTAAAACCAGAAACCGCTCACTTAGTGGATTTCTCTGATGGACAGTCGATTCGTGATGAAATCGCGAAAGGGAACCCGGATTATGACGGCATTCAACATTTGAAAAATCAAGGAGATGTCTTCCAATGGGGCGGAGCATGGCTATGTGAAGACGGGATTTGCCCAACACCAGATGGCAGAGGCAGCTTAATCCCAGTCGACATTCCCGATTTAAATAAAAAACCTGAGCAATTTATTGTGACCTCACGTCGAGGTAAACAATTTAATTCAATGGTCTATAAGGAAGTTGATCCGTTGAACGGAGCCGGACGATATGATGTATTAATGAGTCCAGTCGATGGGCAGAAATTAAGTATTGCAGAAGGCGAAGGAATTGTCGTCTACAATGGCTTTGGCGTCTTCCAAGGACGCGCCAAGTTTGTCGATATCGCACCAGGCAATATCGAAGTCCATTTTCCTGAAGGAAACTTCTTGTTACCGCGCGGACGGTATGAGAAATTTGCGGGTATTCCTGACTACAATATCACCGTCCATGTGGAAAAAGCAGAACGCTACAATGCGAGAAAAGATACAGAATATGTAGAAAGACCAATTCCAGACCTGGAAACAGAGGTCAGTTAATTTTTCCAATAGAAAGGAGCGACAGTGCCTGTGTCAAAGGAAATCACTACTTCTCAAAATATTGTCAGATATAATGGACAAAGCTTTATTGAGGAAGAGGATGATATCGCCGTCGAATCAGCCTTAACCATCATGGTAAATGGGGAAGAATTTGCAACGATGGTATGCACCCCCTCTGAGTTAGAAGAATTAGTCGTTGGCTTTCTGGCTTCCGAAGGGATGATCCGTGCATTTCAAGATATTAAAGCTCTTCACATTGATGCCGAAACAGGATTTGCCTATGTCGACCTAGTCAATCCGAACAAAGTGAAAAAGGATTTCCATTCGAAACGATTTATTGGTTCCTGTTGTGGCAAAGGAAGACAATTCTACTTTCAAAATGATGTCAAAACGGCGAAAACGATTATGACGAGGTTTACAATTACACCGGAGCAATGCCATAAGTTAATGAAGCAAATGCAGGATGGTTCCTCCCATTTTCAACAAACGGGTGGTGTTCATAATGCTGCATTATGTTCAAGTGATGGAGTCGTGATTTCACGATCCGATATTGGCCGACATAATGCTCTAGATAAATTATTTGGGTACTGCTTAATTCATCGAGTTCCATTAAAAGATAAGATCATCGCCTTTAGCGGCCGGATCTCATCAGAGGTTTTACTCAAGGCAGCGAAGATTGGCGTCGGGATTATCCTTTCAAAATCTGCGCCAACCAATCTCGCGATCAATTTGGCAGATGAACTTGGAATCACAGCCGTAGGGTTTATCCGTGGCAAGGGGTTTAATGTATATACTCATCAGGACCGAATCGAAGGACTTGAATATAAGCCTGTAACAACATCCTGTATGTAAGGTTGGAAGAATTTTAGGAGGAGAGGAAGAGCAAGCTTGAAGAATGGGCACATATCTATAATTTAGGGGTTGGGACGCCAGCTTCGAGGTTAAAGACTATCCGTTACCGACCGCTGAATTTCCGTTACCGGTACTGCATGCCCGCAGAACATGTTTGGGTTAAACGGCAAGACCGGTACTCGGAGGTGCGGTTAAATCATACGAAGCTTCCGAACAAAAAGATTGAGATGTCTCAAGGTGAAACCAATGGCAGAAACAATGAGAAAACGCAACAATTGATTGTAGGAGAAGTCGCTGCCAAAGGTATATTTTTTGTTTAATAGAAATGAGATATACGTCATGATGATAAAGGAAAGTGTTGATGCGAAAATAGGTCCTATGTCAAAAAGTTCAACTAGGACGAAAACGGAAAGAAAATAAATGAGCACGCTTATGCAGCCCACAACACTGTATTTAATAAATTTTAAAAATAGTTCTTTACTTACAATCATCATAGCAGCTCTCATTATGGTCATTCAAAACGCCATTTTGTGATAGCATTTTTAATAGAATTATTTTTACTTTTCTTATTTTCTATTGAACTATGTTTATAGTTGATCAGAAAAAGTAGTTGTAAAAAAGTAACTGGAAGTAAGGTTTTTTGTAAGCTATATATTTTGGGTCCCAATCGGAAGTAAATTTACTTTTAAATTCTTTAAGACCTTTAAAATTGTATTAGGAATTCCCGTAAAGGTAGGCTAAACGAATTAGTTTTTCACATGTAAATGAATGTTTGCAGTTTCCTACATTTGACAATGGTGACATACCTAAACTGCAGTTTTGATATCCAATATAAATTTAAAGTCTGTTAAATTATTCAATTGTCTTTCCAGTCGAAATTTTCGATAAAATGTACAAACGCCTTAACTACATTCCATTCTAGAGATTCTGTATGGTAATACATCCACGTTCTACGCAATATAGGATTTCCTTCTTGATCAAGTAGGTGGATTTTTTGTAAATCTTCTATACCGGTAAGTACCCTGCTTGACAAGATGCCATAGCCTAATCCATTTATAACCATTTCCTTACACGTATCAACTTGGTCGACTTCTATACTGATAAAGGGCGCTTGTGCATAATTTTCAGCCCACCAATGATCAATTACTGATTTTAATAGATAATCTCCTCTATATTCGATTCTAGGAAGACGAGGGAGATCCATTATATCAATCCCATTCATTGATGCTATGCATATGTTTTCCTCAAATAATTGATGTTTTGATAATCCCCTCCAACCATAGTCTCCCCGAACAAAGCTAATATGAACATCTTTATTGTGTATAAGTTGAGTTACGTCTCTGCTCCACCCTGTAACCACTTTGAATTCCACATGTGGATATTGCATTTTAAATAATTTCAAAACATAGGGAAGTTCATAATTCGCGAAAAAATTGGATACCCCCAATTTCAGCGTACCTACCACTTCGTCACTTTCGTTATTACTCATATTTTGGACATTTTCTTTAATCTTTTCATAATGAGCAAGGGCCTCCTCAGCACAATGAACAAGATATTCTCCTTGTGGGGTAAAATGCACGCCTCTGCTTTCACGGGTTACGATTTTAACGCCGAGTTCTTCCTGCATATGCTTTAATCGAGTCGTTAATGCGGGTTGAGTAAGAAATAAGAGGCGAGCTGTTTTTGTAAGATTCTTTTGATGATATAGCACCTTTAGTATTTCCCAGTCACGGTAATCCATTTTTCCACCCATCTATCTGATATAAATATTTTTTATAGGTTAATATAATTTTTTAACATTTTATTTATTTCAATTATTACATTATCCTTATCCTTAAGCAATTGATAATTACTTCTCTATATAATCCGAAACAAAACATATAAAGTAACACAACAATGGGGGAATTGGGAATGGGAGTACAAAAAAATGAACATAATCCATGGCGGAAATTTAATGGTCCAAACTTGGGATATGTAATCGAACAATATGAGCGATACACGAACGGTGAAGACACCATTGATCCAAAATTAAAAGAACTTTTTATTAAATGGGGCTCACCTTTGTCTTTTGAGTCAAGTCATGCCGAAGAAACCCTCAATCATGAATCTGTTAATCCTAATAATTCCATAAATATACAGAAAGTACTTAAAGTGGTGAAACTGTTTGAAGAAATTCGTTCAAACGGTCATTTAGCGGCAAACATGAACCCATTAGAGGGGAATCTACAAAATCAAGAGTTGTTTAATCCAGAAAAATATGGGGTAAGTGAGCAAGACTTGAAAGCGATTCCATCCAAAATTGTTTGGGAGGAAGCACCAGCAGATATTCAAACCGCATGGGATGCGATCAACCATTTAAAGCGTATTTATACCTCCACACTGGCCTATGAATTTAACCATGTGCATCATATGGATGAACGAGCATGGTTAACTCAAATGGTGGAGACAGGTTCCTTGCATCGCACCTTATCTAAAGAAGAACAAACGAACTTGTTACAAAGTCTGACAGAGGTTGAAGGATTTGAACAATTTTTGCATAAAACCTTTGTCGGTCAAAAGAGATTTTCCATTGAAGGCGTTGACATGCTTGTACCCATGCTGAATGGAGCTGTGCACGAAGGTTTCGGTGATGGAGCACGTAATGTCGTGATTGGAATGGCGCATCGCGGCCGCCTAAGTGTCCTTGCGCATGTGTTAAACAAGCCATACAGAAAAATGTTCTCTGAATTTCAGCACTCGTCTGCCAAACAACAGGGTCCGTCAGAAGATTTAGTCGACATAAGTGAGGGCTGGACTGGAGATGTGAAATACCATTTAGGCCGAAATCGATTCATGGAAGGCCTCGGAAACGTTCGCGCACGAATTACCTTAGCTAATAATCCGAGTCATCTTGAATTTGTCGATCCGGTAGTCGAAGGTTTTGCAAGAGCTGCCCAAGAAGATCGAAAAAATGCGGGTTACCCTAAGCAGGATGTTAAGAGTGCATTTGCGATTTTGGTCCATGGAGATGCAGCCTTTCCGGGTCAGGGAATTGTAGCGGAGACCTTGAATTTAAGCGGGCTAAAAGGATATCGAACAGGTGGAACCATCCATATCATTGCCAATAACATGGTCGGCTTCACGACAGATAGCCACGATTCTCGTTCGACGAGATATTCGAGTGACTTAGCCAAAGGATTTGAGATTCCGATTGTACATGTAAATGCGGACGATCCAGAAGCTTGTCTGGCTGCAATACGTCTGGCCTATCAATACCGTACTCGGTTCCAAAAGGACTTTTTGATTGATTTAGTTGGATACCGGCGATTTGGCCACAATGAAATGGACGATGCAGCGGTTACCCAGCCACAGGTTTATAAAAAAATCGCGATCCATCCAACGGTAAGAGCGCTGTATTCCAAACAGTTACAAAATAGAGGCATTCTCAAACAAGAAGAAGTGGAGCACATTAATCGCAGCGTGCAAGAAATGTTGCAAGCTGAGTTTGACAAAGTGTCCGAGAAGAAGCAGAGTGAAACCTTTGCAGAAGTAGAGGTTCCGAGGGTGATCTCCAAAGGAATTCCACCGGTGGAAACAAGTGTGCCCCTTGATACCCTTCGTGAATTAAACCAAGATTTGCTGAAATGGCCGGAAGGTTTTCATGTTTATCCAAAATTAAAGCGGATTCTGGAGCGCCGTGATCAGGCACTAGAAGAGAACGGGAAAGTAGAATGGGCGGTAGCAGAAGTGCTGGCATTTGGGTCGATGTTAAAAGATGGTACGCCGATTCGACTAACCGGCCAAGATTCTGAGCGTGGAACGTTTGCGCAGCGGCACATTGTGCTCCACGACTCGGAAACAAACGATACCTATTCACCATTACACCAGCTTCCGGCAGCACGAGCTTCGTTTGCGGTTCATAATAGTCCGCTGTCGGAAGCAGCTGTTGTAGGGTTTGAATATGGTTATAATGTATTTGCTCCTGAAACACTTGTCATATGGGAAGCACAATATGGCGACTTTGCCAACACAGCACAACCCCTCTATGATCAATTTGTTTCATCCGCAAGAGCAAAATGGGGGCAAAAATCAGGGCTTATCCTCCTGTTGCCTCACGGGTATGAAGGCCAAGGTCCGGAACATTCCAGTGCCCGTCCGGAACGTTTTTTACAGTTAGCAGCTGAAAACAACTGGACAGTTGCCAACCTGACAAGTGCCGCCCAATATTTTCATATTTTACGCCGTCAAGCCTCCATCTTAGGCACAGAGTTTGTTCGGCCATTGGTGATTATGACACCAAAGAGTCTGCTTCGCCACCCGTTTGTCGCTTCTCCTGGTACTGCGCTAAGCGAAGGCCATTTCCAGACAGTTGTGGAACAGCCTGAGCTAGGAAAAGAGACGGATAAGGTAAAGCGTTTAGTATTAACAACTGGCAAGATGGCCATTGATTTGGCTGTAGATATCGACTCAAAGAAAGAAAAGCGAAGCTTAGAAGAGATACACATCGTTCGAATCGAACAATTGTATCCATTTCCTCAGGAAAAAGTAGAAGCAATCTTGATGCGTTACCCAAACTTGAAGGAAATCATTTGGGTACAGGAAGAACCGAAAAATATGGGCGCGTGGTACTATATCGCCCCTACACTTTTTGATCTTGCTTCCGGCAGCCTGACAGTTGGTTACATTGGACGTCCGGAGCGTTCAAGTACGGCAGGCGGCGATCCAATCGTTCATAAGAAGGAACAAGAATGCATTATCCAACAAGCTTTGAACTATATAGAGTCTAGTAGATACACAGAAACAAGAAAGAGAGTTTAGTTACTAACTAACAATCATACCCAGGAGGATACATCACATGATAGAAATAAAAGTACCAGAACTGGCAGAATCGATTTCAGAAGGAACCATTTCACAATGGCTCATTAATATTGGTGATAAGGTGACCAAAGGAGAAAGTGTTGTTGAGCTGGAAACGGACAAAGTGAATATTGAATTAAATACTGAATACTCAGGTATAGTTTCAAAATTATTAAAAGAGACGGGCGATATCGTTGAAGTAGGCGATGTAATTGCGATTATCGAAGAGAATACGACTACTACAGGAGCCAATCCAGGCACTCCAACTGTTCCAGCTGCAGCTCCGGAAAGACCGGCAGAAGAAACTTTAAATCAACGAAGCAACCAATCTGAGCCAAAACTTTCGAAAGCCGAACCTCCAATTGCTTCACCAGCGGCCAGAAAATTGGCAAGAGAACGGGGAATTGATTTAAACCAAGTAAGCAGCCGTGATCCACTTGGCAGAATTAGAACAGAGGATGTAAAAGCATATACACATACACCTGCGGTTAAAGAAGAACCAAAGTTGGAAAAGACCAGCCCAAAACCTGCCGTACAACAAATAGATGAAGAGTTTGACAAACCAGTAGAACGTGTGAAAATGTCCCGCCGTCGTCAAACCATCGCTAAACGTTTAGTAGAGGTACAGCATACAGCGGCGATGTTAACTACATTTAACGAAGTGGATATGTCTGCTGTTATGGATTTACGCACGAAGCGGAAAGATGCCTTTTTCGAAAAACATGGTGTTCGTCTTGGATTCATGTCGTTCTTTACAAAAGCAGTGGTCTCAGCTTTAAAGCAATTCCCGCTTTTAAATGCCGAAATTCAAGGTGATGAAGTAATTATCAAGAAGTTTTATGATATCGGAATTGCTGTGGCAGCACCAGAGGGGTTGGTCGTACCGGTTGTACGTAATGCGAACCAGAAAAACTTTGCCGAAATCGAGCAAGAAATCGGTAATCTCGGTAAAAAAGCTCGTGATAATGCTCTTACTTTAAATGATTTGCAAGGTGGAACATTTACAATTACAAATGGTGGTGTTTTCGGTTCATTAATGTCAACGCCAATCTTGAATAGCCCACAAGTGGGGATTCTCGGTATGCATAAAATCCAAACAAGACCAATAGCGATTGATCGTGAACGAATGGAAAACCGCCCGATGATGTATATCGCCCTTTCTTATGACCATCGAATTGTGGACGGAAAAGAGGCAGTCAGCTTCCTGGCTGCAGTAAAAGAACTGTTGGAAGATCCACACTCTTTATTATTAGAAGGGTAAAAGCTTAATAGAGTAGGTTCATATAATAACGGATACCATAATCCAATAAGGGAGCACAAATCCCTTATTAATTAACATGGGAATTTGAACGGGGAATACAAAAGATACCTGTGGACGACTGTTAGCCAATGTGTATGTTGATGGAGAATGGGTTCAAGGTACACTATTAAAGGAGGGCTACGCTCGGGTAACATATATCATGAATCCTACCAATAAATTTTTTTAACAATTTAGGGAGGATGAATTTTTAGCTAAATGGACAAATATCAAAATGTGGAGCAGAATGAATTTCGTTACAACCTGGGAATTTAGTGGGTGCTTGAATTAATATAAAAATAAGTGCTAGGGACCATTCAAAAATTGGGGGTACCTGGCACTTTTTTTGATAAAATATTATTATGTTTATACTTATTTGAATATCAAAGATCACATGTATGATCGATCAGTGATGACTTTGATTCGATATTTATGTTTAGCAAGAAAATAGCCAGGATAACTAAATAAAGATAGTGCAAATATTCAGCACCAAAGCTTTTAATCTTACTGGAACCAGGCGGAAAAATATTAAATGGCTAATCTAAATTTCCTTGATACTTTCTTGTAGTGCCAGTCACTTTTAATACGTTCAAATAAAGTCTCTCCCTTTTTAGGGCTGGTTTTCTATTATTTTCCTAATTTTCGTGTAAAAGAGAGAATTGAAAATAAAAAAGAATAGGTGAGAACATGAGTCCGAATTTGTATCGAAGCATCATCAACAAAATGTGGAGGAATTAAAAGAATTACTTCGCATTCCTAGCATAAGTTCATTATCTGAGCATAAAGAGGACATTCAAAAAGCATCTTCCTGGATCGCTAATAAGTTAGAAAGCATTGGAATGGAACACGTTGAAATCGTACAAACAAAAGGTCATCCGATTATTTATGCAGACTGGTTTCATCAAGAAAATGCACCAACTGTATTAGTGTACGGTCATTATGGCGTCCAGCCCGTTGACCCAATTCACTTATGGGTAACTCCTCCGTTTGAACCAGAAATCCGAGATGAAAAAATCTATGCCAGAGGGGCAACAGACGATAAAGGGCAGACATTTTTACATATTAAAGCGGTTGAAACACTACTAAAACTAGAAAATAAATTACCGGTAAACTTGAAATTTTGTATTGAAGAAGAAGAAATCGAAAGTCCCAATCTTCCACAGTTTTTAGCCGAAAATAAAGAAAAGCTAGCCTGTGATGTGGTGATCATTTCCGATTCTGATATGTGGGATCGAGGAGTTCCTGCGATTACATATTCTTTAAGAGGTCTGGCTGCTCTTGAGGTTTCCCTTAAAACGGCGAATACGGATTTGCATTCAGGCATGTTCGGCGGGGGAGTTCAGAACGCTAACCATTTATTAGTGCAGCTGCTATCTACTCTTCATGATGAAAATGGAAAGGTAAATGTGGATCAGTTCTATGATGATGTATTAGAATTGACCGGATTTGAAAAGGAACAAATTAAAGCACTGGGCTTTGATGAAGAAAAGCTAAAAATGACATTAGGCTTAACTGAATTAACGGGTTGAGAAAATAATTACCCATATTCTGAGAAAATCAACTCGCGGCCGACATTAGAATTAAACGGCATATGGGGCGGATTTCAGGGGGAAGGTACAAAAACTGTCATTCCAAACGAGGCACATGCCAAAATCACCTGCCGTCTAGTCAATAATCAAAATCCAGAAAAAATCCAAGACTTAATCAAAAAGCATTTAGAAGAAAAAGCACCAAAAGGATGCACAGTAAAAGTGACACTCCAGGATACTGGTAATCCATTCTTAACACCAATCGATGATCCGATGATTCAAAAAGCAGCTGAAGCTTATGAACAGGTTTATGGAAAAGCACCTGTTTATAAAAGAGAAGGGGGCTCCATTCCGATTGTCTCGGATTTCAGCCATACCTTAAATACTCCTGTTGTTTTAATGGGATTCGGGCTGCCAGATGAAAATCTTCATGCACCGAATGAACATTTTAACGATTTGTTCTTTTTTAGAATTGATCTGAGTAGATAGCAAAGGAGGGATCGCATAGCTAAGTAGATCAGATACTGTGGAGAAAAACTGAAAAATCATTACAAATAGCACCCTAATTCACAGTGGAAATCACACACCAAATAACAAATAAAAACCCTCAGAGTTATAGTCCTCTGAGGGTTCATATTATTACACCTATTCTGTTAAAGCTCCCGTACGCTGAATAAGTAATTATTTAGTAAATATTTGGTAATCATCAATATAGATAGCTACATTACCACAATTTGGACATAAAGCTGCTTTAGTCTTTGCAGATACATTTTTGAAAAGTCCTTTACGCTTTTGACTAATCGTAATTCCAGACAAGTCATATTCAACATTTACTTTACAATCTTTTATCATTTCAGTTTGGCATTGATTGCAAATCCTTGTCATTATTAAACCCCCTTTTATATCAAATTAAAGCTAAACTACTTTGTTTCAACTCTTCACAATCTATATACCTATTTCTACATATAATTAGAATTTCCCTTTCATCCTTTCAAGTTGAAAGTCAATTAACAATCAATTTAACAACCTAAATAACAGTGTGACAATAGTTATTTTCACACTGTTATTTGTTGTGATATTTGATATGTTATTTTGTGTGTCAAAAGCGAATAAATGTTGAAATAACGGTAATTAGAACAGACTGAGTTAATTTGTGATTAAGTCTGCTAATTAGTACCTATATACGATGTTTCTCCACAAAAACTGAACTACTTATCGCATAGCATCCATTTTTTTTGATAATATTGTCAGGTACCTTCTGAAAATTCTGGTAATTAAACTAAATCGTAAGAATCCTGTCTTTTTCCAACTATTAATCCAATCCTGCAGTATTTCATAATTGTAAAAATAGTCTAAATTTTATATAGTTTACCTGAAAGTCATTTTTTTAAAAATTATCTAGGGAGGTATGATTTAAATGAAATACAGACGTTTAGGAAATAGCGGGTTAAAGGTAAGTGAAATTAGTTTAGGCAGTTGGTTAACCTACGGAAAAACGGTTGAAGATAACACGGCTGAGAAAACAATACATAAAGCATATGAACTAGGAATTAACTTCTTTGATTCTGCCAATGTTTACGAACGTGGTGAAGGTGAACGGGTTATGGCTGGGGCTTTAAAGGAATATCCACGTGAATCCTATGTTATTACGACAAAAGCGTTCTGGCCAATGGGGGAAGGACCGAATGATCGCGGATTATCGAGGAAGCATGTGATTGAACAAGCCAATGCGAGCTTGAAGCGAATGAACTTAGATTATGTTGATATTTTTTACTGTCACCGCTATGATCAGGAAACGCCAGTGGAAGAAACATTGAGAGCCATTGATGATTTAATTCGTCAAGGGAAGATTCTTTATGCGGGTGTAAGTGAATGGAGTGCTGCTCAGATTGAAGAGGCAGTCCGTGTAGCTGATAAATTCCTTTTAGATCGAATTGTCGTGAACCAGCCTGTATATAACATGTTAAACCGCTATATTGAAAAGGAAGTTATTCCGGTGAGTTCAAAGCATGGGATCGGACAGGTGGTCTTTTCTCCTCTCGCTCAGGGGATTTTAACAGGAAAATATAAAGGAAATACCATTCCAGAGGATAGCCGTGCCTCAAATGACGAAATCAACAACTTCATGAAGGGTATGTTAACGAAGACTACCTTTACGAAGGTGGAACAGTTAGAGAAGATCGCCAAGGAATTAGAAATCACTCTACCTAGCCTTGCATTAGCATGGATTTTACGTCAGCCAAATGTTTCAAGCGCATTAATTGGTGCAAGTAGACCAAGCCAATTAGAAGAAAATGTCAAAGCCGTTGAAATTGCGCTTACAAGTGAGGTTATTGAAAAAATTGAGGGAATCTTGGCATAGAGAACTTTTAGTTGTGACCGTTGAAAAGTAAGTAGTTCAATTCTTGAGGATAAAATTAAATAATATTACAAATAGAGTGCTAAAGCTTAGAAGTTTTAGCACTCTATTTTTGGTATATTCAACGATTGGCGATAAAATAATATTGAATGGGTATGAATGGAGGGGCTATTTATGAAAGAAGATTTTCCTATCGGAATTAGTCAGGAAATCAGTATTCGTTATAGCACACAGTGTTTGAAAAATATTGAGGCCAACCCAGGTAGTTCGCTTGTAAACAAGTGAACTATTTTTTTTTGAGTTTATAGATAAATGGGTAAATCCCCCGGTTAACTACTGCGTTTCAAGGCTATTTTGTTTGATCAATTGGTGATGTAACACCGATAAAATCGTATATACAATATTTCCAGCAGTGTATAGTAACCAGCTCGGCCAAAAGACCTGTTACGACAAATTACCAATTCGCTTATAGGACTTTTTAATTAAAAACCGTGAAAGATGAGGATTTTTGAAGAAATAAGGAGGACTTTTAATATGAATAAAGAAATATATATATAAATTCCGATTCATTGGACCATAGAAGTTATTTTGACAGTTTACGAGAAGAACTGCCCTATAAAAAAGATAATGAGCAGATCACCTTGGTTGTTTTTTCCATAATGAAAATAGCTGCAGATAGATTTAGATTAAGCCATTTTATTCAGCAAATTTATTAAGGTATGAAAGAAGGGATACGATATGATTGAAAATTTCTTTGCTGACTATAAAAAATTTGTTGTAATACCGGAAGATGAAAGCCAAGTTAAAGATGAAGTATTTGATCCCAAAAAGTATGCTGGATATTATATACTAACACTATCGATTTTTGATTCCCGTTTATCAACCTGGAAAGATGCAAGTAAACTTGAAATTGATATTGAGAAAAGTATCAAAACGGTTTTAATGGATTTTAATCAAATGCAGCGTGAGAAGTACCATCTTCAATTACTAGAATTAGATAAGTTTAAAAACTATTTTATCTTGGCCCTTTCTACTAAAACAAGATTTAATCCAGGGGAAGAAGATGACCGAATAGCATATGTTATTGATAGAATACTAACGAATCCTTTTTATGTAGGGCAAGGTTGGTTTAACTTAATTGGTGAAAAAGGAAGAGTGGCCCGTAAACTCTTTTGCTACTCCTTTAAGGAATATGTAGCGGCGGACTTAAACCAGTCAAAAAGGGAAGACAAATATGAAAACATCAGTGAATTAATCCCTAAAAATGGAGAGATTAAGCTGATTAAAAGTGCTCAGAAAAGGGAAGTTCTCTAAATACACAGCACAGGTAACTGTTGCATAGTCCTTGGCGTGTCAGATAGGCTATTGGCGGCATTTTTTTAAAAAGTAGAAACCGATATAAAAGACAACTTCATTATTTGAAACGAAAAGAAGGAGACATCGAAAATGTGGTCTCCTTCTTTTTACTTTCAGTGAATACTAAATCACTGCCTTTCTAGAATAAGGGACGGGTAAACACCATAGCTACGAAAAGTAAACCTCTTTTATACAGATATAAGTGAAAAGCGCCTAAAAAAGACATTGATCTAAAAAAAATCAATGTCTTTTTTTATTCAGTAAATTCTTACTTCTAAAATTAGGAACTTGATTATGCTATTTTCATTAAAATTGTTAAATAAAATGCTTGGAATCATAATATGCTCAAAGCATTTTTCCTAGCGAATCCACTTAATCTATTACCTGCCGATATTAGAAGTCCGTTCGTCCGTACTTAAAGGTAAAGCAAAGACATTAATAAATAATATGTAGACCGGAAACAGCAAGGCAGACCCAAAAATTAAGAGATTAAATCTAGGAAAAAGGGTCACTCCTGTATTAAGAGGAACAAAGACAGTGAAAAAGTAGAATAACACAATAAAATAAGGTACCCACAGAAGAAGTGTCCAATGATGGTGTTTTCGGCCTGACATCCACTTTTTTGTTAAGCTAAAAAAGATAAGGGTTGAAAGAAGAAGTCCAATAACATTAATAACAGCAATGACAATATAAACATGGTCCCATTCAAAGCCATATACTTGACTAATATGAGAAACATTTATTATGAGTTCGATGGCAATAAACAACGCTAACGCGTATAAGGCACTAATTGTATTTAACTTTATAAAAAACTGCATCCTAACCTCCGTAATTCTGTTAATTTCGTATTCTATTATACATCTTTTTAAAGGAAACGGGTCTGAATTCGAATTCATGACCTCTTCAATGAATATTCGACAGGTAAATCCCACACATGTAACATTAAAATAGTAACTTTAGAGCGTCAAGTTTTTCGTGAAAATATCTGAAACAAAACTAATTGAAGGACCCCTGCAACCAATATGGTTTATTAAAGACTAATGATTAGTAATTTTTAGTAGGTTACATATAAAATAAATAGGATTCTATTAGGAGGGACAAATAACATGGCAAGTCCAATTACTGTTTATAAAAACAACCTTTTGTTATTCGTAGCGAAGGGTATACAACAAGCTGCCGCTTTTTTAGCGGAGGAATTCAATAACACAAAGTAAATACTTTGACCATATAGGAAGAGGATATTTTTATAACATTCCATACTATATTGAAGAAGATGAATATCGCTTTGTTGCACCTATTGAAATTGCGACAAACCGCCGGTGAGAACTTGAAGAAAGCGGCCATAGGTTTCCCTTCCTCTAATGGCCCGTCAACTTCATCCGGATAGTATCCTTCCGTTAAATTATGTTCAAAGAACGACATGATATAATCACTCAGCTCTCCAGAAAGTTTCATGGCACCCTGAATATTCCTTTTTAAACCATGTTCGCGTAATTTAGCTAGAGACAAGTCATGAGTATCTGTCTCATCTACCAATCTCACCCGTTAACGCTCATATTCTAGTGATTCTTCATTTTTTTCTTCATCTAACCAGAAAGTATTATCATATGTAATATGACCATCTTGTACTAAACCTTCGATTACCTCCACTTTAAAACGAACTTTCCTAACATTGCCTGATAAATAGATAAATATGATATCGCCATTCTCATAGTTATAAGAGCGCTTCCAGTCAATCGTATCATAATAACTAAAAGCCCCCTCCACATCATAATCATTAGGATTGGCTGGTATCAACCAAACACGACGTGCATTTTACGTAAAACGGTTAGTGTTAATGTCTATGAACGTAATCCTATTGCTCGTAAGCGATAAGACTTTATTCATGTCCATCACATAATTCCCCTTCACGAAATCCAACAGAATTATATTGTAGATCCTATAAAAGATTTAATTCCAGTTTGTCCGAATTGCCATGGGATGCTTCATCGTAAAGAAAATAGTGTCTAATTATCTATAGAACAGGTAAGAGAACGAATCTTTAGCAATAAATAAAAATGACACTAGAATGGTTTTCAAGTTACATAGAATCTTAAGTAACATCTCTAAACATTTTATGAATGATAAGGAACACAACCTTCACTCCGGGTTTTTGTTCCCTTTTTTTTATTTTTAGCTACATGCTTTCTCCCTCAATATCGATAAAACACCAAAAATAGAATGGAGACTTTTTATCAGTACTGGTTTTTTTTGTTTCTAAAAGTTCCACGCAACCTTCCAATTATCACCTTAAAAAACTATCTCCACGGTTATAGTAGGTACCCCGAAATTCTTTTGTCATAAAATCTTCACAAATTTATGAAATCCTGATGACCTTTTTCTTCTTTTATCAATATATAGACGGTGAAAGTTATCTAACAAGGAGAAAGGCTGTGTTGTGGGTGGGCAAAGTTTAGAAAAGTACGTAATGATTTTTGGATGGATCCAATTGTTTCAGAGGAGATGACACCAGAGGATTGATACTTTTATCTATATCTTTTAACAAATCAACGTACGACTCAAATTGGAATATATAAGATTACGAAGAAACAAATTGTTATTGATATGTGCTATTCGATTGTGAGTGTTCATTCGTTAATGGAACGTTTCATTTTGCATCACCAGATAATTCGCAATAATCCTGAAACAAGAGAACTTGCGATAAAAGACTGGGGAGATACGAACTTTGATAAAGCAGGGAAACCAATGATGGATTGTATAATTTCCGAGTTAAATGATGTCAAAGATGTCTCATTAGTCCAATTTGTTTTGGAATCCATTCGAAAACAAGAATTCTGCAGCCTATATGAAACTTTCATAAATAAAGAAGAGCTTACCTTCAGCAATGAAATTAGTGAAGGAGATACATACTTAGCACCTGAATCGGAAGAGCTTGACGATACGTCATACGATACGGGTTGAAATATTTCTTGAAATATGGCCATATTTTGGTAAACCAGGAACGAAATGAAAAAATAACTGGAAGTTCACCTCGTTTATTAATGATTAATCAAAACTCATACCCAGTAAAGACATGGCGGGAAGTGATGGAGATTACAATAATGTCAATATACGAAGATAATCCGATAAAATATGAGGTTGTAATGGATAAAAATCGTGGATTTCTTGCCACAAAAGAAAATGAAATGAGAAAGCCTAAGAAAATGGCAAATGAACAATATATGGAATCTAATTTAAATGCACAGACTATATACAATTTCTGTATGAAGGCATTTAATGATTCAGGTTACTATAAAGAAGATTGGCAAGTAGAAGTTGAGTATAAATAATAGTTGAGAAAGTATATCCCCCTATTTTATAAGAATAGGGGTTAATTAGTTTTTACATAAAAATAATAATATTATTTTCTTTTTGTACGACGGTCACCATATGTGGCCAAAACTTATTAGGGGGTAGGGCCCCTTTTTTTAAGTAGCTAACTGATAGATAAACAGAAGGGATTCTGTACTCTGCGAAAACCACCTCATCACTAATTCCTACTGGAGTGACTTTCCAATCGTTCATTCTATCTAATTTGTCTATCTTCTCAAATAAATCTACGATACTCTTCTGGACAAAACGGTCATATTTACTCCACGATGTAACAATATCCCTTTTTCCACTGCGGTCAATCACAATGGCAGCATCAACGTCTTCAATGAAATCATGATTTATTGCACAGTTAATTTCTTCTTCAGGATTTGGATGTGAAACGGGTATTTATATAGTAAAACATTAACCACCTTAAACTAAAAAGTAACAAGGCTGCAGAGGATAAAATCAACCTATAATATTCATTAAGCTTTACGTCATGATAAAAACCCTATATAATCATTGATGTGGCTAGTTTAGGAGGGGTAAGATGCATAAAAATAACTCCTTAGGTGGTAGACCACCTGGTAGAAAGAAAACAGCGAAAATTGAAATAGTCATAGAACCAGAGGTAAAATTTGAATTCATGAATCTAATGAGAAAAGAAGGAAAAATGGCATCGATTGAGATTGGGACATGGATTAAAGGCTACATTAAGGAAATGAATGGAAAAGAAGAATAGTGAGTTCGTTATACATGTAAGAGGTGATATTGTGGATAAAGATAATGGGTTTCCAAATAATAAACAATTAAGAGAGGCAACTCTTATTGCTCTTGAAGAGCTGGGGGGTTCTGCAAAGACACAGGATATTAATGCTAAGGTTATTGAATTACTAGAAATCCCAGAAGATATTGTTAAATTACCGCACCCAGATGGGGTATGTACCTTGTTAGATTATAGACTGAGATGGGCAAGGACAGATTTAAAGGGGATTAGGTCTATTGAAAATACTAAACGTGGAATATGGAGTTTGGTACACATACAAAAAAATGATTTCAATTAGTTAATTCTTGGTGGAAGGTAAACTAATTAATGAATGCTACCAAAAATCGAGAAATGTATATTAATGATAGAAGAAAAAAACTACTATTAGTCAGCATAAATTGTGAGATTTTTTTCAATTTTTTAATGGAAAGTGAAGGATATACTTTATTAACTTTGATCAAAAGGGTTAATTATTGTGAACTTACTCTGACAATTAAGATTCGAAAAATCATGCATAAGTTTCTTTTCTGGTTCAGGAGGAATAAAATTTAGGGCATAACTTGCTGAACTGAAGACCGCTAATCAAAGGGTTATGATTTGATAGTAAATAAACCTGCTTAGAAAAATAATAAATTATACAAAAATAGAGGATATACTAATCCGATTTTATCTGGTTAGGGTTCTGACCTTTATATTAAAAATAACCTGACTGACTTTCATGGACTATTCAGGCAATTTTCTCGAAAAACCGAAAAGAGAATTGATTTTAGTTACAGGCGAGTACAACCAGTTAAGAAAAAAGCGGTAATTATTTGAATTGTAGCAATGGTAAAAAGAGAAGGCAACTGAAGTAGATGGGATTGGTTGGTCGAACCTTTTTGGGGGAAGGGAGCGTGAAACGGTTCATCCTTCCTCTTCGTACAAGCAATATTTACAGAATTTTAATGAGTCTTTGTATAGTGATTCAACTAATATTCAGCTACATTCTTGTGCTTATCTACATAATTATATGGCAAGGATAGGAGAGCCACTTCTTGACAAAGATTTAGCAATTATTTGCGGGAAACGATGCTGTATTTCCATTACGGTTAACGAGATTGGCTAAAATATTCAAAAGCACATCTCAAAAGGAAATGTTAGAGAAATTGCTGAATCGATTGAAGAAGGCAAAATTTTTACTTAAAAAAATTGGTCGAAACTGTTAGCTCACTGTTAAAGTGCAATGAAGAGTTTGTACTACTAGATGTACAAAAGGTAGCCTATGAAAGGTAGTTAGTAAATATACTCAGTTTAGGACACAAACAGATCAAAAGCATTTCATTATCATCAGAGATGAACCAGGTATTGGGAAATCTGTAATAGAACTAAATTTAATGAGCTATATACTTAACCCAAAATTCTATTTGGAGAGTATAACACCAAATCTGGCATTTTGAGAAGTACTTCGAAGAAAGCTAATAGGACCCACAAGTGGTCTGCTTCCACTACGTAAGTGCGCCTGAAGATTATTTTGTTCTCCTTATATTTGGCGAAGCCCGTCGATTAAAAGAGCATGGGCATATGAAATAGAAAATAAAGGGGAAAATCAACTAAAAACACAATTATCCGATCCTCACGGATAATTGTGTTTTTAGTTGCTGATTTATAGAGAATTTCAAAAAAGACATAGAAAGTAAAGGAAGTTGAAAAATACATCGAGATTTTGTTCAGAAAATTACACGATTGAACTGGAATAACATCCAGCTCTTTAGGGTCAGGAAACTACTTCGCATGGCTGGATAGCATTCTAAACAGCGTGGAAGAAGCAATACCACTTGATGGTGATTTTAATTCTAAAACGTTTCGACACCACAACAATTAACTCCATCATTGAATATTTCAACATATAAAATGCCACGAAATAACATCATCAACTTTACTTCGCATAATTTTACTTCTTCATCTGTTTCTGTTATTCTAATAAACTAGTAAAGATAAAAAGAGGTATACAGTCTAAGAAAATTGTAGAATCTTGATATTGTTCGTAGTTTCGAATATAATAAATTTAGTATACTTATCACTATTTAAGAGGGTTATTCATGGAATATATAACTGCGAAAGAAGCTGCTAAAAATTGGGGAATATCACAGCGAAGAGTACAGATTTTGTGCGAACAAGGACGAATAACTGGAGCGGTTAGGTTAGGATGGGTTTGGGCTGTTCCCAAGAATGTTGAAAAACCTATTGATATGAGAAAGAAAAGCAGTATTCCTAATTGATCAAAAATAAGCAATAGAAAGGTAATTTTATATGTCGAATGTAATACAAACAGAAAAAGATTACAGTATATCAAAACAATCGTTGGAATTGATTTTTAAAGATCAATTAGATGTGTTTGAATGTGAGTTTGAAAAAGATAAGAACGGGAATATTCAAATTCCATTTGAACATAAAGGTTATACATGCAATAATGACACGGATAGAATTAAGGACAGTAAAATTCAAGCAATCAGTTTTTTCTCTGGTGCGGGTGGTCTGGACATTGGTACACAGCTAGCAGGTGTGAAGGTTCTCTCTAGCTTGGACTTCTATCAGGATAGTGTAAACACGCTCAAAGCCAATAAGTATTTTGAACATACCGAGCATGCTCATAAAGATATCTCTGAAGTCACTGGCGCGGATTACGCTCAAATGATCAAATTGAATAATCCTGAAAAACTAATTCTTGTTGGCGGTCCACCTTGTCAGCCTTTCTCTAAAGCTGGATATTGGGTAACCAATGAAAAAAGGAAAGCCAATGACGACCCTAGAAATATGATTGGACAGTATTTTAGATTGATATCGGAAATTAAGCCTGACGGCTTTGTATTAGAAAACGTGGAGAGTATTTTACACCCTTCCAATCGGGCTGCTGTTGAAAGCATTGAAGAAACCACACAAGCGTTAGGCTATAATTATATTTTACTCAATGTCAACTCTGCAGACTACGGAATTCCACAGAAGCGGAAGAGAGTATTCTTTTTAGCTACCAAAAAAGATATCAACGAGGAAATGAGAAAGACACATGGTTCGGACAAGGCAAGGTTACTAAATCCCAATTTATTACCTTATGAAAGAGTAGTTGATTGGATTGGTAAATATGACGATGAGATGTACTATGATCCTACAACAGAAGCAGAAGGTAAATACTATGATAATTTAAAGTCGGTGCCGCCAGGGAAGAATTATATTGCCCTTAGCGAAAGATCTGGCCATCCTAATCCACAGTTTGTGGCAGGGAAGAGGTATTGGAGTTTTCTTCTGAAGTTACATCCTAACTTACCTTCTTGGACGATTATTTCAAAACCTGGACACTGGGAAGGACCATTCCATTGGAACAATCGAAGATTAACAATTCGTGAAGCTGCAGCAATCCAAACGTTTCCTGAAGACTATATTTTTACTGGTTCTCATAGGTCGAAAAGATTACAAATCGGGAATGCCGTTCCGCCGTTGTTAGGAAAACAAGTGATAGAGCATTTATGTAGGTGGTTATAAATGAGTGTTTTAAAAGTCGTTAGTCTTTTCTCCGGTGGTGGAGGATTAGATATTGGATTTAAAAAGAATGGATTCAAAACTGTTTTTGCGACTGACTTTTGGGATATTGCCTGTAAAACATTAGAAACCAATAATATCTCCAAAAATATCCTTTGTGCTGATGTAAGGGAGATTGATTTTAACTGGATTAAGCTTAGAGAACAAAATATTGACGTCATCATAGGAGGTCCACCTTGTCCTCCATATAGTCAGACAAGGCATTATCTAACACATAAAAAGAATGGATTTGAAGATGAAAACTCTGGTTTTGCCGTGCCTGAGTATTTCAGAGCTGTAAAAGAACTAGGTCCAAAAGTATTTGTTTTTGAAAACGTGGATGGGTTTATGTTTAAAACCCACCAGGAAGCAATGGAATTTCTAAAAGAAGTATCAGAGCAATTGGGATATAAAATATTCTACAGGGTAGTAAATTCTGCAAATTATGGTGTTCCTCAGACAAGAAAAAGATTTATCTGTGTCGGGGTAAAAGAGGGATTACCAGATTTTGAATTTCCTGAAGAAACGCATGCGGAAAAGCCAGAAGGAAACAAATTACCATGGGTAACATGCGGGGATGTTATGGCTGACTTTGATAATATTTTGGATGAAGAAATGAACCAAAGGCCGGGAGCAAAACATTATGAATTGCTAAAAGATATCCCACCTGGAGATAATTATTTATTCTATACAGAAAAAAGAGGACATCCCGATCCCATTTTTAAATGGAAATCGAGATATTGGACGTTCTTACTTAAATTATCTCCTAATCGACCATCTTGGACGATTCAAGCGAGTTTTTCGAATAACCAAGGTCCATTTCATTGGAAAAATAGATTTTTAAGAATTGAAGAAATAAAGAGGTTGCAAACTTTTCCTGATGATTATCAACTTGAAGGTGATTTCAAAGATCAATGGAGACAATTGGGGAATGCGGTTCCTCCATTATTAAGTTCAATTATTGCAAATAGAATTAAAGAAACTTACTTTAGTAATAAAATGAATAAGCCTCTACAAAATCAAGCTTAAAAATATAATCTGGAAAAAAACAAAGTCGATTAGGGTGAAGACCTAATCGACTTGTTTTTTATTTTTCTATAATGATTGACATTTTTAGGGGAATTTATGTAATAATATTGAATGTAAGGGGGGCAACCATGACAAATGAAAGATGGGAAGTCGACTACGATGGTACCTTAGTTTGGAAACCATCAGCTATTTCACAACGGAATAGAGGAAAAGCGAAAATTGAATTAATTAAACAATTATTCGTACGGGATGGATGGCAATGTGAAATACTGGGTGATAGCACCAAATTTATTCACATCCGATTAACCAATCCCCACACAACCGAAAATCTAGAATATAATGTGGCTTTACTGAATGTGGTAAATGACTCGCGCCCGAATAGTAATAATCCAGACTCTGGTAGTTCCTATGAAAAGCGTATTCAGGGTCAAGATTTAAAAGAAATCATTTGCCCTAATAAATTGATATTTGGTATATATGTGTTAGAGAGTGAAGAAGATATCAATCATTCCATTATTGTGGCTTGGCCAGAGGAAATTTTAACGAGTGGCTCTAATCGTGCCTATCGAGTTAATACGAAGAAAGACATTCAACCAGCTCGTTTATTTGGATTATATTCAGACCAAAGCTCAGCCTATAACTCAGTTACATTCAAGCCTCAAAATATTTACCTATACTTGAAAAATAGAGACATTCTTCACAGATTTCATGAAGACGATGAGACTAGAGCTGAGGATACAACCCATACATACGGACCGCTTGACCGTCCGCATAACCGGATCCTTTTTGGGGCACCCGGAACCGGGAAAAGTTTTAAAATTAACGAAGATAAAGATAAATATTTTACGGTAAATCAATTTGAACGTGTAACCTTTCATCCTAATTATTCCTATGCACAGTTTGTAGGCACATATAAACCGATCCCGAAGCGGAGAACTGAGAATGGAAATATGATTGAATATATTTCCTACGAGTTTGTACCGGGTCCTTTTTTAAGGTTATGGGTTAAAGCTTTTAAAAGCAAACAATTAAATGAAGATAAAAATTATTTATTAATCATTGAAGAAATCAATAGAGCCAATGTTGCTGCTGTATTTGGGGATATTTTTCAATTACTAGATCGTAATCTTCACGGAACGAGCGAGTACTCGATTCATATATCAGAGGATATGAGGAAATATCTTGTTAATGAATGTGAGTTGGCAGAAGAGGATGCTCTTGAAGTAAGATTACCTGATAACTTGTATATATGGGCTACCATGAATAGCGCCGATCAGGGAGTACAACCAATGGATGCTGCCTTTAAGAGAAGATGGAATTTTGAGTATATCGATATCAACGCTGGTAGTGAGAAAATTTCTGGAAAGATTATGAATCTGAAACCTTTTGGTGAAATTGAGTGGAATACATTAAGAAATAAGATCAATGACCGATTGTCTGATTCCGATTTAAATATAAACGAAGACAAGCTGATTGGTCCATTTTTTCTTGGTGATCAAGAGCTTGCTTCACCAAATATTGATGACATATTCAAAAGCAAGTTACTGATGTATCTATTTGAAGATGTTCTTAAACATAGAAAAGGAAAGTTCTTTTTGCCTTTATATAATACTTTCTCTAAATTATTAGCAGCCTATGACGCTGGCATCAATATATTTGACTTTCCTGTTAAAAATATCAGCTATGAGAAACAGGACGAAGATGATCAAATGCCTTTGCAATTAGCTGAGACAATAGAGTAACAGGGTGATGAACATTGAGACCGATTTTTTTAAAAGAGCTTCAAACATACACAATTCCTGAACTGAAGGAAAAACTAAGCGATTTGGAAGTCTCTCACTTTGAAAATGTCCTCAAAGAATTACAGGATAGAAAAATTCTAATGACACGAGAGGATAAACGATTTAGCATTCAATTTGTTGGTGTACTTATCATCAAAGGTCTAGTGGTTTTTTGCCTACCAAAATTCATTCAAATATCTGATGAAAAAACGGTTATCAAACAATTGTTAACCCTTTTTAGAGAATATAGTAAACGGGAAAATTTAGATCAAGACGATATTGAAAGCCTTGGAAATGTGGAAAATAACGCTAACTATAATATGTTATCATTAATTATTTATTTGATTTCGGAGTATATTGAAAACGGATTATATTCCAATGAAAAATCGATCCACCTACTAATGGGAGAAAATGAAATAAATTGGCAAAAAACAATCGATGAATTCCAACCTGTTATCGATGGTGTAACCCCAGTTTATTTAGAATATTATACTAGCGCCACTCTTCAAGATGAAGAAAATTATTTTCGATTATTACATCAGTTTGTCTTAAATGAATGCACTGAGATATTAAAACGAACAGGTTTACAGGAATATTTTGGTTTTGAACCTGTTCATTTCGAAGTAAATGACGATGCATTCGGAACACCGCAAGATATATTATCAAGAATACAAAACGAACTGAATGTTCAGTTTGTGAAACGGAAGCAGATGGTTCTCAAGGCGTTGTACTCATTTATTTCTAGAGAACAGATGGAACATGAAAGTTTGTTAATCAGCTTTTATGGAACAAGGAAGTTTGAGATTGTTTGGGAAAAAGTGTGTTCCTATATCCTAGATAACAAATATCCTGAGCTGAAAGATTATGTTGATAAGCCGAATTGGATTACCACTACCGGAAAAACACATCATGCGGACACATTAATCCCGGATATTATCTCGATGTATCAATCGGAAAGAAATTATTTCATTATTTCCGATGCAAAATACTATTCCCTTACCTTAACAGATACGAAGTTAAGTAACAATCCCGGCGTAGGAGATGTTACAAAACAGTACCTATACCAATTAGCTTTTACCGATTATATACAACAAAATCAAATTCATGAGATCCGAAATTTATTATTATTCCCGACTGAAAAAAATGAAATTGAGCAAATTGGTAAGGTTACCATTGGATTTTTACAAGGCTTGAATTTAGAGGATGTTCAGTTATTAAAACTCCCGGCACAAAAGGTATTCGATATGTATATTCGAAATAGAAGACTTAACTTAAATTGGTTTATTAACAAACTTTTAAAGGATAAAGCCTTAGTGTAAAAATCATAATGTCTAATGGTTTCTTTAGACATTTAATTGAAAAATTCGTTGAGGCTGATGTGTTTAAGATAGAAGGGAGTTTCATGGTAAGATGAGAAATGAATTAGACCACTACGGTAATATTGTTGTGAAACCGACGGAGTTACATAGTACCGCAGACCATAACACAAGAAATAGCTTCTCGTAAATTTCTTGTATTCTTTGAACACGAAGAACTTCACTTTGCCATGGTTTTCATTTTCCATTTAAGGTAACAAAGTCCAAGGAAATTCATCCCCAATAAAAAATTCTATACCATTTACAATATATTTTATGTTACGACAATTAATTATATCACTATTTGCTAGGACTTTAGTGTGTATGCTTTAAGTCTTATGTATTATGTCTAATTTGATATATAGGAAATACTGTGGTGTGGCCATAAGATAAAAGAAAAGATAAATGAATAGATTAACACCAATAGTCTTAGAATGATTTTAAATATTTTAAGAAAATTGCAAGAATTAAGAAGTAGTAATCCAGAAACACTAATCTATTAATTGGAATAGTGTATAATCAATATAAAAAAAAATAGAAGAAATACAGCTACTTTTGTGGAGGTGCAAATTATGCCTATCTATAATAAATTGGTCCGTGACTGAATAACACAAGTAATCGAAAGCACAGGAAAACAGTTTTTTGTTAGAACCCTAAACGATGAAGAATACATAAAAGAACTAAAAAATAAGAGTTTTGAAGAACTACAGGAGTACCTTAATGCCGATAACGATGAGAATGCCATTGAGGAGTTAGCTGATCTGCTTGAAATTATTCATGCATTAGCCAAATGCCATGGAGCCTCCTTTGAAGAGGTTGAGGAGGTTCGACGAAAGAAGGCAGAAAAACGCGGGAGATTTGAGGAAAATATTTTCCTAATCGAAGTTGAAGATGAGTAATGTACAGCTGATTATTCGAGAATATGGTAGTCATATCATTGAAAAGCTAGAGACAGCTTCGACCATCTGTATATTAACTTCTTTTGTCATGAAATCCGGAGTTAAATTTTTAAAAGATGCTTTAAAAAAGGCTGCTGCAAATGGAGCAGAGATTAAAATTTGTACAGGGGACTATTTACATATAACACAGCCTGAGGCACTTGAAATACTTCTGGGCATTGATGAACGGATTGAAGTACGAATTTGGAAAAGTAATGGTGTATCGTTTCATCCCATGGCCTATATATTTCAAGCCGATGGCAAGGATTATTTATTCGTAGGTTCTTCAAATCTTTCGAGGTCAGCGCTGAATCAGGGTGTGGAATGGAATCTTTTAGTTTGTTATGAAAAGGAAGTGTTTGAAGAAGCACAAAATGAATTTCTGAAGATTTTTTATGCTGAGCAGACTGTTCCATTAAATAAAACAACCTTAGAGGGTTACAAAGCCAGTTTTGAAGAGTTTGGACGGAAATATCCCAAGCTGTCAAAAAAATGGAGTGAGCTTGAAGAATTAGAGCTTATGTTGCCTTCGAATAAAGAAACTCCTGAACAGCCAGGAGTTATTTTTGAACCTCCTGCAGAATATGGAGATATTCAACCAAGATTTGCTCAAATTGAAGCGCTGGAGGAGTTAAATAAAACCTTAGAGGAAGAGTATAACAAGGCACTCGTTGTAATGGCTACAGGTTTAGGAAAAACCTATTTGGCTGGGTTTTTCTCAATGAATTTCAAAAAGATACTCTTTATTGCCCATCGGGAAGAGATTCTCTATCAAGCAAGAGAGTCATTTAAAAAAATCATGCCAGATAAACAATATGGCATTTATAACGGGAAAACGAAAGAAAGAAATGCGGATGCATCTTTGCTTCTATTTATACGTTAAGTATGAAAACTCATTTAGAGCAATTTCAACGTGATGAATTTGATCTCATTATCATTGATGAGTTTCATCATGCTGCTGCAGATTCCTATAAAAGGGCATTAGATTACTTTAAACCGAAGTTTTTATTGGGTATCACGGCTACTCCAGACCGGAACGACAACAAAGATGTTTATGCTATTTGTGATGGGAACGTGGCATTTAGACTTGATTTCTTGGATGCCATTGAACGGATGTGGCTCGCCCCTTTTAAATACTTTGGGGTTTACGATGATACGGATTATAGCCAAATCACCTGGTTAGGCAATCGCTATGATGAAGAGGAGTTATTGCAAGCTCAATTAAGAGAGGACTTGGCACTTAAAATTCTTCGTGCTTGGGAAGATAAAAAGCAAACGCGAACACTAGCATTTTGCTCTTCAATCCGACAAGCCAATTTCTTATCTAACTACTTTAATCATCATGGCTATAAAACTGTAAGTCTGCATTCACAACAGGTGATATAAGCAGAAGTAAGGCAATTTCCAAACTCCATAATGGTGAAATCGATGCTATTTTTACGGTAGATTTGTTTAATGAGGGTGTCGATATCCCTGCGGTTGATACCTTACTGTTTGTTCGGCCAACGGAATCGTTAACCGTCTTTACCCAGCAGATTGGCAGGGGGCTGCGTTTACATCCTGAAAAGGAATCGTGTGTCATTGTAGACTTAATCGGAAACTACCACAATGCAGATATTAAACTCAGTATATTTGACACGATTCCTAGAAAGGGGAAGACACGGAATATTCATCCGGCCTTACCACAATTTTGTGATTTCGATTTGGATATCAACGTCATCAACCTTCTCAAAGAAATGATGCGAAAGTGACAGCCTAGGAAAGAAAAGGTATTGAATGATTATCTGGATCTTAAGCGAGAGTTGGGCAGGAGACCGACCTATCTGGAAATCCACTTAAAGGGAGCTTCAGATTCACCACAATACAAACAGGAATTTCAATCCTATTTTGGTTTCTTAAATTGGGCAGAGGAATTCACGCATCATGAAGCTAGAGTTTATAACCGTTATGAAAACTGGTTAGTAGAAGTAGAAAAAACATGCATGACCAAAAGCTATAAGATGATTGTACTGCTCGCTATGCTGGAACGAGGGAAATCAAATTGGTCTAACCCCATATCATCAAAAGAAACAGCGCCATTTTTTCACCAATACTTGATGGAAAAAGAGTATAGAAAGAGGATTGATTTTTCCGATAAAGGTGCTAAAAATCTATGGGACTATGAGGAAAAGGGTGTCAGTAAACTGATTGCTTCAATGCCTATGTCGAAATGGAGTGGAAGCTCTAACGGCCTGATTCATATGATGATGATATGTTCAAATTAAACTTTGATGTCAATCAAGAAGCTGAAGAACTTCTTTATTACTGGACTAAGGAAATATGTGAATACCGGCTTCATTATCACTTTGAACGGAAGGCAAATGGCACCCCCACTATCTGAGGTGGGGGTGTTGTTTTTTACATTGTTTGATAATCGGTGTCTGTTAATTTTCAGAAACCGTTTTTAAGTTGGTATTATTAAGATAGGTGGAAATGAAAAAGAGTAGAGGTTTGTGGGATTGAATGTTTGTTTAATATTGTTAATTGACATAATATTGAAATAGGAAGAGTTCAACCAGATGGGATTGAGGAGGTTTTACATGGGAACTGCACCGGAGTACTCTTTAGCACTATTCGCTGATGTTTCGGAAATACAATATGAAGTGCATACATTATGCTCCTATATGAATACAGGCGTGAAAATCGTATTGTTCACAAATAGTGAAAGTGTGAGGGAAACAGCAGAGTTTCAGATGAAGGAATATCAAAAAGCAAAACTCCTTCAAATTTTTGTAAATGAAGAACTAGAGATACATAAAAAAATTGAAGTGTTCGATGGAGATAATTTGGAACAGGTGGAAGAAATCGCTTTACGTTACCATCAATTCAATTTTCATCAGTATAAAATTGAGCATGCTCCCTTAAACGAAAATATCATGGTCAAAGCAGGTGCCGGAACGGGGAAAACAACGGTCATGATTGATCGAATATTATATCTACTTATTAAAGGAAAGCTTGATCCTGCAGAAATTGCCATGATTACGTTTACACGTGAAGCGGCCCGGAATATGTACAAGAAGCTTCGGGGGGAACTGTTCGCTCGATTCAATGTGACAGGGGTAAAGGAGTATATTCAATGGATTGAAAAGCTTAATAATATGCGAATTCAAACAATTCATTCCTTCGCAAAAAGTTTATTAAGGGAAATTGGTTCTCTGCGTGGATATGGTTTAAATGTTCGGCTAAGGAGTTTTACCATGGAGAAGCGAAGTTGGATAGAGGAAGAATTAGATACCTATTTTCAATCAGAGTTAGAATCTGCTCAAGGAAATATTGAATCCATCCTTTCTCCATTAAAGATGTATGAACTAATCGATGTCATCTATGATTTTTGGGAGAAATTTGAACAAAAAGGCTTTACTTCGAATGAGATTTTGAATGCCAATTTTGGTCCTGCAGCAGAGGGTCATGAGAAAATGAATGAATTGCTAAAGACCGTCATTAAAAATGTCGAGAAAAGGTTTACCCAGGCAAAGGTCACGGAAAATAGCTTATCCTTAAGTGATTTATCTAGGGAAATGGACCATATCCAAGAGCAATACGGCAAAGATGCCTTTAAAAACGTATCTTCAAAAATCTCTTACCTGTTTGTTGATGAGTTCCAGGATAGTGATGATATCCAGATTCGGTTATTTGTCACCATCCAGGAAGCATTTTCGTCGAAACTTTTTGTTGTTGGAGATATCAAACAGTCGATTTATCGCTTCCGTGGTGCGAATCACACGGCATTTGAAGAAATCAAGGAGTTGTTAAAACAACGGAATGTAGGGATTAATGATCAGGATTATTACCTGCAGAAAAACTATCGAACAGGAAAAACGCTGCTGGAAAGGATGAATCCTTATTTTTCTTGGTGGGGGCAAAAGAAGTATCTGACCTATCAAACTGTGGAGAAGAATTCGGATAAATTAGTGGGGATGTTTGAAAGTGACTTGGATGACCCTCTCACGATTGACAATAAAAAAGAAGAACAGAAAGAACAAATGAAACGTTCTATCATGCCTGAAATTCGTGAGGCTTTTAATCGGGTAAAAGGAATGAACAGTAAAAAGGAGCAATCCGGCGAGAAGGAAAAATTCGCTGTTTTAACCCGGACAATCGATGAGGCGAGGATGATACAAGCTTGGTGCAAGGAGGCAGACTTGTTAACAAAATTAGAAGTTGGAGGTGGCTTTTATCGTTCCAAACCGGTGAGGGACTTTCATTCACTTATTTTAGGACTCTTATATCCAAATGACGCCAGGTTTGTTTCAAATCTTGTTTATGGACCTTATGGAAAGGCGCCTTTCACCCTTTACGGACTAATCTCTAAAAAAGGGTATTCCCTAGAAAAATTGGAAGTGATTAAAAGTCAATCCAGCTTTGATTTTGAAAAGTATCAAAAACAATTAAAGGTGCTACCGGTGTTGTCGGTACTTCGGAGAATCTTGGAGCAAAGAAAACCTGCACAGTGGATTTATTCAAGGAGATTAGATGATCTGAAAGAATCGCAGGGAGACAATACAGATGAGCAATTGCAGCAGGAGGCATCCCTTTATGCCCAGCAGTATGACTTAAATATGGGGAAATTATTCGAAAAGATGCATCAATCTTTTTCAGAGGAATTCGTTTCATTGGCTCAAATCGAAAAATGGTTGCAGGTAAACATCGCCACCAATCGGGATGAAGAGGAAGTTATTCATGATGTCGAGGATGTGCTGGATTATGTCCATATCACCACTGTCCATCGCTCAAAAGGTCTCGAATACTACACCGTCCTGATTCCTTTTACAGAAAGAATCTTTACACCGCCTTTCAGCAAGATTATTTTCAATAAGGAAAAAACAAAAGTAGGATGGTTGATTCAAAAGCAGAATGCCGGCATGAAAAGCAATGATTTCTACGATGAACTGTATAAACACGAGAATCTCGAGGCAATCCAGGAGGAAACCAGATTGCTTTATGTGGCGATGACCAGGGCAAAACAGCAGCTGATTATCCATCGGAATCGTAAGAATGATCATTATAATTGGACATGGTCAAGACTTCTTTCAGCGGAAAGGGGAGAGTAACCTATGAATCAAAAAGTCAGTGTCATCACCTATAACAATCCGTATTCCTTTCATACGATGGAGCAGGTTCTGCAGTATCGCTCGTCTTTGCATTTATGCGCCACAACTAGTTTGGCAGCAGGGCTTAAATCCCTGTCGGACGTATTTCCCCATATTACAGCTACAAGGGAGATTGTCGATAAATTTTATCCAGGCTGGAATACCCCGCGGGTCAGATTCCGGCAATATGCCAGCCTGTCTGACAAGCTGCGCCATTTTACATGGGCAAACCCTGATGTTTTGCTGTCGTTTAAGCGAAATAAATTAAATATCCTGATCACGATGAGGAATTTATCTGAGATTTTTTTAACACCCGAGATGATACGTCCACATTGCCAAACAGAAGAGGAAAGATTGTTTTGTGATTTATGGGCCGAAATGCTTCCCGAGTTTTCATTTTTCCTTGGAATTTCCAAAAGCAATTTACAATCATTCGAAAATGTGAATCGGATACTAGATGAAGTGCACCCGAACCGGGATAAGTCTGTCGTCATCTTACACGGATTTTACTTCATTACTCCGGTACAGCATTTTATTTTTTCCCGATGGAAGGAGCTTGGCGTTCATTTAGTGTTCTTGAATCTTTATGACGGGGAAAATCCAAGCCTGTTTGGCTTCCTCGAGGAAAATTTCTCCACCATGCACGGGTGGACAGACCGTGAAAACTGGACCATCACCAGGGATGATGAAGAGATACCGGGGAAAGTGTTTGCCAATCTCCTTGAAGGAAAGAATAAAGGGCAAATGAAGATGGAAATGGAAGAAATCCCATATCATTATGTGATTGATTTTGTGAAAGATATCAAGGACAACACCGTTTATCTTTCGCCAAATGATGAAGAATTAAACACGCGTCTCCGGGATTTTTATCCGGAAGCGTACGTGGAGGAACGTCACTTTCTTTCCTATCCGTTAGGACAATATTTATTACATCTTCACTCCATTTGGAAAGAAGATGAGGGTGAATATGTCTTGACCGAAAGAATTATCAAGGAATGCTTTGCTTCGGGCTGGCTCGAGGACGAAGAAGGGAACGGAAGAGAACTGACCCATCAATTGGATAAAATTCTCCCTTATTTCGTGGATTGCCGGACTGATCTTGAGTGGTATGACCGGCTGAATAAACTCATGCTGTCAAAGCTTTCCGTCTCAAATTCTCTAAAAAAATACAATCTTTCCAGAGAAGATCATTTTAAGGCTGTCCGGGTTAGTCCAGGTTTACGATTTTCCTTCTTTTCGGTCCCGTTAAGAGATTTGAAAAGAATCCGCGTTCATTTCAAAAAGCTAATTAAGGATGCCAGATGGCTGTTGAATGTGAAGCAGGAACGAATGACAATCAAAGAGCATTTTGAAAAAATCGACCAATTGCTGAAAGAAGCTCATTTACATCGTGAACGTTTAAGTGAGGAAGAAAATACGCTGGTGGAGCGGTTGAAGGATTCGTTGACCAATCCTGTTGATGACCAGGCTGACTACCATATTTCCGATCTTGCGGATAGCATCGTTGTGTTTTTGAAGAATGGCCTGGACAAAAATGAGATTGAAATGGATGAAGAAAATCCAGCATTGATTGATTTTAAAATCCATCGCTTTGAAAAAGTGGACGGACTGGTCTATTTGAAAAATCAGTCTCCGCTTCATTTTTGCGGAATGGATGAGCGCCATTTTCCTGTCGCCTCTGCACCAATGCCGTGGCCGATTTCAAAGGAACTGCTGTCGAAATTGGATGATCCTGCAGCCAATATGTACTTATTCCGGGAAAAGCACCGGCTTTCCTTTTCAAAGTATTTGTTTTATTTAGCGGTAAGTTATCAAGGTCTTGTCACTTTTTCGTGGATTCGTAATTTCAATTATGAGGAAAATCTTGATAAATCTATCTACATTGATCTTTTGAAACTAAATCGGAGCAATGTACTTCAAATAAATCCGTATGAATACGAACCCAACTTGCTGGTAGAATCAGAAATGGAGGAAACCATACGGGCTTTGGAGGCTTTACCAAAAGAAGAATTCGTGGAGATGCGGTTATGCCCGAGGAGATTCTATTATAGTACTGTTTCTGATTTGTTTTCAACCTACTCTTCATCCTTTCATACTCAATTCTTAATCGGCAATCTGGTGAAAATATACGGTGCGATTGGGACGGGCAAGGAAGAAATCATCGATTTATTACTAAACCTCTTCCCGTTCATGAGCAAAATCCGTCTGCGTGCTCTTGTGGATAATAATTTAAAACCCTATCTGATTGAGTCCACTCTTCGATTTGGCTTGCGTAGACAAACGGAGTATGACGATATTATATATCCGTTAAGTAGTACATACTTTCAATTTCTTAGTCACCGGGGAGCTTTTGAAAGTGAACAATGGAAACGTTCGTTTGATATGATGAAAAGGACGAGGAGAAGAGAACTGCTCACCTCGGTTGCTGACAGCAATATTCCTTTATTAAAAGCAACCCCTTCGGTTTTTTGTAAGCTCTGTCCGCATAACGCTTATTGCGAGGATGCATATTATCCAGTTGATATAAAAGGGAAAGGGTTTGATGACCGTGATGAAGCCGGAACTGGAACAGCATTATAAAAAGTCAGAACAAGCATTTCAACTTCTTCAGCGTGCCTGGACAGGTTTCACTGAAGAAGATAATCTTGCTGAGAAAACGTCTAGGTTTTTAAAAAATATAGAACTAAGCAACGAACAGTCTGTCGTAGCGAAAAATAGTTCAACCGATTTAATGATAAAAGGGGTGGCGGGCAGCGGTAAAAGTATCACCCTGCTGGCCCGGATGATGCAAAAAATGGCCGAGGAATTTAATAAGAGATTCTTATTTGTGTCATTTAATCATGAGTTGGTCAGGGATGCGGAGAAACGATTCAAAGAGTCGGAGTATTATCAAGAACTTCTACAGCAGGAACATACCGTGCATTTCTTCACTTTTCATGAATTGGCCCATTACCAGTTGAGGTCAATTGGTGTGAAATTACCGAAGTTTATCACCTCCCATAAGAAGCTGAGCCGGGAGGAAGATAATATTTTGGCCAAAATGTTTCTTCTTATTTTGAAATTGGATAGCGAGGAGTTTAAGGACTACCCTCCCATTTCCACGATAAAAAAAACACAAAACACAAATTTCTTATTTGAGGAATTTTCCTGGATGAAAGGGAATGGATTTATATCAAAGGAAGATTATCTTGAGTGTGAGAGGGTAGGCAGGGGGAAACTCCCAAACATTTCGAAAAGACAAAGGGAAACGATTTATCGTTTGTATGAAGAATATCGTAAACTACAGGAACAGAATTTTTATAATCGGATTGACCGTGAGGATTATGCCCTTTTATTAATTGAGAATTTCCATCGAATTATCGGGACAGCAAAATATGACCATATCTTTGTCGATGAAATGCAGGATTTGCAGCCCATGCAATTAAAGGTACTCGTATTTTTAAATAAAGGAACGATGACACTGAGCGGAGATGAAAGACAGCGTATCTTTAAAGCGAGCCCATTCTCATATCGATCACTAGGAATTAACGTACAAGGAAGCAGTGTAATCCTAAAAACAAATCACCGTTCTACTTTTCAGATTATGAAATTGGCCAATTCGTTGCAATTTGAACGGACTGCGGAAGATTCAAAATATGACAATGAAAAATATTTTCCAAGACAAGGTCAGTCCCCGATGATTAGAGGTTTCAAAAGCGTTGAAAAAATGCTTGACGAGATCATTAAAATCATTCAACAGAGGTATGCAGAGCATCCCGACGGGACGTTTGTTATCATCCACCGCTTTAATAAAGAGCAGGAAACCATTAATGTACATACGTACTTAGGCCGAGGTTTTAGGGTCAACCGTCAGACCAGCTATACGGGCACTGGATCTCATTCAGGACCAAAAGTCTTTCTATTAGAAGCAAAAGAAACAAAAGGACTTGAGTTTGACTTTGTGTTCATTGTTAATTTTAATAATAAGACATATCCGCATATCGATGAGATAGAAGCCTTATACAAACGGCGGCAGCATATTAAACAGGATATTGCCGAGGATTTGAAGACGTTGCAAGATAAGGAAAAACGGATTCTTTACGTTAGTCTGACAAGAGCCAAGCAAGAGGTCTATTTATTTTATCCATATCGAAACAATGCGGAAGAGGTCATTTCTCCTTTTGTTCATGATTTTAATCTGAAAGATTATATAACAAAACTACCCAAGTGAGCTGCGATTTTAATTAGGATTTTTGCATACTGGTAAAGAGAAGAATAGCTAACTTGGTAGGATGGTTTGCAAACATCAGATGAATAGTAATGTTTCAAGGCTAAATCCTTATTTATTTACATTGATTCTAAACAAATTAAATTCTCATTTTTAAGAATAGTATTTGAAAATGAAAGGGAATTGGTATTAGTGCTTGTTCGAGAAGAGATTATTATTTTTAAATTTCCGTTATTAGAAGAAAATTGCTGGTCGTAATAGGGAAATTAAACAATTTGGTCCTAGAAAAGTTGAAGAAATTATATATCACCATTTGTTTTTTGATAAGGACCAGAGATCTTTAGATAAAGGAATTTTGAATAAATTAGATGGAACTACCAAAGGAAGAAAGTCTGCAAATATATTATATTATTTTGGAATAAAGGGAAAAGATGAGGTTACTAATAAAGCCAAATTTAGAGGTATCTTTAAAGATATTTCATTACAGCAAGGTATAGAGATTTTGGAGAATCATTAAATTTCCGATTATTCAAATAAAAATAATTTAGTAAGAATAATTCAGCATAAAATAATTTATTAGCCCGAATGGATGCAGAAGAAGATACTGATTATATAGAGGAAATTGATGAACAGGTTAGGGAGAGGAATCATTCAAGTGAAAGTATTCAAATTGATGATGAAGTTAAAGCTCCCCGTTTAGCAAATAATATTAACAATTTAAAATCTTCTTTTACCCGTGATGCTAGTATTGCTGTTGAAGCAATAATAGTAGCCGACTTTAAATGCGAAGTAGATAGTTTTCATCGTTCCTTCACATCTAGGAAATATGGTCGTCAATATGTTGAAGCACATCATCTAGTGCCAATGAAATATCAAGAGCGGTTTTCTGAAGCTAGTTTGGATGTTCATGCCAATATTGTTGCATTATGTCCTAATTGTCACCGATTATTACACCATGGTATTGAAAAGGAATATAATATTTTTCTCAGAACTCTATTAGAATCTCGCAAACCCAGGTTGGCTAGGTGTGGAATTGATATTGATTTTGAACAGTTAATTAGGCTATATTGAAAGAAATTAGTGCATAAACAAATTGCTAAAACTTTTTAAAACTTTGTTTAGGCTTGGTCTTTTTTACAGTTTATAGTATCTACTAATCCGTTATTGTGACAAATCATATATGATAAAATAAAAAAGAAATATCAGTGACTCTATGGAGGGATTTATGAGTCCGGGACATATATTATAAACGTTAATTCACAATCGCAAATTACTAATTATTAGATAAATATTTTTAACTAAAATCTTCTCAAAGTCGAGGAGATTTTTTTATTTTAAATAAAGAATGTTTAAAGCAAATCACTAAAAATCATTTTGTATAATCTATTCTTTTATTTAGGTATCTTACCATTTTTAAGGTTGTTTGCAGGGAAATGCGGAAAGTTGTCGAATAAACCCAGTGGAGTACAAACATTAATAGTTAATTGAAAGTGTCCAACAAAACTGATAGTAGGTGGAGCAAGAATGGCAATATTTTATAGTGAGAAGAAAAATGATAGTAAAGTAGTTTATGATGCTGCTGAAAAGTGGAAGAAGGAGTGTCTACTTAACAACAAATCTCTAATATGGGATGGAGAACCCGTGTGGACTGTTCAAAACATGGACAGGTTCAAATCTATTTTTGTCGAGAATCCAGATGAGTCTGGGGATACATTTGATGATAAGTTACAAAAACAACTAGAAATAGAATCAATAGGTGTTTATAAATTTGTCATTGAAATGTTGTTTATGTATTATTTATATCCTTCTTCCGTGAGTTATGAAACGTAAATAAATAAATTAGAAACGATAGCCACATGGAAGGGAATTACGTTTGACAAATCGTTACCTATTTTTACTAGTTTAAGAGAATGGTTAGGGAGTGCAGGTACTTATTTTAACGTTCAAAATATTATGAACTATACTTTCTATTTAAAATAAGCGCATTCATTAAAAATCAGCCAGTAGAAAAACGAAATGAATTTTTGTCTAGACCAAGGGAGTTAAAGCGGATAGCGGAGGATATTCGTCAAAACCAAGTTGGTAAAAGGTTCAGATTATCCATGCTTTCCTCCATTTAATGCTACCGCAGTATTATGAGAGAATCGTTAGTTGGGGACATAAGAAACATATTATAAATGCATATTCCGATTTAATTACGGATCCTTCGATTAACGATAATGATGACAAATTATATGTGATTCGCGAGAAATTGGCTGAGAAGTATCCAAATCAACGAATAGATTTTTACCGGTCGCCTGTACAGGAAGTGTGGAGAGAGACAAAGACAAAAGATACGAAGAATCTAAATTATTTCATCATTGTTTCTGACCCTGCAACATGGAAGGTAGAAGAAATAAAGGATGGCAGCGTCGTTCATTTCACTGCCTATAATGATAATGGTAACCGAAGACAATCTCCTAAGGCGTTTGAAAAAATAAAAAAAGGAGACCTAATTGTCTTTTATGAATCCACCCCAACCAGACAAATAATTCCGCTAGGGGAAGCTGTAATGGGATTACATAAAAATTCCGAAGAGGTGCCCGGAGAGGAAACGGATGTAATCACAATTAAATATAAAGAAGATATTCATCCAATTACTTGGTCAGAAATCGTTAACAATGATGTACTTAAAGAGGGTCCTTTTGTACGCCAAGGCGCTCGAGGAACGCTATTTGAATTAACGAAGGAGCAGTACAATCTAATCGCAGCTTGGGAGTATGAAGAGGAAGACCATTAGATAAAATCCCGTCCATTGATTTTAATTTAGAGTCTCTCACAGAAGGTTTGGTATTTAATCATATCGATATTTTATTGGACCAAGTGAAAACAGCTATTCGTAATGGAAAGCACATTATCTTAACAGGTCCCCCTGGAACCGGTAAATCAAAATTAGCTAGTAAGATTTGTGAGATGTATCGTGTAAATTCCACAATGGTAACAGCTGCGTCCAACTGGTCAAGCTATGAAACAAATGGAGGGTATCGTCCGGATAAGAATGGGAATCTATTCTTTGATGACGGAATTTTTCTCAAATGTGTTCATGACAAGGAAACAAACGCTCCAAAAAATGATTGGCTAATCATAGATGAAATCAATCGTGCTGATATCGATAAGGCATTTGGCCCTCTATTTTCTGTTTTAACAGGTGATGAAATAACACTACCATATGAATCTAAAAGTGGGAACCAGATTGTTATCAAACCACAAGGAAAGGTTACTTCCGTAGAAACCAATGATTTTACTTATTTCATTCCAAAATATTGGCGCATTATCGCAACAATGAATACCATTGATAAGGCTTCATTGTATGAGATGAGCTTTGCCTTTATCCCTGTTGGAATTCCAAAAAACATTAATAATGAAGTAATTCAACAATATTTAGATGTATGGAAGATGGATACGTACCCACATGTTGAAACATAACGGCGATATGGAAACGAATCAATGCCTATCGAAAAATAGGGCCAGCCATTATAGAAGATATTGCCAAGCATACCAAAGATAATGACGATTTTACATCTGCAATGATTTTATATGTGCTGCCACAATTTGAAGGGCTGCCTCTTCACCGGATTAAAGAATTCATTGCTCAGTTGGTAGAGGAAACAGATATGATGATCGATCAACCATTATTAGAGGATTTTGTAGTAGATTTCTTCGATGCAGGTGGCTTTGAATGAGTGTAAAAGAAGAGGAATTACTAGAAGAAATTTCCGGTTTTCTACATGGGTATTTAAAAGCGGGAAAGGTCAAAATAAATTCCTTTCTTTCCAAGGTAAATCTAAATATATCAAATTTAGAACAGCTATTAACCATTCGATTTTTATTAAAGGAAAAAACCATTGTATTTGTTAGGGAGCTGCCTCTACTATTAAAGAGGTTTAAGACGACGACTGTGATTCGAACCGATACTCATATCGGTGAAGTACGAGGCCAAATCGATTGGGGGCAGACCACGAAGGAGAGACTAAGTCGAAATTATAGGGATAGAACGATTTTCTCAACAAATGAAAGCATTCGTTCCTATAGTACACCCGAAAATTTAGTTCTTAAGAAGTTACTTGGAATCTTGTATACAATTTTATTTAATGATGCCTATATAAAAGGATTTGAGCATGCGAAATGGTTTTCACAGTGGCAAGATGTGAAAGGGAATGTCTTGTATGCATTTAAAAAGAACATATATTTGCAGCGTGTAGAGGATTGTCAGGTTTCCGACCGTACGATTCAGAAAACCTTAAACCATCGAAATAAAATTTATCGGAATGCTGCAAAGTTATTGTTATCTTATCGTAGGCTTATAAATGGAGATTATAGTGAAAATGATCTCAAGATATTATTACGCGAAACCTTTATTGTTCATGAAAAAGTGGATGTGTTGTTTGAATTATATTGGGTTGTACAAATGATTAAACAAAACTCGGAAAAGAGTCAGCTGCATTTATTAGACGGTTCGCAAAACATGGTAGCCACTTGGGAATCAAATTCCCATGTCTTTAATATTTTTCATGATTCCACTGGTTCAGCAGGTATCCATTTCTTAGTTTCATTGAATGAAATAGAAAACAGTAATAATTTGTATCTAAGACAAAAATTTCGGTCTCTCACTTCCTCTAGAGAATTGGCAGAATCAATTTTTGGGAAACGTAAAGAAAGACATCTGTGGCAAGGTAGACCGGATATTATTGTAGAGGTCTATCAAAAAACGACGAATGAATTGGTCAAACTCTTTATCGGTGAAGTAAAGAATACATCCAAGATTGATTATGCCGTAACTGGTTTGGAAGAGCTGCTAGAGTATATTCATTTTGTCAAGAATCATAAGGGCGAGTACTTACTAGACAGTCCTACAACTGTTCAGGGGATTTTGTGTGTGGGGGATTTACCTTATAATCATGATATTAGTGTAGATGTGGTGAGAGTAGTGAACAGAGGTAAGGAAAATAAGTTGTTATTATAAGGAAGTTTACATTGTATGCACTTTATTCTATTAACCGGTCCCTTAGGTGAATTTGATAATATTAAGAAATGGAAAACACTCACGAATGTTGTTAATTCAACGTTTGTGAGTGTTTTTGACGGCGCTTTATTTATAAAAGATAACTTACCAGATTGGGGTTCAGGTTTTGTGAATCAAATAAATTATACTCATTCTAGAGATTGAAATTTACAACAAATTAATTTTGACTCTTTTTAAAAACGGGATTAATATTAGTTGTGTGTCTGACATTTTTACGGATTACACGATCTTTTAATAAAAAGCCTTCTTCTTTGAAGCTCAAATAGTCACCGTTTGAATTTATGATAAAGTGATCCAATAAAGGGATTTCTAAAATTTTTCCAGCCTTCAATAATGTCTTTGTTACAGAAAAGTCCTCCTCGGAAGGATAAAGATGTGTAGAGGGGTGATTATGAGCTACAATAATAGCACTTGCATTATTTAGGATAGCAGCTTTAAACACATCTCTTGGGGACATTATAGTGGAATTTAATGAACCTATATGGCAGCGGTGAACAGCTACTATATTATTAGCTGTATTTAAACAAATTACCAGAAAAACTTCTCTATCATCATCACCAACAAAAAAATGAGCCACCTTATTAATTTGAAAAGGAGCATAAATTCTTTCTTTCAGTTCTTCTTGAATTTCTCGTACTGTTTGTTTAATTTTAACTACTTCATATATAATTTCCGATGTAATTCACCTCCTAAAATATTTATTTTTATAATAGAGTGAAATAAATGATTTGTATATTAATGTTTATAAAATGACACAAATTGTATTAAAACTAACTTAAAATCATTGTATTTTGAATGAGGTATTGGCGTACTCCACAGTCTTCAAAACTGCTTGAGACCTGTGTGCCAGGTCTGGTGGGTTCGATTCCCACGCAGTCCCGCCAACTTTTTCAGTGTTATCAACGGTTTGAACAGTTTTTAAACAGTGATTTGAACCGTGATTTGATAATAAAAAGTCACCAGTATTTTATCTGAAAATTACATAGTACTAGTGAGACTGATTTAGTGTGTACTAGTGTGTCAATTCCACCAATTTCTGTATAAAGGGTGGATTTTTTTATGCAAACTGTTGTTAGAAAAACTCAACGTAAAGGTACAAGAAGTACTCAAAATATTAACCGTCTTAAAAACACCGAAAAAAAGATGACCTTATTTGAAATGTTTGAAAGATTCATGAGTTATAAACAAACTGAAGGTTTAGCGAAACCAACCATTCAAGGTTACTATGAACATTTTCACTATCTAAATGATTATTTAGGTGGAGATGTTCCAAATGAAGAGGTTACAGTGGAATTGTTTAGGGAATATATTGGCTATATGCTGAATGACCAAGGTCTTCAACCAACTACAGTTAATGTCCGTATTAGAACAAACCGTGCTTTTTTACGATACTGCTATCAAGAAGGTTGGCTTGAAGTACCAATTCACGAAAAATTTAAACCAATTAAAACACCCGAAGATACAATTGAATCATTTACACCAGCAGAAGTAAAAGCATTATTAAACCAAATTGATGATTCACGTTTTGTTGGGTTTCGAGATAAGGTAATGATCTATGTATTATTAGATACTATGGTGAGAATTTCTGAATTACTCAATATGAAGAGAAGTAATGTTGATTTAAAGAGTGGTTATATCAAACTGGAACCACATGAAACAAAGACCAAAAGGACTAGAAGTGTACCTATTTCAACCAAAACAATCAAGCTGCTGGAAGAATACATGAAGGAATCTGAGGATTTCGATAGTGAATTTCTGTTTGTAACGTATGATGGCAGAGACATACTTAGTAATACATGGAGAAGAAGATTGACCGAGTTAGGGGAAATGGCTGGAATCTCTAATAAAAGAGTATCACCACATACATTTAGACATACTGGTGCATTGTTTTATATTATGAATGGCGGTGATCCATTCTCTTTACAAAAGATTAGGTCATTCAGATATGAGTATGGTACGGAAGTATATTCAAATGACTGATTCAGACGTTAAAAGACAACATAATTCATTTTCACCACTTAAAAGTATTTTTGGAAGAAGATAGATATAAATTGAAGTAAATTATTAAAATAATTTTATGTATTAAATGTCAGGTAATTATAGCCTGGCATTTTTTGTTTTGTAAATTAACTTACCTTAACTTAATTTCAGTCACTTTAACTTAATGTTACTTAACTATCAAATATCAACTATCAAAAGATATTTATTTATAAACCTATGTATAATTACATTTCGGTTGCAAATTCTAAGTGTACAGACTTTAATAAGGGGTGTCATAATGACAAAGTTAAAAAGCAGCGGTATTGTTTGGAAGGAAAATATAGAAAAGCCTTTTGTGTCTGTTTCGGCTAATATTTTTGCTTATATTAGATATGAGTTAATTTCTGCTACTGACTTTTTGATTTACATTGTGTTAATTGACCAACATAATACTGATCCAAAGTATGGTTATGCCTTTCCTACATTTGACCAATTAGAAATAATGACAAGTTTAGCTAGGGATACAATTAGTAAATCACTAAAAAAATTGGCGAATCTAGGCTTGATTAAGATAGGTAAGGGGTACAATAGGAACAATATTTATATTGCCTATAAACCTTTTAATCAAGATGTATTAGAAAATCTTTTACCAGAAAAAGCTGAAAAACTAAAACAGAAAATAATTGATAAAAATATTAAGGGGGAAGGAGATAAACAACGATTGAGAGAATGGCTACAACAGATAAAGAAAGAACAAGAATAATGATAATGAATAAACACACCCTTGTGTGATTAACCAAATGGAAATAATAGAGTTTATTAAGGTTAATAATCACAATTTTAATAATCACTGAAATAGTGAAAGGAAAATCCAATTTGAACAAGTCTAATAATCTGGTTTTCAATAGTTGGATAAACGGACGTTATACATATTTAAATTATACAGATTTAATAATACAGATTTAATATACTGTTCTATCGAACAGATTATCTATCAAAAGATTAAATATCTAATAAAAGATTATCTATCATAAGTAATTAAAGTAATATAAGGAATAAAGAGATAAGATTTATCCCCGGTGGTTCATTTTTTGGATTGCCGTTTTTTATAACTGTTCAGAAGAAAATTATGTAAAATGAAACTATACATACAAATTATGGGGGAAATAAAGTGACTGATTCAGAGATTTATTTATTGCTTTTATTTTTGTTAGTTCTAATGGTATATGCAGTTAGTCAAATTGTAGTTGCTAATCGTATAGCAAAATCAAGTGTTATTAGAAATTATCTTGAGACTATATATGTTGAGAACATGGGTACATTTATACCATCTCAAAGAGATGTATTAGACCTTCAAAGACGATTAAAGGTGGAGTATAGGGGAAAACATTTTAATCAATATACAATTAGACAAGCTATTACGTTCTCATCTAAATCCAATATAAATAGAGTTAACGATGTTAGAATTAACAATATGAAAAACATAGATTTAATGAGTGGAGAAGAATTTGAACGGTACTTAAAAAAAGTCTTTGAAAATCAGGGTTTCAGGGTGAATTTAACTCCACATTCAGGGGATCAGGGAGTTGATTTAATTCTATATAAAGACAATAGAAAAATAGCCATACAAGCTAAAAGAAATAATCAAAATAGCCGTGTAGGAAATTCCGCAATTCAGGAAGTTAATACGGGGAAAATATTTTATGATTGTAATGAAAGTTGGGTAATCACTACATCTCATTTCACTAATCAAGCCATTACTTTAGCTAATAAAGTAGAGGTTAGACTTATTGATAGGAATTTGTTAATGAGAATAATAAACAATAATTTATAAGTAAAATAGATTTTTTAATTAAGAATGGCTGCTAAATCTAAAGGCAGCCATTACCTTTTTATTTACTTACCGTTCCATTTATTGTTTTGTAGTAGCATGTCTTTTAAATGATTAAACAAATTGTCATGAGTTCTAGCCATATCTTTACCTTGTCTTTTTTCAGTACATTCAACAGTCGATATAAATTTTTCACCAGTTATTTTATTCTTAACAGTTATGGCAATTGTATGTTCATCTTTTTGCCAAACGCTTAGATTTAATTCATTTAAAACTTTACTCATAAGATGACCTCCCTTGTAGGTTATATAATATTTATATAGGAATTTAGGTCAATAATTACAGATTTGTTGAAGTCCGCCACCACACCTCTGATATGTAAGAATGTGCAGATATAAAATTTAAAAAAGGGGATAAACCCAGAGATATAAAGGGTTAGAACGTTTGTAAGTGGAACTTCTGCACAATATGGGAACGGCTACGGGATCAATGGGTAGGCAAAATAAAAAGACGGTGGTTAACCGTCCTATGCCTCTATGATTCTCCTATGTCCATTGGATAGATTTTTAATGTTGTTAGTTTTTTACCACCTTTTTATTTCCTCACGTTCTTTTAATTTCTTGTATAGTGTAGCCTTAGAAACTCCTGTTCGATCTGTAATCTGTTTAATTTTATACTTCTTTAAGTCATAGAGATAAAAGGCATGTTCTAGCTTGTTATTATCGACACCTGGTCTGCCACCGTTACGGCCTCTAGTCCTTGCTGCTTCAAGTCCAGCTTTAGTACGTTCTGAAATAATATCACGTTCCATTTCACATAGTACGGCTAACATACGGAACATAGCTTTACCAATAGCCGTTGTGGTATCAATTTTATCTTGAATACTGATTAACTCTATACCACGCTTATCAAGTTCCTCAGATAGTTCGATAAGGTGCTTTGTTGACCTTGAAAGACGGTCTAATTTATAAACTACAATTTGATCACCTTTTCTAGCAAACTTAAGTAATTCTTGTAGCTTTGGACGGTCTGCCTTTGTACCAGTTACTTTTTCCTCAAATATGTATTCCTTTTCTACACCTTCCCTAATTAAAGCGTCATGTTGCAATTCTAATGATTGTTCTAAAGTCGATACCCTAGCATAGCCTAGTTTCATTTTCTTTTCCCCTCTGTCTATAAAATGGTTATCTTGGTTAATTTGTATACTTTGAATTATAGACGGGTTTATAGACTGCGTCAGGTCCTTTTTTAAAGATTTTTTTCAATGTATATAAATGGACACAAAACGACCGTTTAATAGACACCAATACTTTCAAAAAAGAACGATATGAAGGGTATCAATAGCAAATACCACTATCATATTAGGTCTTGTAAAAAGGAATAAGGCAATAAGAATACTAACAAGGGGATAGAACTAAGAAGATACAAGAAGCCGACTGGACCGCCTACAACGTCCACTAGTAAAAGGGAATAAATAAGGGATAGAGGATAACCTATAAGGTCAATAGACGGCTATAACGGCACTAAAATGGACGATTAAACGGCACTTGATCCCAACACTAAGATACTAGAAACAATAGCACAGTAATACTATAGAATACCCCAGAAGGGTACCCCATGGGGGGAGGAGGGCTGCCAGGGGTCGGTCTACCTTCTGGAAAATATACACAACGGTTTCAATAACTCGAATGGAATAAAATGGGATAAAATTATCAAACACTAACAGAATGACTTGGAATCGAATAATAATATTTTTTTGGGGTATCATTACCAAAAGTAGTATGAAATTTATGATGGAGGTCAAAAAATGGTATTTGAACAGAACAATATAGAACTTCAACAATATAATCCGCTAGTATTTGCGAATTTACATGAGTTTGAAGTGAGTAAGAGACTTTTACAGAAAAATAAAAAGAAAATTGCTGAACTAGGATTGATAATAAAAGAACACAATCTGCACCAAGAGATTGGTGTGTGTTTACTTCACAAACACTTTAATCTCTTTGATAAAGAGATACTAGTTAGGCATTATTCTAACAACAAGATAACTATTAAGCCTGAAGTCATCCAAAGTTCCGAAGTCACTCCCTATATGATTGGATTCGCAAGAACTACGGCAAAATCCGAATTACAGCTGTTTCCTCTTGAATTTATTTCTATTACCAATGATACTGCCCATTACAAAGAGAGTATTGGGAAAGTTATTGAAAAGGGAGATTTTCTTAATAAAGTAGCCTCTTTTTTAAAGGAATCACAATTGGAAAACTTATTTGGTATTAGCCTACTACCATATAAGTTATTTAATGTTAAAGGCTTGTTAAGTTTATTGGAAACAGAAAATGAACAAGAACGTATGTTGACAATCGCACTTCAGAATCCCAAAGAACCCTTACAACCTGGTTTTGAGATTACACAAACTCTGTGGACATTTCGTGAAAATGATGATACAAAGCAATTTCTGGGATGTAGTCACTCTTGTAGCCACTCTTGTAGCCATCCCGATAGTGATGGCGGTGGCAGTGATGATGGCGGTGGCGGTGATGATGGCGGTGTTGATGTATAATGATTTTAAAAATCAATAGCCATTAGGATGGATTAAAAATCCTTCTTTATTTTTTTCCGCAACTTGAATAGGTGGAATAAAAGGTGCTATCAATAACTGGTATGCACCTTTTAATATTCTTCAAATTAAAACGGTCTAAAGTGGATTCTTGGACTTTACTTCAAAATAATTAGATACGAGAAAGTAAAAAAATGTTCTGGATCTTTTAAATTAACTGTAGGAAAATATTTTTCCACTAACTCTAGATGTTCTTCGATAGTTATATTTTTAATGTTACCTTCACTTTCCATTTGTTAAACGAACATCCGCAAATGCTAAAGCAAATGGAAGCTCCACAAATTTTAATGATTCCTCAACTATTTCCGCTTTCCTCTCATAGTTTATTAAACTCATATAAAACACCTCCAATTCATTTGCACTAGTTTACCGGATGTGTTAATAAGCGTCAGGCCTATAAAAATAAAATATAATAACTTAATTTTTGTGGTAAAATATGGGTTGTACTAGTTAAATATAATAATGAAGAGGGGAAATCAAATGAACTCGGAGTTCCAAATTATGCGGTGGGGTATTCCAGGTTGGATATTTTTCATGACAATATTTATATTTAAGTTAACTGTAGTCCAATTTGATGTAGTAACCTTATTAAATTCATTTTCTAATCCAGCTGTAGTAGCTGGTTTTGCTGCCTTTTTCGCAGCATTAGGTGTACCATTGGGATATGTTTTGTATCAAGTTTATTACGGTCTAAAATGGTGGACTATTAAAACTAAAACAGTAACATTAGCAACTGAGGGTATCGATGAAATAAACCAACAACTTTATGATAAAAGTGGCTTAGAACTGTGGTACACAATCGAAGGGTATTTTGATACTTTAATGACTATTGGCACGCATGATAAAAAGCTTTCTTATAAGGATCTAGTTAGAAGGTACAATTCATTTAGTAATAGAACTTCAAGAATACATGGATTAGGTGCCTCAGTGCTAGCTATGATTGCTGGGTTTGTTTTATTTTTTATTACTACTGAGAATCGTGCTTTACTTTTAGATAACAACTTTTTTATTTTTACTTTTCTAGCATTCCTATTTTCCTTAATTTTTGTAATTGTAAATTATCGACAACAAAATAAATATAGCTTTAAGCAATTAAATCAGATAATGAAAGATATTTTGGAAGCAAAAGACGAGGAAAAAGAGGATAGTTTCAGTGTCAAGCAAGGAACTAAAAAAGAAGATGATGAAGAGGAGGAAGAGACTATAGGCGATGTAGTTTTATCTCGTTTTTAATAGTTCACTATATTGTCAAAAGGTGAATTGTGAATTAAGTCGAATCTTTCCGTAAAGGAGGCGATTCGTTTTGACCAAGTTGATTACTGTTGAGAAGGCAAGGGAAGAGATCGTAGATTAGAAGATTATATTATTTTGGTAGAAACATATGAAGCTGATACCTTAGAAAAACTCATCATAAAAAACTATGCAATTACAAACAGTATTGCAGCAGTAACTAAGATTATAAATGCAAGTGGATATACTGGAATCGATATTCACTATGTTTCATCCGTAATAAGGAAACATCCAAAAGATGATTTTCATAGGCTAATTAGAACTGGATATATGAAAAGGACAAAACATTCTAGAAATAGTTAATTAAGCAATTATTTTATAAGAAAAGAAACACTAGTATTCACTAGCACTAGTGTTTTTTTGTTCGCTGGATGACTCCCTTTCCTCAAACTTCTTAGCGACATAAAACAATAATAAATATCCAAGACTCATTATAACTCCAGCTATAACGAATAATACAATTCCAAAAAGTAATAGAGTTAGAAATAATAAAATAATATTGATAAACGAATTTTCTGTTACTATTCCCAGAAAACCATCCAAAACCCAAAACCCAATCCCAATAAAGGCAAAAATCCCTATCATAATGCCAAAAAATCCGAGACAACCAACCGCTGCATTATACTCTGTTTTGCTTACATACATTTGCCAAACCTCTTAAATATAATGTTTTTGTATATGATATTATTATAAATAGTTTTATTGAATTTGAGATAAACCAATATATTCCTTTGCTAGTGAGAGTGATTAAATACGATTGGAAAAGTATAGGATTGGTCAATTAGAAATTAAAAAAAGGTAGCTACGCTTTAGGCTACCTTTCCTAATTTCTAATTACCAAAACTTTCAGTTTGTATTGTTGAACCTGTCTCAAATTCGTGAAGTTGATCATAAGCACCTTTATAATATTTGTATTTGTTACCTAGAACAACTATCTCATACGAACCACTATCAATTTTAAAGGTAACTTCTCCTCGGTAATTTGTAATTCCAACTAATTTGTCATCAGGATTAGAAGCTCTAAATACCTCAACCACCAAATTTGAAATAGGTAATGTTGCCTGAGAACCTTCCAAGTAACGTTATCAGAAGGAGGAGTTTGACCTGCGGATAGCTTACGCCACAGAATATAATCATGCAGTAAAGCTAACCGTATGGGATGACGGATTTACTCACGACATTACAGGTGGTGTTCGTTACGTTGATCCGATAACTCATGAACTTCGAATTGAGGTGAAGCCTGGCGAATTCGAGCGGGTGGCATTCGATATTGTAGTCGGAGTGAAGGTTTTGAATTGATTATACTTGAGTCAACCTTATCTATAGGGTGGCATTTTTTTATTCAACTAACTAGCAGCAGGTTAGTTGAAGAAAAAATTTTTAACTTGTTCCACAATCGGGACGGATTGTGGTGCAACTCATGTATTACGTAGTAGACCTATACTGTGCAACAAGTATCTTCATTTATTATATGAGTTAAAATTACTTGTTAGATACTAATAGAACTGTTCTGTCCTGCTGATACACGTATTTCGTAATCTGTTTAATGGCTCAATAGCAACACTTTCAGCCATTGGAGTTTCCCCTTTAGCGGAGCAGATGTTTATGCCCCTTCTTCGGCTTTTTACTCGCAATTTATGCTCCATTATTTTCGCTTCAAAGTTTTCAGGCATAATTTTCCAGTGTTTATTAGGGGTGAAAAAGTTATTATTCTTAATTCTGCGACTTAAGATCGAGAATTTTAATTTAAATTACAGCTGGCACTTAAAGGGATGACAATGGACAGAGGGACAGTACCGTGTCCCTAAATTTTCGGGGGCAGTGAACCTGTCCCTGTGTCCCACTTTTGGCTTATCGGCAGGAATTTTTTTCTAAATGTCGAAATGTGTACCTAATACATAAAGCAATACAGGAGGCGGTTTTTCGTGGTGAATAAGGGAATTCGCTGGAACGAGTCTGAAACGAAGAAAATTTATCAGGCTAATAAAGAATCCGAGAGTTTAATGGAGTATCTGGAGAAGCAGCTATTCAATAATGATATTGTAGATTCTTCTGCCGACAGCCCCACACCTGAGCGGGGGTACGGGAGGATGCTTTACTATTCAAAAGGGCAGAGAATTGTTGTTGCAGCGCCGAGAAAAAGATATAAGCATGTTCATGTGATTTTAACGAATAAGGTGAACATGGCTGATGTGAGAAAATCCGGCATTGAGTTAGGAAATCAAAAAACGGATATCATGATTACTTCAAATGAAGATATCGATAAACTTGTAGCCTTACTGAAGGACGAACTGTACAAGGGCTCCACTGTAAAGGAAGAGACAGTGGGATATAAAACGAGATCCCTAGAGGAGTGGGTCCACTTATATGATAAAGACGAAACAGTGCGATTAAGGAACCACTTCATTTTTCAAGAGAGATTGATGTTCATTTCTAATTTCACAGAGCTGGACGAACTACGGAACGGCAAGATCGATATATTAGAGTTTAAGAAAAAGGTTGACCAAAAGACGAAAGCAAAGCTGGAATTTGAAGGGGAACGCATTAACTTATGGGGATTCAGCGGCTTTTCTGGACAGATGTTCTTTAACCTGCTGTACAATATGGCGGAGTACACCGAAACCGTCCGCCAGCTTCAAGATGAATTTTTAACAGCAATTGACATCCCGGCTCATGAAAAAGGAGACTTCAGCTGGACGAAAGAAAAATACGAGCGTTTTGGAGGTTATATTAAAAAACTGAAGAAAAAGGCGATCGAGCAAGGTTTTCCACCGCAAAAATGCCCGACGATAAAATATATGACCTTCTTCCTCAGCTTTTTCTGGGGCATCCAGGGCATAGATAAATATCCGATCTATTATAAAGCCAGCCGGGAAGGTCTTGAATATTTAGGCTACAGTCTGGCCAAGGACTCACAGGCTGCCGAACATAATAGGTATTTACTTTTCGTCAATAAGCTTTATGAGCTAAATAAAGACATTGTGAAATCGTCAAGGGAAACATATGAGCTTGATATGATGTCGATTAGTAGCTTCTTATACTATGTGACCACGATATCTGAAGCAGAGCCCAACCCAGACGGGGACGGTACTGACCCAATCGAAGAAGATGAATTCGCGCTTCAAATCCGGGACGTGCTTTTTGAAGAAGGTTATAAGTTTTCACAAATGCAGACGGCCGACTGGGAGGAAGCGGGACTCAACGAAAAATACGCGGACAATCTCATCTGGCAATACAGGGGCGAGGCGAAGGAAGATATGATGAGCCTGATGATAATTTGGGAGGATGAGGAGCTTTATCATGCGGATCTGTACACGGTAAATGAAGAAGGCGAACTGCAGAAAGGGAAAGCTGTCCAGGCTCTTGATGACAGGGAATTTATCAGTGAGCTAAAATCGTTTCTCCAGAAGCGAACCGGGAGCAGAAAGCCGTACACAATTGAGGATGCAGTGAAGGAAACATATGTAAGCAAAGAAAGCATGGAGGAATGGCTCGAGCTCCTCACCGAAAAACGGCAGGTCATTTTTTACGGGCCGCCAGGGACGGGAAAAACCTTTATCGCACAGCGCCTCGCAAAAATTTTAACCCAGCAGCCGCAGAGGATTGAGCTGATCCAGTTCCACCCATCCTACACATACGAGGAATTTATTGAAGGTCTACGCCCGGAACTTGCTGGAGAAGAAGGGTCACAGCAGCTTTCGGTGAAAGTGCAGCCCGGCATTTTTACGTTCCTCTGCCAGGAGGCAAGGAAACCGGAGAACCAGGAGAAATCATATGTGCTGATCATTGATGAGATCAACCGGGCAAACACAGCGAAGGTATTCGGGGAGCTCCTGTATGCCCTGGAGTACCGGAATACGTCTGTACCGCTGCCTTATTCGAAAAAGAAATTGATTGTGCCTGAAAATATATACGTAATCGGAACGATGAACACTGCTGACCGCTCGTTGGCGCAAATTGATTTCGCTTTAAGGAGAAGGTTTCAGTTCATTCCATTTTCTGCGAAGGAGACAGAGGGCGTCCTGAAGAATTATCTTTTGGACAATGAGCCGGAGTTGGCCTGGGTAGCTGATTTAGTGCAAAAAGTGAATAGTATGATCGGTGATCCTGATATTTCTATCGGCCACAGTTATTTTATTGGGCAGGATCTTTCTATGGAGAAGCTGAGGCGTATCTGGAAATATCAGATTATGCCTTACCTGGAGGAGTGCTTTGTCCATGACAGGCAGAAGCTGGAGCAGTTCGAGCTTGATTTTATGCTAGAGAACGGTGCTGAAGAGAATGAGTGATGAACAAGTAATCGAGCTGAAAGAATATGAACAGGTGAACGATGTATATCTGCCGGAAGAGACAGCGGTCAAACTAATGCAGGCATATTCCAATGTTATGCAACTGCAGCATACAGGCAGGGAAAGCCATTACAGCCTACGGACTGGAGCAGTTGCAGGGGTGTTTCGCGTGGGAAATTATACGTTCAGGATCTCTCCAAATGTGGATCTCCCAGTCATCTGGGACTGGCTTGCAGCTGCCTATGATTTGAGTTCTGTCCAATGGAGCAGAACAGAAACAGGTTTTCAAAAACAGCTGGGCGATCTGGAATGGGTAGTTAAATTTTTCCTCCATGAATGTAAGAAGATATACTCCCAGGGAATCAAAAAGGGGTATATTACTGAGAAAGCACCCCTTCGGGCTGTGAGGGGACAACTTCATGCGCAACGTACTCTCCAGCTTTGGCTGAAGCATGATTACCAGTTTGACTGCCGGTACGACGAACTAACCGAAAATGTGAAGGAAAACTATATTATCGTCTGCGCCCTAGCTGATATGCTTCATAGAGAGTACGAGGATCCAATTGTATTGAAGGATTTGCGGGAGTTAAGGAATATATTCGGCAGGGAGTTAGACAGCTTTACATTGAAAAACAGCACTGTCCCGGCAGAACAGCTGAAGGAAATTGAGCTTCTTCCGGTAACAAGACTGAATATGCATTACAAGCCTGCCTTTCAGTGGGCGATATTATATTGGCAGGCGTCAGCACTTAGCTTTGAGCTTGGCGACAGGAAAAGCAGCTCTTTTCTTCTTGATATGAACGAGCTGTTTGAAATGTATATCGGAAAACGGCTGACAAAGGAGCTGGGTAGGTACGGCATGCAAGTAAGCCTACAAAAGCATGACTCCCTCGCTGAAGGAGGGAAAATCAGGATTATCCCTGATGTAGTAATAAAAACAAGAGACGGCCGCGAGATCATACTGGACTTAAAATATATCTCACGACGAGAAGATTCTTCGATTAACAGCAACGTCTTTCAGATGCTCGCTTACTTGACGGCAAGAAGAGCAGAACACGGCATTTTGCTGTATGCAGGCGGAGGAGAGCGGAGTGATTCAATTAAAAACAGTTCGTTTACGATTCATCAGTGGAGCCTGCAGCTGGACAGGGGGTTGAGAAGGGAGGAGATTGAGAAGCGGATTGGGATGATAGTAGAGAAGATGGTTAGACTTGGAACCGAGGAGGCTTCTATAGTTAGTAAAAGCTCTTCATGTGGGGCTAAGCAGTCGATTCACGAGGAGGAACTGATACGAACATTGTAGCAGCCCCTTTGGTATAATATATTTAATGAAAAGACCGAGGAGATAGTTTAAATGTCTGAAGATAAAATGTTAAATAACTCAAATGAAATCAATGAAATTGTTGTCTCTAGCCCTATAGGCGGTGAGCTTTCTTTAGAAAAAGTAACTGATGATAAATTGGAAGCAAAGAAAAAATACAAGGAGGTCTTTGTAACTGACTTGTCATTGATGACGGGTAACGTTTCACAGACGGCATTGCAAGTTGCTAATCAAGGAATGACTTTAGCTCAAATTGCAAAACAAGCACCTAATGGCTTGTTTGCTGCAACTACAAATCCCGCCAATTTATCTAAATTTGCAAATGGAACTACATCAACAATGGTGCGAGACACGTCTGGACGTTTAGTTGAGCACGCTGGTTTTGCTGACGTTGGTTTAAGTGCTTCAGTGAATCCAGCAATTATTCTTTCAGCAGGAATGCAAGTGATGTCAGCTGTTTCAGGGACATATTATTTGCAAAAAATTAATGCTCAAATTAAAGATATGGATGCGAAATTGGAAGAACTTCTAAATATTCATCATGATACAAACATTGGACGTTTGATTGCAGCTAGAAAGGGTTTGTATGAAATTGCAAATAGAGAATTTGTTGATACTACTGATTTATCTGCTATTAGGAACTATAAAAAAACTACAGATGAAATTCATGAAGAATATATATATCGTTTGAAAAGACAAGGAAAAGAGGAAAAGAAACTTTCGGATATTGATTTCACAATTGCTTTTGAGGCTAGTAAATTATCTTTGTTGGCAGAACTAATTGAGATTGGAACAAGAATGAAGATCGGTGGTCAAATAGAAATTATTAATGGACTAACAAGGCAATTAAAACAAAATTATGCTAATGGTTTTTATCATAAGTATGAATTAGAAGTTGAGAAGATCTATTCAATGATACAGCAGCGGAGTATTAACGAATTGGTTGATAAAAATAAAAAATTTAAAAAATCATTAGATAAATTAACTGATAATTATAGTTCTACTGGTTGGGGCATTTTAGCTGAAATTGGAATTAAGACGGTTGTTGCTGGTAAATCTAAAATCGATGTAAATAAAGCAAAAGAAAAAGTTGATTTAGAAAGAAATAAATTGAGCACAGTAAAAAAAGGTATGAAACAAAACAAGGAAAGCGATGGAATTGATAAAATTATTGATGAAGTCGTTGAAATACCATTTAAAGAAATAGAAATTCTTTATATTCCTACCGAAAATAACAAACAACGAATATTTGTGCCAATTGAAGATGAGTAGAAAAATAATTTGTGAATATGCTATTTAAGCCTTCGAGATTATCTTGTTGGCTTTTTTGATGTAAAAATGGAGGTAGTGAAAAAGTGTATGGTTTTACTTTAAACGGTACAATCAACTCGTGGAACGATTTTGGATTACACTTTACCAAAATACTTGTCATTCCGGATACGCAGCGGGTGATCGATATAAATGAGATTGATGTACGAGGAGGCAGTCTAACCATGTTTAAAGGGTGGGAAAATTTGTCTTTTTCTTTTAAAGTAGCCATTTCAGATAAAGCGCAATGGGTGAATGTGCTACCTCAAATCGTAAATGCAGAAATGATTACTCAGAGTAATGAAATATGTGGACAGTGCACTTATCAATAATAATGTGAGTCCTAAGATTAAAGTTATTAAATATGAGCTATAAAATTGTTTGAACCCCCCTGAAATTAGGAAGTAAATATTTACGCAAAATCTAAAATTACGCGTTTCAGTTATCACCATTCTATCAAAACACACGTGGTATGTGGAACCATAATCTACGTCAAACATAATTAACGTCAGAAAATTAAGAGGAAGTTTAAGATGACTTCTGATCCTTTTTTGTTTAACAACTACTGCATAGTACAACGATACTATTCAATAGATAGTTGATCTTCCACAATCGGGCGCGATTGTGGAATAAGCGTCCCTTTTCTTATTTAGCTAACAGGGGCTTTAATAAAACAGATAAAAAATTTAGGACCACGATAAGTGGTCTTTTTTAGGTAATAAAAAAGCAAAGAGCAACCTCTTTGCCTAGAATGGCTTAAATTATGTAAATTCAGTAAAGTCTCTCTTTTTTAGGTTTCAATCGTGCGAGATAACCAGACCTCAACATTCTGTGAAGCTCGTCACTTGGCTTTCCTTTTAAAACGGATTTTGCATAAGCTTGGTCAAGAGCCATTCCTTGGGCATTTGCTCTCTTAACAACTTCTGTAATGCTGTTCGTATAAGCGTACTCCTTAATAATCCATTTTTCCAAGGTATCTGCTTGATAGTCCTCTACCAAAGTTATGTACTTTTGCAGCTTTCCTATCTCAGCTTGCGCTCTTGGAACAGTTATGAGTTTTATTGCCATAAATTCAACTCCTAACTAGGGATTTTCGACAAGTTGCTTTTTATTCCTTTCGACAACTTTATGAACGAATAATAAAAAAACAAAGGTATTTGGTCATGGGTCAAAAATATTAATGATAATAAAGGAATCTGGTAATTTTTGTCGAAATTTATGGTATATAAAGAAATAATTGCAAAATGAGGAGAGAAATCATGAAACGCATAGTTTTTATCCCAGGAATAATGGGGTCAGAATTACATGAAGGTAAAAAATTATACTTCTTTGGGGGAACAAAACGTTGGTTTAGTTTCGATAATAAAGCTGTTAAAAGATTAAAACTAGAAGCAGATAAGAAGAGAGATATTATACCGGGTGAACCCCTAAGATATGGAGTTAAATTGGTTAATAACAGGCTTCAAGATAATGTAATTTATGCCCCCATGTTAGATATGTTGGAAACATTATCTTCAAGCACAGTACAGGTTCATCCTTACGGGTATGATTGGAGACAGGATTTATGGGATACTTGCGAGGATTTTGATAAGCTTATATCCACCTTTAAGAAAGAAGATGAAATAATCATCGTAGCTCATAGTATGGGCGGTTTATTAGCTCATACATATTGTCAGTGGGCAGGGGAACAAAATAAACTTCCAAACATTAAACAGGTTATTACTTTGGGTACTCCTTGGAAAGGTTCTCCCGATGCATTTAAGGTACTAAAATACGGAATAAAAGACAAGGGATGGTTCTTTCCAAACTATGATACGATCATTAATATTGCACGAACCTTCCCTTCGATTTATCAGCTGTTACCTTCAAGCAAATATTGTGAACATAATCGATACCTAGTTGAACCTGGAAGAGGATTAAAATGGTTTGATTGTATGGAATATATTCAAAGTATGGAAGGATGTAATGTAGATTCCGTAGCGCTGTTGAACCAGGTATTACATCAATCTCTTCAGAAGCCATGGCCGGATTCAATAGAGCACTATAATGTAATTGGAGTAGACCAGGGCTCAGTGGGTACAATTACATTAAACCCAAATGGTCATGATGGAATGCAACAACCAGTTGATGGAGATGGTGTAGTGCCATTGGACTCTGCAATTCCATTTGATTCGTATAACTCTAAAGGTGTTTTTTATGCTAAAGCCAGTCATCAAGGACTTGTCTATCATTCACCTGTCCTTGAATGGCTCAAATATTTACTGAAAAATGGATCTGTAACGCCAATAAGTGATATTTATATTACATATAACAAAAGAACTAACTGGACTATGGAAAGGATTGATTGTCCAGTGGAGGTACTTGTTGCAGGAGAAGAGTTTAACATTAATAAATCAAATGAAGACATTACTAGACATAATATAGGTGAGGCAACTTTTCTTATTCATAATAGTAACAAACCTACAACCATAGCTGTTGAAGCATACGATGATGGAAGAACGACAATTGAAACAATACGTATTGCTGACAACGATATTAAATCAATTACAAAATTTCCATCAATTGAGGCTAACCCAGCAAAGAGAACAATTATTAATGTCGAATTTGATAATAATGAGCCATTAACCAAAGTATATATACCCAATGAGAATAATGAGCTGAATGAAATAAAGGGGATTACAGTAGAAACACCCAACCAACGTGTTCATATTCCTCCAACTACCGAATTAATCTTAAATCCAATTGGCAAAAGTATAAACTTCCATTACGATGAAAAAGGGGTTAATTTATCATTTCACATATTGGAAAATAAAAAATCTTACTATTTAGAAACATTGTATAGGCTCAACGAAGAAAATTGGAGAAGTTATACAGAAACAACTCAACTTACATTAGAAAATGGTTTAAAGCTTGGAAAAAATGTGCTTGAATTTTTTAGCAAAGACGTATTTGACAACGCAGAGAAAATAAATAAGCAAATTTTTTATATAGAACCTAATTCTCCAGAAATTTATTATAAGTTCGAACTTAATCCAGATAGGGGTGTCATAATAAAACTGGATGAATATTATACAGGAGTAAAACCATATAAATTTTATTATAAGATTAATAAAAATGAAGAAAAGGTATATAAAAAACCATTCGAGTTCCCGGCTTTTGAAGATATTCAATTATCAATAAAAGCTGAAGACATTTTTGAAAGCAAAAGTAATTATGAAAGATTAAATGTGGATTTTAGCAATTTAGCCAATGTTATTTGGGATGCTAATGGTTTTGATGGAACAATCCATGATATCATCGAATTGTTGAATGAGAGCGAAGAAGATCTAATTTCCAGCCATATAGGAAGGAAAGAGACAGATGTTGATGGAAAAATACCTAAAGGAGTTCGTTCCGTTACTTTAAGATTTAAAAATAAAGAATTCCATATAGCTTTGTTACCTAAATTAGAGGTATATCTGCATTATCATTCCCAAATATTATTGCGTAGTGATGAAAATGTGAAAATTAGTTTCTTAGTATATGACATAGATGGTAATCCTATTGAGGATTTAGAACCAGCAGTAAAATATACCCTGATATCGAAGAATTCGAAAAAAGAAATAACTGATGTTAAGGTGTCTAACGATAAAGGCGTTTATAACTTTGATTTAACTGTTAAAGATATCCCACAAAATGTACAAAAGATAAAATTTGAATTTAGAGACACTCATTTAAGAGCCAAACCTATAGAAACAAGAACCTTTAAGCTAGAATAATTAAGGAGGTGCCACCATTGAATAATCTATATTTTTGGTTTTTATATTTTCTTGGTGGTACCACTTTTGTTTACTTTACTTATCTAGCTAATCAAAGAAACAAAAAATACAAATTTTTCGGATTTGGTACTCTTTCGTCCTCATTAAAGATGGTTTTTGGAAGTGAAATAACATGGATTCTTTTGTGGTTATTCGGTATTAAGTTATTTCCTAATCCAGTATTTTACATTGTTGGGATAATACCTATTTCAATGTTTTTAATCACTTTTGGATCCCTGTTATTTATTTTGATCTCAGGGAATTTCAAAAAAATGAATCAAAACAGAGAGGTAAAACCCTTAATTAATAAAATATTAAAGGAGTGGAAAACAACTTTACCATATCAAGTTGAAGTTAAAAATGTACTTTCATTTGTAAATAGTTATCAAGGTGTATGGAATGGTAGAATAGTTCTTGAACTTTCAGCCCCCAAAAATGAAAACATTAATTGGATGCATTATGGCGAGAAATTAAAGGAAATGATTAATCAGCCGGTAATATTAGAAATAAGACTGAATAAAAAGTCTGTTTATCCTTGATTAAATGTATGTTCTATTTATTATAGCTTAGTTAACGAGGAAGCAATGTTTTATAGAGTGCGTCCAAAACATATCTCAATAGTTGACTCGTAACTGGAAATAGTCCTATTACATTTATATAACGATTTGTATTGAGTTTATGAATTAATGTTCTTGAACTAAAGAGGCAAGTTAGTAGAAGAAGGGACCATCTTTTGATGGTTTTTTTATTTGTCGCAAAAAGCACGCTTTCTGAGACACCCGAATCCACCCATGAAAAACTATCTCAAAACCTTATAAAAATGTATTGAGATATGTCTCAAAAGTCAATATACTATTTGATAAGACATACAGACAGATAAGAGGAGAGACACAAAAATGGGACAAAAGGTTGGTTATATAAGAGTAAGCTCGAAGGAGCAGAACCTCGACAGACAGCTGGAGATTATAATGCAACAAGGCGTCGAAAAGATTTTTAGGGAAAAGAAAAGCGGCAAGAATACGGAGCGCCCGGAATTCAAGAGCATGATGGAGTATGTACGCGAAGGAGACACGCTCATAATTGAATCATATTCCAGGCTCGCCAGGAGTACCAAGGACCTTTTGGACATAGTAGACGAGCTGGAGAAAAAGGGCGTCAACCTAATCAGCGTAAAAGAAAAGACGGACACCACGACACCAACAGGGAAATTACTTTTTACTATAATGGCGGGAATTGCGCAATTTGAGCGAGAAATCATGCTGCAGCGCCAAGCGGAGGGAATCAAAGAAGCCATGAAACAAGGAAAAACATTCGGTCGGCCTCGGATCCAACTCCCGGAGAATTTCGAGAAGATACACGCCAGCTGGAGAGCGGGCCACATAACCGCGGTGCAGGCCATGAAAGACACCAAACTGACCAGGGCGACCTTTTACCGGCTGGTGAAGGAATACGAAGCCCAGGAGGAGCTGCAAGCGTAGCTGTTCCAAAACAAAAAACAATATAAAAATAGGGGACAAGCTCATGGGAATCGTATTATTTGCACTAATAATATTTGTAATAATAGCCCACAATCAATTAGGCGAAGCAGGAAAAATTATTCTCTGGAAAGTAATCGGTGGGGCCGTCGTCCTGTTTGGCCTAGTCGGAATAATAATCGGAATAGCAGAAGGACCTTCACGCAGCAGCTACAATGGCGGATACGACGAGCAGGATTTCCAGGACATGCAACGGAACCACAATGTATTAGAAATGATAGAAAAACAATACTGAAAATAAAAGGAGCAGCTACTAGCAGCAAATAGGGAGGAAAATAAATGTTTTTCTTTCCTTCCAGCCCTTTATATAAAAAGCCAAGTAGAAGAACAGAACAAAAGGAGAGATGAACCATGAAAGAAAAGAAGCAAACAGACCGCTGCAGCTGCAAGGAATGCCAGGCAGCGCGGAAAGGCCGCGACATACTCACAATCCACGACAAAAGGAATTTAGACAGCCAGGCAGCAGGCGGACCGATTGGATTTCATATCGACGACAAGAACGACGACTGGACGCCGCCGGTGTTTATAGACCGCACCGCCGACACGAAAGAAAAGCAACGTACAATCGAGGAACGCTGGGCAGCCGATAACAAGCTGCCAAACTTCGGTGTTGGAGTAACACCACCGACAGAAGAATCAATCGAACTGGCCCGCCAGATTAGAGAGTGGCGCAAAGCCAACCGCACCACAGACGACGAATAAGGCCCACCACGCGGCCTTTTTTTTATGCCCATTTATACCAGGCTATTCATCCAAAGATAATCATTAGTAAAAAGGAGCGGATTTCTGTGCGCGTAATAGCAGAAGAACCGTTTTTATTGAACGGACAATTAATTTTTATAGGCACCGTTATCGAAGTAAAAAACATAGAAACATCCAGAGAGCTGCTTGAGAGAGAACTTGTGATCGATTCACAAACCAAAACTAAGGTAATAGGCTAACTAAATTCATCTGTGAAGCCGCGAGGAGCACTTCGCAACGTAGAACCGAAGCCGGATTCTCCGGATCCCTTCATTTAGAGAGTGAAAACAATAATGCCGTTTCATAGGAATATGTGAAAGGGCATTATTGTTAAACTTTGACGGTGAAATTATCCTCTAACATGCTTATTATATTTCATCATTTCATCTAGATACTTTTCAGCATTTTCCCAAACCACCTTTTTGATATTCTCTTTATATTCATAAAATAATTCATTGTTTTGGCTACACCACATTACGTACATTTCATAACCTTTATCCCATGCATAACATTCTTCTTTACATATCATTTCTTTCTGCTTTTCCCTATCAGAATTTATGAATTCTTCTTCATTGGATTCATGTGGGAGCCCATTATTTATATAAGAATGTAGGTGGCCTAATTCATGATAAAAAAGTAAATTCAGATTGAATTTTCTTGTTATATCATCCATATTGGTGCTATTTAAGTAGTCGATAAAACCTTGATTAATCCTAATTCTAAGAGTGCCACTATCATTTTTTCCAAAAGAAAATGCTTGATAGGCGTCATTTTTCTTATATTCAATTACACAATTATTTTCTTTTAAAATGGGTAAATCCTTTAATTTTCTTACCCAATTGATTATTTGTTTTTTAGATATCATATTTACCACCCTTGTTTTAAATTCAAATTGCTATATTATTTTTGTTTGGAAGACAGTCAAAAAATGTTTTTTTACTGATTAATGGTAGTTAGAAAGTTGACTACTCAACCCATCTTCCTTCTTTAATCAATACTTCTTTTAAACGCCGGAATAATTTAGGATGATAATTAACTGACTGGGGGTGATTATTAGCTTCAGTGGGTGCTAATATATCATTGGATACAATCCATATTTTCTCTTTGTCATTTTTATCTTGATAAATATTAACAACAAAGGATAATGTTCTTCCATCTTCGTTTTGAGATTTATAAACTTCGCCCCTGTAAAAAGGCTTTTTAACTTTTGACATATCCTTGCTCCTTTCAATAGGCATAACTAACTAATTATTTGATTATATTTTTTAAAAGGGGAGTTTAGGACCTTAATCTTAATAAAAGGGGGATAAAATGTGGGCTTATTAGAACAACGTTTAGAAGTGATGAAGGAATGTGGTCTAGAAGTTCGTAACCTTGCAAATAATCGATTTAATGGCTGGTTTGAAGGTAGAGCGATTGTGCAACAATTACATGTTAGTGGAACTGGTTATGTCCCGGGCTCTCTTGTACAAAAAGTAACAAGTGAATTTAATGGATATCTTGATGATTGTAATATGATACCGTTTGAAAAATTTTCAACCGAAAAATTTAGTCGTTTATTGGAGGTAGCTAAGGCAGCCACTGCTCGTTTTTAATTTATGGAATACATTTCCCTAGAATACCGTCATTGTAGAATGGAATAAAAAATAAAAGATTTAAGGATGGGATCGCTATGGTTCCATCCTATTATTATGAAATACGAATAGTCACTTGGCACCACTTTGCATTTCCAAAAAAATCTTATCGCAGCCGTATTCATTTAATTTGTCTAATTGTAGCTTTAAATCCTAGTCTTTAGTTGATACCCTTGCATAACCAATGATTGCCATGTTACTTTCCCTAACTTGTTGTCTAAAAGTCTAATATCTTTTGTACTTTTTATTTTAGACCAACTTTTAGACGACATTAATAGCAATAAAAACAGCAATATAAGATGTTTTTTTTCCTTTGTCCAAAACTTATAACTTTCGGACATTAAGAACCATGTTTTTCTTTATAGAAAAATATTCGTAAGGAGGCTCGTGAAAAGCATGTCTTAGACAAGCGACATGAATAAATGGGTGAATTTTCACTCAAATATGATTTTATAGAATTCATGTAGTTCAATTTTTTTTTCGAATAGAATTACAACATTTAAGAAAAAAGTCCTAGTTAGATGAGTGGGAATGTGCTAATTTGCTATCTTGTGATGGTATAATGAAATTGTTAAAGCTAAGATCGATCTGATATAAAGAGAAGAAAACACACCGATAGATGACATAACAATTTTGAATTCTAATGATGGGGGTGAAACAGATGTTTGATTTTGGAAATGTTAATCCAAAACAACGGGAAGCAATTATTACAACAGAAGGGCCCGTGTTAATTTCAGCAGGGCCAGGCACAGGGAAAACGGCTACATTGGTAAATCGCTTTGCTTACCTTGTAAATGGGAAGAAAGTTTCTCCTAAAAATATAATGGTCTCTACTTTTACCGAAAAAGCTGCAAAAGAAATTATTACCCGAATTTCTACTGTAGTAAATGATTTTGATTTGAACGAGGTATACATAGGTACATTTCATTCAATCTGTTTGCAAATGGTTAGAGATAATCTGGAATATATTCCAAAGGTGAGAAAAAATTTTATCTTGATGGATGACTTTGATCAGAAATATTTCATTTACCAGAATTTATATAGGGAATTTCAAAGTCTAGATAATTTTAAGGTTTTATTTGAAGGTAATATTGGAATATGGACAAAAGCAGAAAAACTCGCTTCGTGGCTCAATGGACTTGCTGAAGAACGAGTTAATCCTTTTGACTTAATTAATGATATAAATCCAGCCATCGTTGCTCTTGGAGAAGCAAAAATCAAATACGATGAATTACTAGAGAGAAAAAATCGGTTAGATTTTGCTACTATTCAAGCGACTACATTAGAATTACTTGAAAAAAATCCAAATGTGTTGAAGATGTACCAAGAACTATTTCAATACATGATGATTGATGAGTATCAAGATACCAATTCAATTCAGGAAAAATTAATTTTCAAATTATCTGCAACTCAAAATATTTGTGTGGTCGGTGATGATGATCAGTCAATGTACAGATTCCGTGGTGCAACGATTGAAAATATCTTAAATTTTAAAAATAAATTCCTTGGAAAAGCTGTTTCAGAAATAAAATTGGTTACTAATTATCGTTCAGCGCCTGAAATTATTAATTTTTATAACAAATGGATGAGTGATTATTCTGCTTCTTTTTTTCAGTGGGATAAGTATCGAATTGAAAAGAATATTATCCCTTCAGGAACAGTTTCCTATAAAAATAAAACATCTCCTGTTTTCAAAATTTCTGGTAATTCAGATGAACAATGGTGTGAACGTCTTCTCAATTTTATCAATGATATAATGAAAAATGGGCAAATAGCTGACTATAATCAAATTGCCTTTTTGTTCCGTTCCGTAAAATCACCACGAGTAAAGCTGTTGTTAAGCTATTTTGAAGAAAACGGAGTAGCAGTATATTCTCCAAGGTCAGATATGTTTTTTGATAGGGAAGAAGTAAAAATAGTTATTGGACTTTTACTTCATCTATTTCCTGAATATGAAGAGAACCTTTTTGAAGAATACCCTGAATGGATGAAAGACCTAGTTAGATATTATGAGTCATGTATTGAATTAGTATACGATTTGCTTGATGATGATCCTGAACTAGAAGAATGGTTGATGTATCGACAAGAGGAACTATCCAAGTTAAAGGGGAACACCGATTATGCTTTCACTCAACTGTTCTATCAAATGTTAAGTTTTGATTACTTCAGGAATATTGTAGACATAGATTTATCATCAGGTATTTCTGATCAAAGGGCGATTCGAAATTTTTCCATCCTAACAAATCTTTTGGCTAAGTTTGAGTACAATGAACGTGTAGACGTTATTTCCAGTGAAAAGAAAATTCGAACTTTGGATAAATTGTTTAAGACCTACTTAAGGTTCTTAATGAAAGGTGGGCTTGATGAATATCAGGATGAGTCTGAGTATGCTCCTAGTGGTTGTGTATCATTCTTAACAATTCATCAATCTAAAGGGATGGAATTCCCAATAGTAATAACTGATTCACTTTATGATCGTCCTGAAAATGAACGAGGTAGTATTTTAGATGATGTATATAACACTTATACATATCGAAATGACTTTGAACCTACTGAATCAATTAAGTTTTTTGATTTTTGGCGTCGTTACTACGTTGCTTTCTCGCGTGCACAAGATTTATTGGTATTATCTACCCCAATAAAAGAAAGCGGGTCATGGCCTTCTCCTAGTGCATCATTTGCAGAGGCATATGATACACTTCAAGATTACTATGAGGATGAACTATCTTTAGACGAATTCGATTTTTCGAGTGTGAAAGTTTCTGAACTGAAACAATCTTATGCTTTTACAGCTGATATCTCAAAATATGAAGCATGTTCATTAGAATATAAAATGTTTCGTGAATTAGGATTCTCTGAAATTCGTGTTGGAGCTACCTTATTTGGTTCCCTTGTTCACCAAACAATAGAAGATGTTCATAATGCCATTCTTCGTGGAGAGGAATCAACAATCGAAAATAATTTGGAGTCATGGTTTGAAGATAATTACATTGGATTAGTCGAGAGCGAACATAGTTACTTAGCTCCGAATTCTAAAAAAGCAGCTTTACAATATGTAAAAAACTATATAGAGGATTCACATGATCAATGGTCGAAGATTCGCGAAACGGAAGTTCAACTCAGTTATCCAATGGAAGGCTACATATTAAATGGAAAAATAGACTTGCTTCAAGGTGAAGGTGATACTGTAGAAATTATTGATTTTAAAACAGATGATAAACTGGCTGATTCCCAACTAGAATTACTAAATAGTTATGAGAAGCAACTTCAAGTATACGCTCATCTAGTTGAAGAAAAATATGGTATAACAGTTTCAAAAATGAAACTATATTATCCAGGAAATCCTAATGATCCAATAATAGAGTTTGAAAAAAATGACCAAAAAATTGGGCGGGTGATTGCTGAATTTTCTGATGTTGTACGCAAAATTCAAAAGTATGAGTATAGTACAAGAAGCAGTGATAAGAAACATTGTTCTAACTGCGATATGCGATTCTATTGTGGGAAAGCAAACCCAAGAAAGTAAGAGGTGATTAACATTGACTAACTTAAGCCAACAAAAACGAAAACGTATGATGGAATTTTTAGATTCAATAAAACAATCAAGCAATGACGAGCAAATAAAAGCTGTCAATGAAATTGAATCTTTTCTGATTGAAAAACGATATGGTCTTGTTTGGGAAGAACATGAAGAAAATGTAGATTTATTGATGGTTAAAAATATTCCTGTTTTCTCAGAAGAAAAATCTTTAAAAATACGTTCGAATTCAAATAAATTAATTAACCATCTATTGATTGGAGATAATCTTCATAGCTTAAGGTTATTACAAAAAACCCACAAGGGCAATGTTGATATGATTTATATTGATCCCCCGTATAATACTGAGTCTGAAGGGTTTTACTATAACGACACTTATGTAGGAAAGGACGATGGTTTTAGTCACTCAAAATGGTTATCCTTAATGGAAAAAAGATTAAGAATCGCCAGAGATTTACTGTCAGATAAGGGATTTATTTTTATAAGTATTGATGATAACGAATATGCACCTTTGAAAATGCTTATGGATGAGATTTTTGGACAGGAAAATTATCAGAAGACTGATTATTTGCAAGTCCGATACGCAGATAAAATTTTAAAACAAGATATGGTATATCATAAACAGATTGAACAAGTCTTGATTTACTCAAAAATACCAGGTACAAAGCCAAACCAGAAGCAGGAAGTCTATGGCTTTGAAAAATTCTCTTATAGTTTTGAAGAAAAAGCAACTCCTGTTAAGACACTTAATCTAGGTGGGAAGAAAGTAGATGTGTTTGAAAAAGGAGACTGGAAGCTAATCAAAGGTGAGGGAAGTGCAGATGGATTGAAAGAAGTGTGGGCTTCTGGGAGCATCTTGAATGGCAACTCATCAGGTAGGTTTGCCAGAGATTATCTTACTGGAAGATCCTCTGAGGATGGCTTAGGGGTTTTGTATAAAGTCTATGGTATTGGGGATGACCAATTTGATTCAAGATATTTTGTTGGTCCGTCAAGGGAAGGTGCAACAAGAATGAAATATTATCAAGGTGTACCAATTGAAAAATTAGATGGAGAAACGAAAGTTTCCAAACCAATCGAAAATTTTTATGATATGGCGGGGGATTTTGGAAATATCGTTCACGAAGGAAAGGTAGAATTTAATGGTGGTAAAAAACCAATTAGACTAATTGATATGTATCTTGATTATTTTTCTGATAAAGATATTACTGTCTTGGATTTTTTTGCTGGATCTGGAACTACTGGTCATGCCGTTTTAAAAAAAAATAGCGTAGATGGCGGGACAAGAAAATTCATTCTTTGTCAATCAGAGGATGGTAATATAGCTATAGGGAAGACCTATCAAAGATTTAAGAATATAGAGGACGATTATGATTTTAATCTGAGCGTATATAGAACAGAATTTATACCAAAATACAGTGTTGAAGAAGTATCTATTAGTGAAAAGCTTTTAGAACACATTGGAGAGATGGCACAATTAAATTTTGGTATCGATTTGGAATCATCCAGGGCATTAAAATTAATATTAAGCGAAGAAGAACTAGATACATATTTCAACAATGAGGAAGTTAAGGACTTTTCATTATTAATTCCATCGTTTGTTTTATTAACAGGTGAGCAAGAAGAATTAGCAAGTGAACGTAATATTCAAATTATTCCTGTCCCAGATTATTACTTTACTGAAGAATTACGAGAGGTGGGAGAATTATGATTCGTTTTCCAAATGGCGAAGGGTTATTCGACTTTCAAAGAGAGGCTTCAGAATGGTTAGTGAATAATTCGGGTTCCGATTCGGATAATCAATTATTGATTATGAAAGCACCGACTGGTTCAGGGAAGACAGTAATTCTGCTTAATTATATAGATGATTATCTGAACTATATCGGGGATAGAACTGTTTTTGTATGGTTATCAATTGGCTCAGGAGAGCTAGAAGAACAATCAAAAGCTAAAATGGATTATTATCTTCCTGACCGAAGCTCAAAAACACTTGAAGATACGTTGTTAACAGGTTTTGAAGCTTGTGATGTAACATTTATCAATTGGGAGTCAGTTACTAAAAAAGGTAATAAAGCTTTGAAATATGGAGAAATGAAAAATATCAAAGACCGTATTGCAGAAGCTCATAAGGCGGGATTGAATTTTATTATAATCGTGGACGAAGAACATCTGAATAAGACAGCAAAAGCCCAAGACTTCATAGATAATTTCTCGGCTGATAACGTAATTCGTGTGTCGGCAACGACAATCAAAAATGATTCGGCTAAAAGTTATGAAATACCCGAGGCGGAAGTAATAGCTAGTGGTCTAATAACTAGTGCGATGTATGTCAATGATGGTGTAGATGTTGCTAAAGCAGATATTAATACTGAATATGAATATCTATTAGATTTAGCAATTTCAAAGAGAAACGAGATACATTCGGAGTATGAGAAATTGAATAAAAAAATTCGGCCACTAGTGTTGATTCAATTCCCTAACGCATCGGAAGATTTAGTCACCCGTGTGGAACACTATCTTGAAGAAAAAGGATATAGTTACAAAAATAATTTCTTAGCAAAATGGCTTGCAGAAGAGAAAATCAATATAGATGGAATTGAAAAAATGAATGCTACTCCTGAATTCCTAATATGTAAACAAGCAATTTCAACAGGTTGGGATTGCCCGAGAGCAAAAATATTAGTGAAATTACGTGAGAATATGACTGAACAGTTCGAAACGCAAACAATTGGTCGTATACGACGGATGCCTGAGGCGAAGCATTATGACAACGATATTCTAGATAATTGCTTTATGTATACCTTTGATGAAGATTATAAAGATGCTATTCTTAATGAAGGAAATGCATTTGAACGGAAAGAAGTTTTTATCAAGCCTGAAGGTAAAGAATTGATTTTAGTAAAACAAGTACGTGATACAGCTTCACAGAACTATGGCCAACGTGAAGTTCGTTCGATTCTTTCAGAGTACTTGGTTAAAAAATATAATTTGAATAAAGATAGAAACTTAGAAGCAAAAGAGTTTAATATGAAAAAATTAGAAGCAGATTCATGGGTGTTTGGAACACAAATTGATAGAATCTATAAAAAAGGAAAATTTGTAAAGCTTTCCGACCTTATTGGCAACGACCCTACGAAACATGCTAGTATTTCATATGAAGTTAATACACACACACATGGTCGAGATGTAATGCATATTATCAATGAGTTGCATGGTATCATTTCAATTAGTGACTCAGTTGTCCGTTCTATTGTAAAGACGCTTTTCCATAAGAAAGAGTATCGTCGTGCGGATAATTTATTGGCGCTAGATAATCGTGAATGGTATGCATTTATCATTAATAATCGTAATAGATTAAAGGAACTGTTTTATGAAGTGAAAAGCCAAGGTCTTCAAGTAAATGAAGATACTGAGCAAATAGCACTAGCTTTCTTTAAGGAAAGGGAGTTTAAGATTCCTTTATCTGAAGTGTATAGATTCGATTCACAAGCAAATCCTCATTTATTTGGGGAAGATTTTGAAAATAATGTTTATGACGGCTATCAGAAAAATATGGTAACAGATAAAACACGTTCTGGAATTGAACAAAAGTTTGAAAATTATTGTGAAGATAATTCAAATGTTGAATGGTTCTACAAAAATGGAGACAAAGGAGATAAATATTTCTCAATCGCTTATCGTGATGGGGTAGGTAAAATCCGTTTATTCTATCCTGACTACATTGTTAAGCTTCAAAATGGAGATATCTGGAGTATAGAAACAAAAGGCGGAGAGCGTTCAGGACAGAGTCAAAATATTGATAAACTAGCGGAGATTAAATTTGATGCATTTAAAGAATATGCACGGCGACATAAAGAAATTAATTGGGGATTTGTTCGTGACCTAAATAACCAGTTATTTATTAATAATACTAAGTATTCAGAAGTAATATATCAATCAGAAGAATGGAAACTATTAAAAGACAATTTCTAATAGTTGACAAATTAAGGCTAGCAAAATTGCTAGCCTTTTCTTCTTGGCATAATAGAAATAGTGTGCTATTCCTGTTTAAGGTATTTAATAATCGTGTGGACATTTACATAAATAGCATTGAAAAAATAGGCATAAATCCTTTACTGGCGAGTCGTGTTGCAGAATTGTCAGACGCGCACGACTCAAAATCGTGACTTAGTTTGGAATGCAGAATTCAAGGATCTACTATAAAGGTAAAGTTAAAACGCTCCGCTGTAAATTGCAGAACGTTTTTTTTGCTAACATATACACCATAAAGCAATAAGATGATCACTTCTGATCAATTTATTTTAGGAACAAACAATAGCAATAATTATATCCTATTTTTACGATTAAAGCCTTAAATGTGTTTTATGTTTCAGGAAAATAACTCACCATTCTCCCTCTTTACAGCGATGCGAATATAATGGGCTGGACAAGCTAATAATGGAGCGGAAAACAAAGAGAGTAGAAGAGGTCTATTATGAACGAATTACTTGAAGCAAAACTAACCATTTCTAAGATTAAAACGCAGCTGCTCGATTTAGCTGGGGAACTGGTTGCAGATGATTTAAAAGATAAGGCGTATGCAATACATAGGATATTGAGGGTTGTGGAGCATATTGAAGAACATGATGTTGGAATAAAGGAGATAATTGCAGAGTTACCGAAATCTAGTTTGAGTTAATTTGTTCTTCTTTGACTAGGTAATGTTTAAGCGAAGTTACTGGCTTGCTTTACCAGAAAAGTTCACAATCAGCCCGTAAATATATGCCCAATAGATATATGCTTTGAAAAAATAATTTCATAGGGTGTTCTTCAATAAGTTTATACAGATGTTTAAAATTTAATTTAATAGTAAGCAGGAATATCAAGTTAAAACACATGGTGGCACAATAGTTAAAAAACTTTGTGTCCCAAGTGATTTGGTCGGAGTTACTTGGTGGCAAGTTGGTGGCAGACTGGTGGCAAAACCAAACATATTGCCACCATTTTCATCTGATTAAATCCTACATAGTAAAAATAAGCCCCTATTATATCAACAATTCCAAACTAAATCTGTTATAATCTGATTCGCTTTACAACCTTGACAGGGTTGGGGTCACTGGTTTAATTAGGCTGTCTCCCATTAGGTGGCAAATGGAACATGAGGAGGCTTGTATAAACCTCTTCAATTGATTAATTACTTAATCTATAAAACAAGAAATCTGGTCACATCTTTGGTCACAACTTGGTCACAGATTAGATGTTTTTATGTTTAATTAGATAAAATTAAATGATATATGACTTATTAAAAGCTGCATTAAACCAAGGCTTTACGGCATTATATTAAACTAAATGGAATCAAATAAGATATCTTCCCACTAACTTCAAAACTGCTTGAGACCTGCGTGCCAGGTCTGGTGGGTTCGATTCCCACGCAGTCCCGCCAACTCAATAATACCAAGGGTTCTAGCGAATTCTTAGCTTACATAGACCAGAGGGCACTCGGTCTTTTTTCTTACGAGTAGTCAATATCTTTTTTTAAGATAGACCGCTATTTTCCTGAATTCCTTACGGTATTTAAAGATTGGGAAGGCAAGGCTGCAATTCAACTATTAAAACTTAATTTATTGCCACATGAATTAGTAAATCTCTCCGAACACGATATACTTCAACATCTTCGTAAAGCTGTTAAACGTGCAGTGGGACTCAGTAAAATAAAAGAACTAAAGCAAGTGGCAGTGGATTCAATTGGCATTCGTGAAGGTTCGGATATGGCTAAATTAGAGCTAAGCACGTTAATAGACAAATATGAACTAATAAAGGAAAAGTTCGAAGAACTGGAAACTAACATAGATAGACTTCTAGAACAAATTCCAGGTGTTGAACAAATGTTGGCTATTAAGGGAATAGGCAAAGAGACAATTGCAGGCTTTTATTCGGAGGTAGGAGACTTAGGTAACTACACCCACCCAAGGCAGATTATCAAACTAGCTGGGCTTAGCCTAAAGGAAAATACATCTGGGAAGCACAAAGGACAAACCAAAATTACAAAGAGAGGAAGGAAGACTTTAAGAGCACTCCATTTTCGAGTAGCTATGCCTTTAGTCGCTAAAAATACTGCTTTTAAAGCATTACACGAGTATTTTACAAAACGCCCAGATAATCCTTTAAAAAAAATGCAATCGTTAATTGCAATATGTAATAAGCTCATACGAATTCTATTTACCATCGGTAAAAAGCAGTGTGAATTTTGTGAAGAACGTATGTTAAGGGACATTCCTCATATGGCGGAATTACAGATAGCAGCTTAAATTTCTTTTAGTAAGATTCATTAGGTAGTAGTTTGATTGTTTTAGACATTTGAAGCACGGATTAGTCAGTAAATCAACTAAAATACGGGCAAGGACCCTGTCGGGCAGCATGAATGACATCCACCTCATGGAAAGGTTGGACGAAGGAATTTTGGAGCAAAGACTCTGTGAGATATGGGAGGGTTGACCTCCATGAGAAATGTGGAGATCCACCAGTGCAACCATATTTTAGCTAGTTATCCAACTTTTGGATAAGGTTGGTTTGGTTAACTATAAGTTTCTTTTTCACTTTGCCCCCAAAATTACCCTTTAGTACACTATAATTCCAATCCTCAAATGGATTCTAAAAACAAACTACTACGAAATTTGGAGAAAACAAGAGGAATCGTGAGATTTTCCTTTCTATATAGAGGGAGTTTAGTTGAAAAATGAAAAGCTAACTTTTAGGTGAATTATATATTGAAACGTGGTATATAGATGCAACTTGCTGGTGAATTTTATTTCAAGGAGGTTATCTAAGTGTATATAACCAATAGAGAGGTGTATTCAAAAGAAAACACTTCTTTAAGTTCATATGAAATTATCGATGCAGATTGGAATGACGAATTTGGGCTAGTTGTAATTTTACAAGAAAAAGAAGAATTTAAAGTTGTTTATAACGATAATACTTTTATTCCTAATATTGAATTATATTATCCAATCATAAGGTGGATTGATAATGATACACTTGTGATTGCGAATCCAAGGACCGAGTCAAATGAAGATAATGTCTTTATTTTCAATTTATTAGGTACTATCTTAGGTTCATTTAACTGTGGGGATGGCATTGAGGACTTAGAGGTTAGTAAAGAAGGTATTTGGATTAGTTATTTTGATGAAGGTGTATTTGGAACAGGTTTATCAACAGAGGGTTTAGTTTTAGTCGATTTTTCTGGCAATGTCATTTTTAGGTTCCATTCCGACTTATTAAATGCACCATCAATAGAAGATTGTTACGCAATATGCAAAGGTCAAGGTAACACCATATGGCTATTCCCTTATATGGAATTTCCTTTGGTACAGGTTTTTCCAGAATCAAGAATAGTTAAATCATACAAAGTTCCAAAAAAATTACACGGTTCGAGTGCGATATGCGTAAGAGGTAAGTATTCTTATTTTTATAATAGTTATAGTTCAGATGGAGAGTTAATTTGTTGGGAGATTGGAAAGAAACAAGTGCAATCGATAGGAAATTTTAACGGGGTTACAAGAGGGTTAGGCAACAGTGAAATTAATCATTTTATCTCTATATCTGAGGAAACTATAAAATTACTTAGAATACATAACGTTGATGAATACAACTTTTCCTAATTCAACGAACGGGTGCAAGAGTTAAAGAACGGGGATCGCTGCGTCTATCCTTTTTTGTTATTGTGCTAACGAAGCAGTTTAGTTCAATAATAAGTGGTAAAATACAAATAAAATAATCATATATTGGGATGAGTAAATGGAAATAACAAATGAAGTTTTGGATAAAGTATTTTTCAATGATGGAAGTCTAAGGGATATTTACGTTGTTGACGTTAATTTATCCGATTGGCAAAAATTTTTTGATTGGATTCGCACTTCTACTTGGGATATTGTTTTTTACAAGGATGGGCACGTAACATTTGAAACTGATGTTGCCCATTTTTTTGAGGAAAAGGATAACCACCATATTTTAATGTCTATTAACACTAATGGTGTTTTGATTAATTGTCATTTCTTTTCAGAAGACGAGATAGAATTCGATATTGACCCAAAAGAAGTTAAGAGTAAATCTAAGGCTGATGATGTTTTTGAATTTATGAAAAATCTATCTAAGATTCTTGATAAAGAAAGTATTCTTACCGGAGAAAACTCACCCGAATATCCTTTGGTCACAGTTAATCCAGATGGAACTTTGATTATAAGTGCTTGTTGAACTAACGGGTGCTTTAGTTTAACATGAAAAGTCGATTTCTTAACGTACAGGCAGTCGACTTTTTTTGATGTAACCGCAGCATCCCCTAGCTTACTTCCTGTAATTTAGTTTGTAAGCTGGCGCTGATCTACTTCAATTCCTTCGCTTACTTACAACATTTTGCAGACCATTCATTCAATTTAGTTTGATAATTTTGGTAAGCATTCGTACAATCTGCTGAATGTACTCCACCTTCGCATGAAGCAGCGTGCTTGGTTTGCCAATCAGCTTGTGCGCTTGTAACTAGATCATACAATGTTTTACATTCTCCAATTGTTTTTTCGCAATCCATTGGTTTGCCTCCTTCATGAATTTTCATAGAATTGATATTATCATTCTCATTTTGATTATTAGGTATTCATCGCTTACTCAATGGAATCGTTCATATTCACGCTATACGCCATCGTTTTTCAACATCCGAGGTTTTTTTATACTAGACCGAAGCAGAACACCTTAGAAACGATTCTCGTGGCAGCTTGTAAATAAAAAAAGACCTTATTCAGGTCGGGGGCATTTTTTGAAGAAATCTCTAATCTCATCAATAGATAAACCCATTTCTCTAGCTAGCAAAATCATCTCTACCCATTCTTTGTCCATGGTTTTTTCACTAATCGATTCACTTGACATGTGACCTCCGAATAATTCAGCCATCTTAGCGCTAATTAGTATGTATTGCTTAAGATAATAGTCCTAGTCCAATTTTAATACATATACGAAGTGGAAATAAACACTAAAAAATCCAAAATTTACGACAATGCTTGCTATAATGCGACGGTAAAAAAAAGAAGCTGAAACAATGGCAGCTCCAGATTCCTGTAATAATGTTTGCAAACTGGCGATGATCCACTTCAATTCCTTTACCTTGCCTTCTTAAACTAACGAAGCAGTTTAATGGAATAAGGAATTTTACCATAACTAGGTTAATAACATTAAGGATTATAATATGGGGAATATAAATTTGTTGGAATTAAGATTATAAGGATTTCAGCTTTAGCTTGGAATCCCTTTTAAATTATAATTTATTCGTATTTTGAAGTGTTTTAGTAGTATAATAGTATTGGTATTTCTACAGATATTTACAAAAAGGGGATAATTCATGAAGAAATTAACCTACATATTTATGGCGTTTTTATTAGTTTTCCTTGCAGCTTGTTCATCAAATGAAACAACTGGCAAAGAGGAAAATGCTGAAACAAAGATAGAAGGAAAAAAAAAGGAACAGGGTGTAGCTGAGGCTAAAGAAAAGGCAGAAAAATCGAATAGTAAAAGCGGAGTCAGTCCAAGCGTTCCTGCCACTAGTACACCAACGATAACAAGTGTTAATGGTGACTTTGACTACAGTAAATATACTCTAATTGTAGTAGATGGCGGAGCTATGTCAGGTTCTAGAAAGCCGAATGTAAGAGTTGATGTTGGGTATGGTGACAGGGACTATTGGGCTTTTACAAATGAATACGGACAGCTAATTCGTGTTGAAGCAAAAAATATAACTCTCCAAAATCCAAATACTGAACATGTTTTATCGTCTGGTAGATACTATTCTGATGAAGCAAAGGTTCCCGGTACAGAGGGTCAAGAATTAGATGAAGGGCATGTGATTGCTGACTCACTTGGGGGAGTATCTAACGCATATAACATTACACCTCAAGACAGCATTCTCAATAGGCACGGCGATCAAGCTTATATGGAAAAAGTGATTCGGGATGCAGGAGGTTGTACAGATTTCGTAGCAGTGATTCAATATCCAAATACTCAGACGCAAATTCCTAACCATTATAAATTCACTTACAAAATTCAGGGCAGAACCATTACAGATGAATTTGACAATGTAAACCCAGATGAAGTGAACAAAAATTTAGGGGAAACGACAGGTACGAGCAGTACCCCACCGAAACCAGACAATGTACCAGCAAACGAAACGGTAAGTAGTAATGAAGATGTTAGTAAGGTGGATACCAATCATAATGGAAGTGTTACGATCGCTGAAGCCAAAGCTGCTGGCTTTAAAATGCCAATTACGCGTGATTCATGGCTCTATAAATATATGGACGATCGGGATGGTGATGGACTAGTAGGTGAGTAAACAAATCGGCTATATAAACATATAACACAATAATGAAGAAAGGCTGCTATTTTTGGCGGCTTTTTTCTTGTTGTACTAACGAAGCAGGATAGTAGAATAAGAATTCATCTTAGGGAACAATAAAATGAGGTGTATTCTATGAAAACATACTTTATCTTAGTGTCAGTATTTATACTCTTTTCTGTGCCAAAAAGTGTAAGTGCAACAGACGAAGGATATGAAGTGGTATTGAAGCTAACTAAAGAAGATATAGTATTGTATGCTAAGGAAGTAAACGGCTTATATCGAGACTTTAAAATTCATTTCAAGGGAGAATTTTACTCAAGACCTTTTTGGTTAAGCGTTGCAAATAATCCCACTTATGCACCACAAATTTATTATGAAGACATCAATAAAGATAAAAAGAAAGAGTTAATCATAATTCTGAATAAAGGCTATGGAACTGGTGTATTACAGGAAGAGGTTTATGTCTATAGATATATCAATGGATTAATTGATGTTATTGTCGATAATCCTTTAGCAATTATCTATAAAAATATAAAAACAAAATTAACTACTGAAAAGCAGAAATCATTTTGGGGGACAAAGTATCCATTATCGATACTAAGTCAATAGAACCATCGCATATATTTGAGAATATAGGATTTGGCAGCATTATTGATTACGAAGTAATTAACAAAAATCTAATGGTCAGAGTAAGTGGTCAAATAACGCCAGCGATGTCTGTTGGAGATATTATCATTACTTATGAATACCGTGATAAAATGTATCAAGCGAAAGCAATTGAATTTATAACGGATATTAATAAAAACCCCTTTTATGGTCCAGTGAAACATTAAGCGATCTTCAACTAACTGGGGGCTATCATTTAAGAATAGGCTGCTAATTATGGCAGACTATTTTTCTTGAACTAACGAAGCAGGTTAGCATTCCTGTAGATCGTTATTTTTTGACTTTGAAAAAAATAGGGTCCCTCAGTAAGATATGAGTATAGACACCACTCTAACTCAAAACCTTAAGGAGGAACCCCTAATATGAAGTTTAAAATGCAAGACAAACAAAATCAACTAATAGAAAGAATTTCCGATACACATCTTATTGTTGGTGTGGATATCGCTCAACAACTACATGTTGCAAGAGCAGTTAATTTTCGTGGAATTGTAGTCGGAGAACCTCTTAAATTTGAAAATAATGAAGAGGGGTTCGTTAAACTATTAAACTGGATTCAAGATTTAAAAAGACTAAAAAACTTAGATGCAGCAATAGTAGGTATGGAGCCTACAGGTCATTACTGGATTAACCTATCAAAATGGTTATATAACCAAAACATTGAGGTAGTAACAGTCAATCCCCACTTAGTAAAAAGGAATAAAGAGAATCGTGATAATACACAATCAAAGAGTGATAAAAAAGATGCACTAGTTATCGCAGATATGGTCAAAAACAGCTACTATTCTTTTATTCGTCCATCCTCAGAATCATTTGAGAAACTTAGAGTTCTAATGTCTAACCGTGATGTGATTGTAAAACGTCTCGTAATGTCTATAAATCAAATAAATCGATGGGTGGATGTTGTCTTTCCAGAGTTGCGACATGTGTTTAACGATGTTTCGTGCAAAGGAGCAATCGCAACCCTTCGTTTGTTTCCAACTCCAGATGAAATATCTTCAATGGAGTCAATGTCCAGAGGGGATGGAAGTCATTAATGAAAAGGCAACCAGGACCTAAAAAAGCTCAATTACTGATCAATCTAGCAAAAACTTCTATTGGAACTGGACAAGCACTTGATGCTTATAAATTCCATCTAGAACAATTATTAGAAGAATATGACCTCGCTGTAAAACAACTCGAAAGAGTTGAACAACAAGTTAAAGAAGTCATCAATAAAATACCATTTGCTAAAAAACTACTTACGATAAAAGGAATAAGTGAAATTTCATTAGCTGGGATACTAGGTGAGTCCGGAGATTTAAGTGGATTCTCCCACGGAAACGCTCTATTACGTCATGCAGGATTACATCTAGCTGAAGCAAGTTCAGGCAAATGGAAAGGTCAGATTGTCATTTCAAAGCGTGGAAGATCAAGACTCCGACGCTTCCTGTACTTAGCAACTATGAGCCTTGTGATGAATAACCCTGAATTTAAAGCGGTCCATTCCCATAATGTGAAGGTCAAGAAGATAAAGAAGATGAAATCAATTATGAAACTGATCGGTAAACTAGCAAGGATTTTTGTAGGAATAGCACGACGAAACGAGTCCTACTGTCCTAATAAAATTCAAGAATTAATCCCTTTAGCTACTTAAAAATAAAACACTATTTTATAAAATATTTCATTTGAAAAATTGACTTTAATTTTGAATGTTGTCTTATTCGTAGGATTTCGAAAATGTACGGAGTACCAGGTTTATTCAACAAAAGGGCACTGTGACCCATCAGGTTAGCATAACTGGCCTCCACCCCTTGGATAGACATGACGAAGGAATGAGAGGGCAATTGACCCGTTGAGACATGGGAGGGAAAGCCTCCAGGGGCGGCGTGGAGATGTACATTATATGGTAAAATATGGAGTGGTAGCTGACTCCTTTATTTATCTATGCCTTCACGAAGCCAAAATGATCAGAACTCATTTCAATTACCCGTAAATCCAATTACAAGGGCTATGAAATCCTGCGAATAAGTGAGCATTCGAGAGATATTCGTATCAAACTGAGGGAGTTCAATGTAAGCATAAGGCGTTTTCGGGTAACAGTGTTGGCAAGGAAGATGCAAATTCTCTGGTTACTGATTGTAAAAGAATAAACGCAACTGGATATTTAATGGTTTGCTCTTTCTTCAGGTTTGATTCAAGTTTATAAAGAATTATCAAATGATGATTTTGTGATTGATTACTGGGATGAAGTAAGACTGGAAGATAGGTTATTGAAGCCTTGCAATTTTTCTTTAATTGAACAATTTTTTCCGAAAAGCTCAAAAAATGTGGGATGGAGAATTTATTACACCGATTCGCCGTTATTTTGGGCAGCTAATTATAGGCGAGCATTTTTTTATTTATCATCAAGGTTAAGTATTCTTTTAATACAGTGAAATATATTGAGCAAATTTATTCTTATGTAGAAAAAACTTATAAAGAGCTACAAGAAGAAACAGGCATGAAAGGAATAGATCTTCAATTAAGAGCGATTTATTATGATGATAAACATTCCAATTATTATGCATTTGCTGATTTTTTAGCTGATGAAAAGAGTGCACCTAATAACCCTTTTGAACGATTGGAATTAAGTAATCATTTAAAAGAGGTTCTTGAGGAAAGATTATCTAATTGGATTGAGGTAGATGAAGGTGTTCTTCCTTTAGAATGGGATGTTAAAGTCTATTTTGAGAAAGGGCATTACAGTGACAGCTACGATCGCCATGCAAAAAAGTATTATACACCTTATTTGGAGAATTTTAAGAATGAGTACACGAGATAGTAATTAATGATTTTTGAAGAGAGCTTATAAATAAGCTCTCTTTTTTACCGCGCCTGCCCACCTAATTTACGTTAAAAAGCTCCCCCAAATGTCCCCCAATTCGTTGGGGGAGAATACATTATTCTACAAAGCTGAATATAATTAAAAAACCCTAGAACCTTTGATATATCAAGGTTTCTAGGGTTTTTAATTACGCTATTTACAAAGCGTATTAATTAACGTGAGTAGAACTCAACTATTAATATATAAAAAAACCATATAGTTAAGCAATAGGCTTGCAGATTACAAACTTGAGTTTAGTGACCTTTAAATATAATATTAATCTTTCCCTCTTGTATATCCTCTTACTGGGGTTCCATCCTTTCTTAAGTAAGAAGGAACCTGATGCTTAATTGGTGACTTACGAGTATAGTCATCTTCATTAATAGGTGATATACGGGTATATTCATCTTTAATTTGTATATTCGGTGTAGGTTCGGGAGATTGTTGAATTACTCCAGATTCTTTATTTTTTGGCTTTTTACTAGTACTGGTATTAATGATAGTGGAAGAAATGCGTATTGCAGCAGAAATTATTATTTCAGCCTTGTTATCTTTTACATATTGTCCTATTGGAGAATTTACTATCGCTTTTCCCATTTTTGTTAACCAACTATTCATTTTTGAGTTATTTTGTTTTAGCACTTGTTGCTGCCTATTTGAAATTTCATATAATTGCTTTTCAATCTCTAATTCCTTTTCTTTTCTTAATCTTTCCACTTGTTTCTCAAAGGATTCTTTTACATAAGTATCATAGTTGAATTGATTCCATGGTCTTACTTTCTTTATTGTATCCCTTGCATTTTGTTTTGCCTTTTTTACTGCAGATGCTCTAGGTCCAGTTAGCTGATTGGCAACTTTGCGTAGATATTTATCGCTAAATTTTATTATTTCTTGGTGTTTGATAGAAGGAGTTAGAATAACCTTTTTGGGGTATTTATTTTTTATTTGATTTAATTTATTAAGTTGTTTTTCTGTTAATTTTTTCTCATCAGATAATACATTATAAAAATCATAAAAGGGAATACTTCCTTCGTGACTCCATACCTTTTCAAGTTGATTAAGAAGATAATCTGCCCTACCTGTTTTAATATCAGGACCTGCTATACATTTGTAGAAATTACCAACCTTGATTATGTGAAGTATATCCGCTTTAGAACTGGAATCGGGATTTACAAAAGTGAAAACTACATTCCCGTTATTCTTCATAGAGTTGTACTCATAACATACAATCCACTCAGCAATATGACCTTTCCACTGACTATAGTTAAAACTGCAACCATCATTTGTTGAAAGGTATTTAAACGTATCCAAAGGGGATGTGGTTTTATTGACCATTTGATTCAATGTTTCTTCGTGATATTTATGTGGCTGTGCATAACGGTTAATTGCTGTTTTTACAATACTTCTAAACTCAATAGGAATTGAATATGATTGTGTAAAAAATGGTAAAAGTTCATCTATATCCAAACAATTCCTCTCCATACCTAATCCCACCTATTTTATTTATGTTTAAAGATTATTGGCTTGTTTTTTTATTGCTCTACGTAGAAAATTAACTCAATCCCCAATCAATCTTACATAAATAGAAGATTAAGTTAGTAACCTTTTACTTTATATTTTACCATAAGTTTCCTATTTTGAAATTAGAGTTTTTTCATTAATGTTATTGGAGGGGGAATGAACTTGTAATCTAAATTAAGGTGCCATGCTTGGTGCCCAAATTTTTAAAATTACCAATTACAAGAAAACACTTGTAAGAAAGAAACGTTGATTTAACAGTATTTCAAGGTACATGAAGATACCATAAAAACAGGTGTCAGCAAACTTCAAAACTGCTTGAGACCTGCGTGCCAGGTCTGGTGGGTTCAATTCCCACGCAGTACCGCCAACTATGCAATTATATCAAGGGTTTTCGCAGATTTACTTTGATTAAAGTTTTTACATATTCCTTCACAGTCTTACTCCTATCTAATAACAAGACTGTAAAGGGACTGCTGTGAGACTGTAGAGGACGTTTCTTTCAACCTCCAATTAATTATTTATTGGAGGTTATTTATATGCAAACGAAGGTTATACCAAAAAAAGTTAAGCTGAAACTAGGTAAGATTAGAGATGGTAGCAAAAAGAAATCCGAGACTGATTCAAACATCCTAACATTGGATGAGATGTTTGATAAATTTATGACTGCTAAGAAAACAGAAGGGTTAGCACCTAGGACACTTGAAGAGTATTACAATAATTATGCTTATCTCAAAGAGTTTCTTGGTGAAGAAATGACGAATGAGAACGTCACTGCGGAAGAGTTTCAAGGATATATAGGTTTATGATTCATGATAAAGAACTTTCTCCAATGACAGTTAATATTCGCATTCGTAATATGAGAGCATTAATTAGATATTGTCATAAGAAGGAATGGATTGGTGAGCCTATCCATTTTGCTATTGTTGATTGCAAACAAAACCTCCAATCGTTTAGCAGCTATTCTATTGTAGCTGCTCTTTTTTATTCAGGAGATCTTTCAATTCACCATTCAGTCCATTTGTACTTGCATCCACCTCGATTGGGCAAGAAGGACTAGATTTCCATTATTATTGTCGTAAAATCGTTCACTGGAACCTACCTTCTAATCCGATTGACTTGGAACAACGAGAAGGAAGAATTACCCAATATAAATCGTTTCTATACGTCAAAACATAGCTAAGAAATATGGAAATGTAGAATTTGATATATATATATATGGGAAGAGATGTTTGATTAAGCGAATAAAAATGAACGAAATGAAAATACATCTGAACTAGTCCCATATTGGACTCTTTAAGAGAATCAAGGAATACAAATCGAGAGAATTGTGCCTATTTACCCGTTTAGTAAGGATGGTTATAAATATCAACGTTTAATGAAAATACTTCAGCTCTACCGATTAAGTTTAGGACAAGCAAAGCAAGAGGAACTCTTGGAATATATCTTTAAACATGATGTGGATGAAGCAGAGCTCAAGGAGATGTTTATGAATTTGAGTCCTTATTATAAGGAGAAATTATAATGAAATATCTTCAAGAAGTAGCCCATTTTCCACGGGCTATTTTTTTGCTGTTGTTTTAATTAGCAGCCCTTTTCCTGAAGATGGAAATACATATAGTATTTACTAATACCCTATGCTTGATAATACGTTAAACTAAAATCCTAAAAGTTAGATTCGGTATTAGGTAGGAAATTTTTGCATGATTTCGGTTTTTGAACCGGACGTATGCCATTTTTTGTTAGGATTATTACTTTTTGTAGTTATATAGTTCCTAATATGTGTAATTTAGGTAATATATTCTAATGAATGGAAACAAAAGTTCCCATTTAACCTATTTGTCAATTATAGCAAAATAGTACCAAGTGTAAATAAATGGAGTGAAAAAAATTGAAATCACATTTTAATAGAGATCTTCAAGTAGAAACAGAAGTTTCTCTTTTTATCGATAAATATATGTATCCACGCATTGGACATGGTTTTGAACGACAAACAGCAAAAGAACAACAGAAAAAAGGTATCGATATAAAACTACAATTGAATGAAAATACCATGCTTATTGATAATAAGTGTGCGTTTTACTATGCAAATAAAAACTTGAGTACTTTTACATTTGAGCTATCTTACGAAAAGAAGGGTACACCAAGAAAAGGGTGGCTATTAAATCCAGACCTATTAACGACTCATTACAATGTTATGTGGTTAAATACAAAGGATTCTTCTATCAAACCACAGGATATTACGGTACAAGACATTAAAGAAATAGAAGCGATGATACTTTCAAAACAGAATTTAGAATCCTATTTAGACATGTTGGGATTCAATCGAGACACTCTTGAAAAAATGGATGCAGAGATAAGAAATTCCAATACTACTAGAAAACGGTTAACGCCTCATATTGATCTAGTATTGTCATACCTTATAGCAGAAAGACCAGTTAATATTAAAATAAATAAAACAGAATTGGCTAAGATTGCAGACTATCATTTGAAAGTCACAGAGAGCAAACTTCATGATTTGAAAAATGACACAATAACAAAAGCAAGAGTCCAGGATGTTATAACTCCTCCTGGTTTAAAAGCTGAGCAAACTGTGTTTAACGCATTAAAAAAATATTATAAGGGTCGAAATAACCACCTTTTCTTGCATTACCCTTTGCATAATCAAGGATTTAGAGGGAGACATGAGATTGATATTCTAGTAGTTAACCGTCAAAGCGGGATAACAGTAGTTGAAGTTAAGGGGATAACCATCGATCAACTCTCATCTATTCAAGGCGGAGATTGGTATTATAACAATTATGCAATAGAGAAGGGGAACCCTTATAAACAGGCAGAAACTCAATTAAATATTTTATGTAATGAAATAGAACAGAACCCGCAATTGTTCCGAAAGTTTACAAAAAGAGTAGTAATTGCACTTCCTTACATTACTAGGTCCGAATGGGAGAAAAAAGGAATCCAAAATAATATTGTTCATATACCACCTATTTTATTTAAAGATGACCTAACAAGCGTTACAGAAATCCAAAAGTTCGAGGAATATTTTCTATATAGTGCATTACAACCGCTGGAAAATACTCAATGGGAGCTAATGAAACAATTCTTTGGTATCAAGGAAAATGAATCTATGGCTATAGAGGAGCCTTATTCGACTCTATATGTATTTCCTGTTGAAAGAATGTTTGAACAAAAGAAGAGGGAAATTAAGGAAAAGCTAACAAATGGTGTGAAAATAACGATCCTAAGTTATTTTGAAATGGATATAACATGGAAGAATTTGTTCGAGGAATTTACACGTAACTACCAACTACAATGTTTTTCTAGTGTTAATGAGGCTCCAATAGAAGACGGAATTGTGATTGAGGACGGAGAAGAAATACTTCCTGAAAGAATAGTAAATGATTTTAAAAGTTTTAATTATGAACAATACCAAGCAGTTCATACTCCGTACAACAGCCATTTGATGGTTAAAGCAGGGGCTGGTACAGGTAAAACACACGTGATGATAGACAGGATTATGTTCTTATTAACAAAGAATATATTGTTAAGGGACATTATAATGATTACATTTACAAATGAGTCCACAAACGAAATGAAAAAACGATTAAAAGACAAACTTACTAGCCTATCCAAGCTTACTGGGAAGACGAAATATGGATTATATGCAGAGGACGTTAAGGAGATGCAAATAAGTACGATTCACTCCTTTTCAAAATCAATTCTTACAAGCTTAGCCCATGAAATTGGCTATGGGAAAAATGTTCGGTTACGCAGCTTTATCCAAGAAAAGAAAAATATTATTCATGGACTGATAGATGAATTCTACCGTTCAAAACCAGATAGTATGTCAATCCATACGTTAAAACACTATGATTTGGTTAATATTATCTTTTCATTCTGGGATGAAATGGAGAAAAAAGGGCTATCGAAAGAAGAAATCCAAGGATTAGATTGGGGAGAGCCAATTGATCACTCCTTTACTTCGTTACATCAGTTGTTCAAATATGTATTTGAACATACAGAAGAAAGATTAGATCAAGTGAAAAAAGAAGAAAATGCTTTTTCTACGAATGACTTAATACGTAAAATTAAGGAATTCAGTCGTGATAAGGCAAAAATTACTCAATATGATCAAGACAAATATATCTTCATTGATGAATTCCAGGATAGTGACAACGTACAAATCGAGCTCGTAGCTAGTCTAGCAAATGATTTAAATTATAAACTGTTTGTCGTTGGTGATGTGAAACAATCAATCTACCGATTTAGGGGTGCAGATTACAAATCATTTGATTTATTGGAAGATAGGGTAGACAAAGTAGAAGGTGACTCTGCTTTTCTAGATATCTCTTTAAATAAGAACTACCGTACGGCTTCAAGCATTCTTGAAAAGCTCCATCCGTTGTTTAACAAATGGGGAGAAAAAGAGTGGCTAACATATGATAATAAGCTAGTTGGGATGAATAACCGTACCGAAAAGACAAATGAATTTCAAATTATTGCAACCGATTCGAAGAAATCCAATGAAGCTGTGATTCAAGCAATTCGTCATTCTTTGGAAATAACAAGAGATTTACCTAAGAAACATAATCGTAAGATAGCTATAATTGTTAGAACGAATTTACAAGCAAGAAAAGTAAATGAATGGTGTAATCAAGCTGGAATACCCACCATGCAAAACTTGGATGGTACCTTTTATACAAGCGAAGCAGTTCGTGACTTCAAAGCGTTAATTGATGGCTTACTTTTTCCACAGGACGCTAAGCATGTGTTAACAGCACTTCAATCGCCATATTTTCGGTATAAAATACCTTATCAAGTATTGTTGCCGTTCAACGGAGTAAATAAGGAAATCTTAGCTTTCATTCATGACCGAATTGGAAACGATTTTAAGCAGTATACGAAACAACTAAAAACGTATCCTGTGATGGCCGTTATTCAAAAAATCATCTCAGAAAAAGGAGTTTTCCAACACTTGAATGAATACTACCGCCATTTATTTGAAGAAGACGAGCAATTAGAAAACTTCCTAGTCAAATATAAAAAGAATTTGTTCCATTTACTAAATATCATCCAACAGCAATTTGATATGATGAATACCACGTTATACACAATTCATAAGTGGTTGACGTTGCAAATGAGAACAAACCGAACAGAAAATGAACCAAAAGCAGAAGCGTTGGAAAATTCTATAGACATCACGACAGTACACAGATCAAAGGGACTGGAATATCATACCGTAATCATCCCTAAAACAACGAATCCATTTGATGTCACACGGACAACTTTCTATATCGAGGAAGAGGATAAAGTCTCGAAACCTAATGATCGAAAAGTTGCATGGTTTATTGATAATAAAGATATAAAGTCACAAAGTAGTCATTTTAATAAATTACAAGAATTTGACCAAGAAGAGGTCTATAAAGAAGAAACAAGATTATTGTACGTCGTAATGACCCGAGTTATGGAGAGATTAGTTGTGTTTGTTCCACTATCGAATAGACAACGTACTTGGTCAGAGGTCATCAAAGAAACAGGAGTTAAGGTGGTGCAATATGACCGTTAAAGTTGAAACGTATTATCACCCACAGAAATGGGAAGAGCATGAAATCTTTCCACATATTAAAAACGAGATTCATATTTGCGCAACGAGAAATCTGGTAGATGGAATTAAAGAGCGCTACCGTATTGATGAAACAGGTGATTTTCAATATATCTTTACAATTCGCCAGGTTATTAACCATATTTTCAAAAAGTGGTATAAACCGGAGCGATTACTTGAACAGTATTTGTCAATATCAAGGATTACAAATTCGTTACCCGGTGATGAAAATTTAAAAGCAGCTTTTCGAAAGAATACGTCTGAATTACTTGAAACGATTAGGTTTCTGGTTTTCTCTGGTGTTCATCCTGAAAGTCTAAAAACAGTGCCTAATTTAACGAATAAAGAGCGTTTTTTTGGAAACCTTTGGTACAAGTTGGAAAAACAAGATTCAGATTATGATAAACTCCGTGGGTTATTAAGAGGGGCATGGAAACAGGAAAATATTCATGATAACTTCAATGCAATCCTAGAAGGTAGATATGAAAAAGGAGAAGATGTTTTCCTTGAAATTCCGAAATCAACACAGAAAATTGTTCTCCATGGCTTTTACTTTATAACACCAGAGCAGCAAGTATTTTTGAAGCTTCTTGAGAGAGCTGGGTACGAACTACTATTTTTCCAGTTTTACGATGAACGCTTTCCGAACACCTTTGATTTTTCGAAAATGTTTATATCCCACTATTTCGGATGGACCGATCAATGGAATATACAAAAAAGAGATAAGGCTAAGGAAACAATAGCGAGTCGATTTCTTCAGTCGTTCGAAGAGGGAACTCAAGAAAAATGGAGTGAAGAGAAGAAAGTATTTGCTTACGAATCTTTCTTTGATTTCCTTCATAATGTCGTCATGGAGCATTATCCAATTGGAGAACAAAAGAAACATCAAGACGAGGATGTACAAATTATAGCAACGAATGCCGATATCCTAAATGATATGCTAGTCCAATATTATCCGGAGCGGTTTGCAAATCGTAGGAATTTTTTACATTATCCTGTAGGACAATTTATTGTAAAACTTCATGATATGCGACAACAGAATCGTTTGATTCTGAATGAAGAAATTTTAATGATTAGCTTTTCATCTGGGTGGCTAACAGATAAAAGAACTATGGAAAATGCACAATTCTATACCCTTGAATTAGAACAGATATTACCGTTTTTTTCAGATTGTGTTGATATTGAGTCATGGATACAACGCATGGAAGACCTTCTTACTCAATATGATACCATTCTTCCATTGTTTGAAAATGATGAGGTTAATCGTGTATTAGAGAGTATTAGGAGCCCATTTTCTAAGATAGGTCATCTATCACTCGATAGAGACCGAGTCAAACAGATCTATGATTTCTTCTTACTTCTGAAAGAAATGGCGGGGAATTTGTTTGACTTATCCCAAGAAGAATCTTCTATCAATGAACATTTTAAGCGCTTATCGAAGTTAATGATGGAGTATAATCCTGTTACAAATAAAGTATTGCTACAGCAAGAAGAAGCAGAATTGATTGAGAAAATAAATAGAAAGATTGCATCTATTGAAGATACCCACCAATTTTTATACGAAGATATTGGAAATGCCATTCAATTTTATTTAAGTGGGAAATTTTCTGATGACGAAGATGTGTTTATTAAGCCGTTTATTGAGGTAGATGGTGAAGCCTTTAAAACGAAGAGCCGAAAAATATATCTCACAGGATTGGATGAACAAGGTCTTCCTTTGAGTGAATTCAGTATCCCATGGCCATTACAGGCGGAAACCTTTTCTGTGTTGGCTAGAGACCATAAAGAGTTAGAATTGAACGAGCTCCGAAATAATTCAGTTAAGGCAATTTCAAGGTACCTCTTATTTATGACCTTAGAATTTTTATGGAAAGATAATCTGGAATTATCATGGATTTGTAATTTCCTAGACCGTGAGAATTTAGAGCCGGCAGTGTACGTGCAATATTTAAATATGAACGTGGAAAATCATCGTTTGGAGATGAAAAAAGCTGATGATGTTCCATTTAATGAATTTGATTTTACAACATATCAGCCAGATAATCATGCCTTGCAAGACGCATATGAAGAACTAAAATTTGAAGACATTTTAGCTGAATATGAATTATGTCCTCGGAGATTTTATTACGGTTATGTACTGGATCGGTACCCTGTATTTTCCGATAAGTTTATCTATCAATTTATTTATTCAGAAATAATACGGGTCGTTAAGCGGTATACAAAACAGAATGATGATGCCGTTATAGAGATGGTTAGTGAGTTATTTCCACAGTGGTCTATTTATCAAAAGGAAAACATGGCTACAACAACCTTGGGCTATAGGGTGAGTAGTCGAGACAAACGTGAAAAGATTGTTGGAAATGTATCAGTTAGTCAGACTAGAAAAAACTTTCAATTTCCGGGACTAACCACTAACAGACGGTCTGAAATATATGATGCTGTAAATTCGAACAAGGAGCAAATAATGGGAGAGATTCAAGAACCAAGTCCGGACTTTGCCACAATGATGGAGGCAAAACCTGACCATCACTGCCGTTATTGTCCATATCTTGATCTCTGTCCTGATGGTAACTATTCTGTTGATAAGGATGAAACAAAAAAATGAAGGTAAATCAATGGAAGATTGTAGCGATGAATTGGCGTACGGTCGAGGACACTGTGGAAAAGTTATCCATTGTTCAAAAAGTAACAGAAATGGCATTACACGAGATTAAGATTAAGGGGACGCTATTTACAGCAAGAGACTTTATCAATTCTCCTGTGGATGATGATGACGATTTACCATAGAATCTTAGATTATATATTCTTAGGGAAAAGAGAGATAATAATGACAGGAATTAATCATAAGCTTACAAAGCAGCAAGAAGAGATAGTAAAGTATCAAGGAGATGAAATCCTAGTTAGGGGTATTGCAGATAGCGGGAAAACACTGGTTATGCTACGTAAGGCGAAGTTAACAGCGGAGAAATATCCCGATCAGCAGATAGCTGTGTTTACCTATGGGAAAACATTAACAAATGCTTCTAGTCTATTAATGGAGGAACAGAATCTAAAAAACCTTCATATTAGAACATTTCATAGCTGGGCCATGAGTGCTTATTACAAAGTAATGAAAAAGAGTTGTTATATGATTAAGAAAAGTGATGAGGATTTTCTAGGTAATGCCATAAAAAAATTGGCTAAAACCAACGATCATCGTTTTGTTTTAGAGGAGACAAAGTATAAGGAGTTCCTTAAGGATGAAATTTCTTGGATAAAAGGAAAAGGAATCGATTCTTTAGTGGAATATCTGGGAGCTAGCCGCCGTGGCCGTGGTAGTGAGATACGTGTTACTGAAAAAGACCGGAGAATGATCTTTGAAATTTGTGAAGGCTATAACAAGGAAAAAGGGTATCGCATGGACTATGATGATATAGGCTTGGAGCTCTCGAAAAAACTAAATCAAATACCTGAAGAAGTAAAGTTTGACCATATCTTTATTGATGAGGGACAGGACCTCCAGCAAGTGCAATTGCACATACTTAGAACAATTGCACGTAAATCCTTTTTCATTGCAGCAGACAAAGGACAAAAAATCTATAAAACTTCCTTTGCTTGGAAGGATATCGGACTAAATATTACAGGTGGACGTACAAAGATTTTGAAGGAATCCTTCCGATCAACTAAGGAAATCATTCAATTAGCAGCAAGCCTTCAGAAAAATGATTCCGTAGTCAACGATGACGAGTACACTCCATTAGAACTGCCGACTAGCTCAGGACCAGTTCCAGCAGTTATACAATGTTCTACAAGAGAGGAACAGTTTGTGGCAGTAGGTAAAACTGTAAAACAACTCCGCGAAGGATCACCTGAGGCTACAATCGGTATCTTAGCTCGACACGGTTGGAGGTTTAATGCACTTAGGCCTGTGCTAAGGGAATTCAACATCGTATCTGAAATTGTCAATCAAAAAGATGGGAATCCATATTCACCAGGGGTTAAGCTTTGTAAAATGCATTCGTCTAAAGGTCTAGAATTTGATTATGTTATTGTAATTGACTTAATAGAGCCTGAACTAAGTGAAGAAATGGATACAGACGAATTTTGGGAAGTAGAAAGACGACTGCTGTATGTATCTATCACAAGAGCCACTACTTATCTGCAACTTTACTATTATGGTGAAGGATCTAGGTTGATTAATGAGTTGGATAGGTCGTTGTATAAAAAGGTTACAGTTTGATGTGACTTTTCAGTTTGTGTGATTTTTCATCTTTATATTTTAATGATCAAAAACTAAAGGAAATGGGGATTAGTGCGGGAAAATAAAAGAAAAATAAAAACTAGAAATAAAGAGGAGTATGATTCTATTCGAAATCATACTGCTCTTTTTATGTTTAAATTATCTTTTTGTTAAAATTAGGGAGTTTTAACTAGAGTTAATAAATGTTTTATTACAAGTTTAATAAGTTTAAAAAATCGAAGGAAACTATTAGAATGAAAAAAATTGCAAAACAAAAGGTAGTTTTCGCAATTACAATCCACAATAACAGTTACGAACCAATCGAAATACTGGATAATCTAAAAGTAAAATATAGCAGTAGTATAAATAAATTTGTAACATCTGTAAACTATATCAAAGAAAGAGAGGGTTTCATTAGCGGTTATTTGTTTACAAAATGAGAAATGAAATATTTGAACAAGAATTATTAAATAGGGGATGAAAAAATGACAGATGAACAGTATAAAACTAAAGCTGAAGTCCATAATCATGGGCTAGAAGCTATTGGAAAGACCCTTAAAGAAATTAATAATAATCAATCTCTTACTGGGGCGCACAAATCCGGTGCTGGTGATGCGTGGGAGACTTGGTTTGGTAAAGTAAAGGATAGCGATAGCGAACCAGATATGCGAAAAGCTGGTGTTGAATTAAAAGCCACTCCAATCAAAGAGAATAAAAATGGTACGTTAAGCGCAAAAGAGCGATTAGTATTAAATATTATTAAGTATATGCAGGTAGTAAAAGAACCATTTGAAACAAGCCACTTCCTCCAGAAAAACAGGACTATTGAACTTGCTTTTTATAGGTGGAAACCTGAAACAAAGAAGGATGACTTCGTTATTACAGATGTTGCTTTGTATGAAATGATGAAAAATCCTGTGGACTTCGCCATTATCAAACAAGATTGGCATATCATCAATGATTATATTAAGCAAGGACGAGCGCATGAATTGTCTGAGCGTCTCACTACGTATCTATCTCCGTGTACGAAAGGAAAAACGGCTGCAGAATCTTTTCGTGAACAACCTTTTTCAAAAATTCCTGCAAAACAAAGGGCATATTCTTTAAAAGGCGGGTATATGACCTATTTATACAGGACTTATGTATTAGGAGGAGAGCCATCACCAGCTATTGTTACTAATCCATTAGCATTGCAGAATAAATCGTTATTGGATATTATACTCGATAAAATAAGACCTTTTATCGGTAATAATCGCGCTGATTTAGCAAGGAGATTTAATGTTAAAGATAATACTAAATCAACTAACCCAGAAATTATAAAGCATATGCTAGGTATTAAAGGTGCAAAAGAAGATGATTTTGGTCAAGAAATTTCGAAGGCTAATATTAAACCTAAGACCGTGGTTGTAAATAAAGGGAAGAAGGAACTAAAAGAAGAATTTAAAATTTTAGAATATAAATTTGATGAAGTTATCGAAGAAACATGGGAAGAATCGGAACTAAGAGAGTTTCTCCAAGATACTAAATTTTTGATTGTTGCTTTTGAAAATGATGGAGACAATTTAAGGCTTAAAGGTGCAAAATTTTGGGAAATGCCTGAGGAAGATATTGAAACTTCGGCTCGTATAGTTTGGGAAAATACAATTCATAAGATAAAAACGGGAGTTGAGATTAAGTGGACTCCAAACAAAAGAACGACGAACTTTATCAATTCTTCTTTACGTAATAAGTTGTTCAGTAAACTGTCGGCGAGCCAAACAGCATATTATGAGGATAGCCCGAACTCTGACAAATTACCCGCAAAAATTAATTGGATTAATCGTCCAGATGATAAAACAGATTTGTATTCTGACTACTACATGACTAAACAAGCATGGTGGTTAAACAAAGTATATATTTATAATCAGATAGCTGATATGTTTGATTCTGAATAAACACTCGGAGAGTCCTAAAAGCGAGTCAAGTCAATTGGTTTCGAATCCCACTGCTTATCGCTAGACAAAAAACAAAACAAGATATAAATCTCTGTTTAAAAAGGATTTATATGAATCAATGTCCTTCAGCATAGATGTATCAATGTTGCCTATCATCAGAAATATTGCGAGTACATACTTATTCCCTAGAGTATTTTTTTCGGGTGAATTTATGTAAGGTGAGTTCCATTTTGTACGTATTCCTTTGTAATTATATATTTATACCAACAAAAACATAGAACAAACGTTTCTGTTGGTGTATACTTATAAGTAATAAACCTTCTTGATAACAACAATTTTTTTATTTATAAAACTCAACTGTTTACCATATATTTTTTGACTGAAATTATTTAGGATTTGTGATAAGATTATTAAATCTATTTCTATTGGTATGTTGATATACTAGTAAATTTGTTAGAAACTCAAGATTTTTCTTGATCCTATCAAACTTTTTCAATATACTATTACTTAAGTATATTCCATACCGAAAGGATGTACGTTTAATGTTGAAAGTAATTGAGTTATTCGCAGGTGTTGGCGGATTTAGGCTTGGCCTCGAAGCAACAAATGGCTTTGAGACAGTTTGGGGTAACCAATGGGAACCGTCAAAAAAAGCGCAAGATGCGTTTGATTGCTACGCAAGAAATTTTGAAGGAAAAGGAATCCATTCAAACCAAGATATTACGACTGTTAATGTCGCAGAATTATTAGATTTAGATCCAGACATTATTGTTGGAGGTTTTCCTTGTCAGGACTATTCCGTTGCCCGAAGCCTTTCTGGGGAAAAGGGGATACAAGGGAAAAAGGGAGTTCTCTTTTGGGAGATTATGAGATTAGCTACGAAACTTAGACCGAAATACCTGTTACTTGAAAATGTTGACCGCTTGTTAAAATCTCCTTCCAGACAGCGGGGAAGAGATTTTTCTGTAATGCTTGCTAGTTTCAACGAGATTGGATACTCAGTAGAGTGGCGCGTTATTAATGCTGCGGAATATGGGTTTGCTCAGAGACGACGTCGGGTATTTATCTTTGCCATCCGAAACGATAGTCCATTTGTACATTCACGGAAAAAGTATGCTATTAATGAGATGTTACGAAAAGAAGGCTTTTTTGCAAAGACATTTCCAATTACTGATGACATATCGAAGCATAAGCCTAGTGAATTCGAGTTATCAAATGATTTACTATTTATTTCTAATCACTTTTCTGCAAATTATCTCAATGCTGGTATTATGAGGGATGGGATTGTTTATACCGAGGAATTAACTCCTATGGAAGAAGCACCAATAACTCTTCAGGATATTATTGAATCAAATGTTGATGAAAAATATTATTTATCTGAAGAAGCAATTGAGAAATTTCGCTATTTAAAAGGTCCTAAAAGGATTGAGCGTACTTCGGCTAGTGGACATAAATACATCTTTTCAGAAGGTGGCATGTCCTTCCCAGAGCCACTGGATAAACCAGGAAGAACTATGCTAACAAGTGAAGCTACAACTAACCGAAGCAGCCATGTCATCGAAGATCCGGAAACAAAAAGAATTCGAGTTCTTACTCCAGTTGAATGTGAAAGACTTAATGGATTCCCTGATAACTGGACTGCAGGAATATCTGAACGCATGAGATATTTTTGTATGGGTAATGCACTCGTTGTTGGATTAATTGAGCGTATGGGCATGAGAATCCTTGAGATTGAGGAAGAAGTTTCAAAAGCAGTTCTAGAGGAACCACAGCAAATGAGACTGTTTTAACATTCTATATATGTAATAAAATGACTTTAACTGAAACTAGTTAAGGTCTTTTTTTATGATGGTTTTGAGTGTATCAACAATTATTGAGGGATGTACTTAAGTAATGCCTATGATACTGTGACGATGTTTTGTAAAAGAATATCTTTCTACTTTTACGTTAGGGCTAACGTTGAAAACCTAATTTAAAATCTGCATTACGATAATTTCCGATTAAGTCAATAATTACACACTTTTCCTTATGTGGATGCAGCCGTAGTCCACGGCCAATTTGTTGAGCGAAAAAATTGATACACAACCTAACGAGGGTAAACCTAGAAACATCCAACCAATATTACCAGGGTTTTGTGAGATTGATTTGGATGTTAAGGTTATTGACCTTCTTAAAGAAATGATCAGAAAGCGGCAGCCGAGAAGAGAGAAGCTCTTCCAAGATTATATGGATTTAAAGAGGGATATAGGTAGAATACCTGCATATTTGGAATTACCTTTAAAAGGAGCTTCGGTTTCTCCGCAATACCGACAGGAATTTAGTTCATATTTTGGGTTTCTAAAATGTGCTGAAGAATTAATGGAACGATAGATTGAAATATTTGACCGATATGTAAATTGGTTTATCGAAGTAGAAAAAACAGGGATGGCTAAAAGCTATAAAATGGTTGTATTATTAGCCATGCTCGAACACGGAAAATCGAACTGGTTCAATCCTATAACTTCAAAAGATGTAGCACCTTTCTTTCATCACTACCTAATGGAAAAAGAACATCGCAAAAGAATTGACTTTTACGATAAGGAGCAAAGAAATTATGGGATTATGATGAATAAGGTATTAGCAAATTGATTGCTACCATGCCAATGTCAAAATGGAGTGGCAGTTCTAAGGGATTGATTTCTTATAAAATGATGTATTTCAATTAAACATTGATGTAACAAAAGAACATGAGGATTTTAATTCCAATAGACAGAGGGATTTTGTGAATATCGCCAACATTATCACTTTGAACGTAAGGCACGATCTCAAATTAGACTATAATATGAATGTCAAAGGGGCTGCTCAAAATATGCGGCCCTTTTGACTTTTATATACTTCTATTACCTTACCTTATTCTTACCAAGTAAAATGTCTATTATTGTAAATTGCTGGATGTTATAATGTGAGAAAAGCACTATTATTATATTAGAAATATTTAATTAAGAATATCAATAGATCTTTTTTTGTTGGAAAATGATAGTTTTACTTTACGGAAAATACAATAGATATGTATATTTGGAGGATTGAAAAATGAAGACCTTTTGGAATTTCCCTGCTGCAGTCGGGGGAATGATTAATTCAATTAATAATGCGGGGTTGGAAACGTTCCGTGGCAATGCCTTAGATTCACTAACAAGAGAAATTTGCCAGAATTCCCTGGATGCTGTTAAAGATAAGAACAACCCAGTTGTGGTGGAGTTTAATCGTTTTTCCATGCCAATCAATAACTTTCCTAAGCGGTATGATTTAATAAATGTGTTTAAACTTTGCAAACAAACATGGGAAGGCCATAATCAAAAAAGTGAAGATTTCATAGAACAAGCATTGTCCATTTTAGGTAGAAATGAAATTAGTTTTTTAAGAATAAGTGATTTTAATACAAAAGGATTAGAAGGGGCAAGAGAAGGTAATCTTGGTTCGCCTTGGTCTTCCTTAATTAAAGAAGCAGGATCCTCCAATAAAGAAGGAGATTCTGGCGGTAGTTTTGGTATCGGAAAGTCAGCACCATTTCTCAATTCAAATTTGAGAACGCTTTTTTACACTTCTTACGATACTTCAGGATATCAATCACATATTGGTGTAGCGAATATTATGTCATTTAAAAAGAATGATAACCAAGTTACATTAGGCAATGGATATTTCACGCACAATGATCACTCGATGGCCATTCCCAATTTATTACATCTTGATGAGAGCTTCCAAAGAAATGAAACGGGAACGGATATCTATGTTTCGGCTTTTGAACCTAAGGAAGATTGGGAAGTTGAAATAAAAAAATCTGTTTTATTCAACTTTTTTATTACTGTTTTTAAGGGGAAATTGGTTGTCAAAATTAACGATTTTAAAATCAACAATCAAAATATTGGTCAATTGATTTATGAATTAGAAGACACGGAAGATAACAGGATTTTAAAGAATTATTATAATCTCTTAATCTCCAACAAAACAATTAAAGTCCCGTACCCAGCCATGAACTATTCCAAAGGGACCCGTTTTGAAGAAGGAGAAGCGGAACTCTATTTACTCAACGGTGAGGACTTAAACAGAAGGGTATTAATGACTAGAAAAACAGGAATGCGTATTTTTGAGCAAAAGAATATCAGCGGAAGCATTTCGTTTACTGGCCTTTTGATGATAACAGGATCACAGATGAACAACATCTTTAAACAGATGGAGAACCCTGCACACAATGAGTGGGCGGCGGAGCGGTATGAGAAGGATCCTAAGTTAGCCAAAAAGGTATATGCTGATTTAAGGAAATTCATCCGTGACACCGTGAAGAATACTTTTCAGGAAAAAATTACAGATGAAATGGATGCTGTTGGATTAAGCGACTTTTTACCGAATAAGGACGTTAGTGACTCATCCTCGGTGAGTAAGTCAGAATCATTAAATTCATCTATAAAGGCCATTGTTACGAAACATAAGGAAAAAGAAACACCTAAAGCAACTAGAAAAAAAGGGAAGGACACGAAGGAATTTGAAGAACAGTTAGCAGGGGAATATGGTATTTCTCCAACAGGTGATCAAGGTGGAAACGGTACTGGTGAACACACTGACGGAGGAACAGAAGGTGCCGGCGCAGCCAATTCTGGCGGAAATAACGAGATGGATGAAAATCAACGTGGAGAACAAGGAAATCGCAGGGAGCGAAAACCTAGTAAACACCCAATTCAGGTTAAGCAAAGATATGTTTGTGTTGATCGAAATAACGGCAAATATAAGTTTAATATTGTACCAGAAAAGACGCTGTCAAGAGGTCGTTTGGTGTTTAGTGTTGTAGGGGAGCAAAGTGATTATGATTTGCCGATTAAAGCTGCCTTTACAGATGATGGTAATGTTACGATTGAAAAAATAAGTTCAAACACCGTATACCTTAACACTCTTACAAAAAATAAGGGTGTTGTGTTAAATGTTGAGATTGATTATTCCAATTATTGCGTGATGGAGGTGGAATTGTATGAAGATTAATCATTCCTATCCATACCCAGTTCTTTATATGAATAATGACGACTATTTGGATTCAAGTTTTAACACAAAAATCCAAGTTTATGAATCGTTTGGTGAAGTGAAGATTCAGGCCGAGTTTGAATTAATTAACCAAGGAATTCAGGATTTAATTGACAATCACTATGGGGTTTATTTAGTTCATATTGAATGTGGTCAGACTAGCTACCGTCAAGCCTTTCAATCTAGTAAAAAAACTCTGGACATTTCGATCCCAACAAGTGTGCTCCGAGGAAAAATTTTAATCCACTCCTTTATTATTGCCAGTGAGAAAATTGAAAACTATCAAAACCAATTGTTAAATGATTGGTTTAAAGATATTGCTATTTCTTTTGAAAAAGGAAACTTACTCGCAATTGGGGATGCGATTGAAACGACTTTATTCGAAGAGAATTTAGAACTTTTAAATCTGCCTTCCATTGCAAAGATAACGAAATCGAATAAAAATGAATTCATGGAAGTGGATATCCACTCCAACTTTATTACGATTTCGCTACCGGAATATGAATATAACCAATATGCATCTAATGCTAATTCAAGATTAAAGAACACCATCTTGTCCACTGTCATTGTTCCGAGTTTAGTATATGTATTTTCAAAACTACAAGATAACCATGAAGACTTGGAAGGGTACACCTGGTATCAAGTGTTGGAGAAAATTTTTGTTGATAACAATGTTAACATTCACGACGTCGGTACGGATTCATTGTCGGCTTTGAAGGCTGCTCAAATGGTATTAAGAAAACCTATAAGAACCAGTCTCGAAGAAATCGAGAAGCGAAATAAAATGGAGGATTAAAGTGAAATTATCATTCATTACAGATGAGACTCTAATGGATTTACGGACGAATTATGATTCATATAAAGAACATTACTATACAAAAGATAACGTTTGGTTTGACAATTATTTTCGTGAAGAGGATCGAGTAGTTGAATCCAAAATTGACTTTGAAATGCCAGAATTTAACTACCATGAAGACTATGCTTTTAGTGATCGAGAAAATGTTAAAGTCATTTATGATGCTCTGAAACATTTAACCGTATCTCAAGCAACACAAGAAAAACTTTGGTCAGGATTAGCACATTTACAATTTAGAGATTTCACTTACTATCGCTTAAAAAGTGAATTACAAGATAAAAAGGATCAGCGAATCAACACAGCCATTTTCTTTAAAAACGGAAATAAACGCTCGTTATTTGTACACATTCTAGCTAGATTGTGGTGGGTAGGATATATGACCTATGATGAATCTAATACTAGTAATCCGTATTGGTTAACGGACTTCTTTACTGAAAAAGATTTCTCTGCAAGATGTATTGTTTTCTTTTCAAGTAATTTTACATCTAACCGCAATATTACCAGGGGTATTCTAAAATCAATTATTAAGCTTGAAAAAAGAGGAATTCAGATTAAACGAGATCACTTTGTTCAGGCAAATAAATATTTGAATGTTGTTGGCGGGGCAATGATTTTAGATATGCTTTCGACTGATGAAGTGGAAAATATGATCGATCAGTATTTGGCCAAATATTATTCCTTGGAAGTCGAAGTATAATAGTTTGTTTTCCAATGATAAAATGAAGAAGGTTTAATTAATCCAGAAGAGGATGTTAGACGATATTCTATAATATTAATACCCCGTCCCTTATTGGAACGGGGGTTTAATTTAAGCAAATCAATTCCTTTTCTTTAAAACACCTTTTTTTACCAGATTAATAAGCGTACCCTTAGTTTTTATCCAGAATAAGACCATGGGGACGGTTTGTGGTCGGCACTGTTCTCTTTAAAACTATATGAACCTACCCTGTGTATTGATGGCGCTAATTATTTGCACTGCTGCGTTCGCATAAAATAAGCTTCAGTTCAATGAATGATTTTCCTGAATAGAGATACTAAAGAGCTTGGTTCTCAAATACATTTACAATACAACACATATGCGATAGAAATAGCCGTTTACCCTATTTAATGAAATTGTTTCCTATTTTGGTCATTAGCGTGGCTATCCTTTTTTGTTATTAATGGGGTAAACACATAGACTTTATACCTTTTTGTACAATAAAAATTTATGATTAGTCGAATAGATATAAGTGAATTATAATGAAAACAATAAATGTACTAGAATATGGAGGAAAAACCAATGAAATTTCCAAATGATGCTGATGGAGATGCTTTACATAGTCTATATAAAGATGGATTAGATTTTAAAAAACAACAATCAGTAGACTTTTTTGTGGCTGTGCCTGATAAAGCAACAGGTGAAGAATTATCGAAAGTACTAGAGGAAGAAGGATTCAATTGTTTCTTAGAGCAAGACGACGAAACTGAAGAGTGGGCATGTTGTTGCTCTAAAAGAATGTTATTAAATTATAATGAATTAATTAAAATACAGAATAAATTAAATAACCTAAGTAAACCACATGGTGGTTATTCTGACGGTTGGGGCGTTTTTGTAGAATAAATTGATTGAGGGAATCAAAAAGATGATTTCGACGTTTTTACGGAGAATGTAGGTGATTACAGCCAATGAAATGTACCAACTTTGACATAGTTTTTACCAATTAGTGACAAAAAGTTTACCGAAGAATGACAGGTTGTTTACCACTTCAAATCTTCTGGTGATAAAGGATAGAAAACATAGTATTGAGAAACAAAAATGTTATAGTTGTTATCCACATTGATTGATTTTCAATAAGATCAGTCTTCCACAATCGGGCCATGATTGTGGAGAAAGATTGTTTGTAATTAATTGGGATCAACTGTATTATAAGTAAATGAGGTTTTTAAAAACAGAACGCTTATTCGATAATTTTAGCAAAAAGGCAAATATGATGTTAAACTATTAGTAAGGTTTTAGCTAGTCCAAGTTTCAATACAGGAAAATTGATACGATACAGATTCAATTGAATAAACAAGTTGTAGACCGGTACCCAACAAAAGGAGAAGAGAAATTGTCTGATGATGATTTCTCTTCTCCTTTTTATAGTATATTTTGATATTTAACAATGCCCTTAAAGGGGTTTTTTGTTCCTATAGCGAAAAAAGTAGTATAAAATTTTACTATAAAGGAGAGCTTCTTTAGATGAATCTAAATGATTTATCTAGGATATTGAATGAAATGTACTCTAATGCTCCAGAGGGGGATCAAGTAGCAAAAGTTCATTTATTTGGGGTAAAATATGCAGAGTGTATTTTAAGAAATAACTATAAAGCTACTGAAATTGTTCGTTTATCAGGTATAAAACCGTCATATGCAACTGAAGTGAGTAATGAAATTAAGTTGTCTAAGTATGTAGTGCCTCAGGATCATGAACTTTGAAGGTGTCTACAAATTCGTGAAAACTCTATCGAAAGTAATGTCGATAAAATAATGGATGTATTCAAAGAATAGCTAAATGCAAAATACAAAGTACAGAACGGAGAATAGACAATGGCTACAACAATTGAAGTGAACAAACAAAGTGTCAAACAATTATTAGAAACAGGCAAAGTTAATAAATTCATTATCCCTGAATATCAACGTCCATATGCGTGGTCTGACGAACAAATTCAAACGCTCTTTGATGACTTAATAGAGTACACGGAAAATGATAATGAAAGCACTTATTTTCTGGGAACGATTGTTTCTTACGAAAATGAGAACGATGAACAGGAAATTATTGATGGTCAACAGCGCATCACTTCTTTGTTTTTATTGCTTCGTGCACTTTACTCAAAACTTAGTTCGATGACAGAAACAAAAGAAGTGAAAAATTTTAAGGGACAAATTGAATCGGCATTGTGGGAACAGGATGAATTAACTGCTGAGGTTGATTATGAAAAAACGCTTATTGAATCTAGGGTGATGAGGGATGAAGGGAATGAAACTTTCGCCGAAATTCTTATCAGTGGCACTATTGAAGAAGGTGCGAAAGATAATTATTCGTTAAACTACAAATTATTTACAGGGCTAATAGAGAAATATGCTACAAATGAGCCAGAGTTGTTTTTCTGGTTCATCCGAAATGTTTTGAACAAAGCGATTTTATTACCAATTACAGCAGATTCACAAGATACGGCGTTAACAATCTTCTCAACTCTGAACGATAGAGGACTAGCTTTATCCGATGCAGATATTTTTAAAGCAAAGATCTATAATCATTTGGATGCTGAAGGGAAAGCAGTTTTTATTGAACAGTGGCAACAACTTGATGATGAAGCTACAAATGCGAATGAAAGTATTCAAAAATTGTTTTATTATTATATGTTTTATTTGAGAGCGTTAGAAAACGATAGAAATACAACGACACCAGGGATAAGGAAATACTATTCAAGGAATAATTTTGAGCAGTTATATAAGAGCGACGTGATGAACAACCTAAATAAGGTGCTTAACTTATGGCTTGTAGTTAATAATCGTGTAGAAATCGAAGATGAAGACTGGTCGAAAAATATTGAAGTTAAACAAGTACTTGATGTGTTATCTTCGTATCCAAATGAATTTTGGAAGTATCCAGTAGTCATTTATTATCTTAAATATCATGGTTCGCAAGATTTTGAAGAACTATTCTTGAAATTTCTCAAGAAACTACTCGCAGTTTTGGCGGCACGGTATATAGTTACGCCGACTATAAATGCTGTAAAGCGAGGAATCTTGAATTTAAACTCAGATATTATTAGATCGTCTATGCCAATATTTGATTTTGCTACAGTAGATGAACAGGAATTAAAAGGGAAGATTAAGACGGCTCACCGTAATACTGTTCGTATGATATTGAAGATTCTTGCTTATCAATGCCAGGAGGAACTTCTTCCCGAGAAATGGGAAATAGAGCATATTCTCCCTCAGAAATGGCAATCAAGTTATTTTCCAAGCAATTCTGATGGGGAGGTAAAAGAGTTAGTGGAACATATAGGGAATAAGATTCCTTTTGAGAAAAAGCTGAACATTATTGCAAGTAATGGATACTTTAAAAAGAAACAAGAAAGTTATGAGAAATCAAAAGTACAGCTTTTACTTGACCTTTCTAACCAGCATAATGATTGGGGACTAAACGAAATTCGTGAAAGAGATATTCGGATTACTGACGAGTTGTTAATCTTACTAAATGATTGGGGGTTAAATCAATCTGACCTTCCAGTTCAAGATGAACAATCTCCAATTCCAACGGTTGAAGAATTAAAGATGATTGAAGAGTTAAAGAGAAAAGGTTTAATTTAAGAGAATAGGTTGAATTAACCTAATTGTAATGCAGACTTATAAAAAAATTATCATGGCAATGAATACGAGTGTGATAGGAGATAAAACAGTACTACGGGCGAACCGCCAAGAATTTGCATGTTAGTTGCATAATGCTACGGGTAATTATAAATTAGGGCTAGAGTTGCAAAGGAAGTATTATTAATAAAATATGTATTGGGAAAGGGCTAAAACTGGCACTTCCTCTTTTTGTAATTTTTACTACCCAACGAGCTGGATCTCAGGTAACGTTTATTAAGTAATTCGGCATCTTTACCATCATAAACTACTCAAGGCAGATATTTACCCTCTGCCTATTTTTATTTAAAACCATAATCATCATCCCAGATTACAACTGGATGCCACGCCATCCCCTTACATCGCATTGCCTATATTCATTATCACCAATAGCCACCAAGGTGCCATCCGATTGAAGTCCGATGGTATGAGCGCAACCCGCCGCAATCGCCACTATATCGCGCCAGCCGCTTACATCGCATTGACCATACTTGTTCAATCCCACCGCCACTACGGTTCCGTCCGATTTTAGTCCGACTGTATGATAACTACCCCCTGCAATCGCCACCATGCCGCGCCACTTGCTTACATCGCATTGACCATGCTTATTCGAACCGGCAGCTGACACTGTGCCATCCGATTTAAGCTCGACGGTATGAAGGTAACCCGCCGCAATCGCCACCATGTCGTGCCAGTCGCTTACATTGCATTGACCATACCTATTATTACCTGTTGCCAACACGGTACCGTCCGATTGAAGGCCGACAGTATGCCAGTCACCCGCCGCAACACCCACTATATCACACCATTCGCCTACATTGCATTGTCCTTCATGATTTCGCCCCACCGCCACCACGGTGCCATCCGATTTAACTCCAACTGTACGGCGCCAGCCTGCAGCAATCGCAACAATATCGTGCCATTCGCTTACATTGCATTGGTTATGCTTATTCCAACCTACAGCCGTCATGGTACCGTCCGATCTAAGTCCTACGGTATGAGCATTTCCAGTATTCGTTGCCATATGAACATTGCCAGCCGCGACCGCCACTATATTATGCCAACCGCTAACATCACATTGACCATAAAGATTATCACCCACAGCCGTAACCGTACCGTCAGATCTTTGCACAACGGTATGACGAGGACCCGCCGCAATGCTATCTTTTGGCCACATTTTCACCTTTATCGCCGCATCTTTCGGAGAATTGTCGTTCATAATTTACCTCCCTGAAATAGAAGCAACTCTGCTATTACCTGTAAAGTATAAGGAACTCTAATGTTGCTCGTCAAATGTAGGGTTGCTGATAATCGATTCTTATCTAATTCTACTAATCATTCCACAAGCGATTTTATAATCATAAGTTCATTTGTTTAACAATAAACAAAACATAACTATAAATAAATATTTATTGATTATCAATAAATATTGTGGTAAATTTCAATTTGACACTAAATAAAAGAGCTGTTTTTTATGAAACGAGGATCAACCAGCTTTTTAAAGATAGCTCTTATACTTATAGGAATTCCCATTCTTTCTTTGTGTATATTTGTTTTTTCCTTTAATCAATAAGTATGCAGGTGAAGGTAGTGCAGAAATGGCTTATGTCCTTTATGGTATTTTAACGATTATGTACGTTTCGGCGATTCCTTTTTACTTTGCGTTGTATCAAGCTTTTACACTTTTAAGCTATATTGACAAGAATAAAGCTTTCTCGGAAATTTCGGTAAAAGCTTTGAAGAAGATCAAAAATTACGCTGCTGCCAATCTTTCAATCTTGAAAAATGGAAAGGAGAAGGCGATTAGGTTTTCAACATTACTAGCGATTTGTAAAGCTTTGGATTGTCAACCAGGGGATATTTTAGAATACAGAAGTGATGATTTGTGATTTTTGAACGTAACAAGAGCAAAACAACCTTCGGAGGTGGAATGAATATGAGAATACCCTTTTTTTCTACTATTAAACATCCGGAAGAATCAGTCGATTTTTCAGGAGAAAATATACCGGATCATATCGCCATTATTATGGACGGAAATGGACGCTGGGCGCAAAAGCGCGGCATGCCCAGAATGGCTGGCCACAAAGAAGGCATATCAACCGTCGTAAAAATCGTCAAGACAGCAGTCAAATACAAGGTAAAGGCTCTGACCCTTTATACATTTTCCACGGAAAACTGGAAACGTCCAAAGCCCGAGGTCGACACCATCTTGAAACTTCCTAAGGAATTTCTACATATCTATTTGCCAGAACTTATGGCGAATGATGTACGCATTGAGACCATAGGCGATATCGAACATCTTCCGGCACATACACGGAAAGCCGTCCAATATGCAGTGGACCGTACTCGAGACAATAACGGTCTTCAGCTTAATTTTGCGCTAAATTATGGAGGTAGACAAGAGATTCTAAATGCCATGAAAGAACTATTCACAGATATAAACGATGCGAAATTATCGATGCATGAAGTGGATGAACAGACGTTTTCAAAATATCTGTATACAGATGGTTTACCAGACCCTGACTTACTTATTCGAACTGGCGGCGAAAAACGCTTGAGTAATTACTTGCCCTGGCAATTGGCCTACACCGAGTTCTGGTTTACCGATGTCCTTTGGCCAGATTTCTCCGAGAAGGAATTTATACAGGCGCTTGAGGAGTACGGATTACGAAAGAGACGGTATGGCGGGTTATAAAAATTACTACCAGATAGATTATATAGAAATAAAAAGACTACAAGTGGTAGCCCTATGTTCAAAAGATAAGAATAAAAAAATTCCTTGGTTCGTTAGCGTAACCAAGGAATTTTTCTATTTCCTAGCTAGAACACCCTTTTTCACAAGATTAACAAGTGTCCCTTTATTCTTATAGCGATTATAAGCAATCAATCTATTAAGGTCTTTAATCGTTAAAAGGGAAGGGTCAATTGCCAATACAAATTCATCTTTTACTTTTTCAATCAACGACAGCGCATTCTCAATCTGCTTTGCTGATAGAGTGTAATCTTCTACAAGGCTAGTGCCTCTCCCGTAGGATAATTGTTCTGTTTGGTTATTTTCTAAAGCCGCTGCATGCTCTTTTTTTTTGCCTCAACTATGGATTCAACCTCTGCTTGGCTTTGGGGATGATAGAACATTAGGCTCTTCGGATTTTTAATATTATATAAAGGACATTTAAAGAAGCATCGAATTTTCGTGAGTTTTCTTGGTTGTAGTCATAGGTAATACGACTGTAGCCGTTTTCTATTAGAATAACAGTAATCTTTTGAACCATTTCTCTTTCAAAATCGTCTTCGAAATTATCGTCAACTTTATATATTCCTAAGTTAGCGATATGAGGGTTTTGTGATTTTAACTGGTAAACCCACACCTCATCAAATCCACTTCCATTAAGATATGGGTAATTTACCTTTAAGCTCTCAACTGCATCTTCTTTTGTCGCTGCTTAAAAAACTTGAATATTCCTCAAACGGACCAAATAATGGAGGTCAAAATTGAAGGTGTATAAATTTGTTGTGAAGAATGTGACATTGTTTTTATTCTTAAGGATTAGTTCTTATAAAAAAGATGTAAGATTACTAATATTTATACATTTTTAAGCCTGATTATTGAGAATACGGAAAAGGTCATTTCAAGGTAGATTAGCAAGAAATTAAAGAATTTTAAAGGATGATAAGGGGAAGATATTCATAGGAGGTTAACTATATGCGAATAATTATCATTCCATTAATTGGTATTTTAACGATCTGCATGCTGGTAGGTTGTGGCGCAAAAGATATTGAACCTCAACAAGTCGTTAAACAAAATGTTAAAGAAGTTGAACCGAGAGTTGAAGAACCTAAGATAAAAAAAGAACAATACGATGTCGTGTGGGGTAGCTATGATAATGAGTGGGTTTATAGTGATGAATGGACAGGTGAGGGGTTCGAGAATTTTGATGAAGCTATGAACGTGTTGGATCAATGTATGAAAGATACTGAGAGAGAAACCGAAAAGTGTGTTTACAATTATTTAAATAATAAATGAGGATCTACTCATTTTGATAAGTTAGAAATGATCTGAAAAATTGATAGAAAGATAAATGAACATAGAACTTTATTATACTCTATAGTGCCTAAGTTATTCTAAACTTATTTCTAAATAAAGAGGTACTTACATTTGTCAATCAAAGCTGTCATCGATGCAACTTTTTTTGTTAAATACACAGTATACTTGAAGAAGTAGTTCTGCCTTTACTTAAAGAGTAGGTATGCTTTCAAATGTAGCAGATACACTATATCTTATAATCAAATTTATTATTGCATACAGATAGAAGATAGGGGGAAAGCATGGCTGGATTCGCAGGTATATTATTATTTTTATCATTATTAGGTATTATTGTGTTTCCAATATTAGGACTTGTTTCACTCTTTAAAAAGAATGGAAAAGTAAAGAAAAACTTTAAATTAATGGGTGCTTCTTTTGCAGTTATAGTGCTTGGCAATATTTTATTAGGCACCACTTCGGACGATAAGGGAACCACTTTAAGAAGTGAAAAGCCTAATAAACAAGAAGTAGTGGAGAAAGAGACTCCCGAACAACTAGCAGCACGTGAAGCAAACGAAAAAGCTGAGGCAGAAGCTAAAGCCAAAGCTGAAGCAAACGCCAAGGCAGAAGCCGAAGCTAAAAAGGAAAAAGTGAAGCAAGCATATTTGATAGAAATAATGCCTGTAATTGATCAACACATTAAAGTGTATGATGATAACTGGAATATGATTTGGCAACCAACAATGACTGCTATTGGCAACGGCAGCACTGATTATTACACTGCTTATAATAACTTGCAAAAAATTAAAGATAATTATGAAGGCGGAAGATTCATCGCATTAGAACCAATAAAAGGAATGAATAAAGCGGATAAAAAATTATTAGACACTTTTGAAACAAAGATGGCAGATGCTTTTTCATTCAGAAGTATGGCAGTAGATATAGCACTAGAAGGATTTAATACTGGCAACTTAACTCCTGAAAAAGTTAAAAAAATGCAATCATATATACAAATGGCTGACAGTAGCATGATAGAAGCGGTTGCTGCCATGACAGCTATTGAAGTTGATTTAGGAATCACAAGATAGTCTCATTTAAAATGATAGAAAACTAATGCTCTATTAAAAGTGAAAGGGTGGTAAGTTTTAAAGAAATTGAAGGAATGGGTCTCCTATTTAATATTTGTAATTATCTTGATTAAGTGTTTTTTATGGTAGAAATGACCTGTGATTGCTTATATTCAAGGAGGTACAACATGGATCCATTGCTTCAAAAATAAGGCTAAAAGTAATCTATAATAAATTTATAGCTATGACTTTATTTAAAAAGGGATGCATTCTAATTTAAGAGAATTAATCTTATCTCCTTTTTCTTCTTATTAAATCCAGTTAGATTTTCGTAATCTAACGAGTCAAGATATTCCACTGCATTTTTAGCTTCAGCACTGTTTATAATCAAATGTTAACAAGAGATCTTGATGAACGGGTCTTCGTTAAGCATATTGAAAATGTGCAAGGCGATGAGAGAGACATTATTCTCTTTTCCATTACGTATGCAAAAAATGAAGAAGGTAAAGTTTATAACCGCTTCGGCATGTTAAATCAAAAAGGCGGAGAAAACCGTCTCAATGTTGCTGTCACTCGGGCAAAAGAAGGCATTACTGTTGTTTCCAGTATTGAACCAGAGGAGTTGAATGTTGCTAACACTTCTCAAATGGGACCGAAATTACTAAAAGCCTATTTAAAATATGTCAGGGCTGTATCAAATTCACAAGTTGACCAGATTAACGCTGTGGTACAAGAAATAAATGAAAATGTAAATACACATGTTCAGGAAAAAGAATTGCATTTTGATTCTCCGTTTGAAGAGCAAGTATATCACCAACTAAGAGCCCTGGGATATGAGGTCACTACACAAGTAGGGATGTCAGGATACCGAATCGACATGGCCATTGTTCATCCTCATGATACATCAAGATATATTTTGGGCATCGAATGTGATGGAGCCATGTATCATAGTTCAGCAAATGCCAAGGAAAGAGACGTCTATCGTCAAAGGTTCCTTGAGAGCAGGGGCTGGACAATCGAAAGAATCTGGAGCCGCAACTGGTGGAAGAATTCTTCTGCTGAGATTGAGAGAATTGATCAGTTGGTGAAGGAAATGTTAAGAAGAGAAAGTGTACTGGAGCATGTTGTAAAATAAATTGGTGAAATTTTTACGATAACCACGTAATAGTTGTTACGGTTAAGTTTATTACTTGGAATTGGAAATGCCGAAAATAGCCATCAAATCGATGGCTATTTTTATTCCACGTATAATGTCCATTCGTACAGTTTAAATGACTCAACAACCACACTCTAAGAAATGATTCCTTAAAAAGTGTCGGTAACTAAAAGGAAACTCTTAGGATTTTGTCGAATTAGTATTGTAATCTGATTTTATAGGAGAGAAAAGTATTGTCAAAAGAACTGTTAAACAAACATACAGCAGGGGTTTTAGGTGCTGTTATAAACCAGCCCCATTGGAAAAAGGATGAGCTTTCCAACAACCTTAAAAAAGTATTAGTCGATATGAGAGAAAACTCAGGATCACCGGAAAACTATCTAGATACGCTTTTAAGAAACGTAACCTTTCTATTCGAAAACACAAACCGCGCCCTTTCTTTATTAAAGTTCTGTGTGGAAGAAGAAAAGTTTATGACACAAGAAAGCTTTCAACAAGCCATGTTAGAGGTTCCTAAACTAGTAAAGGAAACTAATTTCTTTGCTGAAAATATGCCTCGTTTTAAGGAACTTGTCTACAAAGGATCAACGATGGAAGAGCAAGTAACACATGGTGAATTCGTTTACTGTAATAGCAAGCTAGTTAACGACATGGTCATTGATTTTATTGGAACTTTCCTACATCCGAATAACCGGGAATTTACGATTAACTTTATGGAATATGCTTCTGTTGTGATGGTGGAAACCGTCATGGAATTTTGTAAAACTTATTCCAGTCATATGCTAAAAGAATTAAACTCAATGGAATGAACCCAAAAAATGAATTTCTAGAATCTCTTTTGTGAGCAAGTATGTTATTGTCTCTCGGAAGGGATTTTATTTGTATAGAAGTATAGAATTCCATTCACAAATCTATAAAGCGATTACGATAGGTATCGTTTTAGGAACAATCACAGGTCTAGCATTTTACCTCTTAACCTTTGACAATGTCATTTCCGTTGCAGATGGCGCTCCGGCAGGATTCCTAACGGGCGGGATTAGCTCCATGATGGCCACGGTCACTCTGGTCATTTCCGTTTACGGTATCATGGGTGTGCTCAACGGTGCAGGTGTACTTGAAAAAGTCACAAATGGCATCCTTAACAGCAAAATGGGCAGAAGTGTCCGCGGTGCTGAGTTTGCTATGATGTTAGGTATCTCTTTTACCACTTTAATCTTCGGTGGTGTGACCAGTGCATCAATGACTACATTTGGAAAGGTACAGAATGAGATTGGCAAACGTGTTGGTCTCCATCCTTACCGCCGTGCCAATTTACTTGATGGTTTTGCGAATGCCATCGTGCTGGTCATCCCGTTCTTAAGTGTTTTTGTCTTTCTCGGTGCCTTATTATCGGAAGGCTATGATTTTATTACACCGCTAACACTAACTCAAGTCAGCAGCGGAATGATTTATTGCATGGTACTGTTCTTGGTTCTATTATTCTCGGTCATAACGGGGTGGGGACGCCAATTTGAAGGCTCAGAAGGGCAACCAGTTAACAATCCTCAAGAACAGACAAACCATAGTGCTGTCATGTAGAGGAGGGAGATTACCAGCACCTTAAAGTCATGTGTTGTCTAGAGTTAACAAAAAATTACATGTAAAGAGCTCATTTGTGTGAGCTCTTATTTGTTATTGACTAAAATTTAGTATTTAAATTTTTCAAAATCCTTAACCTTGTAAATCTGGACGATCTTGGTGTAACCTTGTTAGTAAACACTTAAGCAGCATGGAACCTTATCTTTACTATCCGTAAGTAACTCAAATTACCATGCATGGCTATATATTGAGATAAAAAAACAAGATTCTAAAATAAGGATGAAAGAGGATCAATTTTATGAAGGTAAGCATTTTAAGAAAAAGTGATTACGAGGAAATGAAAAAATTATTTTTAGATGTATTCTCAAATGAACCTTGGTTTGATAAGTGGAATAGAGAACAATTAGACCGCTATATGAAAGATTTAACAGAGAATATTAACTCGCTCTCATTCGCTTTATTTGATGAAAAAGAAGAGTTAATTGGCTGCTCATTAGGTTACATTTTTAACTGGTGGGAAGGCCGAGAATATTTTATTAAGGAATTTTTCATTTCGAGGAAAATGCAAAGTAAAGGTGCAGGTAGTACTTTTCTTACCCTAATGAATGATAGATTGAAAGCTGAAGATGTTCAGCATATTACGTTAGCTACTGAAAAGAACGTCCCGGCTTATCATTTTTATCAAAAAAATGGATTTTCAGTGTTGGAGAATTCAGCGTTTTTCGTGAAGAAGGTTTCAGAATGATCGTAATAACCTTATTGTTGATTTCCGTGTAGGTTTGAGAGTTCATAGGCGGAGAATTTCCGGCTATTGTAAAAATAGGAAGCTTAAGAAGCTGAAATAGGCGGAGATATTCCGGTTAACTGCTCTAAAATAGGCAAATTTCATAGATTCAGAGCGTATAACCGGAAATAGTCCGCTTATTTTTAAGTTTTTATAAGGTTTTCCAAGTTTAGCCGGAATTTCTCCGCTTATTTTTCTAACACATTGATGTCAACATTCCAATTTATTAAAATGCTGGACTTTCCCCTTTAGAATATCCGGGTCTACTTGAAGGGGAATTCATCAAAACTGGATCTATAAATGGACATATAGAGTTTACGAACTTGAAAGGAAAGTAATATTATCAAATGATACAGGATGTAGATGGAATATGGAGTTTTACCTTCATGTTAATACAATAACTGAATTTTTTTCACTATTGGTAATGGTAGTAGAATGTATGGTAGGGAACACTAAAATGAGGTGTTGCCTATGAAAACTACTGTCAGTTTACTAATAGGGTTTCTTTTGATGATGACTCCTATTATTGCAGATGCAGAAATTGAAGGCTATGAAATGGTTAGTCAGAACAAAAAAGAAAATATAACTCTTTACGGTAGAAAAATGAATGGTTTATATAGAGGATTTAAAATTGATTTCAAAGGGGGTATTTACACAAGACCTTTTTGGAATAGTGAAACAAGTCCTACCTACGCTCCACAAATTTTCTATGAAGACATCAACAAGGACCAAAAGAAAGAGCTAGTCATTACCTTGAACACAGGGCATGGTACAGGTGTCCTAATGGAAGATGTTCATGTTTTTCACACAATTGACAATCGACTAACAGAAGTGATTGTAGATAATCCTTTAGCTATCATTTATAAAAACGTAAAGACAAAGCTATCGAATGAAGAAGCAGAAATCCATATAGCGGATAGGGAGTATAAAGTTGATATTACTCTTTTTGATATCAAACCTGAAAACTTATTTGATGATATTGGCTTTGGGAGCATTATTGATTATGAAGTAATGAACAATACTCTTATGGTCAGAGTAAGCGGACAAATATCCCCTGCAATGGCTATTGGAGATATTATTCTTGTCTATGAATACAAAAATAAAATGTATCAAGCGAAAACAATTGATTTTATTACGGATATTACTAAAAATCCTTTTTATGGTCCAGTGAAACAATAAACGGTATGGGCTGAGAATTATTTCCTCGGTAGACAGGTTAGTAAAGGAAAACACTCACAAATGATTCTATTGTGAGTGTTTCTTTTAAAAATATTTATACTTTAACCTTAGAAACTCTATCGAAACCTATCTTAACTGCTTTTACATATTCGGCCATAGCTCGAACAGATAGAGCGGCGTTAGGACTTATCGCCTCGAAACCGTGATAGGCTCCAGGATATAAGTAAAACTCGACATCAACACCAGCTTCTGCAAGTTTGGTTACATATGTTAGTGTTTCACTACGGAAAGGATCTAATTGACCTACACAAGTGTACGTGTATTGTAAAAGGCTATAATCCTCCGCACTAGCAGGGGCTGCATAGGAAGGGATATCATCCGTTCCATATAAATCTCCTAAGTACATTTTACAGCCGGCTTCGTTTGTCTTTTGATTCCAAATCATTCCCTCTTTTATTTCATTGGCAGAAGGTGTATTATTTCGGTCATCTATCATTGGATAGAGTGGCATTTGAAAACAAATAGAAGGATATTTACGATCACGTGCCAACAACGTCAATGCGGCAGTTAATCCTCCGCCAGCACTTGCACCTGCAACACCAATTCGGTTTGGATCAATGTTTAATGACTCCGCATGATCAGCAACCCATTTTAAACCTGCATAACAATCTTCAATTGGCGCAGGATAAGGATTCTCGGGAGGGAGCTAATCGGTAATCTACAGAAACAACCACACAGCCGGCTTCTTTTACGAATTTCATACAAAGATCATCATTATCTTCAACTGATCCTACGATATAACCGCCACCATGTATCCAATACAAAACAGGTAATGTTTCATTATTTGATTTTGGACGATAAATTCTTAATCGCAATGGGTTAGCATCAGGGCCAACAATCACTTCATCAGTTAATAAAATGGATTCATCAACCATTGTAGCTGATGTGACTTCTTATGAAGGAAGATATGGGGGATATATGATCAATATTTCACCTGAAGAAATAACGGTAAAGGATGTTTATCAAGCCTTAGGTGATACTTCAACAACTCCATTTTATACAGTTCCTTCTACGGGAGTAGAATTATTTATCTCTCAGATCATTGATAAAGCTGGAAAGTGTTTTCAACATGAGTTGAATGAATATACAATACAAGATTTACTGGATTATAAAAATAGAGAATGAAATAAGTGCCATGCTGATATATTTGAGAAATTAAACATTGATTGCTAACAGTACATCGGTACTATTAAATAGAAATGTTATACCGCCAATATTGCGGAAGACTATAAGCCTAATTCCTCGGTAAAAATTAAGAGGATTAGGCTTTTTCACATAAAAAGAAAGGCAAATCTTCACTATGGAATTTTTTGAAGTTCTCTACGCATATAAAGATTAAATCCCTTGGCTGTTTTCGTATAGATTGTAGCTTTTTTATAAATTCCAAGATGTAAAGTATAATAGTGATAGGCAATATAGTAATAGAGATTGGAAAATCATATTTTGAAGGGAAGCTGCAAATAACATTTGAGGAGGAATTTATATGAATTCATTTATTGAAGTAACTGATAAGAAGTCAAAAGAAAAAATACTGATTAACACCTTGTTAATAGCGGATGTAAGAGGAAATTGCATAACAACAACCCTGGGTTTTACTATATGCAAATACAAAACTATAGAAACTTATGAAGAAATAATGGAAAAATTAACCACCAAATAATATTCTTTTTACTTTACTATACGGGACATCTGGGGCAGTCCCCTGATAAACTAACTCTTTAACGCACAGGGGACTAGTATGAGTTGGATATTGAAATTATTTGGACTTGGACATGAGGAGTCTACGCATAAGACAAGTGATTATGAAGCAAGAAAAGCCTAATTACTCGGTTACAACACCGAAAAATTAGGCTTTTTTTAAATTATAAAATTCTAATATCCGTAATCACATAAATCTTTAATTACTCACTTTACCATCAATTGTTCAAACCAGTTTAAAAACAACATCCGCTGATCGTCATTCCATTCTTTACAGATTAGATAATCTCCATCATTAATGGTATAAAGACTACTTGAATACCGATCATATTCTATGTTCTTAGGATCCACTAAGAATTTTTCTTTATCGATATTCTTTAGCAGCGGGTAATTTAGGTCAAAGGTTCCCTTCGAGTACCTCTTATCTAACAATCGTTGAATCATTTCATCTGTTAATTGTCTAGTTACTGCTAGGTTCCGAATAACCGAACGTACGAGCAATCCAATTTCTATCAGCCGATTATTGGCCTGAACTTTTCTAAAATACTCCTCATTTTTTGTTGCACCGATGGCAGGATTATTTGAAATCCCAATTCTCGCTTGTGATCCAACTTTTGCAGTGGGGCTGAGTATTTGGTTATTAAATTCTTCATTTAAATAAAGAATAAAGGTAAATTGATATCCAAAGACTTTGAAAATTTCATTTAGCACTTTTACCGCATTCGTCAGAGGTTCTATAAGTGTTTGATTTATTTTAGGCGCTGCAAAGATGATTGTCCCTTTTGAGAGGTTATAAAAACCATGGATTAACATTGCCGTCCGTATCATATCGATTGAAATTCTTTCTATTATAGAACTGTTGTTTTTAGAATGGAGTCCCACCTCATTAAAATCAGCGTTGATTGCATAAAGATTTGATTCTGTTCCAGACAGGATTTCCATACCCAACACATCAATTTCACTGCGTTGTAGTGATTTCAAAAAGGATTTCATATTACTAAAAATGGTATAGTTTAATCGTTCAATAAAGAACTCGTGTAAAGAAGTCATCACTTCCTCGATGTTATCCTCGTTATGTAATACCCACGAACTAGATGAAACCTTCCAGTGAGTTTGTGTGATTTGGCAGTTCTTGCTATCTCTAAGCCATGAAACCAGTAATGATTCTCCATTTTCCATGTGCATTCTCCCAACTTAAAGTTCTATATGTACTACTATTAATTTTACCCTAACTCCAGATGATTTTGCCATTTCATCCATAATTTCTAGCCAAATTAAAATTTACAAAGATGAAATCACACATTATAGTTGATAAGGCAGAGGTAACCGTTACAAAATTTGAAGAAAAAAGTGTAATTGGAGATCCAAATTTCCTTGGTTAGGAAGATCTCGACAAAAGAAAGAATTTAAATAAGTAAATAAATTAAGGTCTGAATTCTTGGATTCACGCCTTGATTTATGCTGATTAAAGGTTCAGGCACTGATTGGTTGCTGCTGTAGGGGAAACAGGGATCGCCAAAGCAAATCTTAATCATTCGTAAAGTATTGTTATCGAAATTCCTTGGGTGTGATGTTGTATAATCGTTGGAACGTTTTTGCAAAAGATTTAGGATCCTTGAATCCCACGAGAGAGCCAATTTCATATATTTTTAGATTAGGACATTTTAAACAAGGGAATTGGCATCATGACCTTAAATGATTCCTATCAAATTGAACTTCATCCACTTTATAATCAAGAATTCCGCTATATCATTCCTTTGATCGTCACTGGCGAAGAGGAATTTATTTTACTTGCCGTTTGGTCTCAAAATACAAAAAAACAATTTAATAGTTACATAGGACAAATCTATTTAGCTTTAAAATAATACGAATCTTTGCTGGTTAATCCCTGTGTCATTGTTGGTGATTGGAACAGTAATCAGATATTTGATTATATCAAAAGAGTAGGGACACACTCAGATGTAGTGGAACTACTAAAAAATAAAGGCATTGAAAGTGCTTGTCATCATTTTTTCAATGAAGAACAGGGGAAGGAAAACAGACCGACCCATTATTTTAGAAAAGCAAAGTCAAGTCCATTTCATATTGATTATTTGTTTGCTTCTGTATCAATACAAAATAGATTAAGCCATTTTGAGGTAGGTTCTTATGATAGTTGGATAAAGTATAGCGATCACGTTCCTATATCTGCGTTATTTGAAAAAAGCAGGCAAATTGACTTTTAAGACATATGATTATTTGTCCAAACATTTGTACAACTTATTTCCTGTAAGCGAAATAGATACCATATCAATTTGTAAGTGTGTTGAATAGACGTTTATCTTGGTATCAAATTATTTTTAAGAAAAATAGTTGACACCTCTTCTACTCGGTGTTACTATGTACCTGTAATAAGCAATACTAAATAGCGTGGTTTCCCAGAAGCTATTTAGTAAAAATGTTCCTTAGTACTAAGTTATACTGCATATAAGTCAGACATAAGAGAGGAGGTTCTGAACATGGAAAATTTAACTGAAATGCTGAAGGGTTCGCTGGAAGGCTGCGTGCTGGAAATCATCAGCCGCCATGAAACCTATGGCTACGAGATTACCAGGCGCCTGAATGAGCTTGGATTTACCGAAGTTGTAGAAGGGACGGTCTACACCATCCTAGTGCGATTAGAAAAGAAAAATCTGGTGAACATAGAAAAGAAACCGTCAGATATGGGGCCGCCCCGCAAGTTTTACACACTTAATGAGGCTGGCCGCCAGGAACTTGAATTATTTTGGAAAAAATGGGATTTTGTATCATCTAAAATCAATGTCTTGAAGTCAACTTAGCATCATAAGATATTCTATCCGATATTTTGGAGTGTTTTGTTCAGCTTTATAAAAAAAGGAGGAAAAATAACATGTTAGAAATGTTCAAAAAAATGATTGGTGATAAAAAAGAGTACAAAATGATGATGGCACGGGTTGAAGCACTGCCAGAGGACTACCAGTTTGTATTTAAGAAAATTCAAAACTATATGTGGAATTTCTCAGCGGGCAACGGGATGGATATGCTTCACATTCAGTATGAATTAATAGATTTGTTCGAAGCCGGTGCGGCGGAAGGCAGACAAGTGCTGGAAATCACCGGAGACGACGTAGCGTCTTTTGCAGACGAACTAGTGGCAAACGCTAAAACCTATTTCGCCAAGTATCGTGAAGACTTGAATCAGAGTATCAAGAAGCAATTGGGAAAAAATAAATTCAATAAATAATACCGACTGAATAGCTGATTACAAAAGTGGATTGCCACCTTCACTATTCAGTTATATTTTTAGCTCGGTAGTAAGTGATACAGATTATCAGTCAGACTTAATAGTAGAGTTTAACTAATCTAGCTCCGCAAGGCACTTTTAAGGAGGAAAAAAAGTATGAGCAATGCAGCGATTTCTGTAAAAGGGTTAAAAAAATCCTTTAAAGACAAGGAAGTCTTAATGGGGGTAGATTTTGAGGTGCGTCGTGGCGAAATTTTCGCGCTGCTTGGTTCAAATGGAGCGGGCAAGACGACGACGGTCAACATCCTCTCGACTCTGATGAAGGCCGATGGCGGCGAAGTAAGTATTTGCGGCTTTGACGTCAAGCGACAACCGGATCATGTTCGCCAGTGCATCAGCCTGACAGGGCAGTTCTCAGCTTTAGACGGCATGCTCACAGGTAGGGAAAACCTGCTGATGATCGCCAAGTTGCGGGGAGTTTCCAATCCCGCTCAAGTTGCCGACAATCTGCTTGCAAGATTCAGCCTGCGTGACGCGGCAAACCGGCGGGCTGACAAATATTCCGGCGGGATGAAGCGCCGGCTTGACATCGCCATGAGCCTGATCGGGACGCCAGCAGTCATTTTTCTCGACGAACCGACGACAGGGCTTGACCCCGAAGCGCGGATTGAAGTCTGGGATACTGTTAAGGAGCTTGCCGGCGGCGGCACAACCATCTTGCTGACGACACAGTACCTGGAGGAAGCCGAACAACTGGCGGATCGTATCGCCATCCTGCATGGCGGAAAAATCATCACGACCGGTACCCTTACCGAACTTAAAGAGATGTTCCCGCCAGCGAAAGTGGAATACATCGAGAAGCAACCGACATTGGAGGAAATTTTCCTCGCGATCATCGGCAAAAAGGAGGAGATGTAAATGAAAAGCAAAACAGGGGTATTACTAGGGCGTTTAATGCGCAACATCATGCGCAGCCCGGACACGATTATCACGGTGGCGATTACACCAATTATGATGATGCTGCTGTTTGTCTACGTATTTGGCGGTGCAATAGAGACAGGCACGGACAACTACGTCAATTATTTATTGCCGGGAATCTTGCTGATGGCTATCGCATCCGGCGTTGCTTACACTTCCGTGCGGCTGTTTACGGATGTAAAGAGCGGGCTGATGGCGCGTTTCATTACCATGCCCATCAAGCGCTCGTCGGTATTGTGGGCTCACGTGTTGACCTCGCTTGTTTCCAATGCGCTTACTATCGTGGTGGTTATCCTCGTTGCACTCTTGATGGGCTTTCGGTCCAGCGCTGATATCCTGGATTGGCTCGCCGTAGCTGGGATCCTCGCTATGTTTACGCTGGCGCTGACATGGCTGGCTGTCATTCCCGGATTGACAGCGGGGTCTATGGAAGGGGCGACAGCCTACTCGTACCCGCTGATTTTCCTGCCGTTTATCAGTTCAGCCTTTGTTCCCACAGAAACCATGCCTAAAATTGTCCGTGCGTTCGCTGAGAACCAGCCCGTGACTTCTATTGTGAATGCGATTCGTGCCCTCTTGGATGAAGGATCTGTTGGCAACGATATCTGGATCGCGCTTGCCTGGTGCGTCGGCATCATGGTCATCGCATACTTCTTCGCCAGTAAAGCATTCAAACGCCAGTTAGGTTAATTTCACCATTAGGGGAGGGATTAGCAATACCAATATTCAGCCGCTGCGATGAATGAAATAATTCCTCCTTAGCGGGTATTTAGAGGAATTTTTGCCCTAATACTGCTTCTTGATTACGGGAACAAGAAATCAGAGCTGCCATATTGGCGGCTTTTCTTATTGTGTAAACAGGGCAGGTTTGTGCAAGAAGGATTATATTCTCAACCAATTAGAAACACATTAGATAAATTATTTTAAGATACTCTTTAAAGACAATGTAACTCTGGAGAGGCACCATTATTGGTGCTTTTTTTTTCTAAGATGTTAAGTTTGTAACACTAAAAATCTATTATTTTTGTAAAATTAGTTATTCGTTTAGAACTTGTCCAATTATTGTAGCATAACATGATTGAGTAAGAGCTCTTTCAATAAGGTTGAAAGGGGGAAGAAAAATGTCTATTAATCTCGTGACAGTAGTTCTTGTGTTGCTTCTCTTAGTAGCCCTGCTTGTTGCTGTTTTACTTGGCACTCCAGAGCAACAACAAATCATTATTGCTGCTATTAATGCATTGCTTGCTTAATATAATGTAGCAATATAGTCCCCCTCAGTATCATGCCCCTTTACTATCACTGCCAATAATGGGTAGCTGGTATTATTGGGGTTTCTATTTTTTGATAGATTATTTTTTTATTGTACAAATATGATTTTAACCCATTTTTAGGTCGTATGGTTTTTAGCTAACACACATGTAACTTTTTTTCATAGTATGTAACAGCATAGGACGAGAATCTGTTCTCCCTGTTATCCCAAGATAAAAAAGGTGGAGTCTACTACATGACTAATGAAAACGAATCCAAGCCAGATGTTAATAACCCTCTGAAAGATAATAAATCTATAGATTTAAGTGGGATCATGAATATTGCAGGTTCATTACTTAAAAATCCAGAAGTGCTGAATACCGTATCAGATGTAATGAAACTTACTAATAACGGTCATGAAACCACGAAAAAACCAGAAGAACTTCAGGGAAACACAATACCAGCGTTGCAGAAACAGATAACAGAAATGAATGAACAAATAATAGACTTACAAAATCAAATAATAAAATATAATGAGGAACTAAAAGAATTGATTTTAAAAATGCAAAGCTCCCTTGAAAAGCGAAAGTTTTGGTTCTAAGTTGAAGGTATTTTCATAATGGATAAATATAAAGTAATAGTGGAATTATTCAATATGAGCAGTTTCTTATACGAGTGCAAGAATGAGGTAAAAGCAGCCTATGCCTGGGCCATCTTAGTTGAGTAGAGACTAGTTTATGCAAATATTTAGTAGGTTTATTAATAAATACAACCCAAATCTACCGTAAGATAAGTGGAATATCCATAAGTTCCTACAGCCTAGAACAAGAGCTAGATGGTTCCACATTTTTTTTCTTGAATTGCCTGTTTCCTCCCAAAAATTATAATGAGTACCTAGCATATTTAAAGTCCTTCTGTATATTGCAGTAAGGACTTTTATAATATCCTATGAATTATGTGTTTATATATTATGAATTATTGCACGTAAACTAACTGGGTGCTTTCGTTAAAGCAGCTATCGAAAATGGGATAGAAGAAATGGCTCAGTTTAGTGAACTGAGCCATTTTATTTAAAAACAGGTACAAAAAACGGTACAACTACGGTTACATTTTTGATTGGATTTTCAAGTTTTGCGATAGGATAATGAACCCATTATTTTTTAGGTGACTTTATTTGTTATTTTGAATGTTAAAATAACCAATTATTTTAACTTTCCCTCACAAAAAAGAACCCGTTACCCATAAACTGCACTTTTCTTTATTCCTATTGGGTGAAGTTTTGGTTAATAATCTTAGACCAGTCTGATAATAAGTCAAATTGGTCTTTCGCTATTTTGGGGCTGACTTTAGATCAATCAGGACACCACCATACCTTCACACAATCTTTACATTCTACTACTTGTAATTTATTCATAAGTAAATTATTATATAAGCGATTACTTATACAGCGTTGAATTTTGAGGGTGGCCTACTGATACATATGAATAAAACGTACACCCTTGCAAAAAATAACTTAATTGATTTTGATTTATCTTTTTGTAAGTATATAATTATTTACTTATATAACAGGGAGGGTAAAAATGTCACAATACAACAAAAAAACAGTTGAGTTAGAGAGTGCTGCAAATGTTTTAAAATTATTAGGGGATAAAACTAGATTAACCATAATCAAGATGCTTGATAATCATGATTGTTGTGTCTGTGAGTTTGTGGAAATTTTCAACACGAGTCAGCCAGCCATCAGCCAGCATCTCCGTAAATTAAAAGATGCAGGGCTAGTGAAGGAGACGAGAAAAGGGCAATGGATCATCTATTCCTTGAATAAAAGCAGTGATTATTTTCCATTGGTTGAAGAAATATTATCGCATCTTCCAAACCAAGATTTTCGATTAAAGGAATTGGAAGAGCAAGGTTTACGCATTTCATGTGAATAATTGGGGGTTCCAACATTGGTTTCAATCATACTAGCATCATTGATTTTTTTAGTAACACTTATTCTCGTTATATGGCAGCCTAAGAATTTATCGATTGGCTGGTCAGCATGCGGAGGAGCGATTCTAGCCTTACTTGTCGGTGTGGTTGACTTCAACGATGTTCTTGAAGTCACCAAGATTGTTTGGAATGCTACCTTTTCATTCATTGCCATTATTATTATTTCATTAATCTTAGATGAAATTGGATTCTTCGAATGGTCCGCACTCCACATGGCAAGAGCTGCTAAAGGCAATGGAATAAAAATGTTTGTGTATGTCAGCGTGCTTGGTGCTCTCGTGGCAGCATTCTTTGCAAATGATGGGGCTGCACTAATTCTTACACCTATCGTTTTAGCCATGGTCCGGAATCTAAAGCTTGAGGAAAAAATGATCTTTCCGTTCATTATTGCGAGTGGGTTTATCGCGGATACCACTTCATTGCCACTCGTGGTAAGTAATCTTGTTAATATCGTATCTGCTGACTTTTTTGGAATTGGGTTTGTAGAGTTCGTCTCTAGAATGTTTGTACCAAATTTATTTTCTTTAGTGGCAAGTATCTTAGTCTTATACCTCTACTTCAGAAGGAATATCCCAAAGAAATATGACCTAGCTCATTTAAAGAAGCCTGTCGAAGCGATTCGTGATCAAAAAATGTTTCGTTTGTCTTGGTTGGTCCTTGCCATTTTATTAGCAGGCTATTTTATTAGTGAATTACTATCGATTCCTGTATCGATCATTGCTGGAATTGTTGCACTATTCTTCTTACTGATGGGAAGAAGAAGTCATGCCGTCGAAACCAAAAAGGTCATTAAAGGAGCACCATGGGCGATTGTATTTTTCTCAATTGGAATGTATGTGGTCGTTTATGGCTTGAGAAATGTGGGATTAACGAATGTATTAGCTGACCTTATCCAAGTAACAGCTGATCAAGGATTATTTGCAGCAACAATTGGTATGGGATTTATCGCAGCGATTCTGTCTTCGATTATGAATAATATGCCAACGGTGATGATCGATGCTTTGGCCATTGCGGATACCAATACAACAGGTGTCATTCGAGAAGCACTGATTTACGCCAATGTGATTGGCTCAGATTTAGGTCCAAAAATAACCCCAATCGGTTCGCTTGCGACGTTACTATGGTTACATGTTTTATCACAAAAAGGAGTTAAGATTTCATGGGGGACGTATTTTAAAACAGGAATTGTTCTAACCATCCCAACTTTATTCATTACTTTGGTTGGTCTCTATATATGGTTGTTAATTATTTAACATAAAGGAGAATACATCATGTCAAAGAAAACCATTTATTTTTTATGTACAGGTAATTCTTGCCGCAGCCAAATGGCAGAAGGATGGGCGAAGAAACATTTAGGTGAAGAGTGGGAAGTAAAAAGTGCTGGTCTTGAGGCACATGGACTAAATCCTAACGCGGTAAAAGCAATGAAGGAAGCTGGTATTGATATTTCCACTCAAACATCAGATGTTATTGATCCTCATATTCTTAATCATGCTGACTTAGTTGTTACTTTGTGTGGACATGCAGCAGATCACTGTCCTGTAACGCCTCCGCATGTAAAACGGGTTCACTGGGGATTTGACGATCCTGCGAAAGCAGAAGGAACAGAAGATGAAAAATGGGCGTTCTTTCAACGGGTTCGTGATGAAATTGGTGACCGTATTAAACGTTTTTCTGAAACTGGTGAGTAAGAAAGAATTAAATACCCAACAGGAAGTGTTCGTCCTCTTACGACGTGAATGTACGAAGTTTACTAGGTTTGATCATCTCCTATGCTGTAAATGTAAACCAACTTTTGGGCATGGAGAAGAGGTATGACTTCTTTTATGATGGCAGGTCGATAAGTAAATAGATGTTTCTACTAAGAGCTTGGAGCCAATCCGGGTTCTTTTTTTAAACTAAAGAGTTAATTCGATCACCGTTACCGCTGAATTCGACGAACCTGACTGAATGGACCTTTGATTCAGACATGGTAGATCGAGGAACGACCAACCCTGTCTGAATGGACCTATGATTCAGACAAGGTAACCATCGAAACCAGCCTAACCTGTCTGAATGGACCCATGATTCAGACAAGGTAACCATCGAAACCAGCCTAGCCTGTCAGAAAGGACCCATGATTCAGACAAGGTAACCATCGAAACCAGCCTAACCTGTCTGAATGGACCCATGATTCAGACAAGGTAACCATCGAAACCAGCCCAGCCTGTCTGAATGGACCCATGATTCAGACAAGGTAACCATCGAAACCAGCCCAGCCTGTCTGAATGGACCCATGATTCAGACAAGGTAACCATCGAAACCAGCCCAGCCTGTCTGAATGGACCCATGATTCAGACAAGGTAACCATCGAAACCAGTCCAACCTGTCTGAATGGACCCATGATTCAGACACAGTTACCATAGAATTCAGTCCATCCTGTCTGAATGCCCCCTTGATTCAGACAACGTGGAACCTCGGAATCGCCATCCCTGTCTGAATGCCACCATTGAGTCATCACTGCAACCATAACCCAATACCTTGATATTTTTGGAAAGTGATTTGGAGTTCGTAGATTTTTTTCTGTCGTCTAAAAGGGTAAATTTCCCATGACAGCGAATATAGAAAAGGTAACTTATTTCAGCCCAGACGACTAAAAATTTACTTTTCCAATTAAGCAATTATCAATATGGGTGACCTGGCATGATATCGGCGGGAATGGCACCGTCTGTAATGAATCCAGCAAAGAACAAGAGTTGTATAAGGAGTGGGGAACTATGGATAACAAAATATTGCTACAAAAGCTCGCGGAACTTCCAGAGATAAGGATCAATAAACATGATAAAAACGAACTGTATAATGCAGAGTGTATCACACGAAAACCCCATCACCACAGAAAAAATGTGGTTGGAAATATCCGTCCTACTGGAAGTTCGTTTATTTTATACAATAATGGAGATTGGGTTTCAAAGAATAAATTAGGAATTAAGACCATTGAGGAAGCGATGGAATGGGTAAAAAAAGATATTGAGAATCTTTCAAGATGAAACAAGTGCCAGTGACGTAATACTACTCACTGGCACATTAATTTGCAGAATATCCCAAGTCATGGATAGTATGGTAGGATAGTAGTTATATTAATCTAGTTAATATTCCCTATTTTAAGTACAACAAGAAATCAATCTGGAGGAAGAATTATGGCAACAGGAAAATTTGAATTATGGCTTGATGAAAGCGGAAACTTCAGTAAAGAGAATGAAAAATCAGGAGCACCATCCATCGTAGGGGGAATCCTGGTACCAGTAAAAAAAGATAATGATCAATGGACGGCAGACCTAGTCAAGAAAACGCGAGAATCCTACAACATTATTGAGAAGTACATACATGGAACTGAATTAAGAGGTACCAAATATGGGGAAATGGCCGTCTCCCTTTTAGAAGAGAGTATTGAGCATGGTGCGAGATTAGTCGTTTTTGAAAACAAAGAACGTATAGATATTGTGAATAGTGATATGACCTATCTTAATATTTTATCAGAGGGTATCATCCAATTGTTTCAAACTCTTGCATCAGAATACGAGGCTATCGAACTATCAATCCTCGCAGCCAATCGAGTGAAAGTAGCTGGAATGGACGAACGAAAAGAAACGATTTTGCTTAAACACAAGGAATACAAAGAGCGGCTTGAAGAGAAAATCGCCCTCGGTCTAGCTAGAAGAACATTAGTAAACCAATCAAATTGGAAGTGGACATTCCAGTTAGACTCTGCTAAAAACAACCCGCGTTTAATGATTGCTGATGTTGTTTGCCATTCATGGTTTGTCCAAGATGGTAATAAGTTTACAGAGGAAACAAGAAATTTGCTCCGGAAGCTATACCAGCCAGCGTTTTTATTTTCCGTTTTTGAACAAGCGACAGAAGGAGCGATTCGACGTTCGTTAGCTGCAGGGTTAATGGGTGATGCCTTATTTCATTGGTTAGATGCAAAGGCATCGAATGCTTTTTCAAAACAGAATCAAACAGAATTTGATTACCCCTTTTATTTACAATTGATACAGAAGAAACTTAGGGATATTCCTGAATTTTCTCAAGTTACCCAATTGTCTACAGTGGAAAATCAGTTGTTAACGTTAATCTCAATTGATCGCGATTTTGATAGAGCGCAACAAATGCTTGAACTGCTTCAGGATGAGGTTTTGCCAACATTCAAAGAAAATGGAATTAATGCCAAACGGTTCTTATTTAAGGTGTATATGAATTTATTAGAAATCGCCAATCATAGAGGAAATGTCATTCTTGGCACACAACAAATTACTAAAATTCGCTCTATCTTAGAACAGTTAGCTGGGAGATGGGAAACGATTGATGATGTACTAGACTTCATGGTCTTAGAAGGTGTACATGATATGAATAACTATGACTTCCATAGTGCGATTAGCGTCACAAATCAGATGCAAAAATTCATCGATACCTCACTAGAATTTCTTTCGATCAGTTTACTGGAAGATTTATCGATTATCTCAGATGATATGAAATCTACGATCAAAGGAAAAGTGCTGGGCACAAGACTTCAAGCAAGGATGTTCCTAATTCGTTCTGATCGAGAGCAATTGGAATTGGCGCGTCACGATTCTGACCAAGCGTTAGAGGAATTCACCGCGCAAAGCGATGTAAATCGTCAATATCAATATCGATCACAAATTGAGAGTGAAGCTGGTGAGCCTGTAAGTGCACTCGAGTGGCTAGGTAAAGCATTCCAAGTTGACTATACGACGACAGATAGTATTAAAGAAATCATTACAAATATTCGTGATGCCAATTATATCAATTCTATTTTTGGTTCCATGCATTTTTGGAATGCCCTAGTATCAGCATTTCGTAGTGATTCTCTAGAATTGGCAGAGCAAATGTGTCAAGAGTGGGTGAAGAGCGGAATCGAGCAGAGTTTACTAAATGAAGTATTGACAGAACATCCATATGAAATCATTTCATGGAAACAAGCCTATTATCTTGCAAAAACCAACCGCGTGAAGGCAGCAATTGAAAAATATGACCAAGCCATTCATATATGCAACTATGCCAATGATCGATATACGTTGCGTTCGATTGGGTTAGGAATTTTATGTGAAAAAGCTTCAGTGTTATTCGTTTCAGGTAAAAAATATGGACAAGACTTAAAGAAAACACTTCAATTCCTAAGAAAAAATTATCAAGAGTTTATGAGTGAACCACTGCCTGAGGAAATTAGAAATTATTTTAAACAGTGGGAGGATACATTCAGTAATTTAGATTCTCTTTCTGAAGAAGAACAGAGCATAGCACTTTCTAAACTTTCTAGAAGTATTCCTTATTAGATGGACCATAAAAATCAAATCATGGCAATACTTGTAAAGGATTATTGATTTAGGAGGGGAAGAGAATGGATAAAAAAGTAAACCAAGAGATTGTTTCTTTTTCTGCAAATAAAAAGTGGCTTGCTATTCCAGTTGAAATACGCAGAGATCTTGAACGAAATGTTTGGTGTGTTTCTTGTAGTGATGTTGTTCAAATTGAGAATTATGTTGTCAAAGAATCACCTCCTGGAATTGCCTTAGAAGGAAAATGCAAAAAATGCGGCCATAAAGTAGCAAGATTTATTGAATAAGTGCTTTAAGTACACTGGCATCATCTTATTATTGTTACCTGTCTGATAGATGTTTTTGGTTATGGATGTTACCATTGGAAAATCCCCTAAAACCATAAGTGGATAAGGGATTTTTTGTTTTATTATTAATCTGGAGATTTGGTAAACCATGCAGGCAGGTATGAAAACTGATTCATACGAATATCATCTAATCAAATTGTAAAACAAGTTCTAAATAGAATAAAGATCTGTCTCAATTTTAGATTAAATAGATATAATGGAGGGAGCTTAACATGGAAACCATTCAAAATATGTTTAAGCAAGTACATTGGGCGAATCTACGAATCCTTGAAACACTACAAAACGGTGGAGTTGAGAATAAGCAGGCAAACTATCTCTTTTCACATATTCTTCATGCAGAAAATGTTTGGTTTACAAGATTGGTAGGAGCCGATAGTTCACATTTACCGATTTGGGAAGAGGTTAGTCTAGAATCGTGTGCAGAGATGGTTAATCAAAATAATCATAACTTTACTGAATTCCTTTCAACTTTATCAAATACGGAGCTGGACCAAATCCTTACATATAAAAATAGTTCCGGGTCACAGTTTCAGAGTTCGATAAGGGACATCCTAACCCATGTTGCCCTCCATGGTCAGTACCATCGGGGACAGATTAATCAACTTTTAAGAGCAGCAGAGCTTGAGCCTATTAATGTTGACTATATTATGTTTAGTAGATCGGGAAGTTAATTAGAGCTGCTTCCCGAAGGTTGTTTTGAAAAGCCAGGCTAAATTTACTAATTTGATAGATAAACTAAAGAACACTTGTTCTGTTTTTAATTACCGTGATATACTTATAGAGCAATAGAATAGGTTTACTCAATGCTGGTCGGCACACACCTCCAAACAGAAAGGGGGTGATGCGAAAATGCCAGTTTTTGAAACGTTTATGATTACGTTAGCATTTGGTAGCCTAATCGTAGCAATACTGTCATTTAACCAAAAAAAATAATCCACCCTTGAGTTAACGGCTCAGGTGGATTATCCCTCTTAGTAAGCCGACCCCACTGAGGGACCGTCTATTGCTGGACCGGACATGTTATCACCATGTTCGGTCTTTTTTAATTTATTTCATACTTAATTTAATTATAACCGAAAGGAATGAAAATAAAAGTACATATTTTTATCATCTTTTTAAAGGAGAAAAAACGAATGACTTATTTTTCAACTCTAGGTTTATAAACAAAACCAGATTGATTATGTTTTATTATTTCTACCAATTGTACAGCCATGTAACTTGAACTATATTTAAATCCTCCATTTATAATTCATCAAGATCCTTCTTATTTAAACATGAACCGACGTTACCTCTGATAAAGGTACATTTTTACTTTGGGCTGAGGTCCATTTGTAAAAGACATACCTTAAACAATTGGTTAACCCTTGAAGAACAATTACGCTAGAAAAAGCAATCCACGCACCTGTCTGTCCTAAATCAAACACCTGTGTTAATAGAATGGTACAAGGAATAAAGAAAACCCAGTTTAGCACCAGTGCTGCCCGAGAAAGGAAGGTGGTATCACCGACACCCCTTAGTCCTCCGGCAAAAATGATGTTAGCCCCACTAAACAGTTGAATAAAGGAAGCTAAATGAATCAGAGAAACAGTTGCCACTACTACCGCTGATTCAGGCGTATATATTTTCGCGACAGGCTCGGCAAACAAGAATAGAAATACGGAAAATAATGCCATGAATCCCAAACCAAGATAAACGGTCACCAACCCGAATTTCTTCGCTTCTAGCGGTCTGCCTTTTCCAATCGCTTGCCCAATTCCAACAGTAGCAGCCGCCCCGAATCCATTTGCAGGCATAAAACCGAAGGACAGGATATTCAAAGCAATTTCATTGGCGGCAATGGCCACTGTGCCAAGACGGGTAATGCAGGCTGTAAACACCAGCATGCCTATGCTATTAGACAATTCAGTAATCCCCAGCTTCGAACCTTCAAACAATATTAACCGAACTTGAGCTAGCTCTATTCGGACCCAAGAACGGGTAAAATATTTATCGTTGTAAGAGCGGAAATAAACAAGGAGATTTAAAATCAAAGTAATCCCCTCAGCGGCCACCATACTCCAGCCCGCTCCCTGTAAACCTAAGTTAGGAAAGCCAAACTTCCCATAGGCGAGAACATAGGTGAATACTACCACCATAACACTATTAATGATGGAAATATTCATAGGTGTACGTGTATCTCCGGTGGCTCTCATGTAAGCGTAGAAGATAATATTAAAAACAGTGAACATCATAGCGTACATTCGTATTTGAACATAAGAAGTCCCTAATTTGAGAATGGTTGCATTTGAACCCATTACTTCCAAAATAAAATCCGGAAACACAAAGCTTGCACCAAATAAGAGAATAGCCTGAAAGACTGCTAGAATGACGGCAATCTGCATTCGTTGATTGCCTAGTTTCATATTCTTAGAGCCGTAATTTTGAGCGACCAAGTAGTTAATGGCTCCTTGGTTTCCAGAAAAAATTGCCCATAGATTGTACATCAATATGTTGGTGATTCCGACGACAGCAATGGCCGCAGCCCCTAATTTCCCAACAATCATCAAGACCAGTAAACCTGTAACAGTCATCGATGAAAAAGTTGCAATTGATGGTATGGCCAAACGAAGTATATCCTTAATCAGTTTCATAATTGTGCCACCTGTCCCTTTACTAATAAAATACGTCACTCTACTATTTTTTATGTAAGTTTATATCTTGTTGAATTCTGCCTCCTCACACCTCTATGAAAACGGTTTATCATCTGATAAATTCTAGTTTATTTCTAAATAGTAGTAAATCGGCAAATTGCACAAAAATGCAAGAAGGTTTTCATGCAATGTTTCTTTTGGTAGCATTTTCTACTCCAACAATTTATATGCTATAATGAAATTAGGAAGAGGTTTTAATCTCAATAAATAGTCGTTAACCAAATGCCCCGGTTCATTCCCTTGAAAACAGTTCATAAACCTATTACCCAAAACAATTTTCTTACATTAAATCTTGTAATTTATGTTTATAATTAGGAAATACAAACAAAGGCGTTTAAATTGATGTATCAATTTATGTAAAAGTAGATGGAGGTACGTATGGAATACATCCCAGTACAACAGCGAGATCATGTCAGTACTTACAGAAGTCTTCGTTCCTTATTTGAAAAAAATATTACGGTTAACAGTATCTCAGAGGTTTTAGCTACGTGCAATGTGAGAGATGACGCACAACAGATAAGAGACAAAATGTTTCTAAAAGACTTTGACGTCATCGGAGTTGAAGAGAATGGGTTGGTTATAGGTTATGTATTAAGAGAAGATTTGGGTGCGGGAACATGTAAGGATTATACTCGCAGCTATAGCCCATCCGATCTCGTGTCAGATTCCACACCGCTTCTTCAAACGCTATTTATCTTTAAAGACACTGATAGACTTTTCATTATTGAAGGTAACCGGATTACCAAAGTGGTGACACTAGCGGATCTCCAAAAACCACCGATTCGAATGTTGTTATTCGGGGTGATTTCTTTAGTTGAAATGCACCTCTATCAAATCATTCGTGAGTATTTTGCAGAGGATACCTGGAAAAAGCATTTGAGTGATAAACGAATTCAACAGACAGAGGAATTATTTTTACAAAGAAAAGCTCGAAATGAGGCAATTGAATTAAGTGATTGCCTGCAGCTTTGTGATAAAAGGGACATCGTATTAAATGAGCAATCTTTACGAGAGCTTTTAGGGATTGAATCAAAAAGTAAAGGGAAAGATTTCTTCAAGAAATTAGAAATCCTTCGCAACAATCTAGCACATTCGCAAGATCTAAATACGCAAAATTCTTGGAATGAGATGATCACATTAATTGAACAGACTGAGACGTTATTAGAGGCATGCGAAAAAATTTAGAGAAAAATCACACAATCGAATGATTAAATGGTTTCGTTTTCGGGTGTTTTCTTTATAAATGACATAAGAAATGACGTGTGAAATTGGTTCACGTCATTTTCCTTTTTTATTAGGGTTTTTAAGCATAGGTAATATGTTTTGACATAGCAAATTACAACAATATTTATTCTGGACAATAAGAATTGTACAGCCAAAAGAGAATGTCAATAAAGAAAAGGTTGAAGAAGCTATTAAACGCCTTACAAAGAGTTCTAAGGCTATTAAATTTAATAGTGTAGCAGAAGAAGCTGGAGTGAGAAAGCAACCCTTTACAATCATACTGAGCTCAAAGAACGTATCGATTTCTTGCGAAATCAAGAACAAAATGCATTTGTGGATTCGAGGATTAAACGTGACGAGAAAAATCAAAATGCAGTAATCGCTTCTCTAAAGAGAAAGATTGAAAAGTTGGAAAAAAAGAATAAAGAACTTGAACAAGAAAATAAACGATTACGTGAAAAAGAAAATGAGAAGCTTACTGATTACTTTATGAAGATATAATTCTTATTCAACTAACGTAAGCAGAATAGTTGCATAAGAAAAAAGGATAAATTTCAACACTTAATACAGATAATATTAGTGTTAGGTGGTGAATGTTTTGCTTAATGGATGTATTTGGCAGTTAAGAAATGCTTAACACGGCAGTATCTTTTATGAATAAAAAAATAGCCAAACACGCAAGTGGTGCATAAAAGCTTGCATATTTTGGCTATATAAATTTCCCCTTTAGTGTGTTAAAGCCTCCGTTCGTAATATAAGGTTAGCCAGATTTAGTTGAATATTACTTCTTAAATACATCGTCTTCATAATCTATTTTATATGTTTTCAGTTGAAGTAATGCACTAATCATAACAATTAGTAATATCCCTGCCTGTTCGTTTAAACCTCGAAGATTTATGTGATCATAGATTACTTTAGCGACACTAAAAGCCAAGGACAAAATAACTATTACTAACGTTAACCTATATAAAATCAAACTTAGTTTTCTCTTTGTTTCTTTCTTCGTAAAAACACTCCTCCAAACTAAAACCGTATTCGTAAAACCGCACTTATTTAATAATACAAATAAATTTAATATCAGTTTCATCTTATTCCCTTTAGTACTTAAGATACTTAAATATAAATATGATACAAGTGGTGTTCACCGAACTGGGAGAATGATTTTTGATAAAGCGGTTAATTTCCTTGTGATTAGAGTAGATTCTACTAAATTACCCTTGTTAGAATCAAAAAGCTGTATCAAAAGAATTGACACACATAAATATGTAATATAACATATACCTATGATTACTATGCATAGAAATAGTATGTATTGGAGGGAGACTGTTATGAAGATTAGTAAAGAGTTGCTAAAAGGTAGTACCACTACTCTTATTTTAAGCCTACTTAATTCAAAACCAATGTATGGCTATGAAATTATTAAAGAGTTGGAAATGAAGTCTGAGGGAATTTTTAGTTTTAAAGAAGGAACGATTTATCCCATCCTGCATACCCTTGAAGATAAAGGACTGATTATTTCTTATTGGGAAGAAGGCCACGGGAAGAGAAAGAGAAAATATTATAATATCAATGGAAAAGGTAAGGAATTTATAAAGGAAAAAAAAGAAGAATGGTCAATCTTTAAGACTGCAGTGGACGAAGTGTTGAAAGGAGAGAAAATCGTATGGGATTAGAAAACGATTTTGAAGTATATATTAAAGAATTGTGTAAACAAATAAGAAATAAAGATGTACACTCTAGTATAAAACTTGAAATAAGTGATCATCTTCAGACACTTAAAGAGGAAGCCTTGCTTGCTGGACTCTCAGAAGAAGAGGCAATCGATCAAGCATTGGCTCGTATGGGAGATGTAAAGTTGCTTGGAAAGCAGCTTAACGAGACCCATAAAGCCCCAATGGATATCAAAACCATACTTCCAGTAATGATAGCTTCACTGTTTGGATTACTAGTAATGTATTATTTACAATTTCATTCTACTTTTACAGAGATTCAGGATATGAAAGTATTTAATAAAAGTCTTATCTTTTACTTGTTAGGAATTCTGCTGATGCTAAGCTTGTCTACGTTTGATTATAGAAAGTTATTAAAGTTCTCCAAACACCTATATGCGGGAACGGTCCTAATTCTATTAATAACTGTTCTTTTTGGTGTTAGAGTCGATGGTGTTCCTTTTTTAATCTTAGGTTTTGCCAATATTAATTTTACCGAGATTACTCCTTTTCTCCTGGTTATGTCCTTTGCTGGAATCTTTCATTCTTGGAATTGGAATGATTCTCGAAAATCTTGGCTTGGAGTAGGTATTCTGGCATTACCTATCTTATTGTTATTAACAACAAGTGCCATAGCAACTTCTATCATTTGTATTATTGGCTGCACAGCCATTATGTTTGGATCTAGAGCCAGTCTTAAACAAGCAATAACATTCGCAGCAGCTGCCTCTATATGGCCAATCTTCAACCTGTTGGTTCTATCTCAAAATTATACATCGATCGATACCAAGGATATTAAAAAATTAGGCGCATCTGATTTTATTGGAAATAGTCTTAATCTAACCCCAAATTTAATTTCTGAAGTACATACAGATTTTATATTCACGTACATCATCTATTCATTTGGCTGGTTAGCCGCGATTATTGCTTTCGTATTGGTTGTGTTTTTTATTTGGAGAATATTGAGTGCTGCGAAAAGCGTTAGTTTCATTTATGGTAAAATGCTGGCTATAGGGTTGGCAGTAACCTTTGCAAGCCAATTTATACTAAGCATCCTGACAAACCTGGGCTTATCACCTTTACCTGGTGTAGCCATGCCATTCATGAGCTTTGGAGGCTCACATATATTGTTGGAGATGATTGCAGTAGGTCTGATTTTAAGCATATTCAGAAGACGAAAAGCAGCTGATATACTCTGGTTGGACGTAAAAAATAATACCTAAACTATTATAGTGATATTCCCTTAATTCCCCTCTTCGTAATCATATAAAAGGGGAATTATTTTTTTTCATTTTAGGATGCGTAAATTAGTTTAAGTGTAATAACTTCAAAATATCAAAAAATAACAGATGACTATGCCAATCATTGTTGACCCAGTATAAGTCTACTATGCATTAAAGAATGACTACTTTCTTATTACACATTCCTGCACCTTTACTTCCATAACCGCAGCAATCTATTTATGTATAAAAATTAGTTCTTATACATATTTTTCATGCAATATGTTTCATTCAGTTTAATAAACATACTGCCAAAACATACATTCATTAAATGCCAACAACATAATGGAATTATTCTTATCGTGATTGGTATCATCTTTTTTCTCATTTCAAAGTGGTTATGGAAAAAGGGAGACCCCAAAGAGACCTTTATGGAAGCAATAGGAGATTTAATATCAGATTTAATAGTCTGGCAGTTACCTGTTGTCTTTTCTGGAATAAAAGCGTGGTCATTATTTATATGGTTTATTGGGTTAGTATCAGTATTATTTGGAGTGGTATTGATTATATTCTAATGCAATAACGGGTGCAATAATTTAGGAGAGAATTTCAAGTGAATGACAAAATTATGGAAACATCTATTGCAGAACTATACTCAAGACTTGCGGTAGCCCCTTTATATATTATCCAACTGATATTTTGTATAGGCTACTTAATTTTCACACGAAAAGACAAAGGGATTTTTGTGTTTATATTTAAAATTTATTCCATTTTTATAATTGTTAATTATCTTGTTGCACTTTATTTTCGTTTCTTTCACTAACGGGTAGCTTTAGTTGAATAATGTAATAAAGTTGGACCACACATTAGACATGTCTAATATGTGTGGTCCTTTTAGTGTCAACAGTTTCGCTTTCCTAACCTAAATATAATCATGGCTCTATAAATATATGGACGATCGGGATGGTGATGGACTAGTAGGTGAGTAAACAATTCGGCTATATACACATTTAACACAAAAATGAAGAAAGGCTGCTATTTTTGGCGGCTTTTTTCTTGTTGTACTAACGAAGCAGTTTAGTTGAAGAAGGATTTTTTATAATTATCATATAATACTTGTATTTATCATTTAGTTGGGATATTGGAGGAGCTATGCCATCATATAAAATTGGTAACGTTAAAATTGTTAGATATATTGATGATACAGTGGATACTCTTATAGTATCTTCAGAACATCTTTCGGAGAGTCTGGAGATTATTAAAGGGCAAAATTTTAAAAGTATTTCAATCGGAGGGAGTTATAATCTTTCGGATATTGACTTTTTGAAGGAATGTCAGCACATTGAGAAATTATATCTGAAGGGTGAAAATTTAAGAAATTTTGATGGCTTATCATACCTTGTAAATTTGAAAATTATAGCTATGAATGACTTAAATAAAAAAGTGAAACTTGATTTAGGGAATCTGTTCTCTTTAGAGGAACTTTATGGAGAACTGCCAACCAGAGCAACAGGACTTTCAAAATTAAAGAATCTAAAGCGGATGCAGATTTGGGGTTATAAACCGCTTTCTAAGACTTATTCTGAAATTGGAGAAATTGAAAATCTTGAAGTGCTACATCTTATACAAGCACAAATTGAATCATTTGAAGGAATTGGTCAATTTAAAATATTACAAGAGTTGGATTTATATGGACTAAATAAATTGAAAGACATATCCAGTATTGGGCTTTTAAGAAACAGTTTAAGAAAATTAATTATGGAAAACTGTAAAAATATACAAGATTTTATGCCTATTGGGAGTTTAGACAGCTTAGAACATTTAACTTTACAATCATGTGGGAGTATGAAATCCATTGCTTTTATACAAGGGCTGCCTAACTTAAAATTTTTCAACTTTGAAAAAACAGATGTTGAGGACGAGGATTTAAGTTACTGTCAAACAATACCGACAGTTTATTTTACAAAGAAAAAGCATTTTTCGCATAAACAGAAAGACTTAAATAATCTAAAATTTGAAAACGTGCCATTTCCCACCCTTTAATGGCATGAAAGAATGGAAGACGGGGATGATTTATTTACACTCGAAAATATAAGTGCGGCAGAGAAAGCACTTAATGAGTATTTAGCTAAAATTAAAGGCTTGAATGAAAAAACGACTCAAAAAAAACTGTTAGCCTGTGTTAAAGAAATTGTTCTAAAATTTAACCAGCTAAATGAACAATACGATTCTTTTATTGAGACTACTGAAAGGGAAGAATTAGTAGAATATATATTATCTGTTGCAGAGTTAGCAGGATTAGAAAAATTAGATGACCTTACGGAAGAATGGAGAGAATGGTAAAACTTGTTGAACTAACTGGGTGCAAGAGTTCATGAGGATCGCTGCTGCGGTCTTTTTTGCTTGTTGTGCTAACGAAGCAGTTTAGTGAAAGAAGGAATAAGTATTTTGGATAACGAATTATGAATAAGAAGTTATAGAAGATTCAAATGGTGAAATTAATGGAGGAACAGAATGACTAAAATTAAGGGATACTCTTGCAGTTGTTGCGGTAAATATCACGAAGAACTTCCTACAAGTTACGGAAATCCAGCACCAGTCTATTATTATGATGGTGCACCTGAAGAGCGAGAGGATAGGTTTGAGCTAGATGACGATTTATGCATTATGGATAACGAACATTTCTTTATTCGTGGATATATTGAGATTCCTATAATTGGGACCGATGAACACCTAATATGGGGTGTATGGGTTTCATTAAGTGAAGCAAATTTTTACAATATAAAAGAGCACTGGGATAAACAAGAATTATTGGAACCAATGTTTGGGTGGCTATCTACCGATTTACCTTGTTATCCTGATACAGTAAACTTAAAAACAATGGTCCATCCTCGACCAGATGGCATTCGACCTTTCATTGAGCTCGAACCAACCGACCATCCTTTATCGGTGGAATTGAGAGATGGAGTAACTATAGAACGGGTACAAGAGATAGCTGCACAACTTTGTGTTAATAACGATAACTAAAAAAAAGAGCATTGAATCGACATCTAATGGGTTCGGTTGTGAGGGTGCAAAACGCTGATTCACATCCGAATACGCAAAACAAATCACATATGTTTTAACAATTGATTAACAAGAAAAAAAGCAATGGAACCAATTCCATTGCTTTTTTAGTTACTTTTATACTTTTCTTGGTACCTTATGAATTGTTCTTCGTATTTTTGTAACTTTTTCACATCGACTTTAGAAATTAAGAATGGTTTTCTCTTACCTACAACCATCACATCCTCTTCTCCAATAGGGCTTACTAGATTCACATATGCTTTAAATTTATCGCACTTAGTATCAGGAATGGCGACAGACAACTTTGCGTACTCTTCGGTAGGAAATTGATTAGAGATTTCTAACTCTTGAAGCCTTTTTAATTTAGAAATGGGTTCCAAAGAATCATCTTGAACCTTTATATTTGACAAACCAAGATATTTTAAATTGCTAAGATACTTTAGAGTTTGGAGATTATTTAATTTTAAATCTTTCGAATCGCCACCTGACAAATCTAACAACTCCAACCTTGTGCCATTTTGTAATGGTGTTATGTCATTTAACTTTGAAAAGTCTTTTATTGCCAAAGATTTTAAAGAAGTATTTTTTGAAATATCCCATAAACTCTGGGCTTTGGTATTCCATTCTAGTGCCAATACCTCAAGATCTTTAAGTGAACTAATTGCTGACAAATCTTCTACCTTCAATTCATATATAGAGAGCATTTTGGGATTAACAAAGCTCAATATTTTATTGAATTCATTTTGGTTCACTGTATAAATCCATAATTTTGTCAGATTACAAAAAGACTTTAACCTCTCGATATTTTTTGTTTTTCCTTGGATTAACAACTCAGTGGAGTTCTCATCTACATCAGCTAAATCATCAACAAAAGGTGGGCGTTCATCAATACGAAAAATATATTGAGGGTGTTCTTTTAAAAACAACATTCTTTTACCTCCACATCTAATAATTACAGAATAGCTAAGTTAATTTTATCAACTTTAAGGAAAAATAGCTGAAGAATTTGTCTTCAACTATTGCATATAAATGATGTCATTTATATTGAATTTCTTTTTTGCAATTCCTATCCGTTGGGCAGGGGTTTCCATTACGCCGCTCGATTTAAAAGCAAAACAGGGCACTTTGTGAAGAAATGTACTTACACTAACGGGTGCTTTCGTATTATGGGGTTAACCAGTTTTTACTGGTTGACCTTTTTTAAATAGGACCTATTATTTCAGTAGCCAGGGTAGAACGTACGGGTGCGTGGGAGATTGATCTCGTCAACTAAACTGTTCGCCCCCTACTTGTGGAATGATGTTTGAGGCTGGTTGGGACATTTGATCTCGTATAACAAGCGAAGCTATGGAACTACAAGAAGGAATAGGGGTTACTGGTGACTAAAACTGAGGGAGAGATAAATAATGAATCCAGTCGTTGGCCTGGATGTAGCCAAAGGGGAAAGTGAAGATCAAGCCTTTTTAGACAAAGATAAACCATTTGGAAAGAGTTTTAGTGTTAGTCATACAAAGGAAGGGTTAGATTCTTTCATTTCGTTTCTAAAAGAATTAAAGAGGAAATCTGGGGTTAAACCAGCAGTCATTCTTGAGTCCACAGGACACTACCATACTCCAATTATTCAATGCTTGGAGAAAAATCAGTATTTATATATTCTAGTTAATCCCATTATTTCATATCAGGCTAAAAAAACAAGCCTTAGAAAGGTAAAGACTGATGCAGTCGATGCATTTCACCTTTGTATTCTTTATTACAAGGAAGAATTTGAACCGTACAAGATAAGAGGGGAAAGACTCTTAAACCTCCGAACATTATCCAGACAATACGAAACAGTAACGAATCTATACGTTCAGGCAAAACTTCAGTTCCATACTATACTTGATCAGGTATTTCCTGAATATAGAGGAGTATTTGGTGATTTATTTTCGAAGGTTTCCCTAAAATTATTAAAGGCATTTCCAACATCGGAAGATGTTCTTTTAACAGGGGAAGCTGAGATTATAGATAGAATAGAGGAAATGAATATTAAACGATCTAGAAGTTGGATAAGGGAAAAAGCAGTTAAATTATTTGAGTCGGCAGAGCGGAATCCCTTCCATCAAGGCGTGTATGAAAGCCAATTGTTTAGTTTGGATATGTATATTACTATGCTGCTTCAATACCAGGACCACCTATCTAACTTGGAGACGCAGATAGATGACCTGGCTGAAGATATTGAAGAATGTAAGATTATCCAATCAATTCCCGGAATAGGAGAAAAAATCGCGGCAACGATTATTTCAGAAATCGGTGAAATTGATCGGTTTGATCACCCTAAAAAACTTGTGGCGTACGCTGGAATAGATCCAAGTGTCCATTCATCAGGTAAGTTTACCGCAACGATTAATCATATTACCAAACGGGGTTCAAGCCGCTTAAGACACGCTTTGTATATGGCAGTGCTTTGTGGAATAAGAAGCTCAAGAAACAAAAAGCTAAAAGAGTATTATGACCGAAAGAGAAAAGAAGGCAAACCTTCAAAAGTGGCAATGATAGCTTGTGTAAATAAACTTTTACATTGGATTTATGCAATACTAAAAAGAAATGAGCAATTCCTAGATTTGGCTTAATCCACAAGAAAAAACAGCTAAAGAAAAACCTTCCAAACAACAATGGAGGGTTATTTGGCGTGTCGTTTTATAGTATATCACGAGGTATTCTTATTTTTAATAAAAAACTATTGACTCCTATTAGCTGGTTTAGTTAAACAAGATCAGGGCTGTCATAATGGCAGCTCTTTCTTGTTTAACTAACGGAGCAGTTTAGTTTAAGTACATTTCTTCACAAACTTATTCATAAGCCTATCCCTAAAATAACAAACGCTTCAAATTAATTGACTCAATGCGTTTGTTACTAAATAGTCGCCTGCTTTTTTTGCGAAGTCGAGACCGTTTGTATTACTAATCATCATTTTGGTCACTTTAACATGTAAATCATGTCCACCAAAATGCGCGAGTTCCTGGTCATCACCCCCTTCACCAGTTATATTTATATTATTTAGATCTTCTTGAGAATAATCACGTGTCTGGCAAAAGTCTAAGCTGTCAAATTTAATAAAAACATCTTTGAAGCCGTAAAAACGGGCTTTTTTGACGAAAAGTTTTATTGACAAGTGATGCTATTTAGTAATACTATATACTAGTAATCAGTAACACTGAATATAAGTAACACAAAATACCTGTTTTACAGAGTACTGAAAAAATATAAGTAAAATATAAATGGAGGTAAAGAATGGAAAACATCACGGAAATGCTGAAAGGGGTGCTTGAAGGTTGTGTGCTTGAAATCATCAGCCGTGGCGAAACTTATGGCTATGAAATCACGCAACAGCTGCGAGAACTTGGCTTCACTGATGTGGTTGAAGGCACAGTTTATACGATTACCATGCGGCTTGAGAAAAACAATCTGGTGGACATCGAGAAAAAGCCATCCACTATGGGACCGCCGAGAAAATTTTACACACTCAACGCAGCAGGTCAAGAGCAGCTAGAGATTTTTTGGAAAAAATGGGATTTCATCTCAAGTAAAATTAACGAACTTAAGACTAAAAAAATCAAAAGGAGAGAAATAAAATGAATATTTTTGAAAAAATTATCGGAAGTCTGGATGACAAGAGGGAATGGAGGGAGATGGAGGCACGTGCGAAGGCACTTCCAAGTGAGTACCGCAACGCTTACAAAGCTATCCAAAAATATATGTGGACTGCTGGTGGTGGTCCCACCGACTGGAAGGACAGCAGCCGTATCTTTGTCGGTATTCTCGACCTCTTCGAGGAAGGAGCAGCGGAAGGCAAGAAAGTCATTGACCTTACGGGCGAGGACGTGGCTGCTTTCTGCGACGACTTGGTGAAGGATGAGCAAACTTGGAAGGACAAATATCGCAAGAAGTTGAACGATACGATTGGTCGTGGCTAACGGTGAATTCCAAGGGGAGTTTTGCCAAGCATCGACACTAACCACGCAAACCGTCACTGGGGACGACTTGGCTTCATTTCCGACGAACTAGTGGCTACCGCTAAAACCTATGTCGACAAGTATCGTGAAGATTTGAATCAGCGTATCATGAAGCGATTGGAAAAAAGTAAATTCAATAGTAATTTCGACTGAATAGCTGGGTACAAATGAAATGTGTCACCTTCACTATTCAGTTATATTTCAACTTGGTAGTAAGTAGTACAGAATATCAGTCAGGCAGAGTAGTGAAGTATAGCCATCTAGCGCCTTGCTGCGCTTATTATAAGGAGGAAAAAAGTATGAGCAATGCAGCGATTTCTGTAAAAGGGTTAAAAAAATCCTTTAAAGATAAGGAAGTCTTAAAGGGGGTGGATTTTGAGGTGCGTCGTGGCGAAATTTTCGCACTGCTTGGTTCAAATGGAGCGGGCAAGACGACGACGGTCAACATCCTCTCGACATTGATGAAGGCTGATGGCGGCGAAGTAGGTATTTGCGGCTTTGACGTCAAGCGACAACCGGATCATGTTCGCCAGAGCATCAGCCTGACAGGGCAGTTCTCAGCTTTAGACGGCATGCTCACAGGAAGGGAAAACCTGATGATGATCGCCAAGTTGCGGGGAGTTTCCAATCCCGCTCAAGTCGCCGACAATCTGCTTGCAAGATTCAGCCTGACCGATGCGGCAAACCGCCGGGCTGACAAATTTTCCGGCGGGATGAAGCGCCGGCTTGACATCGCCATGAGCCTGATCGGTACGCCAGCAGTCATTTTTCTCGACGAACCGACGACAGGACTTGACCCAGAAGCGCGGATGGAAGTCTGGGATACTGTCAAGGAGCTTGCCGGCCGCGGCACGACCATCTTGCTGACGACCCAGTACCTGGAGGAAGCGGAACAACTGGCGGATCGTATCGCCATCCTGCATGGCGGAAAAATCATCACGACCGGTACCCTTACCGAACTCAAAGAGATGTTCCCGCCAGCGAAAGTGGAATACATCGAGAAGCAGCCGACATTGGAGGAAATTTTCCTCGCGATCATCGGCAAAAAGGAGGAGATGTAAATGAAAAGCAAAACAGGGGTATTACTTGGGCGTTTAATGCGCAACATCATGCGCAGCCCGGATACGATTATCACGGTGGCGATTACGCCGATTATGATGATGCTGCTGTTTGTCTACGTATTTGGCGGCGCCATAGAGACAGGCACGGACAACTACGTCAATTATTTATTGCCGGGAATCTTGCTGATGGCTATCGCATCCGGCGTTGCTTACACTTCCGTGCGGCTGTTTACGGATGTAAAGAGCGGGCTGATGGCGCGTTTCATTACCATGCCCATCAAGCGCTCGTCGGTATTGTGGGCTCACGTGTTGACCTCGCTTGTTTCCAATGCGCTTACTATCGTGGTGGTTATCCTCGTTGCACTCTTGATGGGCTTTCGGTCCAGCGCTGATATCCTGGATTGGCTCGCAGTAGCTGGGATCCTCGCGATGTTTACGCTGGCGCTGACATGGCTGGCTGTCATTCCCGGATTGACAGCGGGGTCTATGGAAGGGGCGACAGCCTACTCGTACCCACTGATTTTCCTGCCGTTTATCAGTTCAGCCTTTGTTCCCACAGAAACCATGCCTAAAATTGTCCGTGCGTTCGCTGAGAACCAGCCCGTGACTTCAATCGTGAATGCGATTCGTGCCCTCTTGTATGAAGGATATGTTGGCAACGATATCTGGATCGCGCTTGCCTGGTGCGTCGGCATCATGGTCATCGCTTACTTCTTCGCCAGTAAAGCATTTAAACGCCAGTTAGGGTAAGTACACCATTAGGGGATTAGCCATATCAATATTCAGCCTCCGCGATGAATGCATTTACTATCACATGGAAGGCTGCTAAAATGCCGGGGTAACCATCGACGGAAATCATGGAAATCCTCAAAATTGGTGTGATTGGTGGCTCGGTCACTTATCCCAACGCGAGGTTTGCCATGCATGCTTTAGAAGAATTTACAGCGGATAGTGCTCTTTCGCAGGAGGAGAAATTAAATATAGCCCATAGATATAATTCACAGTAAAAGTGTAGATTCCGAAGCAAAACCGCTTTGGTAATCAATGTCATTAACTTAAGGAACTATGGAATACATTTCAGGTGGAATGTGATTCATAGTTTTTTTCGATTGAAGGAAAAAACTTTTAATGCAGCAAGAAAAGAGAGAATTTTTCGCCCTTAAATCGGATTTTAAGTTGTTTTATTCCATCTTCCAGGTTATTTATTATTAGAAGAAATTTCAAAGAAGCTTTGCAACTATACTGATTCAATTTCTGATAAAAATGGTTCAAATGATATTTCGCGACTAAATTCTTTAGCTAAATCAAAGGTACCAATTTCATAAACTGAACAAAACCGCTTTTGTGGTGGCTAGATAGTTGTTAAACCAGTAGAGAATAACCTACTGGTTTTTTCTTTCATAAATGTTGCTTGAAAAATAAATGTGTGTTCATATTAATTTTTATTATAGAGTCTTAACAGAATCTTTATACCATCCTCCAGTATCTGAACACTATCTTTATTCCAAATTAAATAAAATCATTTTAAGAGGATAAATTGATTAATCTTCCGACGATTTAGTGGCTTTAGAATAAAATTGAAAAGGAGAGTTGCAAGGGTGAATACCGTTTTACTTTTCGCTGGAATTGTAGGTCTGTCGTTATTTGTTTACTTGTTGTACGTCTTATTTAAGGGTGAAAATTTATGAACAATATTATTTTACAAGATGCTTTTTTCATTGTTGTTTTAGTCGGATTATCAATTCCAATAGGTATTTATATTTATAAGGTGATGACTGGTCAAAAAGTATTTTTAACCAAAATTATATCGCCAGTAGAGAAATGTGTTTATAAAATCATCGGTAGGTGTAATGTAGAAGGCATGGGAGCAAGACAATATATAGTTGCTGTTATGACCTTTAACACAATAGGGCTGATCTCTCTTTGTGGATTACAAATGATTCAAGGTTTCCTTCCTTTAAATCCTGAAGGCATGAAGGGAACAAGTTGGCATCTAGCGTTCAATACAGTAGCAAGTTTTGTTTCAAACACGAATTGGCAAGCCTACTCTGGCGAGAGCATTCTATCATATTTGGCCCAGTCTATTGGACTGACAGTTCAAAATTTTGTTTCAGCGGCAACAGGTATCGCTGTTCTATTCGCACTGATTCGAGGTTTTATTCTAAAAAAAGAACAAAAGATCGGTAACTACTGGGTAGATATCACGAGAATAACACTATATGTTTTGATTCCTTTATCGCTAGTTGTGGCATTACTTATTGCTTCACAAGGTGTGGTGCAAACGTTTGACCATTATAAAGTTGTTTCGAAATGTTAGCAACTATTGTTTCAATTGAACTTCGTGCGCTTGGAATCGGTGAACAAAATGTGATAATGGTTTATATTCTGTCGGTACTCGTTATCTCTAGAATCACAATAGGGTATCTCTATGGTATAGTTTCTTCATTTTTAAGTGTTCTAGCATTTAATTTCTTTTTTACTGTACCTTATTACACATTTAATGCTATTCAAGCAGGATATCCAGTTACCTTTTCCATTATGTTGTTAGTCGCATTGTTTGCAAGTGCTTTGACGGTTCGTATTAAAACACAAGCAAGACTTGCTGTAGAAAGAGAGCGTCGGACAGAGGTTCTATATGAAATAAACAAAAAGTTGTTAGCTGCCAGAGGGCTTGATAGTATTGTGAATCTGACAAATGAATATGTAGTTAAACTGTTCAATCGAACAGTAATTTTTTACACAAAAGATCCCGAAAATGGGACAATAGGTTACTTGAAGCAATTATCAGAGGAGATCAAGGACGACATTTTACAATCTGAGAGTGAAAAAGCAGTCGCACATTGGGTATTTGTCAACCACAAACCGGCTGGTGCTGGAACTGACACACTAATTGGAGCAAAAGCTTATTATTTTCCTGTAGTATCACAAAAAAAGATACTTGGTGTAATGGGAATATCCTGTGAAAAAAGCCTTCTCGATCATGATGATCGTCTTTTCTTACAAATGATTACTGCACAAGTAGCAATGGCCTTAGAACGCCAGTATTTATCAGATGAACAGCGCATAATTCTGGTAGAATCTGAAAAAGAGAAAATGAGAAGTAATCTATTGCGTGCAATCTCACATGATTTAAGAACACCCCTAACAGCTATTCTAGGTGCGAGTTCTGCCATTCTCGAAAATCAAGCATCTTTTGATGAGTCTACAAAAAACAATTTGATTGCGAACATAATAGAAGATTCCCAATGGTTAATTCGAATGGTAGAAAACTTGTTGTCTGTAACACGAATCCATGAAGGAACAATGAATGTTTCCAAATCACCGGAGGCTGTAGAGGAAATTGTTGCAGAAGCAGTAAGTCGAATTAGAAAGAGATTTCCAGAGAGCAATATTTCTGTAAAGGTACCTAATGATCTTTTAATTGTTCCCATGGATGGCACTTTAATTGCACAGGTCCTGATTAATCTTCTTGAAAATGCGGTCAAACATTCACAAAACAATACAGCAATTGATGTAAAAGTGAAAAAGAATAAGAATTATGCAGTAATTGAGGTAATTGATAACGGAGAAGGAATTGCTGCTGAAGATTTACCATATTTATTTACAAGTTTTGTACCAAATGGAAAGAAAAGTGCCGATTCATCAAGAGGGATGGGAATAGGTCTTTCCATCTGTATGTCAATTATTAAGGCACATCATGGTAAAATGAGTGCAGAAAACCGAAAGTCAGGTGGAGCAGTTTTCCGATTTACTTTACCACTATCATAACCGTAAACCAGTATCAGAAATAACTGGTAAGCTAAAGAAGGGCAGTGTAAAATGGTGCATAAAACTTTGATTTTAATCGTTGAAGATGAAGCAGGTATAAGCAATTTTATTTCTGCTATATTAACTTCAAAATCAGTATCAAATCATAAAAACTAAAAAGGGAAATGAAGCCATTTCAATGATGGCTTCTCATTCGCCTGATTTAATTTTGTTGGACTTAGGATTGCCAGATATTGATGGAATCGAGGTTTTAAAAGCTATTAGACAATGGAGCGAGGTGCCTATTATTGTTGTATCAGCACGTGGGCACGAACGGGAAAAAGTAGAAGCGCTTGACCTAGGTGCGGATGATTATATTACAAAACCATTTGGCACTTCAGAGTTACTTGCTCGAATTCGGACTGCTATTAGGCGAAATAAGAAAGCTCTAGAAAGTGATGACCAAAGACTCAAAAAGTTTAGCGTAGGAGAATTTGAAATCGATTTTGAGAAACGAAAAGTTCTTATCAAAGAGAAGGAAGTTCATTTTACTCCAATTGAATACAAAATCATTACTTTGCTTTCTGAACATGCTGGAAAAGTGTTAACACATGACTTTATCATTAAAAAAATATGGGGACCCTACACCAATGAAACGCAAGCATTACGAGTCAATATGGCAAATATCCGCAGAAAATTAGAATCAAATCCTGCTGAGCCAAAATACATTCTAACTGAAATGGGTGTTGGGTATAGAATGATAGAAAGCATTTAAAACAAGCTATGAAAACAACTTGTTTTTTTGCTTTAGAAAAATTACACAAAGAGGTTATCTGGAAATGAGAATAAACTTTGAATTATAATGGGGCGGTAACGCTGTTGATGCAATACTTTCTCTCCACTCAACAAATTTAATTTGATTTCTTATTTAGCTAACGGGGGCAAGAGTTTATGATCTAAGCTGTCATTTTGGCAGCTTTTTTTGTTTCTCTAACGGTTAGTTCAAAGAGAAGTTAGGATAAATACTGGGGATGGCTTTTAAAGGAATTATTCTTATTTTAATCATTATTTATGGGTTCCCCATTTTGTTCTTTTATGGGACCTCCATATTGCTGGTTAATTTCTTTAGCTAGCTCATCTAAAAATTCATCAGATAATAATGGTCTATTTTCTTTGAACATGTTAATCCTCCTTTTGAAATAGGTCCTAAAAGTTTTTTATAGGTATTTTTTCTATCTGTTTTATACCCTTTCCGTTTTATTGGGTTTTAATGCTTTTTTACATAAAAAATCATTTGCTTTTGAAGGACACAGGAGTAGTGTAATCACTGTTTCAAAGTTCTAAATCGCTGAAACCATTAGATACGGGGGAACCATTTTTATGGATTGCTATTCAATCCAAGGGGTGAATCCTTTTAAAGGTAGGGCTACTCAATGGTCCGAATCCGACAGCTAACCTCGTAGCGTTATAAGAGAAGGAAGATGGAGCTTGTGGCGCAAGAAAAATGATGTATCTACAGGTCTATTAACAATGACTTGTAGACGTTTTATTTTTTCACTTTGAGAAAAATATATTTAACTGGGCAATATATTACATAACTTATTAATTATAAAATTGGCGGTGAATTATAAATGTTTTCATCAATAAAAAGGGTTTTAATTGGAAGACCCTTAAAATCACATGAATTAGGGGAACAAAAAATTAACAAAACGAAAGCATTAGCTATACTATCTTCCGATGCACTATCATCGGTGGCTTATGGTCCTGAACAAATACTAATCGTGTTGGCAACAATAGGAGCAGCAGCATATTGGTACTCCATTCCTATCGCAGTGGGTGTGTTAATTCTTTTAACAGCTCTCATACTGTCCTATCGGCAAATCATATTTGCTTATCCTCATGGAGGAGGAGCATATGTTGTTTCGAAAAATAATTTAGGAGTAAATCCAGGCTTAATTGCTGGTGGCTCTCTTTTAGTAGACTATATTCTTACGGTTGCAGTAAGTGTGTCTGCGGGGACTGATGCTTTAACTTCTGCCTTTCCCACCTTACATAATTATAATGTGGAAATTGCTATTGTATTTGTAATTTTTATTACACTTTTGAATTTAAGAGGAGTAACGGAGTCCGCTTCAATATTAGCCTACCCCGTGTACTTATTTGTTCTAGCCTTATTCATTTTAATCGGTGTGGGTATTTACAACATCCTAACAGGCGGTGTTGCTCCTGAATTACACACCCCTTTAGGTACACCTGTGGCGGGGATCAGTTTATTTATTTTATTAAGGGCATTTGCTTCAGGAAGCTCAGCATTAACAGGTGTTGAAGCCATATCTAATGCCATACCAAACTTTAAAGATCCAGCACCAAACAATGCTGCTAAAACGCTAATAATGATGGGGATTTTACTTGCTATATTGTTTTCAGGAATCATAACTTTAGCCTATTATTATGGAACTGCTCCAAGAGCTGAGGTAACGGTTGTTTCACAAATTGCAGAGGATGTCTTTGGACGGAATTTTATGTATTTCTTTATCCAAGGAACTACAGCCTTAATATTAATCCTTGCTGCCAACACTGGATATTCTGCATTCCCATTGCTGGCTGTTAATCTTGCTAAAGATAAGTTTATTCCAAGGATGTTTCTGATGAGAGGTGACCGATTAGGATATTCAAACGGTATCATCATACTTGGTATAGCTTCGATCATCCTAATCCTTGCTTTTCAAGCAGAAACTGAGCACCTTATCCCACTTTACGCAGTCGGAGTGTTTGTTCCATTTACATTGTCTCAAACAGGAATGATGGTTAAATGGATTCGAGAAAAGCCTCAAGGTTGGGTGCCGAAATTTATTATTAATACAACGGGTGCATTGATTAGTTTCATTGTCACATTAATGTTCTTCTTAACTAAATTCAATCAAGTCTGGTCAATTTTAGTTTTTCTACCGATTATTATTTTTATTTTCCACCGAATTAAAAAACATTATGATGCGGTAGGGGATCAATTGAGGATTACTACATGTGAGCCCGCTTTACAGATTGAAGGGAATGTAATCATCGTTCCAGTGGCTGGCATTACTCATGTGGTAGAAAACTCAATAAACTATGCCAAATCACTTAAGCCAGATCAAATTATTGCCGTTTATGTGGCTTTTGAAAGAGATGACGAGCATAAGTTTGAAGAAAAGTGGAAGAAGTGGCAACCTGAAGTAAGACTGGTTACGCTGCACTCTCATTACAGAAGTATCATAACTCCATTAACTAAGTTTGTTGATACAGTTGAACATAAAGCGAGCGAATCTAACTATCAAGTAACAGTGGTCATCCCACAATTTATAACTAAGAAAGGCTGGCACAATATTCTCCATAATCAATCAAGCTTATTGATTAAGTCTTTCTTGCTTTATCGGAGAAACGTGATTGTTACCACTGTACCTTTCCGTTTAAAAAAATAAAACAGAAGCCTACTTTATTATCATCCTTTTGGTGAATAAAGTAGGCTTTTTTTTGAACTATTCGGTAATTACAACAGCAAGGTCATCCTTTTGAATAACAAATTCTTGCGGAGGGTTAACATGAGTTTTCTCTCCTCTTTTTATTCCAACCAACATTTTATTTCTTTTGAAAAAAAGATTACATGCCTCATAAAATTGTTTTCCCACTATCCCTTCAACAGGCTCACAGGTTAAGAGGTGGTGGTTATCAGAATTCCGGATTAAATTCATTATAGATTCCATTGTTGAATGAGATTCTAGACTGTTAAGTATAAGAGAGCTTGTAAGGATATTGGATTGGATAATCTCATCTGCTCCTGCTCTCCTTGCATTATCCACTTGTTCAGAAGTAAGAATTTCTGCGATGCATCGAATTGTTGGGTGTGTTCCTTTAATGGCTAACAAGGTAATGATAGTATTCATGTCTGCATACAACTCGTTCATATTTTGGTCAGCAGTTATCACTACACATTGTGCTTCATGAATGTTTGCCTTTAATAAAATTTCGTCTAAGTTGGCACGTCCCTTAATAAAGTGCACGTTTTTGAGTCCAGTTGGCATAGTTTCCAGTGTTTCATCAATAAGAACCACTTTCTTTGATGGATTCTTTTTAGACATAGAAGAAATCAATTCTCTGGATCGTTCATTCCATCCGATTATTATCATGTGTTGATTCCCCTTAAAAAAGAGTTTCCCTTCAATATAGGCTGCTTGCATTGTTACTGCTACAGTAGCCAAGCTGACAAAATAAGAGGAGACAATAGCAATCCCTACTATCATAAGTATAATTCCTGTTATTCTTCCTGCAAATGTTTCTGGAGCGTAGTCCCCATATCCAATAGTAGCAGCTGTAACCACTGCCCACCAAATTCCTTCAAAAACAGTTGGGAAATTATTTGGTTCAATTAAATGAATGATGTATCCAAAGATTATCATAATGAATGAAGCTAACAAAAAAATTCTTACAACAACGGGTAGTCGTAAAAACTTAGCCAACCAATGCTGGATCATCTTTTCCCACCTCATAAAATTCATTCACACTTCATTATTTCCTAATTTCACTTTATGCATAATAAAAATGTTGAGATTTTGGATTAAGATTTTGTCAAGCTCATTAAAGGTTTTGTAATTCTAATCTAATTTAGTGATATGGTAATGAAATGATTTATTTATTGGCAAAATAATATGGTGTGAATTAGCAACTGGGGGGTAACTAGTGTGGTGAATTTCGAATGGGGGAATATTTATTTGGTGTATTTATTACTGTTCCTAATTGTAACCATTTCATTTTTCTTGAAACTCCAGGAATTACGAAAAGAGAGGGTCAAGAAATTTAATGATTTTTTGCAAGCCTTTCACCAGTTGAATGACTCTTTAAAAACTGCCACACAGACTCTCTATGATATTCTGTCGGTAGTAGAAACCGAAGTCCATATAGGTATTTCGGAACGTGTGAATTTATTGGAAAAGCACGTAAAAACTCTAAATTATTGTATTAACCATTTGAAAATTATAAATGGAAATAGTGTTGAACCTGAAATAAGAAAGACTTGTCTGGATTTAATATTCGTATTAGAACATGCAGTAAAGAAAACTACGATTCAATTATTTAACATGAATTTTATAGCTTATGACTTCCGTGATTTTTTCCTTAAGATTACAGAATACAGGCTGAAATTAATCAATTTAGAGAAGGAATTTAACAAAATAAACTCTTAGCAAATATCTTTAGTGCTTACGTAAGGAAGTTTGTGAATAATTGTACTTAAAGTAAAGGCTGCTTTAGTTTAAGTAAGACTGTCTATAGACGGTCTTTTTTTATGAATAAAGTGTCATAACTTAAAAGTATTGACACCAAAAAAACAGAAGCAATAAAATAAAGGAATAAAATGGTGTCATAACTTATATTCAAAAGTAGTGGTAGGGAAGCGGTGGTTTATATGAAATATGGTTACAGCAGAGTCAGTACATTGGGTCAGGAATTAGAGGTACAAAAAGAAAAGTTACAAGCTGAAGGGTGCGACATGATTATCGAGGAAAAATTCACTGGAACCAAGATGGAAAGACCGCAGTTTAGTAAATTGCTTAAAGAGTTAAAAAAAGGCGACACATTGGTAGTAACTAAACTAGATCGGTTAGCCAGGAATGTACGAGAAGGAATTGACGTTGTAGAGGATTTATTTAACAAGGGTGTTCGTGTCCATGTATTGAATGTAGGTTTACTTGAAAACACAACAATGGGGCGATTCTTCCTTCAAACCATGTTAGCCGTAGCGGAAATGGAAAGAAATATGATTGTAGAACGGACTCAGGAAGGTAAAGCAATAGCAAAGCAGCGAGAAGATTTTAGAGAAGGACGACCAAAGAAATATAAAAAGACACAAATAGAACATGCACTAAAGCTTCTTGAAACCCATTCTTACATGCAAGTGGAGGACATAACAGGTATAAGTAAAAGCACGCTAATTAGGGCTAAGAAACGTCAGGAACAACTCAATCAATGAAAGGCAGGAATATAGTAATATGAGTCGACCATCAAGGTCGATTTTTTATTTAGAAGGATATAGATTTACTAGAATTAAAAGTTGTAATGAAGTCGATGTTTTCAATTACAGTTACAATTCTAACAAAAGTTACTGCCGTAATAATGGTTGTAATACCGTTTGATATTGTTGTAATTACTGGTTCAGGAGTTAAGAATCCAGTTGCCATTATTATTGACAGAGCTTCTTCTTCAACTAACGAAGCAGTTTAGTTTAATAAGCTACAGGTTATTTTTATTAAATACAACAAAAATCATACTGCTCAGCATGTAATAAGAAAAGCATCATTAACAGTGGGAATGGTGTTTTTCTTTTTGTTTTAACGAAAAAAATGATACTAATTACTCTCATATGGAATACTAGGAACTCAAAAGGAGGTTGTTATAAAAAGTGCATGACCTAGATTTACACCATATTTTTAAACTTGGCCTTATTTTAGTAATGATTGCAGCTGGGATTACCGCTATTGCAAAAAAACTCAAGCAACCTTACCCTATTGCATTAGTTATTGTTGGGGCTATTGTTGGTCTTATAAACATTCCAACATTAGATCCTTTAAAGGATTTTATTACAGAAGGTGAAGTTTTCAACTTTGTCATCATTACACTGTTCTTGCCTGCTTTATTAGGGGAAGCGGCTTTGAAATTGCCTTATTCCTATTTAAAAGAAAATGAAGAGCCCATTCTAGCACTAGCTTTTGGAGCAACTCTTTTATCCTTTCTGATTGTCGGTTTTTCTACGATATGGGTTTTAGGTTTTTCGATTCCTTCAGCATTTGTTTTTGCTGCTTTAATGAGTGCCACTGATCCTGTAAGCGTTATATCAATTTTTAAAAGTGTCGGGGTAAACAAAAGGCTGGCAACTATTATTGAAGGAGAAAGTTTATTTAATGATGGACTTGCGGTAGTCCTTTTTAAAATTTCCGCCTTTTATTTATTAACATATCTTGAACTTGGTGTTGTTGGTGCGGGCTATGGATTATGGGAATTTATTAAGGTAATCTCACTTGGACTCATCATAGGCGGTGCACTTGGCTATGGTTTCTCAAAATTAACCAGTTATTATGATGATTACCCGTTGGAAATTATCTTTAGTATCATTCTTTTTTACGGTTCGTTCTTACTGGCTGAAGCGGTTCATGCCTCTGGTGTCATTGCTGTTGTTGTGGCTGCCCTCATTTTTGGAAATTATGGGGCGAAAATTGGAATGAGCCCGACGACGAAGTTAAATATTAATAATTTTTGGGAAGTTACTGCACTCCTAGCCAATTCAATTGTTTTTCTAATGGTAGGGTTGGAAATAACCAGGATTAACTTAGCAGACAAATGGGGATACATTTTTCCTACCATTTTAATCGTACTTATTGCAAGAAGCATTTCCGTATATGCAAGTCTATTATTCATCAAGAATTTTCCAACCAGCTGGAAGCACATTATCAATTGGGGAGGTCTAAAGGGCTCATTATCCATTGCTCTTGTTTTAAGTCTCCCTCGTGATTTTACAGGACGGGAGGAAATCTTAATTATAGCGTTTAGTGTGGTATTATTCTCATTAATATTCCAAGGACTTTCAATAAAATCGCTTTTATCTTTCTTAGGGGTTAATAAGAAAGAAGAAGGTTTTAAGGAGTATGAAGAACTTATTGCACGGGGACATCGATTCGAATCAGCCATAACGGAAATCCACACAGTAAGAAAAAAATTGTTCATTACAGAAACAGTTTCAGAAGAGATCATTAAACAATACGAACAAGAACTATCAGCATTACAGATCAAAATAGAGAAACTTTTTGTGAAGTATCCCATTCTAAAAGAAAACCAACAAACCATCCTACAAAAACATGCATTGTATGCACAACACGAAGCAATTGAAAAATTGATTAAAGAAGATATTATTACTAGTGAAGTTGCTGAGCAAGAACACAACCAAATTACAGACAAATTAGTAAAATTAGAAGAGTTACACTAAGCATTAAAAATTCATGGTGTGAAAATAAATAGTATGTTAGTGTGTACTTGGTGAAGTGCTAATTTGGCACAAATGTCGGCATTTACTATGAATAGTTAAGGGAGTCAATATTGTGGAATTGTTTAAAAGAAAAGGGAATTTAGTTAGTTTGCACCCTGCCCAAATACTAGTATTAGGTTTCGGCACTCTAATACTATTGGGCACCCTTCTTTTCATGCTGCCAATTGCTACATATGAAAAGGGACGTGGACTTAGCTTTATTGATGCATTGTTTGAAGCAACTTCTGCTGTCTGTGTTACAGGTTTGGCAGTGGTTGATACGGGGACAACCTTTACTTTATTTGGTGAAATTGTTCTTCTCTCTTTGATTCAAATTGGTGGTTGGGGATTTATGACCACAGGTATATTTATGTTTATTATCTTAGGAAAAAAAATTGGACTAAAGGAACGTTTATTACTGCAAGATTCATTAAATGTATTTTCACTATCAGGAGTAGTCAACCTAGTTAAACGTATAATCCTTATTACTTTTATTGTGGAACTAATTGGTGCTACTACTTTAGCCATTCGTTGGTCATTTGAAATGCCATTGAGGAAAGCAATTTACTATGGTATATTCCACTCTATTTCAGCCTTTAATAATGCTGGGTTTGGTCTTGAGCCTAACAATCTGAGTAAATGGGTAGGTGATCCGACTGTTAATATAATGATTACCCTTCTTTTCATCACTGGGGGTATTGGTTTTACTGTAATTCTCGATCTTTTTCATAAAAGATCTATTCGTAAATTATCCCTTCATTCTAAAGTTGCACTGCTTATGTCACTAATTCTTATCATTCTAGGACCTTTAATTATTTTTATATCGGAATATAATAATCCCGCAACTTTTGGAAGTTTGTCCTTGGGTGATAAGTTGTGGGCCTCATACTTTCAAGGTGTTGTAACACGGACTGCTGGTTTTAATACGATTGATATTGGAGCCATGAACCTTTCTTCCCTTGTTTTCATGATGGCACTGATGTTTATTGGTGCATCTTCAGGGTCTACTGGTGGTGGTATTAAAGTAACGACCTTTGCCATAATTATTTTAGCTTTTTGGACAGTTGTAACGAATCGGAACGATGTGAATATTTTTAAACGTAGAATTTCTTGGGAATTGGTAAATAAATCGTTATCGATAGTGGTAGCTGGAATGTTTTTTATCTTCCTCATCTTCTTTTTATTAACCTTTACCGAGAATGCAGATATGAGCAAACTTTTATTTGAAACAATTTCTGCCTTTGGAACAGTAGGTTTGTCTGCAAATTTCACACCTGACCTGTCGCCTTTTGGAAGAATCTTAATAACCATCATGATGTTTATTGGAAGGCTCGGACCGTTAACCATGGCTTTTGCACTCTTAAATACTCGGAAAGATGCAAAGGTTAGATATGCAGAAGAAAAAATTTTAATCGGCTAGAGATTTTAAAAATTGATTCTTTCGGGGTGAATGATGAACGATGGCCAAAAAAAGTTATGCTGTAATCGGGTTAGGGCGATTTGGAACAAGTATTGCGTCGAAGTTATCTGAAGCTGGGCAGGAAGTAATGGGAATTGATATAGACAATGAACGTGTAGAAGATGGGAAATCATTGGTCACTCACGCAGTTGTACTTGATTCTACAGAAGAGGAATCACTTAAATCAGTAGGGATTCGTAATTTTGATTATGTAATCGTGGCAATAGGTAATGATATGCAAGCTAGTATCTTAACTGTCTTGCTTTTAAAAGAAATGGGAGTAAAACAGGTTATTGCAAAAGCTCTCAATAAACGCCATGGACAAGTATTAACAAAAGTTGGAGCAGATTGGGTAATACATCCTGAAAGAGACATGGGAGAGCGTGTTGCACATCAGCTTCTCTCACCAAATGTGTTGAACTATATAGAACTTTCAAGAGAATACAATATTGAGGAAATCATTATTCCCCCAAGCATGAAGGGAAAAAGTTTACGGGAGCTTGATTTACGAGCTAAATATAATGTCAATGCAATTGCGATCTTGAGTAATGAAAATTTAATTATATCTCCTTCTCCTGACCAGATTATTCAAAATGGTGATAAGCTAGTATTGATTGGACATCGAGAAGATTTAAACGATTTTGTAAATATAAATTAATTTACAAGAGGGTTCTATACCGAAAAATCGAAGCTGTCATTTTGGCAGCTTTTCTTGTTGTACTACCGGAGCAGTTTAGTTGAATAAGAAAGAACACCCTAGTGCACATTTAACACTGTATAAAGCAGTAGGCTTTTTTATTTACATATTGTCAGAAAAATTAGGGAATATTGTACAAAAAAGGATTGTTTGGTTAAATGGAGGTTTATATATGGAGGAAGGCAATCATGTACAGCTTACATCAGCAGAGATAACAGCTCTTTGGGCATCCTATATTAATGATACTGCCATTGCTTGTCATTTTAAATATTTTTTAACCATAGTTGAGGATGAAAAGATTAAAGCATTAGTCAAACATGCTTTTGAAATTGCTCAAGGAAATCTTAAAACACTAACTGAGATTTTCAACAAAGAAAAGTATCCAATACCTTATGGATTTAACCTTAATGAGGATGTAAATGAAAATGCTCCTAGGTTGTATTCAGACACATATTTTTTGAATTACCTCCATCAAGCATCACAAATTGCTCTGCAAGGATACAGTATGAATCTGTCAGTATCAGTTAGAGCAGATGTTTACAGTCATTTTAGTGAGTGTATTTCACAATTAATAAATTTTCTTAGGGAGGTAAAAGAGCTTTTATTATCTAAAGGACTTTATATCAGGTCTCCTTATTTACCTATACCAGATGATATTGATTTTGTTAAAAAACAAAATTTCCTTAAAGGCTTTTTTGGAGAAAAGAGACCATTAGTAGGTACAGAAATATCAAACCTCTATGTTAACTTTCAAAGAAATGCTTTTGGAGTTGCAACCTTAATAGGATTTAGTCAAGTTGCACAGTCAAAAGAGGTAGCTAAGTTTTTATTTAGAGGTGTAGAAATTGCAAAAAAGCATAGTGATGTTTTTGGAGCTATCCTTAGTGAGGATTACCTTCCAGTACCTATGTCATGGGATTCAGATGTAACTGAGTCTACAGCTTATACTTTTTCAGATAAAATTATGATGTTCTATACTACATCCCTTATTGCCCTAAGTATTGGATTTTATGGTACTAGTATGGCAATGAGTCCTAGAAGGGATATAGGTCTGCATTATGTAAGACTTACTGCTGAAATAGCTCTGTATGCTGAGGATGGAGCTAATATAATGATTAAAAATGGGTGGTTAGAACAGCCTCCTATGGCTCCTGATAGGGATGAATTAATAAAAAAATAGAATCAATTATAATCCATATTCAAGTCCTTCTGCATAAAAACAGAAAGGGCTTATTTTATTACATTAGAACTTAAGCAACTCAGATATTTTGTGAAATAATTCACTTAAAGTAACGGGTGCAATAGTTAATGATGATCGCTGCGGCGGTCTTTTCTTGTTGAATTAACGGGCAGTTTAGTGGAAGAAGGATTCCCATAATAAAACGCAGAATTGTTAAAGTAATATTAAAAAGTAGTGGTGGTTAAATAATGAAATTTAATCAATACCAGCAAGTAATGAATGATACAAAGTGGGAAGAAATTAGGTTAGCCATGTCTAACTATCCAATCAATCGACAATGGAGAACAAAAGACATTGTAACAGGCTATATTTGCCCATGGGATGGGGAATGGTATTATCATTTTAAGCTGGGCGGATATAAAGCCATTGAATGGTTGGAGATAAAAGCAGAAACCGATGAAATAAGGAGTTTCGCTTTCCTAACCTAAATATAATCATGGCTCTATAAATATATGGACGATCGGGATGGTGATGGATTAGTAGGTGAGTAAACAATTCGGCTATTTACACATTTAACACAAAAATGAAGAAAGGCTGCTATTTTTGGCGGCTTTTTTCTTGTTGTACTAACGGGCAGGTTAGTGAAAGAAGGAGAGTAGACCGGTTTTAAAGGGATTAGGGTACTTGAGAATGATTAATAAATAAAATCGTGAGAAGGGTAGCATCCGTAATTCGGATACTCTTTTTATTTGAAAAATTGTTTGTTTAAACGACAAATTAGTTTTTCTTACCACTTAACTTTGGATGGAACGTAATTGACAGCTGCTTAATGGTGAGATTTTTTACTATGTGTTGAATTTTCCCAATCAAAATGTTTGTACGAACATACAGTAAACGGAAGATTCAAAATTACGATAAATTGGAGTGGTAAATATGGGCATTAGATGTGCTTGCGGTTTAATAATTCCTAACCTAACCTCTATTAATCAAGTTCCTTTATTCTTTCTGGAGACTCCGGATATAGATGCACTTGGTAGTGTAACTGTTGATATTGATGCATGTAACAATGACCTGCAAGGAAGTTTTGTTACCATTAATTTTTTACAAACTAGCCCGGAAACTCCGGATCTAAGCTTTACATTTAATTCAGTCCAAATAAATTCTGTTACTTGCACTACAGATGTTGGAGTATGCTTTATTCAAATTACTGGCTCTGGACAAGTAGAGGGAGAAACAGAAACAAGACAATTTCAATTCCTTGTCGAACAACAAGAAGGACAGCCTTCTAGAATATTCAGTTTTAGTATCGTCCTTTTTGCTTCAACCGGATCAATATTCTTTCCACAAGATGAAGTTACTACTTTTGGATGTCCTCAATAAATAAATTTAATAAGGGTATTAAATCAAAGAAACTCGCCAAAAAAAGATTGGAGTGGAAAATATGGGAATCAGATGTACGGCTTGCGGTTTAATAATTCCTAACGTAACCTCTGTAGACGATGTTGGTGTAGTCTTTTTTGATCCTGTAACTGAGACTTTTTCAATAGTTCGAATTGGTAGTGTAACTTATGATATTGATGTTTGTGCCGATGACCTTCAAGGAAGTTTTGTTACCATTAATTTTGTACAAACTAGCGGTGAAACTCCGGATCTAAGCTTTACATTTAATTCAGTCCAAATAAATTCTATTCAATGCGTGACTAATCTTGGAGTATGCGATGTGGTTATTGAAGGTTCTGGACAAGTAGAGGGAGAAACAGAAACAAGACCATTTATCGTTGCTTTCGCAATACCAGAAGGAGCGCCTTTTAGTACAGCCAATTTTACTATCAACACTTTTGATGTATCCGCACAAATAACCTTTCCTTCTGATGAAATTACTACTTTTGGATGTTTTTAGGTTACTAACAAAGGAAACTCGCTCAATTTATATTAATCTTTCTCTTTTTCAACTAAAGGTGCTTTACTTTAAGATGAGGTTGCTGCGGTAGCCTTATTCTTATTGTACTAACGGGGCAAATAGGACAAGTTTGTGAAGAATTGTACTTAAAGTAACGGGTAGCAAGAGTTTAACAAGGTGTTGCTGAAGCACATCTTTTTCTTATTGAGGTAACGGGGAGGTTAGTATAGTAATTAATAAAATTACAATATAATCTTATATCTTCTCAAAAAAAAACGGGTATATGGTAAAATAAGTTAATAATGGAGGTGCCATAATGAAAAGGTTTAGTATATTGTCTGTCGTATTTGCAATATTTGGTGTACTGTTATTTTGGTCCTCATACGTTTTTCCAGAATTGTTTGAACCACTTATGGCAGCAGGATTTGTTTTTTTAATTGTTGGTTCGCTATTTTGTTTCGGAGCAATATTTAGAAGTGAAAAAGGAAATGTAAAGTATTTATCAGTGGCAGCATTATTTTTATTAAGTTTCATTATAGTTTGGAGTGAACCGTTTCAAATTGTACGGTTACTTACCTGGATGAGGAACTAGTTAAAAAATACAATAATAAATTTAGATTAAGAAGTATTGTACTTAAAGTAACGGGTAGCGTTGATCCAAGAAGGATTGACGCTTCTTTTTGTTGAACTTATTTGAATTAACGGGTGAGGTTGAATAAGAAAAAACGTTTAATACACATTGAGTGATGTTGCCAAACAAAAAAGTCGGGATTTCTCCCGACGATGAAGTAACGTGTCATACTGGTTGAAGGTCAGTATTTGAATTTATCATATGTGATGTGAGTTCATCATTCTTGTGTATTCGTCTATGTACTGAATGAATGTTTGGGCAAGGCATTTTGTGGAGGAAATTTCTAAGGTGTTTAAGTTTATTACCTTGCCCTTTGCTGAATTATCATTCCCAATAATTACATTATTTATTAAGTAGCCAATACGAACCTATTGGCAACTTACTCCCTGCTTGTTCCACTAAAGGGGCAGGATAGTTGAATAAGTGGCATATAGTAAAACAAAACAATATGAAGGGAGAATTTATGAGTTTAATACTTACTACAATTGTCCTTTTTGCGGCAACAAACATCGATGATATTTTTCTATTATTAACTTGGTTTTCACAACGGGATTCGAGGCTAAAAAGTTCACACATCATATTTGGACAGTATCTGGGTTTTATTGCACTTGTAATATTGAGTGTAATTGGAGCTTTAGGAGCATTAATTATCCCTCAAGAATGGATTGGTTTGTTAGGGGTTATTCCTGTTTATCTAGGTGTCAAAGCCCTTGTGGAACAGTTTAAAGACCGAAAAAAAGAGCATCAGGGTGAAACAGAAGGGGAAGCATATACAGCTCACGAACCTTCTTTAGACGAAACAAATGGAAAAGTTAATTGGGTACAAAAACTTCTTCACCCTAGTATTTATAAAGTCGCAGCCGTTACTTTTGCAAATGGCGGAGACAATATAGGAGTTTATATTCCCTTTTTTGCTACATCTAATGGTTGGCAAATAAGTTTTATTGTTATTGTTTTTTTATTATTTGTTGCTGTATGGTGCTTTATCGCCTATAAATTAATTGCCTTTCCTTTGGTTGCAAAAACCCTAGAGCGATATGGACATATAATAGTACCATTTGTGCTAATTGGACTTGGAATCTTAATATTAAATGAAAATGGCACGTTTTCTTATTTAATTGACAAATTATCGTAAGAAGTTATTTAGCTAACGGGCTCAAGAGTTTAAGATCCAGCTGCCATTTTTGGCGGTTTTTTTTCTTATTGAAGTAACGAAGCAGTTTAGTTGAACAAGGAAATAAGGACAAAGTTAAAGAATATATGATAAATATACAATATTAATTTTGCTTTAGGGGGTTATTATTTATGAAAGTTTATTCTACTGATGCAATTAGGAATATTGGTATGCTTGGTCATACTAGGTGCGGTAAAACTTCAATAGCAAAGGTACTAAACAAGCTAAACAAGGGATGTCTTATTTGTGGAGTTTTAGAAAATATGGGGCATTTCGAAGGGTTATGCAAAAAATGTGAAGAGGATTTCTTTGTAATATATGAACAAGAAAATTATTACTTTAAAAGGTTATGATTTTAAAAAAAAATCCGCATTTGCGCGATCTAATCTTGTTCAACTACCATGAAAATTAACTTCTGTAAGAACCGGAAAATGACAATACTTAAATAGACCCAGCTCAATGATTTTTAAAAAAAAGAGCGGGGCGCCTGATCAAGGTGTTTATGGACTACAAATTTTGAATTAGGAAGCTTCGCTAATTGTCACAGTATAACCTAAGTTTTCTAATCTCCGAACTGAATGGCGTACAATTGATACTTGTCTTTGTTTATCAAAATAATCTTCGCCTAAGTCAACATACATTTCTTTTCGGGTTAGAAGGTAATATGCGATTCGCAACATCGCATGAGCGACTACAATTGCTGCCCTTTTCTTTCCTTTTCGTCCAGCTGTGCGTCTATACAGTGCACCAAGATAGTTTTTTGACCCTCTTACTGATTGAGCTGCTTCTGTTAATGCTGATCTTAAGTATTTATTTCCTTTTTTAGACTTACTAGATTTTCTTTTACCCGCACTTTCATTATGTCCAGGAACTAAGGCAGCCCATGAACATAGATGTGCCGCAGTCGGAAATTGGTTTCCAACATCCGTTCCTATTTCAGCTAAGATCTGCTCAGCCATTCTTGTGGCGATACCAGGAATAGAATCGAGTCGTTCTATGTCTTCTTGATAAGAGCTTACTCTTTTAGCTATCTCTTGATCCAAAATTTCAATTTGCTCACTTAGAAAATCAATGTGAGTTAAAATGGTTTTCAACATCAAACGTTGGTGTGGGTTTACATATCCCTGAAGAGCTAATTCTAGTTCTTCTTTTTTCCGCTTCATTGTACGACGAGCGAAGTTTGCTAGTTTTTCAGGGTTGTCTTCACCATCTGCGATTGCTCGAAGCATATCCTTGGATGAGACTCCCATAATATCAGAAACAACGGAACCTAGTTTGATATTGGCACCTTCTAAAACTTTTTGAATTCGATTATGTTGTCTGGCTCGTTCTTCAATAATACTTCTTCGATAGCGAACTAGTTCACGCAGTTCTCTTTGATTTCGATCGGGAATGAAACTTGCTTTCAGTAGTCCATGGCGAAGAAGTTGAGCTATCCATTCGGCATCCTTTACATCCGTTTTTCGTCCTGGAAGTGCCTTCATGTGTTGAGCATTGACCACTAAAAACTCGATTCCTTCGGACTCTAATAAGTTAACAATAGGTTTCCAATAAACACTCGTGCTTTCCATAGCTACGTGCGTACAATTATTCTCCTTAATCCAGTCCAATAACTTTAATAGAAAAACTGTTTTAGTAGAAAATGTTTGAACCTCCTTTCCTTGTGAAGTCATAATACAAGCTGTGATATTGTCCTTATGGACATCCAAACCACAAGCTCTTTCAATGATTACATCCATTGAAATCTTCCTTTCTAGGCTTGAAAATTGGAGGCTGGTGCAACAATCAGAATTAGGATTAATCTACCATGAGTGCTTCCCGTAAGGGAGCGACAGTTTGTGGTGCACCGTGGTCGTTGGAGTCAGACTAACGGATGGGCTCTAAGGCACCATAGTTGATCGACCTTCCTCTCCCAGCCATAGAAGCAGTATGGACGGATTAAATACATTTTCATTCTTTGTGGTGAAGCGATGATTTTTGCGCTTCATGGATGGCTAACGGGTGCAAGAGTGAATTAAAGCAACGCAATTCGAAATGCGTTGCTTATTTATTTCTAAAAATACTTCCTATATAATTGCTGCCTTATACTTCCACTTAACTGGGCATATATCCGGGTGGTTTCACTTTTTTCATGACCTAGTAGGCTTTGAATTACATCCAGAGGTGCTCCATTATTCAATAAGTGGGTTGCATAGCTGTGCCTTAGTTGGTGCGGATGAATGTCTTTGTTAATGCTGGCGCGGCTTGAAATCCGCTTAATAATGTATCGCATCTGGGCAATGCTCATTCGATGAGGATCCCCTTCCGTGACAAAAATAGCATTGTCCCTGTCTTCACGATTATCTAGGTATCGTTTTAACCAAATTTCGCAGCGGATATTGAAATAAACTTCCCTTTCCTTATCGCCTTTACCTCTGATTACGGCGGATCGGTTCGACCAATTAATTCTGCCTCTATCTAAGGAAACAATTTCTCCTATTCGGCATCCAGTGGAGAACATGAATTCAAACAGAGCCTTTTCCATTGGGGAACAACAGGCTTCCCGTAAATGTTCTATTTCCAATTCGGTCAAATATTTAGGAATTCGTTTCCCGGTCTTAGGTTCTTTTATTTTAGCTGCTGGGTTTTTGGGAATATGCTCTTCTTCATGAGACCATCGAAATAATGATTTCATAAAACGAATTCGATGAGCCAAACTAGCAGGCTTAAGGCTTTCACTTGATTTTGCTAAATAAGCTTTTAATTGATCCGTAGTGATCGTATCAAGTTGAACATCATTAAAAAAGCGAATAAGTAAGCTGGACTGTAGTTTATATGCTTTTAATGTTTGCGGCGAAAAGCCTTCAATGCGTTTATCAGATTCATACGTTTCCCATGCCTGAGATAATAACAAGTCCATCTCTCCCCAAAAAATTCTTTTTTTCAGGAATTATTGACCTGTTTCACTAAATCGAAACGGCGGTCCTTATTAAGCTAAAGGGCAGGTTAGCACCAAAAGGAAGGAATTTATTACATTTAACACGAATAAACTTATAAAAAACTTGGAGGTTAAAGAAATGAAACAAAGTATATTAAATGCTATTTCTTTATTCATTGCTTCATATGGGTAAATAAGTTCGAGGGCATCTTTCGATTATTTGGACTACTGAATATAGGATAGATATTATGTTTCATTATTCAACCAAATTAGAGCTTTTATGGGGTGAAAAAATGGATATTATTTTATGGTTACAAAATTGGTATTTAAGTAATTGTGATGGTGATTGGGAACATAGTTATGGAATTAAAATTTATACATTAGATAACCCAGGTTGGGTTGTTGAAATAAATTTACAAGAAACTGAATTTGAAAATATGGAGTTTAGTGTCATCCAAATTGAACGAAGTGATAATGATTGGGTACATTGTATGAAAAAAGACAATTATTTTATTGGATCTGGAGGACCAAATAACCTTATTGAAATAGTCAATTTATTTAAAGAATGGGTTACATCGGTTTCTTAAATAGATTTTTGTGTCGCTTCTAAAACTAATGAATGCTAGAGTTAAAGATTGGGGATTGCTGCGGCAGCCCTTTTCTTGTTCCATTAACGGGCAGTTTAGTTGAATAAAACACCGTAGAAAGATTGGTAATTTTTCTTTTTTTAGCTTGATTGTTTATTTATCCATCATAAAATAAATAGACTGTGAATTTGAAGGATGTTAAAGGAGACTTATCGAATAGTTGAATCAATGAGAATGCACGAAATGTGGACGAAATATAATGTAGATTCTTTGAAGAGGAAAGGTTGGTATATGGCAAACGTATGGAAGAAATTCATTGTTTTTATGTTTATTTTTTTACTGAGTGGTTGTATACCCAAAAAAGAGAACCATGACGAAGATTATCCTAAAATATTTGGAGATTTTTTTGACTACGTTTTAGGGGAGTGGACAAGTGTAGAAACAGACAAAAAACATGACCATTTTACTGGTGCAGTTTTCATTTTTGAAACAACATATAGAAATTGGGTTATTTCGTACAAAGATGACAAAGGAAATCAACAATCTTTCCATTTGGATAATTTGATTTTGGATGAAATAACTGAATATATGCTCGTTCATACTAGAGACCTTTTTCGTAAGAATTTAGAAAATGAAATAGGAAAAGTACCAAATTATATAACGTATAAACCTTATATCCTTGTGCCTTACACAGAGGATCCCGATGAATTCTATGAACAAAGCAAAGATGTTTATCATTTCAAAGACTTTAGTTTATCAAGAGTGTTCGAAAATCCTTCCATGTATGTGAGAGTGAAGTTTTTATTATCGGATGAAAAAATGACAAATTTATCTAAATTATCAAAAGACGAAAAAATACAAATGGTACAGAAAAAAACAAACCAATTACTTAAAATTTTTCCAAAAGCAAATTTATTGATATCATTGAAATGGGACGCTAAGAAGAATACCATAGATTATTTTTATCTCGATGGGAAACGTGTATATCCCAAAATAACATTTGGATTCGACGAATCGGAAGTATATGAAGAGATGATCTGTTACGCCTGCTTTCATGAAACCGAATGATACAACTCATAACCAAAAGATAATAAATCGATTATGGTTTGCATCTCAAAACACATATCTATATTAGAATGTTCTCTCCCTCCTAAGCGAAGACGTTAGGTTGCTGCAATCCTTTTTTATTGAACTAACTGGGTGCAATAGTTAAAGATGAAGATCGCTGCGGCGGTCTTTTTTCTTGTTGAATTAACGGGGCAGTTTAGTTCAAGAAGGATAATCTATCTTAAATAAAGAATAAGTAAAGTACGAATAGGAAAAGGAGAAAAAGATGGATTATATAAAACATTTAAGAAGTATGGTTGGAAACGAAAAAGTGATAATGGTGGTGGCAGGGGCATTTGTTTTCGATAAGGAAAATCGTGTGCTTATGCAAAAACGTACTGATAATGGACAATGGGGATTTCCAGGTGGATTTATGGAATTAGGTGAAAGTGTACAGGATACTGCTAGGAGAGAAGTTTACGAGGAGACGGGGCTTCTATTAGATGAACTTGAATTATTTGGGATTTATTCTGGTCCTCAATATGACAAGACATTTTCTAATGGAGACCAAGTAGCATTGGTACTTATTTCATTTATTTGTAAACGGTACAGTGGGGTATTAGTTGAAAATAACGAGGAGTCCATACAGAATAGCTTCTTTCCACTTGAAGAACTACCAGAAAATATTTTTACCGAACATCAAATGTTGGTTGATGATTTATTATCGAAAAAACCACTTCCGATTATTGGTAATAACGAACAATATAAATTAATTTGTGAAAAATGTACTTAAAGTAATGGGTGCTTGAGTTGTTCAAAAATGGGATTGCTGCGGTGATCCCATTTTTTCTTCTTCAACAAACGGGGCAGTTTAGTGGAAGAAGGAATTTCAAGAAGACCTCTCTAATATGAATAAAAGATGGGGGCTATATAATATGATTACTCCTATATTATCAGGAACACATATTCTGCACAGTGACTGGAGTTTAAAAATTTATATTTTGAATAGATGAAAGGATTGAGTTAAATGCCTTTAGAAAGTTGCAAGGATCAAAAATCTCAAACATTGATAGAGTTTTATACCGAACTTAGCAATCGTGATGGTCCTCCTTGGAATAAGATAGGAAATGCAATGTTGAAATTTATTCAGATGATAAATGAAATCTTTAAGGAAACAAAAATATTTGGATTAACCTCACATGCAAATTTAAATTTGCTTTCAAAAAATGAATATACCTCAACTTGGCACGTTTCAATACAAGCGAGTGTTTTAGAAGGTTACCACATATCTCACAAAGATGTGAAACTATTTGCTAAAGACATTATCGAGGCAAAAGAACATCTTTTAAATGCTATGATTAAAAGTAATGGTTGGCCAAAAAGCGAAGAATTGAAACGACTTCAAAAGTAATTGAACAAATTTTAGAAATAAACAAACGCAAGATGTCCTTACGTTTTATCAGGTTCAAGAGTTTACATAGGATTGCCTCAATAATTCTTGTTCTTATACTGAAAACACTATTGTGAAGAAATGCACTTAAAGTAACGGGTGCAAGAGTTAAAGATCCAGCTGCCATTCTTGACGGCTTTTCTTATTGCACTAACGTGGCAGTTTAGTTGAAGAAGGGGTTTTTGTATTGAGTAACGAACTTGGATTAACAAACGGAGGTGACAATAAATTGGACGAAAATTTTAATTATGATAAAGAACTTTGGTTCACATTTAAAAAGGGAAATTGTGGTTTTGATTGTGATGGGAAGCACTATATTATTGGGAACCCTCATACTTTTACTGGAAGAATTGCGGCTTATTGTCCAAAAAAGAATGTGTTTTTTAATATGTCTTTTGAGGAAATAGATACAATGCCCATAACGACCGAATACTGGATTAAAGGATATTTATCTGGAAACGAACCATCACCGCCAGTGGATGAAGAAAACGATGTTTTACCAGCATCGCACGTAGATTATATTCATTGGGAAGAAAGCATTGAACTGTTTCATAAAACTGGATATTGGAATTCTGATGATAGGAATTGTGATATTTGCGATAAAAGACTATTATATTCCTGGACCGAATTTGATTGCGAAGATTGTTTAAATCAAAAAAAGTAGCTTCTTTTCTTATTCAACTAACGGTTGCAAGAGTTATTAATTGGAGAAGTCATTTTAGTAGCTTTTCTTAATTTTAACGAGTAAGTTGAGGTGGATAAGTCGTGAAAATAATTGAATCATTTTAGAGGATGAAATTTCTGAACAAGAATTCTATGACTACATTTATGATTTTGTAGATTCTGCAAACATAAGATGTGGAGAATATGAAGGCAATCGTTTTATTATAAAGAAGATGGATATACAAAATTTCTTGATATTTAATGAATATGTCTTTTCAGACCATAGAGAAATTTCAAATTGCACTTCTATTAATAAAAATGCTTTGCTGGAAAGTATAAATCAATATGCAACTAAACAGGGATTCAAATTGAGAAGTTCTTATTAAACTCCCTCAGTTTAATACGTTTTTCTTACGAATACTCGCTTATTCGCAGGATTTCATAACCCTTGAGTTGAATTTAACGATTAAATGAAATGAGTTCAGATCATTATGGCTCCGTGAAGGCATAGTTAAATAAAGGAGTGAAATATAACTCCACATTTTACCATATGATGTACATTCTCCACGCCGCCCCTGGAGGCTATCCCTCCCATGTCTCAACGGGTCATTTGCCCTATCATTCCTTCGTCATGCCTATCCAAGGGGTGGAGGCCAGTTATGCTAACGGGATGGGTCAGTGCCCTTTTGTTCAATAAATCTGGTACTCCGTACATATTTGAAATCCTACGAATAAGCCAATATTCGATAAGTGTAAAGCTAACAATCACTCTTTATTATTATTTATTGGAGTTTCCCTTCGGGAAACTAGTAAGTGTTTCTAAGAAACTATTAGTTCTATGCTGCTAAAGAAGTTATAGGTTGTAATTTTTCTGGACAATAAGATTCATTTCGTTTGGCTATTCCTACAAATATCCGAGCCAGTTTACCAACCAATTTCATAATTGATTTCATCTTCTTGATTTTTTTCACCTTAACATTTGAGGTGTGTAAAGCTTTAAACTCAGGGTTGTTCATGACAAGGCTCATCGTCGCTAAGTAGAGAAAACGGCGAAGTCTAGATCTTCCTCGTTTGGAAATGACAATTTGTCCTTTCCACTTCCCCGAACTTGCTTCAGCCAGGTGTAATCCTGCATGACGTAGTAAAGAATTGCCATGGGCAAAGCCACTTAAATCTCCAGCTTCCCCTAATATACCTGCCAATGAAATCTCACTAATTCCTTTAATGGTACGCAATTGATTAGCATAAGGAATTTGTTTAAGTACTTCTGTGACTTGTTTTTCAACTCTTTCGAGTTGTGTTGTTGCGAGGTCAAATTCCTCTAGTAATTGTTTTAGATGAAATTTATAAGCATCAAGTGCTTGCTTAGTACCAACCGAACGCTTAGCTAAATGAATAAGTAATTGGGCCTTTTTTAATCCAGGCTGTCTCTTCATCAGTGACTTCCACTCGCTAACAACGTTTTGAGGTTGCATTGAACGCAATTCCATCGGGGTAGGAAATAAGCGAAGGGTTGCGATTGCCCCTTTACCTTTCACGTCTTTAAAAACTTGTCGAAGCTCTGGAAAGACAACATCTACCCAACGATTTAATTGGTTGATTGAACTCACAAGACGCTTAACAATCACATCACGATTAGACATAAGAACTCGAAGTTCTTCAAATGATTCAGAAGTTGGACGAACGATGGAATAGTACCCATTCTTCACCATATCAGCGATAACTAGTGCATCTTTTTTATCGCTTTTGGACTGTGTATTATCTCGATTCTCTTTATTCCTTTTTACATGGTACGGATTTACTGTTACTACATCAATATTCTGTTCGAAAAGCCATTTTGATAGATTAATCCAGTAATGTCCCGTAGGTTCCATGCCGACTATAGTGGTAACTAAGTTATTTGTCTTTTTTAATTTGTTAATCCAGTGCAATAGAATAGTAAATCCATCTTCATTATTTTCAAATGTGAGAGGATCGCCGACTACAATTCCACGGAAATTCACTGCTCGAGCGACGTGAAATTGTTGAGCGATGTCTACACCAACAACGAGGTGTTTATCGGAAATTCTTTCTATTAGTTGATTTTGTTTGTCTTGCATTTTAAACTTCATAGTAGGGGTTCCTCCTAAGGTTATGAGTTAGAGTGGTGTCTATACTCATATCTTACTGAGGAGCTCCTTTTTTATCAAAGTCAATAATTAACTCTCTACAGGAATGCTAACGGGGGCTTTTCTTTAAGAATATCAGGAATTCAGCATAAAGAAAACTCGCCATTGAGGCGAGTTTTGCTATTTATATGCCATTTACGATGGCAAAACAGTCACTTTGGTGCATTTTTTTTAAAAGGCACCTCAAAGCGGAACCACTTTTCGAATGATTAGTGGGATTTTTTTCAGCTTACGTTTTGCTCATTACGAATTTTTTCGAGTAATGCCTGACAGCCATCTGAGACAAGTTGATAGGTTTCTTCAAAATCTCCCGTGTAATATGGATCTGAGACATCTTTGTTATGGTCCGTTAAATCGAGAAGACGGATGATTTTCGGATGCTGCGGTGAACCGGTTATGTCGAAAATGTTGTTTATATTGCTTTCATCCATCCCAATGATATAATCGAACGTTTCAAAGTCTTCCTTTGTTAATTGGCGTCCAACAAGACCGTCTGCGGAAATGTTATATTTTTTTAAGATGGCAAGAGTTCCTTTATGCGGAGAAGAACCAATATGCCAAGAACTTGTTGCTGCTGAATCAACGTTGATCTTGTTAGACAAATTTTCTTTTTTCAGTAAATCACGAAACACGCCCTCGGCCATTGGTGAACGGCAAATGTTTCCCAAACAGACAAATAATACATTAATCATTTCATAGACTCCTTTTAATCTTTTAAACTACACTTTGTATCCTCTAACGACCATTCTATGTATTTAATCAGACAATGTAAAATGAAACAATATTTTACAAGCTAGGTCAATAGAGGAATGCCATATGGCTTATTAAAAAGGGAAGGGACAGATTTCGGTCATAATCTGCCCATCTAAATAGTAAAAATGATATAAGGATTATTTTTTCCATAACAATGATGTGGTTAAAAATTGTTCTAGTTTTTTCAACTGAGATCAGCTTAATAAGGAGGAGTGTTTGGTGAAATCGATTGGAATCTTGGGCGTAGGTCAAGCAGGTGGGAATATAGCGGAAATTGCATCAGCTTTGAATTTTCCAACAGCTCTCATTAATACGAATCAACGTGATGGAGTGGTAAACACAAGAGTTGAAAAAAAGTTTTTTGTGCCAGGATATAATGGTGCAGGTCAAGATCGTTCTTTAGGATTACGAGCGCTTCAAGAAAACTACAAGGAGATTATTGATTTTGTTAACAATTCCTTTAAGAACATCAAGCTTCTATTAGTAGCCTTTTCAACGGACGGCGGAACGGGTTCTGGGATGAGTCCGATGTTAATTGATCTGTTAATCGACCAGTTACCTGGTGTTAAGGTTGGGGCGATTGCGGTGATCCCTGAACGCAATGTATTGGCGGGAAATCGCATTAATACGGCCGAGTGTATCGAAGAACTTTCCAATATAGAAGGCATTTCTTCTGTTTTCCTTGTGGACAATGATCAAATGCGTAAACAGAAACCACAATCCAGTAAACATGAAATTTATCTTTCTGCTAATCTTCAAGCTGTAGAGTCCATAAACCATCTTCTGAAAATAACGAAGAAGAGTTCATTCTTTGGTAATTTTGATGAAACAGATCTAATGAATATCCTTGGTTCAAGAGGCGTAACGATTATCTCTTCGGCTCCCATTACGGAGGCAAAAAATACTTCCGAAGTCTCAAAGAAAGTCCAGGTTTCTTGGGAAAACTCGATTTTCTGTCCTGTTGAATCACAAGGGGTCATTCGGGCTGGGCTGATTTATGAGGGACCCGAGAACATTTCCAAGTTAATCAATGTACCGTCCATCTTTGAACGGGTGGGGGAACCGCTGCAATTATTTGAAGGAACCTATATTTCAGAATCTGACCCTACGGTTACAACCATACTTGCTGGACTATCCTTCCCAACTCGCCGGATGCTCACCGTAGAGGAATCTATAGAAAAGAATAAAGAACGATTACAGGAACTTGTAAAAAAGGAAAACACTCAAAATTACGAGTCTGGAATCCGTTGGGCCTCCAACTTAAAACTGATGAAACAGGAAAGAAAGCCAGTATCGATTACTTCTAAATTAAATAAATATCAAAAGAAATAAACATGAGGAAAAAGAAACAAATGCAAGGCACTACAGCTGGATCATTGTCCATCCGAGGTGCCTTGTATATTTACTAGATGGAATTAATGTCAGTATTTTCAAGGTGTGCTTTCTGATAGCCAGATTTGGCGACTTTGATCATGGCTCGACCGACTTGCTCGGTTGTTGTGATAGAGTCGAATTTTTTTAGGATGGGATAAATCGGGCCCATGAGATTATAAAAGAACTGATACAATTTCGTTTTAGATTTCACTCCATGGAGTGGAAGAATTACCGCAGGACGGAACATATAAGCAGCTTTGAATGGCAGTTTTAATAAGTCATTTTCTGTTTTACCTTTCACTCTGGCCCACATCACTCGTCCTTTTTCCGAACTGTCTGTACCAGTCCCTGATACATAGATAAAGGTCATGGTTGGATTCAATTTCACTAATGTATGTGCAACGGAAAGAGTGAGATCATATGAAATTTTCCGATATTCTTCCTCTGACATTCCCACAGACGAGACACCAAGACAGAAAAAACAGGCATCATAACCAGTAAGTGTATCTTTAATATTTGCTAAGTTCATGAAATCATCGTGTTTCAGTTCTTGTAGTTTTTGGTGGTGCTGACCGGTTGCATTTCTGCCAACAGACAGAACACTTTGGATAGTTTCATCTAGTAAACATTCACGTAGAACTCCTTGTCCAACCATCCCCGTAGCCCCGAAAAGAAGGACCTTCATATTCACATGCCTCCCATTAATTTTTATAATAATTGCTTATTCATTTTAACGATTGATTCCTTCACTCTAACATCGTATAGGGATTGTCCATATAAGTAAAATTTTAGACAGGTACCATCCAGTCTTTTGGTCGGTGCCTTTTTTCATTTTACGAAGTGAACTTAAAAACTTGTTTTAACGTATGTATTAGTATGAGGGAATATTAAGCGGGAGGAAGTAATATTGTTAATAATGGGAATATTTCTAATCATAATGGGTGTTTTTATGGTTAGCAAGCCTTCACTTTTTTGGTTATTATTTGAGAGTTGGAAATCCAATGATGCAACGGAACCTTCCAGCTGGTATATCTGGTCAACAGTGTTTGGCGGTATTATTACTACTATTGTCGGCATCAGTTGTATTATTGTGGCTTACCTTTAATAATCTCACTTTATCTTACACGTTCAAGGGGTACTGTTCATTATTGCACGGAAATTAAGTCATATTTTAAACAGAATTTATATACTATTAATTATCCCCGAGGTCATTCTTGAATCGGGGATTTTTTTTAGAGCGTGATCTGATAACGGATTGGAGAGTAGGCATATGAAAGCGATGGTGTACACGAAGTATGGCAGTCCTGAAGTTCTTAAAATAAAAGAGGTCAATAAACCAATTCCGAAAGAAAATGAACTATTAGTAAAAGTTAAAGCGACAACCGTTACTGTAGCAGATATTCGATCACGGAGTTTCACCATTCCTCCAGTTTTCTGGCTTCCGGCACGTATCACACTCGGTTTTAGGCAGCCTAAAAAAGAGATATTAGGGATGGAGTTAGCTGGAGAAGTGGAGGCAGTGGGGACAGATGTCAAACGGTTTAAGGCAGGTGACCAGGTTTTTGCGGCTTCTCTCGCAGGTTTTGGTGCATATGCCGAGTATAAATGTCTCCGGGAAGATGGCCCTATATCTTTAAAACCTACTAATATAAGTTATGAGGAAGCTGCAGCAATCCCCATTGGGGCACGTACTGCGTTGTATTTTCTTAGAAAAGCAGCTATTCAGAGCGGCCAAAGTGTTCTAGTTTATGGTGCATCAGGAAGTGTCGGAAGTTACGCCATTCAACTAGCCAAGTATTTCGGTGCCAACGTAACAGGGGTTTGCAGTACTGCCAATGTGGAATGGGTAAAATCTTTGGGTGCCGACAAGGTAATTGATTATACTGTAGAAGATTTTGCCGATATGGACGAAAAATATGACGTGATCTTTGAAGCAGTAAACAAGAGTTCTTTTTCAGCGTGTATGAAATCGCTAAAGAAGGACGGTACCTATATTAATATCACGGAACCGCTGCCAAATGTTAAAATGCTATGGACCCAATTGACGAGCAGCAAAAAATTATTATTTAGTCGAAATTCTCCTGAAACTCCTGAAGCACTAAACTTCCTAAAAGAACTTGTTGAAACGGAGAAGTTAAAGGTCGTCATTGATCGAACCTACCCTTTTGAAGAAATGGTTGAAGCCCATCGATATGTTGAGAAAGGGCACAAGAAGGGCAATGTCGTAATAACGATGGAGCATGACAGCAAATTCTAATGGTAGATGATAGGTATCTTTTAATAAACGCTAGTTTGGAGAACTCATAAACTAGCGTTTTTTATTTATTGGCTTTGTTAAAGACAGGTGTTGATTTTTCCTTACGAAATCCTTATGAAGGACTAATCTCACTGGGAATTCTCCTGATTTGTCTTTCATCATGCTTATGAAGGACTAATCTCACTAAGCACTCTCCTGATTTGTCTTTCATCACGCCTATGAAGGACTAACCTCACTGGGAATTCTCCTGATTTGTCTTTCATCACGCCTATGAAGGACTAATCTCACTAAGCACTCTTCTGATTTGTCTTTCATCACGCCTATGAAGGACTAATCTCACTGGGAATTCTCCTGATTTGTCTTTCATCATGCTTATGAAGGGAAAATCTCACTAGAAACTTTCCAGATTTGTCTTTCATCGACCTTTTATACTGTTGTACTAGGTATCAACAATGAAAATTAACAAAACATATTAGTTAAGAAGCTTCAGTAGAACCAATACAAAAAACATACATGAATTTAGATCGTGATGTAAAACTAATAAATAAGCGGAATTATTCCTATAGAGCATGCTGAATTATCATAGTCATTTGCCTACTAGCATAATCATTAATATTACTCGACCTTTAAGGTGGAATTAAAAAATGTATATGTTTTTTTATCTATTATTGGCCATAATTGGCGGTACTTGTATTGGATTACAAGCTGGAATCAATGGTGTGTTGGGGAAAAGAATTGGCGTACTCGAGGCGAGTTTTGTTTCTTTTTTTATCGGAACCATTATCCTTTTATTACTCGTTATTTTTATGGGAAAAGGGGACCTATTAAAAGTAACAAACGTTTCGAAATGGCAGCTGCTTGGTGGAGCTTTGGGAGTTGGCTATGTATCGATCATGGTTGCCATCGTTCCAAAAATTGGCGTAGCCTCAGCCATAACTGCTGTAATTGTTGGCCAATTATTTATTAGTGTTACACTTGATCATTTTGGATTCTTCACCAATCAACGAATACCCATTGATGGATACAGAATTTCAGGGTTGGTTTTATTACTCGTCTCCTTATTTTTGATATTTAAGAATAATATTAAGTGGTTTTAACGTAAAAAGGACTTGGGAGAGGATAAAATGGAAGTCCCAAGCAACAAAAAACGCAGATATATGCCAGGAATTGATGGTCTTAGAGCCATAGCTGTCATTGGTGTTATTCTTTATCATCTGAATATCCCTTTGTTTCAGGGAGGGTTTTCAGGTGTAACAGTTTTCTTTGTATTATCTGGCTACTTAATTACTGACATCCTTATCGATGAATGGAAGAAAAATAAAAAGATTGACTATCTTCGTTTCATGATTCGGCGTTTTCGCAGATTGGCTCCTGCCTTATTGGTCATGATTTTTCTCGTTACCTTATGGGTGGTTCTCACGAATCATCCTTCAATTGAGAAATTACGTGCAGATTTATTGCCTTCGCTTCTATATGTTACCAATTGGTGGTACATCTTTCGTGACGTTTCCTATTTTGATCGTTTCGGTCCGGCTTCACCGCTAACTCATATCTGGTCACTAGGAATTGAGGAGCAATTTTATCTCATTTGGCCAATTCTGCTGATTTTGGGTTTTACTTTTATAAAAAGAAAAAGGTTTCGAGTATTGGCAATTCTGGTAGGCGTCGTCATTTCGACTTGGTTAATGGCATTTCTCTATCTACCGGGTCAGGATCCTTCTCGGGTATATTATGGAACCGATACAAGAGCGTTTTCACTTCTTCTAGGGGCAGCACTTGCCTTTGTTTGGCCAAGTCAAAGATTATCGAAAACAGTACCAAGGCAGGCTAGTTGGGTTTTGGAAAGTGTAGGAATAGCAGGATTGTTGCTTATCATAATACTCTTTATGAATACGTCAGAATTTGACTCTTTTCATTATCAAGGCGGCATGCTTGTATTATCACTTATTACCACTCTAGTCGTAGCTGCCTTCGCACATCCTGCAAGTAAGTTAGGAAAATGGCTAAGCATTAAGCCGATTCGTTGGGTTGGAGTTCGTTCCTATGGTATTTATTTGTGGCATTATCCTATCATTATCTTAACCACACCGATTGTGAATACAGATGGGATAGACGTTTGGAGAATAATCTTACAAATAGCTGCTACCTTGATTATTTCGACTTTATCCTATCGATTTGTAGAAACTCCGATAAGAGCAGGGCGGATTACGTTTACATTAACAGCCTTTAGAACACTGACGATATTTCAACAGAGGTTGGTAGTAGGGAGCTGCGCTGTACTATTTGTATTAATAATAGGAATAGGGGTCATATTTGCTGCAAAAACAACCGTCACGGTAACGACTAAAGCCCCTTTAACAGTAGAAACCATAACTGAAATAGATTTCAACCAGGATCCAATCATAGCTCCCGAACCAGCCCCTAATTTGAAGACCATTACGGTTATTGGTGATTCCATTCTCCATGATGTTGCACCTTTCTTTAAAAACCATTACCCAGAAGCGATCATAGATTACCGTGTTGGACGGCAAATGTCTGAGGTGCCAGAAGTGATTAAGCAACTAGAGGGAAGCGGGCAATTAGGGGAATATGTGATTATTCAACTTGGAACCAATGGACCTTTTGTGAAAACAGACTTACTAAATTTACTCAAAAGTTTGGAAAATAAAAAAGTTTATTTAGTAAACTGCCGAGTACCACGTGTCTGGGAATCTACCGTGAATCGTACGTTAGAAGAAGTTGTCAGTAGCACGTCCAATACCGTTTTGGTGGATTGGTATAGTGCTAGCGCAGGCCATCCGGAGTTTTTTACAAATGATGGTGTTCATTTAACCAGAGCAGGCGGAGAAACATACGCTAACCTACTCGTAGATATAGTAGCAGAGTAATTCACTTCTGAATTCACTCTGCTTTTTTGTTTTATTCTCAAGTGTTACTTTACACGAATGGAATGTGCGAAAAATGTCGATATTTGTATTATTTTATTTCGGTTTATTTCCAGTTACTTGGAAATTATAATAAACACTTCCATTAAAGCGAATAAGCAAACCAAGAAACAAAGGAGATTATCATGAGGAACCTTGCTGCTTTATTTTCTATGCTTATGCCAGGATTTGGTCAACTCTACAATCGACAATTCCTAAAAAGTGTATTTCTACTATTCGTCGAACATTATGATAATGTATTAGGTAAAATCAATACTGCGATTCATCTGGATTTTAACGGCTTTCACCAAAAAGCATTAGAGGCAGCCAATTTCCAATACGTGTTATTTTATCCCGGATTTTATGCCTATACGGTGTGGGATGCATGGTACTTTGCAAAGCCCAATGCTGACAAAACAAAATCAGCGATCCCTTTTTTGATAGGCGGTTTCCTTGGTGAATTTGGTGCCATTTTTTCCAGTCGATTAGCTATCCCTACTCTAACGGTCGGACTGTTAATGGTTGTGCCAATGATTATCGGCATGATTATTTTCAGAAATCAATGAAAGAGCTTTACCATCTGAATGGTAAAGCAGGTTAACTTAAGAAGATTGGGATAAAGTGGGATCATCTTCGTGATTCAGTTTTACATAATCTAAATGGCTAAGTTCTACGGGCAATGTAATCGTTACCGTTGTAGCGATATTTGGAACACTTGTTATTTCTAATTTTCCATTGTGATTTTGAATGATTTTTTTGCTCACCATTAGCCCCAAACCGGTCCCTTGAGTTTTTGTGGTATAAAACGGGGTACCAATTAAGTGAAGATTTTCCCTAGATATCCCCACACCGCTATCACTCACCGAAATGACAAGATTACCGTCTTGTTGTTCCATTTTGATGTGAATGATTCCTCCTTGAGGCATAGCTTCTATTGAATTCTTAATCAGATTGGCAATGACTTGCTTTATTTGATTTTCTTCGCAATTGATTAAAAATCGCTCTCCAATGAATTCCGGAATAATTTCAATTTTATTTATGATTGCCTGCGTATTTAAAAGGGTAATCACATTTTTTATACTTTGCGAAATATCCGTTAAGGCATACTGAACAATATGTGGTTTTGAAAGAACCATAAATTCACTGACGATGAAATTAATCCTGTTTATTTCATCAATCATGATCTTGGAATATCGTTTATTTGCTTCTAAATCGGTACTTTCAATCATCATTTGCGTAAAACCCTTTAATGTCGTTAAAGGATTTCTAATTTCATGTGCTACACCGGCTGCAAGTTCTCCCACCAGTGAAAGCTTTTCTGAATCTCTTAGCTTTTTCTCATGGTTGTTCAGGTCATTCATATGTTCAATCAACTTTCTGTCCAGAAAGGCACTGGACAGCAACATAATCAATACGACGAAAATAGCAGGGACACTGATAATAGAACTCAATGTACTGGAACTCACTGAGTAAGTGGCAGATGATTGTGAGAGAGTGGAATGATAGTGAAGGTTCGTTCCCCACATCCCAATATAATGCATTCCAGCGATTCCGATGCCCATGAGTATACTACTCAATATCCGACAATGAAAATTCATCGAGTGATGATGATTAAAAAAGAAAAGTACCCATAAAGAACCGTATGATGCAATAAACGCAATCACAACCGACAAAAGAACGATTAGCGGATTATAGGTGATGGAGAAATTCAGATGCATGGCTTCCATACCTAAATAATGCATACAAATGATTCCTCCCCCCATAAACACGCTCGCGAAGAAGAGTCTACCATACTGCATTTTCATCATAAAGAAGGCAAGCCCTGTGCCAAATATGGAAATCAACAGTGAAAGCAATACCATTCTGGCATCATATTCAATATGACTTGGCATGTCCATCGCAAGCATTCCAACAAAGTGCAAGGTCCATATCCCAATTCCCATGGCAACGGCGCAGCCAAGAAGCCACAAATTGTATTTAAAGTTATTAAAAATAATCATTTTCCAACGAAGATCTAAGGCTATGTATGAAAAAAGAATGCCGATAAGAATGGAAAAAACAAACCAATAATCGTTATAGACCATAGACATATGCTCCATCATGAACCACTTCCAATTATGTTATATTTCTACCATGATTCACTATGGGGCATAATATTATAATAAAAACAACTAAAATGGGAAATTATACCTAATTTAACTTGTGACAAACATTTATTAAGTGAGGTGGATAGGATCTATTCTAAAACTCTTTCTTTTCAACTTTTACTAATCCTTTCCCTATATTATCTTTTTCAAAATAGCATATGACGATATCATCGACTTGTATTTTTTCACCCGAATCGATGCTGTCAGCTGAAAAAACAATCTTTGTTCCATCTTCACTTTGACCGTAGTATTGGTTATCTATTATTTTACTAATTTTGTACTCCACCAATTTGTATTCAGATGAATCATTGTTTTGATTGCTGACAGGAGCAGTGCTTTGAGATTTTACAAATAGTAATACTATCAATACGGATGCGAGCATTCCAAGGATGATCACTCTTTTTATCATTTATATTTAACCTCCCAGTATGTATTTTATGAGAAGAATGAGGAAAGTAAATCCTACTATTTTCCTTTAGTCTTTCTACCTATTTCAAAATATTTTCTATCGTAAAAGAATGGAGGAGTATGGTGTCACTCTAAAAACACGAACGTTATTTTTATGAATACGCTTTACTTTTCATCATACACGAACATTAGTTACTTTTATATCCTCGTTATTCATATTTTGTTGATTAACCACTATAAAATTGTTATACTAACAACATAATAAACTTACGAAACAATACTCGGTTCTTCTCGGTATAAGTTATTTTGCATTTTTGGACTTTTTTAAAAAAAGATATCTTTTACTCTATCAACATAATATTTACGATATTGTAATATATCTAAATATTCATTATAATGATATTTGTTAGAATTTATCATTTACTTGAAGAGGGAAGAAACTTAAAAATAATATAAAGGGAGAAATGATTACAGCTTATGGAATAATGCAATATGATCAGAAACGAATGGGGGAAACATATATGAAAAAACTATTAAAAAAGTGGAATCAAATTAGTCTAGTAAAACAAATATCTATTGGTTTATTGATTGGTATTGTCCTGGCTGTTATTGTTCCAGAAGTGGCAAAACCAGTTGTCATTTTAGGATCTTTATTTGTAGGTGCATTAAAAGCCATTGCGCCAGTATTGGTACTATTCTTAGTTATGGCGGCTGTCGCTCAACATAAGAGCGGACAGCAAACGAATATGAAATCCATTATTTCCCTATATCTTTTAGGAACGTTTCTTGCAGGTTTAATCGCTGTTGTTGTAAGCTTTATTTTTCCTGTAAGTATCACACTTACAAAGGGCGCTGAGGATTTGGCGGCACCAGGTGGTGTGGTAGAAGTTATCAAGGCATTACTGTTGAATGTTGTTGATAACCCTGTTAGCGCCATTGTTAATGCCAATTATATCGGTATTTTAGCTTGGGCGATTGTCCTTGGTTTGGCTTTAAGAAATGCCCCAGATACGACAAAAACGATGATTTCTAATTTCTCAGATGCCGTATCTAAAATGGTTACTTGGGTAATAAAGTTCGCTCCATTAGGAATCATGGGATTGGTGATTGAGTCGATTACCACAAATGGACTTGAGTCTCTATTAAGTTACGGAAAATTACTTATGGTTTTAATTGGTTGTATGCTGTTTGTGGCTTTTGTTGTTAATCCACTCATGGTTTTTGTGAACGTACGTCAGAATCCATATCCACTCGTATTTAAATGTATTAAGGAGAGCGGTATTACGGCATTCTTTACACGCAGTTCGGCTGCCAATATTCCTGTAAATATGAAATTATGTGAAAAACTAGGTTTAGATAAAGATACCTATTCAGTATCGATCCCATTAGGGGCAACCGTTAATATGGCTGGTGCAGCGGTTACGATTTCTGTTTTAACCCTTGCAGCCGTTCATACATTAGAAATTCAAGTCGACATTCCAACCGCTATCATCCTTAGTGTAGTGTCAGCTATTTGTGCCTGCGGTGCTTCAGGTGTTGCTGGCGGTTCACTATTATTGATTCCACTGGCTTGCAGCTTGTTCGGAATTCCGAATGAAGTAGCGATGCAGGTTGTTGGTGTAGGATTTATCATCGGTGTTTTACAAGATTCCTTTGAAACAGCATTGAACTCCTCAACAGACGTCCTTTTTACAGCAACTGCTGAATATAAGAAGAGACTTAAAGAAGGTAAAAAAGTTGATATTAAGAAAGTAGCATAATAATAAGCTATATATAAAGATGTACAAAGCTTGTAGAAAAAAGTCTACAAGCTTTTATTTTTGATAAATTCAATTTACCGTAGTTATTCAACTCAATTCATTACTCGAATGTTTCTCGGAGATGATATGCCAACTGCATTTTTAATAGATCTTCCGGTTTTTCCAGAGAGATTCCAAGGGTATCCTCAATCTTTTTAATTCTTTGATAGAGGGTGTTGATATGAATATGGAGGTCCTCGGCAGTTTTGGCAGCATTCCGATTAAATTTAATGAAGGAAAGAAGTGTTTGTTCGAGGTCACTATTGCGTACCCCAGGCGTAGCTAATGGGGCGAAAATTTCTTGGAGAAATTCTTCTACTTCTTCATTTGAAAGATTTAAGAACAGGCGATTAATTCCTATTTCAGAAAACTCAATGGAACCTGTACGTTTTTGGGAGGAACGGTACGTTAATGCTTTGGTTGCATCAGCATCCGTCTTCTTGATTGAATCAATCCCCTTGTACATCATGCCAATTCCTGCATACAGTTTTTTTCCATCATTTTGCTCCCACTCGGTTAAAATTGTATTTAATTTTTTGATCACTATGGACCTTTCAGAAGGATGTTTTACTGAAAAAAGGATTGAAACCTTATTATTGTTCCCAAAAATAATTTTTTCTTCCTCCCGAAAATGATAATTCATCCGAGAAACAAAACGATGAACGGGGGTTTGAATAGTCCCGAGTTCATTGTGATTTGATAATTCGACTTTTATGGTAAAAAGATTATTTTTTAAATCGATGCCATATTCCAGCCCCTGTTGATAAAGGAGGTTTGGATTCTCATTTTTTAATAGATCCGAATAAAAGTCGTGGATTTTTTTATTATGGACTTCGGTTAATAATTGTCTTTTAGCTAGTTCTAAAGCTAATACCGATCCACCTCTTTCTACTATTATATTTTCCATCTGTGTCAATTGCCGTGGAACTAGAACAACGATGCTGGCATAGCATACCCGATTTACAAGAATCGGGTAGATAAATAAAGATTTCATTTCGGTATCGATAACGTCTACATAAATAGAATCATGCTTATCGGCACAAATTTTCGATATTTCATCCATGCTTAAAATAGAAGTATTCAGTTTACTAGTCTTATAGAATTTATTCTCATTCAAATCGACAAACATTACAGGCAGGCCAAGCATCTGATTTAACTCCTGTGTAATCGTCTCAATCCCTTTATTTTGAATTGAAAGTTGAGTCAGCGTACTATGAACTTCGTTTTGCTTCACCAACACTTGATTTTTCCGATAAACTTCAGTAAATAATCTAGCGTTTTCAATGGCAATGGCGATTTGTGCAGATAATCCCTTTAGAATTTGAAGATCCCATTTGGCTATATGAGGTACACGCTTACCACGGTGTATACTTAATACACCAAGTATCTCATTTCGAAAACTTATAGGTACTATCACGCTTGCATGTATTTTCGGATAGGGAAAAGCAGCGTTTAGAAATTGCAAGTTTTTCTCTGATATTCCCTTCATGGATTCCTTCACATGTAGAGATGATATATAATACCTCGTTTTTCCATCTTCATACGTTTTACCGCAAACGGATTCTCCCACTTTATATTGAACCTGTTCAATGTCTTTATTCCAGCCTATATAAGCTCTGCAGACCAATCGGTCAATGGAATGACTGTACATCCATAAGGATGATACATCTGCTCCTGGAATAACAGTGGCAACGGTTTGCAACATTGTAGTGAGTAACTCATCTAAATCGAGTGTAGAAGTGATATTATGTACACCATCAATAAGTTTTTTTAATTTAACCTCCTTACTTTTTGTTGCAAGGTCGGAGTATACAGGATATAGCAAGTAATATAAAAACTCCATTTCTTCCTTGGTTAATAGTGGCTTACTATCTCTAAATGAGATGGCGACTTTATAGTTTTCTGGAAAATCAAGCAGGTAATAATTTTGATGATCTAAGGGGAATGTGTGGTTTTCTATTGAAGTATCAGGGAGTGGATTCGAATGGACATTTTGATGGTTTACCTGAACCCATTTATGATCAAATGGGCTGTACGACCATATCTGATAGTCCTTTAAAGACAACTTATTACTCAAAAAAGTTCGCATCAAAGAATTGTTTATCAAGTTTTTTCACCTCAGTGTGAGAATTTACATTGAATTATAGAAAAGAAGAGGAATATACACATTGATAACATTTTATCAATCTTGTATTATTCTTGTAAATATAAAAATATTTAAAAGATTCTGATTTTAATTTTAAATCAAGTAATTTATTGAAGGTGGTGAAATCTGAACTAAAATGTAAGCGTTTAATTTTTTAAAAAAGGGGAGAAAAAATGAGTCAATTATTTTCATCTATGGCAGGTAGTGTATATAAAGTTTTAGTCAAACCAGGTGATCGATTAGAGCCCGGTGATGAAGTAGCGATTCTTGAATCTATGAAAATGGAGATTCCTATTACAATGGAGTCCACAGCGACTGTTAAGGAATTAAAAGTTGGTGAGGGAGATTTTGTTAATGAAGGGGACGTTATCCTGGTGTTGGAATAAAAATATAATTCGATAGATATATTACTATCTATCATTTCTAGCAGGATCGAAATGAATATAACAAGGGAGGCTTTTCATGAAAAGGATTATCAGATTATTTAGTCTTTTATCATTACTGAGTTTATTGATTATTGCAGGATGTACACAGAATAACAATGTGTCAAACAATCAGGCCTCCGAAGGATCCCAAAGTAACGGTAAACCGAAAAAAGGCGGTCATCTTGTATTTGGTTATGATACGGATATAAGTAATTATGATCCTATTTTGGGGAACTCAGGGAATGATCATGCTCTTTTATATCCTGTCTATGATACTCTTGTTAACTATAATAGTAATTTAGAACCAGAACCTGGACTTGCTGAATCATGGGAAACACCAGATGATAAAACAATTATTCTACACTTAAGAAAAGGCGTCACCTTCCACGATGGCACAGAATTTAACGCAGAAGCCGTAAAATTTAATTTGGACCGAGTGAATTCAGAGGAATCAAACATTTCCGATATCGCCAATGTTGAATCCGTAGAAGTTGTTGATAATGATACTGTCAAACTAAATCTCAAACAGGCAGATTCTTCTATTATTCTAGCACTTTCGGATCGCTCCGGAATGGTCGTTTCACCAACAGCAGTAGAAAAGCTAGGTCCAGATTTTGCTCAAAACCCAGTTGGTGCTGGGCCATTTAAGTTAGTGAAGTGGGTTCATAATGGTGAAATTCAACTAGAAGCTTATGAGAATTATTGGCAGGAAGGGCTTCCTTATCTTGATACCATCACAGCGAAAATAATGCCTGATGAAAATACTCGGTTAAACGCATTCAAATCCTCTCAATTTGATTTTTATTGGAATGTGTCTGCTAATAATCTTCAAGTATTAAAAAAGGATAAAAATCTTACGTTAGACTCAAAAATGAGAGTGTATTTCCATAATATTTATTTGAATACAAAAATGGAGCCGTTTGATAAGAAGGAAGTCAGACAAGCATTACTCCATTCTATTGATCGGGAATCAATTGTAAAAGCCATTTATCTTGGGAATGGTGAACCAGCATACCAAGCTTTCCCAAAAGATTATTGGGCAGCTAATCCTGATATGAAAATTGAATATGACCCGGGTAAGTCAAAGGAACTTCTTAAAAGTGTTGGATTAGATAGGGTCAGTTTTGATATGTTCGTTCCAACTGTCCCAGAATATCAAAGAGTTGGTGAAGCGATTAAAGCTCAAGCAAAAGAGGCAGGGTTTGACATAACGATTCAGACAATGGAACTAACTAAAGGCGTAACCATGTATTTTAATGAAAAACAAATTGCTGCCAACTTAACTTCATGGACAGGACGACCTGATCCACAACAGACTGTTAATTTGCTCTTAAGTGGAAGTGGTTTTTATAATGCTGGGGGAGAGTCCTCACCTGAGAAGGAGGAATTGATTGCAAAGGCCGCTGCTTCCTATGATCAGAAAGAGCGAGCAGACATATACGCCAAAGTCAATGAAATGTCTATTCTAGACGAAGCAATGACAGTACCAATTGTTTTTACACCAGTTACTGCTGCAATGACACAACAAGTAAAAGGATTTGAAGGAACATTACTTGGAAAACCTCGAATTTCTTTCTTGTGGATTGATAAATAAAAAGAAGAGAGTGGGGGGAGACCATTGTTTTTAAAATTTTTACTTCGAAGGTTAATGTATGTAATCCCAATGTTAATCGTAACGACACTGATCGTCTTTTCCCTGATTCTGCTTATTCCCGGTGATCCTGCACTTTCACTTCTTGGTGATAATGCAACAGAAGAGAAACTGGCTCAATTGAGAAGTCAATTGGGCCTGGATCAACCTGTTATGATTCAGTATTGGAACTGGCTGGTCAATGCGGTACAAGGTGATTTAGGACGCTCACTCTTTACAGGTGAAGTCGTGAGCGAAGCCGTATTTTCAAGGCTGGGCGTTACTTTTCAACTTTGCATCGCTGCCATTCTAATTTCATTTATATTCGGAATGTTTTTTGCGATTGCTTCAATCCTTAAACCGAATAGTTGGATTGACTATGTTACTAGACTTATAGGTACCCTGGGCACTGCTATCCCTAACTTTTGGCTTGCGATGCTATTGATTGTTATATTCAGTGTCAATCTTGGATGGCTGCCGTCAACAGGATTTACCAGTTTTTTTGATAGTCCAAGCGACTATTTCCAAATGATTATCCTTCCTGCAATTTGTTTAGGGGCTTTTGGAGCGGCCCAAATTACCCGACAATTAAGATCCACCCTTCTTGAAGTACTCGATACAGATTATATTCGAACTGCTTATTCGAAAGGATTATTACTTTGGCTTGTAATTTGGAAGCATGCCCTTCGAAATTCTTTCCTTCCAGTAATTACAACGATAGGGCTATTATTTGGGAATATGCTCGGTGCGACGGTTGTAATAGAAACTGTGTTTGCCATCCCTGGTATGGGTCAGCTGGCTGTGAACTCTATTTTGCAAAGGGACTTCCCAATGCTTCAAGGTGTTGTTCTAATTATGGTTGTGTTAGTCCTCGTGATCAATTTCGTGACAGATGTTGTATATAGTATTTTAGATCCGAGGATCGAATTTGATTGAGAAGGAGGATAATGGATGCAATTCCGTTTGATATTCCACCGATTAGTTAAAGAAAGACTCGCATTTGTTAGTTTAATTTATCTGATCATTTTAGTGTTTCTAGCCCTTTTTGCTCGTTTTATTGTCCCGTTTGATCCTGAGACACAGGATTTAACGAAAATCATGTTGGCGCCAAATGGAACTCATTGGTTTGGAACTGACGAATTGGGAAGGGATATTTTTACTCGTGTACTCATGGGAGCACAGGCCGCTATCCAAGCAGGCCTGGTTGCGATTTTTATTCCCCTTGTTGTTGGGGTACCGTTGGGGATAATTTCCGGTTATCTTGGCGGTGTTGTTGATGACATCTTTATGAGGATTGTAGATGCCATATTATCCTTTCCTGCTATTCTTCTTGCTTTAGGAATTACGGGAGCATTAGGCGTTAGTTTGTGGAATGCCATGATTGCAATTGGAATTATTTTTACCCCTCAATTTGCCCGATTAGCAAGGGGACAAACGCTTCAGGTAAGACGTGAGCCTTATGTGGAAGCAGCTAAAATTTCAGGTGCAGGACCAATGTGGATTATGTTAAAACATATACACCCTAATATCTTATCACCTATCATTGTTCAAGCATCCTTTAGCTTCAGTTTGGCAATTATCGTGGAAGCTTCTTTAAGCTTTCTCGGCATGGGGGCTCAGTCTCCACAAGTAAGTTGGGGCGGCATGCTTCAACAAGCATACAGTATGATTTTTGTGAATCCATTAATGATGGTATTCCCTGGTGCAGCCATACTGATTTCGGTTTTAGCGGGAAACTTCTTTGGTGACGGGCTTCGCGTGGCGATTGATCCTAAAATAAAAAGATCTTAGGAGGGATAGAATTGAGAAAAACTTTTGAACCGGTTTTAGAAGTAAAAAATCTTTATTCGTATATCCCAACATCAAAGGGAGCCATAACTCCAGTTAACAATATTTCTTTTACCATTGGAAAAGGGGAAATCGTTGCTTTAGTGGGAGAATCGGGGAGCGGAAAAAGTGTTACGGCCCTGTCAATAATGGGTTTGAATGCTCCATCTATCAAATATGGTAAGGATAGTGTGATTCGTTATAAAGGTGATAACTTACTGAAAATGAAGAAAAGGCAGTTGAAAAATATCCGAGGAAACGAAATCTCGATGATTTTCCAAGATCCGATGTCTTCTCTCAATCCTCTTCATCCTATTGGTAAACAAATTGCCGAATCGATTCAAATTCATCAGGGAGTCAGTTATAAAACAGCAAAAGAAACTGTCATCCATTTATTATCCAAAGTCGGGATTCCAGATCCAGAAAGTAGACTACGCGACTATCCACATCAACTGTCTGGAGGTATGCGGCAGAGAATCATGATTGCTATCGCCCTGGCATGCAATCCATCGGTACTTATTGCAGACGAACCAACGACAGCACTTGATGTAACGATTCAAGCACAGATTTTAAACGTCATGCGGCAGCTTCAAAAAGAGACTAATATTTCAATCTTGATGATCACCCATGATTTAGGGGTAGTCGCAGAGATGGCGGATAGAGTTCTTGTCATGTACTGTGGGGAAATCGTTGAGGAGGGAAATGTTCATTCTCTATTCCAAAATCCACAGCATCCTTATACAAAAGGATTATTGGCAAGCGTACCTAAATTGAGAGGTGCCTCGGAAAAATATCTCCATACGATTCCCGGTTCGGTGCCCAATCCTCTTGAACTTCCGAAGGGTTGTAATTTTTATTCTCGCTGCACCAGTGGAACTGAAAAGTGTCTTCATCATACTCCGAAACTCACTAAGACTGGTAACCAGAGCCAGGCAGCATGTTGGAATATAGTTGAGCAACAAGCAGAAGAGGTGACCGTTCATGCCTGAACCATTGATTTCTATTAAGAACGTGAAAAAATATTATCCAATTGGGAGCGGTTTGTTTGGTAAGAAAGACAAATGGCTGAAGGCGGTTGATGGAATTAGCCTTGATGTCCAACAGGGTGAAACCGTTGGTCTTGTTGGTGAATCCGGTTGCGGAAAATCGACACTCGGAAGAATGGTTGTAGGTTTACTTGAACCGTCAACTGGCGAAGTGATATTCGAAGGAAACACTCTGTTATCCAAAGGGAGGAAGCGGAGAGAAGTAGGTAAAAATATTCAAATGGTATTTCAAGACCCCTATTCCTCCCTCAATCCAAGGATGACCGTTACCAACATTATTGCTGAACCCTTAGTCCTTCATAAAATCGGTACCAAAAGTGAAAGGAAAAAAAGGGTGGATGAACTACTTGAAAAAGTAGGACTTACTCCATCACATGGCGCCCGTTATCCGGAAGAATTCTCCGGAGGTCAACGTCAAAGAATTGGTATTGCTCGGGCTTTAGCTTTAAATCCAAAACTAATCGTCTGCGATGAACCAGTTTCAGCATTAGATGTTTCCATTCAAGCCCAGATATTAAACCTATTAAAGGATATCCAGGAAGATATGGGTTTATCTTATATCTTTATTGCACATGGATTACAGGCTGTAAAGCACATTAGTGATCGGATCGTCGTGATGTATTTAGGTAAGGTTGTGGAAGTTTCGGAAACAGATCAGTTGTTCGAGCAGCCACTTCATCCTTATACAGAAGCACTAATATCAGCAGTACCAGAACCCGATCCATCCATCCGTGATAGAGAACGCATCATCCTTAGCGGGGATATTCCAAGTCCTGCCAACCCACCGGCTGGCTGCAGATTCCATACTCGCTGCCGACTTGCTGATGAGCGTTGTAAAAGAATAGATCCTCCACTTGAGCAAGTATCGGAAGGCAGATGGGTGGCCTGCTTTTATCCAGGATAATAAAGAAATGATGACTAAATGACTAATACAAAGGGAGGGAATGAAATGACTTGGGAAGCAGAAATTAAAGAAATTCGCCACCGAGAAGAATTAGCAAAACAAATGGGCGGTGAAGAACGGGTTGCACGGCATAAATCCAGAGGAAAACTAACAGTCAGAGAAAGAATTGCCAGTTTGCTAGATGACAACACCTTTCATGAAACTGGTGCCATTGCAGGCAAAACGAAGTACGATGAAAATGGAGAACTAATAGAATTTACCCCAGCTAACTTTTTATTAGGCACAGGACGAATTAATGGGCGAAAGGTTGTAGTTGGCGGGGACGACTTTACTGTTCGAGGCGGCGCTGCAGATGGAGCAATTATGGGAAAACAAATCTATGCTGAAAGTATGGCACATGATTTGCAGTTACCGCTAATCCGGCTTGTTGATGGTACTGGCGGCGGTGGAAGTGTTAAATTTCTAGACACCGAAGGCCATACATATATGCCCGTAAATCCAGGTTGGGATTTGGTTGTAGCGAATATGGAACGAGTTCCTGTTGTGGCTTTGTGTTTGGGATCTGTAGCCGGGCTTGGAGCTGGAAGAGTTGTAGCTTCACACTTTTCCGTCATGATTGAGGAAACTTCGCAACTATTTGTTGCAGGTCCTCCGGTTGTGAAATATGGTATGGGTCAGGATTTGACGAAAGAAGAACTAGGTGGAATTCAAGTACATCGTTCAAGTGGAGCGATCGATAATATTGCTAGTTCAGAAGAAGATGCATTTGCACAGACTCGTAGATTCTTATCTTATCTGCCTTCAAGTGTGTGGCTGCTTCCGCCTGTAGAAAAAAACGAAGACAATCCAAATCGCAGGGAAGAGCGCTTAATTTCAGTCATTCCTAGAAACAGAAGATCCCCTTATAAAATTCGAGAAATCCTGCCCTTGATTTTCGATACAGACTCGATCTTTGAGATGGGCCGGTATTATGGCGGGGGTACTCTTACATGTTTTGCCCGGCTTAACGGACATCCAGTTGGGGTATTAGCTTCCGACCCGTATGTTAATGGCGGAGGTCTAACAGCAGAGAGTTCAGAAAAAATTGAGAGATTTGTGGATCTTTGTCAAACCTTCCATTTACCAATTGTTAATTTAGTCGACCAGCCTGGTATGGTAATTGGACTCCCAAATGAGTTGAAGGGAACCATCCGAAAAGGAGTTCGCGCCATTGCGGCTATTTATCAATCGAAAGTTCCAATGATTGAGATTATTATGCGCCGTGCTTTTGGAGTTGGAGGAGCTGGTATGACCAATGGACACGGTTTGAATCTGCGATATGCGTGGCCTTCTGGAGATTGGGGTTCACTACCTGTAGAGGGCGGAGTACAGGTTGCTTATCGACGGGAACTAGAGGCAAGTGACAATCCACAGGAGTTATTAAAGCAATTACTGGATCGGATGGAATCGGTAAGGTCACCGATCAGGACTGCTGAAGCGTTCGGCGTGGAAGAAATTATCGATCCTAGAGATACCCGGCCGCTTTTATGTGAATGGGTTAAGGATGCATACGCACTTCTTCCACAAATGCTTGGCCCTTCAAGTCACGGGATGAGACCTTAATATTAAAAAGGAGGGGAAGTATGATGAATCCATTAATGGAAGGAGCTTTTCCGGAAGAAGTCGTTACGAAAAGCCTGCAGTACTGGGCAGAAACTGCGGGAGAAAAAACATTTCTTTATTATGGTGAAGATGAAAGACGAATTTCGTATCAAAAATTTCATCAATTAACAAATAGTATTGGGCATTCTTTGATATCTAGAGGAATCCATAAAGGGGACCGAATATCTGTTTTTTTAAAGAATCCACTTATTTCAACCATGGTCATGTTTGGAATTTGGAAATGTGGAGCCGTATTTAGTCCCATCAATTATAACTATCGAGGCAAGCTTTTGAGCTATCAACTGAAAGATTCACAACCAAAAATGCTCATTACAGAGCGAATGATGGTTCCAATCTTAAATGAAATCGCATCAGAAATCGAAGGGATTACCACCATTGTCCATAATCCGATGGAAGGTGAACATGACTTTATTGTGGAACTAACTAATATTTCCTTACATGCAAATTACAATGAAATTTCCCTCGAACGATTGCTGCGTGGGGAAACATGTAATCTGGATGTAGAGATAAATTATTGGGATACTGCCAATATCATTTATACGTCTGGTACTACTGGCCCAGCAAAAGGTGTCGTTCAATCACACCGATGGATCAATGGATATACCGTTGGCAGTAGGCAAATGATGTCCTCTGATGATGTTATATACAATGATCTTCCCCTTTATCATGTGGGTGGAGCCTTTTTTAATATTGCAAAAGGTGCTTATGAAGGGTGTACGGTTGCTCTGTGGGATAAATTCAGCCCCAATCAATTTTGGAATAGGATTGAAAAAAGCAGAGCAACAATGGTTACGTTGCTCGATGTTATGATTCCATGGTTAATGAACGCCGCACCTAACGAAAATGATCGAAAGAATACGTTAAATAAAGTGCATATGCAGCCACTTCCTAAATATCATAACGAAATTGCCAAGAGATTTGGCTTTGATATCGTCACAGCTGGATTTGGGCAAACGGAATCAGGCAATCCTTTGATTAGTATTATCCTTGAGACAGAAGAGGGTGAGGGAACACCGGTATCCCTATATAAAGGTCATTCAAGAAAGGAAATCATTGATCAATGTAAGGTTAACAAGATCCCAGTCATAAACGGGAACCAGGATTTGAAAAAAGGATTTATGGGAACTCCACCCGATTATTTTGAAATCAGTATCCTTGATGATAATGATTTAGAAGTTCCTGTTGGGCAAGTAGGTCATCTGGCATTACGACCACGTTTACCACATCTTATTCTATCTGAATATTTAAATAAACCTGAATCTACTGTAAAATCCTTTAAAAACCTTTGGTTTCATACTGGTGATGCTGGATATCTAGGTGAAGATGGAAACTATTATTTTGTTGACCGGCTGGGTGGAGTCATTCGCTGCAACGGTGAAAAAATTTCATCCTATCAATTGGAGGATATTATCAACGGCCATCCAGAAATTGAACTTACTGCCGCTTTTCCAGTCCCTGCAGAGGTTGGGGATGAAGATGATGTTGCCATCTATGCAGTAAGGAAAACTGGATCCTCATTGAACGAAACTGAATTGAAGGACTGGGCAAAGAATAAGCTCCCTAAGTTCATGTGGCCCAAATATATTCGTTTCGTCTATGAATTGCCCAGGACCCCTACTAATAAAATTGAAAAATATAAGTTAAGAACGGAACTAATGTCGCAGTTGAAAATACAACATTCGAATGAACTCCTTCTGTGAATAGAAACATTTATTTTGATAGATAAGAATGAGATTGGCCATGGAGGTAAAAGTGGAATGAAAGAACTATTGCAAAAAAGCTGGCCTGATAAAGTATCGAAAACATTAACTTATCGACTTGGGTTAAGACCGCTGCATGAGTATGTAAAACAAAATGCAAACCATACACCAAATCATCTAGCCTATTCTTTCTATGGAAAGGAATTATTATGGAAAGATGTTGACGAATCCGTTGATAAATTTGCTCAATTCCTAGCTGATCAAGGTGTAAAAAAAGGGGATTGTATTGCATTATTTATGCAGAATTGCCCTCAGTATATCATTGCTCACTACGGGATTCAGCGGCTTGGCGGTATTGTCGTCCCTTTAAACCCAATGTACAAAGAATCTGAATTGGAATATTTGATAAATGAGGTAAAGATAAAGGCAATTGTTGCGGGTCAAGAACTGTATCCTCGTATTGAAGTCATTCGCTCAAAAACTAAGTCCATCGAATTTGTCATTACTACTAATTATTCTGATTATCTGCCAGACGAACCAACATTGTTATTACCCCAAGAATTAACACTTGAAAAGCAACAACTTAAAGGCTCATATGATTTCATTGAAATCTTAAGAGAACATGAACCCTATTCCAAGCATGTTGAAATAGACCTCTGGAATGACATCGGGTTAATGGTTTTTACATCAGGAACTACTGGAAGACCGAAAGCTGCAATGTTGCCTTATGGCAGTGCACTTTTTAAAACAGCAGCCACCATTCATGGTAATCAATATGAATCTAGTGAACGATTTCTAACGGTTGCCCCATTATGCCATATCGCAGGGATGGTTATGGGAGTGAATATCCCTGTTTATTCTGGGTGTGAATGCATATTATTAACACGGTTTGACCCAATGACAACCATTGATGCCATTGAAAAATATAGGATTAGTGCTTGGTATAGTATCGCACCAATGAATGTTGCTATATTGAATACACCGGGAGTTGAAAAACGGAATTTAACTTCTCTAAAAGCGAATGCATCTACTAGTTTTGGAGTGCCTGTTACGGAACAATTAGCGTATGAGTGGAAGAATGTTACGCGAGGCTGCATTATGCACGAAGCCTCTTATGGATTAAGTGAAACGCATACATGTGATACCTTTATGCCGAAAGACCAAATTAAATGGGGAAGCTGTGGAATTCCTACTTTTGATACTAACCTCAAAATAATCAATACAGAAACTGGTAAACTGGCTGGGCCTGGTGAAAAGGGGGAAATCGTCATCAAGAATCCGGGGGTCTTTAAAGGATATTTAAATAGACCTGAGGCAACTGCTGAAACACTAAGAGATGGCTGGGTCTATACGGGTGATATTGGAAGTGTTGATGAGGATGGATATTTATTTTTCCATGGGCGTATTAAAGAAATGATAAAAAGTTCGGGCTATAGTGTTTTCCCTGAGGATGTAGAAGCCATGCTAAATGAACATCCTGGAATTCTCCAAAGTGCAGTAATTGGTGTACCGGATGAAAAAAGAGGGGAAAGTGTAAAAGCCTTTATTGTATTAAAGCCAGATTATGTTGGAAAGATTTCAGAGCAAGAAATCATTGTGTGGGCTAAAGAGAAAATGGCCGCCTATAAAACTCCAAAATATGTAGAATTTTTACTTAATCTGCCTGCAACAAGTTCAGGTAAAGTGTTACGAAGACTACTAAAAGAACCAGAAAGAAAGGAAGTTTGAAGTGACCGATCAAGTAAAGGATATCGTAAAAGCATCAGTAGACGATTTAATTAATAGGAAAAAGCGTGCCTTGCTAAATGGCGGTATAGAGAAAATTCAGCGACAACATGAAGCAGGCTTTTATACAGCGAGGGAAAGGATTGACCTACTGGTTGATTCTGATTCTTTTATGGAATTTGGAATGCTCAATCATTCTGACATACCCGGTTTAGAGAACAAAAGTGCCGGTGATGGCCTAATTGTCGGAATTGCCAAAGTAGATGGCAGGCCGATTGTGGTGCAAGCAGGTGATAAAACCGTGTTTGCTGGGACAGAAGGTGGTGTTCATATGCGAAAAGCGAAAACCATCCATGAGTATGCGTTAAAACGTGGTTTACCCATGTTTTATCTCCATGAAGGCGGAGGGCTTAGAATGCCGGATGGTATGGGATCTGACGGAATCAGCGATAAACTTTTTCCAAAAGAAATGCTGACACACAGCAGACAGGTTCCTTCTATCACTAGTATTCTAGGTGATAGCTTTGGAGGCCCAACATGGATGGCCGTTTCTTCTGATTTTGTTACCCAGCTTAAAGGAACCTGCATGGCCGTTGCTGGTCCGAGAATGATTGAAATGGCTACCGGACAGCAAGTATCCACAGAAGAACTTGGTGGTTGGAAAGTACATGGTTATCAGACAGGGCAGGCGGATGCATTTGGAAATACTGAGGAAGAATGTATAACACAGATGAAAGAGTTCTTCAGCTATATGCCTTTAAACGCAACAAAGGAATCTCCATATAAGGAAACAAATGATGATCCATACCGCAAAGTGGACCGAGTGTTGGATATTTTACCAAACAAAACAAATAGAGCTTATGATATGAAGAAAATGATAAGCGAAATCGTCGATGATCGCCATTTCTTTGAGTATAAGGAGTTATATGGTCCTGCACTCCTAACTGTTTTTGCCCGAATGAACGGCAGGACAGTTGGAATTATTGCCAATCAGCCAATGAAATACGCGGGAGCATCTGGCGTACAGGAATGCGAAAAAGCAACTGACTTTATTTGTTTATGTGATTCCTTTAATATTCCACTAATTTTTTTACATGATACACCTGGATTCCGAATAAGTAATGAAGCTGAAAAACAAAAAATACCAACCAAAATCATGGTTTGGAACCAAGCGCTCGCTCATTCAACTGTCCCGAAAATATCGGTTATTATTCGAAAAAGTGTGGGTGCTGCCTATGGAAATATGTGTGGACCCACAATGGGTGCGGATTTTGTTGTTGCATGGCCAACCGCGGAGATTAATTTCACGGGACCAGAAGTGGGAATCAATGTTGTATATGGCAGGCAGTTACAAGGTATGGAAAATGCAAAAGAAGTGCGACAAGAGCTTCTCGAAAAGTGGACTTTCGATAGTTCCCCGTATAAAGCGGCAGCAAAGCACCTTATCGACGATGTTATTGATCCAAGGGATACTCGAAAGTTTCTTTGTAAAACGTTAGAGTATGCGGTCGTGAAAAATGGATCAATGAGTGAAAGAAGATTGGCAAACTGGCCGACAGGTATTTAAAAGAGGGAATTACTAATAAAAATAGAAGTAGTTAATGGGAGGAAAAACAAATGTCCAATAGAGATGCAGTGATTGTTTCAGCAGTAAGGACTTCAATAGGCAGGCAGGGTGGTGCATTAGCCAGCCTGAATGCCCACGAATTTGGCGCAGTAGTTATGAAGGAAGCGTTAAGAAGAGCGCGCGTAAAAGCGAATCAAATTGACGATGTTGTTTTTGGAAATGTGTTAAGTGGCGGCGGAAATATTGCTAGATTAACAGCTTTACAGACAGGATTATCTCTTGAAATCCCTGGATTAACCATTGATCGTCAGTGCGGTTCAGGCATTAATGCAGTGAACTTAGCTGCCCAAGCCATCAAATCGGGTGCAGGAGACATTTACGTCGCTGGCGGAACCGAAAGTATGAGCCGCGCTCCCTATTTAATGGATCGTCCAACAAAAGCTTATAGCTCAGTACCTCCAAGATTTCGGTCAGCACAACTTTCACCAAAGGAAATTGGGGATCCGCCAATGGGAATTACGGCTGAAAACCTGGTTAAGAAGTATAACATTTCTCGAGAAGAACAGGATGTGTATGCATTTAGAAGTCAACAAAGAATGGCAGCAGCCATGGATCAGGATTTCTATAAAGAACAAATTGTACCAATTGAGATTCCAGTGAGAAAAGGGGAGCCAATCACATTTTCAATCGATGAGCATCCACGTCCGAATACGACTCTTGAAGGTTTAGCAAAACTAGCACCAGCTTTTTTAGAAGGTGGTACAGTTACAGCTGGAAGTAGTTCCGGGCTTAATGATGCAGCGAGCGCATTAGTTGTAATGTCTCGCGAAAAAGCATCTGAATTAGGATTAAAGCCCCTGGCTGTCATTCGTGATTATGCCGTAAGTGGTGTGGATCCAAACATTATGGGAATTGGTCCAGTACCAGCAGTGAGAAAGTTACTAAAGCGGACAGGTTTAACGATAAATGATATTGATTTAGTGGAACTGAACGAAGCGTTTGCTTCGCAGGTTATTGCCTGCAATCGAGAGCTAGAAATTAACGAAGAAAAACTAAATGTTAATGGCGGTGCCATTGCACACGGACACCCACTTGGGGCAACCGGTGCTATTTTACTAACGAAAGCAATCTATGAATTACAAAGAACGAATAAACATACTGCAATTATTACGGCCTGTATTGGCGGCGGCCAAGGTATTGCTACACTGATTGAACGAGAAGGATAAGATAAGGTTTCCTTCATGATTTTTGAACAACAGTAACATACTGACTATTTAGTATATAACGAGGGAGTGTAATAGATGGATATTCATGATGTAAATCATATTGCGGTATTAGGAGCAGGTTCCATGGGTCACCAAATCGCTATGTTATCCGCATTAGGCGGCTTATCGACAACCATTTACGATATTCATGAAAAGGCTTTGGAAAAGGCGAAGGAAAATCTTGAATTTCAAATGGGAAAATGGATACAAAAAGGGAAGATTAGTAAGGAATCCTTGGACGATGCATTCGCACGTTTATCTTATACTACTAGTTTAGAAGAGGCTGTAGGAAATTCAGATTTTGTAATAGAAGCTGTAGTTGAAAAGCTGGATGTTAAGCGAAATCTTTTCGCTGATGTTGATCGATTGGCTCCACCACACGCTATATTGGCATCTAATAGCTCTACCATTGCAAGTTCAAAAATTGCGGATGTCACTTCTAGACCAGAAAAAGTTTGCAATATGCATTTCTTCTTCCCTGCTTTAGTCATGGATTGTGTGGAAGTGGTGATGAGTGATACAACTTCTCAAGAAACCGCTGATGTCACATTGGCAGTTTGTGACAGAATTAAGCGGACAGGTGTATTGCTACGGAAGGAAACATGGGGATTTGTAGCCAATCGACTGCTTTTCGCCCTAAACAAAGAGGCGCTAAAGCTATATGAGGAAGGAATTTGTGATTATAAAGACATTGACATTATTGTCCGAAAGTCACTAAATCATCCCTTAGGCCCATTTGAACTAATGGATTTATCTGGCATTGATGTCGGTTTTTATGCACTTGAAGAAAAATACAAAGAATCAGGAAATAGTGAAGATAAACCGCCAGTAAGTTTAGAAGAAAAAGTGAATGCTGGGACCCTTGGAAGAAAGACTGGTAAGGGTTGGTATGAATATGAAGAAAAAGGAGTGAAGGCATAATGAAATCTCAATTGGTGAAAGTGGATAAAAAGGATCATATTGCAACAGTAACAATTGACAATCCGCCTTTAAATGTTTTAAGCAATCAGGTAACGAATGAGTTAAAATCTGCCTTTGATGATATTGCTAATGATAACGATATTGTTGTGGTGATCTTAACTGGTGCTGGAAGCCGTGCATTCATGGCAGGTGCTGATATAAAAGAATTCCCACAATCTTTTGGACAAAAAGGGATGAAGGACCGAGTATTGGAGCAGCACGCTGTCTTTAACCAAATTGATTTTCTTCCAAAGCCAACAATTGCTGTATTAAATGGACTTACCTTCGGTGGAGGATGTGAACTTGCCATTACCTGCGATATCCGAATCGCTGAGGAACATGCTCAGCTAGGATTACCGGAAATAAAATTAGGGATCTTTCCGGGAGGCGGAGGTACCCAGCGCCTACCTAGAATCATAGGTGAAGCAAAAGCAAAGGAGCTTATGTTTGTTGGTAACCCAATTACTGCTCAAGAAGCTGAAAAAATCGGATTAGTAAATAAAGTTGTTGGAACAGGACAAGGAATGAGTGAGGCATTGGGTTTAGCTAAACAAATCAGCGGATATTCCCTTCAAGCATTATCCCGCATTAAGAAAGCGGTAGATGAAGGAACAAACATGGAATTTTTGGCTGGAATCGAAAGAGAAGCTGAATTGTTTGAAGAAGTATTTTTAACAGAGGATGTCAAAGAAGGTGTTTCCGCGTTTATTGAAAAAAGAAAACCCGTTTTTGCTCATAAATAATAATATAACAGGCCATTTAAAAAGCAGCTAAAGGAGGGGAACCATGTTTAAAAAAATCCTTATTGCTAATCGGGGAGAGATTGCCCTTCGTGTTATGCGTACTTGTAAAACTTTAAATATTCAATCGGTAGCCGTTTATTCGGAGGCAGATGCCAAAGCCCTGCATGTAAAAATGGCAGATGAAGCCTATTTAATCGGAGGACCAAGGGTTAATGAGAGCTACCTTATGATCGATAAAATCATTGAGGTCGCACTAAAGACTCAATCAGATGCCATTCATCCAGGATACGGATTGCTTTCGGAAAATGCACAGTTTGCTAGAAGATGTGAGGAAGCAGGAATTACCTTTATTGGACCAAATCCAAATGTCATTGAGAAAATGGGCAGTAAGATTGAATCTCGTAAAGCAATGGAAAAGGCTGGAGTACCGATTGTTCCAGGTATTCGTTATCCTCTTAAAGATGTTGAAGAAGCCGTAGTTGTTGCAAGTGAATTGGGCTTTCCTGTGATGCTAAAAGCCTCTGCAGGTGGCGGAGGAATTGGAATGCAGCTCGTCCATAATACAGAAGAACTTCGAAAGTCATATGCCGGGAACCAGACTCGTGCGAGAAGCTTTTTCGGAGACGGTGCTATGTATCTCGAAAAATATATCCAAAACCCTCGTCATATCGAGATTCAAATTTTAGCCGATAAACTCGGAAATACAGTGTACTTATGGGAAAGAGAATGTTCCATACAACGCCGTCATCAAAAAGTTCTCGAGGAAGCACCATCACCGTTTTTAGATGAAGTAACCCGTAAAAAAATGGGAGAGGCTGCAGTACGGGCTGCAAAATCATTAGGTTACAGTAATGCTGGTACCATTGAGTTTCTAGTAGACTCTGAAAAGAATTTTTATTTTCTTGAGATGAACACTCGATTACAGGTGGAACATCCTGTTACCGAGGAAATCACTGGGATTGATTTAGTAGAAAAACAATTAAGAATCGCTTCCGGAGAACCGTTAGGTATCACCCAAACAGATATTAAGCGAAACGGCCACGCAATCGAGGTTCGTATCTATGCTGAAGACCCAAAAACATTTTTCCCGTCACCTGGTAAGATAACTAAATTTAGGATCCCTAATGGTCCGCATATCCGACATGAATTGGCGGTGGAAGAGAATTCGGTCGTTACTCCCTACTACGATCCAATGATTGCGAAATTAATCGTAACAGCGGAGACCCGTGTTGATGCGATTGCACGACTTCAGTCCGCATTAGACTCCTATCATGTAGAGGGGATCAAAACGAATATTTTATTTTTAAAGGGGCTAACGTTACATCCAGCATTCAAGTCTGGAGAAACAACAACCCATTTCCTGGAACAAAATCAATTTAGTATTACCACTAAATCACAGGTCAATTTTTGGAAAGATAGCAGTGATCTATTTGAGGAGGAAGTTACGAAGATGAAGAGCTGGATTGTTAATAAATTAGGTGACCCCAGAGAGGTATTAGAGTTAAAAGAGTTAACTGTACCTTCCATTGAAGAGGGGAAACTATTAATTCAAGTGGAGGCCACCTCCCTGAATTTTTTCGACATTCTACTATGTCAAGGTAAATATCAAGAAAAGCCGCCGACTCCTTTTACTCCAGGTGCTGAGATTGCAGGAATTGTCCGTGAAGTGGGAGAAGGAAGTCGGTTCAAGGTAGGGCAGCGTGTAGTTGCAACACCTGCTTTACCTACTGGCGGACTATCTGAATGGGTCAGTGTTCCAGAAGAATCTGTCTACGCTATCTCAGATTCTTTATCTCCAAGTGAAGCAGCATCCATGTTTATTACCTATCAAACCTCTTACTATGCCTTATATCACCGTGCCAACATTCAAAAAGGAGAAGTTCTACTGGTCCATGCAGGAGCTGGCGGCGTTGGATCGGCAGCCATTCAGCTTGGTAAGGCAAGAGGAGCAAAAATTATCGCAACCGCCGGTGGTCCTGAAAAGGTTCAACTATGTAGAGAACTTGGAGCAGATATTTCCATCGATTATCTGACTGAAGATTTTGTTGACATCGTGAAAAAGGAAACAGATGGACGTGGGGCAGATGTCATTTATGATCCCGTTGGAGGCGATGTGTTTGATCGTTCGAGAAAATGTATCGCGTTTGACGGACGCCTTTTAGTCATTGGGTTTGCTGGGGGGCGGATTCCAGATGCTCCAGTGAATCATGCCTTGATCAAAAACTATTCCATTGTCGGAGTTCATTGGGGTCTGTTCCGCAGATTACATCCAGAAAAGGCAGTTGAAATCCACGAAGATTTAATGAGTCTCTATGAGCAAGGGTTGATTAAGCCTTTAATTTTCCGCGAATTTGATTTTAAGGATGTTCCTTCGGCATTAGATGTACTGGCTGATCGTCAAACCTATGGAAAATTAGTAGCTTTGCCATAAAGTATTTTAATAAAAATAAGTTTAGGAGCTGAATGATATGAATTTTTCTTATAGTGATAAAGTAGTTGATTTGCAGAAAAAAGTAATTAATTTTATGGAAGAGTATGTTTATCCAAATGAAAAGGTTTATAAGGAACAATTAAATCAACAGAAAACACGCTGGTCTGATATTCCTCCGATTATGGAAGAACTCAAACAAAAGGCGAAAGCAGAAGGATTATGGAACCTTTTTTTGCCGGAAAGTGATTATGGTTCCGGATTAACCAATCTGGAATACGCCCCCCTTTGTGAAATCATGGGCAGGTCCGTCATAGGTCCGGAAGTATTTAATTGTAGTGCGCCAGATACAGGCAACATGGAAGTCCTCGTTCGTTATGGTACAGAAAAGCAAAAAAAACAGTGGCTTGAACCCCTTCTAGCTGGTGAAATTCGTTCTTGTTTTTCGATGACAGAGCCGGATGTGGCTTCTAGTGATGCGACCAATATTGAAACAAGAATTGAAAGAGATGGCGATGAATATGTAATTAATGGAAGGAAATGGTGGTCTTCAGGAGCTGGAGACCCGCGATGCAAGATTGCCATTGTTATGGGGAAAAATGACCCAACGGCTCCTAGACATGAACAACAGTCTATGATTCTTGTTCCATTGAATACACCAGGAGTTAAGATTGAACGAATCATACCAGTGTTTGGCTACGATGATGCCCCACATGGTCACGCGGAAATTGTCTATGATAATGTCCGTGTGCCTGCTGACAATATGCTTTGGGAAGAAGGCAAAGGATTTGCTATTGCCCAAGGCCGGCTTGGACCAGGTCGTATTCATCACTGTATGAGATTAATTGGTCTAGCTGAGCGTGCCCTTGAAGACCTTACCAAACGTGTACAAAGCCGAACTGCTTTTGGTAAAAAAATTGCCGAACAAGGTGTTGTTCAAGAGTGGATTGCCGATTCCCGAATTGAAATAGAACAAGCACGTTTATTGACATTGAAAGCAGCTTATATGATGGACACAGTTGGAAATAAAGAAGCAAAGACTGAAATTGCCATGATAAAAGTGGTGGCTCCAAATATGGCTCTGCGCGTACTTGATCGCGCCATCCAAGCCTTTGGTGGAGCAGGTGTAAGTGATGATTTCACGCTGGCTTATCATTGGGCCAATGCTCGAACGTTAAGACTTGCGGACGGCCCTGATGAAGTTCATCGTCGTCAAATAGCTAGATTAGAGCTTCAAAAATATCAAACTGCTGATTTGGCCACCGTTCGTTAATCAGTCAAATCCTGTAAACTAGAAACCAGTTAGGATCCTAATGCGGATTTTCAGGTAGTGGGAGGCAGACTCTTACTATCTGACTTTTTTTGCTGCGAATGAAAGGAGTTAAGAAAAATGAATGTATCCTTTCGTGATACGATTGCGGTTCGAAAAGGCGAGGAACTCAATGAGGAGATTCTTCAGAAATTTATTCGTGAAAATATAGTGGAAGCGCAAATCGGAGATTTGGAGATTGAGCAATTTGGTGCAGGTCACTCCAATCTCACCTATTTATTAAGGATTGGGGAATGGGAGGCAGTGCTGCGCCGGCCGCCGCATGGCCCTGTTGCTAAGAAAGCCCATGATATGAAAAGGGAATATACCATTTTATCTAATTTACACCCATTTTTTCCGACTGCACCTAGACCGTATATCTTTTCTAATGATCATTCAATCGTAGGCAGCCCTTTTTTTATCATGGAAAGAAGGAAAGGTATATTATTAGATAAAGAGTTTCCTTTACATGTTCATTATAATAAGGAATTAGGCAGAAAAATTTCTGAACATATGGTAGATAAATTAGTAGAACTACATCGGGTTGATTTCACGAAAACAGAATTATTGAATATTTCTCAGCCGAATGGTTTTATGGAGCGTCAAGTTGCTGGCTGGATTAAACGGTTTGAACATGCTAAAACCGAAGAGATTTTAGGTGTTGATGAGTTAACTTCTTGGCTACATACGAATATACCGGTCTCACCAAAACCGACCATCATTCATTATGACTATAAATTGAACAATGCAATGTTTTCCGAGGATTTCAGTCAGATGGCTGGGCTGTTTGATTGGGAAATGACGACAATCGGTGACCCCCTTGCAGATGTTGGAGTAGCCTTAAGTTATTGGGTGGAAGATGGAGATTCTGAAGAATTAAAAAACGGCGTAGGTAAATCAATAACCGTAAAAGAAGGCTTCTTCACTCGCGAGGAATTTTTAGAAGATTATGCGGTAAAAAGCGGACGCGATATTTCAAACATACATTTTTATCTTACATTCTCGTATTTTAAACTGGCCGTCATTGCCCAACAAATTTATTTCCGTTATTACAATGGGCAGACAAATGATGAAAGATTTTCTACGATGAATCAATCAGTAGCAAATTTAATTCAGTATGCCTTGTATTACTCAAAGGGAGTATCACCTTGGTGAAATTTGTCCCCTTAAACATTCATTTGCATGGTTAAAAAATAGTGAAAGGGTGAAAAGATGCGATTAGAAAATAAAGTTGCAATCATTACCGGTGGCGGCGGAGGTATAGGGAGGGCTACTGCTATTCGATTTGCTAAAGAAGGTGCCCGAGTCTTAGTCGCAGATATAGGAGAAGAGGCTGGAATCAAAACCGTTCAATTAATAAAAGAGAGCGGTGGTGAAGCAGAGTTTGTGCGTGTGAATATGACTAAACCAGAAGATGTAGAGCATATGGTCCAAAAAGCTCTTGATACTTTTGGGAAACTTGACATCCTAATAAACAACGCAGGTGTGAAAAGTGACGAGAAAAAAATACCGGATGTTTCGCTAGTAGAATGGCAGGAAGTTTTTGACATCAACACAACAGGTGTCTTTCTAGGAATGAAATATGTGATTCCAAGGATGGAATCAGGAGGTTCCATCGTTAACACTGCTAGTATCGCAGGAATTAAAGGCCAAAAGCTCGTAGCTGCTTATTCAGCTTCAAAGAGTAGTGTGATTGCGCTCACAAAAACAGCAGCAACGGAATTTGGGAAAAAGAATATTCGTGTGAATGCGATTGCTCCAGGAATTATTGATACAGATATGGTAGGAGATTGGAAAAAAACTAAAAAATGGCCAGTATTATCCACTGCCAATGCATTAAATAGAATCGGTCGGCCTGATGAAATCGCAAATACTATTTTATTCCTCGCATCCGATGAGTCTTCCTTTATTACAGGGGAAACCATTGTGATTGATGGCGGGACATTAAATCTTTAAGGGCAAATCACTTTTAATGTTTATCAAATTATGTAGGTTACCAATCATCCCTTTTGTGTAGACAGGTAGAAAACTGTCGTACAAAAGGGATTTTTTTATTGATTTCGAACAAAGTTGTCACTTTCTCGAGGCCACAACTAAATGACAAAGTATAATAATAGTAGGGGATAAAGTTTTTAATCTTGAGATAATGGGTTTAGATAAAGATACCTATTCTGTATCCATTCCATTAGGGGCAACAGCTAATATTGCTGGTGCAGCAGTTACGATTTCTGTTTTAACCCTTTCGACTGTTCATACATTAGAAATTCATGTGGACATTCCAACAGCTATCATCCTTAGTGTAGTGTCAGCTATTTGTGCTTGCGGTGCTTCAGAAGTTGCTGGCGGTTCACTATTATTGATTCCACTAGCTTGTAGCTTGTTTGGAATTCCTAATGAAGTAGCGATGCAGGTTGTTGGTGTAGGATTTATCATCGGTGTTTTACAAGACTCGTTTGAAACAGCACTTAACTCATCAACAGACGTCCTTTTCACAGCAACCGCTGATTATAAGAAGAAGCTTAAAGATGGTAAAAAAGTAGATATCAGAAAAGTAGCATAAGCAAGTAAAAATCCCTTTTGTGAAGACAGGTAGGAAACTGTCTCACAGGAGGGATTTTTTATGTGAATTTCTGTGAGAAATCTTTTTTGATATAATGTTGATGGAAAATGACAATTAATGCTTTCCAGCATATAGTGGAGATGAAACAATATGGGTATATTTTTATTTTTCATTCTAATCTACTTTATTGTAAAAGTTATAGGAATTTATAAAAAAGACATAGTAACTTACTTTAAAAAATGGGGTAAAGAAGTTCGGATTATTATCATTTGTATAACGTTAAAACCTTTATTAAGAAGATTAGATGAATTGGGATTTTATAAATATACAAATAGAAAACTTGCTGAAGAACTAAAAAAGAAATCGATAAAATCAGGTTTATCTATTGGGATGAAACAAAAAGGATTTTTATGGCAGATGCTGAAGATTTGGTCGAGGGATCGATTGAAAAGTTTTAAAAAGAAATTGAACCATTTTTATTAAAAGAAGGCGTTACAATTGAAGATTATGAGCAAACATTTACGGACCTAAAATATGAAATAGTTGTAAATAACCAAAAATACTTGATATATGATGCTGAAATCGACAACCCTTTAAACCTATTGGAGTTAGCTGCAAAAAGAGCACTTTCCGTTGTTAATATGCTTTTAGAGGAATCTGGCTCTAATGAAAGACTATATTCTCTTAACGGAGGAAATGACCATTTTGCATTATTTTTAACCGAAGACATCTATAAAACTATAAGTAAATTTATCTTTATTAAAAAAGCAGAAAAACCAGCTAATATACCAAATCTGTTTATGTGTGGTTGAATTTTACCGAGCGAACACCTTTATTGTTTGACTTAACTTGAATAGGGGTGTAGACTGAAAATTAAGTTAATAGGAAGACCACTAGGGGAGCCGTTTTATGGCTGAGACGAGAGTTATCTTGGACCCTTTGAACCTGATCTAGTTCATACTAGCGTAGGAAAGTGGAGTCTGTGTATGAATATATTGTCATTATTCAGCCGCTCCATTTTTGGAGCGGCTTTTTTCGTTTAGGTAAAACTAATTGCTCCCTGCTAGTGTGTCTTCTCATAACAAATTAGGGGGTAAAAATTATGAGTTTTTCAGCAGAGTTAAGAAAAGAAGCGAATCCAATCTTTGAAGCCATTTTTGATCATCCTTTTGTGCAGGGCATTGCCACTGGGGAATTAAAAAGCGAGCAATTGATTCATTATGTGAAACAGGACTTTGAATATTTGAATTCCTTTATCCGAATCTATGGAATCGCTGTTTCAAAGTGTGAGAGGCGTGAAGACATGGAGATGTTTAATAAGCAGATTTCTTTTATCTTAAACAGTGAAATCCATCCACATAATAATTTTTGTAACGTAGCAGGTGTACCGTACGAGGATTTACATGGATTTCCATTATCTCCCTCAGCACATCAATATATCCGTCATATGCTTACTGTTGCGCATGAAGGAACATTAGGGGAAATCTTAGCCGTGTTATTACCATGTCCGTGGACATATTGGGAAATTGGAAAAAAATTATTAACGGAGGTTAACCCAGATCACTCTCATCCGTTTTATGAATGGATAAGTTTTTATGGCACTATTACCGATTCGATTACCATTAAATTTTGTGCCCGTCTAGATGAGTGGGCGATGGGAGCCACAGAGAGAGAAAAGGAAAAGATGAAGGAACATTTCCTACTTAGTTGCCAGCTTGAATATATGTTTTGGGATATGGCCTATAAACTCGAAGAATGGCCAGTAAAAATTAGATAGTTATTTATGCTTGTACAAAATAGGAGGGATTGCTATGAGTAGTAGCGAATTGAGTTTAATTTTACAAAGAGTAAGAGAAGAAAAACCACTTGTACATAATATTACGAATGTGGTTGTTACTAACTTTACGGCAAATGGGCTTCTATCTCTTGGGGCATCACCTGTCATGGCCTATGCACCAGAAGAGGTTGCCGACATGGTAGGCATTTCTCGCTCACTCGTTCTCAATATAGGGACATTAAACAAAGATGTGGTCAGCTCTATGATTCTAGCAGGAAAAACGGCGAATGAGCACGGGATTCCTGTCATCTTCGATCCAGTTGGAGCGGGCGCAACACCTTTCCGAACGGAAATGGCGCAAAAAATAATGAAAGAAGTGAAAATATCTATTCTTCGCGGAAATCCAGCTGAAATTGCCAATGTACTAGGGGAGAAATGGGAGATCAAAGGTGTTGATGCTGGTGAACAGCAAGGAAGTAGTGTGGAATTGGCCATAACTGCCGCACAAAGACTGAATACGATTGTCGTTATTACAGGGAAAGATGATGTACTGACAGATGGAGAGACGACTTATCTTGTATCCAATGGACATCCGCTTTTAACGAAAGTGACGGGGACGGGCTGCCTATTAACCTCTGTAATCGGAGCCTTTGCGGGAGTGGAAAAGAACCTTTTACTTGCTGGATTAGCAGCAGTAACCTTCTATGGAATTGCAGCGGAAAAAGCAATCGATATGGTTGGCGCTTTGAAACCTGGTAGTTTCCAAATTGAATTTTTAAATCAACTTGCCCTTGTTGCTCCAGAAGATATCCATCAATTCGCGTCATTCAAACAGGTATAAGGAGGGAGCAAAATGAAAAAAGCATTAACGATAGCCGGTTCAGATAGTGGCGGTGGTGCAGGAATTCAGGCGGATTTAAAAACGTTTCAGGAGTTAGAGGTTTTCGGCATGTCTGCTCTGACCGCTGTAACTGCCCAAAATACCTTAGGGGTTCAAGCAGTATACCCGATGACAGCAGAAGCAGTCATTAAACAAATTGAATCGATTGGCGAAGATATGGGGACAGACGCTCTGAAAACAGGAATGCTGTTTAATGCAGAAATCATCAAAGCTGTTTCTGAATTGATAGAGTACTATAATTGGAAAAATGTCGTGGTCGATCCCGTTATGATCGCTAAAGGCGGAGCGTCCCTGCTCCAAATGGAAGCTATTACGGCATTGCGTGAATATTTGTTACCCCATGCACTGGTGATTACACCTAATATTCCTGAAGCAGAAGTTTTAACAGGGATGTCGATTCGAACGCACGAAGATAAACAGGAGGCCGCTAAACGACTTTTTGAATTAGGCGTTAAGAATGTAGTCGTAAAAGGAGGGCATGATGAAGGCCAAAATGTCTCGGTGGATATTTTGTATGATGGAAATGATTTTACGACTTTTACAAGTACTAGAGTTCAAACAAAGAACACACATGGCACAGGCTGTACGTTTTCTGCGGCTGTCACGGCAGAACTTGCCAAAGGTGTTAGCGTTTATGAAGCAGTGTTAAAAGCGAAGAATTTTATTCAAGCAGCGATTGAAGATCAGCTTTTGATTGGGCAAGGACATGGGCCAACCAATCACTGGGCGTATCGAAAAAGAAATGTACTGACAAGGTAGGAGAGCAGATGACGATTCTTAATAGGAATGCAGTTAGAGAAGCATTGAAGGTTTACTTTATCATGGGAAGTCCAAACTGCATGGACCAACCAACTCACGTTTTGCGAGAAGCGATTGAAGGAGGAATTACTCTTTTTCAATTTCGCGAGAAGGGAACCGCAGCATTAACGGGTGATAAAAAGATTGAACTAGCCAAAGAACTCCAGAAAATATGCCGAGAGTATCAGATTCCTTTTATTATTAATGACGATATCGAATTGGCGATTGCCCTTCATGCGGACGGGGTGCATATTGGGCAGGAGGATGAGCCGATTGAGGAGGTAAGAAAGAAGATTGGCTTTGATAAAATCATTGGAGTTTCCGTACATAGTTTCGATGAGGCCATTTCTGCGTTAAAGGGAGGAGCCGACTATTTTGGAATCGGACCGGTTTTTCCAACAACAACAAAAGCAGACGCCAAACCCTCAAACGGAACAAAGTTAATTGAAGAATTACGAGCGAGAGGATTAGGTATTCCGATTGTTGGGATTGGCGGAATCACTGCGGAAAATGCTGGTTCTGTCATGAGAGCGGGAGCCGATGGCGTTTCAGTTATTACCGCCATCAGCCATGCTGAATCCGTTATAGAAGCAGCAAAAAATTTAAGTAATAGTGTAATAGAAAGCATTTAGTCTATTATTCTATTGGAGGGATTTTTTTATGAGAAAAACGCATAAACTCACCTTGACTGCAATGATGGTTGCGATTGGCACACTCTCGAGTAATTTATTGTTTATTCCTGTTGGTGTCACAAAGGTGTTTCCGATTCAGCATTTCTTAAATGTGTTGTCTGCCGTTCTTTTAGGACCTTTATACGCAGTAGCGCAGGCCCTATGTGTATCGATTTTACGCAATATCATGGGGACTGGTTCGATTTTTGCTTTTCCAGGAAGTATGGTTGGTGCCTTTTTAGCTGGCATCCTTTTTATGAAAACTAGGAAAATCTATATGGCCTTTTTCGGTGAAGTGATCGGAACGGGCATTATTGGAGCGATCCTTTGCTACCCGATCGCTACATTACTACTTGGTCAAAAAGCAGCACTTTTTGGTTTTATTCCGTTGTTTATTTTTAGCTCTTTTGCGGGTGCATTGATTGGTGCCATTATTCTATCAATCTTTTTAAAAAAGCAAAATACACTTAATATTACCCTGCATTAAATTAACAATGTAACAATGTTGTCAATAACTTCAGGCCACTTTGAAGAATGGTAGACGTATAATAAATATATAGAAGATAAAGGTTTTACCATGAGAGGATGATAACAATGTTAACGGATTATTCGAGAATCGTTGTTGCATATGATCATTCAGAACTGAGCAAAAAAGCTTTAAATATGGCATTAAATTTAGCAAAGCAGGATAAACAAATTCAATTGAATGTAGTTATGGTCTTGCAGCCAACCAAACCTCTGCCTTATGCTTATGGGTTTGTTTCGTACGATGATTCTCAACGTGAGGAATTAAACACCGTACGTAAGGAGATTGAACAAGATTTAACTCCGCTGCCAAATAAAACAAGAACATTCTTATTAGAAGGTAACCCAGGGCAAATGATTGTTGAGTTTGTAAAGCAAAATAATGCAGATTTTGTTGTAATGGGTAGTAGAGGATTAAGTGGACTTAAGGAACTATTCTTAGGAAGCGTAAGTCATTATGTCGTCCAAAAGGCACCATGTCCAGTTTTAATTGTAAAATGAGTAATAAAACCCCGTTTCTTAGTGGAAACGGGGTTTCATTTTATTTATGCTGATTTGAGATTAAAGGGACAAAATTCTCGTAGCTATCTAAATGAAAATCAGCTTCGATGTTTCGGTTTTGAAAGGCAAGTGTTTTAATCCCTAATTTTCTTGCCGGAAGTAAATCTAATTCCCTGTCACCTACGACCAAATCAATATGATATTTTTTCAAGACATGTTCGTAAGAAGCAGGATGGGGTTTTCGATTGAAACCATGCTCTTCAACAGAAACGATCTCCTTAAAAAAGTGCGATAAATGGTATTTTTCAAGAAGATAGATGGTAGATTCCATATCCCGATGGGTCACAATAATATTATTTTCAACTGCCCCTAATACTCTTTCTAAATGCTCAAAAGGTTTACTGAACTCTTTTGAGAATTGTTTATCGATCCTTTTATATTCCGGCCGTTTAGTCTCATCGATTCCATAATGTTTAAAGGCAGTTAGAGAATCGATCTTTAGCCATTTTAAGACCTCACTGCGGTCGAGGTCTCGTTGACTTAGCTTTATAAAACCATCGACCAGGGCTGGATATGTATCAAAAAGCGTTCCATCAAAATCCCATAAGATGTTCAAATTAAATCACTTCTTTCTTTGTATTCTAAAGAGTAAACTTTAACATTTTTTCTTTCATAAAACCAGCAATATCAATATTTTAGACTTACAAATATGGTAAATTAGAGGGAGGGAAAATAGAGATATATTCTTCCTTACATACAAGTTTTGCAGTTCCCTTTTTGGGAACTTTTTCTGTTTTAAAGAAAATACATGAAATTGAGGTGTATTGATGAAGTTTGTATATTTTAACGATACAGGGCGAGAGGTATTGATTCATCCAGCGACTAAAATTCATGGGACTGAATGTCAGATGGAGCCCATCCAGCCATTAGAACAACGATTATTTACATTACCAGAGGGGACGTCTCCGTGGATTAAAATGTGGGATTATGATGAATTAGGTTTAAGTATATTGGTTTCACCCATCATCTTTAATGAGAACGACGATAAAACATCCCTACAAAACTCAATTAGTTGATTGAAAGACTAGAAAACGCCATTCCTTGGGAATGACGTTTTCTTCGATGTTTTTTTAACGCCACCATTGCCACCACTTCTTTTGATAGGCTGCAGCTATCTGTTTTCTTGTTTCTTCCTCTATCATTTTACTACGTTCATCCACCATTCGCTCCGTGCGTTCAACATACTTTAATATTTGATTAATCTTGTCTTCTAGGTAAGCTTCCCGAATAGCCTTTTCCTTTAAATGTTTAATTAAATCTCCGTTTATTTGCTCTAAATGTTCTATACGTTCAACTAACTCGTCAAGATTACACGTTTGATGATCATCCAGGATATCTGTATTTTGTGTTGGTTCAGGACCTGATTCAGTATCTGTTTTATTTTCTTCAGAAATCCAGGTCATTACTGCCTGCACTGAATGTTCCATGGTCATCCCCGGTTGCTTACTTGTTTCAATTAGTTTGCGGAGCGTGATAACATCCTTTTCAAAATAGATCCTGTGGCCTCTATTATTTCGGTGAATGCGATACGCGTGGCCTTCCAAGAGAGTGGCATACTTTCGTAATGTATTACTATCGATTCCAAGCAATTCTTGCACTTTACCTGGTGAATAAATTTCTGTCATACCCTATCACCTCCGCAATAACTCGTACAACTAAAGATAAATTCATTATAACAATTGATTTTTTAAGAAATTGTCGAAGCAACAGGTATTCACCAATTTGTAATTAGACTATTAAATTCTCTTAGTATAAGTAACAAAATAAGGCATTCTCCCATGGAAGATTGATAGTTTTCTATATTTATAACCTCAAACACCAGGTTTAAAAAAATTATTGATAAACTTATCTTTCGTGGTTTATATCATAACAAAAGTGTAAAAAATTTCTTGAAATATCCTAAAGTTAAAACAAAGGAGGAAATAAAATGTTTCTTACTTGGTTAATGTGTATCAGTTATTTCATAGGTTCCTATTATATTACCGTTGTGATTTTTGATCGTCTAAAAGAAAAAGATCAAGCAGACCTAGCTGAGCTAGATGCTCAACTTAAAAACATGGCAGTAAATCATACACCTTCTATGAAACAAGCAGTCTAAGAAAAAAAGTAAAATTAAATATAGAAATGAAGAAAAAAATAAAGTTTCCTAATAAAAGACAAGGCATCTGAACCCATTCAGGTGCCTTTTGTCTTTATCCTGTTTTCCAACTGTCCTCCTGGAGTGGACAGTGTCCACGAGCGGTGACAGGCACGAGGTATTTTGAACTATTAAAATAGGCTTTTGTATCAGTAGCAATACCCACCCACTGTACATATTTTGTTTAGGAAGGTAATGCAGTGTATTTACCTATTTATAAGTTTGTTCTTTGCCCATTTCAAGTAGCTGCTGCCCTTTATATATATAAGGAGGTAATAAAAATGAATGATTTCCAAAGTCAACTCCAGGGGTTAAGTCTTGGAGATTTCCAAGCGACCCAGGCAGTTCCGTATGACCCAAGCATGTATTATACTGATCCTACTCGATTTGGTGGTTTTGGCGGTATTGGTGGTATTGGCGGTATTGGTGGTATTGGTGGTATTGGGCGATGTTTTAGTTGCTTTAGCTGCTTTAATTGTTTCAATTGCTTCCATAATTGCTTTAATTGCTTCCATAATTGCGGCGGACATCGCTGCCATAATTGCGGCGGCGGACATCGCTGCGGAGGACACAATTGCGGTGGCGGCCATCGTTGTGGTGGCGGAGGCCATCGTTGCGGTGGCGGAGGCCATCGTTGCGGCGGTTGATAGCTATAGATTTTTAACCAAAGCTCCACTTAGAAATAGAGAGGAGAAGAGCCCTACATATGTTGTTGGGGCTCTTCTTTGCAGAATTAACATAAGGGACAAATTGCGATACATAGGATGATAGTGATGATAAATAAATATGAAGAAAGCTACGGCTAAGGAGGAACGCAATGACGAATATGAACCCTTCTATGCGTCTGAAAGTGAAAAGGGACACGTTTTTTCTCCCTAATCCCAACAGTGGTGTGTTTTTTCGGAACAATGTAAGCTCGTTCCGTATGGAAGGCAGTATGATCGATCAATGGGTTGAAAAGCTAATCCCAATGTTTAATGGCGAGTACACCTTGGAGTATCTGACACACGGTTTGCCGGTGGCATACCGAGATAGAGTGTTTGAAATTGCAGAAGCACTGTATCGAAATGGGTTTGTTCGAGATGTGAGCCAAGATCGTCCGCATCAATTGAAGGAACAGGTTCTAAAAAAGTATGCTTCTCAAATTGAATTTGTGGATAATTTGCTCGATTCGGGTGGGTTCCGTTTTCAGAACTATCGTCAAGCGAAAGTGTTGGCAGTAGGCTCTGGTCCTTTTTTTGTTTCGTTGGTTGCATCGTTACTTGATTCCGGATTACCCAAGTTCCACATGCTGATCACTGACAGTGTTCAAACGAATAGACAGCGATTAATGGAACTCGTTGCACATGCCCGTAAAACAGACGCTGATGTGGAGATAGAGGAGGTCACACTAAACAAACAGGAGGGAATTTCCTGGGAAGAGAGTATAAAACCGTTTGATTATATTTTATATGTGTCAGAAACGGGTGATCTAGAAGAACTCCGGCTTCTACATAGGGTTAGCAGAGAAGAGAAGAAAGTGTTTCTCCCTGCTATCTGTCTAGAGCAGGCGGGTTTAGCTGGTCCGTTCGTGCACCCAGAAAGAGAGGCGGACTGGGAGTCTGCATGGCGCCGTATCCACCAAGGGGCTCTCTTCAAAGATCAGACATTTTCAAGTTCCTCTGCTACACCCGGAGCCATGTTGGCGAATGTAATCGTATTTGAGTTGTTTAAAGACGTTACGGGTGTGACCGAAAAGGAACAGAAGAATCAATTCTTTCTTCTAGATTTGGAAACGTTAGAAGGAAACTGGCATTCATTCATGCCTTATCCACTGGTGACAGAACAAACATCATCTAGATTGGTTGAAGATATAGATATGCGACTAGCACAAGGAACGGAAAGAGGAGATCCGGGTAAATTACTTCTTTCCTTCAACCAGTTGACATCTACGGTAACCGGAATTTTCCATGTTTGGGAGGAGGGGGATTTAAAGCAGCTGCCTTTGGCTCAGTGCCGAGTTCAGGCAGTCAACCCATTGGCAGAGGGACCAGCTGACCTGTTAGGTGATATTGTCTGTACAGGACTGACACATGAGGAGGCAAGAAGGGAAGCGGGTTTGTCCGGAATTGAAGCGTATGTATCACAAATGGTCGGTTCGCTTGATCTACCTCCGGAAGTGGAGGTTGGAGCAGGTGAAACGTTTGCGGAAAGTGTTGGCCGGGGATTGCAAAGATGGTTGGACGAGGAGTTAATCAAACAAAGCCTTGAACAGGAGTATTCCGTCCTCCCGGTGCAGTTAAGTACGGTAGAAGATGAACGCTGTGATTTTTATTTACAGGCACTGACGACTTTGCGGGGAGCACCAACTATAGGGATTGGCGAGGAAGTGTCCGGATTCCCGGTTGTGTGGATTGGTACCAATGACCAATGGTATGGCAGTGTTGATTTGAATATCACAATGGCATTACGAAATGCGCTTGTGCAGGCAATTTTCAATGTACAAAATGTAGATGAATTCGTTATGGCACGATCATTAGAGTTTTCGTCCATGATTCTGGATGAAAAAGTGCCGATAAGCATTGAAATTCCTGCGTGTGAAGAGAGAATACAATCCGAGAACTTGCTGAATGCTATCGAAATCTTGGAACGGAACGGAAAGCAGTTGTTTGTATATGAACTAGAACTAGAACCTTTTTTGAAAGAGGGTTTGGCAGGGGTATTTGGGGTATTGGTTCAAGAGGAGGGATTAAGGTGAGTGCTGTCATGTTGGTTGTAGGAGAAGGGCTGCTGGCAGACCACATGTGTGAAGAACTTTCATCTCATTACATGGTATTTCGGCAAACCGATTTCGGGGCAATCGTACCCGGCAGTATTGATTTGGCATTGGTTTTACATGATGCATGGAATCCCTCTGTTCATCAAAAAGCAGAAGAGGTATTTCATCGAACGAATACTCCCTGGCTGAGAGGTTTTGTTTCTTTTGGAGAGGGCGTAATAGGACCACTTGTTCGACCGGATACACCAGGGTGTTCACAATGTATGGATATGAGGCGTCTTATGACAGGACACGACCGGAAAGAGATGTGGGAAATACAAAAGAGGTTGGAGTTAACAGGAGAAATGCAGCAGGAAGCTTGGGCAACACGTACGGGTCTTTTACACTTGGCTCACCTGGTCGTGGCGGAGGTCCAAAGAATTATCCAAGGTGATCAGGCTCAATCTGAAGGAAAGGTATGTTTTATCAATCTGAAAACATTGAAGAGTTCCTGGCACAGGTTTCTGCCCGTCCCCTTGTGTCAGGTTTGTAGTCCATTACCTGACGATTCACCAGCGTTGGCTCGAATTTCTCTGCAGCAAAGTCCGAAGGTTACCAGCGACAGTTATCGCAGTCGATCGTTAGATGACCTGAATAACGTTCTCGTTAAAGACTATCTTGATCATCGAACTGGCCTTTTGAATGATAAAATGGTTAATCTCGTACACACATTTGCTGATGTAAGTGTCAATTTGCCTTTGTTCGAGGGGGACGAGCGAACAGCCGGCCGTACTAACTCATTCGCAGTAAGTGAGTTAACGGCCATTTTGGAAGGGTTGGAGCGGTACTGTGGACTTGAGCCACGCGGAAAACGGACAGTGGTTCATGACAGTTATAACCATTTGAAAAATCAAGCCCTCAATCCGATCGAGGTAGGTGTACACGCAAAAGAACAGTATGATAGACCTGGTTTTCCATTTACAGAATTTGATCCAGATCGCCCGATTGATTGGGTATGGGGATATTCGTTTTTGCAAGAGCGTCCGATTCTGGTTCCAGAACTGCTTGCCTATTATAGTTTGGGCTGCGGATCACGAGGATTTGTCTATGAAACTTCCAATGGATGCGCGTTGGGCGGAAGTCTAGAAGAGGCCATTTTCTACGGTATTTTGGAAGTGGTGGAGCGTGATTCGTTCCTGATGACTTGGTACGCACAGTTGCCCCTCCCGCGTCTAGACCCAACCTCCATTGAAGACCAAGAGCTTCAGTTAATGATTGAACGGATGCGTGCGGTCGCGGAATATGATTTATATTTATATAACTCTACGATGGAGCACGGAATTCCAAGTATTTTAGCCATAGCAAAAAACAGAAAGGAAAAAGGGATGAATCTTATCTGTGCGGCCGGATCTCATTTGGATCCAGTTCGGGCAGTGAAAACGGCGGTTCACGAGTTAGCTGGAATGATGCTGTCATTGGATGAGAAATTAGAGTCGAACCATGAGGAGTATGTACGGATGTTGCAAGATTCTTCCTTGGTGCAACAAATGGATGATCATGGAATGCTGTACGGTTTGCAGCAAGCAGAAGAGCGCCTGCAGTTTTTGCTGGACGATCATCGTCCATTGCAATCATTTAACGAGGAATTCAAGTGGAACTCATCACATTTAGATCTTACCGATGATCTTCAGGATATAGTTCAAGTGTTTCGCCAATTAAATCTCGATGTCATTGTGGTTGATCAGACGACACCGGAAACGGCCCGAAACGGACTGTATTGTGTAAAAGTGCTAATTCCGGGGATGCTGCCGATGACATTTGGACATCACCTTACCCGAGTAACAGGGCTGGAGAGGGTGCTCAGGGTACCTATGGAACTTGGATATACAAATGAACCGCTGACAGCCGAACAGCTTAATCCACATCCTCATCCGTTTCCATAAGCGCATCACTAGGAGGATAGAGTATGAGTCTAGATGAGTTTTTGCACCATTTACATTTTGATATTGAGAAGGCAAGCATCCCAAATTGGGAAGTGGATTGGGAAGATAATCCACTTCCTTATAAACTATACCGCGGATTGCCTGCGGTCCCATTAACTCTAGATGTACCACTGACACTTGAAGGACTGAAACACTCCTTCTTGCCTGACCTGCATAAAATCGGCCATTTTCTTTGGTATGTTTACGGCCTTACACAATTTAGCCAATCTGTCTTTAGTTTGGATTCTACAGACCATTTAGAGGTCATGCAGTCGTGCAGGAGGTTTGCTCCTTCTGGTGGAGCTTTGTACCCAAACGAATTATACGTATATTTGAAAATCGAGGACCTGCCAGTTGGAGTGTACCATTATGATGTAGCACACCACCGCCTAATACTGCTGCGAGAAGGAAACCATGATTCTTATATTGCGAAGGCACTTGGAAATCGTTGTGACGTTTCATCATGTTTTGGCACTGTTTTTATATCGACGATGTTTTGGAAAAATTTTTTCAAATACAATAACTTTTCCTACCGTCTACAGGGATTGGATGCAGGTGTGTTGATGGGACAGTTATTGGAAGTATCAAAACGGTTCGGCATTGAATCAGGGGTGTACTTCCAATTTCTTGATCAGGCCATAAATCATTTGCTTGGATTATCTGAACGAGAAGAGAGTGTGTATTCAGTGATCCCTATGTCGGTGGAACCTACCATTTGGTCTGCCAATGGGAGAGAAGTAGACAGAATGGTTACTGCAGATGAGTTGTGCCGAGAGTTGCCACAGATTCAGCCTAATCACTATGTCAGGTCTCAAAGGGTTAAAGATTACCCGACGTTACTCAAGGTAAATAAAGCGTCCATGCTGGATTCTACAACATCGTTTCAGTTGATCGAGGCAAATGAGAATCGAAATTATAAGGGTCAATCGATAGCTCTGCCACATGCGGAGAGGTTATCGTATGATCTAGGATCTGTTTGTCGAAAGCGATTTTCTCCAGATATGGATTTCATTTTGGGAAAGGTAAGTCAAGTCGAACTGGCAAATCTGCTACACGAGGCAACGGATTCCTTTTTGTATCGAAATGATTTGGATGTTGTCCATCAGAATCATAAGCCTCGTGTGTCACTGAATGTCTGTTTGTATAATGTTGAAGGAATTCCTAATGGTGCGTATCAATATGATAGCACTTCTCATGTTTTACAGGAGGTCTATCTCGGAGATCATCGACTCCTACTGCAATCAGGTATGTCCTTAAATAATGTGAATCTACTCCAAGTGCCAATTTGCGTACATGTAACAGGAGTTAAGGATTACTATAAAAATACACTGGGATACAGAGGATATCGCATCCAACAAATGGAGGCTGGTATGCTCGTGCAACGTTTACTCTTATTGGCAGCAGCCAGCGGAATGGGGGGGCACCCGCTCCTTGGCTATGATTCCAACCTGTGTGATGAACTTTACCAGATGGACCCACAAGGAAAAACCAGCTTAATCCAAATTCCGATCGGTCCCTATCGACCTCGACCTTGGTTAATGGGAGGTTTGTTTAGTTAATAGCTTTCCTGCACCGATGTAGATGAATGTTCATCCAAGGTGCAGGACGTTTTTTTATGCATGGGGATATTTGCCCAATCCGTCAGTGACTAAATAGGTATCTAGATTTGTTTTATTATGTGATTATTAATTTTTGGTATTATAGCTTTATAGTTTTCATTCATATTTGTAAAATAGAAGAGTATTCAGATGATAGAAAACGTATATTGAGAGCAAAAGGGAAGTGTAAGAATAATGCTTTATATCAGGAATATTGAGAAAATCATTGAAGAAACTTTAGATCAACACAAATTAGGTATTAACTATGAAATTAACAATAAACTCAAAGTACCTATGAGCTATAACGTTTCGACAAACACGATAAAATTTAATTATCTTCAAGTTAACGGTTATATAAATAAAATTAGAATGAAAGAGACAGATGAAAACGTTGTTAAAATTATTCTTTATCATGTGATTGGATATTATATCGATTTTAAGAAAAACAAACATGATTTGAGGACCTTAAAGTACGGTGAAGACCACGAAATAGCAAAGCTTAGAATGGAAATAGAAACGAATGCTTGGGTGTATGGGAGGACATTGGTGCCTGAACAATTGTTACACTCATATGATCAAGTACGTGAATTAGATAGAGACCTAGTACATGGTCAACTAACAAATATATAATGATCATTTTACTCCGTGATGAAAACTTTATCTAAAGTGATCAAGAAGGAATATAGTATTTTAAAATTTAAGTCACGTAATGTGAGGTGTAAATAGTTGAAGGCAGATGCTGTTTTTGAAGGTGGTGGAGCAAGGGGAATTGCTTTTGTAGGAGCCATTCAAGCAATGGAAGAGGAAAAGATAGAATGGCAAAGAATAGCTGGAACCTCTGCAGGAGCCGTAATCGCTGCTCTTTTGGCAAGCGGCTATAAAAGCTATGAAATTAGAAAGCTTCTGAGTGAACTAGATTTTTCAAAACTTCGAGGCAGGACTGTCATGAACCGAATGCCCATTGTCGGCAGTTTACTTGAACTACTGTTTAATCTTGGTATATATAAAAATGATTATTTGGAAGCCTGGGTCGATTCACTTCTTTTAAAAAAAGGGATTAAAACATTTGCAGATCTTCCAGATGGAAAGTTAAAGATTATCGCATCTGATGTTTCGAATGGCCAAATGCTTATTTTGCCGGATGATTTAGAGCGCTATAGAATGACTCCTGCAGATTTGAAGGTTTCAACCGCTGTAATGATGAGTGCATCAATCCCATTTTTCTTCCGTCCGGTTATTTGGAAATCAAAAGATCATAATAAATCCTACATATTAGATGGCGGTTTGCTGAGTAACTTCCCAATTTGGATTTTTGATACGCAAAACCCTAGGTTTCCAACGTTCGGCTTCCGTTTTGTAAAAGACGAAGTTAGTATAGACCCAGTAATACCAACGCCGCTGCATCTTTTCAAAAATATATTTAAAACGATGCTTCAAGCCCATGATCTACGACATATGAACGAAGATACGCTAGAGCGCACAATTAAAATCCCGACAGGGGACATTAATGCTACTAATTTTGAACTAACTAAAGATGAAATTGATTTTCTCTATCATTCAGGCTATACGTCCACAAAGAAGTTTTTATCGGTGTGGGACTTTGAACAACATAAGGTCAATAGATTACAAAGAATAAAGAAAACGCCATTCTATAAAGAATGACGTTTTTTTGTTTTTTATTTCCACCATTGCCACCATTTCCTTTGCTGTGCAGCAGCAATCTGCTTTCTTGTTTCTTCCAACATCACTTGACTTCGTTCCTCCAACAGTTGCTCCGTTCGTTCAATATACTTTAAGATTTGGTTCATCTTATCTTCTAGATAAGCTTCCCGTACCGCTTTCTCCTTAAGTAATTTGATCAAATCCAAGTTGATTCGTTCTAAGTTTTCTATCCGTTCGATCAGTTCATCAAAATCACCACTCACTGACGTTCGCTTGTCTGGTGCAGATAGTATCTGGTTTACTTCTGTTACGGTGTTTGTTTTATTTTCTTCAAAAATCAATGTCATTATGGCTTGGGCTGAAAGTTCCAACGTCATTCCCTCTTGATTGCTAAAATCTATGAATTTGCGTAGCGTGTTAATATCCTTTTCAAAATAGCCCCTATGTCCTCTACTATTGCGGTGAATAGGATACCCGTGTCCTTCTAACAGAGTGGCATATTTTCGTAATGTATTGCTATCAATGCCAAGCAAATCTTGTACATGACTAGGGGAATATATTTCCGTCATAACAATGCCTCCTCTATTACTATCAATTTACGAATATTTAGGAAATATGTAGATAAGGTTATTATAACAAGTGATAGTTAAGAATTTGTCGAACCAACAGATGGTTAACAATTTGTAATTAGACTGTTAAATCTTTGAAACATCTAGTGTAAAAATATTCTCTTCAATATCACTTTTCGTGATGTATATCACATCAGAAGGGGGGATGAATCCCTTAAAATAACATTAAGATAATAACAAAGGGGGAAATTAAATGTTTCTTACTTGGTTGATGTGTATCAGTTATTTTATAGGTTCCTATTATATTACCGTTGTGATTTTTGACCGTCTTAAAGAAAAAGATCAAGCTGACTTAGCTGAGCTAGATGCTCAACTTAAAAACATCGCAGTAAACCATACAAAACTTACAAAACAAGCAGTCTAACAATACAAAGCTAAAACCAATAGAAAATTAAAGACAAAAGGCATCTGAACTCATTCAGATGCCTTTTGTCTTTCTTCATTTAGTCAAACTGTCCGCCTCGGGTGGACAGTGTCCACGAGCGGTGACAGGCACCGTTTGCAATAAGGATTTGTAAACGTTTTTACTATAACTACCGTATTAACTTGTAGTTATGCTATTATTAATCATGAAATTGAGAGAGTGGAGAGGATATCCATTGAAAATTAATTCATTAATTGCCAACAATATCAACAAATTAGATGCCTCAATACCAGTAAATCAATCACTAGGTATTGCAGGTTTGTCTGGATCAGGTAAAACCACATTCTGTCAAACCATTGGGGAGGAATCCAAGAAGCGTCTTGTTTCTTTGTTGCCAAAGGCTGAATATCAGTATCTGTTTCCGAATATCATGGAGACGAATTTCAGTGCCATCAAGATGGAAGACATGCCTTTAGTGCTTTTTCTTGGAAAATCATCGATCTCATCCAATCCTCGTTCGACCATTGGAACCCATACGGGCGTTTTTAAAGAGATTCGCGTAACTCTTGCTGAAAAATTTAATCTCTCACCAGAAGTTTTCTCCTTTAATAATGCATTAGGCTGGTGTCCAGATTGTAAAGGACGTGGGACGACCAAAAATGTCGAATGTCCAAAATGTACGGGTAGGCGCTACAATCAAGAAGTTGAACAGTATAAAATGGACCTTTTTGAACAACCACATAGTATCTCAGATATCAACAACTTAAGCATTGAAACTATTTTTTCATTGGCTGAAGAATTACATATTAGTGAAGCAAAACTTCACATTCTCAAAAATATTATCAATATGAACATTGGTTATTTATCCTTAAATCGAATTATGGGTACTTTGTCGGGTGGAGAAATAACACGACTTTATCTGGCAGAGTTCATGGCTGCAAGTGAAAATACCGTCATTATCATTGATGAGATTTCCGTGGGTCTTGATCACCAAACGCTGCTAAAAATCTTAGAACAGATTAGAAAACTAGGCTTTAAAAATCAAATTTGGCTGATCGACCATTCTGATACCGTGCTCGATGTCAGTGATGAGCAATTGTTCTTTGGACCTGGCAGTGGGAAATATGGCGGGAAAATTGTAGAAGAATCACCACGTCCGAAACCAATTATTTGGGAACGAAATCCAACAACGCCTACAGAGTACTATCATTTTAAGGACCTTTATTTCCGTAATATTCAAATGGCTGAAATTCAAATCCCCAAAAACAGACTTGTCACTTTTACGGGGGAGTCTGGAAGTGGTAAATCAACGTTAGTCAATGAGTGTATCGCCAAGGATTTTCTTAAGCGTTATCCAAAAGACAAATTAGTAATTGTAGGACAAGACCGAAACCAATCGATTACGAGTCGTTCAACCGTAGCGACATTCCTTGATATTAAACGAAAACTTACCAAATATAGCGAAGATATTGATGATATTTTTCAGCGTTCGATTGAGGATATCATTGATGAGTTGCCAAATGAAGATATCGCTCATAAACGTTTGAGCTTATTAATTAAACTAGGTCTTGGTTATTTAACTTTAGAAAGAAAGACACAAACCTTATCAACGGGTGAATTTCAATGTGTTCATTTAGTTTCTGAACTGTTTGCGAACACAAGGAACCCGCATACGCTGTTTATTTTTGACGAGCCTTCAAAAGGTCTATCACAAAATATTTTAAACCAGTTCATTGATAGTGTTAGGGTCATCCTCCAAGATGAGTCTGTTTCGATTATGATGATCGAACACAATGCCTATATGCTGGAAAGTTCAGATTATATCGTTGATTTTGGTGCAAGACAGATTGAGCCTGTTCAGCATTTAGATGTTCTTAGTCATGATGAGTTTTATCGTCAAAAAACAAGTGAAGATAGTGTTGTTCCATCACAAATATCTTCCGCTCTTAACCCACAACATGGCATTCATTATGTAAAAGAAAATCATATTTCTTATTTTAAAAACGCTGAAAACATCTATAAAGGTGGTATCCTAAAAAGCTTATCATCAATGGCCCGTCTGATTTATGGGGAATATGAATCCGACACCATTGCACCTGTCATCGCGATTGATCTTGAACGCCACTTGTATAGTCAATATAGTTTTCTCTATGAAATTGGCGGCCTAATCAACCATATCATTGCTTCACATCCGACCAATAAAGATACAAGAAGCTTTGATTTCTATCATCAAGATAATCATTGTCCATGCTGTTCCGGTCGCCGGTTAATTGAAAAGTTTGATTTTGATGTGGTCGTCCAAGACAAAACGGTACCTTTCTGGGATGGATTATTACATCCAGACGTGATGGAGGTTTTAAAATGGTACCAGTATCCCAAAATACAATTCCTATTTGATGAGATCAAGAATGAATTAGGACAGGATATTAGCAAAAGCTTTAATGAAATGTCGGAAGAAGAAATGCATACCTTTTTATATGGTTACTGGGAAAAGTCATTTTACGATAAAGCAGGTAAAGCATCGAGAACGTGGGAAGGCTTTAATACCATCCTTGGACGTTACATGTTTATTTCGAAATCCATCATTAAAGAGCAGATGAAAGAATCAAAAGAGATGATTCCTTGTCCGATTTGTAAAGGGACCGTGCTAAACCATCATAAAAAATTGAAATTTGGCGACAGTGATATTCGTGAGATTATTCAACAACCTCTTGAACGTGCCATCGAAACAGTAGGAAAGTTGCCAGAACTCGAAAAACTAAAAGCAATTGTTGGTGGGGATATGCCACTCACAGAAGATGTGTCCTTACTACCAAGGGAAACACAAGTAAGATTGAAAATGCTTGAACTTGATCTGGGAAATTTTCTTGGCTATGAGGTCGTTTTCCAAAATGCCTTACCATTTTGGAACGAGATTAAAGGCAATATCGAAGCCATTAGTAGTAAAAACCGAGTCACAATCTGTGATTTTGCCACTATTACCGAAACGCGGGAAACCATTATTGATAAATACTTCACGAATGGAAAATATAAAAAACTAACCTATGTCTATGAAGCGTTTGGTTACAAAAAAATTGTTACTCAAATTAATAAGATTAAGGCAGCTCATAAATGTCCATTCTGTAATGGGAAGAAGGTTATTTCAGAAGATAATCTCCATGATGGAGTCTATAAACTATCTGTGCCATGTGTAAGTTGTTATGAAACCGGCATTAATGAGGAAGGTCGGAAGGAAACAGTCGAGGGCATTGATATCCATACATGGTTAACGGGCAATGTGAGGGATGTTGTTGCGGAAAGTAAAATTACAGAAGCAGTTGCGAATATTCCCATTTTCAATCGTATTCGTGAGTTGAATAAACGAGATATGATGGCGGTTTATCAAGCACTTGAGCAAAATAATTAACTATTAGTGAGAACGCATTTGCAATTCATCCTTGCAAATGCGTTTTTTCTTTATTTGAAGATGGAGACTGTAGATGAAGGACAAAACTTATTAGAATTGCTTATGATGTGTCTTTCATTACACGGATGAAGGACACATCTTAATAGAAATGCCTGTGATTTGTCTTTCATAACGCCGATGAAGGACAAATCTCAATAGAAATGCCTGTGATTTGTCTTTCATAGCACCGAAGAAGGACGAAACTTACTAGAAATGCTTATGATTTGTCTTTCATAACACCGATGAAGGATTTCAGGTTTATTTTACAAATTGATCAAAACCGATTGTAATGAGCCATCCAACAGCAAGAGCAACAATTAGGTATGTACCAATATACAGTAATATGTCCGCCATGTTTCCTCCTTCGCATTCTTTAAGAGTTTGCCCCCTAAGTTAAAGCCATTATAACAAGTGATTTTTCAAATTTTGTCGAACCAAGGGAGGTGTATCTATTTGTAAATAGATTGTAAACTTCCTTTAATAATAGAAATATTAAGCTAATAAACAGGACCAAACTCCCCCAAACAGGAAAAATATTACTGCTTTTCCTATTCATAATGAGTGTGCTTTTTCCCATTTTTCAGCCATTAATAATAGGTAACACTTAACTAGACAAGGAAATTAATGTTACGTAGACTAAACACTATATCATTTTTTCTACTAAATTAATTCGGAGGTATGGGTATCTAACCTCCTAATCTACTAATTCAAAAGGTTGTAGCTTTTATGATAATGGGGAGGAATTACCATGTTAGAATTTGATACAGGTATGGAACATTTAGCGAAAATTAAAGTAATTGGTGTAGGCGGCGGGGGAAACAATGCTGTGAACCGTATGATTGAGGACGGCGTTGACGGTGTAGAATTTATTGCCGTAAATACAGATTCCCAAGCGATCAAACAATCTCAAGCAGCAATCAAGATGCAAATTGGTTCTACCTTGACGAGGGGATTAGGTGCTGGTGCAAATCCAGAAATAGGACGAAAAGCTGTCGAGGAAAGCAAACATCAGATTGAAGAAGTGTTAGCAGGTGCGGACATGGTTTTCGTAACGGCTGGAATGGGCGGCGGTACTGGCACAGGTGCAGCACCCGCCATCGCGAAAATTGCTCGAAAGCTTGGTGCCCTAACGATTGGAGTTGTAACACGACCTTTTAAATTCGAGGGCTTCAAGCGTGCCAAAAATGCAGAAAGTGGAATTGATGCAATGAGGGAAGCCGTGGACACTTTGATTATTATTCCAAACGACCGCTTATTGGAGATTGTCGATAAAAAAACTCCTATGATTGATGCCTTCCGGGAAGCGGATAATGTCCTGCGTCAGGGTGTTCAAGGGATTTCAGATTTAATTGCGGTGCCTGGTTTAATCAACCTTGATTTTGCAGACGTGAAAACAGTCATGTCCCATAAAGGAACCGCTTTAATGGGAATTGGCATTGCTGAAGGCAGAAACCGTGCGGCAGAAGCTGCAGAGAAAGCCTTAAACAGTCCGCTTTTGGAAACCTCTATTAACGGAGCACATGGTGTCATCATGAATATAACCGGGGGAAATAATTTAAGTCTTTTTGAAGTACAAGAGGCAGCAGAAATCGTTGCTTCGGCTTCCAACGAGGAATTAAATATGATTTTTGGTTCTGTCATAAATGAAAACTTAACAGATGAGATTATTGTAACCGTTATAGCGACTGGATTCAGTGATCAAGAGGATAATACGGCCGAACAAAGTTCACCCCAAGCACTTCAGGAAGAATTTCCAAATTCAAATCAAAGAAACCAACGTATACACTATCAAGAACCGGACCCTTACATCCATGACGAAGACGTTCAGGATTTTGGCCATCACGTTGATGAGGCAGAAGACTCGAATGATATTCCAGCGTTCTTGCGCAATCGGAAAAAACGACTTCGGTCATTTTAACTTAGTAAAGATATAAGAAAAAAGTTTGGTTCTTATGAGCCAAACTTTTTTTATTTATAGAGATACTGCTTTTATTTAATTAATCTGAAAATTCTATTCACATAAACAGTTCTAGATGATACATTCAATAAATAGGTAAGATAACTGAATGGAGGAAGTTGGATTGACGAAACAGTGCTCAACTTTAACGAAGATCTCGGATGGCATTTATCAACTTGTGGTTCGATACCCATTTGATATGTTTCATATGAACAGCTACTTTATACAAGGAGAAAATGGCTTTACGATCATTGATACAGGTAGTAAAGCAACAGAATCAATCGATCTGTGGGAGAAAACATTATCATCGGGTATTAAAGTTGAAAAGCTAGTATTAACGCATGCCCATACTGATCATTTGGGTCTTGCTAGGTGGTTTCAAGAAAAACATCATGTTCCTGTTTATATTTCTAGTTTAGGTTATAAGGAAATGGTGAGAAATCGTAACGCTGATGGATCAAGTTGGTTTCGAAGCCTATTAACAACACATGGTTGTCCTGAATTCCCAATGAAACAAAGGAAATCTGAAACAGATATTTTTGACTTTGAACCAGATGGATTATTTGAAAACCAGCAATCTATTAAGCTAGGGGACGAAACGTATGAAACCATTTGGACTCCAGGGCATTCAAGTGATCATTTCTGTTTTTATAATCGTAGGCAGCAAGTGATGGTGACAGGGGACCACGTTTTGGCTGGACTTTCTCCGATTATTGCTCATTGGTCAGAAAACGACGAGAATCCTTTAAAAGATAATTTTGCCTCACTGGAAAGATTAAAAGTCTATCCAACAAAACTAGCGCTGCCTGGTCATGGTGAACTTATTTTCAACATGGCAGATCGCATAGATGAAATGATATCTGGACACAAACATCGTTTACAGCAGGTTTTAAACGCTGTTAGTCAGATAGAAAAAACTTCTTGGCAAGTTTGTCAAGAAATATACGGACCTGTTCAACCACCGCAATCCTTTGCGCCATTATTGGCCACGATTACTCGCCTGATTTACCTTGAACTGAGTGGTGAAGTATATAGTGAGCTAAGAGACGGGAAACTGTTTTTCCATTCTTCTACGATTTGATACATATGTTCGGGATTGAGTCTATTACCACAGGAGGAGTAAAAATGAAAATTGTCATTGCCGGTGGTTCAGGATTTATTGGGCAAAAGGTAACGGAATTGCTGGTCGCACAGGGGCATAGTGTGGTTATTTTATCAAGAAAGGAAAGGGATCCTTCTGGAAATATCGAGTATGTACGTTGGCTTGAGAAAGGGAGCACACCAGAAAAGGAAATAGGGTATGCGGATGCTTTCATTAATTTAGCTGGAGTCTCTATCAACGATGGCAGATGGAGTAAAGACCACCAGAAACAAATCTATGAAAGTCGAATGACTGCAACGGAAGAGTTGCTAAGAATTATTTCCATGCTCCCTGAAAAACCTGCCGTATTGGTCAATGCCAGTGCCATTGGCATATATCCGGCATCTACTGAAAACGTCTATACAGAAAATTCATTAGAAACTGCAACTGATTTTTTAGGGAAGACGGTTCACGATTGGGAAATCAAAGCGAAACAAGTAGAAGACCAGTCAATTCGTGCGGTATTTATGAGATTTGGTGTTGTGCTTGGAAAAGAGGGTGGTGCACTACCTCTAATGGCACTGCCTTACCGATTATTTGTTGGTGGTAAAGTGGGTTCTGGGCAACAATGGGTTTCTTGGGTGCATGTCACCGATGTTGTCCGCTCTATTCATTTTGCTATTTGCAATGACAAATTAAGTGGACCAGTTAATGTCACTGCACCTTCTCCACTTCAAATGAACGATTTCGGAAAGACCATTGGTACTGTTTTACAACGCCCACACTGGATGCCTGTTCCATCATTTGCTATGAAAATGGTACTGGGGCAAAAAAGCGCACTTGTTTTAGAAGGGCAGCATGTGGTGCCGCGAGTGTTACAAGAATCTGGTTTTGAATTCAAGTTCCCCACCCTCCGTCCTGCGTTAGAAGATTTACTTTTGTAAAATGGACTGTTCAACTTTCAATATTAATAAGTGAATTGCCATGATTGATCTGGACAATCTATAGATTGGAGGGATTGATTATGGCAATTCGAGTTTTATTATTCGTTATCTTAATCTGTTTTCAAAATTCACCTATGGTAAATGCAGAAGTTTCATTAACTGCAACTTTTATTCGCGACCACCAACTTTGGCTCAAAAAAGGCAATCAAGAAACCCAACTCACGAAGGACCAATATGTTTATTCTCCGAAGTGGTCACATGATGGTCGTTTTATTGCTTACATTGATGGTGATGAGCAAGGCGAGAAATCGAATTTATTCATATATGATTTAAAGGAAAAAGAAAGCTACCAGCCTTATGTCACCATTCAAACATCTGACTTTAAGTGGTCCCCGGTTAAAAATCAACTAGCTTATAATTCCGGCGGTGTACTGAATGTCACGAAGGAAAAGAATGGCCGTCCAAATGGATTTGAAAATGTTTCATTAGGGGTTAGTGATTTCGAATGGTTCCCGAATGGGAAAGAGTTTATCGTTTCCTCACAAGCTAATTTACTGCCAACAGGTTGGGGACCTGTGCAGCTGTTTCGAATTCCAGTGGATGCAAATCTAGATGCAGCAAAAGTAAAGCCCTTTTACACGATTCAAACCAATACATCTGATTTATTTGCGATTTCTGCAGATTATTTTAAGTGGAGTTTTGATGGAAAGTGGGTTAGTTTCCTGGCCACGCCCACAGCCTCTTGGTCAAACGATAGCAACACATTATGTGTCCTATCATCACAAGGAGATCAGTTTCAACCAATAGGAAATATGCTGGGATATAAAGACTGGATGAAGTGGGCACCTTCAGCTAATCAACTAGCTTACATATCTGGAGAAGGTAGATTCTTCGTTGAGAACAAGAAAGCCAAAATTGCCGAAATGCCAAGTTCCACTCAACAAAAGGAATATACACCAGAGGGTTACGTCGACCTTGATGTAGAATGGTTCTCCCCTGATGCTGTTATTGTAGCTCGCGCTAAAGAGAACAAAGAGTGGAATGAAGGACCTGTACCAACGATGTTTACAGCACTTTATGACATCCATTTAAAAACAGAAGAACAACAACAAATCACATTTCCAAAAAAGAATGAGCTTGATGTCGACCCACAGGTTGTTGAATCACATCTAACTTGGTTTCGCATAAAGGAGAAGGAACATAAAGGCAATGTATGGGTAAAGGATGCATCTAACGGGAGAGACTCTATCTGGATTAAGAACGTTGATTCTGCGCCGATTTTTTATAAAAAGAAATAATGAAAAGGAGGAACTTCGTGTGTGAGTATGTTCCTCCTTTTCGTATATATTGTTCATTTTGATTCGTTTACGTTGTTCTTACCCTAATAAACTTATAAAATGAAAATATACAAATCTCGGTAGTTTTACGTATTTTGCAAGTAAAAAGGAGGTAGTTTTTTATGTTCTGGGAAAAATCAAAGTGTATGGTTTGCGATAAAGAAATTAAGGAAGATCAAATGGTTTATATTAAAATGAAATACCCTAAGCGAAAAGGGTTTACTGAGATAAAAGCTTATTTGCGAAACGAAGGCAAATTTATTTGTGAAGAATGCTACACTAAAAAATAGAGGTGTAATCGATGTTGAAAAATAAATTAACAGAGCTGTTAAAAATCGAGTTTCCAATAATCCAAGCCCCGATGGCTGGAGGAATAACGACTTCTAGGTTAGTGGCGGAGGTTGCGAATGCTGGAGGTCTAGGAATGATTGGAGCCGGCTATATGACTCCGAGTCAAATCCGTGATCAAATTAGAGAAATAAAACGCCTAACATCAAACCCTTTTGGTATAAATCTATTTATTCCCAACAAATTTACCTGTTCCGAAAAAGAAGTTAAATCAGCGGCTGCACTCTTACAGCCAATTCGTGAGCAATTAAATTTACCTCCAGATGATGGTGTAGACATTCCAACCTCTAATCATTTATTTGAAACATTTACTGAACAAATCAAGGTTATCATCGAAGAAAAAGTCCCTGTTTGTTCTTTTACATTTGGAGTTCCATCGTTGGAATTAATAAATGAGTTAAAACATCATACTATTCTCTTGATAGGAACAGCAACAACCGTGAAAGAAGCCATTGAAATCGAAAAGTTAGGGATGGATATGGTCGTTGTTCAAGGCAGTGAAGCAGGTGGCCATCGAGGGAATTTTAGTAGTAACAATCAAGAAAGTTTAATAGGTTTAATGTCACTCATCCCACAGGTGGCCGACCATGTAAGTATTCCTGTGATTGCGGCAGGTGGAATTATGGATGGCAGAGGAATTATGGCCTCATTGTGCTTAGGAGCAAAGGGTGTCCAAATGGGTACGGCTTTCTTAACATGTATCGAAAGCGGCGCGCCAAACATACATAAAGACGCTATCCTCCAATCGCACGAAGACCAGATTGTACTAACTCGTTCTTTTTCTGGTAAGGAGGCAAGAGGAATTAAGAATAAATTTATCTCAGAAATGCAGAAACACGAAGAATCACTACCAGATTTTCCAGTTCAAAATAGCCTTACCCAACACATCAGAAAGGCTTCAGTCTCACAAAATAACCCTGACTATATGTCACTATGGTCAGGTCAAAGTCCTAGACTTGCTAGAAATCTAACCGTTGAGGCGTTTATGAAGAGTGTTATTGCTGAAGCAAAAGAGATAGGTAAATTTTAAATCAAGACATTCGTGATATGCTAAAAAATTTAATCCCAATGATTGAGCATTCACTCTTGCAAAGGAGTTGTGCTCTTTTTTTATACGACACAGGTAGATTTTATCCATTTTTTCGGTACTTTCCACCTAAAACACGAACAATAATATAGTTATAATTAGTTAATATTCACCTTTTTGTTGATTGATGATTACCCTTTTGTTATATTTGCATAGTAATATATTTAAAAGCATTGCTCGTATATACTCGGTAATATGGTCTGAGTGTCTCTACCTGGTTCCCAAAAATGAACTAGACTACGAGTTAAAGTATTGCTGCGCAATGGTATGAACAGCAGCAGCCATTATATGATTTAGCATCTTCTGCTAGATTATTAATACTTTGACTCTCGTTGGTCTAGAAGGCAGGATTGCTAATCCTGTATTTTCTGGACTTTTTTCTTTAGAACCAATAACGGGTACAGCAAACATCATGAGAAAAGGGAGAGGTTATGTATGAAAAACAAAATGTTTAAGAAATTTGCTTCAGTTGCAGCTATATCAGGAATGTTCGTGATGCTGGCAGGATGTAATTCATCTTTATTAAATGAAACAGAGGTAGAAGGTGCACAGAGACCCATCGTCATCCAAGGTCCAATGCCTATAGAAGCACAATATTTTGCAGATAAATTAGAGAAAGTGAAAATCGAAAAATCAGGGAATTTTGTTTTCTATAAAGGTAAGCTTAACAATTACCCTGTTATTGTTACGAAAACAGGTAAAGGAATGGAAAATGCTGCTGCCGCTACAGCTTTAGCAATTGAAAAATATGACCCGATTGCCATCATCAATCAAGGTACTTCAGGCGGGCATGACCCGAATTTACATGTATTTGATATTGTGCTAGGGGAAAGAACGACAAACATCGGTTCATTAAAAACAACCAATATGGATGCAGGCCAAGGAACAGATCCAACTACATGGATCCCAATGGACTTAATGGCTTCAGAAGGAAGCGGATCGGATGATAGTGCAAATCAAGTCCGCTACTACGAGGGAGATAAGGAATTACTTGCCGCTGCTAATGCTGTTAAAGATACGTACAAAAAGGGTAAAGTTATCGAAGGGACGATTGGTTCCGCAGACTTTTGGAATAGCGAAGTGGATCGAATTAATTGGATTCACGAAATTTACGGTACTTCTGTAGAAGAAATGGAAGGTGCTTCCGTAGCGCAAATTGCCGATGCCTATGATGTTGCATTCTTAGGTATTCGAATTCTATCAAATAATAAAACAAATGGCGGTACTTATGATCCGGGTACAGCTGAAGCAAATCAAAAATATGTTTATGAAGTAGTTAAAAAGTATATATCTATGATTGAAGACAAATAATATACCATTTACTGCGTTTCTACATTGTAGGAACGCATTTTTTCAATATTTTTTAGCATAATCGTAGAAAAAGGAAAGCGGTATTTTACCATAATAAAAATAATTGTCCATATTATTTAGACAAAAGAAAAATATTTGTGAAAGTTTTATGAAATTGTTAGTTAACCTTAAAAACTCATAAACAACATGTTAATATGGATATGCTAGGAATCAAGTACTAGCAACCTATTGCAACGAATATACTTAGTACAACATGTTTTAGTACGAAAGGAGTCTTATCTTGAAAAAAATTATGTTTTTCTTGTTGTGCACATTCATAATGATACCTTCATTTGTTCTTGCACACACAGGTTTATCTTCTTCGAATCCATCTGAAGGTCAAATCGTAACAGAGAACTTGGAACAAATTGTCCTTACATTTGCTACTCCTATTGAAGTTTTAAGCACAATGGATTTAGTAAAAGATGGAAACGTCATTCCTTTAGAAGATATAAAAGTTGAAAATAAGCAATTATCAGGAACAATAGCGAAGCCATTAGAGAACGGCTCTTACATAATCCAATGGAAAATTGTTGGGGAAGATGGTCATCCGATAAAAGGTGAAATCAACTTCATTGTTGAAATGGCTCAAAATGAGACAGAACCCACTCCTGTTACTCCTGAGGAAACAGATGAAGGTCAGGAAGATGAAAGTCAAACTGATCAAACAGAAGAATCTAGTGAAAATCAAAATACAGCATCTGATACAGCAGAGAATGCAGATGAGCAAAATAATAACGATTCATCACCTACACTAATTACAGTGTTTATTGTTCTAATCGTGATATTTGGGATCGTTCTTTTATTATTCACCAAAAAGAAAAAGAATTAATTTATGTATCGAAGGGAAGTTTTTACTAGATGAAAAAGGTTGTAACCTCAATTCTATTAATGTTTGGATTATTTTCACTTTTTGCAGGGATTGCAAGTGCCCACGTAACGGTATTACCTAAAGAAACAACCCAGGGAAGTTATGAAGTTTTCACCGTTAGGGTACCCTCTGAAAATGAATCCGTACCTACTACACAGGTAAAAGTAGAAATTTCAGCTGACGTAAATATTAGCCGTTTTGAGCCAAAGCCAGGCTGGAAGTATGAAATTCAACGAGATGCTTCAGATAAGATTACGAGCGTAACTTGGACAGCAGAAGGTGATGGTTTATCACCAATAGAATTCGGACATTTTAACATGCAGGGAAAAGTAGCAGACACTGCCACACAGATTGTTTGGAAAGCTTACCAAACCTATCAGGATGGAAGCGTAGTTGAATGGGTTGGCGCACAAGATGCAGAAAAGCCTGCTTCCTTGACAACGGTGAATCCAAAACCTGCTGATGGCACTGGAGACCACCATGGTACGGATACGAAGGAAGAAGTGAAAACAGAGCAACCAAAAGAAGATGTTAAAGACACAGCAAGCCCTTCAAATGCTCCTCTTTATGTTTCCATTGCAGCTTTAATTGCTGGGTTGCTAGCACTTGTTATATCACTAAAAAAACGATGATAATTTTAATTAAAAGGACAAGAAATCTTGTCTTTTTTTTTTGCCAAGGCTTAAATCTAAGACTTTTGTTGTATTCAAAAATTGGGTGAGAAAAGTTATGATATGGAGATGTAATGGCTAAGAAATAGAAGGAAGGGTTTTTAAGAATGGACTTTTTACCTGCGGGATTAGATTATGGAATGTTAAAAAATGTAGGAATTTCTATTGGGATTTTGGGTTTATTTATTCTTTTTAGAAACATATTTACCAAGTATGTGTTTCAATTGATGTTAAAATTGATAAGAAAAACACCAACTGATTTTTTCACAAAAATATTTTTAAGTTTTGAACGCCCATTAGGATGGGGCTTTATCATTTTGGGATTATATATTGCAATGGATTATTTCCCTTTTATTGAACAACATAATGCTTTATTTTTAAAATTTTTACGTTCAATGGTGATTGTTTTAATTACATGGGGACTATTTAATTTATCCTCTCCTACAACAGGAATCTTAATTAGTGTGAATGAAAAGATTAATAATAAGATAGATTTAATTTTGCTTCCGTTTATTTCAAGAACGATTCGAGTTATCTTAATTGCCATCAGCATCAGCATTATTGGGCAAGAATTTGATTATGACGTAAATGGATTGGTCGCAGGACTTGGTTTAGGAGGTCTGGCTTTTGCATTAGCCGCAAAAGAAGCAGTAGGGAATCTGATTGGTGGAATCGTCATTGTAACTGAAAAACCGTTCTCCATTGGTGAATGGATCTTGACTCCTAGTGTAGAGGGGACGGTAGAGGATATTAATTTCCGAAGCACTAAAATTCGAACGTTTAGCCAAGCGCTCGTAACGGTTCCTAATTCAACACTTGCAAACGAGCCGATTACCAACTGGAGTCGTATGGGAAAAAGACGAATCACTTTCCACTTGGGTCTAAACTATAATACTACTAAAGACAGGCTTGAAAGAGTAGTTCTTCGAATTGAACACTTATTGAGGAATCATGAGGAAATTCATCCTGATACAATCATGGTAGCGTTCGATCAATATAATGATAGCAGTCTCGATATTCTGTTATACTTTTTTACGAATACAACGGTTTGGGCAGAACATGTAAAAATCAAACATGATATCAATATAGCGATTATGGCAATCTTGGAGGAAGAGGGAGTAGAAGTTGCTTTTCCAAGCAGGACCATTTATGTATCTCCTCAATCTAGTGAACTATTTCAAACAATGGGTTCATTTGATTGATCCTAGTAAAATCTTAGGTCCAATCACATTTTTTGCATGTAGGAAAGCAGAGTGAATTCAAGATTTGAATAACTCTGCTTTTTTGCTTCTGTTAGGGATTATACGTATATAATTCCGATCCTGATATGGAATCTCTAGTAGTTCTCTAGTGTCTAGTGTTTCAAATTAAAATCTTTTGTTTCCATAATTTCCACCAAATGTTAAATCTTTTCCAAAAATTATATCACATTAGCATTCGTAAATACTTTCGTATAATAAGAACAGAAGCCAATAATCCCAAAATAATTGAATTTTGGAGGATACGCTATGAACACAAATTTAAGTGAACTGGTTTCAGCAATTCAAAGTAGGGTAAATTTCTCAGGTTCAGTCTTCGTTGAAGATAAGGATAAGGTTTTAGTAAATATAAACTTTGGTTACGCCAACCGTTCGGATCAATTAGAAAATAATTCGACTACCCGTTTTGGAATAGCATCTGGATGTAAACTCTTCACGGCAATAGCCATTTGTCAGCTTGTAGAAGCGGAGAAAATTTCTTTTGATTCTAAATTGAGCGATTTTCGTAATATTGATTTTAAAAATTTTGATGATAAAGTAACTGTCCATCATTTACTATCCCATACTTCAGGAATACCAGATTATTTTGATGAGGATATAATGGATGATTTTGAGGAACTTTGGGTTAATAATCCTATGTATCAAATTAGAAATTTAAAAGATTTCTTACCAATGTTTCAAAATAATCCTATGAAATCAGAAATAGGGGAATCGTTTCACTATAATAATGCTGGATATATTCTATTAGGATTAATTGTCGAACAGGCAACTGGACTTGAATTCTCTGATTATGTTCAAAAATATATTTTCAATAAAGCTGGAATGTCGAAATCAGGATACTTTTCTTTTGACTGTCTACCACAAAATACTGCTTTAGGCTATATCGATAATCCTGATGGAACTTGGAAAACAAACATCTATTCATTACCTGTAAAAGGTGGCTCTGATGGCGGGGCTTTTGTAACAGCTAATGATATGGTTAAACTGTGGAACGCACTTTTAAATTACCAACTTTTAAATGAAACATATACAAATAGGCTCTTATCTGCCCATACGCAAGTCAATGAAAGTGGTTTCTATGGTTATGGGATTTGGATTAAGAAAAAAACAAATAACAGTATTCTTAAATATCATATAATGGGGTATGATCCAGGTGTCAGCTTTCATTCTGCTTATTATCCTGACTTATCCACTAAGGTTGTTGTTTGCTCAAATAAGTCTGCTGGTGCATTTGATATAATGAGTAGTATTGAACAAAAATTAACCAAGAATATGTAAATACCCACTATTTGTTGCAACTGGACGCTGGTAGAAGGAGAAACATCAATTTTGGAACGGCTTAGTATTTTGTTCCACTTTTTATTATACTGGGGTTTGAAGAGGAAACTAAGACTCCAAAGGTAATTAACCAAACGTATTTAATTTGGAGCGTTGTATAATTTATGTGTTAAATTTTACTATTAATTTCTAGCCGCTTTCTATAGTGAGAGAGGGCTTTATATTTATAAAGGAAGTAAAATAGCTAAAAATCGAAGTACATTCCTAAACAAAGTGAATAGGATAACGTGATGAATTTTTGAAGGGAATGATCTTAATGTACTACGTTCCTTATGCGTATCCGTATCCTTATTCATATCCTGATCCATATTACGTGAACGTGCCAACGTATAACTATGCGAGACAGCCTTTGTACTACTGGGGATACCCGAATCAGTTGGAATATGGAAATCGATATCATGATTGGCCATCCGTAATTGAGACAAGAAACATTGAGTTAAAAGATTATGGAAAAGAACCATTTGTGGTCAATATTGACGATGTTACAAAGCAAAACAATACATTCCGTACAGCCTTATGGACAGGAAGTAATCTGCAAGTAACTTTGATGAGTATCAACCCTGGGGAAAGTATAGGATTAGAGATTCATTCCGATGTTGATCAATTTTTACGTATTGAAGATGGGCAGGGAATCGTTCAAATGGGTGATACAAAAGAAAACTTATCTTTTCAAGCAAGAGTTGAAGATGACTTTGCCATCATGGTTCCAGCTGGTAAGTGGCATAATGTAACGAATACTGGAAATAAACCACTGAAGCTATACTCCATTTACGCACCGCCTGAGCATCCATCTGGTACGGTTCATAAGACGAAAGCAGAGGCTATGGCTGCTGAATAGTATATGATTTTAGAGCGTTTCTCCATTTTGAGAACGCTCTTTGTTTTTTAGAAATCAGAATTAGCCTATAATAGAATGTAGTTACTTTATTTTAGTAGAGGAGGCATTTATTCATTGGCTACTTCCGAAAAACAATTAAGGATATGCAGCAATGGACACCAATTTTATAAGAGCAGTGATTGTCCTTCCTGTCCGACTTGTGAGAAAGAACGCAAACCTGAAAATGGATTTCTTTCATTACTCTCAGGCCCCGCAAGACGTGCATTGGAAAACAATGGGATCACTTCATTACAGGAGTTAGCAACATTTAGTGAAAAAGAAATTTTGAAGTTCCATGGTATGGGACCGGCTTCCTTACCAAAACTTAGATCCGCTTTAAAGGAAGAAGGATTATCATTTAAGGAGGATATTTCCACCAAAAAACGAACTTAATAGGAGATAGTTCATTAAATCGGAATGAGGTATTTCATGAAGTTAAAAAATGGACAGTATCATATTAAACTATCTGATGGAAACTCCGCTAGTTGATCGATTACCACATTTTACATAAGACATTTCTATCCTAAAAATTAAAGGAGTAACGAATTTATTTGTTCGTTACTCCTCCAATAATTCTATACGAAAATTTTAATGATCATTATAATGAGGCCTGCAATTAGCGCAGAAATTGGCAATGTAATTACCCAAGTGGTAACAATTCTTATTGCAACTCCCCAATTTACGCCCCGGAATCGCTTTGAGGCACCCACACCTAAAATGGAAGAGGAAGATACATGTGTTGTAGATACAGGTAGACCTAAAAAGGTAGCACCTTGTAAAACAACAAATGACGATAAGTCTGCAGCAAATCCATTGATGGGCTGAACCTTAAAAATCCTTTTCGCAACCGTTTTAATAATTCGCATTCCACCAATCATGGTACCCAATCCGATGGTGGCTGCACATGTAACCTGCACCCAAAATGGTACATCTAGAGTGGCCTGATAACCTCCGGCAACCAATGCAAAAACAATAATCCCCATTGTTTTTTGCCCATCATTTCCACCATGAGAAAAGGCTGCTAAACCCGAAGCAATGATTTGAAATCCTCGAAAACCACGGGTTGCACGGTAGGGATTTGCGTTCCGAAATAAAATCGCTAGTATTTTCATAAGGATAAATCCTACTCCAAAAGCCAAAAAAGGAGATATGATAAGGGCCTTAATAATATCGGTAAATCCTTCCCAGTTAATAGAATCTAACCCTGAACCAAAAATAACAGCTCCCGCAACTGAACCGATTAAGGTGTGTGATGAAGACGATGGAATTCCGTAGTACCAAGTTAAAAGGTTCCAAAAGATGGCCGCAATAAGAGCCGCAATAACGATTATCATTCCGTTCTCAATTTGAAATGGGTCAGCAATTTTCCCGCCAATTGATTTTGCAACCGCCTGTGAAATTAAGGCACCAAAAAAATTTAGGACACCTGCATAAATAACTGCAAATCGTGGTGTTAAGGCCTTTGTAGAGACCGACATCGCAATGGCATTGGCTGTATCATGAAATCCATTTATGAACTCGAAGATTAAGGCAAGAATTAGGATAATAATGAAAGTTGTCATTAGAACCTCCAAAAGAAGTATTTCAACATTTTAAGCATTTTTCATGATAATGGTTTCTAATATATTGGCTACAGACTGACAGAAATCTGCAATGTTCTCTAACTCTTCATAGATTTCCTTATATTGAATAATACGAATGGGGTCTTTTTCATTCACAAAAAGATTTTTAATGGATTCTCGTAGAATGCCATCACATTTTGATTCCAAATCTTTAATTTTGATGGCATGTTCCCTCATATTAAGTAATTTCTTTGATGCCAGCAGTTCAACTGCTGTTTCAATTTCAGCTGCACAACTTCGAATCGCGTCAACAAATCGAATCATGTAATCATCAGCATTCACAATCGAATACATTTCAAATAGCGCAGCAGTATGCTCCAATCCATCTAAAACATCATCCATGCTCATCGTAAGAGTTAAAATATCCTCCCGTTCAATATACGTGATGAAAGCATTATGTAAATCTTTAATCACCTCATGAACCATGGAGTCTCCCTTGTTTTCATATTCCTTCATTTTTTCAGAAAAAACCTTAAGATCACTGATATTCTTTAATTTATAGTCAGCGAAATAGTTAGCACTTTCCTTTAAATTAGAAGCGATATTTCCTAAGTAAACAGCGAACTTGTCCTTCTTTTTGGCCATGTTAATACCTCCACCTTTGTCCAATAATTGAGTGATATTAGTTTTTTTTACTATTTCCTAATTGGAATATCTAATTCATCAATGAACCCTCATCTGTGGAGAAATCAATAAAACCAATAAGAAGGAGTAAGGTTCTATTTTGGAGAAATAAATCTTTAAAAGATTAATGGAAAATGTAAAAAGAGTTATTTGGCTAACAAAGGGAGAGTTGAATGTAGGAAATTTCATTTTAGAGTTGGATGGAAGTGAGTTCAGAAATTTTTAGATGGGTGAATAACCAAGAAAAATCTTAAGAACGCTGACATTTTTCTGCAAAATAGATAGCAGTTTCCTTTAAATGATAGAATCCCCCAAAGTAATTTCAATGGGGGGTAAAATGTATTAATCTTCTACAGGATTTTTAGGTCCGTTTAGATTCAATTGATAAAAAGCTAGATCAAGCCAAGTATTGAACTTATATCCTGCTTTTTTTATTGTCCCTGAATGAACAAAACCAAAATTCAGATGCATGGCAATACTTTTTTCATTTGCAGCATCAATCCCTGCAATTAATGTCATGTATTCTCTTTCATTGGCAATTGCAATGATTTCTTTTAATAATGAAGTGGCAATTCCTTTTCTCCGATAATTACTATCTACATAAATAGAATGTTCGATCGAATATTTGTAAGCTGGCCACTGTCTAAAGGGGCCGAACGTTGCAAATCCAACAACCTTATTCTCTAACTCATATACGATGACAGGATAACCATCTTCCATTTTTTGTTTATACCAAAGCTTTCTAGTTTCAAGCGTTTGAGCTTTATAGGTGTATACAGCTGTTGTATGTAGGACTGCATCATTATAGATGTCTAATATACCCTGTAAATCTTTTTCCTGTGCTAACCTGATCACGAAAGTTCCCCCAAAATAATTAATATGAAGTAGATTATAGCAGATGATTTTCAGCGTGGCGAGAAATACTGGCGTATGGGGAGAAATACTGGCGCATAACCAAAAATACTGGCGCATAGCCAGAAATACTGGCGCATAACCAGAAATACTGGCGCATACCCAGTAATACTGGCGCATAGCCAGAAATACTGGCGCATAACGAAAAATACTGGCGCATAGCGAAAAATACTGGCGCATAACGATAAATACTGGCGCATCCCCAAAAATACTGGCGCATAACCAGTAATACTGGAGTATAAACTTGAAATAGGAAGGATGTAAATCAGTGAAAGGTAGAAAGCAACTCAGGTAAAGGAAAGTTGCTTTCTACTGATAAATCGGAGCCTTGTGATACCATTTCGATCTACTGTTTTCACATCGTTATGACAACTTTCCCTTGAGCGTGGCCCTTTTCAAAGTACCTGAACGCTTCGGGAACTTCACTCAATTTATACTGTCTATCAATTACAGGTTTTACTTTACCAGTCTCTAATAGTTCTTTCATAAATACCAAATCATTTTGGTTTGCTCTTTGTAAAAAACTACCCACTTTCTTTGATGAAGTCTTTGATATCCAAGGTCCCAAGGTCATCGCTTGAAACATTTGAGCACTGGAACCTCCGACGTGTACAAATATACCATTAGGCTTTAGAGTCCGCTTATAATCCGAAATCGGTTGATGCCCGTTAACACCGAGAATCAGATCATACGTTTGATTGTTGTCAGCAAACTTTTCCTTTGTATAATCTATGGAATGATCAGCTCCTAGCGAGTCCAAAATATCTATATTCCTTGTACTGCAAACACCGGTTACCTCTGCTCCCAATGCTTTGGCAATCTGTACTGCAAAAGTCCCCACACCACCAGAAGCACCATTAATTAATACCTTCTGTCCGGGTTGGATTTTGCCTTTATCACGTAAACTCTGGAGGGCAGTAACACCTGCCATTGGTACAGCTGCAGCTTCCGAAAAGGATAGATTGGAAGGTTTTAATGCCAATGCCTGTTCAGGAACACATACATATTCAGCAAATCCCCCCCAACCGCACCCAGATAAATCTCCAAACACACCATCTCCCGGCTGAAACTGGACTACATCCTTACCAACTGCCTCTACCGTACCAGCTATGTCGCCACCAGGTATGGCGTATTTAGGTTTTAATAGACCAAAAGCAAAGCGGGCTAGGAACGGCTCTCCTCTTAAAAGGACAAGGTTCCCATAATTAACAGAAGAAGCATGAACTTTTACCAAAACTTGATTGTCGGATGGAATAGGTTTAACTACCTCTTTAAACTCAAGAACATCAGGCGGACCATACTTTGTAGAAACGATTGCTTTCATACTTAGCCTCCTTACAGATAAAGACACCTAAGTAAAAAGATATTCCATTTAAAATGAACTCAGACTGGAATCGATCTAATAATTTATTAGAATATGACTTTTTGATATAATCTATTTATATGGTCCAATAAAAGGGGGATTTTACATGAATAGGATAATATCATTAATCCATTCTAACCATTTGGCTCAAGTTGACTATGCTTACGCTAGTCGAATCCCAGCAGGCATGGATTTATTGTTTTTAGCCGGTGCATGTCCATTGACGAAAGAGGGAATTGTGCCAGAATCAAGTGATTTTGGTCGTCAGGCATCTCTTTGTATGGAGAATTTGAAAGAGGCATTGAAAGAATGTGGCGCCACTTTGGAAGACGTCGCCTATACTCGAGTTCTAGTTGCAACTCAAAACCAGTCTGATTTGGTAACAGCCTGGGAAACAATTAGAAAAGAGTTTGGCAATCATGATGTCCCAAGTACATTAACAGGGGTTACGGTTTTGGGATATAAAAATCAGTTGGTAGAAATCGAGGCAGTAGCTGCTGTAGATAAAAAATAAGAAGGGGAACGAACTTTGTTCCCCAACAAAATTAAGGGGATTCTATTATGCAGAAACACAAAATCATCATCACAAAGTATGACCCGAAGTATGCAGAACAATCAGTGCAAATGTGGAGAGAGAGCAAAGAAAAGGCGATTGGTCAGAAGGAACTACACAGTTTTGACAATCACGTAAACTTTTTAAATCATATCTTGTCTAAACAATTTCAAATAGACTTAGCGTTAATTGATCAATTAGTAGTTGGGATGATTGCCTACAATAACACCGAAATTAGCCAGCTTTATATTCATAATGATTACCAAGGAATAGGAATAGGGCAAACATTACTAGATAAAGCAAAGACCCAATCAAATGGAAGATTAACATTATATACTTTTGAAGTTAATAAAAGAGCACAACGATTCTATGAAAAAAATGGATTTAAAATCATTGGCAAAGGGCATGAAAATGAAGAGAATTTACCTGATTTACTATACGAATGGAATTCCAAATAACTCTCTATCCTTTCGCAAATAAAACTCCCACTATTTTCTAATAATTCACTATTATTTTCCTATTCCGTCTATTGTGTAAGCGCTTTTATGTGAATTGATTCACATGTATAATAGAAGTGTAAGGAGTTCAATTACCGTAACTGGAGGAATCAAGGATGCTGACAGAACTTTTTCTTGAATTCAAAAACTGGTGGTTTGGCGAGTCAATGTATAATGTAGAGATTGAAGAATTTGAACGAATTGAATCCAAGCATACACGCGTACATCATGATGAAGATATTTATGAAATGATTAAAGTACATTAAATAAAATAACATTCCAAAGAAGACATCTAGATTAGAAGTCTTCTTTTTTTATTTCTAAGATGATAAAATTCATAATCTGTTTGATTTTAGAAGGATTGAAGTCTCTATTTCTATGCTATTCTAAATTTACAAAGTACTATAATTTCGCTTTCTTGGAGGGTTACTAAATGAGCTGTGGTTGTTCATCACATATTAGAGACGGAAAAGACATCGTTGATCATGTTAAAAGTAAAGGGAAAGATAAACTTGCCCCAACAGTGGCGCATCAAATTCACTGCGAGTGTGGGGAAACCTTTACGCTAGAAACGGTTATTATGAATTGCCCGAAATGTGAAATGACTTTTGCTGTAACACCGTGCGGATCCAGTGATATCAATAATATCAAGATTGCGGGTATTAAATACGCTTAATAAAATACGATCATTTTGAAGTTTAGGTTGCTGCGGCAGCCTTTTTTATTTCAAAATAAAGTAGAAGGGGAGATTGGGAACATGGTTGGAGAAATAAAATATTTTCAAAATTAACAGAATAGCTTATAGTGAAAAGTACCTGTTAATTTTTTTACAAAAAAAATGAATGCTTATTCAAACATTATGAAGGTAGTAGGTGGATACATATGGAAAACGTAAATAGAGTAAAGTCTGAAATTTCCAAGGTTATGGTCGGTATGGAAAGGGAGGTTGAGCTTCTTACAATTTCTCTCTTATTTAATGGACATATATTGCTAGAAAGTGTACCTGGTACTGGTAAAACCATGCTCGCTAAATCATTTGCGAGTAGTATAAATGGCAGCTTCTCTAGAATACAATTTACCCCAGACGTCCTGCCTAGTGATGTTACCGGGATTCAATTTTTCAATCCGAAAGTACAGGAATTTGAACTCAGAACCGGACCTATTGTTGCCAATATTGTTCTTGCCGACGAAATCAACCGCGCCACACCAAGGACTCAATCAAGTTTACTTGAAGTAATGGAAGAGAGACAAGTTACAATCGATGGGATAACCGTCAAAGTAGATGATCCATTTATGGTCATTGCCACCCAAAATCCGGTGGAAGCCCAGCAAGGAACCTTCTCGCTTCCAGTCGCTCAAATGGATCGTTTCTTTATGAAGCTGTCCATGGATTATCCGAGTCTTGAAAGCGAAAAGGAAATATTAAAGGCAGCACGAGGCATTAGGAGCAGCAGTACAACAGAATCTGTGTTACGTCATGAAGAAATCCAAGAACTGAAGAAAAAGGTCCAGAAAATCAAAATGAATGACACCATTGAATCGTACTTGCTTCAAATCGTAAGAAAGACAAGACAGCATCCTGAAATTGATTTAGGTGTAAGTCCACGTGGAGCATTGGCGTTGATGAAGGCAGCACAAGGTCAAGCCTTTTTAGAAAATCGAGACTATGTGATTCCTGAAGATATTAAAAAGATGGTTCCCTATGTGTTAGGTCATAGAATCATATTATCGACGGAAGCCTCTTTTACAAAGTCACCTGATAGTGTACTAAGAGAAGTTTTGGAAACGGTTCCAGTACCCGTAGAGATGGGCGCTTAACTATGATGGAGTGGAGTAAATATAGTGTTGAGAACAATTATCTGCCCATAACAGGAGCGTTTGCACTCCTTTTATGTATTGCTTCTTTTTTCTTCCAATCATGGCTGGCCTTTTTTGTTGGCGTCTTTATGATCCTGCTTTTTTACTTCAATCATCTCTATCGAAGGAAAGTTGGGGAGGGATTATCTTTTAATAATAAAAAGGTAAGAGGGAAGTATTTCCCTAGTGAGGAGGGGGCATGGAAATTAGATTTCCATAATATAGGTGTGCCCATCATGAAGGCGAAGCTAAGTGTTACCTTCCATGATTCTGTTACACCACACGATAAACGTGCCAGTCACAAGGCATCCATCTATGAGGTTACTGTGCCATTTTCAATTAGTTTTCGGCAAAAAGCGAGTGTGACCATTCCATTTACAGCTGAAAAACGAGGTGTTTCAAGAATTCGTAAAATTGAATTAATGATTCCGCACTTTTTTGGTTTAGGGGAAACCATATTAGAAAAGGAGTTTCATTCCATCCAAGAAGCACTTGTTTATCCGAAAACAAAGGTCGTACACAATAAACATACTCTACACACCAGCAAGCAAGGCGAATTCCCTGTTTCATATTCTCTTTATGAAGACACTCTTTCACCTGCAGGAACGCGAGAATATCATTATTCAGATAGTTTTAATCGAATTCATTGGAAGGCAAGCGCTCGGAACCAATCATTACAAACTAAGCTCTATGATAAAGTGACTGAAAACGGTTGGAATATAGCGATTAATATTGGTGATGACCACTTTGTTACAAATAACCTGGAAGAAATATTAAGTGCGACTGCAGATCTGGCCTATTTCTATGTGCAACAGAATATCCCATTCTCCGTTTGTATTAATATTCGTCATGTCGGTACAACACCATTTTATTATCAAATGCCTGGGACTGGCAGAGAGCATTTACAAAAAGTGTTGGAAGCGATCGCTCATATTGATGTGCAGACATCGGTTTATCCTTTTGAAAAGATGCTAGCCTATTATGACAGCCATTTAGAAACACAGCCGTTTTTCCTACTAGCAGGTCAATACATTCCCGAAAAAAGGGATTTGCTGAAAAAGATTGCCGATAGAGGTACCAGTATTTATGAACTAATGGTAAATGAACAAAGTGCTTCGATTGTAAAGAAATCATTCTCCCCAAAAAGGGGGATATCATATGAAAAATAATGTTTGGTATTTGGCTTATTACAAAACCATTGAGATATTATTGGGTAGTCTTGTCATTGCGTTTTATTATATATTTCGAGAACAAGAGATACCATTCCTATATTACCTTGTGTTGTCCATTCCATCTACTTATCTATTTATTTTCCTGATTCATACTTACAAGGAGAAGAGCAGATTGTTATTTTTTATTACCGTCTTCCCTTTGATTGTGGTTGGCGGGATTTTATTAAAGTTTCCCATCATGTGTGTTATCGTATTGTCGATGTTGATTTACTGGAGAACAACGATCATGAATAGTCAAAGTGACACTGTGCAAACGGGATTTTGGTTGTTTTGGACCGTTTTCTTGGGCTTTATTTTACTCATTTTTGCAAATGTACAGGACTATCCTTACCAAAATTCATTGATGATCATCCTCATGCTAACCTTTGCTTTTATTATTATTGGTGGATTTTTGATTAACTGGTTATCGGTGGTTGGGAACACACTGGTAAAAAAACTCTTGATGAGAAATTTTCTATCGATCATGGGTATAATGATTGCCATGAGTCTGCTTCTTGTAACCCTTAGGGATATCCTTAAATGGGTTGTTGTTTCAATCCTTAAATTAGTCGTTTATGCAGTATCCTTTATTATGTCGCCGTTGTTTAATTGGGCTGAGAATTATGAACTGACAGGAGAATTGAATCTGTTTGCTCAAATTCAAAACTCACAGTCTCCTGTTGATTCTGAGAATACTAGTTTGATTCATGATCAATCAGAAATAGCTTCAAAAATGGATATTAATTTTACGTATTTGTACATTGTCATTTTCATGATCCTTTGTATTCTCCTATTTATATTCCTTTATAAGAAATTCCAAGGATGTACAGAAGTTTTAGATTCTGCTGAGAATGACTTTTATTACTCATCATTTGAACAAGGAGAAAAGGGAACGAGTTCTTCCAAAACTAAAAGGGTAGGGAAACAGCCTTCCTATCGTGTGCGAAAAGAAATGTATCGCCTTGAGAAACTGGCGGAAAAGCTGCAACTAAAGAGAAATTCATCAGAAACGATAGGGGAATGGTTCAAGAGAGTTAGAGTTAAAGAGGATGAATTCATCCAAACCGTCTATGAAAGAGTTCGATATGGAAATCAATTTGAATCGGATCAGGAATATAGATTATTTTTAAAAAGGATTGATGCAAAGAAAACAGAGCTAAAACAAATTCATAAATTGCTTTTAGAAGAGGGTAAAATCAAATCTACATCACGTGTAAAAAAAATGATAAAGGGATTTACATCCAGAACAGAAGAACATTGATTTATATGTTCTTCTGTTTTTTAATGAACGTCAAATTATCCAAGCTAAAGGCAATGACAATCCCTGCTGTATATCGAATTAGATCCACCGTAAGGAAGCCTTTACCTAATATCAATGCTCCCAGGAGAGTTCCGCGAATCTCATTAATCCAATCTTCTTGATACAATTGACTGAATTCGATACTGAAACTAAACAAAAAACTGAAGAAGAAGGCTGTTAACATGCTCTTTTTCAAAAATATGAAGCGAAGTCCGAAGTACACCATCATTGCCCATAGGGCATCTCCAGCATTCTCTGCTAAAAAGGAGAATAAAAAATGGCTGAATTTTCTGGATGCCAGGCCCAGGAGAATCGTGATTACAACAGCTAGAAAATAAGTTCTCCTCAGATGTTTATGAGATTCATTTTTAGAAATCATTGGCATCACCTTTATTTCAACGTATAATCTTCATTATAATAACAAGTTTTTTGAGTATACAAGCTTGAAGTGAATTGATAACTACAAACTTTTTCCTAATAGAGGTGTTAAGTGTGATAAAAATTGAAGAAATTAATTCCATTGAAAATCATTTAGATCAACTCTCTAAACTTTTGGCAGGGGTGGTGGATGATGGGGCATCAATCGGATTTTTACCTCCAATGAAACTATCAGATGCAAGACACTATTGGCAAACCGTATTAAACCAAAATGTTATTTTATATATTGCTAAGATACATAATGAGATTGTCGGAACCATTCAAGTTCATTTATGCACCAAGCAAAACGGTCTTCATCGTGCTGAAATTGCAAAATTAATGACAAGTCCCAATGCTAGACGTAAAGGAGTTGCCCGGACCTTAATGAATGTGGCCGAAGAAAGAGCAATCATTGAAGGTAGGACTTTACTTACCCTTGATACAAGGGAAGGGGACCCCTCCAATCTCCTTTATCAATCATTTGGGTATATTCCGGCTGGAAAAATCCCAAACTTTGCCCTTTCGGGTGAGGGAGCATTAGATACCACCGTCATATATTATAAAATTTTATCCAAATAAATTTGACTAATCCTTAGGATTCATTCCTTGGATTTTTTTTTGCAAAATATTTCAATAGTAGAAATTTCGCCATAATATCTTCCTCCATTTCCTTAATATGGCTATATAATAAAAAAAACGGAGTTGATTCTGAAAATCTTTTATCGAGAGAAGGAATCAAAAATGAGGTATAAAAAAGCTGTTAGTATGCTAGTTTATGGCATATCAATTCTAGCGATTCTTGCTACAACTGTGGGTATCTTTTCGAAGAGTGGTCCTGGAGAATTTGAGCATATCTCTGTTCGCGGTGAAACTATTACCATTTTCGGTAGAGGTATATATCAGGATATGTCAGTTGATGTAGCCATTCAAGGAATCGCACAGGATGTTGTTACATTGTGTATTGGGATCCCCTTCCTTTTGACTGCTCTTTATTTTGCAAGAAAAGGATCGTTGAAGGGGAGAATCATGCTTTCTGGTTCGCTGCTCTATTTCTTCCTTACGTACTTATTTTATTTAGCAATGGCGATGTTTAATTCATTGTTTTTAGTATATATCCTTCTATTATCGGCAAGTTTCTTTGCACTGATCCTGATGTTATTTCCACTCTATTTTGAGATCATCAATCAGCATTTTCATTCAAGGTTGCCAGTTACGTTTTTAGGTGGATTTTTAATCTTTAATGCTGTTGTTATTGGTAGTTTGTGGCTCCAGGTTGTCGTTCCTCCCCTTTTTAGAAAAGTAATTCCCGTTGATTTAGATCATTATACAACCTTAATTGTTCAAGGCTTTGATTTAGCGCTGTTTCTGCCAATCTCGTTTATATCAGGGGTTTTATTGATTAAAAGAGTTCCGATTGGATTTTTATTAGGTTCAGTATATTTTGTATTCTTATCCCTTTTAATGACCGCACTATCAGGTAAAATTATCGGAATGGCTCTAACGGGAGTTAACGTGATTCCAGCTATATTTATCATTCCAGCCATTAATTTAACCACGATCCTTTGTTCCATCATTATTTTTAAAAATTTCAAACATAAAGTGAATCGAGATATCGAAATCAATTTATAGTTATTACTAAAAAATCCTTGAATTCATATTCAGGGATTTTTTAATTTTTATAAAAGTAAATTCTTTACATTTAAATACGAAAATCAATACTATACAATGGTATTATAGTTTGAAAATAAAAGGAGATCTCAATGAAAAGTAATCATGTTCTATTTGACACAAAAGTGATACCAAGAGAGTCACTGCCCTATTATTATGATTATGGAAAAATTGTATCTACGCTTCAAGAGGAACTTGTGAAAGAAGTGGGATATGAATTTTACCTCTATTCAGACGAAGATACCTCTAATGAAATTTGGGATATTTTAGAGGAAGATTTGAAGGAGGAATCGGTCGAGGTCCAATTGATTGCTCATATCTACAAAGAGGGGGAAACCAAAAGTATTTCCTCAAATCATACGGATAAAGTAATGGAGCTCATTGTCAAACCGAGAATCGAGAACGGACTTTATTATTATCCAAATCATCAAGTTGCCCTTTCAAGATTAAAGATTTTTCAAAGTGATGGCGAGGGTACACGTGACTTGATATTTGCCAAAAATGACGCAAGTCTGGTTTCCTTTTTAAAATACGTTTTAAAAAGAAAGCGGGACTATATTAAGAACTATATAACCGTTTTCACTGATACAGAAGATGGTGTGGAAACTGAGATTGATAATATAACAACCTTGGTTAGTAGAGAGGATGTCTTTTTAGAGGAATCCTTAAAGCGGGAAATTTATCGTTCCATCGATGAATTTTTCTCAGAAAGCAGTGAATTTTTTAAACTGTACAATATTCCTTATAAACGAGGGATTCTTCTCTATGGAAAACCAGGTAATGGAAAAACTACTCTAGTAAAATCCATCGCAAGCAGTATAAATGCTCCAGTGGCTTATTGGCAAATCACTGAATTCACATCGAGCTATACGATTAAAGAAGTATTTAAATCTGTATTAAAATTAACGCCCCTGGTATTAGTGATCGAGGATATTGATTCAATGCCTTCAAGTGTTCGCTCTGTTTTTCTTAATGTACTTGATGGTGCTACATCAAAAGAAGGAATCTTCATTATTGGTACAACGAATTATCCTGAAAAAATAGACCCTGCACTAATGAACCGTTCTGGACGTTTTGACCGTGCTTATGAGATTAAGGTACCGACCAAGGAACTGCGTTATCAGTATCTGCAAAAGAAAAAGATTGCTCGAATCCTTTCTGATGAAGAAGTTCAGCAGGTAATTGATTCTACAAAAGATTTCTCCTACGCCCAACTCAATGAACTGTATACTTCGATTGCTCTAGAATGGCATTATGAACAACAGGTGGATGTAACACGTCTATGTGCTGAATTGAAGGCACTGAAAAACAAGCAGCAAAAGCAAGAATGGGACCACGATTTAGCGGCTTCATCCATTGGTTTTTCTAGGTTATCAGATGAGTAGGATGAGTGCTTTTTTATGAGAGTAATAGGTATTGATTTATCGGGACCGAGTAATCACAAAGATACGGTTATGGCAGTTTTTGACATACAAGATGGTGAATTAAAGTTTCTCAAACTAAAGCAAAATATTGGAGATCTTGAAATTTTGGAAGAAGTCGAGACTCAAAGTCAGATGGATGAAGTGGTAATTGGTATGGATGCTCCATTGTCCTATGAGGATGGCGGGGGAGACCGCCTTGGCGATAAACTGCTAAGACAGTATATCATCACAATAGGGATGAAATCAGGATCAATCATGCCACCGACTTTCAATCGAATGGTCTATTTGACTTTAAGAGGAATAAAGCTTAGTAGAGAAATAGGGAATATATCTACAGTTCATCCGATTTCCATTGTTGAAGTGCATCCCGGTGCAGTAATTGGATCGAGACTTCCTCAGGAAGATTTTGAATTTGTATTGCACTACAAACAAGAGTTATCTGCAAGAAGTTATATTAGAAACTGGCTAGGGGAGCAGAAATTAAGTCAGCTCCCTGCCATTATTGATAAAGAAAGTCATACAATCGACGCATGTGCTGCTGCATTAGGTGCATGGCATTGGAGGGACCCATCGTTCCAACCAAAATGGGTACTACCTGCAAAACCACCACTTCATCCATATGATTATTGCTGTTAAAAAGGTAGGAGGCAAAATACGGGCAAGTTCCATAAAACCACAATCAGTCACAAAATTGTTACTGAAAATCATTTGCGACTCGAATTTAGGCAAGAATCATATACTGATTGTGCTCGAAAATAGGAACATACTGAAATTTCGGGTAGAATAATAGGATGATTGTGCCCAATTAACTAGGTAAATGATTTTTGGGGAAGAATTAGTTAATAATTGTGCCCGTAATATAGAGATGTGAAAGGAAGTAACTATGCAAACATTGCCACAAACACAACCGGTGAAAAAATACATACCACTTTCGTTTTTGGTTATTTTTCTAGGGTACCTAGTATTTGGGTTATCTGAGAATATTAAAGGACCAGCCATTCCTCAAATGCAAATAGATTATGGAATTGATGAGCTGCAGGTTGGATTTCTGCTAGCTATCAATTCCATTGGTTTTTTAATCGCTTGCAGCTTTACAGGGGTTTTTTCATCTAAATTTGGTATTAAGCTTACGAGTTTGATAGCTTTTGGATCTATGGCCATTTCTGGTGTATTTATTTATTTTTCTAGTAATTTTACAAGTTTTTCCGTTTCTTATTTCATCATGTATTTAGGAAACGGTATGCTTGAAATTGCATTGGCGATTTTGGCTGCAAGAATTTTTACAAAAAATACTGGCTTTATGATGAATTTATCTCATTTCTTCTATGGACTCAGCTCGACGGCTGCTCCTTTGATGGCGGCTGGCTTAATGGGTATGACATTTTGGGGAGATGGTGAACTAGGCTGGCGAGGGATGTATTTTTTCCTGCTATCATTATGTATTATCCCGATGATCCCAGCAATTTTTAGTTCACTTCCTGTTGATACAACAACTACTAAAGAACGCCTGCCAATTAAGATGTTTTTAAAGGATCGGGTGGCTTGGTTCATTATAATCATTCTTTCATTCGGAGTAATCGTGGAACTTTCGATTGCTGGCTGGTTAGTTAACTTTCTAGAAAGATCTTTCCAATGGAGTTCAACGGCGGCGTCTGGGATGTTATCGATATTTTTCCTCTGTTTTATGGTGGGTAGGTTACTGTTAGGATTTGTAACAGATAAAATTGGATTTATGGTTTCTATTATTATTTTCTCAGGTATTGCTGGAATTACAACCATATTAGCTACATTATTCGGAACAACAGGTGTTTGGTTATTCGCGGTAGCAGGGTTTGGCATTGCACCCGTTTATCCGACCGTTATGGCGTTGCTTGCAAAAAGATATCCAAATGGAATAGACGCTGCGATTACCGTCACCGTAACAATCATGGGCATTGTGGTAGTCATTAGCAATTTATTCTTAGGTGCGCTGATTGAATTTTTTAAAAGATGGTTCACAAATTCCCTTGGAGCTGAAATGGGACTAATGAGAGGATTTCAAGCAGGATTTATATTCATCGGAATATGTGGATTATTATGCTCTATATTTAGTATTGTTTTGTATCGCTATTTACAACGAAGGAATGAATTGATGTAATTCACGAAAGAATTATATATTTAGGTATCTGTATATTAAAAATTATAACAGCAGCTAAATAATGACCTAAGACCTCGTTCACATGATTGTGAGCGGGTTTTTTGTTCAAAATGGATCTTTGTTAAGGAAAGGTAAAGGGTCCTGCCTGATTTGTCATGATTCTACGAAATTACAAAATTTTCGACAAAAATAGAGGGGAATCGCTATGTTTACCGAATAACTATAGATGAATAAATGAAAGGTGAGGTGAATGTATGGAAAAGACAGAAACAATAATACCTTTTGTACAATCGGAATCGAACACAAAAACATTTAGGAACGATTACCCTGTTTCGGAAGAATTAAAGGAAGTAATGTTAACCAAAGTTTTCAAAGATTTCACTAGGTTTGCTTTGGAGCGATATTATCCTGAGTATCTACCTATTTTGACTGAATATCTACATGAACATGAAATTAGGGGAGATAAAAGAGAGTCCTTATTACACAATCTTTTTTGGTGGCGTATTTTTTATGATTCAAGTATGGGATTCCAGAGTAGTTGTATAGAGGACTTTATAGTTGAAAACTATTCTTGGCTAAGCAAACGGCCTATTCTTATTTCTTGGCTGAAAGAATGTGGGAAAGCAATCCCTAAATTTTATTTCGTCGGATATAAGTATAATGACCGCGTACTGGTTGTAATGGATACTTTGGAAGAAAAGCCGTTAAATATTATTGTGTATGATCCTCTCGCAATTCCCCCTATAAAAGGCGAAATCGTCATGGGAACAATACTCCCTTTAGGTAATGGCTTATTTTTTCCAATAGGTGATTTTTACCATTTTGATTATCAGGCACGGGAAGAAATCGCCCATCATTTACACTACTACTATGATCTTCATATGAAAACTTCTCCTATTAATGAAGCATTTATCCACATCCTTTCTGCTATGCTGCAAATTGAAAAGCTCGTCTTCTTAGAAAATCAGTAAATTTACTCAATCAAACCAACCCAAATTAACTCTTCTATATGACTTAAGATCTTGTGCTATAATATATAAACTTGGAGGAATTCTACATGAATAATGAAATAATGAATGTATTTCGTTCAGTATTAAAAGAAGAATTAGATCCTGTTCATAAACGTCTAGGTGTTATTGAACAAAATGTGGAAGAAATAAAGACCGGACAGAAAAAGCTTGAGAATGACTTTTCGCAACTTGATCAAGCTGTGAGAGAGCTAGGTGCTGAACAAAAAGAAGGTAATAAGAGTGTCATAAGATATCTCGAAGACTTTTCTGGAAAAATTACTAATCACTTCGATAACAAAACCGATGCATTAAATAAGCGTGTACAGTTGAAACAGAGATACAGCGTTTAATTAAACAATAAAAAATTACAATCAATTGACCATATCTCCATGTAGTTGGCTATAACTTGGAATTAGGGGAGACCGTAAATTGGATGAGAATCAACAGAGAATAGTGCCCTAATATCAGATGAGAGCGAGCTTTGGGTAAGAATTAATAGAGAATTGTTACCGAAAATCAACAAAGTAAGGAATGTGGGTCACAATCAACATAGTATTGCTACCCAAAATCAGGCATTGATCAAATTATCGTAATATTCATAGAAATATCAATAGTCCCAAGTGATTTGCCATCACCTGGGACTTTATTTTATAGATAAGGGCTCTCATGCTTTGCCTTAAGCATATTCCAACGGCGATCTACTTCTTTATCAAACATCTCCAACATGTCTTTGCTGTTTTCATTGAGCAAATGTTTCGTTTTGCCCATCAGCTTCAACCATTCGGATACGGCTAAGCGTTTATTTTTATCCTCAGGATTGTAGGTTACCGTTGTAATCCCATGCTCGACTTCGTAAAGAGGGAAGAAACAGGAGTTAACCGCAGCCTCTACGATTGTCTGACCTAATTCATCTTTTGATTTCCAATTCAATGGACAGGTGATTAATATTTTTCCATATACCAAGCCTTCATTATTTGCATACCACTGTGCTTTGGCTGCTTTCTTTAATAGGTCGCGATCGAAAGCTTCGGTTCCTGTAAATACATATGGGATATGAGTGGCTGCCATAATTTGAGCGGTATCCTTGTGATGGAATGGCTTTCCATTTTGGAAGCCGCCAATATTGGAGGTACTCGTCATATGTCCCATTGGCGTAGAGTAGGAGAGCTGGCTGCCTGTGTTCATGTACCCTTCATTATCATACTCAAGGATAATCATTTTATGGTTTCTTAACGCCGTTCCGATCGCAGGACCCATGCCGATATCCATTCCGCCGTCACCCGTAACCATGACAAACGTAAATTCATCACTTAGTCCAAGTTCCGCTAGCTCACCGCGTCTTTTTCTTTCATGGAACATTTCCACAAGACCGGAAAGGGTAGCAGAGCCATTTTGGAAAAGGTTATGGATGTAGGTTGCTTTATGAGAACTATAAGGGAAACCAGTTGTTACAACCATGGCACAACCTGTATGGAATAACGCAACAATATCTCCTTCAATTCCTTTAAAAAACAACTCCAGCCCTGAGAAAATCCCGCAGCCCGGGCATGCCCCATGACCTGAAGCCAGTCGTTTTGGCTTTTTCGTTAAACTCCGTAAAGGCGGGATTTTCACCTTGAGTTCCCCGGTTTTATCATCAGGAGTAACCGTGATTAGACCGGTATTTAAGTCTTCTTTTTTCATTGGATTTAAAACACGCTTAGGAGCAAACTCTGGTTTTCCAGGATTATGCCCGAAGTAGTCAAACTGCTTTTCTGCAAACCCTTTTTCTGCCGCTTCAATCGCTAACGAGAAGAAGTGTTCCGCATCATCTGCATAAAAATCTTTTCCACCTAAACCGTAAATACGGTTTATCACCTTTGTATGAGCATTTCCCACCGTTTGCAATGCAGCCCGTAATTCAAGCGCCATGTTCCCGCCATGTGCACCATATGAATCTGCACGGTCTCCAACCGTAACAGCTTTGATATTTTTCAAGGCTTCCGCTAATTGTTTTTGAGGGAAGGGACGAATCATATTTGGTGAAATGACTCCAGCCTTGATCCCTCTTAAACGAAGTCTATCTGCAACATCCTTACAAACTTCGGCAGCTGAATTCAACATAAAGACTGCGACTTCAGCATCTTCCATACGATATAAATCAAGAATCGGATATTCGCGTCCTGTTAATTGCGCATATTCTTTCGAAATTCGCTCAAAGACTGCTTCCGCATTATACATCGCTTCTGATTGTTGATAACAGTTATTTATATAGTCAGGTTCATTCATATATGGGCCGATGGTAACAGGATTCTCGCGATCTAACGCATGAGGGAAGTTCCTATTCGGCTCCCCAATAAACTTCTGCACATCGCTTCGATTTTTAATCACCTGGACACGTCGTTTTTGGTGGGAAGTAAAGTACCCATCGAAAGAAACGATGACTGGCAGTCTGACCTCTGGATCTTCTGCTAGTTTAATTGCAATAATGTTCATATCATAGACTATTTGCGGATCTCGGGCCATTAAGATAGGCCACCCCGTATTCAAACCGAAATATAAATCAGAATGATCTCCATGGATATTTAACGGACCAGAAACAGAACGGTTTACTAAATTTAATACCATTGGAAATCGGGTTCCGGATTGAACAGGCAGCTGCTCTAACATATAGAGGAATCCATTGGCACTTGTAGCGTTAAACACACGTCCGCCACCAGTTGAAGCACCGTAACAAATTCCTGCAGAACCGTGCTCTCCATCAGCTGGAATCAACACAATATCATGTTCTCCTCTGGATTTCATTCCGTCGAGGAATTGGGCAACCTCTGTGGACGGAGATATAGGGAAGTATCCCATTACATGATAATTAATTTGATGTGCTGCATAGGCAGCCATTTCATTACCAGATTCAAATACAAAACTTTGTTCAACCGTTTCTTTTTCAGAGCTGAGTTTCTCTTGGTTTATTTCAATGGACATCAGGATCCCGTCCTTTCATTAGTTTTGAGTGACTAAGTCAAATAAGTGGGGCACACGGTTTTTGTCAGCGTAGCCGTCATTATATTCTCTTTCGCCTGACAGCGCTTCCACTGGACAGGCCGTTACACACTTTAGGCAGCCTTTGCAATATTGATAATCAATTCCTTTAAGAAACATTTGTGGACGACCTTTTTTGTCGGCTTTTTCTTCCCAAACAAAGCAAAAGTCTGGACAAGCTGTATCACAGGCAGCACAACTAATACATTTTTCCTCGTGAAAATGGGGGAGCATACCGGCACGTGAAATACTTAAATCCTTTAACATGCTGTTACCTGGATTTAGAATCATCCCGCCAATGGCCTGAGTTTCGTAGCCAAGAACTGGCTCTGGTCTTGAAAAAGGAATAAGTTCCACGCCTTCCTCTGGAAGAAAGGTTTTAAACTCTACTTCATTAAATCCTCGGTCAAAGGTCCGAATATTTGGCTCAACCAGGTGTGGATATTTTTTTTCAAATGTACGTCGTATCGTTTGTTTCATTGATTCTGGATCTAAAAAGTCCAAAATCCGATATAACGCACCCAACATGGCAGTGTTGGCTTTTGTTTGCTCATCAAGCGCAATACCTGTAGCATCAATGATGGCAATGGTACCGCCGGCAATTTTCATTTGACTCTTCAATTCTTCAGGGGATTTTTGTGAATTTACTAGGATGGTGCTGTCTGGGTAGATCCCGCTAGTGCAGTCGATGGTTTTAAACAGGGCATCATGGAAAATGCCAACAACATGAGGGCGTTCTATTGGTGTGGTATCTCGAATGTTTGTTTCAGGTTCGCAGAAACGTATGTGCGCTTTTACAGGGGAGCCTTTTTTCTCTGACCCATAGGATGAAAACCCGACTCCATTTAGTCCGTTTCCAACCACGCCATCCTCAGAAAGCATTTTTCCGGCTAAATTAGCTCCTAACCCGCCGATGGACTCTAGGCGGATTTCAAAAAAACCTAATTCATTTGTTTTTGGTAATTTTGACAAGGTTTATTCCTCCTATCTATGTATCGGAGTATAATATAGAATATTATAAATATTCTATATATTTACGTAATTTCATTGTAACAGGATACAAAAACAAATACAACAGATTCTTGTATTATTACACAAATGCACTTTTTGTTTTGGTTTTATACTGATTTAGGTATGTTTTCAGTCGTTATTAAAGAAACAACGTGATATAGTACAGGTAAATTCTTGTTATACAACAACGCTAAATAGGATTGGTTCTTAGGGAATTCCTAGGTAACTTGAGCCCAAAACCTACATATAATGGAGAGTGACTTTTAGTTGTGTAAGTGATATCCCAATGTTAAGGCAAGACCATTAAGAATACAGGAGGGATGTCTGTGAAATTTACGGTAGAGTATATACCACTAAGTAAAATAAAACCTGATACCTCGATGAAATTTACAGAGCACATTAATAAACTACAGCGATTCATGTGGGATTGCATGTTTGTTTTGGTTGTTAGGAAAAATCGAAAAGATAATCATTACACGATTATTAGCGGTCAAGAAAGATACGAATCCCTTCGGAAACATACCAAGAGTATTTACGCTCCGTGTATTGTAGATAAGGACACTTCCTTCGGTACTAAATACTGGTTCCATCGCTTACGTAGGAAACAACCTCTTGATGATTTTCCTCTAATGCCGATCAGCTGGTCTATTGTTCGAACTTTTTTAAAGCAGGAGCCTCGTTTTAAAAATTTAACGCGATCACAACAAATTAGAGTCCTTTTATTGGCTGCACGTTACAAGAAAACGGTAGTGCATACAATGAAAATGACGGTTGATGATATTTTAAGAGAACATTTGTAAAGGAGAATAATGTAAAAAGTCGATTTTCTATCAAATTAGAAATCGACTTTTTACATTATTGATAAAATGAAGATATTAAACCTCCTTTGCTAATTCTTGCAGACGTTCTTTGTCTCGTATCTTATAGCCCCGTCCTTGTTTTTCAATGATATTTGATTCACACAGTTGAGCTAAAACGTGAAGGAGATGACGATATGAAACACCGAGATATTCACAAACCTCTGTGTGTTTTTCTTTGTAGTTATCGTTATCTGCTGACAAAAGGATGAAGGCAGCAAGTCGATTAATAAGGGGAAATGCTTGATCTTGAGCATACCTAGAGGTAATCATCGTCTGCTTTTTACTTAAAAAAATGCATAAATATTTTAAAAAAGTAGCGTCTTGCAATAATTTGTCTTTACACGCGTGAATTGGAATGGCAAGACAAATGACCTGAGTTGCTGTTTGGATTCCTCTCGAATACCGTTCCGCATTTAATAGTTCAATTTCACCCATGAAAGTAGGAGGGTGTAAAAAATTGAGGAGTGACACTTTTCCGTTTTTTTGCGTAACGTATAATTTTGCCTTTCCCTCAACAAGATAGAACATATAGTCAGGCTGGGAGCCTTCCTTAAAGATAAATTCGCCACGTTCAAACTGGCACACTTGAATAAAAGGAGTAATCGGAAAAGAAAAAAGTGATTCAATAGGGTATTTTTCGATATAGTAACTCCGCATAGGTTCCATTAAAAATTGCATTTTGCCCTCCGGGTAAAAATATGAGATATCTCATATAATTGTATGTATTTACGTGCTATGATGCAATGGATACGGAGGGATCAACTTGAATAATCAACAAACTTTAAAACAAATGTCTAATCCAAAAAAATTAGTAATGAGCAATCAACGGTGGATGTCACTGAACTTTTTCGTGTTTTTCCTAACTTGGGGAATATTTTTACCTTACTGGACTGGCTGGCTCGTTCAAGCTAAAGGACTTAGTGTAACGGAAGCCAGTGTAATAATGGGATTTGGCTTATTAGCGCGGGGGGCATCATCACTGTTCGTTTTCCCTTTGGCATCCAAGTATTTAAGCAGTCAAACCGTTATTTTTGTTTTGACAGCGGGTTCACTTGTAGCTGCGCTCATGCATATACCTTCATCGACCTTCGCTACACTTTTTGTAGTAACAATGTTGTTTAGTATTGTGTTCCCACCCTTGCTGCCTGCACTAGATACCGCAGCAGGAACCTTAGTGCAACAAGGGGACGTTCATTATGGAAAAAGTCGTTCGTATGGATCTATTGGGTTTATCGTTTCGGTGCTCATCATTAGTATGATAACAGGGTATTTCGGGGAACAAGCTATTCTCGGTAGTATGGTAATTGGTCTATGTTTCATGCTCTTCATGCGACTCTTGCCGACACCGCCAGTACTGTTAGCAAAGCCAAAGGTGAAGGAGCTCACCGAGTCGCTTACGTTGAAAAATCTCTGGAAAATAAAAAGTTTTCCCATTGTTTTACTTATTGTCATATTACTGCAAGGAGCACACGCTTCCTATTATAATTATGGATATATTTACTTGCAGGAATTAGGCGTGAATAAATATTATATCGGAATGATTATAAATATTGCAGTACTTTTCGAAATTATTTGCTTTTTGAAGGCAGATCGACTGTTTACTAACTGGAAGCCTTCATCATTACTAATCCTCGCAGCAGCTGGATCCACGTTACGGTGGGTACTAGTATTTATCTTTCCTAATGTGTGGGTTTTTATGATCTCACAAAGCTTACATGCACTTTCATTTGCAGTAGCACATTATGCGTTTATGGTTTATATCACAAAAAATTTACCGAAACAGCAAATTCCAAATGCGCAGGGAATTTATTCGGCTCTTGCTTTAAGCTTTAGTACCGCTGTTTTAACATTGATAGGAGGATTTTTATACGAAATCTCTCCAAACCTTTCATTTTTATCGATGGTTATATGTACGGGGCCAGCAATATTGATCCTTCTAGCGACAAGAAGGAAGTACCAGTACTAATATCATTCGATCCCCCTCCCATTGTTAAGAATGGGAGGGATTTTAAAAAAAGAACAGGGAATTCAGTTTCCTGCTCTTTTATTCAATTTTCACCTTAATTTTATCGAATGCATTGTATCCATACCCATTTCGATTCCAATTAGCTTCGGATGGTTGAGTTTGACCATAAGAATCGGTCGCTTTTGATAAAATTGTAAAATCACCCTTTTCCATAACATTCCATTCATAAGACCAAGAAATCCATTTGTAGCTTGGATTTGTATCATCTACCTTCGCATTGGACCATGTAAAACCATGATCGGTACTGATTTCCACCTTTGTTATGAATCCTTTGCCAGTCCATGCAATACCTTTGATTTCATGCTTACCAGTATTCAGACGTTTCAGATTTAACGGTTTTTGAATCGTCGAATTTACATTCATGGTGGTAACGGGTTGTGCTCCATTATCATTGAAATGATTTGGATAATACATATAATCAATGCTCTGATAAGGTCCTGTAAAATGAGAATCAATAATACTGATTTGTTTGATCCATTTGACAGACGCCATGCCATACCATTGTGGAACAATTAACCTCAATGGATATCCATGTTTAAATGGAATAGGCTTATGATTATATTCATAAGCAATAATCGTATCAGAATGTAGAGCCTTCTCCAGTGGTAAACTCCTAGCATAAGCGAAATTCTTGTCTAGGTCCGTACGTTTTCCAAAATCATACCCTTCCACGATCACTTCTTTGGCTCCTTTTTTTATACCTGAGATTTCAAGCAGGGTACGTAAAGGGACACCTTTCCAAATTCCTTGACTAATGGCACCCTTTTCCCATTGTTCTCCAAATACTATAGGTTCAAAGAAACTACGCTTATTTCCTGAACATTCAAGGACAATCTCTAAGCTTTTCGAGGGTAGCTGAAGTATCGTTTGCATGGAAAGCAGCATTGGCTTTGTAACTAATCCAATTATGGGGAGAAAAAAGTTTGAATAGGTAAGCTTTGGATAAGAAAAGTGGTTCCGTCTGTAGAATAAATGGTTTTGGATTATATCATTCTCTATAAATTGAATCGGTGTTTCTTGATTTTCAGGTTGTAAACTTCGTGTTAGTAAAAAAGGCTTTACAACAGGATGTTTGGGATCAGCCATACTATCCTCCTTTTAAGAAAGAGTTAATAATATTGTATGTTTTATGTAATTGAATTAGGTTAAATTACGCAGCAAGGCGTTACGGTTAATGCAACTGCCTCTTGCAGTCAAACGTGAGATTCTATTAAACTATTACACAATGGGTTTATAAATATACGATGGAGAGATACTTTTGAAAAAATATAAAACTTTGTTATTTGATGTAGATGATACCTTATTGGATTTCGGTGCAGCTGAAAAATTAGCTTTAGAACTTCTATTCAAGGAGCAAAATATTCCTCTGACCTCTGAATTGGAAGATCATTATAAAAAAATTAACCAAGAACTCTGGAAAAGGTTTGAAGCAGGAGAATTGGGTCGAGATGAGGTTGTCAACACACGATTTTCTATTTTTTTTAATGAGTATGGAAAAGAAGTGGATGGGCCTAGTCTCGAAAAAAACTACCGTAGTTACTTAGAACAAGGTCATCAACTTGTTGATGGGGCTATTGAACTAATCACAGAACTCTATCGAGATTATGATTTATATATCGTCACAAACGGAGTTTCCAAGACCCAAGATAAGCGGTTACGAGATTCAGGTTTATATCCACTATTTAAGAAAATCTTTGTATCTGAGGACACAGGTTATCAAAAGCCAATGAAGGAATTTTTTGATTTTGTATTTGCAAGAATTCCTCATTTTGAAGGGGCACAGGCATTAATCATCGGTGATTCTTTGAGTGCTGATATTAAGGGAGGGGAGCTGGCAGGTTTGGATACATGCTGGTTTAATCCTAATATGAAAGAGAATGATACGAAGATTCGTCCAACCTATGAAATCAACAAACTAGATGAGCTGAACAGAATATTAGATGTGAAAAATCGTCTTTGCACATGTTAATCAAGGTAAGAAGGAGCTGAGAGTATGGACTTAAAATATGAAATCATACAGCATGAAGAGATTGAACAATGTAGAGATTTATGTAATGAACTCATGACTTTTCAAAAATCAAAAGCCAATCTATCACCTGAGTTGTTTGATAACATGAATTTTGATACACGAATGGTTCCTTCTATAAAAAATGCATTACATAATTTTATCGTAGGCGTTAAAGATGGTGAGAAAATGGTAGCCTATGTCTATTCAAATATCTCTCCAAAAGAAACTTATTCAAATGACTTCGCAACCTTTTTTGATCTATCATCAGTAAGTAAAAAAAATGTAGGTTGCCTCTCGCAATTTTTTATAAAAGAAGAATATAGACAGTATGGAATTGGTTCTAAGCTTTTTAATATGTCAATGGACTGGTTGAAGCAATTTGATGATGTCGAGGATTATTTTATTTTTGTCTCAAATGGCAATGATAACGCATTGGAATTCTATAATCGAAAAGGATTTTCGGTGAGTCATATGATTTTGGATGGTTTTATTACTGTTTTACGAAAATAGCAGTGGTAGTTTTAATTATCCCTCCCCATATACACCTCAAGTCTTAGATAAACTTACTACTTCAGTATCTTCATGAAAATAAATATCTCCTCTATACTATGAATACATGATTAAATGGAGTGAGATGTATGACAGAAGCAATCCTGTCCCTTATAGAAGAGTGGGGGTTATTGGGAGTACTAATCTCCTTATTTATTGAAGGAAGTGCACTACCTTTTATCGGATCGTTCATTATGGTTACAGTGGGATTTATTTTAGATTTAACTTGGTTCGAGATAATCTGGATTTCGATTGTAGGTAGCTTTTTGTATGGAGTAGGAAGTTGGATTCCCTACTTTATTGGCTCTAAATTTGGGAAATCTGTTGAAAACAGATTGAGTTATGCAAAAAGAGAAAAATTAGCGAAGGCCAAGGAGGCTTTTAGCAAGAATGGGGTATGGAGCGTTGCCATTTCAAGCCCGCTTCATTTAGGGAATTTTGTCCCATTTTTAGCAGGTATGTCACATATGAACCTCCGAACCTATACAATTTTCACGATGATAGGAATTGCTCCGTCCACCTTTTTGTTTTTAAGTATTGGTCGTTTCTATCCTGGTGATATCCATACAGTAATGAACGCAATTACCGATTATCAGGTATTACTTATTATTTTATTTGGACTCATTACCTTAATTAATATTGTTATAAAAATATTGATTCATCGCCAGCAAAAAAAATTAATGAAACAGAATGTGATGAGCTAAAACACCCAAAAAAGGTGTTTTTTCTTTTTCACAAAAAGTAGAGTACCAACCTGAATTAGGTTAATACTTTCTTAGCCTGAAGCAATCGATTATAATTTCAATGATGAATGTAATAGGAGTGTCTGGATGAATAATATTTCGATTTTGGTAGTAGATGATGAAGAAGAGATTGCAAATTTAATTGCCATCTATCTTGAAAAGGAAGGTTTTCGTGTAATAAAAGCATTGGACGGGCAAGAGGCCATACATATAGTCCAGACTCAAATAATTGATTTAGTTATATTGGATATCATGATGCCAAAGCTGGATGGATTTGAAGTAACGCGTCTGATACGTGAACAACATAATATGCCGATCATTTTTTTGAGTGCTAAAACATCTGATTTTGATAAGGTTCACGGACTCGTGATTGGTGCAGACGATTACATGACGAAACCGTTCACCCCGATTGAATTGGTGGCTCGTGTAAATGCACATTTGCGCCGATTTATGAAGTTGAATCAACCAAAAGTAAATCAACAATCAATCCTAGAATTTGGTGGTCTTGTTATTTCTCCTGAACAACGGACTGTTACTCTATACGGTGAAAATATCGACCTAACTCCGAAGGAATTTGAAATTTTATTGTTACTAGCCCGTCAACCTAAGAAAGTGTTTAGTGTAGAAAATATATTTCAACAGGTATGGGGCGAAGCCTATTATGAAGGGGCTAATACTGTAATGGTCCATATCCGTACACTGAGAAAAAAACTTGAGGAAGATAAACGGAAAAACAAATTAATTAAAACAGTATGGGGAGTCGGGTATACATTCTATGGGTAAAATCGTAAGAAGTTTCCGTGCAAGGATGATCCTCTTATTTGGAATAAGCATTTTTTTGTCAGGTACCATAACATACATAATCTTTAAGGGACTTCAATGGTTTTATCACACTTGGGTTCAATGGGGCGATCCGCTAGCACTGCTTCGGTTATTTATGAGCACTATTGGGGACGTAAATTTCTTTTTACTGTTCTTTATTCCTCTTTCAATTTTGTTTTTCTATTTACTAACGAAGCCCTATACCGTCTATTTTAATGAAATTTCCAATGGAATACACTATCTGGCAAAAGGGGATTTTAAACATCGGGTTTATATTCAATCGAATGATGAATTTAGTAAAATTGCACATGACATTAATCTTGCTAGTGAAAAATTAGAAGAAGCTGTTCAAAGAGGAGATTTCTCGGAAAGTAGTAAGGATCAATTAGTTGTAAATTTAGCACATGATTTAAGGACACCGCTTACCTCTGTTATCGGATATTTGGATTTAATCCTTAAAGATAACCAATTAACTGAAGATCAAGCTAAACATTATTTAACCATTGCTTTTACCAAATCACAGCGTTTAGAACGACTGATTGATGAATTATTTGAAATTACGAGAATGAATTATGGTATGTTACAAATTGAGATAAAGCAGCTTAATGTAAGTGACCTACTTCATCAATTAAGGGAAGAAATGTATCCAATCTTTGAAAAAAATGAATTGATGGCTCGTATCAATATTCTATCTCCTTTACCTATTTTAGGTGATGGAGAACTGTTAGCACGTGTGTTTGAAAACCTGTTAACCAACGCAAGCCGGTATGGAGTGGATGGTCAATATGTTGATATTAACGGTTTTATCGAGGAAGGGGAAGTAGTTGTTCAGGTTGTGAATTATGGAGACAGTATTCCTCCGAATGAACTTCCGCATATCTTTGATATGTTTTACACCGGAGACAAAGCGAGGACACATCAAGATGATAGTACAGGGCTTGGCTTATTCATAGCAAAGAATATTGTCGAGCAGCATCATGGTTCGATTACTGTAGATAGTAGTTTCATTCGGACGGTATTTGAAGTGCGTTTACCACAAGAGATTAAACCAATGGATTAAATTAAGTGAAAAACTTAAGAAAAATTTAAACTTTACCCCACTTTTTATTTAAAGTGTTTTTCCTATTCTATTAACAAGATAGATATAGGAGGATACTGAAAATGAAGAAGTGGGGATTTTTATTGTTAGTATTATTAAGTTTGGGAATTACAGTAGTAAATAAAACAGAGTTTTTTAATGATCAAGTAGAGATTAAACATTATGAGCCAAATCATAAATTAGATGAAAGTGGAGCATCTGAAAGTACTCAATTGCTAGAGATAAAGGAGGAACTAGTTTATCAAGGAAATTTACTTTTGGTCAACAATGACTGTCCTATTCATGAAGAAAGTATAAAATCTGATGTTGTAAAATTATTTGAACACCACGAATTAACAGAAGGATATGATCTCTTAGATCGTGAAATTTTGTTGTCAGAAGAAGTCGCTAATGAGTTTTCAGAGATGATAAAAGTTGCAGAGGAGGAAGGGGTTCGTCACTTTTCAATTAATAGCGGCTATCGCGATTTTAATGAACAGAATCTGCTTTTTCAAACAATGGGGTCTGATTTAGCTTTGCCTGCTGGCCATAGTGAACATAATTTAGGTTTATCGTTGGATGTAGGTTCGACTCTAATGAAAATGAGTGAGGCTCCAGAAGGTAAGTGGATCGAAAAAAACGCTTGGAAATACGGTTTTATTTTGCGTTATCCAAAGGATAAAACACATGTTACTGGAATTCAATATGAACCGTGGCATATCCGCTATGTGGGATTGCCTCACAGTGCAATCATACAGGAAAAGAATTTAGCCTTAGAAGAATATATGGATTATCTGAAAGATGAAAAAACAATTTCTGCTACTGTTAATGGAGAAGAGTATACGGTTACATATTACCCGATTTCAGGTAATACGACTATTAGGATACCGAGGAATAGAAAATATGAGATTTCAGGAAATAATATGGACGGAGTAATTGTTACAGAATACGAATCATAAAAGGAAGTATGAGTATATCTAATTTGGTTTTAATGAGAGTAAATTTGCTTATCCGAGAGTATTTTTGGCTATGTGAGAGTAAATCCTGCTTATCTGAGAGTAATTTTCGTTATGTTAGAGTAAATCCGCTTATCCGAGAGTATTCTTCATTACCCGAGAGTAAATCCTGCTTATCCGAGAGTAATTTTCATTATCAGAGAGAATATATGCATATTGGTGGAAATCTCCAAATAAAATTTACTAAATTTTTTTCGTAATGGAAATTTTTATCATCATATTAGTGCAAAATAGTATTAAACGGGTATATACATACTTTATACTATTACTGTGATGTAATCTTATTTAGGGGGATAAAATGGAACTTTCTTTATTATTAGAGTATGGTTGGGTTTTACTGATTTTGATTTTGTTAGAAGGCTTATTATCCGCTGATAACGCTTTGGTGCTGGCGATTATGGCAAAGCATTTACCAGAAGAACAGCAAAAAAAAGCAATTAATATTGGATTGTTATTAGCTTTTATCTTTAGAATTGGTGCCATTTTTATTATTTCGTTTTTGTTTCATGTTTGGTGGATTCAAGCGATAGGAGCAGCATATTTAATTTTCATCGCATTAAAACACTTGCTTAAAAAGGATCATGGCGGTAAAGAGAAGGCAGGAAAAAGCTATCGAGCAACTGTGGCTCAAATCGCTTTAGCTGATATTGCCTTTGCTGTTGATTCCATATTAGCAGCAGTCGCTCTCGTTATCGCGTTGCCAGGTACGCCAATGCGTGAAATTGGTGGAATGGATGGTGCGCAATTTATTGTCATCTTAATCGGTGCAATCGCAGGATTAATCGTGATTCGGTTTGCCGCAGGATTCTTTGTTAAAGTTCTGACAGAACGCCCTAGCCTTGAAACAGCAGCGATGTTACTTGTTGGCTGGGTTGGAGTTAAGCTATTAATGCATACACTCGCGCATCCGGCATTACACATCATTCCTCATGATTTCGTAGAAGGTCCGATTTGGAATACCATCTTTTGGACTGTTATGCTTCTTATTGCTTTAGGTGGCTGGTTCTTATCTGGAAAGAAAACAGAGCAATCTACGTAAGGAATTTCATCATAGAGAAATGGCTTGGAACCACATCAAGCCATTTTTTTATGTATTTGGAAAGGGTGTAAGTATGAAATTTTCATTTGATCATTTAGTCTGGTTTCAACATAAACCTGAAAATGCGATACAACATCTTTCAGAAAAAGGAATCCATGTTGTACACGGCGGCCGTCATGAAACATGGGGAACCTACAATACTCTCAGTTATTTTGATTTAAGCTATATTGAATTTTTGGGGATTGAACAACGATCAATCGCTGAACAACATGAAGAAAATCGATTAATTACCCAAATTGTTCAGCAGCTGTCTAAAGAAAATCGGGAAGGTCCTGCTAAAATAGCGATTCGAGTAGATCAAATTAACGAATTAGCTATAAAGCTAGAAAATGACGGTTTTACCGTTTACGGTCCACTTCCAGGACAACGTGTAACTGCAAGCGGGCAAGTAATCAGATGGACTCTTCTTTTCATCGACGATCAACCAGACCTGCTATCTTTTCCTTTTTTCATCCAATGGGAAAAAAGCGATAAGGAGCGAAGGTCAGCGTTTAAGGAACAAGGAATGTTAGAAAGGCATAGCGGAGCAAATTCCAAATTTGACAGTGTCTGCTTTGTTGTAAGGGATTTAGAAGAAACGATAAGAACTTGGGGAAGGTTATTAAACCTAACACCGAGTAAAGAGTTCAGGGACGAGGTTTTACATGCACGATGTCAAAAATTAGAATTGCCTGGCACCCATCTTTTATTTTGCACACCGATTGAAAAAGGACCAGCAGAACAGGTTTTAAATGAAAGAGGAGAAAAACCTTTTTTAGTCAACGTAAGTGAAACAAATCAAAATAGCTTTTTTGAATTGTTAAATGGCTATTGGCGATTTCAATAAATTTAGGGTTCAAAAAGCATTGACATGAAATTCCAGTTGACATTATACTAAGGTTAGTTATTTTAAGGAGGTTATCTGTGAAAATGTTGAACTAATCCCATCTATGGCCGTTTTTAATACGAACCATTTACACTCTCTGTCGATGAGTGAACGGGATTACTATGCCATTTTTTACGGATATCGAACCTTGCTGACTTCAAAAATAATAAACTTTTATGTTTATTTATAGGGAGTAGTTTGTTTCGTTCTGTTAACCATGTCATAACAATCTAAATTCACAAGTCGCAGAGAAATCTGCGATTTTTTTATTGTTGAAAAATAAAACAAAGGAGACTTTTCCATGGTAAACTCAAAGTTAATTTTAGTAGAGGGATTACCCGGTTCAGGAAAATCCACAACAGCAGGAATTACAAATGATATTTTAAAACAAATGAATGTCGAAACAAACTTGTATCTTGAGGGAAATGTGGACCATCCTGCCGATTATGAAGGAGGCTCTTACTTCACAAAAACTGAATTTGCCCAACTTTTGGAACAGTATAAGGAAGTGCAGTCCATTTTAGAAAATCACGCCCTTGAACGTTGTAATGGATTTGTATTGCCGCAATATAAGTTGAAACAAGATCTAGATGAAACGATGGTTCCTGATTCCTTTTGGGATTACATTTGGAATCATGATATCTATGAACTGCCTTTAGAGAAGAACATTGAATTAATAACCGATAAATGGCAAAGGTTCGTAGAACAGGCGAAGTCAGGAAACCAAACGTATATATTTGAATGCTGCTTCATACAAAATCCTGTAACCATTGGAATGATTAAGTATGGTGTCTCTATGGACGTTGTCATGAATTATGTAAAACAATTAGCTGATATCATTGAGCCTTTAAATCCCGTTCTACTATATGTAGACCAACAAGATTTGTCGCATTCCTTTAAAAAGGCTGTACAAGAAAGACCAAAAGAATGGTCTACTGGTTTTATGGATTACTACAATAATCAAGGCTACGGGAAAATACATGGTGCTCAAGGGATCGAAGGAACCATTTCTGTTTTGGAAGCCAGAAAACAAGTAGAATCCTCTATTTTTCATGCATTAAACATTAATAAATATAAAATCGATAATAGCCAGTTTGAGATGGATTCTTACAAAAATAGAATCATGGAAATATTTATGAATACTGTAAAAATGTAATGATTGGAATCAGAGTGCATATTGCCTCTGATTTTATTTATTACCTACAAATTATTTTGTTGGATTTGTGACCAATACAATCACACTCTTATCTAAATCAAAGTCCCAATCGACAAAAATATCAATGACTTTGGTATCCAAGATCCTTTCAAAATGGTTATTGTTATGAAGCAAACTTTTCTCAAGTGTTCGCTTTGCTAACTTGAGCTGCTCCCGCATTCCTTGTCTGATTAATTGCTTTTCAATTCTAACCAATATCCCATTACGAATTACAAGGAACGATCGGTGATTCAATTGGCATGCGTAAATCTCATCAGGCTTCTTTTCTGATTCTGAGCTTAAATTTATTATCTCATTTATAAGTTCAGCCTTCCCAATAAACTCTTCTTCAATGGGAATGTCAATACCGGTTGAATCCGTGCAAATGCCAGTAAACATTGCTGATTTATTATGTAAACCCCAATCATAGTAGAATTCTCGGATTTCCATTCCGGTAACAATCTTAATATAAGCTTTTATTTCAGGAATAAGGGTGTGCATGACTAAATCTCTAGTTTGTTGAACCGTTTCTTCTTGTTTTTGATTCATAAGTACCTTTTCTGTAGGAGATAGAAAATTTCGAATATAGAAGATAATAAAGGTTTTGCCAAGCGAAACATACACCGATTCTGGCCCTTTACCAAAATGATCACGCAGAATCTTACTAATATAGCTGCTTAACTCCCCAGTTTGTTTATAAATTGGTGACTCCATTTTTGTGAACTCCTTTTTAAAGAGACTAGATATATAAACCTAGCATACCCTTAACACTGGAAATAATTAGCATGGTTTGTTGTACGGAATAAAAATATAATTAATGTAGGTGAAGGGATTAAAAAGCCATTCGCTTTTGAGGAGTAGGATATGTTTTCAAGCATGAGCAATAAAGTTTTAGTAGAAACCTATAAAAATGCAGTAAAGCTTAAGCTAGACGAAGATTTTATTATTTTGTTAGAAGAAGAAATAAATCGAAGAGGGATACAAGTAGATAAGGTAGAAAGAATGGTGTAAGCCATAGCTATTTACTGAAAAAATTTTCTAGCCTTCTTCCTACGCGATTAAAAATTATATGTAATAAGAATGGCGAATGGCTTTTTGCTCTTCACTTCTTTTAACATTTTTGTCCGAAAAATTATCAGACTACTTTTACTTTTTAAAAAGCTGGGATAACCTAGCTTTTTTTCTTTTATTTTCTTACCATCTCATTAAATAGTTTTGTATAATTTTATATAATAAGAAATTGATATAAATATAGGAAATATAATAATTGGAGTGCATGGAATGTTAATTATACGTAACGTAACGATGAATGATTTACCTGACCTAGTAATTATTGAACACATTTGCTTTCCAATAGAAGAAGCAGCTACAGAAGCAGCGCTTAAAAAGCGTATTCAATTCATTCCAGATAGTTTTTTTGTAGCAGAAGAGGGCGGGGTAATTGTGGGTTTAGTTAATGGCCCAGTAATTGAAAGGGAATTTATTACTGATGATTTATTTGAGGAGATTAAGAAGAACCCAGCTTTCGGCGGTCATCAAACGGTTTTAGGAGTTGCAGTTACTCCTCATTTTCAAACAAGAGGAGTGGCAACAGCGTTACTATTACATCTTGAAAAAGAAGCAAAAGCGAAAGAACGTGAAAGTATCACACTTACCTGTAAAGAAGATTTAATCCGATTTTATGAGAATTTAGGATACCATAATAGGGGTGTTTCGAAATCGGAGCATGGTGGAGTAACCTGGTACAACATGATAAAAAAATTACAGTAGTGAGGATAGATATGTATGTATGAATTAAAAACTAAACAAACAGACAATAGTGTCATTGAGTTTATTGAGCAAGTGGATAGCCCCAAAAAGCGTGAAGATGCTTATAGATTATTGGATATCTTCACAGAGACTACTGGATTTGAAGCGAAAATGTGGGGACCAAGTATTATTGGTTTTGGATCCTATCATTACAAATATGAATCAGGTCATGAAGGGGATGCACCTCTAGTTGGCTTTTCTCCTAGGAAAGCGAAAATCAGCTTGTATTTTGCACCCGGGGACAAGAAAAGGGAAGAATTATTAAAGGAATTTGGAAAACATACAAGTGGAAAAGCATGTGTATACATCAATAAAGTAGCAGATATTAATGAAGATGTCTTAAAAGAATTGATTAAGCAATCAATCACATTTTTAAATGAAATGTACTCAAATCAATAATAACTTAGAGTCCCTTGTTTTTTTTAAAGGGACTCTATTTCAATTCCTGCAGGCTTGGATGGAACACAAACAAGAGGACAATCTATAATAAAAAAATGAATTGGGTCAAGGCAGCAAGCCAAAAATACCTAATAAAGACAGAACAATTTCAAAGAGGATCAAAATCACGATGATCCATTCCACAAATAGTCCACGAATGGAGTGGCTGATCGTTGAAAAACCATCCATGATGTTATAAAGTATTTCAGTTTTACTTTTTAGTATCTTATACCGATCATTCAGTTCAAAAAACTCGAGCATTCTGTCATAAAATTCACCAGCGGTACTGCTTGTCCAGGTAATATCAGGCTTATCGAGAATCATGATATAGGCAAGGGTATTATACTCGTGGCGGATAATTTTTGCTGTCGTTCTTGCTAGTTCCTTATTCCCGATTCGCAATTTGCCTTTTTCCAAGCGGTCAATCATCGTCTCAAGCTTATCATTAATTTGCCCAAGTTGTTCCTCCGTTTTTTCCAATGCTACTGACTTAGCTAGGACGGTCGAAATTAATTCAGGATAATAACTCTCATATTCAGGTACGACCACATATTCGTCCGTCAATTCAATGGTTTCAGTTTCCTTTACATGAAGGCTGTAATCATCACTATATCTAGCAGCACTATTGACATCAATATCCTGCTCAAAGGAGTAGAGGTAGTTTAAAAGCGTGGTGATCTCATTTGGAGAAGTATGATTTATAAAGACAATGCTCCCGAAAGAAAAAATAAGTACCATTTGTGTCTCGTCTACATTTCTTAATAGGATCGATTTTAGAATATCTCCTCTTAATATTAATGGCTCCTCCCAAGTGAATTTCTTCGGAATTCCACAATGAACGGCGATTTTGTTTAAATCTATCTCATTTGTAATCGCAAAAGCTTTAAAGGTTAGATCTCTCATATTCACCACTCATTTCTTTTTATCATAGTATATGAGCCATGCAGTAAATTTAATGAAGGATATGTGGAAAATTAAATAAGGGGTCAAAAATAAAGTGAGATCTAAGGTGACATATGTAAATTATTTAAGCGTAATACTTTCTCCGTAATGTTAAATACTAAAATTAAAAGGAGAGATGTTTATGGACCAATTAAAGGACTATGTCGCAGCAGATTTGTCGTCAAATTTAGTTAGTGAAATCAAATCACTTGAAGAGAAATTAAGTGAACAAGCGAATAAAGAAGTTGTCGTAATCGCATACGAAAAAGACAAATAATGCGAAAAAAAGAGCCGTTGCTACGGCTCTTTCATTTATTTTGCAAATACATGATTTCCAACAGTCTTTACCACTTCACGTGTTGTAATCCATGTATCTGTTGCGATTTCTGGATTATAAAAATATACACTATCATTTAAAGTATCTTGTCGAGTTAAAGCTTCCTCTACTGCTTGAATGGCTTCATCTGAAGCGGGCTCGTTAATTTCACCATTTTGCACAGGTGAAAAGGCATAAGCGTCACCAACAACTTCATGAATAACTTCTGTTACGGTATTAGGAAATTCAGGTGAATCCACTCGGTTTAATACGACCGTTGCAACGGCTACTTTACCTTCATAGCTTTCACCCTTAGCTTCAGCCTCTACTAACCTCGCGAATAAGTCTTTCTCTTCATTTGAAATCGTAACTGCAGGTGGTTCTGATTCTGGAGCAGCCATTTCAGTTTCTGATGATTGTGGTTCTGTAATTGCTATTGCTTCTACTTCAGTATCTTGAGATTGTTTTTCAAAGAGATCCGGTTTATAAGGAATGTATTCCTTTTCTTCATCATATTGTTTATCTTTTTCTTTCATTTCATACATGATCGGACCATATGCTTGTCCAATTTCGGCCAGGCTGTCTACATTTACAATTTGATATTCCGTAATCGCTTCAACGGTTGTATTGTGTAATCCGATAAATGCAAATGTAGCAACACAAGCTACAGTAATTTTTTTAAAATATTTGTTTTTCATGTGTGTGCTACCTCCTGTTGTTTTGTCTGATATAACACTAACATGGGCTAGTACACGTTATACAGAACGTTAAGGTTACATTTCTTTATAGTTTGATGAACAACATTACAGCAAAGGGGACAATATGACATTATGCCTATTAAACTGTAATATTCAACCCAATTTTACGGTATAGAGGAATATTTTGTATAAGTACTAAGAGGGAGGATGTGTTTTTGAAAACTATTTCTATAATCTAATATTTCGGAAATGAAAATAAATTGTCATTGTGATACGATTAGCATATTAAATTTATAAAAATATTGGAGATGGATTTGCATGCTGATTTGGAAGCGTAATTTATGGGTGCTATGGATTGGAGTATTTTTTACTTCAGCAAGTTTTTCCATGGTTATCCCGTTCTTGCCTATATTCCTGCTTCAAATTGGTGTGCATGAACACACGGAAGTTTGGTCAGGTCTTTTATTTAGCGCTGCTTTTTTTGCCGGAGCAATCGCTTCACCGTTCTGGGGGAGAGTGGCTGATAAATTTGGTAGAAAGCCGTTGTTAATCCGAGCAGGATTAGCTCTTTTCGTCGTCTATACGTTAACTGCCTTTGTTACAAATCCGTATCAGCTGTTAGGATTGCGCATTATGCAGGGGTTGTTAAGTGGCTTCATTCCAGGTGCAATTGCCTTAGTGGGTACCAATACACCTAGCAATAAAGTAGGATACGCATTATCGATGATTTCCTCTGCTTCTGCTTCTGGTGGAATTGTCGGACCGCTATTAGGAGGAGGAATTGCTTCGTTAGTGGGGAATCGAGTTGCGTTTGGCAGTGCAGGAATGTTTGCGCTCATTTCTACACTCCTTGTTATCTTTTGGGTGACGGAGGAAAACTTTACTCCTAGCAAAGAAAAGGGTTCGGTCATGAATGATTTTAAAGTAGCAGCGTCAAATCGTTCCTTAATGCTCGTACTCGCTTTAACAGCCATCACATCAGGTTCTATCATGACCATTGAACCTGTTCTTCCTTTATATATAGTAGATTTAGGTGGCACATCGCAGCATGCATCGTTACTAGCAGGGATTGTTTTCTCCCTTCCTGGTATTGCTAGTGTCATCTTCGCTCCGATGTGGGGAAGATGGGCTGATAAAGTTGGTTTCCAAAAGGTATTGTTCATCGGGCTAATGGGTGGAGGAATCGGAACCATCGCCCAAATTATCTTCAGTAATATTTGGGGCTTCTCCGTCACTCGGTTCATTTTTGGTATCTTTTTCTGTGCCGTATTCCCTGCTTTAAATGGGCTAGTTGTAAAGGCCACACCAAAAGATTTCCGCGGCCGTGCATTTGGATTACACCAAACCTCCAATCAAATTGGGGGGATGATTGGCCCAATTATCGGTGGGCTCCTTGGTGGTATTTTTCCTGTTCAGACGGTGTTTGTCGTAACAGGAATTCTACTTCTCGCCGCAACAGGATTGGCTTATTGGAATGCTAATGACTTAAAACGAGAGTGGAAAGTAAAAAGTACCTAACAACTAAAATGGGTATAAATAATATGTCATTAAGCCAACAATGATTCCTGTTATAGCCCCAAAAAAGACTTCTGTTGGTTGATGTCCTAATAATTCTTTTAACTTTTCTCTAGACTCCGGTTTCTTTAAATTGGGGTCTTTTAGCGTTTCAATCAGACTGTTAAAGTCGGCTAATAAGGTGTTCAGTATTTCCGCATGATAGCCTGCATGTCTCCGAACTCCCATCGCATCATGCATGACGATTGCGGACACGACAACGCAGATAGCAAACTCATTCGATTGCCATCCAGACATTAATCCAATAACCGTAGTTAATGAAATAATCATGGCAGTATGGGAACTTGGCATTCCGCCAGTGCTGAACATAAGATTCCACCTTAATTCCTTTGAGGCTAAAAAGTGTATCGGTATTTTTACGAATTGGGCAATGAACATTCCTAAAAATGCAGCCAAAATAGGACAGGATAAAAACATAAGATACCTCCTGGAGAAATTGTATTTATTCTTATCATAACAAAAAGAATCCATAACCGGAGGGGAATGAAGAAAAGAAAAACAAAAAGTAAGAGTGACACAAAGGTCGCCCTTACTATTTTAGTTAATCTTATTTTAATGTGTCGATTGTATCTATTAATTGTTTAAGTGCTTCATGATCGTCGGAACCTGATGCTTCTAACAGAAGTTCAGCATTATTAGGGATGGCCAAAGACAGAACGCCCATAATTGATTTGCAGTTAACTCTATGCCCATTGTAGGTGAGATAAACATCTGACTCAAATTGCGATGTTACCTGAACCAACTGGTTGATGGCACGGCTGTCTAAACCAGCCTTTCTTTTAAGCTGTATTGTTTTTAAGACCATTGAGGAAACCCTCCTTATTATTCTTGTTAATTAATTCACACTCTTTTATGTATGAATGATAACAACGAAATATGATACATTTACTCATTTGGCCTTGTCTAATGCAACAATTGTATGTGAGATTATTATACAAAGAATTTGACGTAATTTTTAAGGTTAGAGAAGAGGGACATGGAATGGAGTGGAGTGACCCATACTTGAGAGGTAAATGAGATTCGGTCACACCAACATGTCTGGAGTGACCCAAACTTGAAAAATGAAAGGGTTTCGGTCACTCCAACAGATCTGGAATGACCGAATAACAAAAAGCATAGCAAAAACAGTCACTCCAGTAGTAATTCTGAAGTGACCGTTAAATATGTTACTTAAATTCCTAGAATTTCCCCTAATTTTTCCTGGTCAAAACCCAAAACAACTTCAGTACTATTCCCATCACTTATCACAGTAGCTGGTGTAGCAGATGCACCTAACTCAACAATTTCATCGAGATATTTTGGGTTTTCTCTTATATTTTTTTCCTCAAATTCAATTCCATTATCTTTTAACCAAAGTTTTTCAGCAGTACATGGACCGCAGCTTTCCTGGGTGTATATAACAACCTTCCGCATACTCATTCCTCCTTCGTTCAACATACCAATATTTTAAACCATTTCATTTTAAAAAGTCTCATTACATGCTTTGAAAAACAAACTAGCAGTTCGCTACCAATATGATAGCAACTGCTAGTTTGTTGATAGGATAGATAAAAAGAAGTAGAATCATGGGTTTCGTCCACAAAACACCTCTTTCATGTATGTATTGCTCATATAATTATTTGATAAACATACATATACAATAAGAAGACAAGCAGTTTTACTTTGTAAAAATAATGAAAAGGAGATAAGCATAAGAGGATGGAGTTCTTACAAGAAATCATTGCGAATTATGGTTCATTTTTATCATTAGACGCCTTGGGAAAAGTATTAACAGATCCAGCAAGTTGGGGAGTCATTGGCACTTTGGTGATTCTAGAAGGATTATTATCTGCTGATAATGCGTTAGTTCTTGCTGTACTGGTAAAACATTTGCCAGAAGAACAGCGTAAGAAGGCACTATTTTACGGAATTATTGGTGCTTATCTTTTTCGTGTAATCGCAATTGGAATAGGTGTTTCGTTAGTAAATATTGGCTGGGTCAAAATCGTTGGCGGTCACTATCTTCTTTGGCTTGTACTTCAGAACTTTATTAATAAAAGAGATGGAGAGGAAGAGCTTCAAACAAAGAAAGTGGGTTTTTGGAGCACTGTCTTAACTGTAGAACTTATGGATATTGCTTTTAGTATCGATAGTGTTATAGCCGCATTTGGTGTATCTAATCAAGTTTGGGTACTATTTCTAGGCGGAATCCTAGGGATATTAATGATGCGTGGTGTTGCACAATTATTCTTAGCCCTGATTGAAAGAATACCTGAATTTGAAACTACAGCATTTGTCTTAATCGGTATGATTGGATTGAGAATGATAGCCGCAGCTTTTGGATTCCAACTGCACGAAGTTATCTTTTTCAGCCTGTTAATTGGAATCTTCTTTGGAACATTCCTTGTCCATTTTTTAAAAGCTAAGGTGGCAACAAAGTAAAAGTCTGAACAATTATGTTCATAAAATATAAAAATGACTATCAGAGAGTGTAAAGTTGATAGTCATTTTTTGTTATATAGCATTATTCATTCTTTAACCCAATCACACGAATTCGTTTGTAATCAGCAACCCATCTTCCATCTTTATATAATGTATCTTTTAATTCTTCCTCTATCTTCATTATTATTTTATCTTTTCTTCTTTCATCAATATCATTAAAAAATTGGCTGCCAAACATCTCAATCCAATTTCTTAATCCATTTTCTCCATCTAAAGGAGTAGGTCTATCAAAGTGCTCTGCAAAGGTGACCCTGAATCCTACTTCTTCCATCAATGATGAATATTCACCAATACTTGGGTAATACCAAGGGAATTGTTCCTTATTAAATTCAATTCCAGTTTGATTTATTTGGTTAATTATTTCATTTGTTATGGTTTGAACGTTACCTCTACCACCAAATTCAGCAACAAACCTTCCACTTGGTCTTAAGCTTTGGTAAATACAGTTTAATGCTTGTTTGGGTTGTTTTACCCAATGTAGAGTTGCATTAGAGAAAACTACGTCAAATTCATTCGTGTATCCTAGGTTTGTCACATCTCGTACTACAAATTTTATTTCCGGGTATTTCATTGAGGCTTGGGAGATCATATTTTGGGATTTGTCTACGCCGATAACATTACCACTCATAACACACAATCTATTCGCCAAATCTCCTGTTCCACATCCAAGATCTAGTATTTTCTCACCTTTTCTTATCTCTAATAAGTCAATTAGATTATTTCCATAATTAGAAACAAATGAATGGTTTTCGTCATAAAAAGTTGCATTCCAATTGTCTTTATCGTTCTGAATCTTCAATCCAATCTCTCCCTTTAGCACTTATTTCAAGTGGGCTCTAGTATTCTGTCAATTATAGTATAATGGAAATATACACCATTATATTAAAAAGTTTTCTAATTATTAAAAATAAGTTACTATTAATAAGGTTATAATATACACTTTTGTCTCTAAGGGGAGGTTTTTATGCGAGAAGAGGGATACATAAATGTTACTGGCGGAAGAGTTTGGTATCAACTATTTAATAAAAATGCTACAGGTACTCCTGTTATCATATTACATGGAGGTCCTGGATCTTCGAGTTACTCATTAGAGGGCTTACAGGCACTCCAAGAAGATAGACCTGTTATATTGTACGACCAATTAGGGTGCGGCCGTTCAGATCGTCCAACTGACACCTCACTATGGCAACTTGATCGCTTTGTTGAAGAGTTGGCTCAAGTAAGAGAAGGTCTTAATTTAGACGAAGTTCATCTATTAGGTCATTCTTGGGGCACAACCCTTTCAGCAGCATACTGTTTAACTAAGCCGAGCGGTGTGAAAAGTGTTATTTTTTCAAGTCCATGTTTGAGTGCACCAAGGTGGGAACAGGACCAATTGGATAATCTTAAAAAGCTTCCTATAGAAATTCAGGAAACAATTAAACGGTGTGAAGAAAACGGAACAACAGACTCGGAGGAATTTAAAGCAGCAATTCAAGAATTTAACAAAGTGTTTGTGTGTCGAATACAGGAAGAGCCAGATCCTGAATGGGTAAAAAAAGGATCAGGATATCGGAATCCTGAAATATACAATATTATGTGGGGTCCATCTGAATTCAGTGTAAAAGGAAACTTAAAATCTTTTGATTGTACAGCACAATTGAATGAAATAACGTGTCCAACTTTGTTTACTTGTGGACGGTATGATGAGGCGACACCCGAATCAACGGAGTACTTTAGCAATCTAGTACCAAATGGAAAATTTCATGTATACGAAAACAGTGCTCATATGGCTTATTTTGAAGAGAAGGAAGAGTTTTTACGAGTAGTAGGAAATTTTTTAAATTCAATCGATCTTGATTAATCTCTAAGAAAAAATCCACATTTTAGGTGGATTTTTTAAGTTCAATGTGTAATTTACTAACTATTACTCGTTCATTCCATCTCGATCTATAGCTACGACCTCTTGTTCTGCTTCTTGTACATCCCGATCTATAGCTACGACTTCTTGTTCTGCTTCTTGTACATCCTGTTCTATAGCTTCGACTTCCTGTTCTGCTACTTGTACATCCTGTTCTATAGCTTCGACTTCTTGTTCTGCTACTTGTACATCCTTTTCTATAGCTTCGACAACATGATCTACTGCTAGGACATCATCATTTTGATGTGAAACGTGGGAATGTTGTTCCGGAACCTGAAATACGTCTACCGCTTGAATAATAGATGGATCATAATATACAAAATCAACTTGTTGGTTATAATCGATTTTCTGTTTTTTAATCTTCGTATCCTCAACATGGATGTCTGAAGATTTATCTTTCCGGTCCTTCTTTTTTTTAACCGACTTGTCCTTATTACGGATGTCTGTAGTTTTATCCTTACGGTGCTTCTTTTTTTCGTAATGCTTGTCCTCAACATGGATGTCTGAAGATTCATCCTCACGGTGCTTCTTTTTATTCTTTCCTTTATCTGGCATTCATTAACTCTCCTTCATTATTTTTGTTTTAATCAAATTAATGGTGTGAATAATCGAATTTGATTTGAATCGTTTTCAATATTCGCACCTTTAAATTGAAATTTACATTATCAGGATATGCATTTGGTTATAGAGATTCCTGCACTATTCGTCCAAAAGTAAACAAGAATAAAGCTAAAAAAAAAATATGGTATAATTCGGTATTACATTATGTATAAAGTTATGGTGGGATATAAATGGATAGAACGACTCAATCTTATATAGCTACAGGCGGGAGAAATATGAATAAGTTCTTTGGAGAGAAAATAAAAGGTTATGAATATCGGCCGAGGCAAGCAGTTTACGGCATTATTTTTAACAATACAAAAGAAGAGCTCTTAACTGTGCAAACTCCTGATGGGTATTACTGGTTACCTGGGGGAGGCATTGAAGGAATAGAAAATCATCACACATGTCTTAGGAGAGAATTATTAGAAGAGACTGGATATGAAATAGAAATTACAGGTTTTGTAGGTAGAGCCAAACAATATTTTATTACTTCTAATGATGATTATGTAGCCAATGACGGGAACTTTTATTTAGTACATTTGTTAACTAAAGTTTCTGAGCCAATTGAAGATGATCACATGATAAGATGGGTACCGGTGAAACATGTTGAGGAAATCCTATACCACCAACATCAAGCTTGGGCAGTAAAAAAGGCGTTAGGATGTTATCTTAATGTGGAAGAGGGCTAATTGGAATGAAATTATTTTCCGTTATGTTTGGTGGGTTTATTGGAGCCATAACTAGGTATAGTATTGGGGAGAGCATAAATATCGAGGATGAGTTTCCTCTTGTAACACTATTAATAAATCTCTTAGGGTGTTTTTTACTTGGTTGGTTCCTTACTTTTATCTCTATAAGAAAAAATATAAGTCCTCAATTCACCTTATTTTTTGGAACGGGGTTTATTGGGTCATTCACTACTTTTTCTACCTTTTCTATAGAGACAATTCTTTTATTTCAAAACGGCCATATAGTTTTTGGTGCCCTATACGTTTTAATTAGTATGATTTTAGGAATTCTGCTGGCACACTTAGGTTTTAAAATAGCATTAATTAGTAGAGAAAAAGGGGAAGCACATTGATTTGGTTAGTAGGTATAGGTGGTTCTTTAGGGGCAGCTGCTAGATATCTTTTGGGAAGTCTTATTAATAGAAGAAAAAACTTTGATCGATTTCCATTGGGGACTTGGGTAATTAATATTTCTGGTTCCTTTTTCTTAGGGCTGCTAGCCCAACTTCATTTGGCAAATGACATTAGCGAATGGTTATGGTTTTTGGTTGGAGTTGGTTTTTGTGGCGCATACACCACTTTCTCAACGTTCGGTTATGAAACGATAACCTTATTGCACTCTAACAAAAAAATATTAGCAGGTATATACGTTTTAGCTTCAGTAGTCGTTAGTACTTTAATGGCAGCGTTAGGTCTTTATCTTTAGCTGCAGATAATATTTATGATTAATTTAAATTAAAGAATGCAAAATAAGAGGGGAAAAAACTTATTTTATTAGGAGGATTTACATGACTAAGAAAAAGTTTACCCCATCATCAGATGTTGACCAAAAGCAATTACTTAATGATAAAGTAGAGAAAGCACGCAAAAACAACTTTGAAGATGATCATGTTCGAAGAGTTACCCCTAACGGCGGGCAAGGAGAATAAAGAAACAGGAGAGGTTGTTGCTGATGCAACAACCTCTTTATTCGTTCTGTTAAATGAAAAATTGGATATTATTTCTATTGAACTGGAGGATGTGAGGGTGTTATTATATAAAAGTTCCCTTCAGAGGAACGTACTTAATAGCAAAAAATATGTTGATAAAAACTTTGGTAATATGATATTATATTTTTTGTCACTTTTCAAAAATAGCAATTTTGTTCTTTGAAAACTAAACAAACAAGAACGTCAACAAACAATTTTTTAGCTTTTTATAAAAGCTAAGCCAACGTAACAAATGAGCTATATCAACTTTCTTGGAGAGTTTGATCCTGGCTCAGGACGAACGCTGGCGGCGTGCCTAATACATGCAAGTCGAGCGAATCTTTAGGAGCTTGCTCCTAAAGGTTAGCGGCGGACGGGTGAGTAACACGTGGGCAACCTGCCTGTAAGACTGGGATAACTTCGGGAAACCGGAGCTAATACCGGATAATCCTTTTCCTCTCATGAGGAAAAGCTGAAAGTCGGTTTACGCTGACACTTACAGATGGGCCCGCGGCGCATTAGCTAGTTGGTGAGGTAATGGCTCACCAAGGCGACGATGCGTAGCCGACCTGAGAGGGTGATCGGCCACACTGGGACTGAGACACGGCCCAGACTCCTACGGGAGGCAGCAGTAGGGAATCTTCCGCAATGGACGAAAGTCTGACGGAGCAACGCCGCGTGAGCGATGAAGGCCTTCGGGTCGTAAAGCTCTGTTGTTAGGGAAGAACAAGTATCGGAGTAACTGCCGGTACCTTGACGGTACCTAACCAGAAAGCCACGGCTAACTACGTGCCAGCAGCCGCGGTAATACGTAGGTGGCAAGCGTTGTCCGGAATTATTGGGCGTAAAGCGCGCGCAGGCGGTCCTTTAAGTCTGATGTGAAAGCCCACGGCTCAACCGTGGAGGGTCATTGGAAACTGGGGGACTTGAGTACAGAAGAGGAAAGCGGAATTCCACGTGTAGCGGTGAAATGCGTAGAGATGTGGAGGAACACCAGTGGCGAAGGCGGCTTTCTGGTCTGTAACTGACGCTGAGGCGCGAAAGCGTGGGGAGCAAACAGGATTAGATACCCTGGTAGTCCACGCCGTAAACGATGAGTGCTAAGTGTTAGAGGGTTTCCGCCCTTTAGTGCTGCAGCTAACGCATTAAGCACTCCGCCTGGGGAGTACGGCCGCAAGGCTGAAACTCAAAGGAATTGACGGGGGCCCGCACAAGCGGTGGAGCATGTGGTTTAATTCGAAGCAACGCGAAGAACCTTACCAGGTCTTGACATCCTCTGACACTCCTAGAGATAGGACGTTTCCCTTCGGGGAACAGAGTGACAGGTGGTGCATGGTTGTCGTCAGCTCGTGTCGTGAGATGTTGGGTTAAGTCCCGCAACGAGCGCAACCCTTGTTCTTAGTTGCCAGCATTTAGTTGGGCACTCTAAGGAGACTGCCGGTGACAAACCGGAGGAAGGTGGGGATGACGTCAAATCATCATGCCCCTTATGACCTGGGCTACACACGTGCTACAATGGATGGTACAAAGGGCTGCAAGACCGCGAGGTTTAGCCAATCCCATAAAACCATTCTCAGTTCGGATTGTAGGCTGCAACTCGCCTACATGAAGCCGGAATCGCTAGTAATCGCGGATCAGCATGCCGCGGTGAATACGTTCCCGGGCCTTGTACACACCGCCCGTCACACCACGAGAGTTTGTAACACCCGAAGTCGGTGGGGTAACCGTAAGGAGCCAGCCGCCTAAGGTGGGACAGATGATTGGGGTGAAGTCGTAACAAGGTAGC